>JACOUS010000038.1 GCA_016177735.1 Ignavibacteriales bacterium | reverse complement strand
CTGTATTTTATCCGAAATTGAGGCATTGAAGAAATGCTATCAATACACGGATAATAAAATTGTAGGTTAAAGCTGTCATATATTTTTTTGTCTCAAGCCTGCTTGCAACAGGCAAGTTCGGATAAAACACTTAACGTTAGGGCATAATCTTATGGAAAATATTTTATCTAAGATATTCAGCATTGCTTCGGCGAAAGTTATTTTTGTTTCCGTCTTTCTTTTCGCTGTCATTCTTTTGGTCTCCAACAATCTTGTTTTATCTTTCATTTTGTTATTGCTCATCATTTCTGGCTATGGTTTTTTGGATACTTGGTATAGTAATAGGGATGCCATTATCCACAAGCGTTCCCAAATTTCTAAGGAAATTCCTATTCTCACTAATCTTGAAGTAGTCCCGAATACCTATCTCTCCGAGACTATTGAAAAGTTCAAGTATGAGGGGTTCAACTTCATAGTGGTGCGGGTTCAGCAATATCCACCCAGCTTCATCTCCTATCCATTGTGCCCGAAATGTAATAGACATCTTATTGATTCTATAAAGAAAAATTTCCCATTTCGCATCTCGATAGTATTTAAATGTAATTCTTGCAATATCACGTATAAATCTAAATTTACTAAAGCCGAATTGATGAGAGATGTTGCTAAAAATTTCGGTCTTAACGTTAATTAAAAATGCCCTAACCCGCGTCTCAAGCGGAACGCTGTAGCCGGTCGTGGTATTTGTTGTTTGTTTTTTTTGTTTAGAAAAATTGAATGTATTTACTAACACAATCAATAAATCTTTTAATTTGTAGCGGACACCTTGTGGCGTCCGCTTAAACGCAACGTCGTTCATCGGACACGCCTTCGGCGTAAACGTCCGATGAATGGCGACTTGGTTCACGTCACGCCTTCGGCGTGCCGATGAACTCTCGACTCCACCGGTCGGCTTTTGCCGCCGGTGAGTCGAAGTCGCCATTATATACCTAAGGTTTAGAAATGATAGATCCTTTTTTATCAATGATATTTTCCTTTGCTAATAATAAAGGCTCTTATGCTTTGTTGTTGGGTTCTGGTATTTCTCGCCCAGCTGGAATACCAACTGGTTGGGAAATAATCCAAGATTTAATCCAAAAACTTGCCCAGCTGAACAATGAGAAAATTGAAACGTCCCCCGAGGAATGGTTTGTTAAAAAATTCTCCAAATCACCAAATTATTCGGATTTGCTAAATGAAGTTTTTAAAACATCTGCGGAAAGGAGCAACTTTCTTAAGCAATATTTTGAACCTAGTGAAACTGAAAGAGAACAAGGCCTAAAAGTTCCTACAAAAGCTCATAATGCTATAGCAAAACTTGTAAAAGAAGGATTCATAAAGATCATTATTACTACTAATTTCGATCGTTTGATTGAGACTGCATTAGAAAAAGAAAATATAGTCCCAAATGTTATCAGCACTGTAGATAACCTAAAAGGCAGTCAACCGATAATACATTCAAAATGCACTCTTGTAAAAATAAATGGTGATTATTTAGATACAAGAATTCGTAATACTGAGAATGAATTAAAAAAATATGAAAATGAGTTTATCAAATTACTTGATAGAATATTTGATGAATTTGGTTTAATTGTTTGTGGCTGGTCCGCTGAATGGGACATTGGTTTGCGTAGTGCAATAGAAAGATGTAAAAGCAGACGATACACCACCTTTTGGGTATCCAAAGACACTATTTCGAGTTCAGCAAAAAAACTAATTGAATCACATTCTGCCGAAGTAATGAGTAATACCGTTGCTGATATTTTCTTCACTGAACTACTCGAGAAGACAAAATCATTAATCGAGGTAGAAAAACAACATCCAATTTCTTCCAAAATTGCAATAGCTACTTCGAAAAAATATCTATCAGATTCTAAATACAATATTAATCTTCACGATCTTATTTTTTCTGAAACGAAGAAAATCATTTTCGATTTATCTTCGGGTTCATTTTCAGCACAAGGTAATTTTTCTCAAGAAGAATTTCTTCGAAGAGTTTCAATTTATGAATCCAAGATAGAAATATTACTGAATACAATTATTACTGTTTCATATTGGGGAAATACATCACATCTATCATATATCATCAAATGTATTGAATCAGTTGCAAATTCTAATTCAATTGAAGGTGGTTTGGTAGTATATATCAATCTAAAAAAATATCCCGCACTACTTCTTATGTATGCTGCTGGTATATCATCCTTAGCAAATAATAAATATGATTATCTGAAATCTATTTTGGTTGATATTTTAGTGACATTCGAACACCCACACGAACCACTTGTAGATAAGATTCTAACTTACACGGTTATGGAAAAAGATGTTGCTGTAATGTTACCTGGAAGAAATAAGCAGAATTATACTCCCTTTAATGACTATCTAGCTTCATTCTTCCAACCATTTTTCGCTGACTATATTTTGGACAAAAATAAGTTCTATAGTCTTTTCGACAAATTTGAATATGTGCTCGCTTTAATTTATGCGGATATTACTGAAACGGGAAATTATGGTTTTTGGGCACCTGCCGGGTCATTTGGGTGGCGCAATAGAATTTACTCTCCAGATAACACAGCTTCAATTGTATTTCAGAAAGAAATGGATAAATTGAAATCAGAACACCCCATTTTAAAAGTTGGCTTATTTAATGGATCAATGGAAAGACTTATTGCAGTAAAAAAATCTTTGGATGATTTTATTAATGGACTTCATTGGCGATGACGGTATATAACCGCTTAAAAAAGGATTAAGTCAATAGGCAATAAAATATAAGTGAACAACTCAAGAGTTGTTCTGAAAAAAGTGTTCTTTGAAAAGCTGAACAAAAATATTAATTATTGCCTATCATATCAGAAGGATTGTCAAAAAGTGACAACCAAACCGCTTATGGGGCATACTCCTAAACAACAGAGTTATCCATATTAAATGGAATATCCCAGATATGTATTAGGCAAGCGCATTACATCCCATTCCAGCGCGGAAGTCTGCTAACAACGCAACTAGTTAGACGACGGGGCTTGTAATGCGCGGCCACTGATAAGATTTTTTCTTTTGTAATTCTGTTCCCTTAAAATGATTATTGAAGTCAGTTTTATCCTTAAGTACATAGAAAACGATTCGAGCAATTTCTTTAGCAATGATAGCATGAGTCCCGCAAGGCGGGATTTCTTTTTTCTTCTGAGTTTAGAGTCATGATACTTCTTGATAGTCGGATAATATTGTAGAGCATGAACAGCTGCATCGGAAAAGACGGCTTTGAGATATTTGTTGCCGTCTTTAGATGTTTTCTGTTTTATCTTACCAGCTGAGTTACGAGCAGAGGGGACAAGACGGCAGTAGGAGAAGAAGTGTTTAACATCAGCAAAACGATTAATGTCACCCACTTCCAGCAGTATTGTAAAAGCATTCATTTTACCGATACCGGGTATCCAGAGTAATCTTTGAATATCATCATTAGGTATTAATGTTGGATAGAGAGATTTTTCAAGAGTAAGCATTTGTTCTTTGAGTAAATGTTCTTGATTATCAAACTGTTGATACTGGAGTTTGTAGAAGTCGGAGAGAAGAGAAGAATCGTTGATATTAAACTTTTCCAACATACGGTTCATAAAGTTTAGGCAGCTGGTTCTCTTCTGAGAAAGACGAAGACGAGCACGAAGAGTATCACGCAATGGACGAACATCGTCGGATATTTTGTAAGCTTCGGGAATAAAGTTTAATCGGAGGAGTTGAGCAAGAATATGAGAATCAACTTTATCGGTTTTAACTTTAGCATATGCAATAGCTTTAACATATTTAGCATGAGCAAGTTTAAGGTTGATTCCATGAGAAGAGAGAAGATCATTCATCCAATACCAACCGCCTGTAGTCTCAACTGTAACAGAATGCTCATTACCGATGGAGAAAAAGTAATTGAGAATGTCGAAGTCGTTGTTTTTAAGTTCAGCTTGTTTGATAATAATACCATCATCATTAACAGTAGTGATGACGGAAAAAAGTTTGTGTTGATCGATGCCGGAATAATACATATATCCTCCAAAAAGAATTGTTATTATAATCTAAATCCTTTTTGGAAATATCCAGCGCATCAACGGCGACCGCCTCTCTGCCTACGGCAGATAAATTCGAATCGGTCGTAGTGTGTTTTTCGAGTTTAGTTTTTCAAAGTTGGTAGTTCTTAAAAGTGTGATTGCAATACAATACTGATTTATAAAAATAAGTTGCGTGAAAGTTGTTGCATTGTTGAATATAGGCGGCGGCTTAAAAACAACTACGTTATATGGCTAATAGTGAACTTGAAAATTGGGTTAACGATACGTATTTTGTTGCAAGATTATTTACGTATTATTTAAAAGGGATTATATGAATACCAAGCTAACACTAAAACTCAATAAAAAAGCCATTGATCGTGCTAAAAAATATGCTCAAAGAAATAAACAGAGTCTTTCAGTAATGGTTGAGAAGTATTTCAATTTAATATCTGATAAAGAGAGTGCTACGGAAATTGAAATATCACCAAATGTTCTTGAGCTTTCCGGGATTATTAAGTTACCAGAGCATATTAATATGAAAGAGGTTTATAGAAATCATATTGAGGCAAAATATTCCAGATGATTAAACTTTTTGTTGATCCGGATATAATATTAGATTTACTTGCTGAAAGGGAACCGCACTATATTCACGCAGCTCGATTATTCACGTTAATTAATCAAAATAAAATTACTGCCTATACGTCTCCACTTATTTTCGCAAATCTTCACTACCTTCTAAAGAAACTATCCACAAATTTCGTAGCCTTAAAAAGTTTAAGAAAACTTAAAACTCTCATCAATATTCTACCAATAGATGAAAGAGTAATAGAACAATCACTTAATTCTGAATTCAATGATTTTGAGGATGCAATTCAGTATTACACAGCGGTCAATAATGGCATTACACTTATTATTACAAGAAATAAAATAGATTATAAGCGTAGTAAAATCGATGTTATGACAGCGGAAGAGTTTCTTAAAAGTTTAGATACGAAATTAAAATAGTAAACGCCACATAACTTCTATTAAAGGAAAAAAGTCAAGAAGAAAATAAAATCCCCGGCCGATTTTTGTATTTCAAAAAATCAGAGAATTATTTTATCTGGCCGCTGTTCGATAACTGTTACTAACAACTGATTCTCTACTGTCTTTATTTCTGTTCACTGGCTTTGTTCAAAAGAGAACAGCACAAAACATCTATCATGGCTTCCGATAAAGAGCGTCGGTTGAGTCTGTAAAATAATTTGCGTAAGGCAAGAATGCGGCACGGTTCTCTTGAAAACGAAAAAGCTAATTGTCGCTATGACGACAAATAATCCCGACTCGTCGGGATTATAACTTCTTCTGAAAGAAAATAATTAATCCCGTAAAGAACGCCGGACAGGTAAGTAAAAAATCCCGTCAATAAACCGCCGGGCAAGCACGAGGGCAAAAAAAATCTTTGCCGCTTTGCATAAGCAGATGGTGAAAAGTTCTTTCAAATAATATTGTTAATCGGGATGGAATCTCTAATCCGTTTAATTCATCAACGGCAATTGAGTACGCAATTCACAACGTAGAGACGCTGCCCGCCTTACGGACGGGTAAACATGCAACGTCTCTGCAATATGTTATGCTAAAAATATGTGACCGCTACAAAAAATTTTTTACATTTTGTTCGAGCCGACCATATTAACACTCACTTCAATATCCTCGGCAACTTTGCTGCCGATCAATTGATTATCAACATCGTAATCGGAAAGTTTGACATAAAATTTTGCACGCACGCCAAGCAGATCACCCGGCGCGCGTTTTTGTGTCTGCTCGTTTTCTTCGAGATATGCTGCTTCTGCATCCGCAGTAATTTCTTTGGTTACACCGTGGAATGTAAAATCACCTTCCACCTTGAATTCTATTTTGTTGTCGCCGGCTTGTTTCAAATCGGAAACGGATTTAATCTCAAAAGTAACATCGGGATAGTTCCCGGCGTCAAACCAATTCGGTCCGCGCAGATGCTCGTTGCGCAATTCAATGCCGGTGTTCATCGTTGCAACTTTAACGCCGATTTTCCCTTTTAATGTTTTTGCAAAATTTGCCGGATCGAAAGAAACCGTTCCGGAAACTCCGCTTGCAGTACCCGTAATATCTTCAAGCGGCGCAGTGCTGAAAAAAGAAACATGGTTTCTTCCTCTTTCATCTGCAAAGTTAAAAGTCTGCACGCCGGCTGTTTTCACTTTAAATCCTTGTGCGGAAATTATTCCGGCAAATGCAGCGAGTACAAAAAATATTTTGATTGATTTATGCATCGTTACTCCTCAGTTTATTCGTTGATAGTTAGTAGTGGGTAATGGGAAATGGGAAAATGAATTTGCGTTTTATTTGTCGTTCTTACATTTGCCATCTTCCATTTTACATTTTCCATACTTATTCAATCCTCTTATTTCTGAAAACAAAAAGTAAAACGCTGCCGATAAAAACCGATGCGCCGCTGATCATCAAACTCAAATCCAATCCCCAAATAAATTTATCTTCCCATTTTTTTTCAGTCCAGCCGAACAGCTCATCTTTGGTTTCGACAAGCACTTGCGTCTTTGTAAAAATTTCTCCGCCGTAAATCTGCCACACAATTAATGATAGGATTACAACTGTGGCAGCTACAAGCAAAATTACTTTTTGTTTCTTGTTCATCTTCGACCCTCTTCAAATTCGGATAAAATATACGATATAACACGCAATAAATCACCTGAGTTCATATTCACATATCGTAGTTACACAAACTGGGGCTAAAGTCCTGATTGAGAGGGACTGTATATAAAATCTACTATCTAAAGCTTGCCCGCCGAAGGCTGGGCTTGCCCGCTGATTAGCGGGATAGCGGCAATTGTACATCGGAAGAAAATTGCCACGAGATTTTCCGTGTAAACGGAATCCCGCAAAGCAGTGATATCTCGTGGAATATATTTAAAAAATTAAAACGGCTTTAGCCGCAATTAGTAAAACTTCATCTGCCAATAAAACAAAGATGAACACGCCAAGACCAAATTGAATCTCTACTCCAAATGCCGTAATTTTTCGATGCACATTAATTACCGAATACAAAAAACCATCGAAGGTTGATCATGAAAATACACGAGTTTCAGGCGAAGGAGCTTCTCAAAAAATTCGGCGTACCGGTACAAGACGGTGTTGCCATCAAAGACTTATCGGAATTTGATTCCGCGATTGCCGGACTGCAATCAAGAGGAATTAATCAATACGTTGTAAAATCTCAAATACACGCCGGCGGAAGAGGCAAAGGAAAACTTTATAATCCGCTCAATGGAAACGAACTTGTTCTTGAAGGCGGAGTTAAGTTTACTACTTCGGCAGAAAAAGCAAAAGAGTATGCATCAAAGATGCTTGGCAATTTGTTGATCACACATCAAACCGGTCCGGAAGGAAAAATTGTAAAAACACTTTTCATTACGGAAGGATTGGATTATAAAAAAGAATTATACCTCGGAATACTCCTCGACCGCGCTGTTTCGAAAAATGTAATCATGGCATCGACCGAAGGCGGAGTAGAAATAGAAAAAGTTGCCGCCGAAACTCCGGAAAAAATTCTGAAGGTTTGGGTAGAACCCGCCGTAGGTTTGCAAGGATTTCAAGCGAGAGAACTTGCTTTCGGTTTGGGATTGGAAGGCGCAGCTTTTAAAAGTTTTGTCGGCTTCATTCAAAAATTATACAAGGCGTACGAAGCAACAGATTCTTCGCTTCTTGAAATTAATCCGCTGATAGTTACAAACGATGATAGAATTGTTGCACTCGATGCAAAAATGAATTTTGACGACAACGCGCTCTACCGCCATCCGGAAATTTCCGCTTACCGCGATCTCGATGAAGAAGAGCCGCTCGAAATTGAAGCATCAAAACATAATCTCAATTACATCAAACTCGACGGCAACGTTGGCTGCATGGTTAACGGCGCCGGACTTGCAATGGCAACGATGGATATTATTAAACTTGCCGGCGGCGAGCCAGCAAACTTTTTGGATGTGGGCGGCAGCGCAAATAAAGAAACTGTTGCAAACGGATTCAAAATTATTTTGGCAGACCCGAATGTAAAAGCTGTGTTGATAAATATTTTCGGCGGCATAGTTAGATGCGACCGCGTTGCACAAGGCGTTATCGATGCCGTGAAAGAAGTTCATGTTGCAGTGCCGGTAGTTATCCGCCTCGAAGGAACGAATGCGGAGCTTGCAAAAGAGATGCTCGAAAATTCCGGGTTAAATTTTGAAGTAGCGATGACTCTGCACGATGCGGCGCACAAAGTTACTTCTGTTTTGCAAATGGAAAGTGTTGCTTAAAATAAATTTTTTAAAGAGGTGCTCAGAAGTAATAGTTCAATTAAAAAATCAGCGGTAATCTCCGTCGAAGCCGGACAAGCTGTTTAAATCAGAGCTTGCCCGCCATCCTTTTGGCGTGGCTTGCCCGCCATCCTTTTGGCGTGGCTTGCCCGCCATCCTTTTGGCGTGGCTTGCCCGCCATCCTTTTGGCGTGGCTTGCCCGCCGCTCGTTGGCGGATTATCCGCGTGCTATTTTTAAAAAAGATTTACTTCTGAGACAGCCTCGCAGCGAATTATATATGATCGAAATAAGAATTACAACCGAAGCGGCTCTTTCGATGCTTCTCGAAAGAATGAAATTCGAACTGCGGCAGAGGCAGAGAGCCGGATTGATGATGAAGGAACTTAGACTGGAAGATCTGAGCTACAAGGAATTATTTTCTGTTGTGGAAGCTTCCGTCTTCGATACGATTTTTCTTATGCCGGTTGAATTGATAACACATCAAACAAATCTTACGAGCATTATTACCGATACGGTCAGATCGCTTGCGCGAATTTATAAAAGAGAAGAGTTCGCTCTCTTCACAAACAAACGCGCCGTTAAACTGATTGAACCGATTGTAAAATACTTTGCAAGAATTGGCGGCGCAAAAGATTTTCAGAACAATTAAAATTGATCAAGAACCGTTTCCTTTCGGAATCTCCAGAATAATTTTTGTTCCTTTCCCTTCTTCACTTTGAATATTGACATAGCCGCCTACCAGGAACGCTCTCTCTTGCATTCCAAGCAAACCGAACGATTTCGGTTCTTCAGTACTTTTCGGCTTGATACCGATCCCGTTATCGACAACAATTAAACTGATTGCCTTCAGCGAATTCAAAAGTTCGACATCAACCGTTGTTGCTTTTGCATGACGCAGAATATTTGTCAACGCTTCCTGAAAAACCCTGAAGATTACAAGCGAGATTTCTTTATCGATTTCTTCTTCGTCCTCAAAATTTTCTTTGAAAGTACATCTCAACCCCGATGTTTCCTCAAACTCGTTTATCTGCCATTCGATTGCCGGAACCAATCCGAGTTTATCCAATATTTCCGGGCGCAATTGCATTATCAATTTTCTGATCTTCACAACCGACCGATCGATTATTCCCGACATCGATTTCAATTCATCGCCTACAGACCGTGCGTTGATATTTTCTTTTGTTGCTTCAACTTCCCTATTCAGCAATGAGAGATTCATCTTCAAAGAAGTAAGCACCTGTCCTACTTCATCGTGAATTTCGCGGGCAATCATAAGCCGTTCTTCTTCGCGGGATTTTTGCAAATAGCCGGCAAGTGCTCTAAAATCTTCGCGGGATTTCAATAATTCTTCTTCGGCTTTTTTGATTTCGGTAATATCGCGCATCATAGCCATGTAACCGAGATATTCGCCGTTATCGTCTCTCAATGCGGTGAAGTAACCTTCAATAAGAATGCGCCGCCCGTCTTTTGCTATGTTATTTTGAATACTGCTTTCGGTTTTATCGCTGTTTGCAATCTGCCTCGTAAATGATTCAAAGAATTTCTTTTCCGAGCGGTCAATTATAAATCCCATCATTTTTTTACCGGCGGCTTCATCTTTTGTGTAGCCGTAAATTTTTTCCGCCGCCGGGTTCCATTCTACAATTTTGGAATCTTTACCAACCGCAATTAATCCGATCGGCATCGTATCAAACTGAAGCTGCAGACGTTTCAAAAGTTTATCGCGTTCAAACGTCAATAACTCTTTCGATTTTTCGGCATCGACTTTTTCGGTAACATCAACCGATAGAACCAGCCGCGCTTTTTTCTTTTGATAATAGATTGAGTGAGAAATGATATCAACAAAAATAATTTCTCCGCTGCTCTTTTTGTGCCGCCAGTGCCCGGATACTTCTCTGCCGCCGTTGTTCTGCGAAATATTATTCATCAGCAGTTCGATATCTTCAACCGGTCTGATATCTTTAAGCGTCATCGATAAAAATTCTTCTTTCGAGTACCCGTACTGCGATACCGCAGAATCATTAACTTCCAAGAAAGCAAGTGTTTCGATATCGTAAACCCACATCGGGTACGGATTGGATTCGAACATCAATCTGTATTTCATTTCCGATTCAGCCAGACTTGCAACTATTTGTTGTCTTTCTTCCTCGTTATCCAAAAATTCGAGAGCAAACGAAATATCGTTTGTGAGTTCTTCAAAAAGATTCGTCTCCTGATTACTAAAAAAATTTTTTTGGTTTGAATAAACACTAAAAACCCCGGCAGTTTTATTTTTAATTTTGAACGGGAACGAGCCGCAAGAATTTACATCGTGGTTTTTCAACAACATGTACCATTTTTCGTAGAGTTTATCTTTTTCGATATCGTTGCAAATATTCGGTTTACCGGCAGAAGCCGCTTTGGCACTCGGCGAAATAAATGAAGTGTCGGCATCAATTTTAATTTCATGACGATCCAGATCATTTACCAGCGGACCGAAGCCGGATTTAACTTCGAGAGTTCTGCCTTTATCATTAACAAGAAAAATTACCGAACTGATAAACTTTCCGTTCTCAACGGCAATGCTGCATATTTTATCGAACAGTTCTTGTTTATCGCGCAGCTTTACAATCGCTTCGTTGGTATTGCTTAACAGTGCGTACACACGGTTGAGGTTAATAATATTTCTTTCGAAATTTTTCCTCTCGCTGATATCACGGACAATACTTTGATAATATTTTTTCCCTTTCAGTATAATTGAACGCGAGCTGATTTCGACCGGGAGAACTGTGCCGTCTTTTTTAACATGTTCCGTCTCGAATATTCCGCCGCCTTTTTCGATAGTTTCATTCAAATCTATTTCTGTTTTCACACGGAATTTTTCCGTTCGTAAATCTGCGGCACTCGTTCTTAAAAATTCTTCTCTTGAATATCCGTAAGTAGAAATTGCTTTTTCATTCACATCAACAAAATATCCTTTTTCATCTTGCAGCCAGATTATATCGTTTGCAAACCGGCTGATATAATCGAGTCTTTGCGCAAGGTCTTCTCTTTCAATTTCGAGTTCAACTTTCTTTTTGAAAAAATCTTTCTGCTGGGAAACATTAATTGAATAGAGAACGGAGCCGGATAAAATCAGCAGCAGCACGCTGAAGATGACTATTAAAACAGTACGCACATGGAGCGGTTCGTAAATTTCATCGAGATCAATTTTGGTTATAAGGGACCAATTAGTGCCGCTAACTTTTTGAAGCATCGATAAAACCGGCACGCCTCTATAATCAATGCCCTCAACAATACCTTCATAGCCGAATATTGCAGCAGCAGCCGGCAGTTCTTTTTTTTTCAACGAAATTGAAAATTGCAATGCAGTATTTTTTTTATGTCTTAGTTCGTTTAGAAACAAAACATTATTCCCTTGCTTGCGTACAAGAAGCGATTCGGACGTTCTTCTTTCTCTTTGAAATGTTTGGACAAGCGGAAAGAAAACCAAATTCGGATTAACACGAAACATTATTACACATTTATTATTTATAGTTTGCATCGGTACGGCAATATCCAAATAGATCAAACCGTTTTTATCTTTTGTTAAATCAGAAAAAGTAATTTGGTTTTTTCTTAACGCTGAATGAAAAGTTGTATCGTTAAATTCTTCCGGAATTTTTTCTTCGCCTGATTTTAAATCTATAAGTGAGTTACCGCGCCGGTCATAAATAAAGATGCCGTAATAATCGTGATTCTCCATCATCGGGTGCAACCACGAAGAAAGTTCATCCACAAGTTTTTGTGATTTTGGATCTTGAAGTAACTGATCGGTATGTGCTTTGAAGGTTATATTTTTATAAAGGAAGTCAGCTTCACCGAATCTTTCATTCCGCCACAGTTTTATTTGCTCTACTTTCAGTTTCGATGCCGCTTCCAAGTCTTTACTAACGGTACTTTTTATTTCATCTCTTTCAATGAAATAAAGATTGATGCCGGTGAACATCAGAAAAACGGCAATGGTAGAAAAAACCATAATAAGATTTTTTGTTTGACTTACGGTTTCTTTGCTTTCTTTCATAATCTGCCCTTTGAGGATTTTTTTTGATTACAAAAGCCAAAAGAAATTTAGGATGAGTGGACACGTACAAAATAATCAAATCTAAAAACAACTACTGTGATTTTATAAACATTCTTCGTCTCTCTTCCCCTATAAAAAATATTGGTAACGCTTGTGTGAATTAAAAAGCATTATTAATAAACTGCTGTCCAAAGGGCTCCTTCGGGGAAACAGTTTCCAAAGGCATTCGTCAGTTTTAATAACACAACCAGTTAACACTAATTCTGTTTTGCAAAAAAGAGTGCTGCTGACTTCAGTTCTTTTCACAAACTTTTTTTATTTCTGATAATCATCATCATTTTATTTTCAAAAACGGCAAAAAGGCTACGAGCCGTCTTATTTCATTAATTGAATTTTGTTAAGTTTTTCATCGTTTTCAAATATGACAAACTTTGTCACATTTGGTATGGTTCTTGTTTTAATGATGATAACAAATCAAAAAAGACAGGCTATATGGAGTTAACGCTCACCGGTGAATATGCAATTCGTGTTTTGGTTTTCGTTTCGGAAAACATAGACCGGATAGGTTTCCAGATCACCGAACTAGCACTCGAGTGCGGAATCCCCGACCAATACTTACGAAAGATAATACCTCAATTAACCAAAGCCGGAATTTTAGTTTCGCAAAGAGGAAACGGCGGCGGAATAAAACTCGCAAAATCTTCGGATGAAATTTCTCTGCTCGAAGTTATCGAAGCAATCGAAGGAAAAATCTTTTTGAATAAATGTCTGCTGTCGCCGGATTTCTGTAACAGAACAAGCTGGTGCTCGGTTCATTGTGTTTGGATTGAAGCGCAAGATAAACTAAAAGAAGTTCTTGCAAATCGTTCCGTTAAATATCTCGCAGAGCAAAACAAATTGAACAGAAAGAAACTTACGGACTCACCCTAATTCGCCAAGGCGGATAAATTTAAGTGAAGAGGCGGGGGATGAGTTCAGAGATATAAATAGTATAGTAAAATTTTTCTGAGTAGCTGTTGTGCTGCAAACTCTTTATGCAAAATTCAACATCAACTTAATCAACAAAAGGAGTAACTATGGATCCGGTATTATTAGCGCGTCTTCAATTCGCACTTACAATCGGGTTTCACTTTCTCTTTCCGCCGTTAACAATCGGGCTTGCATGGCTTTTGGTTATTGTTGAAGCTCTCGGCTGGAAAAAGAAAAATGAAGTTTATGCGAGGATCGGAAAATTTTTTGGGAAGATATTGGGATTAATTTTTGCGGTGGGTGTTGCAAGCGGTGTAGTAATGGAATTTCAATTCGGCACAAACTGGGCTGAGTATTCCAAATTTGTCGGTGATGTTTTTGGTGCGCCGCTTGCCGCAGAAGGAGTATTTGCTTTCTTCCTCGAATCAACTTTTCTCGGTCTTTATCTTTTCGGAAGAAACAAAGTATCGAAAGGCGTTCATTGGTTTTCAATTTTTATGGTTGCAGTCGGTTCAACAATTTCTGCATTCTGGATTTTGGTTGCAAACTCGTGGCAGCAAACACCGGCTGGATATGTAATCCGCAACGGACGTGCAGAGTTAACTGATTTTTGGGCGGCTGTTTTTAATCCTTCAACACTGCCCCGTTTCTTTCATACTTTTGATGCATCGCTAATTTCCGGTGCATTTTTAATGGCTGGCGTTGCTGCTTATCTAATCATTAAAGGAAAAGATTTGGATGCCGCAAAGAAAGCAATGAAGACCGCTGTAATTTTCGGTTTGATCGTTTCACTTCTCGAAGTATTTCCCTTCGGGCACGAACACGGCAGACAGGTTGCACAGACCCAGCCTGAAAAATTTGCCGCAATTCAGGGATTGTACACTACACAAACCGGCGCACCGATTATGATTTTTGCCGTGCCGGTTGATGATCCGCCGGATTTAAAAGCTCCGATTGAAATTCCGGGTTTGTTGAGCTGGCTCGCTTTCGGAGATGTCAATGCGAAGATCAAAGGGATCAATGAATTTCCGCAAGATGAAATTCCTCCGCTCTTTTTAACTTTTGTTTCATATCATAACATGGTTCTGCTCGGCATGTTTTTCATTTTTGTGATGGCTCTTTCTACATACAAACTTTGGAAGAAAACTCTTTGGGAGAGCAAAAAATTATTGAAGCTGCTGATCTGGTCGATTCCGCTTCCGTTAATTGCATGCCAGCTCGGATGGATTGCCGCAGAAGTTGGAAGACAACCGTGGATTGTTTACAAACTTATGAAAACAAGCGAAGCCGCTTCAATCACGGTTTCTGCCGGCGAAATTTTATTCTCAATTATTCTTTTTGGAATTATCTATTTACTTCTCGGTTCACTTTTTATTTATCTGCTTGTAAAAGAAATTAAACACGGTCCGGAACCGTTACAACCGGAGGAGGCAACAGTATGATAGACTTAAACACAATTTGGTTTTTGCTTGTCGGTGTTTTGATTATCGGCTACGCAATTCTCGACGGGTTCGATCTCGGAGTCGGCGTACTTCATCTTTTCACAAAAGATGAAACGGAAAAAAGAATCAACATAAATGCAATCGGTCCGGTTTGGGATGGTAATGAAGTGTGGCTTTTAACCGGCGGCGGTGCTTTGTTTGCCGCTTTCCCCATTGTGTACGCAACAGTCTTCAGCGGATTTTATCTTGCACTGATGCTTTTGTTAACCGCATTAATTTTGCGCGCTGTCTCTTTCGAATTTAGAGGGAAAGTTCTCGATGACAAATACAAATTAATTTGGGATTGGTCGTTCGGCTTGGGAAGTTTTTTGATTGCACTTCTACTTTCGGTTGCCTTCGGAAATATTTTAAGAGGAATTCCAATCGATGCGAACGGAATGTTCACCGGTTCGTTTTTCGGTCTGCTCAATCCGTACGCAATAATTATTGGTCTGCTTGGAGTTGTTCTGTTCACAATGCACGGCGCAATTTATATGACGATGAAAACATCCGGCGTGCAGCTTGAACGAATGATAACATGGGCAAGCAGATCATGGATTGCTTTTGTACTCCTATATTTCCTCGCAACACTTGCAACATTTTTCTTTGCACCGCATCTGTTCGACGGAATAATGAAGAAACCTTTGTTCTGGATTTTGTTTTTGCTGCTGCTCGGCTCGATATTTTATATTCCGATCGGATTGAAGAGCGGAAAATATTTCAGAACATTTCTCGCATCTTCAACTCTGATTGCGACAATAATCGGTTTGAGCGCGGTTAGTTTGTTTCCGAGACTTGTACCTTCCTCCACAAATCTTGAATACAGTTTGACGGCATACAACGCATCGTCATCGCAATACACATTAACAACAATGTTGATAATCGCATTAATCGGTATGCCGCTTGTTATCGGCTACACAATTTTTATTTACCGCGTCTTCAAAGGGAAGGTTGTTATTTCAAAGGATAGTTATTGAGTTGAAAAAACATCTGCAATTTTCAAACCGCCTTTCGGGGCGGTTTTTTTATTTATATTTGTCCGTAGTCATTCAAAGTTAGATTTCACAATTGAGCAAAATTAGTCTGCTAATATTTCTTCTCTTACTTTCTTCACAAGTTTACTCGCAGCAGATTTTCATTTCCAGAGCACACACGGAAAGCGGCGAACCGGTAGATTTAATCACGAACAAAACAATAACCGAAAACCAAACCGTCTCTATAATTTTTGATAACGGCAAAGAACCGATCACGCAAAAATTTATTTTTCTGTTCATCGATAAAATCAACAACGGAAGCAAAATCAATCTCTTCAGCAAGATGCTTCACACAACAACAAGCAATAAACGACTTGTGGAAGATTACACATTCACTCGCGAAGGAAATTATGAAATTTATTTTACGGATTTCAAACGGAATAAATCAGCTTCGGCTCTGCTCACCGTTAAAAAAGTCGAACCGAAAAAGAATTCGATCAAATCGATAAACGAACTTTTACCCAACTTGAAAATTCTTTTTACAACGAGAATTGAGGACGGGAAGCCGCAAAATTTTTTGAGCAGAATTTCGTTAAACAAAAGCGGCGGAGAAGTTTATATCTATGTTATAAATGATAAGCCGCTTGGCACGGGCAAACTTCTTGTAAATATCTGGCGGAGAATAAAACCCAACACCGACTTCGATCAATTTATAGATTCAAAAAAATTTGAGATCGATGAAGAATGGAACGATACTTATTTCAAACACACGTTTCCTCAAAAGGGAGAGTACAAAATCAACATCTTCAACGAAAAGGAAATATTAATCAAAACGGCTTATATTTCAGTTGGTGATTAACAAAACGGAAGGCAGATGAAAGGAATAGTACTTGCCGGAGGTTCGGGAACAAGAATGTACCCGATCTCAAAAGTTTACAGCAAACAGCTCACATTAATTTACGACAAGCCGCTGATCTACTATCCGCTTTCCGTTTTAATGCTTGCCGGCATCAAAGAAATTTTGATCATCTCGAACGAAGATACGATTCCCCTTTACAAAAAATTATTTGAAGACGGCTCGCATGTCGGTTTAAAAATTAGTTATGCAGTTCAACCGGCGCCGCGCGGCATTGCAGAATCTTTTGTGATCGGCGAAAAATTTATCGGTGATGATTCCGTCTCGCTAATTTTGGGCGATAACATTTTTTACGGCAAGTTGGATTTCTTTTACAAATCCGTTCAAGAGAATAACAGCGGTGCAACAATATTTGCATATCAAGTTACCGATCCGCAGCGTTACGGCATCGTTGAATTTGACGGAAACGGCAAAGCAATCAGCATCGAAGAAAAACCGAAAGACCCGAAATCAAATTTTGCCGTGCCCGGTCTTTATGTGTACGACAACAAAATTGTCAACATCTCAAAAAATTTAGAACCATCGGCGCGCGGAGAATTGGAGATAACCGATGTGAACAGAGAATATCTGCGGCTCGGCGAATTGAATGTTGAAAGGATCGGCAGAGGCGTTGCCTGGCTCGATACCGGAACGCCGGAAGCACTTCTCAAAGCTTCGCAGTTCTTCGGTGTAATAGAAGACAGACAAGGATTGAAAGTTGCGTGCATTGAAGAGATAGCGTACAATCAAGGTTTTATTAACCGGGATCAATTCGCCAAATTGATTGAGAGCATTCCCAATTCTCTTTACAAAGAATATCTTATAAAAGTGCTGGATGATTAGATTTTATCCGCGAAAATTTGTGCCGTCAGTGCTTGCCCGGCGTTTCTTTTGACGGGTTATCTGCGTTCTACAAGATATGCCGTGAGTGGCGAATAAAATTTCTGTAACAAAAATGAAATCAAAAATATTCTATAAATATTTTTTAATTGCTCTCGGCTGGCTTTTTGTAGCAATGGGAACCATCGGAATTTTTGTGCCGATCTTGCCCACAACAATATTTTTTATACTTGCCGCATGGTGCTTTGCAAAAAGTTCGGAACGTTTTTACAACTGGCTGATAAATCATCCGCGGTTCGGCAAGTTTATCCGTGATTACCGAGAACACCGCGGCATGCCGCTCAAAGCAAAGATCATTGCCGTTACGATGGTAACTATTGCAATCGGCTCATCGGTAATTTTTTTCACGCAAACAATGTGGGTTAGAATTCTGCTCATCGGAATCGCACTTGGCGTAAGCGGCTACATCCTCTCTCTCAACACAATCAGGCAAGAACAAACAGCAGTATCGGATTAATAAAGTGAGGCTTATTTTGGTAAAGTTTATTATCTTTAATTTAAGTATTAGAGATAAATCAATAGTCGGGGAGACTTCTGCGAATGGGATTATTCTCATCAAAGACCAAGGGTGAACTTGAAAAGTTAATAGAAGAAAATGACGAGTTAAAAAATACACTCCATTCATTTGTTCAGAAGCATCAAAGTCTTGCCGAACTCGACAACAAAATATCCGATGGACGCAAAGAACTCTCGGAACTTTCCCAAAAGAATGATCAGATAAAAAAACAATTAAAAGAATTTGAAGATCAGATCGAACCGCAGAAACAGCGCGCAGAAGATTTGGATAACGAAATTTCGGAATTAACGGCAAAGAAATCTGCACTCGAAAATTCCATAATTGAATTGAACGCCGCTACCGATATCACCGGCGAACA
Source organism: Ignavibacteriales bacterium (assembly GCA_016177735.1). GTDB lineage: Bacteria > Bacteroidota > Ignavibacteria > Ignavibacteriales > Melioribacteraceae > DYJK01. The sequence goes on along the minus strand of JACOUS010000038.1, from coordinate 35,063 downwards.
TTTACAGACTGTTTCGTCAAAACAAGAACAAATCGAACAATTAAACCGGCGGTACGATGAGTTAACTTCCGCATTGGAAAAACTGAACTACGAGTTTAACGAACGTCAAGCAAGCACTGCCGTTCTTCGAGAAGAAGAAGAAAAATTACAAACCATGATTGAACAATACGGCGGCAGTGTTGAAGAAGCACTAAACAAAATAAAAGAAGCGGAAGAGCAAGCCGCGGAAAAAATAAATCAACTGCGGCTCGAAGAGAACAAAAAATATTCGCTGATACAAAATCTCGACGAAAAAATTTCTTTAAGCGAAGAAATCAAATCCAATCTGGAAAATTCGATTGCTTCGCTGGTAATTCAACTTTCCGAAAAAGAAAAATTATACACCGAATATATCAGCCGCCGCGATCAGCTTTCAGACGAACTGAGACAGAAACAAAACGAGTACGATGATTTCGAAAACAGATTCAACTTTCACAAAGAAACAATTTCTAAACTTGAAGAAGAAGTAAAACAACTCGGCAATAAACAGACGATTCTTGCAGAAGACGTAAGAAAATTCGAACTCGTAAAAAGTGAAATTCAGGAAAAAATCCTTCAGCTTAAAAAAGCAGAAGAAACTTTAACCGAGTCGGTAGCCGGCAAACAAAAAATTTTGGATGAACTCGAGAAAAGAAAATTTGAAATCGAGGAAAGCCATCTCCGCGTAGAAAATAATTTTGCACAAATTCTTTCACGTTTTTCCGAAGATTTGAACAGCACAAAAAGCCGGCTCAATATTTTGCGCCAGGAAATGCTTGAAAAAGAAAAAGAGATTTCGCAGAAAGAAAAAACACTTCTTGAAAAAGCGTCCCAGATTGCCGAATACGGCGGCTTAACAAAAATTCTGCAGAAGGAACGGAACACTGCAGAGCAAATAATATCAAGCCTGAAAGAACAGCAGAACGAACTAAACGAAGAAGCGGCGGCGTTAAAAGACAAAATCAACAAACAGCGCAATTATTTAATTCAGATCAAAGCAGAATCCGACGGGCTTGAAATGAAAAAGGATGCGCTCGAAAAAGAATTGAGAATGATCTTCACACAAACCAACGACAGTTATTCCGCACTTGAAGACAACAAACAAAAAATTACGATTGAAATTGCCGAGAGCCAGCGCGAACTTGACGAATTGAAAAGTCAAATTGCCAAACAGAAGAATGAAGTTCGCCAGCTAAAAATCGAGACGGCTCAGGTTGAAACGCAGAAAGAAGAATTTACTTCCAAGATTTCGGAACTGATTGCAATGGAGAAGAATCTGAAGTTCAAAATCTCCGAGCACGAAAAAAAGCTTGAAGGCATCGAAGGGAAAGAATAAGTTTTTGAGTTTTTCAAGAAGCTTATGTATTTGTAGGGACATGTCAAATTTTTCCAAATAAAAAATTAACAGACTAATGCATAAAAAAATTTTATCGGCTGCGGCGATAATTATTTTACTTATTAATCCTTCTGCTTACAATTTTCAGCAGCAGAAAAAAGATACCCTCAAGCATAAAAATAATGCGGCATACGACCTTCAGCTTGAAATGTACGATATCTACAAAACCAGGCAAGCAGATATTGTAATGCTCGGCAATTCTTTAACAGCCGGCGCAAATTGGAGTGAACTGCTCGGAAGGCACAATATTGTAGGCAGAGGAATTCCCGGTGACGTTTTGACCGGTTATCTCGCACGTATCGATTATGTTTTTATGCTGAAACCGAAAATTGTTTTTATACTCGGCGGCTTAAATGATATTTACGCCTGGACTCCTATCGAAGAAATTTATGCCAGCTATATAAAATTAGTCGAAGAACTAAAAGCACAAAACATTATACCGGTAATTCAATCCACAACGTATGCATCGAAGGATTATGCCAAGGAATGGGGCGGCACACCGGAAATAAATCTCGGCAGAAACAAAGAAGTAGATAAACTAAACAAATTACTTTTCGATTATGCGAGTAGGAACAATATTGATTATATTGACATAAATTCTAAAACGGCTGCAAGAGATAATTACTTGCGCCCCGAATTAACGTGGGACGGCGTACATCTTAAAGCCGAAGGTTACAAAATCTGGGCACGCGAAATAGAAAAAATTCTGAAAAAATACAAACTCTGATACAACACAAAATGCGAAAGGGAAACGATGACGAGCGAGAATAAAATCCGTCAGCCGCTTTACATTATTACGATAGCAATAATAATTCTTTACGCTCTTTCATTCCTCAATATCGATTATGATTTAGCCGGAATAAAACTACATACCATTGATATTTTTTCCGATATCCGTACCGGTGGATCCGAAGAGGAATTGAATCAAAACAATATTCAGATAAACGAGCAGATAATTCAAGCCGGTTTCAATTTCAAACCGATTATTACCGGCGTTCTAAATTTTTGGGAAACAGAAACAGATAAAATTGAAGCTGCTGTTTTACCAACACAAGGAGTTAAAACTTCGCTGATCGGAAATACAAAACAACTTTCATTCTTTTATGATGCATTGAAAAATGCGAAAACAAACGGCGTACGTGTTGCACACTTCGGGGATTCGGCAATCGAAGGGGATTTGATAACATCGGACATCCGCGAAGTAATTCAAGGCAAATTCGGCGGCAACGGTGTCGGCTGGCTCGGAATTGTTTCGCAAGATATTACATTCAGACTCACAACCAAACATTCGTTTTCGGATAATTGGGAAAGCGCCGCACTCTACACTAACAACCCAAAAAATATGCCGCTCGGCATCAGCGGTGAAATTGCAATCCCGAAAGGGAAAGCGTGGGTGCAGTACGAAACAACTCGCGCAAAAAGAGCGCTCAAAGATTTCAGCGTTGTTAAACTTTATTATTCCAACGCAAAGCCATCGGAAATTTTTTATTCGTTCGATAACGGCGGCAAGCAATCTTCACCGCTCAAAGCCGGAAGCGCAATTCAAGAACTTATTATCAAACCAAAATCAAAAGCAAAATCAGTTAAGATAGAATTTACCGCTGCAGACCAAGCTTACTTTTACGGTGTGAGTCTTGAAAACGATACCGGTGTTTACATTGACAATTTTCCTCTGCGCGGAAATTCCGGCGTTGATATCGGACAGATAAAAGAAGATATGCTCAAAGACTTCGCAAAGTTTTTCGACTACGATTTAATCGTTCTCGAATTCGGTTTGAACATTGCCGGTTCGCGCAAAACAGATTACACATGGTACGAACGCGAGATGGTAAAAGTTATTAATCATCTCAAAACTGCTTTCCCGAAAACAAGCATCGTAATGATTAGCGTTCATGATAAAGCGATGAAGAAAGGAAGCGGGTTTGTTACCGATCCGACAATTTTGAAACTACTCGAATCGCAGAAAAATATTGCAAAGGAAGCCGGGGTTGCTTTATGGAATATGTTCGATGCAATGGGCGGCGAAAACTCGATGCCGAAATGGGTAAATGCAAATCCGCCGCTGGCATTCAAAGATTATATTCACTTTAATGATATCGGCGCGGCAAAAATTGCACAGCTTTTTACATCGGCTCTGTTGGAGAATTATAAATAATTGTTACAGACAGAATCTTGTTTTTATAATTTCCCAGCAATGTTTTTGATTGCTTAAATAAATTGCCGGCATCTTCAGTGTGTAAAAATTTTGTTTATATAATCGAACTCATCCCCGCCTCCTTCTCTTAAATTTATCCGCCTCGGCGGGTTCGGGCGAGGTTGTTAATAATAATATTTCACGCGTCTTGATAGTTTTAACAAACTTTAATTTTAATCTGCAAATAAATCGAAAAAAAAATTTATGGAATACACAAAAGCAAATACATTATGGACGCGCTGGGAAGAGAATTCAAAAAATTATCCCGACCGCGAAGCAATCGTTCACTGGGTAGCCGGAGAAGAACCGCACAGATGGACTTACAAATCATTAATTGAAGCGGCAAAAAAATATTCCGTGCAAATCAAAAAAGCCGGAATAAAAAAAGGCGATGTCTGCGCAATTATAATGCGGCACAATCCTAATTTTTATCCTCTCTATCTCGGAGTTTCGAGAGCCGGTGCATTGCCGGCTGTACTTGCTTATCCGAACCCGCGTTTGCATCCCGATAAATTCAGACACGGTTTGGAAGGAATGTCGCAGCGATCGGGTCTCGATTACATTTTAACAGAAAGTGCGCTCGAACCGGTTATCAAACCGCTCGTTGAAAAAGAGGGAAGCACAATCAAGTCTTTGTTCTTTCCACTCGATTGGGATATCAACGAACCGTTGGACAAAAATCTTGATTCGGAAATCGATAACATCAACAAATCCATAAAACCAACCGAGTCGATTCTGCTTCAACATTCATCCGGTACAACCGGACTTCAAAAACCGGTGGTACTTTCTCATCAGGCAATTTTAAATCATGTTGATTGCCTCGGCGGCGCACTTAAAATTAACAACGGCGATAAAGTTGCAAGCTGGCTTCCACTTTATCATGATTTCGGTTTGATCTTTGCTTTTCAAATTGCACTCGCATCGGGAATTACGTTAATTCAACTCGACCCGTTTGAATGGGTACTTGCACCAATCATTCATCTCGAAGCGATTACAAAAGAAAAAGCAACGCTCGCCGGGCTTCCGAATTTTGCATATAATGTTTACGCAGAAAAAATTCATGACGATGAATTGAGCGAAATCGATTTATCGAGTGTGCGGATGTTTATTAATGCGGCTGAACCGGTGCGCCACGACAGTCACGAAAGATTTTTCAACAAATACAAAAAATACGGCTTCAGGCAGAGTGCACTTGGTGCAATGTACGGAATGGCTGAAGCAACACTTGGTGTTACATTATCAACTCCCGGTGAATTTCTTAAAGAATTAGAAGTTGACCGGAATGAACTTTCGAACGGCTGCATGAAATTTGCAGACGGCAATTCTGTTAAACGCGTTTGTGTTTCATCCGGAAAAATTATTAAAGGATGCGGTGCTAAAGTTGTTGATGAGAACAGGAATGAAATTGCGGACGGACTCGTTGGCGAGATTGCAGTGACATCGATTTCATTATTCGATGGATATAGAAATTATCCCGAAAAAACCGCGGAAGTTGTTTCCGACGGATGGTACTACAGCGGCGATTACGGATTCAAATGGAAAGATGAGTTTTACGTTATCGGCAGAAAGAAAGATATTATAATTGTTGCCGGTAAAAATATTTATCCCGAAGATATTGAAGACGCTATGAACAATGTGCCCGGCATAACTCACGGAAGAGTTGTTGCATTCGGCGAAGAAGACCCTGAAATGGGAACAGAGCAAGTTGCAGTTGTTGCCGAAGTAGAAGACCAAACCGAAGAAGGAAGAAAAAAAATCCGGCTCGATATAATTAAAGCCGGGATGACTATTGATATAAATATTCACAAGGTTTATCTTGTTCCCCCAAGATGGCTGATAAAAAGTTCATCCGGCAAACCGAGCAGAAAAACTAACAAAGAAAGAATAGCAAGCGGAGACGATCCGCAAGTATGGAGCAGATAATGATTTCACCCGAACTAAAAAAAGTTATTCTCAAACAGCTCAACCTCGATGATTTTGAAATCAACGACGAAACTACCGCGCCCGAAGTGCCGGGCTGGGATTCGCTCAATCATATCAATATCATTCTTGCGGTCGAAGAGAATTTCAAAGTTAAATTCAAAAGCTACGAACTGCTCCGTTTGAAATGCGTGGGCGATTTGCAAAAACTTCTCGATTCCAAACTCGGTAAGTAAATGATTATGATTTTTTTTCTCTGCGTTCTCTGTGCCTCTGTGGCAAAATTATTTTCCTTCCAGTTAATCCGCATTAAATATGTTCTCTAATTTTCGCTTCGATAAAATACCGGACTTACTTGCTTACAATCCCGATGATCCGCTGATCTTCAGCACAACATTATTCATGTTTCTCTTTTTCTTCTTTCTGATTCTTTACAACGCTTTCGGAAAGAATAAAAATTTCAGAATCGGACTGCTGATAATTTTCTCTCTCTACTTTTATTACAAAGCCGCCGGCATTTATTTTTTAGTTTTGATTGTTTCGGCTGCCGCAAATTTCTATTTCGGGAAATGGATTGCAGCATCGGAAAATTTTTCGTACAAAAGATTGTTTCTCGCACTTGCACTGGTTCTAAATCTTGGCTTGCTCGGCTATTTCAAGTACACAAATTTCGTGGTTCAGATTATTAATGATATCTCGCAAGGGCAGATAGAACCGCTTGCAATTTTTCTGCCTATCGGAATTTCATTCTACACGTTCAAATCGCTCAATTATGTTTTTGATATTTATCTCGATACGTTGAAACCAACCGAAAGCTTCCGCGACTTTAGTTTGTACGTTTTCTTCTTTCCGAATCTGCTTGCCGGACCGATTGACCGGGCTTCGGCGTTTCTTCCGCAGATTAATAATGAACTGAGCATATCCAAAGAAGATTTCGGCAAAGCAGTGATGTTGATTTCAGCCGGCTTGATTAAAAAAGTAATTATCGCAGATTACATCAGCATCAATTTTGTTGATAGAATTTTTGATTTCCCTCTCCGCTACACGGGCATCGAAAACTTACTTGCAATTTACGGCTACACATTGCAAATCTACTGCGATTTTTCCGGCTACTCCGATATGGCAATAGGTATCGCACTTTTTCTCGGTTTCAAATTGATGGATAATTTTAACTCACCGTTCAAAGCAACAAGCATTGCGGATTTTTGGCGGCGCTGGCACATCTCACTTTCCAAATGGCTGTTGGATTATCTTTTCCGTCCGGTGCAAATAAAATTTAGAAACCTACGCATGCTCAGCAACATTATTGCACTGTTTGTTACATTCTTGCTCTGCGGTTTATGGCACGGCGCCGGCTGGAATTTTATTTTGTGGGGAGTCATTCACGGCTTCTACATGTCGGTTGGAATTCTTCTGCAAAAACCCAAAAATTATATTTACACTAAACTGAAAATTGCCAACACGCCGTTTCTCAAATTTTTCCAGATACTTGTTACGTTCCATCTTGTTGCATTTTCGTTTCTCGTATTCAAAGCATATGATTTTCAAGGTGTACTCGATGTGCTAAGCCAGATATTTACATTCTTCCACGGAGAAGTATTCGCTCAATTCATCGAGCAGATGCCTGTGATTCTTGTACTTATGCTTATTGGATATTTCTTTCACTTTCTTCCGGTCAAGTTCGAAAGCAAAGTTCACAAAATAATTTCGAACATACCGATGATCGGAAAAGCCATTCTGCTTGCATTGGTTATTTGGACTGCGGCACAATTCAAATCGGCAGATATACAGCCGTTTATTTATTTCCAGTTTTAGACATTACAACTCAAAAACCTGACATATTTTTTTTTACAAAGGAAATTGTTGAAGCCGATTTTGATTATGTTTTTTCGCGGCGAGTGATTTTTCGTATCGGTTTTGCAGTTTTGAGCAATCCATCAATGGATAAATCTTCATCCAACAAAGACCAATAAATGCCATAACCGGACGGAGATAATTTATAATTCTCTAATTCGACCTTCGAAGCCCTTGCAAGTTTAGAAGAAATTCTTGATAACAAAAATTCGTAATGCTGTCCGTCAATAATCAGAATTAATTTATTATCGTTAAAAGTTATTGCTGATACTTTATGCAATTGTTTCATTTCTGTTTCTGAAATTTTTTCCATTCACTTTCTATATGATCAAAATAATCTTTTTTACTTCTCTCTTATCTTTGTTATTCATATTGAAGCAGAACGCTTCACGTACATCGAAGTTTTTTGTATCCAACCAATACTTTGCTTCTTTATCACCTTTTTGACAATGAATATGTATTGGTTCCTTGCCTTCATTCGAGTAAAAGAAAAATCTCCAGCCTAGTACAATAAAATTGTCGGCATTTTAAATTAGGTTTATTACAATATCAAAATAAGGCGAAGTTGTATTTTAATCAATTCACTATTCGCAGACATGAATATAAAGTTGTTTATCTATTTCCAATTTTAAGTCACTTTATTTTTTTGAGACTCTTTCTTTTGCACACGGAAGGTGAATATCCATTTTTAAGAGTGAATAAGCCGTTAATCGCCGGCACACTTTTAAGTATAATATTTGTGTGAATTTTAATAACTTTGCACGAAAAGAGAACAGAACTTTATTGATGAACTTCGGTCGAATAATACCGGCAATTGTTGTTTTATTTTTTTTTCTGCCCTTTCAGATAATTCCTCAAAAGGCAGTTACCGAAACTTTGAAAAAAACTGCACTTTCTCACATGCAAGCCGGTCGTTACGGCGAAGCAATTGACCAGTTGAACAAATACATTTCTGCGAATGCACAAGAAGCCGAAGGTTATAATTTGCGCGGATTCTGTTTTGAGAAACGACAGCAGTACGAAAATGCGCGATTGGATTACCGCCGTGCAATCGCTCTCGAAAACCGGGTCGGCAAACGCGGCGAATATGAAAATAACCTGAAGCGGCTGATTGATATTTGGTATCCTCTGCTCAACAAAAAAATTGAAGGACATCTGCGCGAGATTGCCATCAATGCTGATAACCCTATCAATTATCTCGAGATTGGCAAATCATATAAGCTTATGGAAATTTGGGATAAAGCAGAACAGTGGTACGATGAATATCTTGCACGCGATGATAACGCATCGCCCGATGAAATAATCCGCTACACGGAAATTCTTGCAAAGACCGGAAGCATTACCAAAGGGGAGAAGATTCTAAAAAAATATGTTGAACGATATCCCGATGACTGGCGCTTGTGGAGCCGCTACGGATATTTCACTCTCTGGCTTAGTAAATGGGCAATTGCAAAAAAAGCTTTTGAAACCGCGCTCAGTTTTAAACCGTTCTTCAAAGAAGCTCAGGACGGTTTGGATATTGTGAACCGCCAAGCATATTTAACACAGCAAGATGCACGTGCTTTCGAAAAAGAATATCCGATAGATGCTTTCTACAGAAAATTAAAAAAGAATCCGGGCGATATTGAAACGCGGTTCAAACTCATCGACGAACTTATCTCTGCCGGAAGAATTGAAGAAGCATATCAACAGCTTCAAATAATTGGAGTGACACAAGCCGAAGATCAGCGCTATCAAGAAAAATGGACTTTTGTTACCGAGTACAGAGAAAAAACTTACCGCGAGAAACTCGATTCGGCAAAAGCTAAATTGATGAAAGACGAAACCGATAAAGAATCACTCAAACTTGTTGCCGAGTTTTATGAATATCTTCAAGAATACGACAGCGCAATGGTTATGCTCGATAAATATTTTGAAACTTATCCCGATGAAAAAGACCGCCAGTTAAGATTCCGCTACGCGAGAATTTCTGCGTGGAGCCGCGAGTTCGATAAAGCCATTGATATTATGGATGAACTTCTTCAAGATTATCCCGATGACCTGGAATATCAGCTTTTCCGCGCACAAGTTTCCGTTTGGATTAACCGCGATATAGAACTTGCACGCGAATATCTCGATAATGTTCTCAAAGCAAAACCTGATAATCTCGAAGCGTTGATTTCGATGGGCTCGCTAAAATTACTCGACCGCGATTTTGATGCAGCACAAGAACTTGCAAACAAAGCAAAAGAGATCGACCCGACAAACGATGAAGTTATAAAACTTCAATCGAATATCGATTGGCAGCGGCTCCGGTCCGAAGAAGAAAAAAATTATGCGATTCTCGAAGACGGAAGAAAAAGAGTTTTGGATGAAGATTGCGAAGGTGCGCTTCCTTATTACGAAGAATTTTTATCCAAAGCTGAACCGAACATTCTGATACTCAAAGAATACGGTGATGTTCTCTTCTGTGCAAAAATTTTTCAAAAAGCACTTGATACTTACAACGAAGTTTTAAATCAAGGTTATAACTACGATGCCGCAATGCAGAGAGCAAAAGTTTATTACGCCCTCGAAGACACTGCGAGCGCAATCCGCGAATTCAAAGAATTGATAAAGCAAGATTCGACCGATTTTGATGCACGTTTGTATCTCGCCGATTCGTTTGCAAAAGCAGAAGTGTACGACTCTGCACGTTCAATTTACAATTTGCTGTTGGAGGAATGGGAACTCGATTCAACACAAGTGAAAATGATCGAAACAAGAAAAGGCTGGCTGCCCATTACCGGTATTGCCGGCATAATTGAAACATTCCCGAACTACGTTGGGCTTGCACCGTATGTTCAATATTATGCGGACAATTTGAGTTTCCGAATTTTTTCTATGGGTTCGCGTCTCGAACTCGGTTTAACAAATTTCTTTTCGCTCGGAATCTCTTTCGGTAAATCTAATTTGAATGCCAACGAAGCAAGTCTCGATGAAGATGTTACAAGCACATACACTTACACGGGCGATATCAATTACACAACTTTTAAAGGACACATCATTGCGCGGCTGAGCCGCAATTTAAATTTGGGCGCCGGTTTCGGAACGAGTAATTCGCAAGGCTACATAAAAAGAGACGAGAGTGATGCATTCATCCGATTCGAAAAAAGAGATACAATTTCGTTGTCGGTTATTTATCAAAATTCCGATGCTGCTTTAATTCTCTACTCACCGTATTTGATCGACAATAGATACTACGCCAATCTCTACCGGTTTGAAGGCTATTACAAACACCGTGATGGTTTTAAGATCAGCGGCTCGTTTCAGTATATTTCGGTATCGGACGGCAATGAAGGGAATGATTTTGTACTCCGTCTCGGAAAATATCTTTATAAAGATCTTGCAGCCGGTTACGAATATTATTACACAAACTATAAATACAAATCGTCTTTCTATTATTCGCCGACTACTTTTGAATCGCACAGCATCTGGCTCGATAACGAACTCGAACGCAAAACAGATTTGCGTGTTACGCTCGGCGGAAAGCTCGGTTTAATTCCGAGGAACAAATTAATTGCTTTGGAAGGACATCTCGATGTTTACTACAACGTGCTGAAAAATTTATTGATATCGGGAAGATTATCTGTTGGAAGTACTTCGCGTAATGATTCAAGCTACCGTTTCTTTTCCGGACAGCTTTCAGCTTATTGGACAATTTTTTAGACTTGCATAAAATATTTCCTTTCTTATCTTATTCCCTAAAAATATTACATCATGAAAAAATTATTATTCGCCTTATACATATTTCTATTTTGTTCTTTGATTTATCCGCAAGGGTTAAAACTATCCGGCGAGTTCAAACCGGGCAGCGTTGTAGTCGGATCCGCAAAAAATATAAAGCGTGTACTGCTCGATAATAAGAGACTTCAATTTGATAAAAGCGGCAAATTTATTTTCGGCTTCGACCGTGATGCAAAAGGCACACATATTTTAAAGGTGATTTACAAAAACGGAGAGTCGGAAACGGAAAAAATAAAACTGCCGAAGAGAAAATATCAGATACAAAGATTGAGAATTGCCGCAAAGTTTGTTCAACCTCCCAAAGAGGAACTTACGAGAATAAAACAAGAAGCGAAGGAAATGAAATCAGCACGTGATGAAATCGGCAAAATTGATTCGGCACTTTTTTCTTCGGGTTTTGTTATGCCGGCAAAAGGCGAGTTCACCGGCGTTTTCGGAAGCCAACGGATTCTTAACGGTGTACCGAAAAATATTCACAACGGTATTGATATCTCCGCAGATGAAGGCGATTCCGTTTTTGCCGCTGCCGATGGAATTGTGAGACTTGCCGGCGAAGACTTTTACTACAACGGAAATTTTGTTTTGATTGATCACGGGCAAGGTTTAACAAGCATTTACCTTCACATGAGTAAACTCGATGTGAAAACCGGAGACTATGTTTTGAAAGGACAAAAAATCGGAGAAGCCGGTTCGACCGGCAGATCTACTTCTGCACATTTGCATTTTGGAATTCAGTGGTACAAAAAAAGAATTGATCCGATGAGTCTTTTTGAAATAAAATTTTAGAAATTATCCAAAGTTGTCTCTAAAGTAATTAATAAAAAATCCGCGAAGATCAGCTTAATCAGATTTTATCCGCGTTCCATTCTTTTAACAAAATACTTTTGAGACAATCTCTGCAAACAGTAAAGTAGCGGTGGTTAAAAAATCTGTTCAACACTCTCGACAACTTTTGCACCGGTATTTACCAGTCTTTCATAACTTTGATGACCGCTTGCAAGCAGAATGCAATCCGCACCAATTTCTTGTGCAACTTCAAAATCGTGAATCATATCGCCGATTATTAATGTTTCCCCTTTTCCATTTCCCAACTTTTTCATCAAATCGATCCCGAGATGAATTTTTCCGGCTGCATAAATATTATCGAGCCCGACAATATGCGTAAAATATTTTTTGATCCCGTAATGTTCCACCATCAGATCGAGTGTTGGTTGAGCATACGCAGAAAGGATAGACTGCCCGATTCCGAGTTTATTTATCCGTTCAAGAATTCTTGTTATGCCGTCATACAATCCGCACTCGAACTTTCGTCTTTCATATTCATCTATCCACAGTCTGCCGAGATATTCAAAAGTTTCTTTTGAAAAATCAAATCCGACATTTGCATAGTAATCGCGCACCGGAACGGTAAAAATATTGCGGTAATCTTCCCGTGTTAAAATTTTTAATCCGCGCGGCTCAAGTAATTGGTTGATCAGCTCTACACAAAGATCAACATCGTTCATCAGTGTACCGTTCCAATCCCAGATTATGTGCTTGTATTTTTTGATCATGATAATCGCCCGATTCAATAATGAAATTAATTTGAGGCGGACAATATAATATCTTCCGTCAATTTAACAAGATGAAGAATTTTGAAATAGTTTGTGTTTTACGATCAAAAAAATTATTGCAGTCGTTTGCGGAATTTTAACGGACTTATTCCGAATCTCCGCGTGAAAGTTGCAATGAAATGTTCGAGTCTGTTAAAACCGGATTCGTAGCAGATTTCCGTAATGTAAAGCGATGTGTTTTTCAAAAGAAGCATTGCGTGTTTAAGCCGCACTTCGAGCAGATAATTATACGGACTTGCATTTGTGAACTGCCTAAATATTCTGCTGAAATGATACGGACTCACGTAAGCGTTCGAAGCAATTGCCGATAGGCTGATATCTTCCCGAAAGTTTTCTATAATAAAATTTTTCCCTCGTTCAATCGTTTCAAGATGAAGATCTTTCAATTTTCTATCGATCTTTAATTGTGCTGTACCTTTTTTTGCTTGAGCAAAGTACGCAAAAAATTCATCGATAAGATGGACAAGCAAACTATCCAATTTTAATTTGTCTTTGCCCGGGTTTTCACTTGTTAAATTATATACTAAGCCGTGTAAATAATCGAAAGAAGGATTAGAACTAACCGTTGTAAAAGGAAATTTGAACGGCTTCGATATATTGTTGAAGAATAATTTTTTCTGCCGAATGTTGAAATAAGTCTGCGCCGCTTCTTCAAGTATTTCTTTGCTCACGTAGATGTTCGTACATTGATCGGGAATGTGATAATTGTGTTTTATTATGTATTCATCGTTTGGATTTCCGAAAAGAATAATTCCATTAAAACAATCATGCAAATTGTTGTTGAATTTATACTCAAAACTTCCTTTGCGGAAAAAGCTGATCGAATAATTATTATCGATCTCGATATCCGACACACTTCCGCACTGTTCCTTACAGAGGTAGTCTTTGATACTGAACAACTCAGAATTATAAAGAGTATGTATATCTGCGTTTTTCATGAAGTTAATTTCATAAATAACCGTTTATAAAATTTTATGAGATTGTTATTTATTTTTTTTCAACACACATATAATATACCGTGTTATTTTTTTTGATAACCAAAAGATTCAACGTAATCGGTGGTTAATTCTATATTAACTTGTTTAACCGAATACGAACCAAATACACCCAATCCGCCTTGAATATTGGAAGCGTCGGGTTGATTAACACGCATCGAAAATTCATCTAAAAAAGTTTTTTGTGTTGAGTAATACGCCGCCAGCCCGGCATCCATAACTAATAATCGAAAGACTGCTTTATTAATTTTATAATTACCTTTCTGTAAATCACCTCCCGATATTTCAGCCATAGCCCTATTGACCACATCCATTTCAAACGTACAGCTTTGAATTTCTGTTTCAATTTGGGGATAGACAGGGGTTTCACCATTTATATAATAGAGTGGTATTTTTTTTTGTAGATTTTCAACTACATTATTTTTTTCGTATGCGTAGAGTATTACAAGCTCCGGTGAAAAATAAACTCCTTTATTATCGGAAGAAGTATTTAATCTCCCCCAATTAAAACCAATAACATCTTGAGTGTTATTCAAAGAAATCTTTTTATCCGTGGAATAAACGTGGATTGAGTTTAAAGTTAGAACGTCGGATTCAGCCGTTAATATTTTGCCGTTCGGCAGTACAGCTTCTATTTTCATCGGTCGGTTGTACATGGGCTTGAAACTTTTCGTATAATAAAAATTCTGCTGAGTTTTATAACGTGAGTTATCGGTTCTCGGAGCTGAGCTGTCGCTCATTACGAAAACAGAATTATTATAAAATAATTTAATCTGAGCGTCTTTTATAAAAGGATCGTTTTCATTTGTGTATGGATCGTAGCCCTCAACATCAAACGAATGAGAAATTGTAGCAACTTGATATGAAGTATCGCTTCTTATAATACAATTTAGAATGTACACTTCTTCAAAACCGGCTTTCGGGTTTACGCTATCATCACAAGAAAAAATTGAGATAGCAATGGATGATATCAATAGAATCAAAAGTAATTTTTTCATAATTCCACCTTCAATGTTGCTGTTGGTAAAAACGGAAGCATATCAACCCGCTCGCCGGTATCTCTTCTGAAATAGAAAAGATTTTTTCTATTGTAAACATTTAGTGCGCTGGCATCGAGATATATCTTAAGTTTTCCTATCATAAATTTCTTCGAGATACTTAAGTCGAGACGGTGATAATCAGGCAAACGCCCGATATTTTTTCCCGAAAGAAGTGTAAACGGGAGGTAAGAATTCAACACGTAATTATCATCGTGCAAATCATCAATTGTAAGTTTTTCGTAATAACCGGCAATTTGAGTAAAGGGCAAACCGCTCGAATAAGTCCACATCGCACTTGTAGTCCAGCCGGCACCCAAATCGTATTCGATAGAAAGATTTACGGTATGACGTGAATCGTATCGCGGAGCGTAACGAACTCCTTCTATATTTTTGAACGACCATGCAAGCGAGTACGATGCAGATATATTATAAGGCAAGGATAAATATCTGGTTTGAAATTCCACTCCGGATGCTTCACCTTCCCCGGGAATAAGATCGGGATCGTTCGGGAAATATTTTTTTTCATTTATAACTGCAAGATCATGTAAGATTTTATAATAGCCCTCAAGATTGAACGAAATATTTTGAGAAGGTGTGTATTCCAAACCGCATACATAATGTATAGCTCGCGAAGGAGTTAGATACGAAGGTGTAATCAACCACGGTTCAAAAATTGTTACAACCTCCGTCTCATCCGAAATAGTTACAATATCTTGCAGATAGATCCCCCATGATGCTTTAAATGCAAGCTCGGGCATAAGTCTGTATGTTAAACTTGTGCGAGGTTCAAAAAAATAAGCCGGACCACCGCCAGCAAGACGTGTTGCATTGATTCGTGTTCCAAAATCAATACCTAAAGAAGGATAACGAAGAAATTTGTATTTAACGTAAGCACTAATATTCGTCCCATGAGAACCAACATCAGTTACCTGGCCACGAAAGTTTTCCAATAGAAGTTTTGACTGAACATCGGAAATTTTAAAACCGCCAGCTAACTCATCTTTACTTTCATAAACATAATTGAAATCCATTCGCATAATGGCATCTTTAATTTCATTTACCACACCTTTAGCGCCGCTCTCATTTGGAATTCTTTCTCCTTTAAAATTGCTGGCACCGATTTCTACCTGATAAAACAAGGGCGAATCGGAAATCTGAAAGTAATTTATATTGATCGTATTATTCGACCATTTAAAATCTTCTCTCATCGGATTGTCGTTCATCACTTTATCATCACTTTTAAATATGCTTAGAGCAAACTTAGCATCCTTGGCAAATTTGTCGTTTGCGTAATTTATCTTTACAAAGTAATCGTAGAAATCCGCTGGAATAGAATTATTATTTCTGAATTTCTTTAGAATCTCATCGGAGTAATTTTTTCTGAAACTTGCTATAAATGAGCCGCTTGGTATGGGACCCTCGATTAAGACTTTTGCTGTAAGAAGACTTAAACTCGCTTTCCCGCTGATATAATTTCTGTTGCCATCTCTCGTAACTACTTTTAAAACCGACGAAAGTCTTCCGTTGTATTCGGAGGGGAATCCTCCTTTGTAGAACTCGACAGTGCTTACCATATCTGGATCTATTGCGCTAAAAATTCCAAGCGCATGAAAAGGATTATAAATCGGTACATTATCCAACAAAACCAAATTTTGATTACTTGCACTGCCGCGCACATAAAATCTTGCCGACACATCTCCAGCAGTTTGGACTCCCGGCATACTTTGCAGTGAACGAAAAATATCAAGCTCAACACCCTTTGGTAAAAATTCAAGATCACGTATTGCAATTTTTTGCAAGCTTAAATCCGTAGCATTTTCTTTAGCAATTCTTTCCCCAATTTTTTCGATAGTCTGCAATCGAATGCTTGTCTGCGAGAGATATACTCTTATATCACTTACAATATATGGGCGGACACTAACAACAAATTCCTTAGTCCCATAGCCAATATACGAGACGGCTACTGTAAGATTCTTTTCTACCGGTAATGAAGACATAATAAAAAATCCGCGATGATCGGTTGAAGCACCTCTTCCCAATTCTTTAATGTAAATATTTGCGTACGGCAATACTTCACCGCTTGCAGAATCGGCAACAAACCCTCGTAATATACCGAGCCTTTGTTGTGCCGAAATTTTATTATTAATTCCGAGGAGCAGAAAAATTAATACTGCGCTCACTGAAATGTAAAAAACTTTTTCGAAGTGGGGAAAATGATCTTTGGTGGTCATAGGTATGATCCTATTTTGTAAAAATTATTCCGATAAATTCCCTTTCATTAGGGTCAGTTGTTTCGTTAGATTGAACATAAAAATATTAGAATTATTATTCAATCCCTTCTATTAGGGATGATTTAATTCCATAAAAATTTTCCACGATTGTTTCCTCTCCAAATAAATTTTTTTCTAAATAAAAATTCGATCACTCTTCAGTCCATATTCTTTAATAGGAAAATTCAAAACTGTGGAAATCTCCGCTTCCGGTCTTCTAACCGAACCAAAACTGCGGTACACTTTTTTGTCTAGCAAAGAACCGGATTCTGTGACAACCTTTGCAAAGTGCATGTCCATTTCTTTTAACTTTATAAGCGAAAGCGACAAGAGATATTTCTCAACACCTTTATCTCTATGTTCGGGAAGTACGCAAATACCGGTAATAAAGTTTTGCCGTGTCCAGTGTTCTTTTGCAAGACCGGTTATCCCCACAATCTCCGAGTCTTTTTCGGCAATAATATACGCGGTATTCGCGTATCCCAAAGTAGCACCGATTCTTTCAATCATCTTTACCGTAAAACTTCTGAATAAAAACTGCCAGTTATTATCTAAAGCTGAAGATGCAATTACAACTTTTATGACAGGCTTTAAATCTTTTCTAACACCAGTTCTAAAATCATATCCTTGCGGTTTGAGCAAATCAACATGGAGCTTTTTCAAATCCCACGTGTATTGAACCCAAAGATTTTTCATCAAACTTGTCACATCGTTTTCTTCAACAAAGCAATTTGTCCGGCATGATAAACGCAATGCTGCAACAATCCGTATATCAAAAAGTAGAAAGTATATTCTTCGCCATTTACTGTTTCGGAAAGTTTTTCATCCGATGTTTTTGAAAGCTGATCTAACAACTCTGAAATTCTTTCATCCAATTTGTTGAGAGTGTTAGCCCACATTTTTCCGTTGTAAGAATTTTTTGGCAGCCAGTTTTCATCATCACTAACTTGCAGCGGTGTTCCGATTGCCTGATGATTCACTGCTTTAATCCAGATCGATATATGATTTGCAATTTCAAAAATGTTGTGCGCAGATTCGATTGGTCTTTTGACCGCTGTTTCAGAATCTACTCCATCAAGAATTTCTTTTAAGCCGCTGCCAAACCAGGCGCTGCCGTAATACATTTTCTTAAACTGATCTAAAATTTTTTCCGATTCCGACATGATTGATGCCTCCTTTTGATTGTAATTTCTTTCAAAATAAAGTCTCATGAATTTCATGCTGCAATAGTACGTGCTGTGTGAAAAGGATTCTTTCGAAATCTTGCTTTTCTTTTTCTAAGTGTGCGGAAAATCAATAAAATAAAAAATGTGTTGCAACATCAGATGTTATAACTTATATTCGAGTTAGTAATAATTATTTATTATTAACAACTAGAAGGAGGATTTATGAAATCCATAAATAAGCTGTTCGTTCTATTTCTTTTATTGGCAGTTCCGGCTGCGGCACAAACCAAATGGGCATTTGACAAAGTTCATTCTAAAGTTGAATTTTCAGTTAGCCATTTGGTTATTTCGGAAGTCTCGGGTTCATTCAAAAACTTTGAAGGCTCTGTTGAAGCATCGAAAGATGATTTTTCCGATGCTAAAATTGATTTCACCGTTGATATTAACAGCATCAATACCGACAATGAAAACAGAGACGGTCATTTAAAGTCGGATGATTTTTTCAATGCCGAAAAATTTCCAAAGATGATCTTCAAAGGTAAATCGCTTAAAAAAGCCGGGAAGAACAAATACAAATTGACAGGCGATTTAACAATACGCGACATAACCAAATCAATTACACTCGATGTTGTTTACAACGGCACTGTAAAAGATCCGTGGGGAAATACCAAAGCCGGATTCAAAGTTAAAGGATCGTTGAACCGCTTTGACTACGGATTAAAATGGAATACCTTAATGGAAACCGGCGGCGCTGTTGTGGGCAAAGAAGTAGAAATTAAAGTTGATCTCGAACTTCAAAAAAGTTAAAATGAAAATTGACGATGAAGTGAAAGGAAAATTTCGCAACGAACATCATAAGCTTGCCGTGAATATTATTTTTACTCACGGCTGGCTTTTGAATATTCACACGCTGATTTTTAAACCGTTCAAAATTACTCCGAATCAATTCAACATACTCAGAATTTTGAGGGGGCAGCATCCAAATCCGGTTACGGTTAATCTGTTAAAAGAAAGAATGCTCGATAAAATGTCTGACGCATCCCGGCTTGTGGAAAGATTACGGGAAAAAGGTTTTGTCGAAAGAAACATTTGTTCAAAAGACCGCCGCAGAGTTGATATTAAAATAACCGAAAAAGGTCTCAAATTGCTTGAAAAGATTGACGAATATAATGAGAAGATAGACAGCCATTTAAAAAATCTCACATCCAAAGAAGCAGCGGAACTCAATGCACTTCTCGATAAACTGCGCGGTTAACAAGGTTTAATACTTTGCTTTCCACTTTAAAGCGTACGTTGTCAAACGTGAATTCCATTTTTTCTTTGCAATCTTTGCGTGAAATCCGCCGCGGCGGATTTTAACCGCAGAGTTCGCCGAGAAGGCGCTGAGCGCGCAGAGAATTTTGCAGCAGACAATAAAAATTTGAGCCTCTTCACAATCTGATTCCTATTAGTTAAATTTCTGCTGGAAAATTTCTTCTCCTCCATTTATTAACTTTTCCTGGAGGTGGAACATGAAAATTCTAAGTGCATACGAAAAAGCCCGCGTTTACATCGACAAACAATCTGCCGAAGATGAAAAAACACGCAAAAGAAAATTAAACCCCGGACCAACCATTACACTTTCGCGGGAGACCGGAATCGGCGCAACAGAAATTTGTGAAAAACTCGTTGAGCATCTTAATCAAAATGCCGTGGAAGATTATAACGATTGGGCGTACTTCGACCGCGATTTGATCGAGAAGGTTATGCGCGATCATAACCTGCCCGAACACTTCCGCAAATTTTTGTACGAAGAAAAATCTCACAGATTTGATTCGTGGGTTGGAGAACTGATTGGCGTAAATCCTTCCAAACTTTTGCTGCTGCACAAAACGGCACAAACAATTTTAAAACTCGCAGAGTATGGAAATGTAATTATTGTTGGCAGAGGTGCAAACATAATTACATCAAACTCCGCAAATACATTTCACGTTCGGCTTGCAGCTCCGTTAAATTACAGAATCGAAAATGCGATGCGGCTTTATCATCTCAACCACAAAATTGCTTCGGATTTCATTCGCTCCGAAGACGATGCACGCAAAGATTACATCTGGAAATATTTCCACAAAGATATCGATGACCCTCTTCTTTATCATTCTGTTATCAACACCAATCTCCTCAAAGCAGAAGAGATTGCCGGAATGATCGCACACTGTGTTGTGAGCAGATTCCCGAAATTCTTTTCGAGAACAAATTGGGAATTGCTCAACGCCGGTTAACTCCATATTTTAACGAGGAACAAGATCAGGAATATTATTTCTTGATCTTGTTTATAATTCCAAAACAAATCACTCCCGGAGAATTAAAATGAGGAACAGATCTTTCTCTATCGTTAATACCCTTTTATTTTTTTCAATATTGTTTATCGGACACGCCTCATTTCCCCAGCAAGACAAACTCGAAAAAATAGATTCGACAATTCAACACGCAATGAAAGATTGGAAGATACCCGGCTTTGCGGTAGCAATCGTAAAAAATGATTCGGTAATATTTGCAAAAGGTTACGGCGTTCGAGATTTGAGAACAAACGAACCGGTTGATGAAAACACTCTTTTCATGATTGCATCTTGCTCAAAAGCATTTACTACTGCAGCACTGGCAGCACTTGCTGACCGCGGAAAAATAAATTGGGATGATCATGTTACGGATTATCTTCCCTCTTTTCAGATGTACGACGCATGGGTAACAAAAGAAATTACGATCCGCGATCTTGTAACACACCGCAGCGGACTTGCAACTTTCAGCGGCGATATTCTTTGGCTCGGCTCAACTTATAATTCGGAAGAAGTTATCCGCCGCGCACGTTTTCTAAAACCAGCATCAAGCTTCAGAAGCAAATACGGTTACCAAAATATAATGTTCAGCGCCGCCGGTTCAATTATAGCTGCGGTTACGGATACAAGTTGGAGTGATTTTATCAAAGCACATTTCTTCAAACCGCTCGGCATGAATAGAAGTGTTACATCAATTTCCGAAATGAAAGCAAGCGGCAATTATGCACAGCCGCATAAAATTACCGGTGATGATGTAAAACCTTACATAGATTTTTATTCGATAGAAACAGTTGCACCGGCTGGTGCAATTAATTCGAGTGTATCGGATATGGCTCAATGGATACGTCTTCAACTAAAAAAAGGGACATACGGCGGCAGACAAATTTTCAGCGAGAGACAATCAAATGAAATGTGGTCGAACCAAACTGCGATTGAAAATTTGAATTACGGATTGGGCTGGTTCATTCGTTACTGGAACGGGAAGAAATTAATTAATCACGGCGGAGGAATGCCCGGAATGATTTCCGATGTTTCAATTCTACCCGAAGAAAATCTTGGATGTGTAATTCTGAGCAATGCAGAAACCGGGATGGTAGCGGCAATCAGAAATTATATTTTGGAAACATTGATCAACAAAGAGCCGAAAGATTGGAACAAAATAATGCTCGATAATTGGAGAAAGCGCGAAGAAGGATTTGAAAAAGAAAACAAACGCCGCGAAGAAGTGCGCGTGCAAAACACAAATCTGTCACTTCCGCTTGAAAAATATTGCGGCACTTACGAAGATAAAATGTACGGCAAAGCCGAAGTATCTTTGAAAGACGGAGAATTGTTTTTGCAATTTCTTCCATCTCTTACTTTTAGAGGCACATTGAAACATTATCATTACGATACTTTTTACATCGATTGGGAAGAAGAATTTTTAACTCGCGGCTGGATAAAATTCGATATGGATTTTAATGCGGAGATAAAAAAACTGACAATCGAAGTGCCGAACTCACCCGATTTTATTTTTACGGAATTGTCGTTTGAAAAGATAAAATAGAAATCTCATGCCCAAACCTTGAGAGCTGCCAGAAATCCTCAAGGTAGTGCATAGCAATTCAGAGTATTAGTTAAAAATTGCTCTGCCGCGGAGAACATTAATAATTTTTACTCGTCTTAATTGCATCAGTTATAAAAGGAATATCTGTCATGAATAAACAAATCAAGTTTGCCGTTCTAATTGTAGTCGTCCTCTTTTCGGCACTTTCGGTAATTTCTGCACAACACAAATTTTACGTGAACATGAACGACCGTGCCGATGATTTATTCAAAGTAACACTGATTCCCGAAAAACTAACCGAACAAAATAAAATTTACCAGTTTGCGGCAACTGCGCCGGGCGCATACCAAATTATGGATATCGGAAGATTTGTACGCTCGTTTAAATCTTACGACAAAGACGATAACGAACTTGCAGCAAAACAGATATCCACAAATCAATGGGAGCTTTCCGATCCGGCAAAAACAAAAAAGATTATTTACACAATTGCAGAAACTTTCGATACAAAAGTTGATAAAAACCCGGTTTATGCGATGTGCGGGAGCTCTCTCGAAAATGATCACGCATTAATTAACGGGCAGACGGTCTTCGGATATTTCCACGGAATGCAAAAGTACCCGGTTAAAATAAAACTTGAATACCCTGACGAGTGGACGGTTGGAACTGCTTTAACACAAGATGCAAACGGTTATTACAATGCACCGGATTACGATTACGTTGTTGATTCCCCGATACTTGCCGGCAGTTTAACAAAAGCATCCGCAAAAGTAAATCAAACAACGGTTGATATTTTCACTTACTCGAAAACCGGGTTGATAAAATCCGATAACATTTTGATGACTATGGAAGATATGCTGAGTTCTGCCGGACAGTTTACAAAAAAACTGCCGGTTGACCGCTATGTTTTTCTTTATCACTTCGAAAATTTTTCCGCCGGAGCGTGGGAACACAATTACAGTTCAATCTACGTTTACAAAGAAGATACTCTTTCGGAAAGATACGCTTCGGAAATCCGCTCAACTGCCGCGCATGAATTTTTTCACGTAATCACTCCTTTGCAAATTCACAGCGGACTTGTAGAAAATTTTAATTATGAAAAGCCGGTGATGTCCCAGCATCTTTGGTTTTATGAAGGCGTTACCGAATGGGCTTCGGATATTATGCAGCTGCACGATTACTTGATTTCTCTCGAAGATTATTTAAGAGAGACAAAACAAAAATTGAACATCAACGATAACTTTGATAAAAAACTTTCGCTGGCGGAACTTGGTGTTCGATGTGTTGAATTGCAAGACCAATATTTCAACATATACAATAAAGGGGCTGTAGTTGCAGCACTGCTCGATATCAAACTGCTCGAACTTTCAAAAGGAACGAGAGGTTTGCGCGAGTTGATTCTTGAGCTTGCAAAAAAATACGGACCTCACAAAGCTTTTGACGAAGAGAAATTTTTTGATGAAATCGTTTCGATGACTTATCCCGAAATCCGCGGCTTCATCAACAATTATATTGCCGGTACAGAACCGCTTCCGGTAAAAGAATATTTCGGCAAACTCGGAATCGATTACACTGAAATTACCGGGGTTGATTCATCAAGAATTGCACTCGGCTTCGGCATTGGCTTCAAAGATAATAAGTTTGTTATCACAAATGTTGAACCGCAAAACAGCGGCATTCTTTCCACCGGCGATTTCATTTACAAATTCGACGGCGAAGAAGTTACTCTTCAAAATGTGAAGAAAACATTTGCATCGTTAACCAAAATGAAAGTCGGCGATCTAATAAGATTAACAATTTTGCACGGCGGCAGCGAAAAAGAAGTTGAGCTAAAAGCTGCGCCGAGAATTTTGCGTCATGATTTTAAGATAAACGAGAATCCAACAAACGACCAGCTCGCACTACGCGAAGCATGGACGAAAAATTTGCCGTAATAATTATTTTGTTGGACGAAGCGTGCCCGGGATTTATTTAGCCGGCGCAAGCTTCGTCCAATTATAACTTTTTTGCCAAGCCTCCCTTCGACCTACAAATATTGTGAATCCTTTCTCCGCTTCCTTCATCATATAACCACAGAAAAAATTTTTAGGAAAGGAGAAATATCTTTATGAAGAATATTGTAGAAGGGACCGATTTCAATTTTCAAGCGGAAGTATTGCAATCGGAACTGCCTGTGCTTGTAGATTTTTGGGCGCCGTGGTGCGGACCGTGCCGCATGGTTGCGCCGGTTGTTGAAGAAATTGCAAATGAGTTGAACGGAAAATTAAAAGTAGTAAAAGTTAATACAGACGAAAATTTCAGCGTGGCTTCACAATACGGAATTATGAGTATCCCGACACTCGGAATTTTCAAAAACGGGAAAATGGTTGATGCGGTTATCGGTGCTGTACCGAAACAGCATCTGGTTTCTAAAATTACGCCGTATGTCAATTCGGTAAATTAAATCCGCAGAAAAGAAATTATACGCGCAAATTTTTCCGCAGCCAAATTCTTTAAAACAAAAAACCCCGATTCAAATCGAACCGGGGTTTCTGTTTTCCATACACAAGAAATTTTTATTCTTCGATAATCGCATCAACGGCACAAACTTCAACGCATGATTTGCATGTGTTGCAAAGTTCGGGAACGATGTATGTGTGTTCATCCGATA
The DNA here is from genome assembly GCA_016177735.1 of Ignavibacteriales bacterium. GTDB lineage: Bacteria > Bacteroidota > Ignavibacteria > Ignavibacteriales > Melioribacteraceae > DYJK01. Next base: position 10,327 of record JACOUS010000038.1, on the reverse strand, counting down.
ATGCAGATTTGCTCTCTCCGTTTACAGTGTGTTCTTCTCCGGCATTGTAGATTGCATTGCTTTCGCATTCATCAACACATGCAGAACAGTTAATGCATTCTTCAGTAATTTTCATTATAAGGCTCCTTTATAATTATGTTTTATTTCAGATTTAGCGCTTATGATCATCAAAAAACTTGCCGGAATTTTTCAAAGTAGAATTCGAGTAATTTCCATCTTCTTTTATCAGAAGTGAAAAAATCATTGGAATGAATGGCAATTATGAGAAAAAATTTCGTTCTTCTTTGCGGAAGGATTTCAATAGTGAAAGGTTAATGTAGGAGTGGCTATCTAATTATCTCTGTGCCTCTGCAGTAAAAATAAACTACAGAGACACAGAGAATAAAACATTTTTCAAATTATTGAATCAAATTTCCGTCGCCGTCGATTCGTTTTATTTCGTAACCGATTTCTTTTAAACCGGCTTCAACTTTTGCCGCATCACCAACAACAATCCAAATTAAATTGTTCGGCATGATAACTCTCTTTGCAGCGCCGTTCACTGTTGCGAGATCGAGTCGGGTAACTTGAGCAGCGTACGTATCGTAATAATTTTCAGGAAGCCCGTAACGAACTATATTTCCGATTGAACCGAGTACTGCATTGTTAGTTTCCCATCCGCCGGGAAGCGAAAGAGTATTTTGATTTTTCACTCTATTCAACTCGTCATCGTTAGCCGGTTTATCTCCAACAAATCCGTTAATCTCTTTTAACATTTCTTGAACCGATTCTTTTGTTTTATCTGTTTGAACCAGTCCGTAATAAATATACGGGCGCTGTCCTTTTGCACCGGAAATAAAACTTCCTGAACCGTACGACCAATGTTTATCCTCTCTCAAATTCATGTTGATGCGAGAAGTGAACGAGCCGCCGAGAATATCGTTGAAGGTCTCAATTGCAATGTTGTCTTTATCAGCATACGGCGGTGCCGGCTGACTTGCAAAAATAATTGACGACTGCGAGCCCGGTCGATCCATGAAATAAATGACCGGTTTATCCGCCGGTTTAACTTCGCCGATATTTTTCTTCGGAACTTCACCGGGTTTCCAACCGGCAAATAATTTTTCAAGTTTCGGCTTGATTTCATTCATCGTAATATCGCCAACAATAACTATCGAAGCATTGTTCGGTTTGAACCATGTTGAATGGAATTTTATCAGGTCGTCACGTGTAATTTTTGTAACAGTTCCTTCGTAGCCCGAACCGCTGAACGGCAGTCCGTACGCATGATTTTTTCCGTAAATATATTGCGGTACAACTCTGAACCCCATTTGAATCGGCGAAGCTTTCTCTTGTTTGATCTGCACAATTCTTTCTTTGATCAACCGATCCAATTCTTTTTGAGGGAACGAAGGATTCAACACAGCATCTGCCATTAAGTTCAGCGATGCGTCGAGATTTGATTTGAGTGACGAGAGGAAAATATTATTCATATCGAGATTTGCACCGGTGTTCAATTGTGCACCGAGCATTAAAAGTTCTTCGCTGATTTGCAATGCATCTTTTGTTTTTGTTCCTTCGTCAAGCATTGCCATTGCAAGACTTGCAGTGCCAGGCAAAGCAAATTGATCGGATGCAAAACCGCCGTCGAGCAGCAAGTTTAAATTTATAACCGGGATTGCTTTCCGCTGCGCGAGATAAATTTTCATTCCATTTGGAAGTTCTGCTTTCTCTATTACCGGAAATTTTGCTTCCGGCGGTGTTTCGGTTTCCGGAAGTTTTTTTCTATCAACATCACTTGGAATAGTTGAATAATCCGGGAACGGATGAATTTCGAGATTTAACACGCCGTCGGTCAACCATTTGTTGCCGGCATTTTTCAAATCGGTAACTGTAGCATCATTAACGTAACCGAGATAAGTTTTGTATGCATCGGGAGAATTACCATAAACAAAACTCTGAGCAAGAATATCCGACTTACCACCAAAGCCGCCGATCCGCTCAATACCTCTAACAAAATTGGCGATGTATTGCGTCTTCACTCGTTTCAATTCTTTTTCAGTAGGACCGCTCTTCAAAAGTTTAGCAAGTTCTTCTTCTATTGCTTTTTCAACTTTGGAAAGTTCAACACCCGGTTTGGCATCCACTTCAATTAAAAATTTACTTCCGATTTCCCCTTCGGCATAATAAGCTCTTGCTCTCGTTGCAATTTGATCATCATAAACTAATCTTTTATAGAGACAGGATGTTTTCCCTTGCGAGAGTATATCGCTCAACAAATCCAAATATGCAAGTTCTTTACTTCCCCATTCGGGTATATTCCAAACTTTATAAATTCTTGACTGCGGAACGCGGTCTTGTGCAATCACTCTTTTACTGCCCGTCATCTTTGCAATGTTTGTTTCGTACGCACCCAGCGGCGGACCCGAAGGAATATCACCAAAATATTTTTCCACTTTCGATTTTACTTCATCCGTATTAACATCTCCGGCAACAACAAGTACGGCATTTGCTGCGCCGTAATAAGTTTTAAACCATTCGTGCACATCTTCAAGTGATGCTGCATTTAAATCTTCCATCGAACCAATGACCGTCCAAGAATACGGGTGCCCTTTCGGATAACAGTTTGTAGTAATTATTTCTTCATCGATCGCATACGGTTCATTTTCGCCCTGACGTTTTTCATTTTGAACGACGCCGCGCTGTTCGTCTAATTTCGCTTGTGTTATCGCGCCGATCAAGTGCCCCATTCTATCGGATTCCATCCACAAAACAAGATCGAGTGCCGATACCGGAACATTCTGAAAATAATTTGTGCGGTCGTTATTTGTTGTTCCATTGAGATCGGACGCTCCAATTTGCTCCATAACTTTGAAATAATCATCGTTATAATTTTCACTCCCGTTGAACATCAAGTGTTCGAACAAATGTGCAAAACCGGTTTTACCGGGCTTCTCATTTTTTGAACCGACATGATACCAAACATTAACCGCAACGATAGGAGCTTTGTGGTCTTCGTGCACAATTAATGTGAGTCCGTTTTTCAGAACAAATTTTTGATAAGGAATGTTGATGTCTTCAACTTTTTGGGCGCGCGCTAATCCCGAAAAAATTGAGAACATTAATGCAAAAACAAAGATTGATTTTAACTTCATAAAATCCCTCGATTTGATTTGTGAATGGCTGAAAAACTCAGCGCCTTTTAGACGCTTCGTTAGAAGTTTGGTTCTAACATAAAAAAGAAAGTAGGTGAAGTTCAAGGACTAAAAATGGAGTGAATTTTTTCTCTTATTTAATGTAGGCCGATCAGCATGATCGACCTACACTTCTGCTAAAACTATTTTATAACAGCACCGATCCCGTTAATTCTATAAGTCTTTTCTTTTGGTGAGCATGCATCGTCTCCTTCATGTTCCTTTTCATGACCTTCGTGTTCTTCTGCTTCGGCTTTCGGCAGAACTTCGGCAACGGTTCCTTCAACAAGTGCGGTTTTCCCTTTCGCATCTTTCGGGAATACAATTACACCGTCTTCAACTTTGATCATAATTTTTTCGTTCTCTTTTTCGCCGGATATTTCAATCCAGCAGCCCATGTTTTGGCAGACTGCGAGAACTTTGCCTTCAACCAAAACAGTTTTGCCTTTAAACTCTTCTGGATTTGCAAGAATTGCAGAGACGGAAGTTTTCTCTTTCAACATAATTTGCTTGCCGTATTTTTCTTCGCCGGCTTTTGTTGTTAATGTTACAGCTAAAATAAATAGTACAGCAAGAATCTTCGTGCGGATCATTTTTTACTCCCCTATAATTTTATGAACAGACAAAATTATGCAGCTTTTGAATTTTAAGCAATGAAAACAAAATCCGAATTGATATATTTGATTTTGTAAACCACCTCATTAATGAGGCTGAATCAAAAATGATTTCCAATGTTTTTCACTTTTATTCTTGCTAATGCTCTTGTTCCTAATCTTGATCAAACAAAGGAGAAAGATCATGAGCACGAGCAAGAGGATAAATTAATTAACTGGAGTTACGCAAAGTCTATTTTTTTTATTGCCCCGACATTTCCCGCGTAAACGGGATCCCGCTCCGCGGTGATATGTCGGTGTTTAATGATGACCTGATAATGGGCTTTAGCCCAAATTGTCCTTAAAATGTGGCTAAAGCCACTTTTTCTTTGTGAATATACTTCCACGACCTGAAGGTCGTGGCAATTAAAAATTATATAAATGCAGATTTTGCGTAACTCCAGTAATTAACAACAATAGAGAAATCTCACAAAAAATTTTAGGAAGTAGAAATTAAGAATGTATTGCCAGGTTGTATTTCCGCTGCCGTTTAGAAATGCTTTTACTTACTCGATTCCGGCTGAGTTTGAAACTTCTGTCAAAATCGGAGTACGAGTTGTTGTGCCGTTTGGAAAAAGAGTTCTCACCGGTTTTGTAATTGGCATTTCCGAAACAACCGATATAAAAGAAAAAATCAAAAACGTAAAAGATGTACTTGATGAGAACCCGATCTTTGATGAACGCGCTCTGAAATTTTACGAATGGATTTCCGATTACTATATCAGTTCAACCGGCGAAGCACTAAAAAATTCTGTGCCGTACGGAACCGAAGTCGAATCGAAAAGAAAAATTGTCTCCGATCTCGATTACTGCGAAGAACTTCTCGAAAAAGAAAAAAAGAAAACTTCTCTGAAAGCAAAAGTGCTTGCAGTACTCACGCAAAAAGAAGTTTTCAGCATATCGCAAATTCAAAAAGAAGTGAAGAGCAAAAACATCCATTCGGTTTTGAACAGACTTGAGAAAGCCGGTGCGGTTTCAATTTTGAATGAAACCGGCAGTGCAAAAGTCCGGGTTAAAACACAAAAGTTCGCCGGATTGAATAAGCCGCTCGATGAAATTTATGATTTGATTCCGGCAATAGAAAAAAAATCTCCGAAGCAAGTCGTAGTTCTGCTTGAATTGTTATCGAACAAAACCGACATCGCATTGAGCGAACTTCTGGGGAAAACAAAAACGAGCGCATCAACGGTTAATGGTCTTGAAAAGAAAAACTTCATAAAAATTTACGATAAAGAAATAGAGCGCGTTTATTCCGAGACGTACAAAGAAGCCAACAAGAAAGTACAACTCAGTGCACCGCAAAAAATTGTAGTTGATCGTGCCGGTGAAACATTATCATCCGGCAAGTTTGAAACATTTCTACTGCATGGCGTAACCGGAAGCGGCAAGACCGAAGTTTATATCGAGCTTGCAAAAAAGGCAGTCAACAAAGGGAAAGATGTAATCATACTTGTGCCTGAAATTTCTTTAACGCCGCAAATCACATCACGGTTTGTAAATCATTTCGGAGAACTCACTGCGGTATTTCACAGCAAAATGTCTTTGGGCGAACGCTACGATACTTGGCGAGGAATAATCAACGGCAAATACAAAGTTGTAATCGGTCCGCGTTCGGCATTGTTTGCGCCGCTTCGTAATGTTGGGTTAATTGTTGTGGATGAAGAGCACGATCAAAGTTACAAACAACAGGATATCACGCCGAAGTACAACGCGCGGGATTCCGCAATCATAAGAGCAAAGTTTAGCAATTGCCCGGTTCTACTCGGCTCGGCTACTCCATCGATGGAAAGCATGTACAACGCGCTCAGCGGAAAATATACTTTGCTCGAACTTCCCGAAAGAATTGACAAAGCAAAACTTCCCGAAATAAAACTTGTTGATGTTGTGCTCGAAAAGAAAAAGAAACGAATGGAAAGTATCTTTTCAAAAACTCTGCTCGATGCAGTCGGCGATAGAATTACGAAGAAAGAAAGCGTGATAATCTTACAGAACAGGAGAGGATTTGCAACGCAAGTTTTTTGCAACGACTGCGGCGAGGTTATCACTTGCGACGAATGTTCCGTTTCGATGGTGCATCACATCAACAAAAATATTTTGCAGTGCCACTATTGCGGAATAGTAAAACATGTTCCGAAAGCTTGCCCCGTGTGCGGTTCTATTGCTCTGAAATTTTTCGGCACCGGAACGCAAAGGGTTGAAGACGAACTCGATTTCTATCTGCCAGATGTAAAAATAGAAAGAGTCGATTCCGATTCGATCAACAGAAAAGGAAAACTCGGCGAAATTTTGAACAGCTTCCGGAAAGGCGAAATAAATATTTTGGTCGGCACACAAATGGTTTCGAAGGGATTGGATTTTTCAAACGTAACTTTAGTTGGAGTAATTTCTGCCGAGACTTCTTTATGGCTTCCCGATTTCCGTGCGGACGAAAGAACATTCCAATTGTTAACTCAAGTTTCCGGCAGAGCCGGCAGAAGCGAAAAAGAAGGCGAAGTAATTATTCAAACAGAGAATGCAAGAAATTTTGTTCTCCAAAAAGTTGTTGAAAATGATTACAAGGGTTTTTACGAAAAAGAAATCGCTCTGCGCGAACAAGGCGAGTATCCTCCGTTTACACGTCTCGGTTTGATCGAAATGAAAAATGAAAAAGAAGACCGTGTAAAAGCTGCGATAAAAGAGTTCTCTAATTATTTGAAGAAGTATCAAAAAAATTTGAAAGTGACTCCGCCGGCGGAAGCAGCAATTTACAGAATCAAAGGGCAGTACCGTTACCAGATTTTAATTAAGAGCAGCAGAAAAATTGATCCTTCCGGCAAATTGCTGAGAAGCGCAATTCATAATTCTTATATAGAATACATGCAGAAGACACGATTCAAAGAAGTGAAAGTAATTATCGATATAGATCCGCAAAGCATTGTTTAAGCATGGAACAAAAACTTACCTATTCAAAAATCTTAAAATTCTGGCTGCCGCTTTCCGCAACGTGGCTGATGATGTCTATTGAAGGACCTTATTTAACAGCACTCATCGCACGAATGCCGGAACCTGAATTTAATTTGGCTGCTTACGGTGTCGCATTCTCGATTGCATTAATTGTTGAATCTCCGGTTATAATGCTGATGAGCGCTTCAATTGCACTTGTTGAAAACAAAAATTCTTTCTGCAAGTTGAGATCGTTTGTTTACATGCTCAACCTTCTTCTGATTCTTTTTATGAGTCTGCTGATTTTCTTTCCGGTTTACGATTTCATTTTTATTGATATTTTGAACTTGCCCGAAAGAGTTGCACACTTAACACACATGGCAGTTGCACTGCTAATTCCGTGGGCACCGGCAATCGGTTACAGAAGATTTTATCAAGGTGTGTTAATCAAAAATAATTTAACGAGAAAAGTTGCATACGGAACCGTAATTAGATTGACTGCAATGTCTTTAACGGCATTTGTTCTTTTTACTTTTTCCGAAAGCCACGGAGTTGTTGTTGGTGCGGCGGCTCTTTCTGCCGGCGTTATTGCAGAAGCAATCATTACGCGTTTTATGGCTGCGGGCATTGTAAAAAAAATTAGAAGCGGTGAAGACGACGGCAAAAAAATTTCTTATGGTGAAATTATCAGTTTCTATTATCCGCTTGTGTTAACATCTTTTATCTCGCTCGGAATTCACCCGGTTGTTGTTTTCTTTTTGGGGCAAAGCAGAATGTCTTTGGAATCTCTGGCTGTTCTTCCCGTGCTAAATTCATTTGTATTTATTTTCAGAGCATTTGGTTTATCTTATCAGGAAGCCGGCGTTGCTTTGATGAAACGTGAACATGAATTTGTCAAACTCAAAAATTTTGCAGCCGGCTTGGCAGTTTCTGTTGTTGCTGTACTCGGCATAATTTCTTTCACTTCTTTGAGTGAACTGTGGCTGAAAAATGTTTCGGGACTTTCAAATGAATTGACCAACTTTGCAAAACTGCCGTTGATGATTTACACATTTTTTCCGGCAACAACTGCATGGATAAATTTCCAGCGGTCAATTTTAGTTTACAACAGAAACACAAAACCGATTTCTTTTGCAACGTTGATTGAAGTTACCGGTATTGTATTGATTCTTACAGTTACAATAAAATTTTTCGATGTAGTAGGTGTTACCGCCGCAATAATTTCTTACACACTCGGAAGAATAGCCGCTATAGGTTATTTAACGATTCCCTTCAATGAAGCGAAGAGAAAAATCAAAACAATTTTGTAGCTGTTAATTTTTTCTCTGTGTATCTGCGCATCTTCTTTATATTATTTGCAAGAGACCATACTGTTAAAAATCTTTTCATCCGAATAAAGGCTATTTCTGGATTAGCCCCACAATTGCAGAGTTTGTGATTTATATGATTCTGAAATGGAATTTACATTTCGATATAGGGCAAAATATCCTTTTATTAAAATTTTGTTAATGACAAAATTTGGTATTGCAAACATCATTAATTTGTTTTTAAGTTTTCGATAGAAAAAATAAAGACTGAGGGCATCAGTTATGAAATCTTATTCTCATTTGTTGTGTACCCCCCCCCCGAAAAAATCAATTACTATCAAATTCTTAAGCACAATGAAATTGTGCAGTATAAATTTTTTCTTAAACCAAATAACCTTTTTAACAAAAACAGATTTGAGAAGAGCCATGAAAAGAAAAATCATTTTTTCCGTACTGTAAAGCTTCAGATGGAAATGGAATTACCGAAATTTACAATAATGTAAAATTAGTCCGCTATCATTTTTTGCGGAAAGGAGAATTCCATGCAGCAAAGAAGACAATACACAGCTGAACCAGTACAGTTTTGATTAATAATTCGGAGAGATGCAATGAAAAGAGTAATAATTATTATTTGTGTTTTGTTATCGGTCATAATTAATGCACAAGAAAAACCCGACCCGTCAAGTTTCTTCCCTTCTGCTGTACGAAATGTTTGGGAGTATAGCACCGACCATGGATTTGTACGACAAATGATTTATAGCGACTCACTAGGAAATGATGGAAGTAAATTTTTATTTACTGATTATCAAACAAATCCACTGTTTAAAATAGATACTGTCAGCATTGTATACTACCTTCCATTTGCTCTTAACTGGAAACTCTATAAGCTGGAATCAGATTCGGGTGCAACGTGGAGAGTAAGAACTGACCCGCCGGGAACATTTGCTAGAGTAGATAAAATTTATTCCGCTAATATTTTTGGGAAAGAACGATATGTAACACAAATTGGATTTTATAGACCGCCCTACCCGTTTACAGATACTACAATAACGGAAGAAACTGTTTACGAATGTTATGTATTACTTGTTAGCGGTATCGGGGAATATTATGAATTCGATTATGAAAGCGGTCCGGTAAGAATTTTGCAAGGCTGCATTATTGACGGTGTTACTTATGGCACTGTAGATGTTGAAGAAGAAATTCAAACGCTTCCAACAGAATTTGTCCTTTATCAAAACTATCCCAATCCGTTTAATCCAGCGACCAACATAGAATATAACTTGCCCAACAGCGCAAATGTAACATTAAAAATATACAATTCATTAGGTGAGGAGGTGAGAAGATTAGTAGAAGAGTATCAGCAAGGAGGAAAACACGAAGTAACATTTGATGCCCGCGGACTACCAAACGGTGTTTACTTTTATAGTTTGTGCGCCAGTGCCTTTAGCCAAACAAAGAAATTACTCTTGATGAAATAATGATGGAGAGCAGCATGAAAAGCATACTAGTTTTATTATTACTTACATCAGTAACACTTGTATATGCGCAAATAGATACAACAGACTGGTACCCTTTGCACATAGGTGATAAGTGGGAATACTACGGCGATGGGTATGGTTATTATCAAGTTGAAGTAATTGGTGATACAGTGATGCCAAATGGTAAAACCTATTTCAGACTTACCTTATATGATAGAAAATATCAGAGAGTGGCTAACAATAGATATGTAATGGTGTATAATGAGTATGCGGTTGATAGTGAATATGTACGTTTTGATTTGCTGGCTAATAAGGGAGATATTTTCGAAAAGGGGATTCCAGATGATCAGGGCTTTATATATGGCTTTGGAATTTACGAAACTGGAAAAGATAAGAATAATCTAATTGGGATTAGCTTAGGATGGAAAGAATATAGAGAAGTCTATATTGACACCAAAGTTATTCCAAATGATACGACTTGGAATGAAATTGTAGATGCATATTGGCCGAGAATAACAAAGGGATTTGGAGTTACAAGTTATGGTTATGACTTGGAAAAGATTGTTGGGGCAAGAATCAATGGGAAAGGATATGGAACATTGGTTGGAATAAAAGAGAATGAAGAAATTGTAACAGAGTATAAATTACATCACAATTACCCCAACCCATTTAACCCATCGACTACAATAAGCTATCAGATTTCTGCTTCCAGCCATGTTAGTTTAAAAATATTTGATGTTTTAGGAAGGGAAGTAGCAACACTTGTGGATGAATTTAAGCAACCGGGTTCTTAT
>JACOUS010000037.1 GCA_016177735.1 Ignavibacteriales bacterium | reverse complement strand
GGAATTTTTCGGCTCCGTACCGTTGAAAGGAAGAGAGAAACCGGTAGATGTTTTTAAACTTGTGTAAAGAAATGAAGCGGCGTTAAAATTTATTTGAATTCATCCCCCTACCCCTTCTCTTAAATTTATCCGCCTTCGGCGAAAAGAGAAGGGTGCTTTCGTTTTTAAAGGTCACTCTCCTTTCTAAGGAGAGTGATTTAAGCTCGCCCGCCGAAGGTCGGGCTTGCCCGCCATCTTATTGGCGGGGGTGAGGTAGTTTTTTCTAACTCTAATCAAAGGATTTTTTTCATGAACGATTTTAAAAAGTTTTGCAAAGTGCTCGCTGAAGAGAGCGGAAAAATTATCAAGCAATATTTTAGAACAAGCCTAAATGTTGAAACAAAAAAAGACGAATCGCCGGTTACGATTGCCGATAAAAAATCGGAAGAGTTGATGCGCGCGATGATAATGAAAGAATTTCCCGGTCACGGAATTTTGGGCGAAGAGTTCGGGGAATACAATCCCTCTGCAGAATACAAATGGGTGCTCGATCCGATTGACGGAACAAAAAGTTTTATCTGCGGCGCAACAACATTCGGAACTATGATTGCACTTTTGAAAAACGACGAGCCTCTGCTCGGCGTTATCAATCAGCCGGTGTTGAATGAATTTGTTATCGGTGATAATGTTTCTGCAGAACTTAACGGAAGCAAAATAAAAGTGAGAGAATGCAGCTCGCTCTCTTCCGCAGTATTACTTACAACCGACTTGCTCAACTTCGAAAAGTTTAGGAACCTCCAGAACTTTGAACAGCTTATCCGCAAAACAAAACTTTTTAGGATGTGGGGCGATTGCTACGGCTACACTTTGGTTGCAAGCGGCTTTGCAGATATTATGATTGACCCGATTATGAACAAGTGGGATCTTGCCGCGTTGATTCCAATAATTAAAGGTGCCGGCGGTACAATTACAGATTACTCCGGCGGCAACCCGATAAAAGGGGACAGCATCGTTGCAACCGGCGGTACAATCCATAATGAAGTGATTGCTCTGTTGAATGGGAGATAGGAAAATTTTGAAAGCTATTACGCAAATTACCTTTACAGATGCTTTACGGGTACTTTAACAGTTTGAGTCCCTTTATGAATTTAAAATCTTTTTGATTTTTTGTTAATAAAGCCGCATCTAAAATTAATGCTGTTGCGGCTATCAAACTATCGGCAATTAATAACCCGTGGCTGAGTTTATATTCTTTAAGAAGTCCAATTGCTTTTTGAGTGATCTCGTAATTCAAGCTGATGATTTCAAATTCTTCTAAAAATTTATCCAAATGTTTTAGCTCGGTTTTATTTCTACAGCCAACAACCAATTCCATTTGAGTAACCGAACTGATTGTTGTTATCGATGTCTTGCGTTCTTCATCTAATCTTTCTATCGCAGTATCAACTTCTCTAGCGACATCAATAAGTATATCGGAATCAATTAGCACAAGATTATTCGCCAATTTCTGCCCACTCCTTTTTACGCAAATTTCTTACCCAAGCGGAGCTTTCTATTAAATCGTCTCTGTTTTTCCAAAGCCCGACAAATTTTTTATCTGTGATAGATTTTATTTGCTGGATCTTTCTGCTTTTTGATTCATACTTCTTTTGTAAGAAATCTATAAATGCCATCACCTGTTTTTGCGCTTCAATCGGGAGTGATTCGAACTTGTTATAAAACCTTTTGTTTTCCATTTGATTGTATCCTATCGTTGAATTATTCCTTCTCCAATTTAATCCAATTTAAAAGCAAAATAAACTTAGGCGCTTGAGTTCATTTACGGGACTGCATTCAAAACAGCTTATCCGCAAAACAAAACTTTTTAGAATGTGGGGCGATTGCTACGGCTACACTTTGGTTGCAAGCGGCTTTGCAGATATTATGATCGACCCGATTATGAACAAGCGGGATCTTGCCGCGTTGATTCCAATAATTAAAGGTGCCGGCGGTACAATTACAGATTACTCCGGCGGCAACCCGATAAAAGGGGATAGCATCGTTGCAACCGGCGGTACAATCCATAATGAAGTGATTGCTCTGTTGAATACATGACGAATAATAGTGCAGTGCTTATTGTGCTCTCAAAACAAGAATGCTGCATTAAATAGACTTACCCGCAGAACGGAGGCTAACAAATTAATTTATTGTATGCTTATTTGTAATTTTTTACCCAGTGCTTCTAAGTAACTCTTTAACGTTGAAAGACGAATATCTTCGGCGTGATTTTCAATTCGGGATATTGCTGATTTTTTTGTGCTGAGTTTTTCTGCAAGTTCATTCTGAGTTATACCGGCTTCTTCTCTCGCTTGACGAAGTAATACCCCGATTTTGAAACTTTCGTATCCCTTCTCAAAACTCTTGGCAAATTTTTTACTTTTGCTTTTTCTTTTCCCTATATATTTCTCTAGGTCACCCATGTTTAATTCCTTTCTAAAAAGTCTTTTTTCCTATTCTCTGCTAATTCAATTTCTGATTTTGGCGTCTTCTGTGATTTTTTTCTAAATCCATTTGTCAATACGATAAAGTTTGATTTATACCGGAATCCAAGTAGTCGAAATTCATTCTTTCCGGAGCTAGCCCGAACCTCCCAAATATCATCAGTATTTTCTAACTTTTTGAAATATTCGACGGGAATTCTATCTAATTGTTTAACCAGTCGTAAAACCCATAAAATTTTTTCTACTTGCTTATCGATAAGAGAGTCAAGAAACTCCTCAACGGGAATTTTATTATTAACCGTTTTATAAAATATTATTTCTCTCACGCGCCAAAGTTAACTTATTTGTGAACCAATATAAATATTTATTTATTTTTCCGTGCAAGCGGCTTTGCAGATATTATGATCGATCCGATTATGAACAAGCGGGATCTTGCCGCGTTGATTCCAATAATTAAAGGTGCCGGCGGTACAATCCATAATGAAGTGATTGCTCTGTTGAATGGGTAACACAGTGGTTGCTAACCGGCAGCTCAGAATTTACCCGCCGTTTGTTGGCGGGCAGCAATGCAGCTTTTATTAAATTAATTTTATAATTAAAAAAAATTTTCATAGCAGAACAGCCTTAAGACTCATTCTATTCTTTGTCATAGTATGTTATTTAACGATACCCACCAGTTGTTGTTGTTCCATTATTACAAAGAGCTTTCCGAAATTGAGGATGAGGTTCCAACCTAAATCTGCGAAAATCTCTTTCTTTTTTCAGGTGATCTGTTCTCAAATTTAATTTAGCTGTCTGTGCAAAATTTAGATTCTTAGCGAGCCGCGGAATCCTCTGGCGGCATAGTAAGATTCTGCACCGTTGTGATACGAGAAGACATGGTCGTAGCGTCGATCACAGAAGACGGCGCCGCCGAGTTCTCTGATCTCTGAAGGTGTTTTCACCCAGCTCGATGTTTTCGTATCGAAATCTCCAAGTTTCTGCAGCGCTCGATATTGTTCTTCCGTTAAAAGTTCAATGCCCATAGCAGACGCCATATCAATAGCGTTATTTTCCGGTTTATGTTCTTTCCTTGATTCCAGCGCTTCGCGGTCGTAACAAACACTTCTGCGGTCTTTAGGACTTTCCGCCGAACAATCATAAAAAGTATATTCGCCCGTTTTTTTATCATAACCAACAACATCCGGTTCACCGCCGGTTCTTTCCATTTCATTGAGGGACCACAGTTTTTCCCACGAGGAGTCGGGGTCCAGCTTTGCTTCTACTTTAGCCCATTCAAGACCTTTATGGCGGTTCATGTTTTTCTCAAAACGGGCTTTCAACGCTCTGAGTAGTTCTTCACGTTGTTCTGATGACAACTTCTTTTTATTACGATTAGTGTTTTTCATACTTTTATATTCTTTCTGTTGAATAGGTGTGTCAAGTGTATAATTACTTCTTGGTAATGAGAACATTACAACGCCTAACTGACCCCGGCAAGACGGGGTCCTTACGCTGGAATGGGATGTAAGGAGTTTATCCCGCATAGCGGAACTTGCCTAATATATATCCGGGATTGTCCATTCTTTATGGATAACTCTTTTGTTTAGGAGTATGCCCCGTAAGCGGTTTGGCTGCCTTTTCTTGGCAACCCGGTTGATATCGTAGGCAAAGAAATAATTTAAGTATCGTCTCAATTTTACAAAGAACATTTATTGGAACAAGTGAAACACTGCTCTTCCAATTTTTATTTCCTATTGACTATATCCTTTTTTAAGCGGTTATATGGCTCATTTAAGAGAATTATTATTTAATGATAGAACACCAACTAATCCGTGTATCATTATATACAAAGGGATCAATAAATGTAGAACTCTATCTTTATTCTCATAGAGAAAATTATTATGAACAAAAAATTCTACGAATAAACTTACGAGGATAATTAATACTGCAAATATTATTAAAGAATTTTTGCCAAGCTGAAAATATTTATACCAAAACTCATCTTGTGCCGATATTCTCTCTTTTTCTAAAATAAATGGTCTAAGAGCAAAAAGAGATAAAAATGCAATTGCCTTAAAACCTAATACTATTATTAGTATTGAAGTAAAAAGACCGAAGAATATCTCAATAGAAAATGCGAAGAATAAATTTTTATATCTCATAAATTGATTCCATATGGAATTAACTTTACTTATCCACTATCGACACATCCCCAGAATTACAAAAATGATTTAGTCCATCTGCCGGCATATTTAAAACACCTTTTGAATTAGTTGCGACTCAAAAACCAATTATTTGTAATAGTATAATAATTCTCCGATGAACTTAGCCATATAACGACGTTGCCGATAAGCGGCGCCCCAGAACAAGAGTGCCGGATAGCAGCAACAACTTTTTATTTGATGAATAATTTATTTAACAGAACTACTTTACAAAGCAACATTACACGGAACTACAAAGCCAATAATTACGAAAATGCCAAATGCGAAAACGGCGTCCGCCTTGATTGGCTTGTATGTTTAATCTCATCAAAAAGAACTACACATATTGATAATAATTATTTACTGTTGGGAAGAGAAGGGTGAACGGCTAGGTCTTTAAGAACCTGTTAACCAGTTTCTTCCTTCCCATCGGGTTAAAGT
>JACOUS010000002.1 GCA_016177735.1 Ignavibacteriales bacterium | reverse complement strand
GTGGAAGTATAATCACAAAGAAAAAGTGGCTTTAGCCACCATTTAAGACAATTTGGGCTAAAGCCCAATATATTGGAGGATATTCTTCTCCCCGACATAAATGTCGGGGCAATTAAAAAATATAACTTGCGTAACTCCAGTAATTAATAGAGTTACAGAAAATAGAACTAAAGTCCGGCAACAAAGAGTCTTATAGTTCTCCACTATCTAAAGATAACGGCAATTGCATTAATATTCAGATAAAATTGCCACGCGATTTCCCGTGTAAACGGAATCCCGCAAAGCGGTGATATCTCGTGGAAGGAACTAAAAGAAACAA
Organism: Ignavibacteriales bacterium; assembly: GCA_016177735.1. GTDB lineage: Bacteria > Bacteroidota > Ignavibacteria > Ignavibacteriales > Melioribacteraceae > DYJK01. The sequence continues at coordinate 3,144 of JACOUS010000002.1, read as the reverse complement.
AGGAGGCTTTAGCCGCAATTCATGTAACTTCACTAGTAAAAGCTAAAAAACTATTCCGAATTATTCTAACCCTTTTAAGCTCTCTGCGCACTCGGCGGTTAAAACTTTTTAAAGACAGCGCGCGAAGAATTCTGTTACCAACACGATTGCTTTTCACAAAATATTTACAAAACTTGAACACACAATTCATGAGGGTTCAAATATGCACACACGCCGCGAGTTCATAAATAAATTTTTCATGTCAACCGGTGCAGCACTTGTTGTGCTGAACACCGATGCATTCGCAAAAGCCGCCGAAGCTGTGAGTAATATTCCAGCCGGTACATCTGCAAAAGAAATTGCAAGCGATGAAAATTTTTGGGGACGCATTCAATCTGCATTTGATGTTGACCGTTCAATCATTAACCTGAACAACGGCGGCGTTTCGCCTTCACCAAAAACAGTGATTGATGCATTCAAACGTTACATCGATTACTCAAATCAAGCGCCGTCTTATTACATGTGGCGGCATGTAGAACCGCAAATGGAAACCGTGCGCGAAAAACTTGCACGCACTTTCGGATGCGATAAAGAAGAAATTGCAATCACCCGCAATGCAAGCGAATCTTTACAGATTATTCAGCAAGGAATGAATTTATCTGCCGGCGATGAAGTTCTCACTTCAACTCAAGATTATCCAAGAATGATTACAACATACAACCAGCTCGAAAGAAGATACGGCGTAAAACTTGTGAAGGTTCGTTATCCGGCTCCGCTGATTGATGAAGATGATTATGCTGCCGCTTTTAAAAACGGAATTACATCCAAAACAAAAGCGATACTCGTGAGTCATGTTTGTTTCCTCACCGGACAAATTTTGCCCGTAAAAAAAGTCAGTGCAATTGCACATGAGCACGGAATCCCGGTAATCTGCGACGGTGCACATTCTTTCTCTCACATTCCATATCAACTTTCGGATCTCGACTGTGATTTTTTCGGCACGTCGCTTCATAAATGGACTTACGCGCCGATCGGCACCGGCATGTTGTTCGTAAAAAAAGATTTGATAAAAAATATTTGGTCACTGATGGCTTCGCCGAAAGAGATGGATGAAAACATCCGCAAGTTCGAAGAGATTGGAACACACCCGGCGGCAAATCATAATGCAATTGCAGAAGCACTCGCATTCAACGAGACAATCGGCATCGAAAGAAAAGCTGAACGTCTCCGCTTCCTTCACAAAATTTGGATCGAACACGTTAAAGAATTTAACAACGTGAAATTCAGAACAAACATCGATGACAAAACAAGCTGGTGCGGTTTGGTGAATTTTTATATTGAGGGAATCGATGTAACAAAAACTGCCGAGTATCTTTTGAACAAACACAAAATATTTGTCGTGCCGATAATCCACGAAGAGTTCGAGGGAATCCGCGTTACGCCGAATGTTTACACGCTCGAATCCGAAATGAAAATGTTTGCCGATGTACTAATTCCAATTGCAAAAGGAGAAGTGAAAGAAGTTTTTAAAAGTTAATTAAAGTTTTGTATGGTAAAAGTGGTTCTGAAAAAATTTCAACTTTCTTTGCGACCTCAGCGTGAAAAATTTTAAAAAATATTTTTTAGAACCACTCATGCGGTAAACATTCCACTGACGTATCAGTTCACGCTGTCATCTTCAAAAATATTTGTGAAGTAATATCCTTTGCCGGTTAAGTAATCTTTGTTGTCTCGCAGAAAATCTGTTACAGCTTCGATGCCGATAACTCTCGTAATTCCGGTTCGAATAATTTGTTCGCGTTCAACGTACACTTCACCTTTGTAAGGAAGCATGGGATTGAAATCGAAGTCGCCTTTTTTAGTGAGAGGGTGAAGCGAGTATTGATAATCTGCCGGAACAGATTTTACCAAGCCGACAAGTTCAAAGTTCGGAACGCCGTCCCGAATTGCAAGAACAATTCCTCCGCTATAACCTCTGTTGAAAACCGCGTCAATCAAAAACGAATGCCGGTCTTTTTGCGGATTGCTCACAATTCCTTTCGAGATCATTTTATTGTTCATCGGGAAACCGAACACGTAAACGAAACTTCCCCATTCGAGGTCCGTAGATTTTCCCCACGGATACCTGAAAACCGGAATGCCAATGGTTTCCGTTGGAGAAAATTTTCTTCCGAGCAAAGCAATGTCCAAAGTTTTATCGATTAAAAGAATATCGAGTTTGCCGTCGCCGGGCAAATCGGGTACGTAATTCGATTGATGAGTTTTGATAGAAATGCTTTGCACGTTATCGGTGAACGAGCCGTCTTTATCGACGAAGTACGAAATTATCGTATCGGGAAAACTCACAACGTGCGCAACCGTTAGCAGCGCAATCATTCCCTGACTTTCGTAAATAATTGTCGCCGTGTTGATCAGTTTTATTGTTGTGCTGATCTCTTCAAGTTGTGTCGAAGAATTTTTGTACGGGAATTCGCTGTCGTATTTTCCGTCGTTCAAAGTGGGATAAATTGTTTCGTATGTTGAAGTGCATGAGAAGAGTGCGGCGGATAAGATTATTAGTACAAGCTTCGGCAAGAATGAGTTTGTTCTTCTCATGGGACACCTTTTCTTCAATAATCCTTTTGTTAATCTCATAGCTGTCCCAAACTTTCTGCTGTCGTAATGCAGATATATATTCAACTTATTTGAATGGCAGAGAAAAGTTTTGGACACACATGACTAATCTAAATTAATTATTCAACTTCTCAAAAGCTGGCAGCTTTTTAAAAGCTTCCAGCTTTCTGCGGTTGACAAAAAACCGAACTTGAATTAACTTGCCGTCAAGTTTTTTTCTTCTGCCATGAAGAGGGCTTCATGACAGAAGAAAAATTGATGAGGGCATTAATGATTTCTTCTTCCGCTAATCTGAACTACACAAAACTTCTTCTCGCTTTTCCAGCTAATCATTTTCATTCCGTTGAAACACAAAGCCAAAACACGAAAGAATTTTTTAAGAATAATTTTTTAAATAGATAGACCGAGAGGATAATGGATGATAGATATGCACACACTATTTTTAAATATTGAGAACTTAGAACTTTTTGGCAATAAATGGAACATAGATATGCAACTGCATGCATATCTATGTTCTTTAACTAATAATTTCATGCAGTATAAGTAATAGTT
>JACOUS010000036.1 GCA_016177735.1 Ignavibacteriales bacterium | reverse complement strand
TACTTAACTACATGCTTTTAGAATATTTTACTCATAGGAAAAATCCAGTCCAATACACTCGTTCAAGAGAATACCACAAAAACGATAACGCTCATGTTGAAGAAAAAAACTGGACTCACGTCAGGCAGTTTATTGGTTATCAGAGATTTGACAAAATTGAAACCGTCTCTCAGCTCAACGATCTTTACCTCTCTGAGTGGAGGCTTTACCTCAACTTCTTTATCCCTTCTTTCAAACTCCTCGACAAGAAAAGAGATGGTTCTAAAATTATTAAAAAGTTTGACCCGCCTAAAACTCCTTATCAAAGATTAATCAATTCTACTTCTATCTCCGCTGCTAAAAAGAAAGAACTTACTAAAATCTTCAACTCACTCGATCCTTACTTGCTCGAAAAATACTTGAAGAACAAAATTAAAAACATTATCAAACTCCATTAGACATGAGTTATCCACTTATCAACAAAGAAAGAAAAAAAGTAGCAAAAAAAGAAAGAAACAATTATTATTACTCCAGATTTATCTCTTTAACTATCGGTTAACTTTATTATCAACATCTATCCTCTCTAATATCGCTACGGTTACCTTTTATTTTGGCGCAACACGCTGCGTTCCATTCACAAAAAAAGCCGGAGCTATTCACTCCGGCTTCTTTTTAAAAAATAGATTTGAATTCTTATTTCAGTAAAATCATTTTCTTGCTTTTATAAAAATCTGCCGTTCTGATCGTGTAGAAATATATTCCGCTTGCCAAATTTTTCCCGTCAAATTTAACTTCGTAAACTCCCGGATTTTTTTCTTCATTGACGAGCACTTTAATTTGCTGTCCAAGAATATCATAAACACTAATTTTTACAAAACCGGCTTTTGGAATATTATATCGAATAGTTGTTGTTGGATTAAACGGATTGGGAAAATTTTGAGATAAATTGAAATTCTGCGGTAAAGAATAATTTGATTGATCATCATAAACCGAAGTTGGAGTACTGCTGCATGAATACTTAGCAATATTGTTTGCATACACACCGCCGGCGGAATAAAATGTACCAGCGGCATAAAGATCACCCCCAATTTCAGCAAGTGCTGCAACAGAGCAGCCAGAATTTCCAAACATCCCTGACCCTAATGCAGACCAATTAGAACCATCCCATTTAGCAATTCGATTAGCAGAAACACTAACAGAAGGATTACCAGGATTTGTAGTTGTGAAATCTCCACCGGCATAAAGATTTCCTTCCATAACGGCAAGTGCCCTTACACTACTGTTAACACCTCCAGAACCCATTCCAGAAGCAGACCAACTAGAACCATTCCATTTTGCAATATTACTTGCCCACAAACCACCGGCAATGTCGAACATTCCACCGGCATAGATTTGATTTCCGTCTGTAGCCAGTGCATGTACCCAGGCAAGGTTTATTAGAGTCCAAACATTATCATCTACCCCATTGTTAAGTGATAACCAATTAGTACCATTCCATTTTGCTATTTTATTTACAAGCACATTTCCTGATTGCTCAAAAAATCCTCCAGCATAAATATCTGTTCCAATTACAGTTAATGAACTGACTGCATTGTCAAATCCATTACCTACAGCCGACCAGTTTGATCCATTCCATCTTGCAATATTATTTGCAGTGATTCCGCCAGCAGAAGTGAATAATCCTCCAACATATAGTTCATTTCCTAATATCGCGAGAGACAAAACTTGTGGGTTGACACTACTACTAACACCATTCACACCATTAGTACTAGTTAATGATGACCAACTTACTCCATCCCACACAGCAATACTATTTGCTGTTACACCACCGGCTGAAGTAAATTGTCCACCGACATATACTTTATTTCCGTTAACAGCAATCGCATAAACATTCCCATTTACACCGACAGCACCATTTGTACCTATTAATGGCGACCAACTAAATCCATTCCATTTTGCAATATGGTTAACTGTTTGATTATTACCGGCGGTTATGAAATATCCTCCGGCATAAAGATTCAGTCCATCAGTTGCGAGACAAGTAACGCCTCCACCCAAACCACTGCCAAGTGGCGACCAGGTTTTTATTCCGGTGTCGCAAGGATTATTAGTGAATCCAAAATTTAGTTTATCAATGCTTATACCCGGCGCAATATCAAGAGTGTAATTTCCATTTAATGGAGATGTACCCGACCAATCGGATTGAATAGCAACAGATAAAGTATATGTCCCCGGGTTCAAATTGGTGAAAGTATAATTTCCATTCTCATCTGTAAAATTAGTTTCTATTGTTGGTCCGTTGATAAATACGTTCCAGTTTGATAATGGTCTATCACCAGGACCTTCAAAACCATCACCATCTACATCATAAAACACATGCCCGGAAACAGAATTAAGTTCTCCAGTTGGTTTGCACTTTCCAGCACTTCCGGCATTATAAATAGAAACGATTTCTGCTTGAGTTAATACACGGTTGAACAATTCTATTTCATCCAGTATCCCTTTAAATTGTGAAGCGAAAAATCCAAATTCTCTACCTATACGTAATGGGTTGGTATTATTAAGTGAACCAGAATGTAATGTTGGATCGCCATATGGAGTCGGCACTCCATCAAGGTAAAATATTATACCATTCTTATTTGTTCTTGAAACAGTTATAGCAATATGATGCCAGTTACCATCCGCTGCTAATACTGCCGGTATATAATTAGTCTCAAGTGAGGCATCAGCCAATTGTAATCCAAGATTTCCATTATGAAGGAAAAATGAATATCCTTTGCCTGTAACCGGATCTCTTTTGTCAACAATTGGGCTTATCCCTGAGCTTGCAGTTGTCTTAATCCAAGCATCAAAAGAAAAATCACCGGTGCCAAAGTTTAATTCAGAGTGATCTGCTACTTCAACATAATCATCAACTCCATCAAATTGTAAAGCACCAAGAACTTTTCCGGCAACTGCAGTAGGTGCATTCATCTTTGTACCGAAGTTGTTGTATCCGGCAAAATCCTGAGGAGAATCTTTAGAAGAATAATCAAAACTCCACCAAGCAACCATCCCACTTGGCGGTTCAACACAACCCGTTTTTGGTTCGTACTTGTTTCCAAAATCATAACCCATAAGATTTTGCCCGGAGGTAAGCGCAACTGTATAAGAAACCGAAGCCGGATATGTTTGCACCCAATCTGTTTGCGATTCTTCTTTAATGATGTAAGTACCGGGTGTCAAATCGTCAAAACAATATTTACCTTCTTTATCAGTTTTAACACTCCGATCTACCGGACCACCTAAATTGATTTGCCAGTTAGCTATTCCATATTCACCAAAATCTTTTCTGCCGTTTCCATTTTTATCGAGAAATTTCATTCCGCAAATTGAACCGAGCGTAACCGTTGTATCTACTTTATTCCCAAAATAAAGGTTATCTGGATTTTGGTCTTCCGAAAGTTCAACTGTGTAACTGCCGGTTGATGGTGCCGTCGGAATCCATCCATCCCTATTTGCTTCTGAAACGGTATAGCGACCAAATCTTAAGTTTTCAAAACAGAAGTTACCCCGTGAATCAGTAGTTGTTGATAAATCTATTGTGCCGGATAAATTGATTGTCCAGTTTGGAATTGCCGGCTCATTGTCTTGCTTTCTGCCGTCGCCATTCAAATCATTGAACTTCATTCCGCATATTGAGCCGAGTGTAACTGTAGGGTCTTCAAAATTTCCAAAATCAATTCCGGTAAAATTATCACCGTTGCCGACTTCCAAAGTATAAGTTATGGAGGAAGGTTTCGTCTGTCTCCATCCGGTTTTATTTTCTTCTCTTACTGTGTATGTACCGGGAATCAATCCGTAAAAACAGAAGTTACCATTGTCATCAGTTACCACGGTTAGATTCATTGGACCTTCGAGATGGATTGTCCAGTTGGCTATACCCGATTCACCGCTCACTTTTCTTCCATCACGATTTTTATCATTAAACTTAGTTCCGCAGATAGAGCCGAGTTGAACTTTATCATCTATTGTATTTCCAAAATCTACAGTCAATAGATTTTGCCCTGATGCAAGCAGAATAATATAGAAGTTCGTTGAGGGTTTAGTCTTCCTCCAGCCAGAACGAAATTCTTCGCCAACTTTGTACTCACCCGGAGGTAAATTTTCGAAACAGAAATTTCCATTTTTATCTGTTACCACAGTCATATCAACCGGTCCTTCAATTTGAATCTGCCAATCCGGAATACCAAGTTCACCATCATCTTGCCGCCCATTATCATTCTTGTCGTTAAACTTAATACCACAAATGGAACCGAGCCGAATAGTTACATCTTCTTTATTTCCAAAATTAAGTCCGGTTATTTCTTGCCCCGGTGTAATAGTTATTCCATATATAAACGATGAAGGTTCGGTTTCCGTCCATCCGTTTTGTGCGATTTCTCCTACAATGTAATTGCCCGGTTTAACATTGGTGAAACAATAGGTTCCGTTTTTACCAGTTGTTACAGTGCTTATTAAATTCAAAGTTGGTCCGCTAAAATGACCGCTTGCCGTATATCCCATTGACGAAAGAGTAATTTCCCAATTTGGCAAACCGGGTTCTTCGTTATCCCAGTTACCGTCTTCGTTCAAGTCGTTATATTTCATACCGCAAATTGAACCAAGTATTTCTTTATTGCCGAAAAATATTCCTTCAAGATTCTGCCCCCGTAAAAGAGTAAGGTTTACAGTTCCGGTTGTATCTGGTGCTGTTGGCTGCCATCCATCCTTCACAACTTCTTGAATTGTGTATGAACCGGCTCTCAAATTTGTGAAGCAGAAATTTCCATTTAAATCAGTTGTAGTAGTTAGTGTTGCAGTACCGGTCAAATTAAATTGCCAATTTGGTAATCCTAATTCATCGGGCAGATCTTGATCGCCGTCTCCATTTATATCATTAAATTTTATTCCACAGATTGAACCAAGTTCTATTGTTGAATCTTCGACATTAGAGAAATTAATATCAGTTATGTTTTGCCCGGCTGGTAATATTACTGTATGATAACCCGGCGCAAGCGGAAAAACTTGCTGCCATCCTTCTCTGTTTTCTTCCTCAACTATATACGTACCGGCTGGCAAATCGTTAAAACAATATTCACCATTGGCATCAGTAGCAGCAGTATAAATTGTAGTCCCTATTATTAAGGTAATTGTCCAGTTAGGAATTCCATCTTCGTTAGAATCTTTTACTCCATCGCCATCTTTATCATGAATTTTAAATCCGCAGATTGAACCAAGCTGTAATGGTGAATTACAATCACCACTATTTTTAAGACAAATATTATCATACCCAAATCTTTCTGCTTGATAACTTGTCGGGTCAACCGGCAAAATAACTTTTGTTACATTGCTTAAAAGTGAATTCCAATCATTGGCTGAACCGGTTGTAATAATCCAGTGACCATCGGAATTAGATGGGAGTGTACCATCAGAATTAAGATAGTTAAGCGGCGCACAGTAAGAATGCCATCCATCTCCAACAGTAATCGGATTATTTGTTATGAACCGTGCAGAAAAACCATTCCCTTCAATTGCTATATAAGGAGTAAAAGTCTGCGGAGGATTTACACCATTATAAGGATTACCTCCGTATAAAAAACTGACATCGAAGCACAAAGATCCGCAGCCGTTTGCAAATAAAGAACTCCAATTGCCGGTAAAAGGTCTGCTGTTGTTGAAAAAATAGGAAGCACCCGATTGATCAGTAGTTTGTATAAAATGATTATTATCTGCTTGCTGTATTGACATCTGCGTATTGTTAACTTGCCATCCGCCGGAAGTGCCGTCTTCAAAATCAGTACAGGAAGATTCAAGTGTTTCTCTGTTGCCGAAATCAATTCCGATAAGATTCAATCCCGATGTTACAGTAACAGTGTGATTTCCATTTTCAGCCGGGAAGGTCTGCTGCCATCCATCCTGATTAATTTCAGAGAGTGTATAAGTTCCTTCAGCCAAATCATTAAAACAATAATTCCCATCGGCATCTGTAGTATCGGTTAATTGAACAGCGCCCATTGTTAAAGTTATTATCCAACCGGATAATCCAAGTTCGCCATCATCTTTATCACCATTTCCATTCAAGTCATCAAACTTCATTCCGCAGATTGAGCCGAGTTGTACCGGAGGATTACAATCACCCGTATTTTTGATACAAATATTATCAAACCCAAATCTTTCACTTTGGTAGCTTGTTGGATCAATAGAAAATCGCAACAGAGTTATATTGGTAAGCATTGAATTCCAATCACTGCTTGTACCGGTTATCATTATCCATTGACCATCGGAGTTAGAAGGCAGCGGATCGCCGGAATTAATAAATGAGAGTGGTGCGCAGTACGAATGCCAGCCATCGCCGGCAGTAATTAGATTATTTGTTAAGAAATATGCTGCGAATCCGTTTCCTTCAATTCTAATTGTTGGTGTAATTGTTATCGGTTGAGATGATCCATCATTGCCAACGCCGGCATACAAATAGTTAACATCCCAACATAATGAACCACAGCCGTTTTCTAAATAAGAATTCCAATCCCCTATTAAAGATCCGCTATTATAGAAAAGTGTGGAAGCACCTGATTGATCGGTTGTCTGTAAATAGTGGTTCTCTCCATCTTGCTGAATAGTTAACTCAGCATTGCTTGTCTGCCAGCCGCTTGCCAATTCATTTTCAAAATCGATACAAACAGATTCTACTGTGTTGCTTGCTTCAGTAGTGCCTTCTATAATCACATTTCTATGGGTGGCAAATGACGGTGTCATCGCTATAGCACCATTTGGAGCATAAGGATAAATTCTAAGAGAAAAAGTTTGTCCATTTTGAACTAGCACATTTACATTTGCTGAAAATGTCTGGATTGCAGATGATAAATAATCTAATGAATTTGAATTAAGTTGAACTTGACTATTCCAATTATCTGTTGAATACCAGACTTCACTTTTCAGTATATGGAAATCTGAATTATTTGGTGTTGGATAATCACTATACTGAAAAGAAATAAATTGAACAGTAAAACTATTTCCAGAAGATGGACTTGCATCAAACTGTATATATCTTGTATAATCTGGTAGACCAGCTATCCAGCCCGTTCCTTGATTGCCCGTCCAGAGTTGTTGACCATTACTAGCATAAGGTTGTTGAGGATACATTTCCAATTTATAAGGAGAGGTTGGAGTTCCAATGGATTGTGATAGAGCTTGAATATTTCCTATTGGCGTATTCGGATTTTGATCGCTTACAAGCTGCCAAGTTATCGAAGCTGCTTGAGCAAATATATTTGTATTAGCAAACAAGAAGAAGAGAACTATGATCACTTTATATAGTTTTTTCATTTCGCCTTCGTTTGATTTCATTTTATTATTTCACCGTTTCTTATCTTAATAGAAGTTTTATTCTTCAAATTTTTCAGAGACAATTTTAGTTTAGCAATTTTATCAAGAGGAACATTCGGATCATTTTCCAAATCGGCGATTGCTTCTTCAATTGTTTTGTACTCCTTTATGTTTTCTTCATCCGTATCTTTTTTTATAATTATAAGAGGAGCGGATTTAGAAACTCTTTTTGTAAAAAGACCGATCAGCTTTTTTAATATCTTCAATTTGGGTCACCAGACTTTTGTTCGAATCTAAATAGGACGGTTAGTCTTAACAATAGCGAACAAGCACGCGGTATGTTTTTGTAAGTGAATGGTATGAATTAATAATTAACCGGTAAGTAAAAAAAGAGTATTACTCCGGTTAAGATGTTTTATAAAGCGGCGGCGGCAAAGAAATAATTGCTTCAGTTCCGTGGGCGTTGAGGTTCCGTCTGTTCAGATCTTCTAATATAATTGGTTTCGGGAGTTCCATTTTTGTGCTCAGTAATCTGAGGCGTTCTTCAATAATTTGTATCCCTTTTGAGATGTGATCTACCTTTTTGTTCTTAGCTGCTTCGTTAATGCCAATTCCATTATCGGTAATTTTTATGATTAATGATTTGCAAAAAATAGAATCTATCTCTACTTCTTCAAATGAAAACGAAACAGAAAGAATTCCGTGTTTTCCCGAATTGATAATGCCATGCCAAAGTGAATTTTCTACAAACGGCTGAATGATCATATTCGGAATCATTATTGAATCTATGTTGACATCGGTTCCGGCAACAATCTCGTAAGAAAACTTTTCCTGAAAGCGTAACTTCTCAAGATCGAGATAAAGTTTTAAACGGTTAATTTCTTCAGACAGAAGAATAAATCCGCTGCCGGCTGTATCAAGATTTTTTCTTATCAGTTTAGCCATCATCGCTATATAATCATTTGCTTCTTCATTTCTTTGGTGATTGATGAGGTATTGAACCGAGTTTAATGAATTGAAAATAAAATGCGGGTTCATCATTGAAGATAATGCCTGATGTTTGAGATCATTGATTCGTTCAGTCAGTTCTATTTTATCCCTGTTCTTTTTTGAAAGCAGTCTCATCCGCCAAAGAAAAATGCTGAGCGAAATCAAAATCAATACTGTAAATATTATTAGAACAAACCAGATTGTTTCAACGAAGCGCGGAAGAATCTTAAAAGTAATTGCGTAAGGTTTACTCCATCCGGTATTCTGAGCCTTAGCCAGTACCGCAATATTGTATGTTCCATTTTTTAATGAAGTAAAATTTAGAAAGTTATGATCTGTTTCAATCCACTCATTGTTTAATTTGTACTTGTACTTTACCGAACCGGATGATGAAAAATTCGATGCAGTAAATTCGATATAAACATTATTCTGTTCCGGCTCAAAAACTAAATTGCCATAACTCGTATAAACCGAATCACCGGCTTCTATACTAATCATTTTTAAATCGGGTGGTTGTGGGTGAAATCTATCGAATAAATTTATGTCCAAAAAAGAAATGCCGTTGCTCGTTCCTACATATAAAAAGTTCTTCTCCTCATCGTGATAAAGAGAAAGCACTTCGTCTGTGGGCAGACCGGTTTTACTGCTTAAATATTTTGTTGAACTGCCGTCAAATAAATAAAGTCCTTTCATATTTCCAATCCAAATTCTACCCTTGTTATCGGATGCAATCGAAGTTGAAGATGCAAGGTCATAACCATCTATACTTTTGTATTCCGTGACAGAATTATTTTGGAGGTTATATTTTGCTATTCCCAGATCACCGGCAAACCAGACATTATTTTTTTTATCCTGAAAGATGGATTTTATTCTTGAGTTCAAAATTGGATTGGATGGGAAAAAAGTTTTATCCCATTTTACTTTTCCCGATGTTTCTGTAAAGTTAGATAATTTGCATAAGCCAAGAGTTGAACCTACCCAAATATTTTTATTTGTATCTTCCAACAATTCATTTATTCTGTTTTCACTAGGGCTATCGCCAAAAATATTAATCACTTGAAACGCATACCGGTCAGCGAAAAAATCTCGATGAACTCTTATATGATTCCCCGTTGTTCCCAAAATATTGAGACCGTTGCTTGTTCTAATAAAACACGGCCGGCTAATAAAAAAAAGATTCAGTCCTTTATAGGGAATACGTTCTCTGTCTAACTTCGGGAACCCTCCGCTTATATAAATACCATCGTTAAATATTTTTATGTTATGGATATATTCAGTTAACATGCTTTCGGCATCAACTTTTTTCTGTACAAATCTTCCGTTATCCAAAATGTTTACGCCGTTGTAAGTGCCGATAAATAATTTGCCCGATTTTTCTTTAACGACTGACTGAATGCTGTTATTGCTTAAGCCGTCATTCTCATTATAAGTTGATAAATAAAAATTGTTCAGGCAGTAAACTCCTTTACCGTAAGTTCCAGCCCAGATGTTCCCTTCATTATCTTCAAACAAATTATTCACATTAGTATTCTGCAGATTCATTTTACTGCCGATATCAATAATATTCTTTGTACCGTCCGGGATTTTAAAAAATCCTCTGTTCATCACTGCGAACCATAAGTTGTTATTTTTATCTTTTACAATAGATGATACTTCATTATTACCTCCAACATTTATTTTGTAATTATCAATCATGTTATTGTTTTTTATTCTATAGATTTTCCCTTTAGTCCCAATATAGAAACTACCGTCTCCGGCTTCTGCTAAGCAAAAAGCGGCAGCATCGGAATACCCATCTATTTTCATTTTCGATAGGATATCATTCTTTATCTCAAACAGCCCTTTTGTAGTTAGAACTATAATTCCGCCGCTTAATAACTTTTCTAATTTTATTAAAGTAAGTGGTTCTAAATAAATAGTTTGTTTTAAGGGAGTGTTATCGGTTTTTTCATAAATCGTATTTATATACCCCAATCTGGTATTTGCGTATAATTTATTTTTATTCTTTTTTGTAGGTACATTTATCATGAAAGTAATGTAAGTGTGTTTGCCGCCGCTATTGTAGAAATAATTTTCCATCTTTCCATTTCTTAAAACGTTTATTCCTTTTTCATAATTGCCACAATAGATTTCACCTCTGTTTCCAACCGCCAACGAAGTTATCATATTGGAATTTAGTCCGTCTTCTATTCGAAAAGTAGTAAAGCGTTTTCCGTCAAACTTGCTCACGCCGTTTTGGGTAGCGAACCAGATAAATCCTTCTTTATCCTGGATGATTTGAAAAACAGTTGAAGAAGCCAGTCCATCGGTTGAAGTGTAATGATAGTAGGAAGGTGTTTGCGGATAAGTTTCTAAATACTGAATAAAACCGATTACAATTAGCATTAAAAATTTTTTTAACATAATTAGACTGTATTTAGCACAGCTCTTATCTTCAAAATAAAATCCGGCGCTCTTCTGCGTGAGATATCAATCCGGCTTCCGTCAGTCATGGTAATAAAGTTTCCGCCGATTTTTGAATAGTTTTTGATATACTTCAGATTGATCAGGTGTGATTTGTGAATCCTGAAAAATTTTTCTTTAGGTAATGCATCCTCAAAATCTTTTAATGTGCGGCTGACAATTGTATTCTTCCCCTCTTTGATAATTACTTTCGTGTAACATCCTTCGGCTTCAAGCCGTATTATATCATCAATAACAAACACATTAAATCCGTGAGAAGAAGGCAGAACCAATTTATCCGTTTCGTGCAGTGTTTCAATCTTTATTTTTTTATTCAGTATAGATAAAAGTTTTTTAACCGTCTGCTTGAGTTCCTTAATATTTACCGGTTTAAGAACGTAATCTGCAGCACCGGCTTTTAAAGCTTTAATTCCAAATTCATCATGAGCAGTAACGAATACTACCATAAAGTTCCGCTCATCGTATTGATCTAGAAAATCAAACCCGTCAAGTACAGGCATATTGATATCGAGGAACACAACATCGGGCTTATGAACACTAACAAGTTCTTTCGCGCTTACAACAGAATCCGCACATCCAAGTATTTCAATTTCACGGCAATAATTTTCGATGATCTTTTTAAGATTCTCCCTTCCATGAAGTTCATCATCAACTATTATTGCTCTTAACTTGTCATATACATTTTGAGGATTCATGATTTATCAATTTGATTTGTAAAATAAACAGAAATCTTCCGGCGCAATTAATTTTCGCTAAATATTTTGGCGATACTGAAATCAAGATCAACCACTAAAAAAATTTATTTTACGGCAAGACAAGCTTTACAAGAAATGATAAATTTTATGATTAGTATCTTATTGTTCCAAGTTTCTTTACAATCTAAGGTACCGAGAATGAGGATATGAGTCAAGCGGTCTTTTATTCTGATGGCATAGATTAACAAACAAAAAACTCCGGCGAGTACCGGAGTTTTTTTTTACAAATAAATTCTGACTACCGACTTCTGAATTCTGTCTTCTATCTTTTCACACTTCCATAATTTCTTTTTCTTTGTGTTTGATCATCTCATCAATCTTTGTGATATGTTCATCGGTAAGTTTTTGTACTTCTTTTTCTGCTTCCTTCAATTGATCTTCGGTAAGTTCTTTGCTCTTCTCGGATTTTTTAAGATGCTCATTCGCATCCCGGCGTACATTTCTAAGAGCAACTTTTGAATCTTCGCCGAATTTTTTTACAACCTTTACAAGTTCTTTTCTACGCTCTTCGGTAAGCGGCGGAATTGGAACTTTGATATTTGTGCCGTCGCTAAGCGGATTGAGACCGAGGTCCGATGCAAGTATTGCTTTTTCGATAACCGGCACCATTGATTTATCCCACGGTGTAATTGAGATTGTATGAACATCGAGCACGGAAACATTGCCCACTTGATTTAACGGGCTCATAGTTCCGTAGTAATCAACTTTAACTCCGTCTAACAAAGCAGTAGTAGCTTTGCCGGTTCTAATTTTAGAAATTTCGCTTCTGAAAGCTTCAACGCTTTTATCCATTCTTTGTTTGGCATCTTTTATTTGAGTATTGTTCATCATATCTGCCTCACATTTAATTAGTTTTTTATTTCTTCTTTCGGTTTAAAATTACCAACAGCCGTTCCAACTGATGCGCCGGTTATAACTTTATATAAATTTCCCGGTACATCCATGTTGAATACTATTATCGGCAAATTATTTTCCTGGCATAAACTGATAGCGGTTAGATCCATCACACGTAAATTCTTTTGAAGAACATCCATGTAAGAAATTTCATCAAAGAGATTTGCATTCGGATTTTTTTCGGGATCGGAATCAAAAACTCCATCTACACGTGTACCTTTAAAAATTGCATCGGCTTCAATTTCAACGGCACGCAGAGAAGCCGCAGTATCGGTACTAAAATACGGATGCCCGGTTCCCGCACCGAAAATTACAATTCTTCCTTTTTCAAGATGTCTGATTGCTCTTCGGCGGATGTACAGCTCGGCTATCTCTTCCATTTTTATTGCACTCATCAATCTCGTAAACATTCCTTTATTTTCGAGAGTGTTTTGAAGCGCAAGCGAATTAATAATTGTTGCAAGCATTCCCATTTGATCACCGGTAACTCTATCAATGCCTTGCTCACTTGCACTCAACCCTCTGTAAATATTTCCGCCTCCGATAACAATACCTATCTGCACACCGAGTTCGTGAATCAGTTTAATTTCACCGGCAAAGTAATCAAGAATTTTTTGGTCGATGCCAAACTCTTTATCGCCCATTAAAGATTCGCCGCTTAGTTTAAGCAGTATTCGTTTGTATTTAATATTCCGTGCCATAATTTGTTTCCAATATAAAAAAAAAGGTCTTATTGTGAAATAAGACCTTTCGATGAGTAATTATTTTTTCTCGTCGCTGATATGAAATCTTCGAAAGAGTGCAAGCTTTGCTTGTGCAGAATTATCTTTATTAAACTCTGCAACCAAGTCGCTCACCTTTTTGGTGTTGTCTTTTATGAAAGCTTGCTCGAAGAGACAGTTTTCCTCGAAGAATTTATTCAACTTGCCTTGGGAAATCTTTTCCAATATCTGTTCGGGTTTACCTTCTTTGCGCGCAACTTCTTTATAAATATCAATCTCTTTTTCTATAACAGTTTTATCAACTTCTTCTCTGTAAATTGTCAACGGTCTCATCGCTGCAATTTGCATTGCAATATCTTTCAACAAAGGCTGAAGCGAAACAGATTTATCAGCCGGAACGTTATCGGCTTTTATCAAAACTCCAAGTTTGGAACCGTGATGGACATAATCAACAACAGCGCCGCCTTCAGCATTTTCAAGTGCAAAACGGGAAATCTCAATTTTCTCTCCGATCTTTCCGATCAAAGCATTCAATTCATCTGTAACATTTTTTCCGTTTGAAGTAATTTTCAGTAAAGCTCCAAGATCAGCCGGTTTGTTTGCAACCAAAGTATCAATTGCAAAATTTGTAAAGTTCACAAAGTCTTCGCTCTTGGCAACAAAATCCGTTTCGCAGTTAACTTCCATAATAGCCGCAGATTTTCCGTTATCGAAAACACGTGTAATAACAATCCCTTCATTTGCACTTCTTTCAGCTCTTTTAGCCGCAACAGATGCGCCTTTCTTTCTCAAAATTTCGATAGCTTTTTCAAAATCGCCGTTAGCCTCATCGAGAGCCTTTTTGCAATCCATCATTCCGGCACCGGTCTTCTCTCTTAATTCTTTAACCTGATTAGCACTAACTGCCATAATTTATTTTTCCTCTTTTATTGCATCAATTAATTATTCGTTTTTTCTTCCTGGCTCCCTTGTTGATTAGCCGGTTTAGTATGAGTCTTCGGTTCGAACTTATCTTTTCTATCTGATCTTGGTCTTCTATCACCGCGTCTATCATCTCTACCTTCCAATCTTACTCTGCGCACTTTGCCTTTTCCTTCTTTTTTATCATCTTCTTGAGTTTCTTCTTCGCTGGCTTTTTTCTCTTTTTCCCTTTCAGCGGCTTCGTGAGCTCTCAATTCTTTTGATTTTGCATTTCCTTCAATTATCGAATCGGCAATTATTCGTGTAATAATTTCGATAGCCCTCGAAGCGTCATCATTAGCCGGAATAACATAATCAATATTATCCGGATCGCAGTTTGTATCAACAATGGCAAAGATAGGAATGTTGAGTCTCAGCGCTTCATTAACAGCAATAGCTTCTTTTTTGATATCAACGAGGTAAAGCGCACCCGGAAGTTTGGACATTGTTTCAACTCCGTCCAAAATTTTTCTGAGTTTATCGCGCTCGCGTGTTAAGATCAATCTTTCTTTTTTAGTAATCTTTTCAAATGTACCGTCACTTTCCATCTTTTCGATATTCAGCAGACGTTTGATGCTTTTGCGGATAGTCGAAAAGTTTGTTAACATTCCACCAAGCCAACGTTCGCTAACCCAGTTGCTCTCGGATCTTTTTGCTTCTGCGGCAACAACACCTTTCGCTTGTTTTTTAGTACCAACAAATAAAATGCGTTTACCTTGCGAAACAATTTCAGTCATCGCCTGTGCGGCATCATCAATTGCTTGCTGTGTTTTTTTAAGATCAATAATGTGAATGCCGTTCTTTTCCATGAAAATGTACGGCTTCATTTTGGGGTTCCAACGGCGTGTTAAGTGACCGAAATGTGCACCTGATTCGATGAGTTCAGTGAGTTGTACTCTTGACATATTTACTCCTGTTTAGCTTCTACTCTCTTCATTTTTGCCTTTCACCCCTTTTTACAATTATGCGGCGCTCAAATAGCACCGCAAACTTGACTGTGGGACACAGGAGGCAAATCTGAGAGTATGATTATTGTTAATTAATCTATTATCTCTTAGAGAATTGGAATCTTTTTCTTGCTTTCTTCTGTCCGTATTTTTTACGTTCAACCATTCTCGGATCTCTTTTCAAAAGACCTTCGGATTTGAGTGATGAACGGAATTCAGGATTAATTTCTTCTAATGCTCTTGAAATACCGAGACGAATTGAATCTGATTGACCGGTTATTCCACCGCCGTTAACATTTGCAAAAACATCATACTTGCCTAATGTTTCGGTAGCAATAAACGGAAGCAGAATATTATCACGGTGCTCTTTCAACCGGAAATATTTTTCGAATTCTTTATCGTTTACAGTTACTTTGCCCGAGCCGCTTCTTAAATAAACTCTCGCAACTGCATTTTTTCTTCTGCCGACAAATAACTTATCTGCCATTAAAATAACTCCGTTATAAACTTAGAACTTCTGGTTTTTGAGCTGTATGCGGATGATTTTCACCGGCATACACTTTTAATTTCTTTATTATTTTTTTTCCGAGACGTGTTTTGGGCAGCATACCTTTAACAGCAGTTTCAATAACAAACTCCGGTTTCTTGCTTATCACTTCCGAAAAAGATCTAAACTTTCCACCGCCCGGATAACCTGAATAGGAGAAGTATGATTTCTGTAATTCTCTTTTTCCGGTCATTCTGATTTTGTCTGCATTAATTACAACAACAAAATCGCCTGTATCCATGTTCGGTGTAAAAATTGCTTTATTTTTCCCGCGTATGATGCGAGCAATTTTTACTGCAAGTCTTCCTAAAACCTGATCCTTTGCATCAACTAAATACCATTTGTGGTCAGCGTCTTCGGTTTTAATAAATTTTGTGATTCTCTCTTGTTTCAATTCATCCTCCACTGGGAACTTCTTATTACAAAGGCTCCAAATATATTTTTCGCCGCGTAAAATGTCAAGAAAACTATTGAATTTTTAATAACTTACGGGTCATAATAATGATTATTTTTACATTTATAACCATCAACTGTCCAAAACATAACGAAAATGGAAAAAAAAAGAGTTCTAATTACCGGCGGTTCGGGATTTTTGGGAATCAATCTAACTAGGTATTTATTAGCCAAGGATTACGAGATAACCTCTTTTGATATAGTTGAATTCGATTACGTCGATGTAAAAGATAAAATTAGAACTGTCGGGGGCGATATACGAAACTCAATACTAATTGACCAAGTAATGGAGGAAGCAAATATTGTTATCCATTGTGCTGCGGCACTTCCCCTTTATTCGCCCGAAGAGATTCATTCTACGGATGTAACCGGCACAAAAATTTTACTCGAATCTGCAATGAAAAAAAATGTTGAACGATTCGTTCACATCTCTTCAACTGCAGTTTACGGAATTCCCGATCACCACCCCCTTTACGAAAACGACAAACTTGACGGAGTCGGTCCGTACGGCAAAGCAAAAATAGAAGCAGAAAATGTCTGCATCGATTTCAGAAAGAAAGGATTGTGCGTGCCGATAATCCGCCCGAAATCCTTTATTGGTCCCGAACGACTCGGTGTGTTTGCTTTATTCTATGATTGGGCAAAAGACGGTAAAGGTTTTCCGATGATCGGTAACGGAAACAACCGTTATCAATTGCTCGATGTTGAAGACCTTTGCCAAGCAATTTATTTAACACTGACACTTCCGAATAAAATAGTGAACGATACTTTTAATATAGGTGCGAGAGAATTTACAACGATGCGCGAAGATTATCAGGCTGTGCTGGATTATGCAGGCTTCGCTAAAAAAATTATTGGTTTGCCGGAAAAGCCGATTATTGCAGCATTAAAATTTTTAGAGGCACTAAAACTTTCGCCGCTATACAAATGGGTTTACGAAACTGCTTCAAAGGATTCTTTTGTTTCCATAGAAAAAGCAGAAAAGATTTTGGGATTCAAACCAAAATATTCAAACAAAGATGCGTTGATTAGAAATTACAAATGGTATCTAGAAAATCTTGACTCGTTTAAAGATCAATCGGGAATCAGTCACCGCGTTCCGTGGAAACAAGGGATTTTAAAGCTGGCAAAATTTTTCTTTTAAATAATTATGAACACAAAACAATTAGTGTTGAGCTTGCAAGGCGAAGACGGGTGATAACTTTAGAATGCAGAATGAGAATTTTTTGAATTTCTACATTCAGCGTTCTTCACTCTGCATTCATCATTCTACGTTCTTCATTCTGCACTCTTTTTTTTATATTTGCACACAAAATTTTAAACTAAGAAGGGAACAAAATGGCAACAAAGAAAGATTATTTAAAAGAAGTGATTAAACACATAGACATCAAAGAGCACAACGTTATAAAACTTGTCGATTCGATGGAACAGATGGCATTCAGCGCACGCGACTTAAACAGAGCTGCAAAGATTTTTGAAAAGATGGTCGCCGATCCGAATTGCACCGTAATTTTAACATTAGCCGGCAGCATTTTCAGCGCCGGTCTGAAAAAAGTTGTGTACGATCTTGTTTCAAACAATATGGTTGATGCTATTGTTTCTACAGGTGCACTAATGGTTGATCAGGATTTTTTTGAAGCACTCGGTTTCAAACATTACATCGGTTCCCCTTTTGTTGACGACAACGAAATGCGCGAACTTCACATCGATAGAATATACGATACATTTATTGATGAAGACGAACTCCGCATTTGCGATGAGACTACAGAAAAGATTTTCAACTCGCTCGAACCGCGTCCGTATTCTTCGCGCGAACTTTTGTGGCATTTCGGTAAATATCTCGATGAAAACGGCGGACCGAAAGTTGACGATTCCGTTATTTATGCCGCATATAAAAAGAATGTCCCGATTTTCGTTCCGGCATTTTCGGATTGTTCCGCCGGATTCGGAATTGTAATGCATCAACACAACAATCCGGAAAAACATGTTTCGTTTGATTCGGGCAAAGATTTTTACGAATTGACTCAAGTAAAGTTGAACAGCAAAGAGACCGGAATTTTTATGATCGGCGGCGGCGTTCCGAAAAATTTTACACAAGATATTGTTGTTGCAGCAGACATTCTGCAAGAGAACGCTCCGATGCACAAATACGCTGTCCAAATTACAGTTGCAGATGTACGCGACGGCGCGCTTTCAAGTTCAACTTTGAAAGAAGCAAGCTCTTGGGGAAAAGTTGAAACAACTTTTGAACAGATGGTTTACGCAGAAGCTACTCTTGCAATGCCGTTAATTGCCGGTTATGCTTATCATAAAGGTGTTTGGAAAAATAGAAACGCAAGAGAAATGCAAAAGATATTCAGTCTATCCCCGGCTCTTTCATAAGAAAAGGTGGAAAACTTTTTACAATTATGTATTTGTAAAAATCTCTTGGAACAAAAAAAATCCTGATCGTTGATCAGGATTTTTTTTACGCTGCTGTTCTGTGATGAAATTTTCCGCTTACTTCGTTAAAACCATTTTTCTTGTTTGCGCGAAATTGCCTGCAGTAATTGTGTAGAAATAAACACCGCTCGAAACTTTTCTTCCGTAATTATCACGTGAATCCCATGCAAGGTTGTATTTGCCGGCGGCTTTCTCTTCATTGATTAATGAGCGGATTTCTCTGCCAAGAACATCATAAATTTTTATTTGAACATTAGTTGGTGTTGGAATAGAATAACTAATTATCGTACTCGGGTTGAAAGGATTCGGATAATTTTGTTCAAGCGAGAATGATGATGGAATTAGTTCTACAATATCGTCAACGTCTGTACCGCCCAAGCTTACATATGCACGAATTAAGTACAAAGAGATATTTGTACCATCGCCAAGATAATACCAGCCGGGTTCATCACCGCCACTAGGATTATTTAAGTAAGTGTAACTGTGATAAGGACTCGTTCCCGTAATGTTAGTATGCATCACACGATTGTAGGGAGAGCTAGAATTTTCATATACACCATTAATAATAAAGGCTGCTATAAAATTACCCGATGCATCAATATCACTACTACGTAGATCAACTTTTACCCAGTTTGGATAAGGTATGGGATAATGTTGAGCTGATTGATCATAAGCCGGTGTTAATAATCCACTCACAAAAAAGCCTGCTTGTTTTTTCCCAGTATATAATGATGTAGTTCCAGCTTTCCAAATTCCCCCTTCAATCTGCGCTGTATTTCTCAAAGCTACTCGAATTGAATCAAGTTTAGCACCTTGCACACCATCAAAACGAACAGCTACAGTATCACCAACACTCAGTACATAAACAGCATTAGGTTCAGTTGTATCGTAAGCCAATTCAATAACCTGGCTTTCAAAATTACCGGAAGCAGAGTAAGTAAAATTCAATTGCTGTGTCGCCGGGGTTTGCAAAAATAAATTCGGGTCACTTATGTAAACGGCAAAAGTAACATCAGAATATGCTGTTCCAAAATCAGTGACTGCGTAATCATTATTTACGGTAACGTCTTCAACAACGGTTTGCGCCGTTCCTTTTTTTATCGCTTTAACTTTTATCGAGGTGTTGCTGTTGTTGTTCAAATTAAATACAAGGTTACTACCCGATTTGAATGTGAGATACTGCACGCCGTATTTGTAAACTCCAAGTGTTGTTTCGGAAACATTCGGATTGATATGTTCGGTTGTTTTCATTGCCGGCAGACCGGAATAATTATATCCCCATTTTGCATCAACACTCTTGTCGTTTAATTTATTCGCAATGAACCAATCAGCAAGAATATCTTTAAATCTCCTTGTTGTAGACGGAGTCATGGTTTGTAAAGCGTAGTCAACTCCGTTAATACTTTTAATCTTGTTGCTCATATATTTAGTAAAGAAACCGGTGCCAAATTGTTCATATAAATAAAGAGAAAAACGCGCGGCACGCGAGTAATCGTTCAGCACATCATCATCGCTAACATCGCGCCAATTCAACAAATAATAATTCGGTTCGTTTGCATAACGCGAAGGTGAAAAAAGCGGATAGCCGTTTATTACTTCCGCAGCGAGCGACCACGATTCATCAAAAAAAGTTTCTTCGCTCGGTATATAATTAAAATGTATCATGTGCTGGAATTCATGTGCGGTTGTTGACATTCCTTCTTGCAAACCATCTTCGGTAAGAAGATCGAGAGGATTGCCGTCTAAATAATAAATTTCTGCAAAGTTACTATTCGTTTGCTGGAATTGATTATAACCGTAGTAGTAACCGGCAACAAAACCGCCGCCGGGTTCGTAGCCGTCTATAATATCAAGTATTAAGATTATGATTTTATTGTCGTTGTCAACATTCGGCGGATTCCCAAAAACATCAACATCCGTTTGATAAATTCCTTTATTTGGATTTGCGGGAGTTCTGTTATCAAATGCTTCGCGTACACTGTCAACCGCAACTTGATTAACTTTTGTTTCCCACAAAGCATCTTCAACAAAAATGTAGCAGTGTGTACCAACTGCCCGGCAAGTGGAAGGTACACTGTAAAATGCGCTCGTTACAAAATCCGAAGCGTACCAGCTTTTTTGAGAACCGACTACAAAATTCCATGCTGCACTTTTTTGCAATGCCGGTGCCGATTGTGAAATTTTTTCAATCTCTATTCCATTTGCTTTGTTAAACTTCTCCAGAAATTGATGCGCATCCACACGATAACCTTTCCCGTCGGAATTATTTTCTTCGGCAACTTTTGGTAATCTCATATCCGACTGCGCAAAGGTAAGATTGCAAATCAGAAAAAATAATACGGCTGAAAAACTGAATCTTTTTTTCATATTATTTCCTTTTAGTTAGACTTTTTATTTATCGGCACGGCTTTTTCTACAATCAAAATCGGCATTCCGGATTCAACTTTGCTCTCTTTATACATGATCGAATAATAGCTTCCTTGTTTGCCCCATAATTCTTTTTTCAATTCATCACTGCATTCGAGTATAAAAACTTTGTTGTCATCCATATTCAATGCAAGTCTTGTAAACGGTTCATTTCCAACAACGGAAATGTATCCGTTCAAAATTCTTTCTTCATTGATACTTTTTCCACAGTTACAGCAACCCGAAATTAAAGCAGATGAAAACACAAATAATATGAAGAGGAAAAGAGTTCCTTTTTTCATTTCGATACCCTCTAATGTTTGAGACAAAAAGCATTTCTGTTCCAAACTTTTCTCCGGCATTCAAATAAGTTGTCTAAAAAACATCAACTTACAACAAGCCCGCCTACGTGTAATTCTTCAGTATTTCGGTAACACTTGAGTTATATTTTTAATAATAACTTGGTGTTACAATGAATGCTTCCACCGTATGGTCATTAACAAGTCACTGGACAACCATATTGCAAGAGTATGAGAAAATAAAAGCAG
>JACOUS010000035.1 GCA_016177735.1 Ignavibacteriales bacterium | reverse complement strand
GCTTGCGAACATGCTTGTCCAACGAAGCCGTATAAATCAATTTATGTCGAAGGAAATACTTTCCACAAGCTTGCAAAAAAGAATACCGAACTCGAACAGAAACAAAAAGAAGTCAACGTGAAAGAAGAGTTTCCGTTTTGATTATTCAAGAATTTTTTTCAATGCTGTTTCATCGACAGTCAACAATCCGTTTGGAATTAGCCGCCCGGTCAGCGATTTCCAATTTTGGTCTTTTGCAAAAACTTCTTTGAAAAAAGGCAATGCTTCATCAAGTCTCTTGTTGTTGGCAAGCGTAACTGCAGTCCAATATTTCATTTCAAGATTATCCGGGAACATCTGCATGGCGGCTGAATATTCTTCCATCGCTTTCTGCATATTATTTTTTTCAACGGCAAGATCGCCGTTGTTCATGTGTTCGTACGCGCGGTGAACTTTGAGAAGCCGCTTCAATTCGATTAACGGCTCTGCGCTGTCATCGACACGGAGATCAACAATTTTATCTTCCCAAACTTTACCGGATGGATTTGCTCTAAAAACCAAAAGTGCTGCAGATTGTTTTCCGCGAATATCGCCGCCCTCATTTTGCGCGGCTTCGAGTGTCGCAAGTAATCGTTCTGCAAGTTTTCCTTTTGAGTTTTTGAATGCATGTTCCATTGCCGGCACAACTTTATCATTCAACATCATATTTGCTTGAACTGAAAAACCGCCGCCAACAATGTGTCCGGCAGATTGAATGCATTTCTTTCCGGTGTAAGCCGCAGCATTTCCTTTGTAATCGAGAACGGCGAGCTGGCGCACATCTCTTCCTTCATCGTTTGCAATTAATTGATCGACAACTTGCTGCGGTGAAAATCCTTTCTTCAACAATTCTAATCCTCTAATTCCGAATGAAGTGTTGACGAAAGACTGAGTAGCAACAACTCCAACTCCGGCTTCGCCCCAGCTTACAACTGTTCCGACGGAAAACCAATGCGATTGAACTGCTACGCCGATATCGCCGGTTGCAGAATCGTATGCAACGATTGAATATGTGTGTGCGAAAGGTTCGTTTCCAAAAAAAGTTTGTGAGTTTATTTGCAGAAGTGGAAGCAATGCAAGTAAAAGAATCAATGCTGTTCGTTTCATGTTACCCCCGTCTGTTTGTACAAATCTAAAAAAAATTTTTTTGTAAGCGAGAATAATTTTGAGGTTGATGAAGTAGAAGGCACTCGACCTTCAAGGTCTGTGCTGATTAATTGCGTTCAAATAATTCTATTTGATTATCAGAACACTCAAGCCTATTTTCGCCAAGCTAATTTCTAAAATATATCGGAGAACAAATGAAATTCTTAAAAATATTTACAGTACTTCTTTTTACAGTTTCTGTTTCTTATGCACAAACCGAAACAAAACCATTCGCATTAAAAACGCTGGAAGATTCCGTAAGCTATAGTGTTGGCTGTACTGTAGGAACTAATATTAAAGACCCCGGCATGAAGATAAGTTTTGATGCACTCGTGCAAGGACTTAAAGATGCTTTTGACGGCAAGACTGTATTGACAGAAGAACAGATGCAGAATATGCTAAGCGAACTAAACAAAAAAATGATGGAAAAGAGAACCACGGAGATGAATACGATGAAAGAAAAAAATAAAAAGGAAGGAGATACTTTCCTTGCGGCAAATAAAACCGAAGAAGGTGTTGTCACTATGCCGAGCGGTCTGCAGTGCAAAGTTTTGACAAAAGGCGCCGGTGCTCAACCGAAAAAAGAAGACAAAGTAAAAGTTCATTACAAAGGAACTTTGCTTGACGGACGCGAATTCGACAGTTCGTACAAAAGAAATGAACCGGCAGAGTTTGGCGTTACACAAGTTATTAAAGGATGGACGGAAGCATTACAGCTTATGCATGTTGGCGATAAATGGATGCTCTACATTCCTTCCGATTTAGCATACGGCGACCGCGGTGCCGGCGAAATGATTCAACCCGGCTCTACTTTGGTTTTCGAGGTTGAGCTTCTTGAAATTGTTAAGCAAGAAGCAGAAAAGAAATGATTTGAAAACATTGTAGCGTCCTGAAAAAGGTTGACTATTTTATTAATTATATAGATAAATAAACATACTCGATTTATGGTTTTATTATATACATCAGCTAGCTGATGTATATAATTTTTTGCAATAATAATTTTTCCACTTCCTTTTTAACT
>JACOUS010000034.1 GCA_016177735.1 Ignavibacteriales bacterium | reverse complement strand
ATTGCTTCGGAGCGGAAGTAGTAACTTCCGTTCAACAATAGAATTATTGTTTGATAACCTTCAACGTGCAAATCGATGTCGTGTAATTTTTCTTTTGCAAAATCGGATTGCAGCGGCGAGTAACGAAAAATTTTTCTCTTATCAATCTTTATTAAAAAATTAATTGTGCCGCTGCAGAGATTGCACACGCCGTCAAAAAAAATCATCTGCTTTTATTTTCTCATACTCTTGCAATATGGTTGTCCAGTGACTTGTTAATGACCATACGGTGGAAGCATTCATTGTAACACCAAGTTATTATTAAAAATATAACTCAAGTGTTACCGAAATACTGAAGAATTACACTTATGCGGGCTTGTTGTAAGCAGATATCAGCAAACAATTTGTTAGAATACCTCAGAAAAGTTTGGGACAGAAATGTGATGTACGTTCATCCTTCTTCAACTTCGCCTTCCCAGCCGATTATTCCCGATTCAAGATTATAAACTGAATTGAATCCCATTTGCAGCATTTGCCAAGCCGCATTGTAACTACGGCTGCCCGATCTGCAATAGACATAATAATTTTTCGAGCGGTCGAGCTGCTCAACTTTCTCAAAAAAATCTTGACGATAAATATCAATCAAAACAGAATTTGGCAGCCGCACCTCTTTAAATTCTTGTTCGGTGCGGACATCTATGATAACTGCGTTTTCATCTTCTGAAATGTATTTTCCAAACTCAGCAGAATTAAGATTATTTACTTGCAGCATGTTACTCTTTCTTTGTTTTTTGAAAATTTGTGTTATGCAAACTATGAAGTTTTTTGACGGTCTTCATGGTTGTTGAGCAAAATGGACGAGACATTGATCCGCAAAAATTACACAGCGGCTCCTTTCTCAAAGGAAAGTTTGAGGAGATCAATTTTTTTCTTATCGGATTTTAGAATATTTATAAAAAAATTATCAACACGGAATGACTCACCTTTAAGCGGTATTCTGCCGAGTTTGTAAGTAATATAACCGGCAACCGTTTCGTACTCACCTTCGGGAATTTCCAGTTCATATTCATCATGTAGAAAATCAATTTCAACTTTGCCGCTCAGAATATAACTGCCCGCACTTATTTTTCTAACGACTTTTTCTTCGACATCGTATTCATCGCGTATTTCGCCAAAAAGTTCTTCGATCAAATCTTCAACGGTTATAATTCCGGCAGTGCCGCCGAATTCATCAACAACTACTGCAATGGAAAACTGTTTGTTCAAAAACTCGTTGAGCATTTCAAGACTTTTTTTCGTCTCGGGCACAAACACAACATCACGGATAACGGATTGCAAACTTCCGGGCTTGTTGAAAAAATCTCTGATAAAAACCATCCCTTTAATGTTATCGAGATTTTCTTCGTACACAATTAATTTGGAATATCCCGTTTCAATAAATTTATCGAGCACTTCTTCTACGCTCGCAGAAATATCAACGCCGGCAATATCGGTACGCGGGGTAACGGCTTCATAAACTCTCTGCTCGCGGATTTCAAAAACTTTATTGATGATGTCCGTTTGTTCTTCATTGATACTGCTGTTTTCGCTTCCTTCTTCGATTAAATTATTAACCGCTTCCTTAACAGCGCTTTGTTGAAAATCTTCGGATTCTTTTTGCAATAATTTTAATTCGTGTGATGAAAATGCCGAAGTCAAATTGATAAACGGTCTCAAAATAAATTCGGCAATCCGCATCGGCAGAGCAGAAATCAGAACGGTTGTATCAGCCGTTTCTCTTCCCAAAAATTTTGGAATCAGCTCGCCGAATATCAAAAGAAGAGCGGTTAGAATCAGTAAAATCACGAAAGGATTTATCTCAAAAACGAGCAAACAGAATAACGAAGAGAGAGAAAGGAAAACAAAATTCACAAAACTTTTTGCGATTAGATTTGCAGAAAAAAATTTCTGAGGATTACCCATGAAGTAGAGAACATTCTCTGCATAGAAATTTTTTTGGCGGGCACGCAGTTCGAGCTTCAGTTTGTTCGCAGAAATAAACGCCGCCGAAGAAGCAGAAAAAAATGCACCGAGAAAAAGGAACAATAACAATCCAAACAAATCATTTAACATCTTTGCTAACCGGTATCAAATATAAATTATGTAAAATGCCACGAGCAAAAACAACATTGCATTAATTATCATAGGCGGATCGGAGTAGATAACTTCCGCTACATTTTCTCCGATATTTTTTTTGTACACGAGGAACATGTATCGAAAAATTCCGAACACGACAAAGATAGTAGTAAACACAAGCCGTTCTGTACCGAAAACCAAAACAGTTCTTTCTGCTACAGTGTAAAGTGCGTAACAGATAATTACACCGCCGGCAGTAATTGCAGAAACCTGGTCGATAAAACTCAATGAATAATCTTTCAAAACAGTTCTTTGTTCAACGGCATTTGTGCTTGTTGCAATTTCAACTCTGCGTTTCATCACTGCCAAAAAGAGCGAGATAAAAATCGTCGTTAAAATCAGCCAGTTGGAAATGTAAACAGAAATAATCACTGCCCCGGCAATCATTCTGAGGATAAATCCGGCTGCGATGCAGAATAAATCTACAATAACAACTTGCTTCAGGTAAAAAGTATAAGCTGAATTGATTACAACGTAAGCCCACAACAGAATTACAAAATCATTTCGTATCAAATAAGAGAAGAACAAAACCGCGAAGAACAAAATCATCAAAACAATCGAAGCTTCACTTTTGGAAATTTGTCCGCTCGGAATCGGTCTATTTTTCTTTTCCGAATGAATTTTATCTTTCTCCGCATCAACGATATCGTTCAAAACATAAATGAGACTCGAAGTAAAAGAGAAAGCGATGAAACCGAGCAGAACTTCCGAGAAGTATGCGGCATCAAAAAGATGTTTTGAAAAAACAAGCGGCACAAACACGAAAACATTTTTCAGCCAGCTTGTAACGCGTAATAATTTCAGGTAAACAAAAAATTTAGAAAACAACAGCTTCCTCATATGTTCCGAAATGTAGTTTTAATCCTTCTACCATCTCACCGAGCGTAACATAATTTTCTGCGGCTTCAATTAGAACCGGCATAATGTTATTGCCGTTTGCGGCAGTCTCGGAAATTTTTTTCAAACTATTTTGTACTGCTTGCTGATTTCTGCTCTGCCTTAATTCAGCCATTCGCTTCTTTTGATATGCTTCCACTTCGGGCGAAATTTGTAAAATGGGGATATCAATTTTTGTTTCGTCTTCAACAAATTCATTTACGCCGACAATTATTTTTTCTTTCTTCTCAAGTTCGAGTTGATAGCGGTATGCAGAGTTTGCAATTTCTTTCTGGAAATATCCGGTTTCAATCGCGGGTATAACTCCGCCCAATGCATCGATCTGTTCAAAAATTTTATTTGCTTCTTCTTCCATTTTGTTCGTCAACGATTCAACAAAATAACTTCCGCCGAGCGGATCAACAGTATTGATAATGCCGGTTTCGTATGCGAGTAGCTGTTGTGTGCGAAGTGCAATCTTCACAGCCTTCTCGCCCGGCAGTGCCAATGTTTCGTCCATCGAATTTGTATGAAGCGACTGCGTTCCGCCGAGCACCGCCGCCATTGCCTGAAATGCAGTGCGCACAATATTATTTTCCGGTTGCTGCGCAGTTAATGTGCACCCGGCAGTTTGCGTATGAAAACGAAGCCACCACGAACGCGGATTTTTTGCGCCGTATTTTTCTTTCAAACGTTTTGCATAAATTCTGCGAGCCGCACGGTACTTTGCTATCTCTTCAAAAAAATCGAGATGTGAATTGAAGAAGAAAGATAAACGCGGCGCGAACGAGTCAATATCCATTCCTCTTTCCAAACATGCTTCGATATATGCAAATCCGTCAGCCAAAGTATAAGCCAATTCTTGCTCTGCAGTTGAGCCGGCTTCACGAATATGATAACCGCTGATCGAAACCGGGTTCCATTGCGGAACTTCGTTTGTACAGTATTCAATCATGTCGGTTATGATGCGCATCGAGGGGCGCGGCGGAAAAATAAATTCTTTCTGTGCGATATATTCTTTTAAGATATCATTCTGCAGTGTGCCTCTCAGTTTATCAAAACCAACACCTTGTTTTTTTGCAACAGCGAGGTAGAAAGCAAAAATCATTGCCGCCGGTGAATTGATTGTCATTGATGTTGAAACTTTATCAAGCGGTATTCCATCAAATAGAACTTCCATATCATGAAGCGACGAAACGGATACACCGCAAATTCCAACTTCACCTTCGCTCATTGCGGCATCGGAATCCCAGCCCATCAAAGTGGGAAGATCAAATGCAACAGAGAGACCGGTCTGCCCGTGCTCGAGCAAATATTTAAATCTTTGATTCGTGTCTTCGGGCGCTCCGAAACCGGCGAACTGGCGCATCGTCCAAATTTTTCCGCGATAACCGTTAAGGTGGATTCCGCGTGTGTACGGATACTCTCCGGGAAAATTCAGATATTTGAGATAATCAATTTTTTCAATATCGTCCGGCGTGTAAAGCGGCTTCACATCTTCGCCGGAAACAGTTGTGAATTTAAAATCTATCTCTTTTGCTTTCTGCAGTTTATCAAAATAATTCTGTTTTGCTTTTTTATATTCTTCAGAGGACATGTTTATTCCTTCCGAAATTTATTTGAAATGTGTTATGAATTTTATTTTCCCTTACTCTTGCACTTTAGACACAACAACATGATTTAAGCAAAAGTGGACTTAAGTCCCTCACAGTTGGGTCGTAAATATCCCACTATATAAAGCTTGCCCGCAGATAAGCTGGATAGCGGCAATTGAAGCTAAGTTCGGACAATTGCCGCGAGATTTTCCACGTAAACGGAATCCCGCAAAGCGGTGATATCTCGTGGGATAATTTATCAATAAACGAAAACGGCTTTAGCCACAATTTGGTAACTTCAATCAATAATAAAAGAGCATGAGCAAGTTCAAGATTTTTTTTTAATTGGATAACTATGGTTTCATCAGTGCAAATCCGTGTTATCCGTTTCATCCGTGGTCTATTTATTTTTTAAAAGCCACGGTTGCTCGTCCAAAATTTGATTAAAAAATACGAAACCTATGAAGTTCGTCCAAATCTTTTATCGAGTTCTTCAATTTGTATTTTGATTACAATCGGTCTGCCATGCGGACAAACATACGGCATCGAAGTAGCAAAAAGTTTATCAACCAAAATTCTCATCTCTTTCTCGTTCAGTTTATCGCCGGCTTTAATTGCCGCTTTGCACGAAAAAGATTTCGCAAGATTATCGCGGACTTCCAGTTGTTTCTCTTGTTCGTTTTTTCTGTACTCTTGCAAAATGCCGAGCAGTGTTTCAACTTCGTGT
The DNA here is from genome assembly GCA_016177735.1 of Ignavibacteriales bacterium. Classification (GTDB taxonomy): domain Bacteria; phylum Bacteroidota; class Ignavibacteria; order Ignavibacteriales; family Melioribacteraceae; genus DYJK01. Next base: position 16,792 of record JACOUS010000034.1, on the reverse strand, counting down.
TCGGTTTTCAAATCGGAAGGAATGCCAACAATCTCAACAACATTTTTATTTTTGAATTTCAGAGCGAATCCCAAATTAATCAGATACGGCTCAAGGTCTTTTGCAAGCTGGTAATCTGCCGGATCGAGTTTGAGCGTCTGTGGAAAAAGCAGATGCTGCGAGAATGGCATATTTGCATCAAACGACTGCAAAGCAATTTCATACAAAATTCTTTCGTGTGCGACGTGCGCATCGATAATCATCAAGCCGCTTTTGATCTGCGAGAGAATATATTTATTGTGAAGCGAAACGATGAACGGAGTTTCAAGCTGTGCGGAAGAATTATCTGCTTCATGATAAATTTCTTTCGGCTGTTTCTCATCAAACGGATGCGCATCAAAAGAAGAAGGTGCACCGGCTTTAATATCTTTATTAATATTATCGAACAGTCTGTCGATATCATCTTCGCTGAAAATAGAAGGACGTTTTACATTGTTTGCGGATTGCGGCGATGAAAAAGGTCTGTCGCTAAAATCTTCACGTTCAACATTGCGAAAATTTTGGAGACGGAGTGCTTCTTTTTGTTCGGTCCCTTCAATCGAAAGAGACGGAACTAAATCGTAACTACCGATAGTCTTTTTAATAACAGCATTCACAAACGAATAAATTTCTTTCTCGTCGTCAAATTTCACTTCCAATTTGGAAGGATGCACATTCACATCAACTTTTTTGGGATCGATAATTAAAAAGAGAACGAAGAACGGGTAATCTCCCTTCTCCAAAATATTTTCAAACGCAGTGAATACTGCGTGATTGATTACTCTGTTTGTAACATATCTTTTGTTAAGGAAGAAATACTGTTCCCCTTTTGCTTTGCGGAGATAGACCGGTTTGGTTACAAATCCGGTGATACTCATGTAATCGGTGATTTCTTTTACTTCAATCACTGCATCCAAAATATCATCGGTAAAAACGGACTTCATTCTTTCGTGCATATCCGAAGCGTGCAAATCGAATATTAAATCGTCATCGTTGTAGAACTTGAAAGAAATTTCCGGGTAACTCAACGAAATGCGTTTAAATGTTTCTATGATATGTTTTAGTTCGGTTGCATTGCTCTTCAAAAAATTTCTTCTCGCCGGAACATTATAAAATAAATTTTTTATCGAAATCGAAGTCCCTTTCTGAAAAGCATCTTTCTCTTTTATGATGTTCGAATTTTCATCGAGTTTGATAATCGTACCGAGTTCGTCAACAGAACGTTTTGTAATCAATTCAAAAATGCTGACTGCCGCAATTGATGCAAGTGCTTCACCGCGGAAACCAAAAGTTTGGATTGCTTCGAGGTCTGCAACCGAAGAAATTTTACTTGTTGCATGGCGTTGAATGCAAAGAAGCGCGTCCTCTTCCGCCATTCCTTCGCCGTCATCAATTACTTGTATTAAAGATTTGCCGGCATTTTTTATCATCACTTCAATATTTTTTGCTCCGGCATCGATAGAATTTTCGAGCAATTCTTTTACGACAGACTCCGGACGGTTAACAACTTCTCCGGCAGCAATTTTATTGGCTAAATTTTCCGGCAGTATTTTTATTTTATTCTGCACTTCAAATGATCTCATTTTTTTGTCTACTAATATAATAATCAACTTTAAATTCCGTAAATGCTTCTGTTCTTTCCAAAATCCATTCGGCTAAATCGAACGCAGCAAAGAACTTATCCCCTTCAGTTTCAAAATTCATTCGTGAAAGAATTATGCCGTCTGCCAAATTAATTGTCTGCTCAAAAATTTCCGCACCGCCGATGAAAAAAACTTTATCAAATTTTCTTTTTGAACATTCGCTCAATGCTTCTTGAATCGAACGGCAAACGATAACATTTGGATGTGCGAAAGAAAATTCAGGATTTCTTGTGAGTATGATATTCAATCTATTATCGAGCGGATGAGCAACAGCTTCCCAAGTTTTTCTTCCCATAATTACCGGAAAGCCGGTTGTCGTATTCCTGAAATGTCTTAATTCTTCTTTGTTATGCCAGGGAAGTTTTCCCTTATCACCAATTACATTATTCTTTGATACGGCGGCTATTATAATTTTTTCCAACGATGCCTTAATTAATCTGAACCCAATGTAACATTTATAAATCTTTTTTGCCCCGATTGCAAATTAACATAAATTGTTTCTTCTCCGTAACCGAGAAGTTTCAAACGAACAGAATAAATTCCGGCTTGAAGATCAATCAAACTATCGGGAGTAGTTTTGCCAAGCCGGTCGCCATTTAAATAGATATCCGCTCCATCCGGATTTGATGTAACATAAACATCGCCGGTACCGGCTTTTGATTCATACTCAACAATATCTTCGCGGCAGCTTAAAAAGCAAAAAAAGGAAACAACCAGAATTAACTTTTTCATACTTCCCCCGGTAAAAGGTATTTCAAAATCTAACCGAAATATTTCTACCAGGATTTTAAACTTCAATACAAAATTTTTGCCACACCCTCTTATGCAGTTACCACGGTTTGGATAGACCTAATTGAGCTAATTTCGCTTCGAACTCGATTCGTTCTCTGTTTTTCGAAAGTCCTTTTTCGGTATGATTCAACCACCCGAAAGACCCGGCAGTTTTAACTGCTTCGGCGGCATTGCCGTTTATGATTTTCATCAGCACTTCCATTTCGAGTGCAGAATAACTTTTTGCGTTGATAATGTAATCTTTGAAAGCTTCCCAAGCGAACGGGCACCACCGGTTTACAATTTCATTGCCAATCACATTTGCATACGAACGGATTTCATATTGTGCATGAGCATCCATTCGTAAGTATAAAAAGTGAAGTAAGTTATGAAGATCTATTTTCCAATATGCTTCGGTATAAGTTGAAAGCGGAAGATCTTTTCTTGCTTGTTCGCGCGCTACACCGCTCTCGAGTCTTTCTCGATAAATTTCTCTTGCAAAGTTTTGCAAGTCTTCTTCACGCTTGGAAAACTTGCTTCCGGTTTCTGCATCAAAAAATCCGGCACTACCTTGTTTATTATCTTTTGCTTGCAAACGCCATTCATCCGGATTTGTTTTTTGCGAAGCATCAATTGCAATTGAATATCTTGTCGAGTATTCATTTACGTTTGCCGTGCGATGCCTGATCCACTGCCGCCACGCATCCATTGGAACACGCACGTGAAATTTTATTTCGCACATCTCGAAAGGAGTTGTGTGATGATTTCTCAAAAGATACCTGATAAGTCCGCGGTCTTCGGAAACTTTTTTTGTTCCCTTGCCGTACGAAACCCGTGCGGCTTGAACAATTGATTCGTCTCCGCCCATGTAATCAACTACGCGGACAAATCCGTCATCGAGTACATTAAATTTTTTACCAAGCACTTCATCGAGCGCCGGCACATTTATTCTATCAAATGATTCTAATTCTTCCATCTATTTCTCCGTATTTGTAGGAGTTATACTTTTGTTTCTTTTTTTGTAATCAGCTTAATAATTTCTTTACAGATTTTTTTGCTTGCCAGTTCAATACCTTTATCAACATTTTTCAAAGATTCTTCAACCGAATCAAAATATTCCGAGAGTTCTATCAAATGGAGATTGTCATTCTCCGGCAGATCGCCGTCGGATATTCCGCAAATAAAAAAGAGCGGAATATTTTTTTCGGCGAACTCGTTGTAAACGATCATGGCTCCTTTGTTATAAAAAGTTTGTGCATCAAATTTGCCTTCGCCGGTAACAACAAGATCATAAGCATCCGTACTCGAATTGACCGAAAGACTCTGTGTAATAAATTGTTTTGCAAATTTATTGTTTGCGTTAAAAAATAATTTTAGTCCGGCTGAAAGTCCGCCGCCGGCACCGTTTAATTGTTTTATTGTATCGTCATCAATTTCGAGTTGTTTCAGCATGTTAACAAATCCTTTTTCGAGTAATTCAATTTCATCATCGACTGCGCCTTTCTGTTTTGCAAAAATTTTTGCGGCTCCGTCTTTCCCGATCAAAGGATTTTCAACATCGGAAACAATTTCCAGATTAAAAGGAAGATTAACTTCCGGTACAACAATTTTTTCTACATCGGCAAAATTTTTAGGAATAACTTCCAATTGGTTATCCGATTCATTATACAATTCGAGCCCGAACATTTCCATCATCCCGAGTCCGAGATCGTTAACTGCAGTTCCGCCGATCCCGATCACAACATTTTCTACATCGAGGAAACCGGTATAAACTCCATCCATAATTTGCAAGAGTAAATCGCCGATTCCTTTTGAAGAGAGCGACAACGGATGACGATATTCCAACGGTACAGTTTTCAAACCGAGCACATCTGCAGATTCAACATAAAGTGTTTTTGTATCGGGCGAAAATGCCGCCGGGCAAAAAAATTTTTCATCTTCGTACGGTTTCAGAATTTCGAAATGAAGAGTCTCCAAACCGAAATGATATTTACAAACTTCGAGAAATCCGTCGCCGCCGTCGGAAACCGGCTTGTAAGTTATATCCAATGCGTTTTTTAAATCGTCAGGAATATATTTGTTGAACGATGCTTTGAGCAGTGTCGATATTTCCGTTGAGTCGGCACATTCTTTAAAACTATTCAGTGCAACTAAAATTTTTACTTTACTTTTCATAATTCTTCCGGTTATAAATTTTTGAAAGCTTCTATTATTATTTTTTTTGTCTGCAAAAGATCTTGCGATATAATTTTCACTTCGCCTATCGAAGGCATAAAATTAGTGTCGCCGTTCCATCTCGGCACAATGTGAAAGTGAATGTGGGAATCGATTCCGGCACCGGCGGCTTTGCCGAGATTAGCGCCGAAATTATAACCGTGCGGTTTTATTGCAACGCCCAAAGCTTTTAATGAAAGCCGTGTTAATTTCATTACCTCTGTCATTTCAGTATCGTTCAATTCATTAATATCCGAGACATGACGGTTGGGCACAACAAGCAAATGACCGCTGTTGTAAGGATATAAATTTAAAATCACGTAACATGTTTCGCCGTCGAAAACTTTTAAGCAGTTGTCCGAAGAAATATCTTCGTGAACGGCGTCGCAAAAAATACAGTTGTTGTTTACTTTTTCTTGTTTAAATGATTCGATATAATTAGCGCGCCACGGCGACCAGAGTCTTTCCATAAATTTTGTATGAATGTTGTGAAATAAAAAATTGACAGTGGAAAGTTAGTAATAGGAGAATCATAAACAAAAAAGGCGGAAGATTTTCTTCCGCCTTTTTAAGCAAGCGAAGAAATTATTCCGCTTCTTCAACTTTGTGTTTTTGATACTCTTCAATAATTTTTGTTTCTACTTCTTTGGGTACTTCTTCGTAATGCGAGAACAACATAGAAAACATTCCGCGCCCGGATGTTAAACTTCTCAACTGAGTGGAATATTTATGAAGTTCTGCAAGCGGAACTTTAGCTTTAATAATTTGGAACGGACTTTCGGAATCCATCCCCTGAATTTTTCCGCGGCGTGAAGATATATCGCCCATTACATCACCCATATATTCTTCGGGAATTTTTACGGTGATATCATAGATCGGTTCAAGAATTACCGGTTTGGCATCCATAAATCCTTTCTTGAATGCTTGCGATGCGGCAATCTTAAACGAAACTTCATCGGAATCCACCGCGTGATAAGTTCCATCAAACAAAGTTACTTTCACGTCAACTACTTTGCTTCCAGTTAAAATTCCTTTTACCAAAACATCTTTCAAACCTTTTTCAACAGCGGGAACAAATCTGCCGGGGACAACACCGCCTACAATTGCATTAGCAAATTCATATCCGCCTCCTCTCGGCATCGGTTCTAATTTTAAATGAACATGCCCGTACTGCCCTCTTCCGCCCGATTGTTTTTTATGTTTGTATTCGGAGTCATCACATCTGCCTTTAATAGTTTCGCGGTATGGAATTCTCGGCTCAGCGAGATCAACTTCTACACCGTATCTATCTTTTAATAATTTGACCGCAAGATTCAATTGCAGTTCGCCTTGCCCCGAAACGATTGTCTGCGCAATTTCAGGATCGTACTTTGCAATTAAAGAAGGTTCTTCTTCGTGTGCGGTATGAAGAGCGGCAGAAATTTTATCTTCATCGCCTTTTGCTTTCGGTTTAACCGCAAATCGAATAACCGGTTCTGGGTAATGTATTTCGGGAACCAAAACCGTGAAATTTTTCGAACATAATGTATCACCGGTGTGACTGTCTTTTAATTTTACAACTGCACCGATATCACCCGCACCTAATTTTGTTATTTCTTTTCTGTTTCTTCCGTTAAGAACAAATATTTGTCCAAGCCTTTCGGTTTTTTCTTTGTGCGTATTGACCAAATCCATTCCGGGCGCAAGTGTTCCCGAGAAAACTTTGAAAATAGAAAGTTCGCCCACATGCTGTTCCGAAAGGGATTTGAAAATAAATAAAATCGGTTCGCCGTTCGGATCGCATTTAATCTGAACACTGTTTCCGCCGTCTTTCAATTTTGCATCAAGTTGATTTCTTTCGCTCGGTGCCGGGAAAAATTTAGAGGCAAAATCTAAAAACGTATTTGCACCAACACCTTTAGCTGCGGAAAAAGCAAGTGCCGGTATTAATCCGCCTTTCAATATCGAGGTCTTCAAGCCTTTCAATATTTCATCTTCGCTTAAAACACCTTCTTCAAAAAATTTGTTCATCAACTCTTCATCAGATTCGGCAACTTTCTCAATCAACTCTTCTCTTAATTTGCCGGCTTGTTCTTTTAGATCGGCTGGAATTTCTTCTTCAGTAATTTTTTTGGAACCGGAATCGCCGTAAGTAACCGCTTTCATTTTTACGAGATCGATGACGGTCGTAAAATTCAATCCTTCTTTTAACGGAAACGAAACAACGGTAATATCGGGACTCAATCTTTTCTTTGCGACTTGAACAGTTTCAAAAAATTTCGAATGTTCGTTATCTGCTTTGTTGATCAGAACTGCCGCCGGCAGATTATTCTTTCTAACATATTCCCAGGTTAGTTCCGTACCAACTTCGATACCTTCAGCACTTTTGATAACTGAAACAGCAACATCTGCAACATGCAAACTCGAAATAACCTGACCGACAAAATCCGGGAAGCCGGGGGTATCGAGGATGTTTATTTTGGTTCCGTTCCATTCAAGATGAAGCGGACTTGCCGCAATGGAAATTTGTCTTTCAATTTCATTGGAATTAAAATCGGAAGTTGTGCTGCCCTCTTCAATTTTGCCGATACGATTAACTTCTCCGGCGGTAAACAAAAGCAATTCTGAAATAGTAGTTTTACCGCTTCCTCCGTGACCGATGAGTGCTATGTTTCTAATAGCATCTGGATTATACTCTTTCAAGATGTCTCTCCCTAGTTTGAACTAATAGATTAATATCTTCTAAACGCTTGCCAAAAAGCGGAAGCGCCTTTATACAGTGCACGTAAATTTTTGATGAGACCATCGGCTGGATTCTCCGCATCGCGAAAAACTTTAAAGGAAGTGAAATCCGAAACTTTTTGCTTCAATCTTTTTATCGAACCGTCTAATTCATCCCAGTAATTTTCTGCTTCGGAAACAATTCGGTTTGCTTTGTTGGTAACTTCGGCAAGGTTTTCGAGCACCGGATTTGCTTTTTCTATAAATCCATGGATATCCGAACGAACTGCTTCAACCTCTTTTAATAATTTCTTGAGCGAGAAAATTAAATACACGCATAAGGTTGAAGCCGATAGGATTAATACGATGAGGAGAAGATTAATTATCGTCATGATCTCTCAAGCTTCTTTTTCGGAATGATAAGCATCCATTCCGGCTTTAACAGCGGTTTTTAAACGTTCACTTTCTTTTTCAATTTTTACTTTACCGGCTTCGGCTACATTGCCGGCTTTATCTTTAGCCTCGCTTAAAATTTTTTCCGCTTCGCCAAGTAGTGCATCAACTTTTTCTTTAGCATCAGCCACTAATTTTTCGGATTTTTTTTTACCTTCGTTTATTAACTGCGAAGCTTTGTCTTTTGCATTTGCAAGATATTGTTCTGCATCATCCATTAATTCTTGCGATTTGTTTTTGATATCCTGCCGTAATTCTTTACCGGATTTTGGAGCGAATAGAAGGGCTACTATGGAACCTACTGCTGCGCCCGTCAAGAATCCGATTAGTAAGCCTTTACCAATTCCGTTTTCTTCGCGCATCTTAAACCTCCATTTTGATATGATTAAGCCTTTGCCAAAATAATAATGATGCTTTCTAAAATCAAGGATAGATATGTCGAATTGATCCACATATTATTCTTGATTATGAGCGAAGCAAATGCCAAAAGCATTCCTACGGGAGAATCTCATGCATGATTAAGTGAGATTCTCCGCCTCATTCATTAAAAAATAATCACATATTCTTAACAATCTCGCGCGCAAAATTGGAACAGCTAACTTCAGTTGCGCCCGGCATCAAGCGTGCAAAATCATAAGTCACTTTTTTCGATTTGATTGTTTTGCTCATCGCCTTTTCGATCAACTTAGCGGCTTTATCCCATCCGAGATATTCAAACATCATCACGCCGGATAAAATTACAGAGCCCGGATTTATTTTATCGAGTCCGGCATATTTTGGCGCAGTGCCGTGTGTAGCTTCAAACACAGCGTAATGATAACTCATGTTTGCACCGGGCGCAATTCCCAATCCGCCAACTTGTGCCGCACATGCATCCGATAAATAATCTCCGTTCAAATTCGGAGTTGCAACAACATCGTACTCGCCCGGTCTCAATAAAACTTGCTGGAACATGCTGTCTGCAATTCTATCTTTGATCAAAATTTTTCCTTCGGGAATTTTCCCTTTATACAATTTCGAAACTTCATCTTCGGTTACTGTTTTATCTGCAAAATATTTTTTTGCAGTTTCGTATCCCCATTCTTTGAAAGAACCTTCGGTAAATTTCATGATATTTCCTTTGTGAACAAGCGTAACACTCTTGCTTTTGTTTGCAATCGCATATTCAATCGCTTTCTTCACCAATCTTTCCGTACCAAACTGACTGATCGGTTTGATGCCGATACCCGATTCTTTGCGGATATTTTTTTGAAATTTTTTATTGATATACTTTATTAAATCTTCAGCTTCTTTGGTGTTTGATTTAAACTCGATACCGGCATAAACGTCTTCGGTATTTTCGCGGAAGATAACAATGTTCAAATCTTGCGGACGTTTAACCGGGCTTGGCGTGCCAGTGTAATATTTAACCGGACGAACACAAGTGTACAAATCCAAAACTTGCCGTAGTGTTACATTTAAACTTCTTATTCCGCCGCCAATCGGAGTTGTGAGCGGACCTTTTATTGCAACTATATATTCTTTAATTGCATCGAGAGTTTCATCCGGCAGCCACTTATTTTTTCCGTAAGTCTTTACGGCTTTTTCGCCGGCATAAATTTCCATCCAAACAATTTTCTTTTTACCGCCGTATGCTTTCTGAACAGCCGCATCAAATACCATTTGAGACGCAAACCAAATATCAGCACCCGTTCCATCGCCTTCGATAAAAGGTATAATCGGGTTATCGGGAATAACAAGCTTCCCGTTTTCTATCGAGATTTTTTCCCCTTCTTTGGGCACAACAATTTTTTTGTACTTCGGCATTTTCACTCCATTTTTTATTCAGGTAATTTATTCTTCTATTCGCTTACTAATAAAATAGCTCCGGTTAATTCTATAGACCAAATTGAAAAACAAAATAAAGAAAAGATATCGTAACGAAATATCCAGATCAAAATTAAAGAGATTATGCTAAAAACCAAAACAATATCGCCGCTTTAACTAAATGCATTTTTTTTAGATGAGTAAAAATTTTCATGAAAGATAAAATCGGTATCGTACAGTAACAATGCTTGAAAAATTTTTGAAGTATCAGAGAATTTTAATCAGCGAGTTGTAAACTTTGGCAAGCGGCAAGCCCATCACGTTATAAAAACATCCTTCGATTTTTTTAACGAAGACTGCGCCAAAATCATCTTGAATACCGTATGCACCGGCTTTGTCCATCGGGCTGCCGGAAGCAATATAATCTATAATTTCCTGATGAGATAATTTTCTGAAAGTAACTTTTGTTACTTCGAAATCAACCACTTTTTTGCCGCTGTTCAAATTGTGAAGTGCGAAACCGGTGTACACTTTGTGAGTTTTGCCGCTCAATATTTTCAAAATGTTATATGCGTCTTTTTCATTTTTGGGTTTGCCGATAATTTTCGAATTGAGCACAACAATAGTATCGGCGGTAATAATTATTCCGTTTTTAATTTTTGATTTTGCAGATTCTGCTTTTAACAGTGCAAGTCTTTTAACGGTTTGCACGGGATGTTCACCGTCAAAAATTTCTTCGTCCAAATCAACAGATACGGATTTGAATTTGAGTCCAAGCTGCTTCAGTAGTTTTCTTCTGCGCGGAGATTTCGAGGCAAGATAAATAGGTGTTGTAAAATTAATCATGATTTGTAGCTGCGAAACTGTGAAGCGATTTTGAAATGCAAATTATTGGAATCACCTGAACAAAGCTTTAATGCTTCCCCAAGTTCTTTTAACACTCGAAACATTGTGAGTTAACGATGCTTCCCACGAATGCGAGACAGAGCCGTCGTTATCAACTATTTTTAATCTGTAAACGTATAAAACATCTTCGCCTTTGAAAGCAGTTAAATCAACATACTCGTAATTTTTATCTTGGCGCGGTGCAACAGTAGCTAATTCAATAAATGATCCGTTTACTGTTTTCCTTTCAACCACGTAATTCTTTAGATTGGTTTCCGAGAGAGCCTGCCATTGCAGTACAACATTATCGCTCTGGCTTCTGGCGTTAAACTTTATAAGTTCAGCACCGCCAAAAACAGAAGCAGCAATAACAAGTAACAATATGAGAGATTTAATTTTCATATCTTATTTTCGATTCAAATATATTTCTAAACGATAATATTGTCAAGATTATTATTTGAAGTCAGGCTTTGTGATACTTTTCCCAATTCCCAAACTTGAATTTCAAAAAGATAACACCGGAATAAAGAATCACATAAAACGGCAGCGCATACCATGCACCAACCAAACCGTAATTAAAAACTACCCCGAGTAAATATGCTATCGGGACAAACACAAGCCAGTTTGCAACAACTTCGGCAATCATAACAAAAAGAGTTTTACCAACGGCTTGCAATCCGTTTGCAAGTACAACACCAATAGAATAAAAGATTTGTCCGACACCGGCAATTCTTAAAGCCGGAACCGCAGTCTCGATTACATTTGTATCGTTTGTCGTAAGCATCAAAATAATTCTTGGGAAAGAAAGAAAAATTATTCCGACAAGCATAGTATAAACAGTAGCAATTTTGCTCGTCTCGAAGCCGTAGTGTTTTGCCAGTTTGACATCCCCCATTCCAATACTATTGCCAACTAAAGTTTGCACAGCAATTCCAAATCCGAAACACGGCATTAAAGAAATTAACAGTGCAGAAAAAACAACATTGCTCGCGGCTTGTTCAGTTGTGCCGATGAATCCGGTGATGGCAATAAAACTTAAGAAACCAATGAGGATAAAAATATTTTGTAATGAAACCGGCAAAGAAATTTTTATGATTTTTAATGCAATATCTTTTACGAAACGGAAATTTTTTAAGTAATTGAATTTATGTTTATAGAACGGAAGCAACGACACCGTTAAGTAAAATAATGAATCACAAAGAGTGGCGAGGGTTGAACCAAGCCCGGCGCCGGCAAGCCCCATGCCTTCGTATCCGAAAGCACCGTAAATAAACATGTAATTGAAAATTATGTTAAGAAAATTCGCAAGGATGCCGGAATACATAAATATTTTTGTTTTGCCGATTCCGAAAAAAAATCCGCGGTAAGAAACGGTTATCAAAAAAAAAGGAATGCCCATAAATCGGTAATACAAATAATCACCGGCAAGATGACCTACGCGTTTATCAACTGCAAAAAAATCTGCTACATCGTAAGCAAAGGAAACAACAATTGAGGCAACAGTTATTCCAATCAAAAAAGAAAGTATGAGAGATGTATTCAATACTTCGCCGCAGCCGTCATTATTTTTTTCGCCATATCTGCGTGCAATAAGAACATGCGTTCCGGTTGCAAGACTTGAGAACAAACTAACAACTGCCCACGTTGCAAATACTCCGATTCCCATTGCGGCAAGATTGTACTCTGCATCCGGAAGTCTGCCAACCATTGCTGTATCAACCAGCGAGACAATCATCTGGCTTGATAACCCGGCAATAGCCGGCAAAGCAAGTTTCAATATGTAACTATGGTCTTTGGTAAAGTTGAGTAATTTCATGACGGGCAAAAATATTGAATATTACTTTATTAATAAAATTTTATTGCTTCAGAACTTTTAAATTTCTTAAACACACAATCTCGGATTATTAACTATTTAGACAAAATTTGCTATTTTGCGTTAGGTAACTGCTTAATTGACATTATAGGAATAGACTTATGACTAAGCAAGAAGAAATAAAATATTTGCTTCACACGCTTGGCATAAAATTGAGCATGATTGCCGAGAAACTCGACATGAAAGTTCAAACACTTTCCTTTCTGTTAAATGAAAGCCTCGAATTTGACGATGACCTTTATAAAAGAATCAAACATATTATTGACGAATACCAATTTGAACTGAATTTATTTGAAGAAACGAATAATGATACTCTTGATCTTTTCACCGACGAAAAGATGCAGTTCGGAATCGGCGAGCGGATGCGGTGGTTTGCAAAGAAAAAATACGGGACACTAAAAAAGCTTGCCGAAGCAATGAACATTTCGCCGCAGCAATTACAACAGTACATAAGCGGAAAGCGCGAACCCGGTTCCAAAATTTTGATAAAACTTTTGCGTTTGGGATGCGATGTAAATTGGCTACTCGGTGGAAGAGAATCAATTGAGTCGTACAAAATTTACAAGCTGGAAAACGAATTGAGAAAATTGCAGAACAGTTTCCAGCAGATTCATTCCGTAATTCAAAAAGCAGAACCCGGACACTAAAAATTTTTTCTCCACAATTATTAACAACTCACATATTATTAATCAGGGTTACCGCTAATAATAAAGCTAAGCATCACCTTCCTGATTATTGCAACTCGAAAGCTTTCCCTTTTTAGAATAATTAATTTTTTCAGCGACGATACGATAATTAGACAAGTTGACTACAAATATTTTTTTGTGGGGAAAAATATTTTATTAGAGCCGACACTAACAGAGAGATAATAATTTTTCATAAAAAATTATAAGGGTGCTATATGAAATCATTACTCAACTTTTTTTCCCTCAACAGCATAAAGATTGCTAAAAAATTTATAATTCTTGGAATAATAATTTCACTTCCCATTCTTCTGCTGCTCTATTATTTCGTAACCGAAAGAAATGCCGTGGTTCATGCCACACAAGCGGAAATCAAAGGCGTTGAATATCTCCAGCCGATGAAGAAACTTGTACAACATTTGCAGCAACATCGTGGAGCGGCGGCAACATACCTTGGCGGCGCTGCAGATTTCAAAAATAAAATGCTCGATTTGCAAAATACAATCGGCAGCGAGATAAATGAAATTAATGAGATCGATACAAAATACAGTGAATTTGATCTTACACCCAAATGGAATGCTCTTAAATCCGAATGGAACAATATTAGAATGAGTGTGTTCTCGCTGGATGCAAAGACAAGTTTTGTACAACACACAGAACTTATTCAAAAAACTCTTTTATTTATAATCGATATGGCTGACAACTCCAGTCTCTCTTTGGACCCGGAAATTGACAGTTATTATTTAATGGATCTTTCTGTAACCAAACTGCCGGGCTGCACAGAAAACTTCGGACGTTTGCGTGCATTCGGATTAAATTCCATCGCACAAAATGAAGTTACAATCGAGAACAGCATTCAACTATCGCAATACATTGCTTTGAGCAACGAGGAGATCATAAATATCGAAAGATCTCTGAACAAAATTTATGAAGCGAACCCTTCTGTAGAAAAAGAACTTCAAAGCGAATGGCAAGAAGTTAAGCAGAGCGCCGAAACATTCATAAGCACAGTTGAAGCCAAATTAATTAATACTCCGCAAATAATGATTGAAAAAAACACATACTTCAACGAAGCAACGGAAACAATAGATAAGTTATTTGCTATGCTGGAAGCATCTTCAAGTGAATTAAATAAAGTTCTAATTGCACGCGAAGAAAGAATAACAAACGATTTATACTTTACTCTGATACTTACACTTGCCGTTCTGACATTGGCAATTTGTTTCTTCTTTGCAACAGCAAAAAAATTGACCGGCAATATTTCAAAACTTGAAAAGGTATCTGCGAAGCTTGCAGAAAAAAATGCCGAACTTAATAATGCCGCAGCTCAAATTGCCGAAGGTAATACTTCCGTTTCGGTTTCGCCGCTGCACGAAACAATTGACATTCATGCAAAAGATGAAATTGGTGCTTTGGCAGATTCTACAAAAAAAATATTAGACTCCCAACAGATACTTGCTTCAACATTTCACAGTGTAAGTACAACCATAAAAGAATTAATAAATGAATCCGGTATGTTGACTCAAGCGGCATTCGAAGGAAAATTGAATACGCGCGGCAACGGTGCAAAATTCTTGGGCGGCTACCGCGAAATTATTGACGGCGTAAATCAAACATTGGATGCAGTGATTTTACCGATTAAAGAAAGTTCGGAAGCGCTTGCTGCTATGACGAAGAAAGATTTCACAGTTCGAGTAAATGGAGATTACAAAGGCGATCATAAATTAATGAAAGAAAGTGTTAACAAACTCGGTGAAGTTTTGGGTGAATCGATATCAGAAATTGTAAATAACATTACCGATGCAGTTACTTCGATTGTAAATGTTAGCGGTCAAATTTCTTCAAGTACGGAACAGATGTCTGCCGGTGCACAAGAACAGAGCCAGCAGACAACCGAAATTTCAAGTGCCGTTGAACAGTTAACGCAAACAATATTTGATAATACAAAAGGCGCAAGCTCTGCTTCGGAATCCGCAAAGTTAGCCGGCACCAAAGCAAAACACGGCGGAGAAATTGTTAATCAAACAATAGAAGAGATTGCAATCATTGCCGAAGTTGTAAATAAATCTGCCGCAACAATTGAAACACTCGGAAAAAACAGCGATCAAATCGGAGAGATTGTTCAGGTGATAAACGACATCGCAGACCAAACAAATCTGCTTGCACTTAACGCGGCAATTGAAGCAGCACGCGCCGGGGAACAAGGCAGAGGCTTTGCAGTTGTTGCAGATGAAGTTCGCAAACTTGCTGAACGAACAACAAAAGCAACAAAAGAAATTGCCGGCATGATAAAAAATATTCAGCACGTTACAATGGAAGCCGTGAAAGGAATTAACGAAGGTACGGAAGAAGTTAGAAAAGGAAGAGACTTCGCTCATAAATCCGGCGAACTGTTGAAAGAAATAATTATCGAAACAAATAAAGTAAGCGATGTGACACATCAAGTAGCGGCGGCAAGCGAAGAAATGTCTGCCGGTTCCGAACAAATAAGTAAAAGTGTACAAGGCATTAATTCCGTAACTCAGGAAGCCGCCGCCGGAATCGAGCAAATTGCAAAAGCCGCCGAAGATTTAAGCAAGCTTACTGTCAATCTCGAAGAACTTGTTAATCAATACAAAGTTGATAAGTCAACGCATTCCGTTTCGCATCATGAAAAAAGTAAATTGGCTGTTAGACAGAATGGAAAACTGGTTACGAATTAGCGGGATATGAAGAGGCTGTCTCATGCTCTTGAGGCAATCTCTCGGATATATAAGGGATAAAAACAAATAGGGAGTGCATCATGTACAAAATCGAAAAGAAAAATTACGGTTATCATTTAACATTCGATGGATTCATCAAAGCTGATGAAATGAACCAATGGCTCGAAGAATCCAAAGGAATTCTTTCAAAATCACCCGGTGGATTTGGTGTGTTTGTTGACATGCGAGGATTGAAACCGTTACCGGCTGATTCGCAAACACACATGCAAGAAGGTCAACAGCTTTATAAAAATAGCGGAATGGTTCGGTCGGTTGTAATACTCGATAACCCTCTTGCAACAATGCAGTTTAAAAGAATTGCAAAATCTTCAGGGATTTACGAGTGGGAAAGGTATATCGATGCTTCCACAATTATTAACTGGGAAAACAGAGGGGTTGACTGGCTAACAAAGGCTATTGATCCTGATAAGCTTTGAAGTGACTATGGTTGATGTTTTGCCCTTTGCGTTCTTAGCGCCTTCTTTGCGATCCTTGCGTGATACGCCGCAGCGGATTTTACCGCAGAGACCGCCGAGATTTCGCTAAGTACGCAGAGAGTTTTTGCAACATGTAATATTTTTTTGATGTGATACTTTGAAGTACGTAAACAAAATACATTTATAAAGGTAGGATTGTTTGTGGAGCTAAGCGGGTTCGAACCGCTGACCTCCCCGATTTCATCGGGGCGCTCTACTACATCCGGGACTGGCACGCAACTGAAATTAGCTCTTCAATAAATTTTGCACTCTTCATTCTTTTTATCTTTTGTTCAAACTGATATGCTTCGCTTCTGCTTTCAAATTCTTTGTGATAAACTAATTCCCATGGAACTCCACTTTTGGTTGATTTGGAATATCCTGAATTATGTTGTTGAAATCTTCTTTCTAAATTATCGGTTTGACCAATGTAATATTTTTTTGATGTGATACTTTGAAGTACGTAAACAAAATACATTTATAAAGGTAGGATTGTTTGTGGAGCTAAGCGGGTTCGAACCGCTGACCT
>JACOUS010000007.1 GCA_016177735.1 Ignavibacteriales bacterium | reverse complement strand
TAGTCGTTACTGAATAAGTCGTTTTTTTTGGACAAAGAGAAGAGATTTAGCATTTAGTTCTATCAATAAGAGAAAATATTTTTCTGTAATTCGATTTTCCAACCATTCCAAAATTGGCAATAAGAAAACTGTATAGAGTTTTCTTAAGTTAAATCCACAAGCCGCCAATACTGCATTAATATGGTCGCCATCTTTGCCTTTGAGTAAATTTCTCTCAAGCCGATTGTCCGATTTTAAGTGACCGAAGATTGGTTCGATTGCGCTTCTTCTTTTCAACCATTTTATTAAACTCTTTGTTTTGTTTTTCATCTTGAACCGGTTTGCTATGTTCACTTGTGCCTGGCCATCGTAATCATGTCCTCTATAACCCAAATCTACATTTACATTCTTTGCTTTCCAGCTGGTTATTTCTTCTGCTTTTTCTATTGAAGATTTTAATGTATGTCCATCATATGGATTGCCGTGATGAGCTTGTATTGCTACTATCCAGTTACTTCTACTGGTTGTTACCATACTGACTTTACATCCAAATTCATAGCGCTTGTGTGCTTTGCCTTTTGAGATACACTCCACTTCCGGTGCATGGATGCTGTAGAGTTTATTCTTGCTCTCTTTTGTTTGACTCAATAATCGTTCAGCTATTGATAATTTATTTATCAGTTCCTCATCTTTTATTTCTACATTCTTTATTATATCCCGATAAACTCTTCCCAAATACGTCTTTAATTTCTTTGTCATTTTTCTTGCGCGTTTCATCTGTTTGGCATGGGCATAGCCGGCTTGTTTGGTTAATGCTTTCTTTGATACGAACTTGTAGCTCTGACGAAGATTTATTTCTCTTCTGTTGGCTTGCTCTACTAATTCTTTCAGCATTCTATAATACAGCTTCGCATCGGTTGGGAAACTGATTGCTTTTTCTTCTACTGTTGTATCGACGTTGAGTTGTTCAAAATCTTTTTCTTTTATTTCTTTGATGATAGCGGCGCTTCTTATCGTTTCTTTGAATAGTTCTTCTATCGTTTCTTGTCCCATCCTTTTTCTAAATCTTGTCATACTGCTTGGGTCTATCGGGAAGCTGTGTTCAAAGTATTCGTTCCCACAGAAGTATTGGTAGTATGGATTTTCTACAAACTTTTGCACTATCATTTCATCACTTTCGTTGTACATGTATTTCAAGTATTGCAATCCTACCATCAGTCGTATCTCTTTGCCCGGAGCTCCCATCTTCTCTGTGTATTTCACCAACAACTTTTCTTCCAACTCTTTCCAGTTAATCATATCTGATAATCTTACCAACGGATGGGTTTTGTTGATGATTTCTTCTAAGCGAACCTTGAAGATTTCTAATGTCTTTTGTTCGTTTCTTGGTCTCATTTTTTGCAAGCTTTTCTTATTGTTTTTTATTTCTCTTGCAAATTTAAATATTACTTTTCTTCTTTTCAGGCTGTTATTATTTGCGTTGTTTATTTATTCAGTAACGACTTGATAAGTGGACAGACTGGAGCGCTGCCGGCACACTTTACAAAACAGAAGAATACAACGGCTTCGGTTACCGCTCGCGTCACCCGGAAGTATTGAGTCCATATTTGTGGAGCGGCTCGAATCATTACACAAAAGGAAAATACGTTGCTGACGGAAG
The DNA here is from genome assembly GCA_016177735.1 of Ignavibacteriales bacterium. Lineage (GTDB taxonomy): Bacteria > Bacteroidota > Ignavibacteria > Ignavibacteriales > Melioribacteraceae > DYJK01. The sequence continues at coordinate 74,284 of JACOUS010000007.1, read as the reverse complement.
ATGGTCGGATACTGCAGTATCAAATCAAATTGGTGCGGCGGTAATTTTAAGAAGATTGATCGAGAAAAATCTAATAACATTTACGAGTGAACCGGTTATTGATGCCAACAAACCTCTTCTATATTACTCAACAAAGAAAACAGAACACGGAGAAAAGCTGCAAACATTTTTAAATCAATTACCCGGCATTTATGTTTTGGTGGACGGTGTGCCCGGCAAAAAAACTTCCGATGCATTCAAACTTGCAACCGGTTCATATTTGCACAGCGACCCGCGGATAGGATAAAATTGTAGGACGAAGAATAGCTTCGTCAAGATATTAAATTTCTTTTTGTCGAAGCTGCGCTTCGACTTACAATTACTACGAATTAAACTGAGAGAGTGATTTCTTTTGTATTTAGAAAAACAACCTTCACTTTTGTGCCGATATTTTTCTGGCTCGTGATTGCAATCTCTGCATTATTTAATTCACAATATTTTTTCACTAGTGCCAGTCCCAAACCGTTGCCTTCAAATTTGCGCGTGAAGCCTTGTTCCTCTTGTGAAAAAGCTGTATATAAATTAGGGAAAAATTCTTCGGAGATTCCGATGCCGGTATCATTAACTTCAACACACAATCTGCCGTCCGCGTCCCGTTCAGTTATCACTTCGATATTGCCATAGTGGGTGTACTTTACTGCATTATCTATAATGTTTTTGAAAATTTGATTGACCGAATGTTCGTCGGCAACAATCACTGCGTTGTCAATGTTCCGGCTTAGTTTTAAAGTAATCTCTTTTTCTTTAATGATGTTTTCATATTCGTGATAAATAAGAAGTAAGCAATCATAATAGAGATCGAAGCGGCTCGGCATGTATTGATAAACTCCGCTATGAACTTCCGCAAGATTCAGAATCAAATGGATTGTACGGATAATTCTCTTGCTCGCTGAATCAATAATCTTAAAAGTTGTATCCGCATCTTCATTAAGTGTTTGATCGAGTACATCTCTTAAAAATTCTACAGAGGATAAAATAGCATTGATGGGCGTTCGAATTTCATGCGATATTTGCGATAAGAATTCTGATTTGAGCCGGTCGGATTCTTCTGTTTTCTCCTTTGCAAGACGAAGTGCTTCTTCGGATTTCACTTGCAAAGTTATATCCCTTAAAGAACCTTCAATTATGTAGCTGTTTGTTATGAGGTCTGTTCTGATTTTACAATTTAGCTGGCAGACTTTTTCCGCATCACCTATTTTCAGCTTCAACGTGTGATTGATAATATTTTTATCCTCCAGCAAAGACGAGGAGATCGAAAAAATATCTTCTTTGGTCAAAAAAGTATTTTCAAAAAGATTAACATTGCTCTCGCTTCCGGTTTGCTCAACGCCCAATATTTTATGGAAGGCTCTGTTGGCGGCAATAATTTTCCCATCTGCAGTTGCTTGGAAAAGTCCTTCGAGTGAGTTATCGAATATCTCTTTATATTTTTTTTGTGATTCTCGCACCCTCAATGTTTTTATGAGCGATTCTCTCCGCAAATGATAATTGACAGATACCGCCGCAACAGACATAACACTCAAAAACATTACAAAAAGAACAGCCATGAAAATGTTATCAATAAAGTAAAGTTGATTGCGGTTGATTAATATCGTGATACCAAAGATGAGATTATAATAAATAGCAACGACAATCTGATGTTTAGCTTCCCATCCAAGAAATATTGCCGAAGTAAAAATTGTCAAAGCCGCAATTTGCGAATTTATAACCATCATATTCGGGATAAAAATTATGATAGCGCCGAATGACAGAATGATTGCAATAAGAAGCAGATGTACAAGCAGTGCCGCATGTTGTTTCCCGAATTCAAAATTTGATGCAATTAAAATCCAGAACGCAACTGCAATAGCATAAAACCGGAAAGTGTAAACATAGATTGATACTTCGTGGAAATATCTTACTTCAAAAATAAGTGCAAATAATCCTGAAATGATTGCAATGACAGCAATAATTTTGAGAGGAGTTAATAAAGTTTTCTCGTTCTCGGCTTTAATAAGTTCGAGTTCATATTCTGTAATATACTCGCTTCTATTGCTTATCCTTTTCATGTGTAAATTTTTAATTGAGATTCTTTTGCACTAAATAATAAGCACTAATCAAAACTTAATCAGTGATTAAAGTCACTAAACAGCCGTAAGATAAACACAAAAAAATTAATCAACAATAACTTCAGATTATCAAATTCGAAAAACAATAAACAAAAAAGGCGAATCGAATGATCCGCCTCTTAAAAGATTTTATTTGTTACAAAAAATTATTTTTTTAGATCCGATAAAGGTACTGCAGTATTTCTCATCGCATGAACTTTGTTTGGAACTGATATCACAACATCACTATTAACATATTTTTCGAATTCATCGCGGAAACGCGTAATCATAAATTTAACCGGCCATGCTGCTGCATCACCGAGAGCGCAGATTGTATTTCCTTCGATATGATTTGCAACATCGCAGAGAAGGTCTAAATCTTTAGAGGTACCGAGACCGTTCTTTATTCTCTTCAAAGTTTTTTCCATCCAGCCGGTTCCTTCACGGCACGGAGTACACTGTCCACAGCTTTCGTGATGATAAAACTTTGCAATCCGTATTAACACATCGAGCAGATTGGTATCTTCATCCATTACCATAACACCGGCAGTACCGATTGCAGAACCGACTTCCTTTAAAGAGTCCGCATCCATACGAACACCTTCAAGCTGATCGCCGCGCAACGGAGGCATTGATGAACCACCGGGAATAACACACTTAATTTTTTTGTTACCGGGTACACCGCCGGCAACATTATAAATTAAATCGGTAAGAAGAATACCGGTTGGCAGTTCATAAACTCCCGGTTTGTTTACATGACCGCTAAGTCCGTACAAAATTGTTCCGGGATGCTTCGGTGCACCAATTTTTGAAAACCACTCCCACCCTTTCGAAATTATTGGCGGAATATTAGTAATTGTTTCAACGTTGTTAATTGTAGTCGGGCATCCCCACAAACCTTTTTGCGCCGGGAATGGAGGTTTAATTCTCGGATAACCTCTGTAACCTTCAATCGAATTCATCAATGAAGATTCTTCGCCGCAAATGTAAGCACCGGCACCTTTATGAATATATAAGTTGCAGAAAAATTCCGTACCAAAAACTTCTTTCATCTTCCCGCCGAGAAATCCTTTTTCATAAGCGGTATCAACGGCTTTCTGCATTAACTTAATCCACATGTGGTATTCGCCGCGGATATAAAGGTATGCCGTCTTCGCTCCGATTGCGTAACAAGTTATGATAGCGCCTTCGATAAGCTGGAAAGGATTGTATTCAAAAATTTGTCTGTCTTTGAAAGAGCCGGGTTCGCTTTCATCGCCATTGATACAAAGATACTTCGGCAAATCGGTGGTCTTCGGCATGAAGCTCCATTTGAGTCCGGCAGAAAATGCAGCGCCGCCTCTTCCGCGTAAACCGGATTTCTTTACTTGATCAATCAAACTATCCGGGGTTTGCGCAAAAGCTTTTTTAGCTGCATCGAAACCACCGTTAGCAAGATAGACTTCGATTTGATCTAAACTTTGAATTTCGGGGAGAACTATTCTTTCCATTCAATCACTATTTTTTAGAAACTCTAATTCATTTTATGAAAAAGAGCAGCATATTTTATTTGAGTGAATCTAAAATTTCTTCGACTTTTTCTTTAGTTAAGTTTTCGTAATAATCTTCGTTGACTGCAATCATCGGTGCGTATCCGCAAGCACCCATACATTCTACTTCTTCTAATGAAAATGTACCATCCGAAGAAACTTCCATATTTTGAATGCCGAGTTTGTTTTTTACCTGATCCCAAATATCATAGGCGCCGCGAAGCATGCATGAAACATTTGTGCAAACTTGCACGTGATATTTACCCATCTGCTTTGTGTGATACATTGTATAAAATGTAACAACACTCAACACATTAACTTTATCTATGCCCAGTACTGATGCAATTTCAGTCATCACTTCGCTGCTGATAAAGCCATTCTGATCTTGAGCAATGTAAACAACCGGCATAACAGCGGCTAACGAAGTAGGGTATTTTTTTCTTACTTCGTTTATTCGTGCGAGATTTTCTTCGGTGAATTTAAATTCCATTCTTATTCCTTGCTCATAGTCTTATTCTTGATCTTTATTACTTATCAGCTTCGCCCATAACGGGATCGAGGCTGCCGATAATTGCGATAACATCTGAAATCATTGCACCTTTGCACAAATGTGCAATAGCCTGAAGATTGCAAAAAGACGGCGAGCGTATTTTCAATTTCCACGGATAACCGCTGCCATTGCTAACAAAATAAAATCCCAGCTCTCCTTTCGGATTCTCAGCGGAGAAATAAACATCGCCCACCGGCGGGTTTATTCCGTAATTAATCAGCATAAAATCATGAATCAGTTCTTCCATCTTTGTGTAAATCTCACCTTTTTGCGGAAGAACATGCTGGGGAACGTTAGCCATCACATCGCCTTGCGGCATTTTATCTAAAATCTGATATAAAATTTTTACGCTCTCTCTAACTTCATCGCCTCTGATAAAATAACGTGCAAGGCAATCACCTTCTGTATAAGTAGGAATTTTAAAATCAATTTCATTATAAAAAAGATACGGCTTTGTGCGGCGAAGATCATATTCAACGCCGGCAGCTCGCAAGTTCGGGCCGGTAACGCCGAGATTAATTGCATCTTCTTTTGTTAGTATCCCAACCCCTTCCAATCGTTCAATAAAAATTCTATTGCCCAAAAGCAGTTTATCCATTTCATCAAGCGATGGATGAAGCTGATCCAAAAAATCTTTTACCATTCGCAGAACATCAGCGTCTGCATCGGAAGCAACACCGCCGATACGCGTGTAGCTTGTAGTAAATCTTGCACCGGCAAGTTTATCAAAAATATTTTGAAGTTTTTCTCTTTCGCGGAAAGTCCACATTACCATAGTAACAGCGCCGACATCCATTGCAAATGTTCCGATAGCAACCATGTGAGCCGCAATTCTCGAAAGTTCGGCAACCACCATACGAATGTATTGTGCGCGTTTCGGTGCTTCGATGCCAAGTAATTTTTCTACAGCAAGAACATAAGCAACGTTGTTGCACATTGTTGCTGTGTAATCGAGGCGGTCTGTGTGAGGAATAAATTCAATATAGCTCATATCCTCAGCCATCTTCTCGTATCCTCTGTGCAAATAACCGAGTTCGGGTAAAACAGAAATAACAGTCTCGCCGTCGAGTCTCAAAACCAATCTTAAAACGCCGTGGGTAGCCGGATGCTGCGGACCCATATTAATTACCATTTCGTTTTCAAGAGCATCTTCGATGGTAATTTCTTTATCTGCTAATAATTTCTTGATCAGCTTTTCGTCTTTATATATGCTTGTCTTCTGTTCCATGCTATTCTGTTTTATTTGGTAATGGAAGTGAGCCGGGAATTCCGAGAACCGGGAAATCTTTTCTGAGCGGATAATATTCGAATCCTTCGGGCATATACATTCTTCTTAAATCGGGATGATTTTCAAAAACGATTCCGTACATGTCGTATGTTTCTCTTTCGTACCAATCGGCACTACGCCAAACAGAGGTAACACTTTCAATAGTGTACGGTTCGTTTTCCAAATTAGCTTTTACTCTCAAGTTAAAATTATTTTTTAACGATAGAAGATGATACACAACCGTAAATCTATTTTTACGAACAGCCCAATCGATAGCTGTTACATCTTTACACATTGTAAAAGCAAGCTCGGAATCGTTGTGCAAAAATTCTGCAAGCTGAAGAATTTTATCTTTATGAATCGTCAACGACAAATCGCCGCGAAATTCATTTACATCTTGCAATGATTCGCCGAATTTTTCTTTAACTTTTTCTACGATGAGTTCTTTGAATTGCATAATTAGTTTTTAATCACTCCAAGATCGGTAAGCGGAACGTCGGGATAATCCCTTGCTTTGGATTTGGCAATCTTAGCCTGAATAGCCATTACTGCATTTATCAAATTTTCGGGACGAGGCGGGCATCCGGCTGTGTAAACATCAACCGGTAAAAATTGATCGATACCTTGAACAACACTGTAGGAGCGGTACATTCCGCCCGAAGAAGTACAAGCGCCCATTGCAATAACCCATTTCGGTTCGGGCATTTGATCATAAATTCTTCTAACAACTTGAGCCATTTTGTATGTAACTGTTCCGGCTACAATCATAACATCGCATTGGCGCGGAGTGAAACGCATAACTTCTGAACCGAAACGTGCGAGATCATATTTTGGGTCTGCCGCGGAAATCATTTCAATTGCACAACAAGAAATTCCCATCGGCATGGGCCACACAGAACTTTTTCTTGCCCACGAAATAATTGCATCGAGTGTTGTTGTTATAAATCCGTCCTGGGTAAGTTTCGCTTCTAATCCCATTTCAATCCGCCTTTCATCAAGATATAAAGGAAGCCAAGTTCGAGGACAACTAAAAAGAATAACATCGGCAAGAAAGCAAAAATTCCATAAGTACTGAAGAGGTTTTTGAATTCAACAGCCCACGGATAAACATAAATTACTTCGATATCAAAAATGATGAACAACATCGCAACAAGGTAATATTTTACGGATATCCTTTCGTGAGTTGTGCCGACCGGGTCTTTTCCGCTTTCGTACGACATTGTTTTTACTTTATTGGGGCGTGATGGACCAAAAATTTCTGACGAGAAAACAACTGCGAATCCAAATATTGCCGCTACTATTAATACTAAAATTATCGGGATGTAATCAAGAATCATTGACTGATTATCATTTTTTTGAGTCGAAAGATAAAGCAAATGAAAGAAAAAACAAAACTTGAAGTCCGTGTGTAGAGTGCAGAACTATGAATGCAGAATGTAGAATGTAGAATGCAGAGTGAAGAGTGAAGAGTTAAAAAAACTTAATTCGTACTACATATACAAAATTTCACACTCTGCGTTCTACACTCGCCACTCTGCACTTAAAACTATTTCAGCACTTCGACTAATTTTTCAATTGCGGTATCAAGGTCTTCGTAGCTAATTACCAATGGCGGAAGCAAACGCAAAACCGTCGTTCCGGCTGGAAGTGTAACAATTCCTTTTTCAAGCAACTCAATAATCACCGGATGCGATTTATCTTTCAATTCTATTCCAATCATCAATCCGATTTGGCGCAGCTCTCTCATTTTGGAAAGTGTGTGCTGTTCAAGTTTTTCTCTGAAATATTTTCCTTTGGCTTCGGCTTGTTCCCATAATTTATTTTCAAGCATGAAATCAATCGAAGCAATACCGGCAGCACATGCAAGCGGGTTGCCGCCAAATGTTGAACCATGTTTCCCTTTTTCTATTTGAATTTTATCGGAACATAAAAGCGCACCCATCGGGAAACCGCCCGCAATTGATTTTGCAAGCGTCATCATATCGGCTTCAATCCCGAGATGTTCTATAGCAAACATTTTTCCGGTGCGGCAGAAACCGGTTTGTATTTCATCGATGATAAGAAGAATATTTTTTTCATCGCAAAGTTTTCTAACTTTTTGAAAATATTCTTTCTGACCGATATTGATTCCACCTTCGCCTTGAACCGGTTCCAAAATTATTCCGGCTGTGCCGTCATCAACAAGCTCGGAAAGTTTTTCAAAATTGTTATACGGTGCGAAAGAGAAACCCGGTACAAGTGGTTCGAAAATATCTCTGTATTCTTTTTTGTAAGTAGCACTCAAAGCACCGTAAGTTCTTCCATGGAATCCTTTCATCGTTGCAATGAATTTTGTTTTCTTTGTTACGGCGCGTGCAAATTTTATTGCGGCTTCAACAGCTTCCGTTCCCGAGTTTGTTAAAAATGCTCTTGTCAAATTTGCCGGAGCTACACTGAAAAGTTTTTCGAGAAACAAAGCTTTGGTATCGTTATAGAAAGTATTTGCACAAGTAATCAACGTTGCCGCTTGTTTCGAAATTGCGTCCACAACTTTTTCGTTGCTGTGCCCGATGTTCGCGACACTGATACCGGCAGCCAAATCAATGTATTCCTTTCCATTATCATCCCACAAGCGCGCGTCTTTTCCCTTCACCAAAACAACATCACGTCTTGGATAAACATCAATTTCATATTGCTGGGTAAGTGCTTTGTAGTCTTTCATTTTATTCTCCGTTACCGCACGGTGAGTGCGATTCATTTATTGGATTGTTGTTCCTTTTCCGTTTAATGCATCCGCAATTGGATGTTCCGTTCTGCCGTCCGATATTATTACTGTTGTATCTCCGCCTTCAAATAATTTTCTTATTGCGAGAATTTTTCTTTTCATACGTCCGTCAACCTTTTGTTCCATCTCTTCTAATTCTGTTTTAGACATTTTCGATACAAGCGAGTCCGGATCATTTTTATCCAAAAGAAAACCCGGCGCTTCAATCAATGAAATTACTTTTTCCGCTTTAAATTCTGTTTGAAGAAGTGCAACTATATCGTCGTTCTCGGAATTAATTGCAAAATTATTTTCATCGATCAACGGAACACTTAAAACCGGCGTGTATCCGTTTTCCAGAAGCAGCTCAAGCAACACTTTATTAATTGCTTTCGGCTTGCCGGAAAAATCGCGAAGCAAAAGTGTTTTGCCTCCTTCACGGACTTTTATTCCACTGTTCCGTTTGCCTTGAATTACTTTTCCATCCAACCCCGATAAACCGATTGCATTAATTCCCTTTTGCTGGCACAATTCAACGATCCGTTTGTTTTTCAAACCGGCATAAGCCATCATCATCAGATCAATTGTAGTTCCATCGCTAAAAACGGAATCGTAACCGGAAAGAGATGTAACAACTTTTTTCTGATAATTTAATTTTTGTGCGAGTTCATCGCGCAGAGCATTTGCACCGTGAACTATTATAAATTTTTCATTCAATGCAGCGAGATCGGAAATGATTCCTTCCAAATTCAATTCCTTGCCGCCCCCGATTTTTATTAAAAGCATTTAAACTCCGTGAGTGAATTATTATTCAACTTCAGCCAATCGTTTTCATCTACAAAAGGATCAGAACAAACCACGATACAATCATTTGATTGCTTGACATTCAGCGTAAAATAATTTTCATCTTCGTTGAATTGAGAATAAACGTACGCCGCATTTTCATCGGTCATAATTATATTCATCGCGCGGACGTACGAAGATTTTTTGGTAATTATCTCGGTTCCCTTTTGCAGAGCGCCTTTCAAAATTCCTTTATCAAAACGTTTGATGTAGTTGAAAATTTTCTCCGCTCCGATTCTTCCATCTTCTTTAATTTTTACTCCGCGAAGTTCACCGTTAAAAACAAAAATATATTTATCGTCGTAGAACGGCATATTGTTTTCAACAATAATTCCTTCGTCCTTAAAAGCGCTGCGCGCATGAGCAATTAAACGTGTTGTCGAACCGAACTTTGAAAAATCATCTTCCCAAACCGGGTTAACATTTTTGTAATACTGCCATTTGCCGTTTTGCGAATAAGCACAACCCCAGCCGTGTCCCTGAAATTCTTTGCTTTGCTTCGATATCTCTGCAAACTTTGCAAGATAATCGGCAATCTTAAATTCTTTATTTGAGTTGACGTAAAGTAATCTGCACATAAAATTCTGAGTGAGTGAAACGAACGAAAAATCTCCTACACAAACGAGTTAGAGATTCATCCTCTTAAATATTTTTTTTGTTGATCGACTCGCTGAATTGCTTGCAAGCAAATAACAATTGAAAAATTCCTTACACAAGAACTTTAGAGATTCTTCTCCAAAGGAGTCCTTCTGACCTCCCCGATAAATCGGGGTCGTCAGAATTTCAGAAATCATATCGGGTGTAATCCCGTAAATTCCAATCCGGTTTTTTCATCAAAACCATGCATGATATTGAAGGCTTGCAAAGCTTGTCCGGCGGCGCCTTTCATCAAATTATCGATAGCACTAATCACAACAAGCCGGTTTGAAAATTCATCTTTCTTAAAACCAATATCGCAGTAATTCGTACCGCTCAAAAGTTTTGGTTCGGGATAGCGGTAAATTCCTTCGCTCTCTTTAACAATGCGGATGAACGGTTCATTTCCATATGTATCGCGGTAAATTTTCCAGATATCTTTTTCCTGAAGATTATCTTTCAAGAAAACATGACACGTTGCAAGCAGTCCGCGCACAATGTCAATTGCAGTTGCAGAAAAGTGCACGCTGATTTTTTTGCCGAACGAAAGCTCTTGCAAAATTTCTGCCGAGTGTCTGTGCTGAGTCGGCATGTACGAACGAACAACGCCGCTCCGTTCGGGATGATGCGAACCTTCGTTAACTTTGTTTCCGCCTTCGCTTGAACCGGCTTTTACTTCAATAACTGTTCTATCTATTTCCACTAATCCGTTTTTATAGAGCGGGTACAATCCGAGAATACTTGCCGTTGCATTACAGCCGGCACTCGAAATGTAATTTGCTTTCTTCATTTCTTCGCGGTGTAATTCGGGAATTCCGTAAACGAACTCGTTAAACAATTCCGGGCGTGCATGTTTATGTCCGTACCATCTTTCATATTCGGCGGCATCCTTCAAACGGAAATCTGCGCTCAAATCAATAATCTTCGGTGCAAGTTTTTTGAATTCATCAATTCTATTTTGCGAACTATTGTGAGGAAGACACAAGAACAAAAGATCGCACGGTTCAAGTTCATTCGCAGAACTAAATTTTAATGTTGATGATTTCCGCAAGTTCGGATGAATTTTGTAAACAAACTTCCCGGTGTAGCTTTCGGATGTAACTTGCTTTATTTCAACATTAGGATGAAACAAAAGCAAGCGGAGTAATTCTCCGCCGGTGTAGCCCGAAGCGCCTACTATCGAAACATTTATCTTACTCATTATTTTCCCTCGGCAACTTGCAAAATATATTCAACCATTTTTTTAGGAATGTTAACGCCGGTTGTTGTGATACTGTTTTTATATTCCATTGTGTAGTTCACTTCGTTAACCATCATTCCTTGTGCAGTTTCAAAAACATCGATGGCAACAATTCCGCCGCCGACAGCTTTTGCGGCACGGACTGAAAGATCATTTAATTCATCGGTAACAACGCAGTTTGTTGCCATACCTCCGCGTGCAGTGTTTGTAATCCAGTGAGGAGATGTTCTATAAATTGCCGCGATACATTTATCGCCAACAACAAAACTTCTAATATCTCTTCCCTTTTTCTCAACATATTTTTGAATGTAAAAAATAGAATGATGATACGAACCCAAAACTGCTTTATGTTCAAGAATTGCTTCTGCGGCATCTCTATCGTTTATTTTTGATAACAATCTTCCCCAAGAACCGACTGCCGGTTTCAAAACAACAGGATACCCCATTTCTTCAATTGCTTTGAGTGCAGATTCTTCAGTGAACGCAACACGAACTTCAGGCTGCGCAACTTTGTGTTCTGCTAATGCGACCGATGTTAAAAGTTTATCACCGCAGACAGTAGCAACATTATATGTGTTCACACATTTTACTCCGGCGGCTTCAAATAATTTTAAACCGTGCAATGCACGCGAGTGGTTGATGCATCTTTCAACAACAACATCCAGCTTAAAATCATCTTTGCCGAGATTGAACGTAATTTCTCTGTCATCAATCATTACCAGTTCAACACCTTTAACGGCATTGAGTTCATCTATCAAAAATTTTTCATCTTTGCGTATCAAAGAATGAAGTAATCCAATTTTCATTTTTATTCTTCTCCGGTTAAATTATTTTTATGATTAAAGCGAGCGGAGGCTCACTTAGTGTATGTCTGATGATGCTTCACAGCATCAACGATATGTTTAAGTTCGGCAAGATCAACCGTTCTACCGCGTTGACCGACAGATTTGACTTCTTTCAAAACATCCATTTGAGTTTCATTATCCAAAGAACTTTCGCTGATCAATCCGAGTGCATATCTCAACGATGCAATGCCCGACATATGATCGAGCGCGAAGCTTCGTTCTCTTCCTAAAATTTCCGGTTTCAAACTTTCATAGTGCATCGGGTTAACAGATGCTGCATGTGTATGAACACCGGCACAATGTGTAAAAGCATTTTTCCCGGTCATCGGATAATTAGCCGGAATCGGAATACCGGAATGTTTGCTTACAAGATTATAAAGTTCAACAAGTTTATTCAGGTTCCATCTGTTCTCGTTGTAATCAACATTTAACACAACAAGCAATTGTGCCAAATCTACAATGCCGGCACGCTCGCCAAGTCCGAGTGCGGCAGCATCAATAATATCAACGCCAGCGCGGTAAGCATCGAGCGCGTTTGCTAATGCGAGCCCGCGGTCGTTGTGGCAGTGCACTGCAAGTTTCGGGGAAAGTTTTCGTGATGCAAGCTCGTCTTTCAATCGCGAGATATAATCATACATACTTCTTTTTGTACCGGGGACCATGTAACCGGTTGTATCTGCCACGCTGATAATATCCGCACCGGCTTCAACTGCTGCTGCTGCGGCTTTCACAACATTTTCAAACTGCGAACGAACCGTGTCTTCGGGAGTGTAACGAATTAACAAATCAGGCTTCTGGCTTTTTGCATATTTGATCACATCGGTAATCAATTGAATAGCTGAATCCAAATCTTTTTTGAAAACCGTTTCGAGTCTTTCATCCGAAACACAATAGAAAATGCCGATGAAATCAACACCGCATTCCAATGCAAGATCAACATCGGATTTGAGCGAACGCGAATGCGCGCCAACAATTGATTTGTAACCTTTCTGTGCAATCGATTTTACTGCGGCGTGAATTTCCGGTGTTACCATCGGGTGACCGGCTTCAATTATATTAACACCTATCTCATCGAGGAGATTTGCAATTGCAAGTTTGATGTGTTTATCAAAATAAACACCGGGCGTCTGCTCGCCTTCTCTTAACGTCGAGTCTAATACCCAAACCAAATTATTCACCCCAGTCTTCTTCTTCTTGAGGAGCTTCTTTAACTTCGGGCGGATCGAGTGTTACAACTTCCAGTTCGGTTCCGCAGTCCGGGCATTCAAGCAATTCGCCAACTACAGTACCTTCCGCAAGTTCTATCGCCGCTCCGCAAACCGGGCATTCTGTTTTCATTTTTACTCCTTTTGATAAAACTTTGTGCGAAAATAAAAAATTATTCATGCCTTCGCAATTAAAGTGTTCAAAAATAATAATTTTATTTTGGGTTGATGCATAATTATGCATAATTATGAATAATTTTTTATCAACAAGCCGGGAACAAAACAGCATAAAAGCAGCATTATGCTCTGCACAGCATGGTATGTTTTATCCCGATAGCTCAATGAAATTTATTTTTGTGTCTTTGCAATTAGCCTCACGCACTTGCGAAGGGGAAAAACCACGCTAAGTTCGCAATAAAATTATAAAGCACGTAAGGATTAATAATTCTATTCAGATTTTATTTTTCAACTTCGAGTTCCTAACTTTGTATAGAACAAAACATCCGATTATAATGTTAACATTAAAAAGAAAGACTACCATTAAATGGAAAATCCAGAGCTCGCAAAATTTCATAAAGAGTTGTTCGATCATTTCGGATTCAACTTCGGTTTTGTTGCCGATCTTTTCGAAAAATATTTGGAAGATAAAAATACCGTACCCGATTACTGGAAAAATTATTTCGATGATTTAACAGAAAACGGAAAAATTAAACCAGCCGCTCAAGTATTTGAATCAAAAACATCAATAAAAAAAATTGAACCGAAGCAAAAAACATCGTTCGATATTTCCCCTACCGATGAACTTGTTCCGATCACCGGAGTAGGTGCTAAGATAATTGAAAATATGACAGGCAGTTTGGAAATCCCCACTGCAACTTCACTCAGAACCATTTCAGTTAAACTTCTCGAAGAGAACCGCAGAATTATTAACCAGCACTTAAAAAGAACCGGCGGCGGAAAAATTTCTTTTACCCACATAGCTGCATATGCTATTGTAAAAGCGATTTCAAAATTTCCCGGTATAAACAATTCATTTGGCATTGTTGACGGCAAAGCAAGTCTCATAAAAAAATCTTATGTCAATCTTGGACTCGCAGTTGACATCACAAGAAAAGACGGCTCGCGTTCTTTGATTGTTCCAAACATCAAAAATGCCGGTCAGATGAATTTCAAAGAATTTTTTGCAGCGTACAATTTATTAATTGATAAATCGCGCACCGGCAAACTTGAGCCGCCTGATTTTCAAGGAACAACAATCACACTTACTAATCCCGGCGGAATCGGCACTGTTTCTTCCACACCGAGATTAATGAGCGGACAAGGATGCATCATTGCAATCGGGTCTATTGATTATCCGGCTGAGTTCAAAGCAATGCATGAATCGGCACTCGCCTCTTTCGGCATCGGCAAAGTTATGAATATCACAAACACGTACGATCACAGAATTATTCAAGGAGCCGAATCGGGAGAGTTCCTCGCTTACATTGATAAATTACTTTTGGGCGAAGAAAATTTTTACGACAAAATTTTTGATGATCTCCATCTGCCGCAGAAAGCTGTCGGCTGGGGACTCGATACTCTTTCAAAAAGATTTGCGAAGATTGACAACATTGATGAAGTTGAAAAACACGCACGCGTTTTATTATTGATTAATATGTTCAGAGTACGCGGGCATTTGATTGCCGATATCAATCCGTTGAAACCGCCGAAAGCATATCATCAGGAACTCGATCCGGCTAATCACGGGTTTACAATTTGGGATTACGACCGCATGTTCATCACCGGCAACTTGCAGGGCATGCAGAGCGGTACGCTCCGCGAAATTCTTGACGTACTTCATCAAACCTACTGCGAAAAAATCGGCGTTGAATACATGCACATTCAGCATCCCGATGAAAAACTGTGGCTCCAGCAAAGGATGGAACCGGTTCTCAACAAACCAAAGTTTGGCATCGAACTGAAAAAACGAATAACGGAACAGCTTGTTATTGCAGAAGCGTTCGAACATTTTCTCCATACAAAATTTGTAGGACACAAAAGATTTTCACTCGAAGGTTCCGAAACATTAATCCCGGTTCTCGATCATCTATTAGAACTTTCATCAAACGAAAATGTGAAAGAAATATTTTTAGGAATGGCACACCGCGGCAGATTGAATGTTCTTTCCAACATAATCGGAAAAAGCTACAACAAAATTTTTTCCGAGTTCGAAGAAGATATCGATCCCGATTCGCCGCAAGGAACCGGAGATGTTAAATATCATCTCGGTGCTTCGGGCACATACAAAACATTGAGCGGCAAAGAAATAAAAGTTTCCGTTGCGTCGAACCCGAGCCACCTTGAATGGGTTAATCCCGTTGTTGAAGGAATTGTGCGTGCAAAACAAACACGCAACAACGACAACGAAAAAAACAAATACATACCGGTTCTCATTCACGGCGATGCGGCTTTTGCCGGGCAAGGTGTTGTTGCAGAAACTTTGAATCTCTCGCAGTTGAGCGGTTACAGAACCGGCGGTACAATTCATATAATCGTCAATAATCAAATTGGATTTACTACCAATCCCGAAGATGCGCGTTCTTCATCGTATGCAACAGATGTTGCAAAGATGGTGCAAGCGCCGATCTTTCATGTTAACGGAGACGATCCGGAGGCTTCTCTTTGGGTAACCCGGCTTGCTTACGAGTACAGACAAAAATTTCATAAAGATGTTGTGATTGATCTTATGGGCTACAGAAGACACGGGCACAATGAAGGCGACGATCCGTTTTACACACAACCGCTCATGTATAAAAAAATTAAAGAACACTCTTCGGTAAAAGAAATTTATCACAAACGGATGATCGAAGAGAAAATTTTATCGGATCTGGATATTGTTGCTTTCGAAAATACTATTTATGAAAAGTTAGAAGATGCTCTGCGGAACACGAAACGCAAAAAAGAAAAATTTTACGGCGACCGTCCGCTTGCATACAAAACGGAAATTTATAACGATTCCAAATTCAAGAACGAAACAAAAGTTCCTTTCGAAGTGTTGAGCAGTATCGTTGAAGGCATTACAAAATTTCCCGATAATTTTACACTCAACCCTAAACTGAAAAAGCAGATTGAAAAGAGGAAAGAATTATTAAGCGGCGATGCAAAAATTGATTGGGCATTTGCGGAAGCACTTGCATTCGGCGCTCTCCTTCTCGAAGGAAGACCGGTAAGATTGAGCGGACAAGACAGCGCACGCGGTACATTCAGTCAGAGGCATTTAATTTTTACCAACATGAACACCGAAGAAGAAATTCTGCCGCATAATAATATTTCCGAAAATCAAGCGAAGATTGAAGCGCTTGACAGCTTGCTTTCCGAAGCTGCCGTTTTGGGATTTGAGTTCGGCTACAGCATTGCTGATCCGCTTGCACTTGTAATTTGGGAAGCACAGTTCGGAGATTTTGCAAACAGCGCACAAGTAATAATTGATAATTTTATTGTCGTTTCAAATACAAAATGGCAATTGCCGAATAGTCTCGTATTGCTTCTGCCGCACGGTCAGGAAGGGCAAGGACCGGAACACAGCAGTGCACGGCTCGAGAGATTTTTAATTTTGTGTGCCGAAGAAAATATGTTCGTCTGCAATCCGACAACACCGGCTCAATATTTTCATCTTCTGCGAAGACAGAAACATAACAGACTCGAAAAGCCGCTTGTAATTTTGACGCCGAAAAGTTTGCTGAGACTTCCGGCGGCTCGCTCTCCTATTAATGATTTCACCGAAGGAAAATTCCATGAAATAATTGACGATGCTTCCGCCAATAAAAAAGATGTGAAAAAAATTTTATTGACGAGCGGCAAAATCTTTTACGAGTTATTGAACTACAAAGAGAGCCGCAAAATTTCGGATACTGCAATTGTCCGGGTCGAGCAATACTATCCGTTCAATAAAAAACTTCTTGCAGAAATTTTTTCAGGATACGCAAACGCTTCGTCAATTCATTGGGTACAAGAAGAGCCGATGAACATGGGCGCATGGAATTTTTTATATCCTCGTCTGCTTGAAATTAAACCGGCAAAAGCAGAATTGAATTATGTGGGAAGACCTGAAAGCCCAAGCCCGGCGAGCGGTTCATCAAAACAATTTATGATTACCCAAGAAGAGATAATTAAAAAAGCTTTCGGGAATTAATTTGATTCGTTGAAACAGTTAATAAAATTAGATTAACGAAAGTGATTGTCGTAGATCTGAATTAATTTGCCACGATCTTTAGATCGCGGGCTTGATGTGAAAAAGAATTAGGTTTTAGCCACAATTTTATTGTACAATGTTCGATTAAAGTCGAAATCGTTTCTAAATTTAGACCACAACGTGAGGGTCGTGGCTATTATAAGGAAAAAACAATTCTTAGTTCACAGCTCCGGAATTTTGAATTGGCGCTGTAACATCATTTACATTGTTACGCAATTTATCGGCGAGAGAATTTTTCACGAGATCAAATTCAGCTTTGAGTTTTTGATCAATCGGTTTCGAGTTCGGAATCTTTTCGCGCAAAGGATCAACTTGTTTGCCGTTCTTCCAAAAACGGAAACAAACATGCGGACCGGTCGAAAGTCCCGTACTGCCAACGTATCCAATCACCTGTCCTTGTTTAACATGAACGCCGGCTCTAATTCCCTTTGCAAATTTTGACATGTGCAAATATTGAGTGGTGTAAGTAGCGTTATGTTTTACCTTAACATAATTGCCGTTGCCGCTTGTGTAACGCGCATCGCTTACAACGCCGTCGCCAACGCTCAATATCGGGGTACCGGTTGATGCGGCGTAATCTGTGCCGAGATGAGATTTAACTCTTCCGAGTATCGGATGAAATCTTCGAAGCGAATAACGCGATGAAATTCTACTGAACTTTAGCGGCGCTTTTAAAAATGCTCTCCGCAATGTATTTCCTTTTTCATCGTAGTAGCCGGCTTCGTTTCCGTGTTCGAAGCGGAAAGCGTAGTAATCATTTTTTGCGTGACGGAACACTGCAGTTAAAACTTTTCCAACTCCAACCGGCTTCCCTTCCACAAAACTTTGCTGATAAACTACTTTAAAAGAATCGCTCGGCTGAATTCTGAAAAAGTCGATCTGCCATGCATAAATTTCGGAAAGTTTAACGGCTACATCCTGATCAATGTTGAGCGATTCCAAAGTCTGCCACAAAGAATTCTTGATTGTTCCTTGCGCAACGGATTCTTTCACTTCAACTTCTTTTTTGGCGGAATAAATATTTACGCTGTCGCGCAAATCGAACACAACGTACTCAACCGGATCGCGCACATAAACAAGATACTTTACCGTTTCAACCGTATCCCATTGTGCGTAGAGATAATACTCATCGTCGGCTCTGAAATTTTTTACCGGGAAAATTTTTTCTGCTTTTTCGGAAATTTGGAATATCTGCTCATCGGAAAGACCGTGCGGAATTAAAATATCGCCGAGTGTTTCGCCGGAATTTATTGTGCCGTGTACTTCAATTAGCGAATCAACGATGAGACCGAAAGAATTTGGTTCTATTTTTTGTGCGGGTTGTGTTTCTTCTTTGCGGCAGTTGCTGAGTAACAAAGTGACAAAGAGACAAAGTGCAAACAGTAAAACTTTATTACTTGCCGGCATCCGCATCCTCTTGCATCATGCCGAAAATTGTTCCTTCAACATCAGTACAGTAAACAAGATAACCGACCGAAGGGATAACAGTTTTTTCAAAAACAATTTTGCCGCCGTTTGCTTTAACTTTTTCAGCAGCAGTATCAATGTTTTCTACTTGAATTGTATTAACAAAACCATTGCCGGGCATTGATCCTTTCGGTTTGAAAAAGGCACCGTCAATTCCGGGTTCATTTTTATTGCCGGTAAATGCCAGCCAGTACTCTTCACTTCCCCACTGCTGTATGTTCCATCCGAAAACTGTTTTGTAAAACTCAATCACCTTTTCGGGATTGTTTGCGGCTATCTCAAAATGTATTATTCGGTTCATAAATTTCCTTTCGGATTTTTTTAATTGATGGGATGCGGAACAATTATATCTTCATCAACCTATTAATTATTTCCACCGAAGTAATTCCGTCTGCTTCTGCGGAGAAGTTTGGAATAATGCGGTGGCGCAGAACCGGAATAAGAAATGCTTTCACATCATCAATAGAAGGAGTAAATCTTCCTTCAATCACGGCTCTTGTTTTTGCGGCAAGGATTAAATATTGCGATGCGCGCGGACCGGCGCCCCAGCTAATCCAGTCTTTCACAAACTGCTCGGAAGCTCCGTTTGTCGGTCGTGTTGAGTTCACAAAATTTACGGCAAACTGAATCACATTATCTGCAACCGGCACGCGTTTGATTAACTCTTGATAATAAATCAAATCTTCACCGCCGAGAATTTTTTTGACCTCCGGTTTGTAATCGCTCGTTGTCTTTTTTATTATTTCAATTTCTTCATCGAAGGATGGATAATCGAGCCAGAGATTAAACATGAAACGATCGAGCTGTGCCTCCGGCAAGGGATATGTACCTTCTTGTTCAATCGGGTTTTGTGTTGCAAGCACAAAGAACGGTTCTTCCAATTTATGAGTTACGCCGGCGGCTGTAACCTTGTGTTCTTGCATCGCTTCAAGCAGAGCAGCTTGTGTTTTAGGAGGTGTTCGATTTATTTCATCAGCCAGAATAATGTTTGCAAAAACCGGTCCTTTGATAAATCTAAATGCGCGTTGTTTGGTTGCAATATCTTCGTCAATAATTTCTGTCCCGGTGATATCGCCAGGCATGAGATCGGGTGTAAATTGTATCCGGTTAAATTTCAAATCAAGTACTTCGGCAAGTGTTTTTATCAGTAATGTTTTTGCAAGCCCCGGCACACCGATTAATAAACAATGACCTCTCGCAAGCAGACTCACAAGCAGATCATTAATTATCGTCTCTTGCCCGATAATTACCTTGCCGATCTCTTGTTTGATTTGTTTTATCGAATGAGATAATTTTTCTACACCTTCAATATCGTTTGTTATTTTTTCCGGCAAATTATTTCCTTCTGCTTATAAAGTTTTACGCTATTAGCGAGTTTATTTTCTACATAAAAAGTTTTTGCACAACTTACTTTACGAATTGCCACGACCTAAATGCCGTGGCAATTTTTCAAACAATCATTACTATTCTTATAATCTCGTTTCCCAATAAATCTTTTCTTTCAATTCTTCCATCCACTTAGCATAAAGTTTCTGCCGTTTATAGTATTCGGTCAATCTCTTTATCTCACTAAAGTCGATATCAAGATTCGCTTTATGTTCCGGAACTCTCTTAATTAATTTCACAATATGATAACCGTAAGTATTGCGGTCGATCTCCAATCGTTTCGGAAAACTGATCTCGCCTTCGCGTAATTTATAAATAATATCGGTGAGAGTTTTATCAAGCTGATTTACTTCAAATGTTCCGAGTTCGCCGCCAAACTTGCCGGTATTTTTATCATCGCTGTATTTCTTTGCATAGTATTCAAAAATATTTTTGCCGGAAGTAATGCTGTCGCGGAGTTCATTCAAAAATTCAATCGCTTTAAGATCGGCTTGATCATCGGTATTAAATTTTATTAATATGTGCCGGGCATGAACAGCATCGCCGCGTCTTTCCAAAAGCTGAATGATATGATAACCGAATTGCGTTTCAACAATTCCGGAAATTTGATTTTGTGAAAGCGAATATGCAGCGGCTTCAAATTCGGGAACAAGCACTCCCCTCTTCACAAAACCGAGATCGCCGCCTTGCGAAGCACTGCCCTGATCGTTGGAGAATTTTTTTGCGAGCTCGGCAAAGTCGGCACCTTTCTTTAATGTATCAAGAAGTGATTGAGCAGAATCTTTTGCTTTCTTTTTTATCTGCTCGCCGGTTTTCGGATTTTGGAAGATATGCGCAAGAGTATATTTATCCGGTACGATACCAAGCGAGTCTTTAAAACTCTCGTAGAATTCTTCAACCTCTTTTCTGGAAACCTGAAGCTCGCCGAATTTTTTCTGCTGGACAGCTTGTGCCATCAAACTTTTCCTCGTGTCGTCGCGCATTGTCCGTTTTATTTTCTCAACCGGCATCCCGTAAATTTGTTCTAATTTTTCTTTTGAACCGTACTGCTGTATGAAATAGTTGATCTGATTTTCGAGCACTTCGGTAACCTGTTCATCTTTAACCGTTACCGAATCTAATTCGGCTTGTGCATACAATAATTTTTCTTCGATGAGTTGATTGAGAATTTGTTTTTGCAGCGTTTCGTTTTTCGGATCAAGATTGCGCTGGGCAGCTTCCATTGTCAGGCGGAAATCAAGTTCCGATTTTAAAATAATTTCATTATCAACTACAGCCGCAATCTTATCTGCAACTTGCTGAGCGTTGATTGTGATGAACGAGAGGAGAACAAATAAAATATATTTCATTCTGAATACCTTTTGATTTCTATGTTGTGAGCTGCAATTAGCCGATCGATATACTCTCTAATAAATTCTTTGTTTCTAAAAGCTTCGTAACGTTCTTTTACTGCTTCCTTTGCCGCTTCAAACGATGGGATATCATCCTTGTTTATTTTTTCAAGAAGTTGAACAACGGTAAATTTCATCGGTTCCGTTTCCAATACTATGCTTGCCTCATTTGGAATAAGCACACTCATAATTTTCTGCAGTGTAACCGGCTGTAATTTGTAACCGGCAATAAATTCGTGTCTGATTGTTTTCAAAAGAGAAACATCACTCCTAAAAGCATTAACCGATTTATCCCAATCGCTTGCAATTAAAACAGAACGGAACTGAATTGCTTTTTCGTAATTATTGAACTGCGCAAAATTATAACTGTAAGTATCGTCTTGAAGCCTGAAATCTTCTTTGTATTTTTCGTAAAAATTTTTCAAATCATCGAGCGCCGGTTCCTGAATATTTTCATCAAGCATTTTTCTAACCAGCAAAGCCGCGGCTAATTCCTTTTTAGAACGTTCGATTATCGAATTGTATTCTTTATCGTCTGTAATTCCTTCATCAACAGCTTTTTGATAAAGCACTTCTTGCTCAATCCAATTTGTAATAAATTCTTCGCGTACTTTAGCTCGGTATTGATAATCATTCAGTGCCGAAGACAATTCATTTTCGGTAAGAACTGTTCCACCAACCCTTGCAATTTCTTTGGGTTCTTTTTCCTCTTCGGAACAAGATGTTACCGCCAAAAGAAGGAATAAGAAAAAAAACTTATTCCTTGTAAGCATGCTGAAGCGCTTCATAATTCAATTTTGGTTTGTATATATTTTTTATCTTTTCGACGTATTCGTTTTCCAATTTTTTGGTTTCGTTTTCCTGAACCACACTTGATATTTCATTTCTTGCTTCATCAAAAGTTTTCGTGCGCGGATTTTCCCTTGCGGCAAGTTTAACAATTGACCAGCCATCCTGATATTTGAACGGCTTTGAAATATCGCCGATGTTCTTCAACGCATCAGCTTGTTTTGCAAGTTCGCTAAAATCTTTTTCGATCAATCCGTAATATCCCGGAATATTTTCATAACCTTTTCGCTCGGAATATTTTGCAACGAGTGTATCGAAATCCGAACCGGCAGCAGCAAGATTATAATATTTGGAAGCAAGCGAATCCTTCCTTGTAAATACTTCTTTGAATTCCACTCTCTCTTTCCAATTGTAGTTCTGCTTGTTCTGTTCATAAAAATTACGAAGCATCGTGCTGTCAACATTTACTTCCGACCAAATTTCCTCTTCCATAATTTTAAATAAGTAAATACCGTTTGCATAATCTTCCATCAGTGCCGCAAATTCCGGATTAACTTTATCATAATTCAGCGCTTTCTCTTTTACAAGCATATCGCCTGTATATTGTTTAACTGCGTCTTCAAGCTGGGACATGTTGAGTTTTTTAGCAACATAAACACCTTTCTTCAAAAGATAGCTGAACAAAGAATCGGTAACATAATTGCCGGCAGTAGTTGTGAAAATTGTGCTTGTGCCAAGTTCTCTGTGAACTTTGCTTGTTGAATATGCCGGACCAACTTGTACGGAATCGAGCATCGAAGAAATTTTATAAAACGTTTCGTCATTCAATTTGTAGCCGAACTCTTTTTTCAATTCTTCAACAAGCGCGGAAAAATCTTCTTTGTATTTAACTTTATTGTAAATATCCGTCAATTCGGTTTTCTGCTGCTCGTATGTGAGCAGCGGGGCTTCTTCATTTACTTTTATGATGTGATAACCGTACATCGTTTTCACAATTTGAGATACTTCGCCGACTTTCAATTTCCAAACAGCCTCTTCAAATTCCGGCACCATTTTTCCCCGTTCAAAAGTTCCGAGATCGCCGTTTCTTTGTGCACTCCATTTATCATCGGAATACTTCACTGCAACTTTCCCGAAATCTTCTCCGGCATCAATCATCTTTTGCGCTTCTAAAATTTTTTGATAAGCTTTTGCAGAATCAACGGCGCCGGTGCTGTCTTTAAACATCGCAAGAATATGCTGTGCGCGTAACTCGCCTCTGCGAGGCTGCTTTTGCAAAACTTTTATTATGTGGTAGGCAATACTGCTCTTCAAAAGTTTCGGATAAATTTTGCCGGCTTCTGTTTCGTACAAAGCTTTTTCAATCGCTGGAATTATAATTTGTCCGGCAGTAACCCAGCCTACTACACCGCCTCTGTCTTTTGAACGTGTATCTTTGCTGTATTTTTTTGCAAGCTCGGCAAAGTCTTCGCCGTTATTAATTCTTTGAATCAATTCGGCGCCCAATCCTTCTACTTGCAAAGCGGTAAATGATGAATCGGGAATTAAGCTGATGTGAGCGGCAAGAACTTCCGTCTTTCTTCTTTCGTAAAGTTCCCTTGTACCCGGACCGGTAATTTTGCTTTCCATAAAAAGAGTAGAACCGATGTTGGTTTTATATTCTTTAATTTCGTTCTGCATAGCGGAGTTTTTATCATACCCTCTCACTTCGGCATTACGCAGTTTCATTTTGTAATTCACGTACAGATCCAAAAAATTTTCATAATTCTGCAATGAATCTTTTTTTGCTTTTTCGAGACTTCCGGCATTTTTAGCGTAAGCTTTTTCGAATTCATCCATGAAAATTTTATAGTCACCGTATTCGGCAACAATTATTTTAGAATGTTCGGGCGTGCAATATGATAATAGTGCAATGAGCGGAAGGCAAAGGTAGATGATTCTCTTATTAAGCATTAACAAAATCCTCCATTTAATAATTTTTGACTTACTATTTTATCCATTGTGCTTTTCAAAATCAAGGAAAGTAATATTGACAAATTTATTACAGAATCATTTCTTCGTTTGATAAAGCAGAGTGTTTCGTTCCCAAAAAATTCCATCGCTGTAGCCTTGAATTCGTTTATCAGCATCGGCAAGTTCGAGTCTTTTTTCCGCAAGGCAAGCATACTTTTTATCCGATTCGATTCCAACAAATTTTCTTCCGAGTTTTTTTGCGGCAACAGAAGTAGTGCCGGAACCCAAAAACGGATCGAGCACGACATCGCCTTTATTACTGCTTGCCAAAAGCAGTTTTGAAATTAGCTTTTCAGGTTTTTGAGTCGGATGTTCCGTGTTCTCCGGCATCGACCAAAACGGCACCGATATGTCCGTCCAAATATTTGATGAATAAGTTTCTCTGAAATTTCCGTTTGTGCCGCTCTGCCAGTCTTTCGGGTTGCCGTTTTCATCTTTGTACGGCGCAATTACGCGGCGGTTCAATTTAACGGCATCGGAATTAAATGTGTATTTGTTCGAGAGCGTGCAGAACCAAATATCTTCGGAACTGTTCTTCCAATTTGTTTTTGATCCGCGCCCTTTTTCTCTTTCCCACGTAATTCTGTTTCTGATGTAAAAATGTTTTTGCAGAACGTGTGCAACCGAAATTGATGAGTACCAGTCGCCGCAAAAATAAATCGAGCCGTTCTTTTTCATAACCGGAATTAATTTTACGATGAAGTTTTCAATCCACGATGAATAATCGTACACAGACTGCGCTCTAAATTTTGTTGAGTTGAAAACTTTGTTGAGATTATACGGCGGATCAATAATCATAAGATCAACAAATCCGTGAGGCAGAAAATCGAGCATCGAAATAAGATTTTGATTGATTGTCCGGTTTATAATTTGTTCAGCTTGCACCGGCGCATCAAGTTTGATTAAACGCTTCGAGTACGAATTGATTTCTGCTTTCGAAATTGTAATAGACCGGTTTAACGGCGATCTGGATTTTTTTTGCATCTGCCCCAAGTTTAAATATGCAGCTATTTATTTTGCCGCAGTTCCAATAGAAATTGATTCGTCAACTTCGATAATTTTCACTTTGCCTTCTTCGCTCGTATCGAGTGCAAGTATCATTCCTTGCGAATCCAATCCGAACAACTTTGCAGGTTTCAAATTTGCGACAACCAATATTTTTTTACCGATAAGTTGTTCCGGCTCATAACTTTTTGCGATGCCGGCAACAACTTGTCTCTTTTCACTTCCCAAATCGATCTGAAGTTTCAGAAGTTTTTCACTTTTCTTAACTTTTTCTGCGGCAACAACAACAGCGGTTTTCAGTTTGACCTTTTTGAAATCATCGATTGTTATTTCTTCATCTTGCGGAACTTCCGTTTCGACTTTGCCGAGTTTGTTTATCTGCTCTTCTATCATTTTGTCTTCAATTTTTGTGAACAATATTTCGGGCTGATTAAGTTTGTGCCCGGCTTTCAAATTAAGCTCTCCGCATTTTTCCCACGAGCACTTTTCAGTGTCGAGCATCTTAAATATTTTCCCCGATGAAAACGGAACAACCGGTTCAAAAATTTCCGCAAGAGTATTAATTGCATTCAAACAAATGTTAATTGCTGCGGCACATTTTTCTTTATCCTTCTTAACGGTAACCCACGGTTCGGAATCATTAAAATATTTATTGCCGGCGCGTGCAAGATTCATCATTTCAAAAACAGCGTCCTTAATTTTGTAGCGCTCTATCAATCCACTGATTTTTCCCGGATAACTTTTCAGCAGTTCGATCATATCATTATCAATCTTCTCAAGTTTACCGACTTGCGGAACAATGCCGTCAAAATGTTTGAATGCAAAAGTGAAAGTGCGGTTGATAAAATTGCCGAGTATATCTGCAAGCTCGCCGTTGTTTCTGCCCTGAAATTCTTTCCAGTAAAAATCCGTGTCTTTATTTTCGGGAAGATTTGCAGCCAACGTGTAACGGAGCGGATCTGCCGGAAACATATCCAGAAATTCAATTACATCAACGCCCCATCCGCGGGATTTCGAAAATTTCTTCCCCTCAAAATTCAGGAACTCATTTGCCGGAACATTTTGCGGAAGCAAATATTTTGCATCTTTCACATCGTTCCATCCCATCAGCATTGCCGGAAAAATTATAGTGTGGAATACAATATTATCTTTGCCGATGAATGCTAAATATTTTGTCGAAGTATCCTGCCAATATCTTTTCCAAAGTTCGGGATCATTTCTTTGTTCGGATAATTCTTTTGTTGCAGAAATATAACCGAGCACTGCTTCAAACCAAACATAAAGAACTTTTCCTTCAGCGCCGTCGAGAGGAACTTTAACGCCCCAATCCAAATCACGTGTGTATGCGCGGTCTTTCAATCCGTCTTTGAACCATCCGCGGCAATATTGAAGCACGTTATCTTTCCAACCGTACTTTTCGTTCATCTCGTCAATATATTTTTCCAATCGTTCCTGATATTTGCCGAGCGGAAAATACCAGTGCGATGTTTCCTTTAGTACCGGTGTCTCTCCGGTAATTTTACTTTTGGGATTTATCAGTTCGGAAGGTTCGTAAAGTGAACCGCATTTTTCGCATTCATCGCTCCGTGCTTCTTCGTATCCGCATTTCGGGCATGTGCCTTCAACGTAGCGGTCGGGCAAAAACATCTTTGCTTTTTCATCATAAAACTGAAGCGATTTTTTTTCTATCAGCAATCCTTGATCGTAATAACATTTGAAAAATTCTTGCGCCGTTTTATGATGCACCGGCAGACTTGTACGCGAGTAGATATCGAAGCTCATCCCGAATTTTTCGAAAGCAATTTTGTTCTGTTCGTGGAAGCGGTCAATAACTACTTTCGGGCTGACTTTTTCTTTATCGGCAGAGATTGTTATCGGCACACCATGTTCGTCGGAACCGCAGATGTAAATTATATCGTCGCCCTTCAATCTTTTGTAACGTACGTAAATATCAGCCGGCAAATATGCACCGCTCAAATGCCCGAGATGGATTTTGCCGTTCGCATACGGAAGTGCAGATGTTACAAGAACTTTTTCCCGATTCAAAATTTTTCCGAATATGTTATTAATTGTGGGCAAATATAATAAAATTCTCCCAATCAACTGGAGGTGTCTGAATGCCGGATGCTTGTCCGAAGGACTCAGTCGGAGAAGACAGAAATCAGGAAACTGGAGAATTTGAATTTTCTGATATGTTCATTTTAAATCATAATTCGAGAATCAGAAATGCCCTCCGTACTTCGCCGTAAATTCGTTCTTCGTTCCGCCTACGGCGGATCGTACTTCGTACTTGTCTTCGTACTTCGTATTTCGTACCTATGGAATGGTTTCGAGTGGAGTTTATTTTTATCTTTTGACACAGAATTTTTTTTTGGGAGAACTGAAAATGAAATCAATCAACACACTGCTTCTTTTTATACTAATCACCTCCGTTCTATCAGCACAAGAAAGATCATTACCGGAAAAAGGAAATGTAATTTTTATTCACCCGGACGGAACTTCCGTTGCAGTTTGGAATGCAGTTAGAATGCTTTATGCTGGACCGGATTCAAACATAAATTGGGACCGCCTTCCGAATATCGGAATTTATCTCGGTCATCTCACAAACTCACTTACAGCAACTTCCAACGGCGGCGGCACTGTTCATGCATATGGAGTTAAAGTAGGTGTAAGCGCATACGGAATGGATAATCACGAGATACCAACTTCCCGTTCAGGCAAAAAGATGAGCATCGTTCAAGAAGCAATGAAAGCCGGAATTAAAACCGGACTCATAAATTCAGGAAGCATTATTGAACCGGGCACCGGTGCGTTTGTGGTTTCTGTTAATGCACGTGCCGAAGATGCTGAGATTGCAAAGCAGACAATCTTTTCAGGCGTTGATGTTATCATGTACGGGGGCGAAGAATGGCTTTTGCCGGAAGGCACAAAAGGTGTTCACTGCAAAGAAGGAAAAAGAACGGATGGAATTAATTTAATTAATGAAGCAAAAAAACTCGGCTATCATGTTATCTTCACAAAAGATGAACTGGAAAAAATTCCGGCAAATGTTGAAAAAGTTCTCGGCATTTTTTCGGAAGGACATACATTCAACGATATCCCCGAAGAAGAACAGTTAAAACAACAAATTGGGAATTATAAGCCAAGCACACCAACTGTTGCAGAAATGACAAAAGCCGCCATAAAAATTTTATCGAAGAACAATCAACAATTTATTCTTGTAGTTGAAGAAGAAGGAACGGACAACTTTGGGAATAAAAATAATGCGAACGGAATGTTCGAGGCTCTCAAACATGCGGATGATGCAATCGGCGAAGCATTAACTTTTCAGAAAGGAAATCAGAACACACTGATTATCACATGCTCGGACAGCGAAGCCGGCGGAATGGAAGTTATCGGTTACACCGAAGAAAAATTTCCGTTCGATAAGCCGATACCGAAAGCCGGATCAAACGGAACGGTGTACGATGGAATACACGGAAGTCAAACTATGCCTTTTAAATCCGCACCGGATAAACACGGCAGAGTTTTTCCGTTTGTGGTTGGCTGGTCAACAAATGATGATGCGTGCGGCTCCGTTGTAGTCCGCGCCGCTGGACTAAATGCCGATCTCGTAAAAGGTTCAGTTGATAACACGGACATTTACAAATTTATGTATGCTGCGTTATTCGGAAAATTGTTGGATTGAAAAATTTTCAGCCCCTCGAAGGCTGCAAGAACCTTCGGGGGTGAATACATTTTTATTTTTACTTCTTCTTAAACCCATTCGTTCCAAAGCGAACTTTGAACTTTGTACCTTTTCCTTTTTCGCTGTCAACTTCAATATCGGCGTGGATTAGTTCGCAGTACCTTTTAACAAGGGCTAAGCCGAGTCCGCTTCCTTCATATTTTCTTGTGTAGCCGTGTTCTTCCTGGCGGAAAGCACCGAAAATATAAGGACGGAAATCTTCGGAGATGCCGATTCCGGTATCGGCTACTTCTACGCATAAATGATTTTCATCATCGCGCAGAAGATTGATTTGTACCGTTCCATTCTCGGTATATTTTATGGCATTATCGATGAGGTTGGAAAATACTTGAGTGAGGCTGTATTCGTCTGTGTTTATTCTTGTATCGCCGCAAAGATTGTTTAAAACAAAATCTAGATGCTTTCTATCGGCGTTGATTTTATATTCGTTGTAAAGAGGTTTCAGTGAGTTTGCGTAAACATCAACTTCTTTAAAGCTGACCTGATAAGTGCCGGCTTGCAGTTCCGACATATTGAGTATCGAATCAACCGTTCTAATTAGTCTTTTGCCGGAGAATAAAATTATATCAAGAATTTCTTTCTTTGCCGGATCATTTTTTATATCAAATTCTTCGCGTAAAAGACTTTCATAATTCAGAATTATGTTGAGCGGCGTTCTAATTTCGTGGGACATCTGCGCAAGGAATTCCGATTTCAATTTCTCGGACTGCTCAGCTTTTTCTTTTGCCCATCTTAAATTTTCTTCGAACCGTTTCCGCTCCGTCATATCCATTAATGTACCGATTATTCTAAGCGGATTCCCTTCTTTGTCTCTTATTACGTACGAGCGGTGAAGAATATAAATGTACAAACCGTCACCGCGTTCCAAACTGTACTCGGCAGTATAAAACTCTTTATCGCCCATCAAAAAATCATAAAGCTCGTTGCGCAGTCTGTCGAGATCATCGGGATGAATTTTACCGAGCCACCAATCCATTGTTTTACCAATCTCATCGGGCTTGTAAAGAAGATGTTTGGAAGTTGTTTCGCTCCAGTAAACTTTATTATCCTTTAGATCGATATCCATTATAATATCATTCGTAGCTTTGTTAACGTAGCGCAGTCTTTCTTCGCTCTCTTTTATTTCTTTATGCATCCTTTCAATTTCGGCTTTCTGACGGTATTCATTGACTGCACGTTTAACTGCTACACCGAGCTTATCAATATTATGTTTGAGCACATAATCGGTAGCGCCGTACTTCATTGAATTGATTGCAATGTTTTCGCTGATAGTGCCGGAAAGGAAAATGAACGGTATGTTTTTGTGCCTTTCTCTTACAGCTTCCAATGCAGAAAGTCCGTTGAAATCGGGCAGAGTGTTATCGGAGAGAATCAAATCGAAAGGAGAATTTTTAAGCTGCTGTATAAATTCATTTTTATTTTTGACACGTATAATATTGCCGGTTATACCTTCCATCTCCATTTTGGATTGAATCAGTTCGGCGTCCCTATCGTTATCTTCAAGGTGCAGTATTCTAAGATTGATATTCATTTTTTTGCTGCTAAAATTAAATTGCTGTTTCGTTAATTATTGCCCAAAAGAGACCAACATTTTTCACGGCTTCAACAAACTCCTGAAAATCAACCGGTTTAACTACGTAAGCATTCACACCAAGCTGGTATGCTTCTATCAAATCTTTTTCTTCACGGGAAGATGTCAGCATTACAATAGGAATGAGTTTTAATTGAGGATCGTTTTTAAGCTGGCGCAGTACTTCAATGCCGTCGAGCTTCGGCATTTTTATATCAAGTAAAATTACCGTAGGATTACCGCCATCTCTTTCGGAAAAACCGTTTCTGCGGTAGAGATAATCGAGCGCTTCTTCGCCGTCGTGCAAAATAATAATCTCGTTTGCAAGATTATTACCGTCAAGTGCAGTAAGCGTTAATTCTCTATCTCTCGGATTGTCTTCAACCAAAAGTATTTTACTAAACTTTTGCATCAGAGGTTCTCCCAAAAAATTAATTCGGCAAAGAGAAATAGAACACGGCTCCCTCGCCAGGTTTGCCCTCAGCCCATACTTTACCTTCGTGCCTCGAAACGATCCTTTTCACAGTTGCCAAACCTATGCCAACACCCTCAAACTCTCCTGACGAGTGGAGCCGCTGAAATACGCCGAACAGCTTGTTTTTGTATTTCTCATCAAAGCCGGCGCCGTTATCTTTAATGAAAAATATTTGCCCCTCATTGCCCACCGTGTACCCAATTTCGATTTTCGGATTTTCTTTCTTCGATGAATACTTAACCGCATTACTGATTAAGTTCACCCAAACTATATTTAACAGCGATGGGTCTGCAGTTACTGTGGGCAAACTTTGAATGTTCAACTGAAGTTTCTGGCTGTCCCATCCGATTTTTATATCATTGAAAACTTTTTCTACAATTGTGTTCATATCAACCGAAGCTTTATTTAGCGAGGCTCTGCTCACCCTCGATAAATTGAGCAAGTCATCGATTAGTTTGCCCATGTCTTTTGCAGACTCTGCAACTATGTTTAAGTACCGTTCGCTTTTTTCATCGAGTCTGCCTAAAGAACTTTTCTGCATTAGTTCAACAAAACCAAAGATATGCCGGAGCGGTGCGCGCAAATCGTGCGATACAGAATATGTGAAGGCTTCAAGTTCGTTGTTAATCATTTCCAATTGTTCGGATTTTTTTAACAGAGTATCGTTCATGAATTCAAACTGTTCGAACAGATTTTTTCTTTCCGTGTTGCTGAACATTGTACTTCTGCTCATCAGCAGATTTCCTTCGTTATCTTTTATTGCGGAGGCATTCATAATAACCGGCAGCACCGAACCGTCTTTTTTTGTGATATCGTACTCAACATCATTAACGTAACCGCGGCTTTTGAATAACGGGAATTTATCGGCAAAGATTTTTTTGCTCTCTTCGGTCAGCAAGTCCTGAAATTTAATTTTGCCCAAAAGTTCTTCGCGTTTATAACCGAGCAATTTCAATTCGGTGTTGTTTATTCTTATAAATGTGCCGTCTGCATCAAGCGAGTGATAGCCCGCCGGAGCGTTTTCGTATAAGTCCTCTATCTCTTTTGCATATTCAATTAATGAGCGGCGCGCATATTCGTTCTCGGTTGCATCGTGAATTGTAATTAGAATTGTATCGGAGTGACTGCTCAAACTGTAAATTTTTCTCGCACTCAACTGAAGTATTTTTTTATCAAACACGGATTGTTCGATCTCCAAACGGAAATCTTCGAGGTGATGATTCGACGGAATGACACGGTTCAAATTTGTGACCAGATTGGGAATGTTAAAAACGCCGTTCAAAATTTCGGTGAACAATTTTTTTTCAACAACTTCTTTTTTCAGATTGAACCGCGAATAGAACGAACGGTTTGCCGATAAAACAATATAATTTCCATCAATAACTATTAATGACTCTTTGATTGTGTCGATAATATTTTCGGCATACTCTTTTGCTTTAACCAGAATGTTGTGTGCGTTTCTTTGTTCGGTAATATCGATGCATGCAATTGTTAACCGCGCCGGTTTATTGTTCCCGTTTTTAATAACAAGTGCGTGAATAAGCATCCATCTGTACATGCCGTCTTTGTGCAGAATGCGGTGCTCAAATGAATCGTGCCCGGAATCTTTTTTGAGCAGATTGCTTATAAAATTTTGCACGTGCGTTCTTGAATGCGGATGAATCAGTTCAATCCATTTATCGTACGAACTTTCTAATTCGTTTTCTTGATAGCCGAGAAGGTTTTTCAAGATCGGCGAGAAATAAATTTTGTTCTCAATAAGGTCCCAATCAATTAAACCGACTTTGGCAGTTTCAACAATAAGCGAAAGCCGCTTCTCGCTTTTTTTGATTTCACTTTCCGACGCACTCAGCTTCTGCAAATTGTTCCGCATGTGCAAAAACAATGCTGATACAATTGCCAGACTGATTAAACTTGTCAGCATAATAAATGCATAGAGCCAAAATTTTTCCGAATCGGATTTTATGAGTGCATTAATTTGTGTGTAGAACGAAACAACAAAAAGCGTGGTGAGCATCAGCATCACAAAGATGAACGAATAGAAATCACCACGTGATCTGCTTTCCGTCTCGTTGTACAATGTTTTGAAATTCTTAAACATTTTTTTACGCTTTAGTTTTGTTTTGTCTTGTTGAATCTATTTCGACTTTAGTCGAATTTTCTTATTACCTATTTGCGGTTAAAACCGCTCTTCTGTTTTTTGTTATTCTGATCCCACGACTTTAAAGTCGTGGCAATTTTAAACTGTGCTCTCAACAAATTTCTATTTGTGTTTTTAATTGCCTCGAGCTTCAGCTCGTGGATTGCCTTACACACAAGCCGCCGGTTTTAGCCGGAATTGATTTTAATTCCGACGGGGGCTGTTTTCCATTCTTTCAATCTTCCGCAGCATAAACATTGCGGCAAACAATTTGTCAAACTTCTTTTCTCTTTCTCTGAGGAAAACATAATTAACGGCAATGCGGAAAGCATTAGTACAACTACTAAAAATGAAAACGCCTTTTTCGGGTTACCAAAAAAGGCGTTTAGCAGAGAATTGTTTTAATTCGTTCCGCCTACGGCGGATCGTACTTCGTACTTACAAATCCATCCCCTTTATTTTGAATTTGGGGGAATTATTTACATTCCAGATTGTGAAAGCAATACCAAGAAATATCTGAATGAAAAGACTAACAAAGAAAATTACAATCCCCTTCGAAAGATCGAGAATCCAAAGAATATTTTTGGAAACGGCGATAAATTCGTAGCAAACTAATAACGTAAGGAATAGATTTACTGAATGATGTTCATCAAAATAGGTTAAAAAATCACTTACAAAAAGTACGAAGATATAGACATGTAAAATGGAATTAAGAAAAAAACCAAGCTGGGAATTAGTATCAGAAGATAAAATTATATACGATAGATATACTGCCGTTACAATAAGAAGTATTCGCTTGTTTTTTTTATTAACAAGCGAATACAATATAAATAAAGTAAATAGCGGGAATAGCATATTATGAAAAAGGTGAATTTTTTTTAGAACAAAAACCGCTAATGGATCTTCAATGGCAAATACAAAGAAGAAAAAGAAATATTTAGTACCAACATTTCTAAATGGTGGCAATAGCCAAATAAACATTGATAAATAAATGATCGACCACTCTATAGTCATATTAAATCATCAACAATTCGGTGGGCAAGGTGTCCCTTGCTCTAACGTATAATTTTCATAACTAATAGAAATTACTGAGCTCCTTCTCTCTATAAAAATTTGAGCATTTTCCGTTGCACCGATCTTATCAATCAATTCTTGCACAACCTTCTTACTTGCAACATACAGCACTGTTTTTTCAGGAATACTTTTCCCAACCGGGTAAAGAACTTTTCTTCCTTCGCCGGCAAGAATAATTTCGCCATCAACAATTGCATACATTAAAATATTTTTTGTTTCGGCAAGAACAGAACGGAATGTTTTGGCATCCATTGCAATTGATTCGATTGGTTTTCCGTATAAAGTGTTGGCTTCTTCTTTTGTAAAAAGCTTCCCGTATTCGGGAGTGTAAACGGTTGCACAAGATGCAACGAGCAGAGCAAGTAAAAACAGGCTTAGTTTTTTCATTACGACCCTCATAATTAATTAATAAAGTGCAGTTAATGGTAACAATTAAAGTTAGCATTTGTACCATACTAATTATCGTAAAATTAAATTTATTTTTTAGTCAAAGAAACTATTTTTTATAAAAAATTATTTTGAGTTTAATAGTAGTTGTACCAATGGGCGGTACAACTACTAATGGGTTTTAATTGCGGCTGAAGCCGTTTTTCCCTTTTCTTATTTCTTCCACGATGTAAACATCGTGGCAATTTTAAAATCATACAGCAAAAAAATTTCTTCACTGATTCTAAATTGCCACGAGCTTTAGCTCGTGGAATAATGAAACTAACTAACCGCCGGCTTTAGCCGGAATTGCTTTTATAAAATTGCGGTTGAAACCGCGAGTCTCGTTTTCTAACTCCGTCCACGATGTAAAGAGGCTGTGTGAAAATAGGGTGTCACGCAAATTTTAGTTTAATTTTTAAAATGAAATCCAAACATTTTTTCTAAAAATCTGAATTATCACACAGCCTCTAAACATCGTGGCAATTTTAAAATCATACTACAACAAAAAATTTTGTTTCTTCTTTTAATTGCCACGAGCTTTAGCCGGAATTGCATTTATAAAATTGCGGTTAAAACCGCGAATCCCGTTTTAGAACTCCGTTCACGATGTAAACATCGTGGCAATTTTAAACCGCTCTCTTACTCAAAATTATTTTTCAGTTTAATTGCCACGAGCTTCAGCTCGTGAACCAAAATTACGAACATTCACTCGGCTTTAACCGCAATTGATTCGAAACCATATTTATTTTTAAAATCTTCATACTCTTCCATAAAACTTTTTCTCTTATGATGCTCTTCTTGATTGTTGATATACTCTCTTACTTTATTAATCATAGAATGACTTACAGACACGACGATATATTCATCTTGCCATTCGAATTTAGTCTGCAAAATTTTTTGTTTGTTACACCAATTAGATGATTCGCCTTTTATCAACTGAACAAGTTTCCCGATTGTTTGGTCTCTGCCCAATGAAGCAACCAAATGGATATGATCTTGAACGCAATTGACAACGTCAATATGTATCCCTTTGTTCTTCGCGTTTTCTTTTATGTGTGCGAGTAAAAGCGGTTTTATTTCTTTTGTTATTATCCTCTCTCTATTTTTTGTTGACCAGATGAGATGAATCCAAATTTTAGTGTATGGCATTTTACCCTCCACTCAAATAATGAATTGCGGTTAAAACCGCTATTCTAATTTCTTAATCTCGTCCACGATGTAAACATCGTGGCAATTTTAAACTGCTCTCTTACTCAAAATTATTTTTCAGTTTAATTGCCACGAGCTTTAGCTCGTGGATTGCTGGACACACAAGCCGCCGGCTTTAGCCGGAATTGCTTTTTCTAATTGCGGTTAAAACCGCGAGTCTCGTTTTCTAACTCCGTCCACGATGTAAACATCGCGGCAATTTGGAAATCATACTACAACAAAAAACAATTTCACTCCCCGTTATTATCGGGGTTGGAAAATTCTACAGCGTATTTAATGAATTGCGGGAGGGAATTTATATTTAATTTTTCCATGATGGCTGAACGGTGATGATCAATAGTTTTTTTGGAAAGAAAAAGTTTCTGTGCGATTTCTTCGCTTGTTAATCCTTTTGCAACAAAACGAAGAATTTGTTTTTCACGTTCGGTTAGAAGTGATGATTTTGGTCCGCCCGATTTTCTCATTATCTGTTCGAATCTCTTTTTTATTATTTCGAGATCTTCGGTTGTGTGTCCAACGAAGTATCTTTCGCCACCAGCAACGGTGCGCAGTGCGTTTATCAGCTCGCCTTTAATTACATCTTTTGTAATTAAGCCGAGCGCACCGAGTTTGTAACATTTGTAAACATACTCATCGGAATCGTACATGGAGAGGAATAAAATTTTTGCGGAGGGATCGATATCTAAAATTTTTTTTGCTGCATTAAGACCGGTCATCTGCGGCATCGAGATATCGCTCAACACGACATCGGGACGCGTTTCAAAATATTTATCAACAAGTTTAACGCCGTTGTCTGCTTCGGCAACAACGTAAATATCGGGATAGCCTTCGAGTATATTAATCAAACCTTGTCTTACAATGTTATGATCTTCAGCTATAATTATGCGAATGTTCTTCATGCTTCGACCCGATTTTTGGGAAACTTGCTGTGATTGTAGTGCCTTCGTTTTGTATCGAACTGATTTTGAATATTCCGTCGAAATTTTCAGTCCTTTCTTTCATCGTCTGCATTCCAATTCCGCTTTTGTGTAAACCGTCTGGAGTAAGTTTGTCCGGCGGAATTCCTTTGCCGTCATCCGAGATAATCAGGTCTATGCTCTTTTCATCGTTAACAATCTGCACGGCAAATTCTTGAGCATCGGCATGTTTCATAATATTGTTCATCGCTTCTTGCGAAATTCTGTAGATGCATATTTCCAATTCGGGATCGAGTTCGGTTTCTTCGCCAATATAACCGAAATAACCTTGCACATTCGAATCTTCGGAAACGCGCGCTACTAAAGTCTGCAGTGCAATTTTTAATCCGAGATCAACAATAACCGCCGGTTTTAGTTTACGTGAAATATCACGAACTCTATTGTAAATATCGTCAACTTCCTCGAGCAGTTTTGTACTTTTTTCACTGCTGAGCTGGTACAATTTCAATTTGAGAAGAACGAGTTTCTGTCCGATATCATCGTGAAGTTCGTACGCCAGGAATTTTTTCTCTTTCTCATATTTGTTTTCGAGATGTGCGGTCAAACCGTGCAGTTTGCTTTTGTAATCTTCAATTTCTTGTTCGTACGAAATTGTTTTTGTTATATCCATCATGTGAATGTTGGCAATCTTGAAATCACTATTCCCTTTTATGTTTACGGAGAAAGTCAGCTTGCCGAATTTAACGACAGTGTTGAATTCAAGATTTTTATTGATAACATCAGTGAGAGTAATGCCGTATTCTTCCTGAATTTTTTTATCGAGGGTATCCTGAAAATTATGACTGCTCGAGAGTTTGCGGAAAATCCGGTTTGCCTGTACAACATTTCCTTCAGCATTAATTCTGATTAACGGAGTCGGGTCCAATTCTGCGAACACACTCATCATCTTGGAATGTTCTTTAATCATATTCTCTTTTTCTGCTTGATATTTTTTTCTGATCGGGTTGATAAATTTTTTAAATATCATCAACGTAAATAAAACGAGCGCCGCTCCGAATAATAACGTATAAATCAACGGATTGTTGAGCGAGAAAAAAATATTAAAGTAGTCGTTCGTGTTGTTCATCGGCGCATAATCTAATTTTTAAACCCTAAAAATCGTAATAAAAAACAAAATATCAAGCTTCGAGACTGTTGTACATTCCTTCAATTAGTTCTTTATATCTTTCTTCAACTACTTTGCGCTTAACTTTGAGAGAAGGAGTTAGTTCACCACCTTCAATTGTGAACGGTTTATCGAGTATTGCAAACTTTCTAATCTTCTCGAAAGCCGCAAGTTTTTTCTGGAATAGATCCAATTCGTCTTCGAGCAATTCATAAATTTGTTTCATGTTCACGAGTTCGTCAACATCTTTATATTGAATGCGGTTTGCATCTGCATATTCTTTTAATGCTTCGTAATCCGGCACAATGAGTGCACTGAGAAACATTCTTCTATCTCCGATCAATACAAACTGATCAATATACTTGCTTGCGAGGAACATGTTTTCTATTGGAGTGGGCGCAATATATTTTCCGCCGGAAGTTTTGAAGAGATGTTTTTTACGGTCGGTGATAATTAAAAAACCTTCGGCATCAAAAACTCCGATATCGCCGGTATGCAGCCAGCCGTCTTTAATTGATTCGTCTGTTTCTTTTTTATTTTTATAGTAGCCTTGCATAATATTTGGACCGTATGCAAGAATTTCTCCGTCTTTAGCAATCTTAACTTCTACGCCCGGCAATGGTTTGCCGACTGTGCCGAATTTATAATCATTCACACGGTTGGCAGAAATCACCGGAGAAGATTCCGTTAATCCGTAACCTTCAATAATCAATATGCCTGCTGATTCAAAAAAGATTCCATACTCGCGTGCAAGAGCCGCTCCGCCCGATATGAAAAATCTAAGTTTGCCGCCCGTTTTTTCTTTCAATTTTGCGAAGACTAATTTATCGGCAAGTTTTCGTTTCAATGATAAAAAGATCGGCATCGGCTGCCCGGATTTTTTAGCAAGCTGGTATTCCTTTCCTATTTCAATAGCCCAGTTAAAAATTTTCTGTTTCTTTTCTGATTGGCTTTCAACATTGCGTTTTATTTTTGAGTACATGCGCTCAAACAAACGCGGCACTGCGGTCATTATTGTTGGTTTAATTTCAACCATGTTGTTTGCAACTTTTTCTATGCTTTCGGCATAGGCAATTGTACCGCCGCAAGAAAAAGCCGTGTAATATCCA
Organism: Ignavibacteriales bacterium; assembly: GCA_016177735.1. Lineage (GTDB taxonomy): Bacteria > Bacteroidota > Ignavibacteria > Ignavibacteriales > Melioribacteraceae > DYJK01. Next base: position 35,182 of record JACOUS010000007.1, on the reverse strand, counting down.
GCCATTCTTTCAAAAATATGGCAGAGCGGAAGGAACGATAAAAAAGTATCGTTTTCATCAATAGAAAATATTTCGTGCGCGGCTTTTATGTTTGATGCAATATTTTTGTGGGTCAGCAGAACGCCTTTCGGCTCGCCGGTTGTGCCGGATGTGTAAATAATTGTGCACAACTGGTTTTCGTTACATAGTTTGGTTGATTCAACAAAAAAATTAGGATTTGCTTTTTTGTACTCTCTTCCCTTTGATTGTATTTCTTCGAAAGAGTAAACATCTTTATCGTCGCTTTTATCTCCGCTGTTCATCACAATAATAAATTTTAGATAACGGCATGCGTTCCGCACTTTTAAAATTTTGTTCAATTGAAATTTATTCGATACAACAACTCCTATCGATTCCGAATTGTTCAAAATAAATTCGATTGTTTCCGAAGTAGAGATCGGATAAAGAGGAACATCAATTGCACCGAGTCCCAAAATTGCCATATCGGAATAAACCCATTCGGGACGATTCTCGGCAATGATTGCTACTTTGTCTTCGCGCTTAACACCAAGCGAAGCAAGTCCCAGTGCAAAACTTTCCGTTTCATCATACAGTTGATCAAACGAAATATTAATCCACTTCTCATTGATTTTATACTGGAGTGCGGGTTTGGTTTTCCCTTTCCCGAAATCTTTAGTTATTATGTTAAATAACTGCGGTATTGTTTTAAATTCTTTATAAAGCGGCATTTCCTCTCTCCAAATGTTAAGTTAATTTAATTGTGGCTTGTAACAAATGCAATAAAGAATTGATGCTGACACAAAATTATGACCCGGCTCAGCCGAGTATCTTGCCGTCAACAACCGGCGTTACACATATCAAGGGATTTTCGGGAACTTCAAACTTTTGAAATATTTCTTCGAACAGTTGGAACTGCATGCCTTGTCTTTCGAGCTTCGCAAATCTTTTATAAGGCATGAATTGATTTTTTTTATCTATCGGGGATTTGAAAATTTCGGCAGATTGATAATCATTAACGGCACATGATTTTAAAAAAATTATTTTCTCCTCATCTGAGCCGTCGGCTTGATATGACTTTGCTTTAAATGCAGTTACAAAGTTTTTATCAATTATCAAATAAATGTTTAAAATGGTTTCAGACATATCAATTACTTCTCTGTTTTATTTTTCAAACAAAAGTATGTTAAGAATGAGGCAAGAATGAAAGCCATTTTGCAGAGTAAACTTTCAACCGCATTTATGAAAGACGGAACAGTGAGCGCAATTATCATAGCCGGAATAAATGTAAAGAGATAGCCGAAGAAAAATGTTCTGATTAATGATTTTTTACGCGGCGATGTTTCCGCACCCCACTTTTTATTCAGCAGTACCATCAAAAAAAGAATCGGCAAGTAATAAAATACTGCGTATAACTGTCCCAAAGGATAATGGTACGATGCGTAAAGAACTGTACACTTTGTAACTGCGAATTGATCAATCACAAACGGATAGTAACTGATAAAAAATAATGCCGGGATAAAAATTAAAATGTTGTTCTTCGAATTGTTTCCAACAATTTTTTGAACGGTATAAAAACCGAGCGGCGGCATAAATGTAATACCAAAAAAAGCGAGATAAATAATAAATTGATTCTGCAGTTTGAAAGTGCAGATCAATGTTTCAAAAAATTGATAACCGAAAAGAAGTCCGATTAATGCAATCACAAGCTTGTTAACGGAATTCTTTTCGGCAAATATCAAAAGATTAATAACAAAGAGAAGCTCGATGCAAGCAATAAGTAAAGAAACAATGCCGTCAAATTTTTCCATAGAGTTTTTGTTTTTTGTTTGCACAACGTAGAGACGCCATTTACTTGTCCGCCTTTGGCGTGATGGCTTCTTTACAATTACATTATTAGCGCCATTACAGCTTTCTGTACATGAAGACGGTTCTCTGCTTCATCAAAAATTATTGAATTTGGAGAATCTGCAATTTCGTCAACAACTTCATCGCCGCGGTGCGCCGGCAAACAATGCATAAAGAGGTAATCATCTTTTGCATTTTTTACCAATCCGGGGTTCACCTGAAACGGTGCGAATTTTTTCTTTCTCTCCACGGCTTCTTTTTCTTGCCCCATGCTTGCCCAAACATCAGTGTAAACGATATCTGCATTTTTTACTGCTGCAACCGGGTCATCCAAAATTTCAACTTTGCTGCCCATGTATTTTGCATTCTTCTCTGCATGTTCAACAATTTCTTTCAACGGTTTGTAGCCTGAGGGCGATGCAATCGAAATATCCATTCCAACTTTTGAACATCCGTTGAGAAGACTGTGCGCCATATTATTTCCGTCGCCGATGTATGCAAGCTTCAAACCTTGCAGTCTTCTTCTCTTTTCGAGAATTGTAAACAAATCTGCGAGCACTTGACACGGGTGCAGCAAATCCGTCAAACCGTTAATCACCGGAATCGAGGCATACTTCGCGAGGTCAACTACATCCTGATGCGAAAAAGTTCTAATCATAATTCCATTCAAATATCTTGAAAGCACTTTTGCCGTATCGTGTACGTTTTCACTTTTGCCGAGCTGAAGATCATTCTGATTAAAATACATTCCGTAACCGCCGAGCTGATAAATTCCGGCTTCGAAAGAGATGCGTGTTCGTGTAGAAGGTTTTGCGAAAATCATGCCCAAAGTTTTCCCTTCGAGCAAACGGTGCGGTTCGCCGGTGTAAAGTTTTTCCTTCAATGTTTTTGAAACATCAAAAATTTCATAAACTTCTTCCAATGTTAGATCTGCAATCGAAATCAGATCTTTGCCTTTCATGTTAATCGCCATTACTTACCCCATTTTTTAAATGTTGAGTCCCGAAGGGACGAAACATCTCTACACAATATAAGTTAGAGATTCTGCTTTATAAATAAATTTGGTATCAAGACTACTCAAATATGTAAAATGTAAAATGGGAGATGGAAGATGGAAGATGGAAGATGGAAAAGGTAAAATTATTATTTGCAGTTCCAAACATTACCATTTTACATTTCCCATTTCATTAATACATTTTTTCGTAATCAATAACTTTGTTTTCTTTTGGAATCCAGTACGAATCTTTTTTCTCTTCCCATCGTACATCTAAAAATTTTTTGCCGGATATTTTTGCAATAAATCCTATTGGCGTCATCACAAAAATAAAAAGTATGCTCAAAATAAATCTTGAAACAATCCAGCCAAGTGCGAAAGCAAAGCCCATCCAAATTTTGTAAACGCTTTTCAATCTTTCGGGAAAGATAATCCCGCCGATAAAAAGATATGCGCCAATAACAAGCAGAGCCGTTCTGAAATTTTCAAAAATATTTTTGTACATGAAAAGAAGCGCCAATAGAAGAAATATTCCGCCGACTGTCATCCCGAATTTCATCAGACTTTTTTTCGAGACATCCAATTCCTTCAATTCATGTGCAACGTCTTTAATCCAGCTCATACTTCTGCTTCCAATCTATATCATCATGAAATTTCGGCTGCTCATTTTTGTAAAGAATAAAATTGCCGAGCGCTAAAATATCAATTTCGGTTCTCATAAAACATTTGTAAGCATCGAGTGGAGATTCAACGATCGGTTCGCCGCGTACATTGAACGAAGTGTTCACAATTACCGGACAGCCGGTTTTTTCGTAGAACTTCGAAATCAATTTATGATAGAGCGGATTATCATCTTTGTGCACCGTTTGGATGCGCGCCGAGTAATCAACGTGTGTTACTGCCGGAATTTCCGAACGGACAATATTTAGTTTTTCAATCCCCCAAAGTTTTTGTTCTTCTGCTGTCATTTCTCTTTGTTTATCTTTTTTAACATCGGCAACAAGCAGCATGTACGGACTTTCACGATCGAGTTCAAACCACTCATTAACTTTTTCAGCAAGTACAGACGGCGCAAACGGACGGAAACTTTCCCGGTATTTGATTTTCAAATTCATCTTCTTCTGCATTTCGGATGAACGTGCCTCTCCGATAATCGAGCGCGAACCGAGTGCACGCGGTCCAAATTCCATTCTTCCTTGAAACCATCCGATAACTTTTTCTTCGACCATAGAATTGCTAATCAAATCAACCAATTCTTCTTCATCAACTTTTTTGAAAGGAAGTTTGTACTGAGTTAAAAATTTTTCAATCTCTTCATCGGAATATTCCGTTCCGAAGTATGAACCCTTTTGATGATCTCTTCCGTTCTTTGCAAGCGGCTCGCTTTTGTTGTAATGATAATGAACAATATAAGCCGCGCCGATTGCACCGCCGGCATCTCCAGCCGCCGGTTGAATCCAGATATCATCAAAAATTTTTTCGCGCAGCAATCTGCCGTTGCCAACACAGTTTAAAGCAACGCCGCCGGCAAGACACAAATATTTTTCGCCGGTAACTTTTTTAACATTGCGCGCCATTCGTATCATAATTTCTTCGGTAACATCCTGAACTGAACGCGCGAGATTCATTTCTCTTTGCGTAAGTTTTGATTCGGCTTTGCGCGGCTCGCCGCCAAAAAGTTCGTTGAACTTTCCGTTGGTCATCGTCAATCCGGTGTTGTAGTTGAAGTATTCCATGTTCATTTTGAACGAACCGTCTTCTTTCAAATCGATCAAATGATCATAAATTTTTTGAACGTATTTCGGTTCGCCGTATGGAGCCAAGCCCATTAATTTGTACTCGCCGGAATTAACTTTGAAACCGGTGAAGTACGTGAATGCCGAATAAAGCAAACCAAGCGAATGAGGCCAGTGAAGTTCCGAAATTATTTCGACATGATTTCCGTTGCCGGTTCCGAATGAAGAAGTTGCCCACTCACCCACTCCGTCCATCGTTAAAAAAGCTGCGTGCTCAAAAGGCGAGGGGAAAAATGCAGATGCGGCGTGCGACTCGTGATGTTCGGGAAAATAAATTTGTCCTTTGTAATTCAGCGCTTTGGAAATGTGATCTGGTATCCAGAGTTTTTCTTTCAGCCACAAAGGCATTGCCATCATAAATGATGCAAGTCCTTTGCCGGGATAACTCAAATACGTTTCAAGAATTCTGTTGAATTTTATAATCGGCTTATCGTAAAAAGCAACTGCGGAAATTTGACCGGCATTAATTCCGGCATACTTCAAACAAAATTTCACTGCATTAATCGGGAATGCGGAATCATGCCGGATTCGCGTGAATCTTTCTTCCTGAGCCGCGGCAAAAATTTCCCCGTCTTTTAACAAACATGCCGCAGAATCATGATAGTATGCCGAAATGCCGAGTGTGTATTTACTCATGACTTTAATCTAATAAAAAAATTTTAATTCGCTCCGCATTCATCGTGCAAACATGCAGCACATGCACTTCATGCAATCATACATTCAAACGTTTAGTTGAGAGTGATCCTCGTTCCGCAATTATCTTTTTCAATTTCTTCTTCGTTGGTAATAATTGCTTCTTTGCCGGTGCTTTCAACAAAATCGACTGCCGCTAAAATTTTTGGTCCCATACTGCCGGCTGGAAATTCACCTTCGTTGTAATATTTTCTTGCTTCGGCAACAGTTAAATGATCAATAACTTTTTGATCGGGCTTGTTAAAATTCAGACACACTTTCGGTACATCTGTAACGATAAAAAATTTGTCTGCATTAATTTCGCGCGCAAGCAGCGCAGTTGCCAAATCTTTATCAATCACTGCTTCGATTGCCTCAAGGTATTTTGTGTCTTCGTGATAATAAACCGGGATACCGCCGCCGCCGGCAGAAATTACGATGTGCCCTTTTTCGACAAGGTCTTTCACAACTTGTTTGTTAATTACATCGATCGGTTTTGGCGAAGCAACAACTTTTCGCCATCCTCTTTTGCGCGGATCTTCTTTAAATACCCATCCGTTTGCTTTTGCAAGCAGATCGGCTTCTTCTTTAATATAAAATGGACCGATCGGTTTTGTAGGCGTGTTGAATGCCGAGTCGTTGATATCAACAAGAACTTCGGTAATCAAAGCAACAACATTTTTGTTGAGTTCGGTTTTGCTGAGTGCATTGCGCATTTGTCTGTCTATCATGTAACCGATTCCACCCTGGGAATCGGCTACACAAATATCTAACGGCATTTTGGGAATTTTATATTGATTGTACCCGGCTTCGTTGCGCAAAAGTATGTTGCCGACTTGCGGACCATTGCCGTGAGTAATCACAAGTTCGTAACCAATGCGCAAAAGCCCGATTAATCTTTCGCATGTTTCCAAAGTATGTTGTTCTTGCTGTTCAATAGTTCCGGCTTCGTTGCCTCTTTGAAGAGCGTTGCCGCCAAAAGCAACCACAGCAATTTTTTTCATAAAAGACCTTTTGCTTTTAAAACAGATTCAAGAGTGTTTGTACCGATTTCCTGAAGTTCATACATAACCCTTGTTGAGGGTTTGTTGATCTTCAAAATTCTGCCGAGGTCAATCGGCGTTCCGATAACAACAGAATCGCAATCGGTTTTGTTAATCGTTTCTTCGAGGTCTTGAATTTGATCATCGCCGTACCCCATTGCCGGAAGTAATACGCCGATGTTCGGATATTTTTTGTAAGTATCTGTTATCGATTTAACAGTGAAAGGTCTCGGATCGACAATTTCTTTTGCACCAAGTTTTTGTGAAATAACTGTACCGGCGCCGTATTTCATTTCGCCGTGTGTGAGTGTCGGACCGTCTTCAACAACAAGCACGCGCTGGTCTGCAATCAATTCAGGTTTATCAACTGTAATCGGCGATGCCGCTTCAATAACTACTGCATTCGGATTTACGTGCTGAACATTATTTCTCACCGTAATAATTCCGTCAGCATCGGCAGAATCAACTTTGTTGATAATTACTGCGTCTGCTAATCTTAAAGATGTGTTGCCGGGATAGTAACGCATTTCGTGCCCCGGTCTGTGCGGATCTACAACAGTGAATGTAACATCGGATTTATAGAAAGACATATCGTTGTTGCCGCCGTCCCACAAAATAACATCGGCTTCTTTTTCTGCTTCGCGCAGAATTGCTTCGTAATCAACACCGGCGTAAATAACTCCGCCGCGTGCAACGTGCGGTTCGTATTCTTCGCGTTCTTCAATTGTACATTCGTATTTGTCGAGATCGGCAAAAGATGCAAATCTTTGTACGCGTTGTTTTACAAGATCGCCGTACGGCATCGGGTGACGAATTGCAACAACTTTTTTACCGGCATCTTGAAGCAGCTTAACAATTTTTCTTGATGTCTGCGATTTTCCGCATCCTGTTCGAACAGCAAGAACAGATACAACCGGTTTGGTGCTTTTAATCATTGTTTCATCCGAACCCATCAAACGGAAAGAAGCCCCCGCGGCATTAACAATAGAAGCTTTCGTCATTACGTATTCGAATGTAACATCGGAATAAGAGAAAACTACTTCATCAACTTTCAATTCTTTTATAAGATATGTAAGCTGAGATTCATCATAAATCTTAATTCCGTTCGGATAAAGTTTACCGGCAAGTTCACACGGATAAACTCTTCCTTCGATATTTGGAATTTGTGTAGCTGTGAAAGCAACGACATTGTAATTATCGTTGTTTCTAAAGAAGACGTTGAAATTGTGAAAATCACGTCCGGCTGCGCCCATTATGAGGACGTTTCTGCGCGACATAAGACACCTCTGTTTTTAGTTATTCAACTGTAACGCTTTTAGCGAGATTTCTCGGTTGATCAACATTGAGTCCTTTTTTGACTGCAATGTGATATGCCAATAACTGGAGCGGGATAACACTCAGTATCGGCTGTAACATCTGTATTGTTTTCGGAATACGAATAACATGATCAACCAATTTATCTATTTGATTATCATCTTCATTTACAATTGCAATGATTCTTCCCTTGCGTGCTTTAACTTCTTCGATGTTGCTTACAACTTTTTCATAAACGGAATCTTTCATAGCAATAAAAACAACCGGCATGTTATCATCAATTAAAGCAATGGGACCGTGTTTCATTTCTGCCGCCGGATAACCTTCGGCGTGTATGTAAGAAATTTCTTTCAGCTTTAGTGCACCTTCGAGCGCAACCGGAAAGTTGTAACCTCTTCCGAGATAAAGAAAATTTTTGCTGTTAACGTACTGCCCGGCAATTTTTTCAATAACATCGTTGAGTTTTAGAATTGTTTCTACTTTTGAAGTGAGTGTCTGCAGCTCTTGAATAATTTCCTGACCATCGGGCAGATTTAAATTTTTTCTGCGCGCGATTAATAATGTTATCAATGCAAGCACAAGCAGTTGTGATGTAAATGCTTTCGTTGAGGCAACACCAATTTCAGGTCCGGCGTGAATGTAAACACCGGTTTGACTTTCACGAGCAATTGAACTGCCAACAACGTTACAAACACCGAGGCAAAGTGCGCCTTTCTTTTTTGCTTCTTTCATCGCGGCAAGTGTATCTGCTGTTTCACCGCTTTGTGAAATAAAAATTACTGTGTCTTTCGGTGTAATGACCGGATGCCTGTAACGAAACTCGGACGCGTATTCAACTTCAACCGGAATGCCTGTGTATTGTTCGAGCATATACTCGCCAACCAAACCGGCATGCCATGAAGTTCCGCACGCAGAAATAATTATTCTTTCCGAATTAGCAATTCTATCTTCATAACCTTGCAACCCGCCGAGTTTTGAAATTCCTTCTTTCAATAGAAGTCTGCCTCTCATAGAATTGTAAAGCGACTCGGACTGTTCCATAATTTCTTTCAACATATAGTGAGGATATCCGCCTTTGGTGATTTCATCCACACTCATGTCAACTTCGTGAATCTCTTTTATGATGCTTTCATCAGCAATAGTCTTCGCGTGAAAATGATCCTGGAATATTTCTGCGATCTCTCCGTCTTCGAGATAAACAACCTGACTTGTATGAGCAATCAAAGCATTCACATCCGAAGCAATAAAATTTTCATTCTTGCCCACCCCGATAACAAGCGGCGAACCTTTCTTTGCCGCAATAATTTTATCGGGTTCATTTTTATAAATAACGGCAATTCCGTAAGTGCCTTCAACTTCGTTTAGCGCATATCGAACAGCCTGAAATAAATTATTTTTTAATTTGAGATAGCGGTCGATGAGATGTGCCAAAACTTCGGTATCAGTCTCGCTTACAAATTTATAACCCTGGCTCTGCAGACCTTTTTTAAGCGATGCATAATTTTCAATAATGCCGTTGTGGATTAAAAATAAAGTGTGGTCTTCGTTTACATGTGGGTGAGCATTTAAAATGCTCGGTTCGCCGTGTGTTGCCCAGCGCGTGTGACCGATACCAAGACTTGAAACCGTATTTTCTTTATTAACAAGTTTCTCGAGTTCGGAAACTTTCCCTTTTGTCTTTATTACTTTGCATTCGGTCGAGTTTATAATTCCGATACCGGCGGAATCATATCCTCTATATTCCAATCTTTTTAGACCTTCGAGCAAAATTGGGACACAATTTTTTGTACCAATATAACCAACTATGCCGCACATAGTTTCTCCTATTGTTGTTGAAATAAAAATATGTAAGTAGGGGGAAAATTAAAAATTAGTGATCAGGACAAGGACGTAAAAGCAGTAGATTTGGCTCGATATCAAATTCCGCTATGTTGGTTTGAATGATGAGTAACATATTTTGTTTTATTAAGAGAAACTTACGCTGCTAATTTCAAAAAAATTATCTGCATTTGCAACACAAGATTATAAATTGAATCTGCTTTTGTAAGTTTTAATGTGTAATCGTATATTTGTTGCGAAAATTTTCTTGATGTTCTCACTAAGATTTAATGCACCCGTAGCTCATCCCGATTGATCGGGACAAGCTTGGATAGAGCACCCCGACAAAGTCGGGGAGGTTTGGGGTTCTTACATATAACGTTTTATTTAAAATGCACCCGTAGCTCAATTGGATAGAGCATCTGACTACGGATCAGAAGGTTTGGGGTTCGAATCCCTACGGGTGTACAAAAAAATTATTGGATTTGGATAGAGCACCCCGGCAAAGTCGGGGAGGTTTTAAGTTCTCCACAATAACTCCTTTGGAGGAATATTTAGGAAATTACCCTTTTCCCGAGTGTAAAATGATGAATGCAGAACTTAGAACTGCTTTGACTAATCTTTGCTGAACAGCAGTTTTGCATTCCGCCGCTATAAAAATATACCTTCAATCAGGATTTTGTCATTTCTCTTTCGATTTCCAAACGCCATCTTCTTCGTACCATGTATAACGAGCTTTTCCATTTATCTTGTGAAGTTTTTGCTGTGTTACTTTCAACCCGTCATCTGTTTCTTTAATAAAAAAATCCAGATCATAAACTTTCCCGTCTGAACTCTTAAAATCGGAACAAGCAAAGTATACCCCATCTGCAATTTTGGAAAGATTCCCTTTATGAACATGGTCAAATTTCAGATCTAATTTTGTTTTAGTTTGTTTATCATAATAAGGAAAATAGCCGCCATGCTTTTTGCTTTCTGTTTCAACATATTGTTCAATTTCTTTAGCGAGAACCTCTGGGTTTAGTGTTGCTTCACTTTTGGGATGCTCTTTCGAAGGATGTTCTTGTGCCTGAAGTTTTGCAGCAGTACCAAAAATTATGAACGCTGCAAGCAGTCCCAAAAATTTTATTAGGTTAATTGGTTTCATTGTCTGCCCCTTTCATAAATTAATTTGATTTTTCATTAAGTAATTTCGCTACAACATCAGTGTTTGTGGTGGGAAGCTTACAAGCATAATTTTCACAAATATATGCAGTCGCAATACCATTAATCATTTCAATACTTTCTACAAAAGGGATAAAAGAAGCTATTTTTTTTTGCCCGTTATTTTTATCTACAAGCAAAATTATCTTGTTAGGAACAAAATGGGAATGGACTTCATTGAGCAATTCTTTGGTGTGGTTATCATCAATGCTTCCGGCAATTATTATCTGTTTCGGTTTTGATAAACTAAAATCAAGAGCAGCTAATAATTGGGGCATCGCTTGCGGAACTTGCTTTATCCATCCGCCAAAATAGCTCAATGATTTTTCAGCCATTTTTCTCCACTGCTCGTTATCCGTCATTTGCGATAATCTGAGCAAATTTAAAATTGCAATTGAATTGCCGCTTGGTTCGGCATCGTCATAGAATTCTTTGGTTCGTATAATTATCGAAGGGTCGTTTCCGCTTGTATCATAAAATCCTCCGTCATCATAATCATAGAATAAGTTTATCTGTTGAGCGGTCAATTCTATTGCCTTCTCGATCCATTTTATATCAAAAGCCGCTTCGTACAAATCTATAAGAGCTTGAATTAAAAATGCATAATCTTCCAGATGAGCAGGATATTTGACTTCCCCATCTCTATAACGCCGGAAAAACTGTTTGCTTTCCGAATCATAGAAAGTATCCATCAAAAAATTTGCAGCTTTGTTTGCAATTAATAGATAACTATCGTCGTGAAAAACCTGATATGCTCTTGCAAAAGCCGATATCATAAGTCCATTCCATGAGGCTAAAAGTTTATCATCAATATGTGGTTTCGGTCTCTGCTCTCTTGCCCAAAATATTTTTTCCCTAGAAACAGAAAGGATTGAAGTAACATCCTTTTCCGAAAGATAGAATTCTTTTGCGGTTTCCTCGATTGAATGAGCTCTGTACAAAATATTTTCATCTTTAAACCCATTACGTGGGTTTGAAATGGGATTCACATTCCCATCTTTTTCGATACCGCTGTAAAAATTAAATACTTTTGCATTCACCGTGCCCAGAATTTTATCAATCTCATTTTTATGCCACGTGTAAAATGCACCTTCTTCTTTTTCGCCGGGATGAAGATTATCAATCGAACTTTCTGCATCTTCTGCGGAATAAAAACCACCGCCGGGACGGGTCATATTTCTTTCAACATAACCCAAAATATCTTTTGCGAGATCAGCATAAAATTTGTTGTGAGTAATTTGATATGATTCGAGATAAGAATTTACTAATAGCGCTTGGTCATAAAGCATCTTTTCAAAATGTGGAACACGCCATAATTCATCGGTAGCGTAACGGTGAAATCCGCCGCCGATGTGATCATATATTCCGCCTTCTGCCATTTTGGTTAAAGTGTGCAAAGACATTTCAAGTGCCTTTTCGTTTCCCGTTCTTTTATAATATCTCAGCAAAAAGTTTATTGAAACCGGGCGCGGAAATTTAGGCGTTTTATTAAATCCTCCGTTCTTTTCATCATAATTATTTTCAAGTGATTGATAACCTTTTTCGAGGGACTCTAAACCCGGGTAAGTGCCGGAGGCAATCGCTGCAGAAAAATTTTTAATATGTTCTGTAATATTTGTACCGCTTTGTATAACCTCCAATTTTCTTTTTGTCCATACATCGTTAATTGCTTCAAGAACTTCCGGGAAACCCGGTTTTCCGTAATTAGATTTTGGAGGAATATAAGTTGCACCATAAAATGGTTTTAAATCCGGCGTAAGAAAAATAGACATCGGCCAACCGCCTCCGCCGGTCATTGCCTGTAGCGCTGTCATATAAACACGATCAACATCGGGTCTTTCCTCCCGATCAACTTTTATTGCAATTACATATTTATTCATCAAACCGGCGATGCTGTCATTTTCAAAAACCTCTCTCTCCATCACATGGCACCAATAACAAGTAGAATAACCAACCGAGAGAAATATTGGCTTCCCTTCCCTTCGTGCTTTTTCAAAAGCTTCCTCTCCCCACGAATACCAATCTACGGGATTAAAAGCGTGTTGAAGTAAGTACGGGCTTTTTTCTTTTATCAGCCGATTTGGTTTTCTCCCTTTGGCAAACTGTTCGGCAATAAATTTTTTAATCGTGTTTTCTTTTGAAGAATCCGGTGTAACCGTCACGCCGGCAAACGAGGATAGATTTTCTGCAGTTACGGGTTTATGATTATTGTCAATGATGTTGTTTATTAAGAAAAATATTAAAATGCCTATAATAGATAACATAATAACTGACGTAACTTTTTTGTTATTTTTTATTTTAGCGTAGTAAAATTGAAAAAAGTGTACTCTTAATATTTTCTTTTGCCTGTTCACTTCTTTTTATGCTCATTAGTATCAACAACTTTTCCCTTTTTAAGGACGACTTACGATTACTATCCTTACATTCACTTAATTTTCCTAAGAATAAAATATTAGTGTGACCGGCTGTTTTCGTTTCTACATATAGAAATTTCTGAAAAATAAATTGAACAATTGAAACCGTGTTTTGCCGCGGCGAATTAGGCTGCGAAAATCTTTGCAGCCTAATTTTTCAGAAGCTGCTAACAGTATTCCATAAAAACATAACAATAAGAAAATTCATTCCACGAGGATAAATTTCTGACCTTCAATTAAAAATACGAGGGCAATTCGGCAAAAAAAAACTAACGTGATTTTATTTTCAAACCGCACAGCAGCTAAGTTTTTTTACATCTTTATCGAAACCGATTGCCGCAAGTTTGATTCCTTCCGATAAAGTTAAATACGGATGAAACATTTGTTTCAATTCTTTTACTTTGATACCGTATTTAATAGCCAAAGAAATTTCCATCAATAGTTCGGAACCCTCGGGAGCCAATATTCTTGCACCAATAAGTTTGTCGGTTTCTTTGTCGCGGATAAGTTTTATAAAACCTTTTGTATTTCTTGCCGCAATTGAACGAGGAATATCTTTCAACAAAATTATAGAAGTCTCGTAATTTATTTTTTTTAGATATGCTTCGTTTTCATCTATTCCAACCCCGGCAGTCTGAGGGTCAGTAAAAATAACCCATGGGAAAACAGAATAATCTTTTTTAACCGGAATTTCTCCAAACATATTTTCTACAGCAAGCGAACCTTCATAAGCTGCAGAATAAACAAACAAATATTCTCCGGTGACATCCCCGGCAGAATAAATATTTGGAATTGACGTTTGTAAATATTCATTGGTCTTTATGAAATTTTGTTTGTGAAGTTCAACTCCAACATTCTCCAAACCGAGCCCGGCAGTATTCCCCTTCCTTCCGGCGGCAATAAAAATATGAGTCCCTTCAATCATCTCATCTTCGTCTTTTACTGAAGCTTTTATGAAAATCTTGCCGTTTCTTTTTTCTACCGATTTTATTTTAGCACCGGTTTTAATTTCAATTCCTTCAGCTTCCAAATATTCTTTTAACGATTCCGTCACATCCGGCATCTCGTCCGGAATAATTCTAAACGAACGCTGTAGTATTGTAACTTTTGAACCGAGACGGGCAAACAACTGCGCATTTTCAAGTGCGATATATCTTCCACCGATCACTATCAAGTGTTCGGGCAATTCTTTTAGATAGTAAATTGTTTCGTTTGTTAAATAGCCTGTTTCTTCCAATCCGGGAATATTAGGAACATAGGTACTTGAACCGGCTGCAATTAAAATTTTTTCTGCAGTAAATTTTTGATTGCCGGTTTCAACTGTGTTCTGATCGATAAGATGCGCACTCCCTTCAATTATAGTTACGTTGGAATCATCTTTCACCACATCAATATATTTTTGCTGCCGTAAGCTGTTAACCAATTCGGATTTTTGATTGATTACTTCGCTGAAATCAATTTGATTTTTGCCGGGTTTTATTGCGGCAAAATTTGGGTGATTAGAAATATGAAATTGTTCTGCGGCTCTTATTAAAGTTTTTGAAGGCACACAACCGACATTCACACAAGTGCCGCCAATCGGCAGCCCGGCATTAATCATCAAAACCTTTTTCTCAAGTTCGCTTGCTTTAATTGCCGCGGCAAACGCGGCAGAACCTCCACCGATAATTATCAAATCATATTTGCTGCCGTAATGATTTTCTCCTTTAATTTCATTTACAACTTTGTAACGACCGGTTGAGTTGATAATATCAATAATTTCTTCTTGCGAAATTTTCTGCTGATCAAATTCAAACTCGCCTTTCTTTTCACCGTAGCTTATTGATTTGAAAAGTATTCCTTCTTTGCCTTCGAATTTGTGCTCTATAGTTTTAGCACAATGTTCACAAGTCATCCCGCTGATTTCAAATTTAATAGTTTGTTTCGGCATGTTTCTGTCTCCTATTTATTTTTGTTTCCGTTGACCGTTTTTACCGAGGCGACTTTATAACCGACTTTTTCTTCGATAGCTTTTTTTAATTGCTCGGGTTTCACTTTTGTGTCATCATATTTCACATAAGCAATGCCGGTTTTGTACGACGACTCTGCGCCCAACACACCTTTTTCAGATTTAAGTGCATAATTAATCGATTGCTCGCAAGTCGGGCAGCTCATCCCTTCAATTTCTATTTTTGCTTGGGTAATTTGATTTGAGTTTGCATGCACTTTGTTTTGAACAACCGGGAAAAATACTTTTGAATAGTACGGGAACGTTATCAAAACAACCACAACGACCGTAACTATCCACAAAAATGTTTTAGAGTTTAGAAAATTTTTATACTTTGTATTTTCTTCTTCGCAGTCACAATTAATTTCATTTTGCTTTTGGGATTTGTAGGCATTATAAAAAGCAAAACCAAGAACAACTACCGTGAAGATTATCAAATACGGGCGCAAAGGTTCAAGGAAGGAAAATGTTGATGCAGCGCCGCTTAATCCGCCCAGCACAGCCAGCACCGGGGTAATGCAACAGAATGATGCCAACACTGCCGTAACAATAGCACTATTCCTGAATAATTTATTTGTCTTCATAAAATCCTCCGTGTAGATATTTTACTTTATCATGAAACTCAATCCGGTTTACTTGAGATTTTGTTCCTCTGAATTTTGCCTGATTATTTTCCTAACAGTAAACCCAGCTTCTTCAACTTTTCTCTTTATTACTTCATCCGATATTTTTGCTCCTTCTTTAAGATTCAGAAACATAATACCCTCATCGAAGTCAATATTTAATTTTTCAACAACCCCGGTTTCTTTAATTTTTTTCTCAAGGGTGTAAGCGCAGAACGGACAAGATAACCCGTCAACTCTTACTTTTATTTCATTAGTTTGCGCTTCAGTCACGAAGTAACCTAATAAGAAAAGCAATAATATGTAGTATGTTCTTTTGCTCATTTTATACTCCTACCGATGGTTTAATAAAATAAAAATCTTGCACCGGCTAAAAGGTTATATTTTAATTCGTCCGTCCCAACATTAATCAGCGGTAACTGCAGTCCGGCTTCTATCAAAAAATTACTTGACCCAATAAATTGAATTCCGGGTGTTATAAACAAAATATGTGCATTAGTATCAAAGAAATATGAGCCGTTAAATTCTAAATATGAGTTCAACTGAAAAGGCGGATATTTTTGCGGCAGCAAAGGATAACCAAAAGCAAAATCGTAGTTCAAATTATCCGGCATATCATCGGATATAAAAGAATAACCAACCGAAGCATATAATCCATATTGTGTTGTTACGAAGCCGGATACAAATGCGAATTGTGATGTTGTGATGCTGTTATTACTAAAGTTAGATGAACCCGTAGAAAATGTTTGGGTAAATTTTAAAAGTCCTCTAAAAGTTTTTGCTTTCGCATCAATTTGAATGACAGAATATTTACCAAAAACAGATAGGTTACCCCATCCCGATTGATCATTACCTGATTTTGGAAAATTGAAGAGATACGGTTGGACAGCACCAACCTGAAAGTCGGCAGTCACATTATACGGCAAAGCAAATATTTGAGTATATGTTTTCCCGACTTCTGTTGAACTCAACTTCCCAAAAGTTCTTAAACCGCTTCCCTCAAGTCCCAATAAAATTGGAGAGTCTGTAAAAATTGGAGGACCTTGAGCTTGAAGCGAAACAGCAGCTAATGCAAAAACAAAAATAAATTCTATTCGAGTTTTTGCTTTCATAACAAATCACTCTAAAATTATTTATGATATTCAAAGAGGTTGGAAATTAAGCCAACCTCCCTTTAAACTATACACTATTTACAACAAGCTGGATATTCGGGACATTCCGGAGTACCTCGCAACGGGCATTCGGAAATTTTTTGTGTTGAGTTTGATGCTGTAAAACCAAAAATACTTACTGCCGTTGCAAGTATCCCCAGAATTATTGCAAGTCTTCGTTTCATTCTATCTCACCTCCTTTAGCCGTTAATTTTGGGAATCAATGACTTCGAGAATCGGGCACTCTTCAGTTGATATTTCTTCACACACACATTGATTAATAAGTTTTGATAAAACTTTTTTAATGTTCATTAAATCATCAATTCGCTTTTCAATGTCTTTAAGTTTGTGTTCTGCAAGATGTTTAACGTCTCCGCAAGTTGCACTCGATTCAATTCTGAGATTCAATAGTTCTTTAATCTCATTCAAAGTGAAGCCAAGTTCTTTTGCTCGTCTTATGAAAAGGAGTCTTCTCAAATCTATTTCGTCATAGTAGCGGTAATGAGATTCTTTCCTCTTCGGCTTCGGCATAAGTTTTATCATTTCATAATAACGCAAAGTTTCCGTATTCATCCCGGCAATTTTTGAAATCTCGCCGACCTTGTATTTGTACTGTTCCATGCCGTACCTCTTCGCTGTTGTAAATATAATATCAGTAGTATACTACGAAGTCAAGTAAAATTTTTAATAAAGATATTGACTCGGAAACAATAAAATTGCAATTTCACTTAAGTTCAAACTGAGGCTACACACAATAAAAAGTTTGAAAAGCTCATGGACCGCTCCGGTTAATTATTCTCACAAAATTATTAACAAACAATAGGAGTAAATATGACAGTAAAACTATCAATTCCATCAGCAATATTTGCCGGCATAACCGCAACAGTAGTAATGACAGCATTCACATTTATGGCACCTTTAATGGGCTTTGAAATGGATATCCCCAAAATGTTAGCCGGAACAATGGGAGCGCCAATAATTATTGGCTGGCTTGCACACTTTATGGTTGGAATTATATTAGCAATCCTTTACGCATTTTTTTTTCTCCCTTTTTCAAAGAGAGAACCGAATTTTAAAAGCGGAATGATGTTCAGTGTCATTCCGTGGTTAATGGCTCAGATAATGGTAATGCCGATGATGAGCACAATGAACGGCGGTACCTTTGCTGCTGGATTATTTTCAGGCTCATTAATGATGGCAATGGCAAGTCTGGTTGGACATTTACTATACGGTGTGGTTCTTGGTTTTCTATGTAAACCATCAGCAGCTGTTGTTAGTGCCGGCGCTTAAAAAAAATAAACTCTTTGTCAAAAGACTTTTGTTATGGGCTGCTGATTATATCAACAGCCCGCACTGTTTTATTTACATTTAGTTTCCGTAAAATCAATTACAAAAGATAAGGTACAAAAAGTGACGGCAACGCTTTACATACCGGATATCAGCGGCTTCAGTAAGTTCGTTAATGAAACCGAGATTACTCACGGGCAAGAAATAATTGCCGCACTGCTTGAATCAATTATTGAAACGAACACGCTGAAAATGGATATCTCCGAAATAGAAGGCGATGCAATAATATTTTACCAATTCGGCGAAACAATTGAACCGCGGCAATTTTATAACGAATCAAAAAAAATTTTAGAACAGTTCCATAAAAAAATTGAACAGTTGAACAACAAGATAGAATGCGAATGCGGAGCGTGCAAAGCAATCAGTAATCTAACGCTAAAATTCATTGTGCATGCTGATGAGATAAATCTGATCGAAATAAAAAAATTTAACAAATTATACGGCAAAGGTGTTATTGTTGCACACCTTCTGTTAAAGAATAATATACCGAGCAGCGAGTATTTACTTTTTACCAAACAATACATGCAAAGCTTTCCCCACAAAGAGGATTTAAAACTGGAAACATATAATCACTCCACAGAACATTTCGGTGAAATAGAAACCTTTTTTGCGAGGATATAGTCTGCCCTCTTTGATTTTATTAAGCACTGTCATATTTTGTGTACAGTTAATTGCAAAAGGACCCGCTTAAATAAATCAACAAATATTTTTATTCATAAAACAACAGCAATAAATGGCTTTACCTCATAGGGCGGCACTAATTGAATTCGGAGACTCGCACGACGAATTACTTTACAGCCAATTAAAAACTTTACAGTTTGCTTCAATCGAAACTCACCTAATTGTAAACTCGAAACTCGAAGAAAGATTAAAAATTTTCACCGGCAAATTTTTCAGCAAATTTTTCACTCCATCTAAAAAATTTTTCCATGATCTCGAAATTGTTCGTGACATTGTTGTTTATTTGAATGAGCACAACATCCATACAGTAATAGTTAATTCTGCATCCGGTCCGCTAGTGCGCAATTTCTGTTTGATTGCCAATAGAGGAATAGAAATAATAGGCATCATCCACTATGCCGATAAACTAAAACAAAGTATAAACCAGAGGATCATTTCATCGAGAATAAAAAAATATTTTGTACTGAACGATTATCTGATTGATGCTAATCCCCATCTATCAAACTACAACATCAAAAGTTTGTACCCGGTCTTTTTTCCGCCGCACAAAAATATTCCGGTGAATAAGTCAGCCAATGAAATTTGGATTTGTGTGCCGGGCAAAATCGATTTCCTTAAACGCGATTACTTGGGATTGATTGAACAGCTCGATGCGATAAACATAAACAGCAGAGTAAAATTTATATTGCTGGGTGAAGCGAAAAATCCCGATGGTGAAAAAGTTAGAAAACTTTTGGAAGAAAAAAATCTCAGCCCGCATTTTGTTCTGTTTGATGAATATGTTAACTGGGACACATTTTTAAGCTATGTGAATGCTTGCAATTTCATCATGCCGCTTCTCCATCCTTCCGTACCGAGGTTTAACACTTATCGGAATGATCAAATCTCCGGCAATTTCAATTTGTCTTTCGGATTAAAAATCCCTTTGTTGTTACACGAGTCATTTAAAACAAAAAAAGATTTTCAGACAACTTCCCTTTTCTATTCCCTCGAAAACTTAAATGAAGTTTTATCCGCCGAAATAAATGATGCCAAAAAAGTTACTCACCTGATGGACAACATCATCAACAATCCGAAATTCTCGTTTGAGTATCAATCCAAAGTTTATCTCGATTTTATTTCCACATAAGTTGTTTATAAAATTTTTTAGAAATAATTTTGAAACAGAATTAACTGCGCCCGTAGCTCAATCGGATAGAGCATTGGTCTTCGGAACCAACGGTTGGGGGTTCGACTCCCTCCGGGCGTACTTCTTTTCGAACATAGAATGCAGAGTGAAGAACGTAGAGTTAGAAAAAAATTAGACATCATTATTTTGTGGAAAATGCTTTTCGAAGAACACGTTTATAAATACATGTACTCTGCACTTCATGAAGCAGAGAAAGCACTTGAGCAGAATGAAGTTCCGGTTGGCGCTGTTGTAGTGCACAACAACAAAATTATCGGGCGCGGATACAATCAAACAGAAATGTTGAAAGACCCGACAGCACATGCCGAAATGCTTGCAATTACTGCCGCCGCAAATCATCTGCAGACAAAATTTTTAGACGAATGCGATTTGTATGTTACAGTCGAGCCGTGTGTAATGTGTTCCGGTGCAATTCTGCTTGCTCGAATACGAAATATTTATTTCGGTACTTTCGAGCCCAAGTTCGGTGCGTGCGGTTCCCTCTTCAATATTTTAGAAAGCGGGAAATACAATCACCATCCGAATGTTTATTCGGGAATTTATCAAGAAGAATCAAAATCTCTGCTCGAAATTTTTTTCGCTAAGAAGAGAACCGGTCTAAATTAATTTTAGAATTTAAGTTTGGCTATAAAACCATTTCTAATTAATTTTCTTGTACAAAATTTAACAACATTTCTAATTGACCTATGCAAATAATAATATTCGGCTCACCGGGTGTTGGCAAAGGAACTCAAGCAAAAATTTTATCTGCTAAATTAAACATACCACACATTTCGACCGGCGATATTTTACGAGAAGCAATTAAGAATCAAACAGAAGTTGGAAAGAAAGCCAAAGAAATTGTTGAACACGGTGAACTTGTGCCAGACAGCATTATGGGTGAAATTGTAAAACAAACTCTGCACGATCAAAAATGCAAAAGCGGATTTATACTTGACGGCTTCCCGCGCACAATTGCACAAGCTGAAATACTCGAGAAAATTTTCGAAAGCTTGAAAAACGAATCACTCTTCTTAATAAAACTCGATGCGGATGATAACGTCATCATTCAAAGATTATCGAACCGTATGGTTTGCAGTAAATGCGGAAATATTGTAGTAAAAGACGAAGTAACCGAAAATTATAAATGCCCGGTCTGCGGCTCGGTAAACAGTTACTACAAACGCAGAGACGATGACGAAAGCGTTATAAAGCACCGGCTCGAAGTTTATCATCAAACAACCGCACCGGTTTTTGATTTTTACAAAACCAAAGCGGCGGTAATTGATGTTGACGGCACACAACATATTAATGACGTAACAAATCAAATTCTTTCGAAACTCGGCGTGAGCTGTAATTAATTTAGGTTCTGCAACTCTTAAAAATTGCCGCGAGCTTTAGCTCGTGGTTTTTATTTTCTATTAATTGGTTATTGGCTTTTGTTGGAATGGATTTATTAATTGCGGTTAGAACCGCTACTTTTTTACTCACTTATTCCACTTAAAAGTCGCGGCAATTCGACAACTAAAAAAATTACGCTATGTTTTAATTGCCACGAGCTTCAGCTCGTGGATTGCCGGACACACAAGCCGCCGGCTTTAGCCACAATTTAAAACCTTTCTTGAGAAAATAAGGTAATTAATTTTCTTTTTTCTTGAGTAAAACTTTTACTGCTTTTCCGTTTTCAAGTCGTATTATTTTTGCTTCGAATTTTCTGACGAGATCGTAATTGTGAGTTGCAAATATTACGGAAGTGCCACGCGAGTTAATCTTTTTTAATATCTCGACAATTTCATCGGCAGTTTCGGGATCAAGATTGCCGGTCGGTTCATCAGCCAGAACAAGAAACGGTTCATTAATAATTGCCCGCGCAATTGCAACGCGCTGTTTCTCGCCGCCGGAAAGTTCATCCGGCATATTTTTTTGTTTGTGTGCAAGCCCAACTTCGGTAAGCGCATGAATAACTTTCCTCTTCATCATCCGTGACGGCGTTCCCGTTACTTGCAAAACAAACGCGAGATTATCATAAACATTTCTATCGGGCAGAAGTTGAAAATCCTGAAAAATAATTCCGAGTTTTCTTCTTAAAAAAGGAAGGTCTTTCGGTCGGATAGTTTCGGATGAATAATCACCCATTTGAACATAACCTGATTGCGGAATGCGGTCCATGTAAATCATCTGCAATAAAGTAGTTTTCCCGATTCCGCTTTTGCCGATCAAATAGACAAACTCGCCTTGCTCAACCTGCAAATTCAAATCCTGAAATACCGGTTGATTCGGATAACTGAAATCGACATGATTAATTATCAGCATTGATTCTCAACAATTTCTATTTCTGAAAATTAATTCCGCCCATTTGACTGCTTCGATAATACTTTCGGCATTGGCAATTCCTTTGCCTGCAATATCGTAACCCGTGCCGTGGTCGGGCGATGTACGGATAATTGGCAGACCCGCCGTAAAATTAACGCCTTTGCTAAAATTAAACATCTTGAAAGGAATTAAAACCTGATCGTGATACATTCCCAGTACGGCATCAAAATTTTTGTAAGAATGTTTTCCGAAAAAAGCGTCCGGCACGAACGGTCCCTCAACATTTGTAAATTCATCAATTACCGGTTTGATAATATTCACTTCTTCTTTGCCTATATTTCCTTCTTCACCGGCGTGCGGGTTCAAGCCGAGTACGGCAATTTTCGGTTTCGCAATTTTGAAATCATAAATCAAACTCAACCGCAAAATTTCGATTGATGTTTTGATTCTCGCTTTCGTAATTAATTTCGGAACTCTGCCGATCGGCTCATGAATTGTTGCAAGTGCCGCTTTCATCTGCCGCGATAAAAAAAACATTTGATATTTTTTTGAATTGGTCAACAGTGCAAGTAATTCGGTGTGCCCGGGGAAATTAATTTTCGCTTTGGTGAAAGCTGTTTTGGAAATCGGTGCAGTGATTAACGCATCGGCATAATTTTGTTTGACTAAATCAACAGCATAGTAGATCGATTTAAAAGATGCTTGTCCCGATTCTTTGGTAGGGACCCCGTACTTACTCTCATAATTTCCGATATCGACAACTACAACTTTTTTGCCGGAATCAGCCGGAATATTTTTTTTTGCAACCACAAACTCGAATTGCGGCTTAACTATTTTTAGCGTGTTGTAAAAAACCTTTTGAGGGCAGAGGAAAAAAATCGTTCGCTTCTTTGATGAATAAATTTCATTGAATGCTTTAATGCAGATTTCAGGACCAATTCCGTTAATATCGCCGCATGTGAAAGCAAGTCGCATCATTCGGTACTCAATTTATAATTGCCCAATCCGGTGTCGTCGGCAAAAACAAACTCTTTTTTGAGGTCGCTGTAATTCCAAATCTCAAGAACTTTCTTATCCATCGAGTAATCTCTTCTTACATCATCGGGTTGACCGTACATAATATAAATTCTTCCCCGGTCGGATTTTGCGCCGTTGGGAATATTTATCGAAGAGAAATTTTTTTGTGCATAATCTGCTCGTTCGTAGAACTCAGCCATAAGTTTGTTGTAAGCAAATTTCTTTCCGGGAAAAGTTTCCGTCCAAAATTTTACGAGATTGCCGTAATATTTGTCGGAGCTCCCTTTCAATAAACTTTTTACTTTCGCTTTATCTGTAATGTATTCAAGCAGTCCGATTGCTAATTCCGGGTTCATCAACGTTGATGGTTTATCATGCCAAACAACACGCATGTTAAAGTCGGCAAGTTCTTTATCGTTTTGCAGAATTACAATTCGTGTATTTCCTTCATCGAGCTGCGAATTAAAATCCGGCAGTAGATAATATTTATAATTTTTGCCGGAAGAAGATTCACTCAGTGAAATAGAATTATTGCATTCCCCAATTTGCAAGCCGGATAAATCTGCCGCCTCTAAAGGGGCTTCGTAAATTATTTTTTTTTCTTGTTCAATTTTCACTTTGAAATTCCCGGCAGAATCATCAGCGATGGGAACAATCAGAGAATAATTTTGCTGCACAAAAGGAATTGTATTTTGATAATTCACTAACGAAAATAATTGCCCGTTCGAGCACGAAGAATTGGCTTTCGCAACAATTAACGGATTGAGTACACCGTTTCTAAATATCTTCCCTTTATTAAAATGAATTGAATCGAGCTGGACAGATATTTCCGTGTTATCGATTGAAAGCAACGGATAAATATTAAAATCCTTTCCGGCATACTTAAAACTGATAATGCCTTGAAGATAATTTTCGGGAGAAGCCGTCAATTCATAATTAGCCACATTAACTGCTTTTGAAGCGGAATATCTTTGAACAATATTTTGATCATCTTTCAATTCGAGATCTAATTTTAGTCCGCCGGTAAATCCTTCTCCTCTTTTAACAAAAATCAATTGTTCGTACGGCACACGGAAGGAAACATAATAAATAAACGATGAATCCGAAGGCAGAACATTTTTTTCTATTAAAATCCTCTGCCTGTTAATAGAATTAGGCTTATCCTCTTGAGAATAAATCGAATTGATTCCCGGCGAGAAATAAAAAAGAATTGACAACCATATTAGAGCAAACGAATTTTTGCAAACCATATTAGCTGTTCATGCTGATAAGAAATTCTTTATTGTTTCTGGTACCTTTCATCCTATCTAAAATAAATTCCATGGCTTCTGTCGGATCAAATTCAGCAAGCAATTTTCTCAATATCCAAACCTTGTTTAATTCTTCCTCTTTTAATAACAACTCTTCCTTTCTTGTTCCCGATTTATTAAGATCAATTGCCGGGAAAATTCTCTTATCGGCAAGATTTCTATCGAGCACAAGTTCCATATTGCCGGTACCTTTGAATTCTTCGAAGATAACTTCGTCCATGCGGCTGCCGGTGTCAATCAAAGCAGTTGCAATAATAGTTAAGCTTCCGCCGTCTTCGGTGTTACGCGCAGAGCCGAAAAATCTTTTCGGTTTGTGGAGAGCGTTTGCATCAACACCACCGGAAAGAATTCTACCGCTGTGAGGAATTACAGTGTTGTGTGCGCGCGCCAATCTTGTAATACTATCAAGAAGAATTACAACATCATCGCCGGCTTCAACCATTCGTTTTGCTTTTTCGCTAACCATGTTTGCAACTTGCACGTGGCGGTCTGCCGGTTCATCAAATGTCGAGCTGATTACTTCTGCTTGAACCGAACGCTGCATGTCGGTTACTTCTTCGGGTCTTTCATCAATTAAAAGCATTATGATTTTTACTTCGGGATGATTTCTTGTAATCGAGTTTGCAATTTTTTGAAGCAATATTGTTTTACCGGCTTTCGGAGGAGAAACGATCAAACCTCTCTGCCCTTTTCCAATTGGCGAAAGTAGATCCATAATTCTCATCGAATGTTCGCCGGGTGCTGATTCCAATTTCAATCTCTTCGTGGGATAAATCGGAGTCAAGTTATCAAACAAGGTTCTTTCGCGGATCGCTTCGGGGTCTTTGCCATTCACGGCTTCAACACGAAGCAATGCAAAGAAACGTTCCCCTTCTTTTGGGGGACGAACCTGACCGCTGACAAAATCACCGGTACGCAAACTGAATCTTTTTATTTGAGAGGGCGAAACATAAATATCATCCGGAGACGGCAAATAATTATAATCTGCCGAACGGAGAAATCCGTATCCATCGGCAAGCACTTCAAGCACACCTTTGGAAAAAGTGAGCCCGTCTTTTTGTGATTGTGCTTCTAAAATTTTGAAAATAAGTTCTTGCTTTCTGAGGTCGCTATAACCTGCAAGTCCAAATTCCTTTGCAATCTTGAAGAGATCAACAATTTTTTTAGATTGCAATTCTGAAATGTCCATCGGCATAAATATATCCTGTGTATTATGATATGATTAAAAATTTTTTAAGTCGGTTACAAAATGGGGATTCTTGAAATAATTTGATTATGTGATTAATTAGTTAGTGCTGAAGATTATTGAGGCACGACTGAAAATTAGTTCGCTCATTTCAATTTGTCAAGATTTTTTTTGCCGAGTTTCAATTTTATTTCTCCCAGCAAATAGATACTCCCGAGCACAACAAGGCACTCATTATTTCCCTTTTGGACAAACTCTTCGATCATCAACTCCGGACTTGCCAGCGAAATTGCTGTCAATCCCGATTTCTCTGCAATTTTAATAAGTTCATCAACAGATGCCGATCTTTCGTAGCTAATCTGCGTTACGTAAACTTTTTTGAAACAGCGCGCAAGCAAACCGAGCATCGCTTCGATATCTTTATCTTTCATCGCACCAAAGATTAATGAGCAGTCATCATAATTTTTATACTCTTTCGAAAATTCGCGGATGAATGCCTCAACGCCTTCCGGATTATGCGCAGAATCAAAAATCACTCCGGGCGATTCATTATAAATTTCATAACGGCATTGAATTCCGGTATTCGCCGCAACATTTTTTAATCCTCTGTTGAAAACGAAAGAATCATCCAAACCAATTGCTTCAGTAACAGTTTTAACAGCAGCTGCCGCATTTCTCAATTGATGTTTGCCGCGTAAACCGGACGAATATAAATTATACTTTTTCCCTTTTAACAAAACTTCTACATGCGAATCATGTTCATTTACGAATTCACTAAAAGAATGGAATACAGACTTCGTCTCATCCGACTTCAATTTAATGACATCAAGTGCTTCATCGGGCATCTTGCCGGTAATTACCGGAACACCGCTTTTAATTATCCCGGCTTTTTCCCCGGCAATCTTTTTTATTGAATCACCTAAAATATTTGTGTGCTCGTAACTAATCGAAGTAATTACGGACACAAGCGGAATAACTACATTTGTTGCATCGAGTCTGCCGCCCAAACCGGTTTCCAAAACTACGTAATCGGGTTTGTGAGTTTGAAAATATTGGAACGCAAGTGCTGTTGTTATTTCGAAAAATGTCGGTTGATGTTTATCGATAAAATCGTTGTTCGAATTTATAAACTGCGCGATAAAATCGTCTTCGATTTCTTTGCCGTTAATTCTTATCCGCTCATTAAATTTTACAAGATGCGGCGAAGTGTAAAGCCCAACTTTATAGCCGGCTTCCATCAAAATACTTGCAATGAACGAAGCAGTACTTCCCTTTCCGTTTGAACCGGCAACATGGAAATATTTCAATCCTTTGTGAGGATTGCCGAGGTAATCCAGAAAACTTTCGATGCGTTCCAATCCGAGTTTGATATCGAATTGGTGCATCGAATAAATTTTGTTAAGTGCGGATTGTAAATCCATTGTTAGAGTTGATACGAAGCTGTTAATTCTGAAATTTTATTTACGGAAGTTTGCTCGCAAAAAGTTTTCAAGCCTTCAACAATTTCAACACCGGCGTTTGGATTTATAAAATTTATCGTGCCAAGCTGCACTGCAGCTGCACCGGCAATAATAAATTCTGCGGCATCTTTCCAGTTCATAATTCCGCCGATACCAATTATCGGGATATCAACATTTCTGCTAATCTCCAAAACTTTTGCAAGCGCAACCGGTTTAATCGCCGGACCCGAAAGCCCGCCGGTTATATTTTTAATTTTCGGCTTGCGCGTAAAAATATTAAACGATGTCCCCACC
Source organism: Ignavibacteriales bacterium (assembly GCA_016177735.1). Lineage (GTDB taxonomy): Bacteria > Bacteroidota > Ignavibacteria > Ignavibacteriales > Melioribacteraceae > DYJK01. The sequence continues at coordinate 7,546 of JACOUS010000007.1, read as the reverse complement.
AAAGTATTGATTGCCGAAACTGCATCCCCGCCTTCTTCTTTCACAACTTTGGCAAAATCAGAAATCCGCGAAACGTTCGGGGATAATTTTATTATCAAAGTTTTTTTAGTAACCGCACGCACTTTTTCGGTAATTCTGCCGACTGCATTGACATCATTCCCAAATTCCAGACCGCCTTCTTTCACATTCGGACACGAGACATTTATTTCAAAAGCTTGAATTGCATCTTCGCCGTCCAAAATTTTCGTACACTCAACATACTCTTCGATACTGCTTGCGGCAATGTTGCAGATTAATGTTGTGTTCAGTTCTTTCAGAAAAGGAATTTTTTCTTTTACAAAAACTTCGACACCAACATTTGCCAAACCGATTGCATTCAACATACCCGAAGGAGTTTCAACAATTCTTTGAGGAGGATTTCCTTTACGCGGTTTGAGCGATAAAGATTTTGTAACAATGCCGCCAAGTTTGCTCAAATCGGTGTACTGTGCTATTTCGTTTCCGTAGCCAACCGTTCCCGATGCAAGCAAAACCGGGTTCTTCAATTCCAAACTGCCGATCTTCACTGAAAGTTCTACATTGCTCATAGCTTCACCTTCTTTGCATCGAAGACGGGACCATCTTTGCAGACCAAAGAATAGCCGCCGCCGTCTGCATTTTCAATCGGGCATCCCTGGCAAATTCCGAAGCCGCACGCCATCGCACATTCAACGGAAATCTGGCAGTCAAAATTATTTTCGATACTTAATTCTTGCAGTGCTTTCAGCATCGGGTTCGGTCCGCATCCAAACACTCTAATTTTTTTACCGTCAAGTTCATCTATCTTTGTTTTGAAGAGTTCGACAATTGTTCCTTTAAAACCTTCGGAGCCGTCATCGGTGGAAACATGAATATTTTTCAAACCCCACTTTATTACTTGATGAAGCGAACGTCCCCCGACAAGCGAATAAATATTTTTATCAGCCGGCAATCTTTTTGTTAGAAAAGGAAACGGCGCAGCACCCAGACCCCCGGCAACAATGACGGCAGTTTGATAATCACCGTTGGAATCAAACCCGTTGCCGAGTGGACCGAGAATATCAAGTTCATCGCCGGCTTTTTTTGTTGCAAGCAGAAGTGTCCCCTCGCCGTGAATATCGAACATGAAAAAAATATGCTCGCCTTCAACATTGCAGATGCTGAACGGTCTTCGCAGCAATGGGAAATCAGTATCACTCACTTTTATGTTGCAAAACTGTCCGGGCTTTGCCGAACGGGCAATTGATGGTGAATAAACTTTGATTAGGTGTATGTTGTGTTCTAAATGTTCTATCGATTCGAAGCGTGACTTTTCAATATACAAGCAGCTAACTCAAATTTTTGTGGACAAATTTAGTGAAGGCAAATGAATTGACAAAATTTGATTTGGGATTTGTGTTAACTATAGTCAATGGCATTCCTTAGTTAACTGATAGCCAAAGAAATAAATAACACACCCCTTCTCGTTTCCCCTCTCAAGAGGGGAAATTGCCACGCTTTTAAAATATTTTTTGTTAAGTAAAATGATTGCCTGCAAAGCTTTTTCTCACGTCTCATATTTTGTCGTTAACAAAAAAAAAGTTCCACATGTACAAGGGGGGACGAAGGGTGTGTTACAACTTAACATCTACTCAATATCACATTTCATTCTTCGAATACTTCTGCTCAATCGCAGTAATTTTATCGAGGCGGCGCTGGTGACGATCGCCCAAAAAATTTGAATTGAGCCAAACATCTGTCACGGATTTAATCGTTTCCTCGCCCAAAGATTTTGCACCGAGCACTAGTACGTTTGCATTGTTGTGTTCGCGCGAACTCTTTGCAGAAAATTCATTGTAACAAGTTGCGGCGCGAATGCCGGGAATTTTGTTCGCGGTAATTGCCGATGGAATTCCGGTTGCATCAATTAAAATTCCATAATCAAATTCTTTATTCGCAACTCTGCTCGCTGCATTAAATGCGATGTCCGGATAATCAACCGAGTCTTCATTGTACGTGCCGATATCGAGAACTTCACAACTTTTTGATTTCAGCCATTCAACCAATATTTTTTTCGCCTTCACACCGGTATGGTCGGAGCCGATAACAATTTTTTTCGACTGGCTCGAAAAAGTTTGCGCGCTGTTTCCGCCCCGAATAATTTGCAAACCGGCAGAGCGAATTCTATCAATTGCAAGCGGAGTTAAAATATCATCTTTGGTCAGATGTACTTCACTCGCTCCGTTCTTGATTAACTTAACAATTTCATCTTCGGTAACGGCTTTTTTCATCAGACAAGCTCGGTTCGTTTATTCATTTTAAGATAATCAACAACTTGCCGTACATCCTGGGCATTGTTGCGATGGCAAATCAACAGCGATTCATTCGTATTTATCACGATTAAATTTTCAACACCGATCACTGCAGAAAATTTCCGCGGAGAAAAAATGTACGAGCCGAACGTATTCGTCGCGTAAACATCGCCAACAATTGCATTCCCCTCTTCATTCTTCTCCGATATTTCGTAAACGGCATCCCAGTTGCCTACATCGTTCCAGTAAAAATCTGCTTTCGTCAAATAAACAATATCGGATTTTTCCATCACGCCGTAATCAATCGAAACACTTTTTAGCTGTCCGTAAACTTGTACAAGTTCTTTTTCAAAATCATTTGTGCCGGCAGCCTTTTCAATTTTTGTCAACCCATCGTAAAGATCGGGCAGAAATTTTTTGATCTGTTCCAAGATTACATCTGTGCGCCAAATAAAAATACCGGAGTTCCAAAGGAAGTCGCCGCTCTCTAAAAATCTGCGTGCAGTTGCAACGTTCGGTTTTTCCGCAAAGGTGAGAACTTTATAAATATTTTTTTCAACATTGTTTTCATCAAACTGGATATAACCGTAGCCGGTTTCGGGTCTGTTCGGCGTTATGCCGATTGTAACAAGTCCTTTCGAATCGAATGCAAACTTAGCAGCACTCGAAAGACAATTTCTAAATCCGTCTTCATCTTGAATTAAGTGATCGGACGGCAGAGTAATTATAACTGCTTCGTTATTTTTGGGTTTGATCAAAACAGAAGCAAGACCGATGCACGCAGCAGTGTTTTTGCCGAACGGTTCATCAATAATATTTTCTTTGGGAACTTCGGGAAGCTGTTCAATAACACGGAGTTTTTGAATTTTATTTGTGATGACAAAAATATTTTCCTTTTTCACCAAGCCGTCAAGCCTTTTAACCGTATCCTGGATCATCGTGTTGTCTCCGAAGATGCGGATAAGTTGTTTCGGTTTTTTTTCTTTGCTTCGGGGCCAGAATCTTGAACCGACTCCACCCGCCATTATTACAGCATAAATTTCCATCACACAACCTTTTTATTTTGCTGAATAGATTTGCCGAAATTTTCGGCACGAGTTAAATAGTTCGTGATGTCAACTTCTTTGCCGCGAACTACGGCAACAACTACAATTAAACATGCGCGCAGTGAATCAACAACGTTCGGGCTCGGTGCAATTTTTTTGTTATTGATTAATTCGAGTCCGCTTGCAAAAATTTTATGCATACTCGACAAAATTTCGAACCCTACTTTTTGAGAAAACTCCCCGTTCTCATTCATTATTTTTATGTAACCGGTAATTTCGTTTTCGGTGAAATCATATTTCTGAACTCTGTTCAAAAAGGCATCCAATTCTTTTACCGGTCTTAAAACTTTTTCTTCGAAGTTTTCGAAGTTGAAACCGTTATCTTTGTTCAACTCTTCGAATATCAGCGCTTCTTTCAATTCATCGGCACGGGAGCGTTTCGGAATGTTCGATGTTCTTGCGGAAGCCAATGCTTCGCCGTTCTCGTCGGCATTCCGTTTTGTCAAATCAACATTAATAATTTCATTTTCGAACTTCTGAAAAATACCGCGCATCATTTGCGGTGTAACAACATCGAGAACATAATTCAGTTCACGCACCAAACCGTAGCTGTGTTCCTTAAATTTATCCGATAGTTTTGCAAAATCTATCTTTCCGCTCTCAATAAAAATTTGAAGCTCGCCTAATTTAATTCCAAGTTTTGAAAGTTCCGTTACCTTTTTAAAATTTTTTATTTCATCGGAAAGATTTTCGGCACTGTTTAATCGTTCGCGGAGAATTGCCACCGTTTCAATTTTTTCCGAACTGAGCCGGAGGCTGTTTGCCGCTGATATGATTGATTGAATAATATATTGTTTTGAGAGATCCAACTCCACCATTGCAATTATTGATGAAACCCAACGGGATAATTTAAGTCGTTCAAATGTAACGAATTTTATTGAAGTTTGGCAGAGGTTATAATCTTGCAGTGCGTCAAATTTCAAACGAACTTTTACGACAGCTTTTCAGTTTAACAGTAAAAAAAGTGCACGATGATCGGTTATAGATTCACAAATTTCATTCCCTCTTTAAACGGCGGCAGTCCTTTCGAAAAACTTCTCAACATTTTTATGCAATTGTTGAACTTCACTTCCGGCGATGTTGCCGAAGCTTTAAGAATTTTGAACGAGCTCGACCGCAAATACAATTTGACCAGCGATAATTTTGGAATGGGCGATTTCATTCAAGAGCTGAAAGACAAAGGCTATCTCAAAGAGAATGAAAACTCGCCGGGTTCTTTTTTAATGACGGCAAAATCGGAACAAGAAATCCGCAGAAGATCGCTCGAAGAAATTTTCGGCAAATTGAAAAAAACCGGCAAAGGAAATCATCAAACTCCGTTTGCCGGAGAAGGCGATGAAAAAACTTCGGACCGGCGCGGCTTTCAATTCGGAGATTCGTTCGAACAAATCGATATGACTGCATCGATCAAAAATTCTCAAATACAACACGGCATAAAAGATTTTAAACTAACTGAAGAAGATTTGGAAATCGAAGAACGTGAATACAAAACTTCATCGTCAACAGTTTTGATGATTGATGTTTCCCACTCCATGATTCTTTACGGCGAAGACAGAATCACTCCGGCAAAAAAAGTTGCGATGGCTCTCGCGGAATTAATTACAACTCAGTTCACAAAAGATACACTCGATATAATTGTTTTCGGAAACGATGCATTGCCCATCGAGATAAAAGATATTCCGTATCTCGAAGTCGGACCCTACCACACAAATACAGTAGCCGGTTTGGAACTTGCAATGGATTTACTCCGAAGAAAGAAAAACAAGAACAAACAAATTTTTATGATTACCGACGGCAAACCGACTTGCTTAAAAGAAGGTGCACGTTATTACAAAAACAGTTTCGGGCTCGACCGGAAAATTGTTAACAAAACTTTGGATAGAGCCGCGCAATGCCGCAAACTCGGAATCACAATTACAACATTTATGATTGCACGCGACCCGTATCTTCAGCAGTTTGTACGCGAGTTTACAAAAGTAAACCAAGGCAGAGCATATTACAGCAGTTTAACAAATCTCGGCGAGTATCTGTTTGAAGATTTCGTTCGCAACAGAAGAAAGATGGTGAGGTAAGTTTTCCAAAGATTCTTTTAACCGATTGAAGTTAAGCAGTGTAGTATTTGTGAAACAAGCTTCGGCGAAAGCCATGAGCAAGAAAAATTATAATTGCCACGATCTTTAGATCGCGGGCTCTAACTAAAAAAAAAAAATTTCCGACTTTAGTCACATATTGGACTTAAAATTACGGCTAGAGCCAAATAGTGTTTTTGTTTTTTATCCCCCGGAACATCACCGCGAAGCGGGATTCCGTTTACACGGAAAATGTCGGGGCTATTTAGTTATACAATACGTTCTTTGCGTCTTGTAAGAGATTAAAGAATAAAATATAAGCGCCCCACATTGTGCAGCTTAGTAACTAATCTATTTATTAAAGGATAACCATGCTGAAAAATTTTGAATCAATAAAAACTTTCGGCGAGTTGAAAAAAGCCGGTTATAAATCAATCTCCGTTAAAGAAGAGATGAGGAAAAATTTAATTGATCTTCTGAAGAGAAACATAAATCCATTTGAAGAAATTATCGGTTATGATGAAACAGTTATACCCGATATTCAAACTGCAATTCTTTCCCGGCACAACATAATTTTGCTTGGATTGCGCGGACAGGCAAAAACAAAAATTGCGCGTTTGATGATCAATCTTCTCGATGAATATATTCCGATCATCGAAGATTCAGAAGTGAATGACGATCCGTTTCATCCCCTTTCGAGATACGGCAAAGATAAATTGGAAGAGATGAATGACGAAACACCGATTACATGGATTCACAAAAGCGAACGCTACACGGAAAAACTTGCAACGCCCGATGTAACAATTGCAGATTTAATCGGCGATGTTGACCCGATAAAAGCCGCATCGCTCAAACTTCACTATTCCGATGAGCGCGTGATACATTTCGGATTGATACCGCGTTCGCACCGTTCAATTTTTGTAATTAACGAACTGCCGGATTTGCAAGCGAGAATTCAAGTTGCACTGTTCAATATTCTGCAAGAAAAAGACGTGCAGATCAGAGGATTCAAAATTCGCCTGCCGCTCGATGTTCAATTTGTTTTCACCGCAAACCCGGAAGATTACACAAACCGCGGTTCTATAGTTACCCCTTTAAAAGACAGAATTGATTCGCAGATATTAACACACTACCCGAAGACAATCATCATCTCGAGAAAAATTACCGAGCAAGAAGCAAAATTAACCGACGAACAAACAAAGAAAATTTGCGTGCCGGACTTCATCAAAAACTTGATTGAGCAAGTTGCCTTCGAAGCACGCAGCAGCGAATTTGTTGATATGAAAAGCGGAGTCTCGGCGCGTTTAACAATTTCTGCTTACGAAAATATTGTGAGTACAGCCGAGCGCAGAATAATCATTAATAACGAAAAAGAAACTACTGTAAGAATTTCTGATTTTATCGGAATCATTCCTTCTATCACCGGCAAAGTTGAACTTGTTTACGAAGGCGAGCAAGAGGGTCCGGTTAAAGTTGCACATATACTTATCAGCAAAGCGATTAAAACACAGTTCGCCCACCACTTCCCGAGTCCGGATAAAATAAAACGCGCGCACGATCTAAATCCGTATCAAGAAATTACTAATTGGTTCGCAAAAGGAAATCAACTAAGTCTTCCAAACAATTTAACAAACGAGGAATACCAAAAACTCCTTTTGAGTGTGCCTGGTTTAAAAGAATTGATTGAAAAATTTATTCCGGGCGAAGATACTGCTTACAAATTATTGATGATGGAATTTGCACTGCACGGACTTGCGGAAAATTCTCTGCTGAGCAAACATCAAATCGAGTTCGGTCTGCAATTCAAAGATATGTTGAGCAGTATGTTCACTGTTTCCGAAGATGAAGACCGCGATAACGAAGAATTGTACACTTGATACGAATATTTGAACTCATCCCCCGACCCCTTCTCTTTCCGCCGAAGTGTATTACTTCAGCAATTCGGTAACAGCACGTAAACGATCTAAAGGAGTCAAGTAATTTAATGATCCATGGCGACGTTGATAATTATAACGATAAAGAAAACCATTTAACTCTGATGAGAAAGTATCTAAAGTTTGTC
>JACOUS010000005.1 GCA_016177735.1 Ignavibacteriales bacterium | reverse complement strand
TAACTTGGGTGGTCAGTAAGTCTGGCATTTTAATTTGTAGAAATTATGCAAGCAGAACTATTAAGTGTAAGTTAAATTAGTTTTTTAAGAAGGGCTGAATATATTATCTTTGTACCGAAAGAAGAACTGCAAGGGGAACGAAATGAAAAAATCAAAAGCGATCATGGCATCAATAGAAATAGAAAAAAATGATGACGGATTTATAGCAAGAATCCCGGGCATCCAAGGTGCTTTTGCAGAGGGCGACACAGTTGAAGAAGCTGTTTTTAATTGCATTGATGTTGCCAAAATGATTTTTGAATATCGAAAAGAGAGAAATGAATCTCTCGGTTTTAACGAATTTGATTTAACAAAAAATATCCGCATGACTTTCCCGTTCCCAATTGGAGTGGCGTAATGCCAAGACTGACCGAGTTATCGTATCAAGATATTGTAAGACGATTGAAGAAGTGTGGCTTTAGATTCTATCGTCAAGGTAAAGGGTCGCACGAATTATGGGTTAGAGATGAAGATGGAAAAGCAATTCCGGTTCCTCATTACAGAGGCAAAACTATTCGCAAAGGCACTGTTAAAGCAATCATCAAAGAGATCGGTGTTTCTGTGGATATGTTCATGAAATTATAAAACGCTCTGCACCGCATTAAAATGTTCAACCACCAGCTTTGCTTTTGCCTCGCCGATTACTTTCGCCAAATCTTCCAAAGACGCTTTCTTAATTTCTTCGAGGCTTTTGAATTCCGTCAAAAGTTTTAGTGCAACTTTTTCGCCGATCCCTTTTATTTCGAGAAGCTCTGTTGTAAAAGTTCTCTTGCTTCTACGCTCGCGGTGGAATGTAATTGCAAACCGGTGGGCTTCGTCTCTCAAATGCTGCAGTAGTTTTAAGCTCGATGATGTTTTCGGAATTGACTGCGGCTCGGAATCACCGGGCAAGAAAACTTCTTCCAATCTTTTCGCCAACCCGATGATCTGAAAATTTTTTAGACCGAGCGATTCGAGCGATTCGATGGCACTCGATAACTGACCTTTGCCGCCGTCAACCATAATTAAGTCGGGCATCGTATCATTTTCTTCAATCACTTTTGAATAGCGCCGCTGAATAATTTCGCGCATGCTTGCAAAGTCATCCGGTCCTTCTACCGTTCTTATTATAAATTTTCTGTACAAACTTTTTTTCGGTTTGCCGTCAACAAAAACAACCATGCTGGCAACCGCATCGGTGCCTTGCAGATTTGAGTTGTCAAAACATTCTATTTTCCGCGGCAGACTTTTCAAACGCAAATCTCTTTGCAGTGCCGATAAAACATACGGCACGTTTCCTTCTTTCTTCATCTTCTGCAGTTGGATTTCTTTCAACTGTAACTGTGCATTCTGTTTGCACATCATCAAAAGTGATTTTGCTTCGCTCTGCTTTTGCGGAATAACAAACTTGCATTTCTTAACGGCTTTCGTGTTGAGCCATTCAATTAATGTTTCGGAATCTTCAGGCTCCGTTTCGATAACTATTTCTTTCGGTACTTCAACGTACTCGTTGTAATAAAATCTAATTATTGCAGAATAGATGCGGCTTGCATCTTCGTTTTCTTCGGTTGTAAGATTTAACTGGCGCTTGCCGACAAGCTTTCCGTTTCTGATGTTAAGAATTGTTGTTGACGCATCTTTCCCTTCGTATGCCGCGCTGATGATATCACGGTCTTCGAGATCGTTCGAAATAATTTTTTGTTTCGATGAATAGACTTGCAATTGCTCAATCCTATCGCGCAGTTCCGCCGCTTTTTCAAATTCAAGATTTGCGGAAGCACTGTTCATTTCCGTTTCTAATTCTTCAATCAGATCATCAGTTTTGCCGCGTAGCACTTTTACAACTTGGTTTACCATTTCATTGTAGCGAAGCGCCGAAACCAATCCTTCGCACGGTCCCTCGCATTTTTTTATGTGATAATCCAAACAGACTTTAAATTTTTTCTTCTCGATTGATTCTTCCGTCAAATCGAGTTTGCAGCTTCTGATTTTAAAAATTTTGTTGATGAGACGGAGAGAAGTCTTCATTGTTTTTACTTCTGTGTAAGGACCGAAATATCTCGCGCCGTCTTTTACAATATTTCTTGTCGGATAAATTTGCGGAAAGGGTTCGTTTGTAACTTTGATGTACGGAAATGATTTATCGTCTTTGAGGTTTACATTGTAGCGCGGCTTGAGTTCTTTGATTAAATTATTTTCGAGAACGAGCGCTTCGATCTCGCTGTCGGTTACAATTAATTCGAGGTCTTCAATTTTTGAAACGAGTGCGGAAGTTTTTGCATTATCGAGACGGTTCTGAAAATACGAACGAACGCGGCTGCGCAAGTTCTTTGCCTTGCCGACATAAATAACTTTCCCTTTATCATTTTTAAATTGATAAATGCCCGGCAGTGCCGGCAGATTATTTAATTTGTCTTCGAGAAGGGGATTCATGTTAATGATGTTTGTTTCAAAAGTGGTTTTTGCTTTGTGTCTTCGAGTCTTAGCGGCAGAGAAAAAAATCTTGCCACAAAGACACTAAGGGTAAAGATTCTCTCACTTCGGTTACTGGAAATGAGACCTATTTAAAAATATAATTCTTCGGAATCACAACAATACCGGTATCGGAAACCGTAAATCTTTTTTTATCTGTTTCGGAATCGAACCCGATTTCAAAACCTTCAGGGATAGTTACATTTTTATCAATGATAGCTCTTCTAATTCGCGCGTGCCGACCGATGTTGCAGTTATCCATAATGATAGAATCTGTAATGTAAGTGTAGCTGTTCACTTTTACGTTGAAGCCTACGATTGATCTTTCAACGAGACCGCCGGAGATAATTGTTCCGTCGGAGATAAGAGAATTGAATGCGCGTCCAACGCGCTCGCCTTCGTGCGAAACAGTTTTTGCCGGCGGAAATTGCCGCTGTTGAGTGCGGAGGGGCCAGCTGTAATCATACAAATTAAAGTGCGGGCTGACTTTGATTAAATCCATGCTCGCGGCGTAGAAGCTGTCTATTGTTCCAACATCAATCCAGTACGGTTCTTCTTTTTTATTTTCATCAACAAAACGGTATGCTTGAATGCTGTATCCGTTCTTCAACATGTAAGGAATAATATCTTTTCCGAAATCATGATTGCCGGTTTTGCCTTCTTCAGTTTTTGAGAATGCTTCTTTGAGAGCGGCAACGTTGAAAATATAAATTCCCATATTCACAAAAGAAAAATCTTCTTTACCGGGAATTAAAGGAGGGTTTTTAGGTTTCTCGATAAATGATTTTACTTTGTAATTCTCATCAATTTCAATTACGCCGAATCTTGAAGCTTGCGACTTTGGAACCGCGATGCTTGAAATTGTTAAGTGAGCTTTTTTTTCTATGTGGTACTGAATCATCTTCAGGTAATCCATTTTGTAGATATGATCGCCCGAAAGAATTAATAGCCATTCGAAACTATCGTCTTCAATCAAGTTGAAATTCTGCTGGATTGCATTTGCCGTGCCGAGATACCAATTGTTGCTTGTCTTCAACTGCGGAGGAATCGAATAAATAAATTCGCCGAGTTCGGGATTGAAAATACTCCACGCTTCGTACAAATGTCTGTTGAGCGAATCCGATTTGTACTGTGTAAGCACATAAATGCGCCGTAATCCTGAATTCAAACAATTAGATAAAGTGAAATCGATAATTCTGTACTTGCCTCCAAAAGGAACGGAAGGTTTTGTTCTGTCTTTAGTCAATGGAAAAAGTCTTTCGCCTTGACCACCGGCTAAAATCATCGTTAAAGTTTTTCTAAGAATCGTTGAACCCGCGTATGCCATTTTTATCCTCATCTGTTTCTTGTGAACATTACTGTCCTAAACTTTTCTGTTGTAAGCAAAGAAATTCAAATAACTTATTAAATGCCGGAGTAAAGTTTGTGACAAACACATTGAAAAATATCTAATTATGAATTGATTGGCAATTAATGAAATTATTAAGTTTGAATGCAACATAGAGCGGTCAACGTAGATGTCTTCCAAAACAAAAAAAATAATAATTGTATCATCGGCAGTTTTATTGATTCTGTTAATCGCCGGATTTCTTTTCATCTATCCGCGCATAAAATATTTGACTTATCTGATTGATAAACCTTCGGAATTGTTTTCGATTAATTCGCTTGTTAACGATGTTGACGAAGAATTTATCGAGGAGTACAACCCGAAGACGCAGCGTGCGTTTGATGTGTTGCACTACGACATAAAAATTGAACTACTGCCCGAACTCTCGGAAATCAAGGGCGAAGCTGCAATCAAAATAAAAGTTAACGATAAAAGCCAAAGAAATATTGACCTGAATTTTTACGACAACATGAAAATTAATTTGCTTACTATGGATGGAACAAAAACCGGTTACAAAAGGACGGAAACAAATTTGAGTGTAAGTACAGTTTCTGTTTTACCCGAAACAGTTACGGTAAAAATAAAATATGAAGGGAAGCCCAAAAGTCTTGGATTCGGTTCGTTCAATTTTGACAAGGTGAAAAACGGTTACATGATTTACACTCTCAACGAGCCGGTCTTTGCATCAACGTGGTTTCCGTGCATCGATCTGCCGGATGATAAAGCGCTCACCGATATTTTTATTACTAACGATTCAATGTACACTTCTCTTTCGAACGGAAAACTTGTTGAGACAAAAATAGAAGGGAATAAAAAAACCTTTCACTGGAAAACTTTTTATCCGATATCTACTTATTTGGTTGCCGTTTATTCTGCGCAGTACAAATCCAAAAGCGAAAAATATTTTTCGATGAGTAAAGATTCGGTTGAATTAGCTTACTATGCATTGCCCGAAAATTTTAACGAAGCTATGAAAGATTTTTCCGATCACAAAAATTATTTAAACACGTTCGAAAAACTTTTTGGCAGTTATCCTTTTGCAAAAGAAAAATATAGTATTGCGGAATTCGGCTGGCGGCTTGGCGCAATGGAGAATCAAACAATAACCGGCATCGGCACCCGCTATCTTTCCGGCATGAAACTTTTCCGCGATATGATTATTCATGAACTTGCACACAGCTGGTGGGGCAATGCCGTAAGTCCGAAAACATGGAAAGATATTTGGCTGAATGAAGGCTTTGCTACTTATTCGGAAGCGCTCTACTGGGAAATGCAGAGCGGATTTGAAGCACTCCAAACAACACTGATTCCAAAGTTCGCAAAATTTTCGAGCGGCACTTTGTACAGTCCCGGCGATCAGCTTTTCACAAGACTTGTATATGATAAAGGTGCGTGGGTTTTACACATGCTTCGCAAAGAAGTCGGTGATTCTGCTTTCTTTGAAATCATCCGGAACTATTTTGAAACTTATAAGTACAAAAATGCAGACACGGAAGATTTCAAAAACATCTGCGAGAAAATCTCCGGCAAAAAGTTGAAATTCTTTTTTGATCAGTGGATTTACAAGGGCGAAGGAATTATTGAAGCGGACTATGATTGGTCGGTGAAGAAAGAAAGTGATAACTTTACCGTAGAAATTTTTCTCGAACAGTTACAAAAGGGCTACGATATTTATAAATTTCCGCTCGATATTAAAATAATTTTTCAAGACGGCGGCAACGAAGCAAAAACTTTTTATGTAGATCAAAAAGAAGAAAGGATTTTGCTGATAACAAAACAGAAGCCGTCTGAAATTCTGTTTGACCCCGATAAATGGCTGTTGGCGGAATTTGTTAAAAAGAACGATAACAGATGACAAACAATAAAACATATTTTTTCATTTCAGATATTCATCTTGGTTTGCAAAGCAAAGAAATTGAGAGCGTGAAAGAGAAGAGGCTTGTGGATTTTCTTTCGTTTGCAAAAGATAACTGCGATGAACTTTTTATAATCGGTGATCTTTTTGATTACTGGTTCGAATACAAACGTGTAGTTCAAAAAGGATTTTTCAAAACGCTCGCCGCGCTTGCTTATTTCTCGGAAAGCGGAAAGAAAATTCACTACTTCATCGGCAACCATGATTTTCTTCACAAAGATTTTTTCGAAAAGGAAATCGGTGTGCTTCTTTATCACGATGCAGAAGAATTCTTGTTGAACGGCAAAAATTTTTTTATCGGGCATGGCGACGGACTTGTGCAGAACGATACCGGTTATAACATTCTGAAAAAATTTATGCGGAATAAAATTTTGCAGAGATTGTATTCAACTATTCATCCCGATATTGGTGTAAAGATTGCGAGTTCCACAAGCAAAAAAAGTCGTGATTATACGGCACACAAAAATTACGGAACCGGCGACGGGCTGTTTGAAACTGCAAAACAAAAAATTAATTCCGGTTACGATTACGTTATATTCGGCCACTCCCACATCAGAAGCTTTGAAAAATTCAATGACGGTTTTTACGTAAACCTCGGAACCTGGCTCGATAAACCTTGTTACGGAAAATTTATAGAATCATTCGAGATTATTGAATGGGACCAAAATGATTAAAAATCAAACTCCTTCTTTGCAGAATAAAACTCCAAAGAAAAAAAATAAAACGCTCAGATATTTTTTGATCATATCAGGTTTGATTGCGACGGCGGCAATCGCACTTCTCATGCTCTATGTTTTTGAAGGACTTCCTTCATTGGAACAATTGGAAAATCCCAAACCGCAATTGGCAAGCAATGTTTACAGTGCGGATGGCGAACTGATCGGGCAATTCTTCAAACAGAACCGCGTCGAAGTTAGTATCGACAGCATACCGGCGCATGTTATAAATGCTTTGATTGCTACCGAAGACAAAAAATTTTACGATCACTGGGGAGTTGATGTCGAAAGATTTATTAAAGCGATGCTGAAAAATATTTTCCTTTTCCGGCGCGAAGGCGCAAGCACAATTACGCAGCAGCTTGCAAAAAATTTATATGAATTGAAAATCAAAGACGAAACAATATTTGACACAGTTGTTAGAAAAATTAGAGAGTGGATTACTGCAGTACAGATCGAAAAAACTTACACCAAACAAGAAATACTTGAAATGTATTTCAACATATCATGGTTCGGGCACGGCGCTTACGGAATTCAGATGGCGGCAAAAATTTATTTCGATAAAGATGTGAAAGACCTTACAGTTACCGAAGCCGGAGTGCTCGTGGCTCTTCTCAAATCGTGGGTTTATTACGATCCTTTTGAAAGATACGATAACGCTTTTAGAAGAAGAAACGTTGTACTAAATAATATGGCTGACGAAGGATATTTAAGCGAAGAACAATGTGAGAGATTGAAACTCGAGCCGATAAAATTATCGTACAAAAGAATTGAAGAAGGAATCCGCGGAACAATTGCACCGCACTTCCTTGAATATATCCGTCAGCGGATGGAGAAGCTCTCATCAAAATACGGATTCGATTTATATCAGGATGGATTAAATATTTACACGAGTCTCGACAGCCGCATGCAGCGCATCGCAAACAAAGCTGTTGAACTTCACATAAACGAATTTCAGAAACAATTCGATAAATTTTTTAAGTGGGATAATTATCAAACCGTGCTGAAAGATTTGGTTGATAAAGCAATAAAGGGAAGAGAAGAATACCGAAGTGCAGCTGGTGCCGAAGAGAAAAAAATAATATATAACCGCCTCTCGCGTAATCGTGCTTTTATTGATTCCGTTAAAAAAACCGGCGGAAAAATTGAAGTTGGCTTTGTTGTGCTCGATTCTAAAACCGGCGAGATAAAAGCGATGGTCGGCGGGCGCAATCAAAAATTTTTGTACGGGTTGAATCACACTACACAAATCCACCGCCAGCCCGGTTCGTCGTTTAAACCGATTGTTTACGCTGTTGCAATCGATAACGGCTTTTATCCGGCGTACCCGCTCCTTAATGAGCGATTTGATTACAACGGATGGAGTCCGCAAAATTTTGATTTTTCGACCGGCGGATTTAAAACACTCCGGCAAGGATTGATGTATTCGATCAATTTAATTGCGGCACGTTTGATTGTCGATGATTATGCGCCGCTCTGGAAGATCGGAAGGTTTGCAGAAAAGATGGGCATCAAAAGTAAACTTGAATTGTATCCTTCAATTTCATTGGGCACTTCGCTTGTTACTCCGCTTGAAATGACAAGCGCATTCGCAACGCTTGCCAACAAAGGAATTTACAACGAACCGATTTCGATAATGAAGATTGAAGACAAAGACGGAATTTTGATAGATAAATTTAATTCGCTTGCAAGCGAAGCAATCCCCGAAGAGACTGCGTACATTGTAACGGATATGATGCGTTCGGCAATTGATGAAGGGACCGGAGTTGCCGCACGATACAGATATAATTTTCAAAGACCGGCTGCCGGCAAGACCGGCACAACTCAGGAATATGCGGATGCATGGTTTATCGGATTTACGCCGCAGTTAACCGGCGGTACCTGGGTTGGTTTTGATGATCACAGAATTTCTTTTTCCGGAGATTACGGACAAGGTGCACGGGCGGCGCTTCCTATCTGGGCAATTTTTATGCACGATGTTTACGAACAATTGCAATTGCCCGTCGAAGATTTTCAACCGCCGGCAAACGGAAATGTTGTGTCTGTAAATTTTTGCCGGGAATCTATTTTTGAATTGGGCGATCCGAAACTTTATTCCGGCGACTGCCGCACCGGCATTTATTCCGATATCGTAAATCTCAAAGACATGCCGGATAGTTATGATGCATTCCGCGATACAACAATAAAAGCATCTAATAGATTCTCTACAAACAAAGGATTGCCGCACGAAGCAAAAGAAATTCGATAACATTTTTGTTTTAGTTTTGCGCGTTCAGTATTTTTGAGCGGCAAGTTCTTTTGCTAATGCAAAACAGATATTTTTTAGAACAGTTATTACGCAAATTGCGGCTGAAGCTGTTTGTAATTTCTTGCAAAGTTCTCACGACGTAAACGCCGTGGCAATTCTTTAATAACTGGAGAAAAATTGCCACTATCCGCCTATCTACGGGCAAGCCCGACCTTCGGCGGGCAAGTTTTAGATAGTGGAATGTTGATATTAAATACAATGAAAGACTTTAGTCCAACTATAATTGATTAGTAGAGTTTTTGCTCTTTACAAATTGCCCGGATGGTGGAATTGGTAGACACGCTAGTTTCAGGAGCTAGTAGCGGCAACGCTGTGCAGGTTCGAGTCCTGTTCTGGGCACTTCAATAAAAAAGTTAACGGCTTGTATCAAAAAATTTGTGTTAACACTACAGAGTATAAAGTTACCAACACAACAGAAATAGAAAATGCCTACCGGGAAGCGCTCTGCTTCACAAAATCTCATTACGAAAATTTTCCGGTCGTTTCGTTTTTTATCCCGAAAGAATTAAGAAAACATATCGCGGTTGTTTATAAATTCGCAAGGCAAGCAGATGATATTGCCGATGAAGGGAATAATGAAATTGAACAGCGCATCCAACAACTTTCGGATTATAAACAAAAACTAAGCGATGCGCTCAATCAAAAATTTTATGATGGTTTTTGGTCTGCTTTTTACAACACAGTAACAGAAAGAAATTTACCGCCGCAAAATTTTTTTGATTTGTTGAGTGCATTCGAACAAGATATCACCAAAACACGTTACAATAATTTTTCCGAACTTTTGAATTATTGCACGCACTCTGCTAATCCGGTCGGCAGAATAATATTGGATCTTTTCAACATCAGCGATAATGAAGCGATAAAATATTCGGATGCTGTTTGCACCGCTTTGCAGTTAACAAATTTTCTGCAAGATACCGCAGTTGATTACTCGAAAGGGAGAATCTATCTGCCGCTCGACGAGATGAAGAATTTTGGTGTAGAAGAAAATATATTTCGGCTTAAAGAAAATAATAGTAACTTTATGTTGTTGTTGAAGCATCAGATCGGACGAATTGACGGCATGTTTGATACCGGCAAAAAATTGCTTGTAAAACTTCCGTCTTCGCTCAAGTATCAAATTAAAATGACGATACTTGGCGGCAAAGAAATTTTACGAAAGATCGAAAAAAATAATTACGATGTCTTAAATGTTCGTCCGGCATTAACAAAAGCAGATTTCATTAATTTATTACTAAAGTCTTTTACTTTTAGATGATAGATCAATCCAAACAAATAAGCAAAGAGAGCAGAAGCAGTTTCTATTACGCGTTCAGCCTTCTTCCGCCGGAAAAAAGAGATGCGATGAATACTGTTTATGCTTTTTGCCGGAAGACGGACGACATTGTTGACGAAGGAAATCTGCCGGACGAAATCCGCTATGAACGGCTGCGCAAATGGAGAGTTGAATTTCAAAAAGCTCTTTACGGGCAATCCGATTATTCGTTGTTGAACAGACTTGCAGAAATTATCAGGCGCTTCAATATTCCGATAGAACCTTTCTTTGAATTAATCATCGGAATGGAGATGGACCTTCAGCGGAAAAGATATGTCTCGTTTGATGATTTAACACAATATTGTTACCGCGTTGCCTCAACAGTTGGATTGATGTGCATTGAAATATTCGGCTACAAAAATAAATCGGCAAAAGATTATGCAGTGAATCTTGGCGTTGCGATGCAGTTAACAAATATTTTGCGCGATGTTGGTACCGATGCAGACAGCGGACGCATTTATCTTCCCCAGCAGGATATTCTCAATTACAATTACTCCGAGCCGGAACTTTTCAAAAAAACTTATAATGATAATTTCAAAGCACTGATGAGATTTGAAGCCGAGCGCGCAAGGCAGTATTTTGTTAAAGCCGATCAATCGCTTGATTTTGATGACAAACTTTCCATGTTCCCGGCGCGTGCAATGGAACACATCTATTCCAAACTGCTGAAAAAAATTGTTGATGAAGAATACAACGTGCTCGAAAAGAAAATCCGCGTGAACAAATTTGAAAAAGCCGCAATCGCGGTTGGTGTATGGGCAAAGTATAGTTTAGTGTATTGATGAAAAAATGTTTGGTAATCGGCGGCGGATTTGCCGGATTGAGCGCCTCTGTATTTCTCTCCGAACAAAACGTTGAAGTTACACTTCTCGAAGCCTCTCCAAAACTCGGCGGCAGAGCCTATTCAATTCTAGATAATAACGGAAAAAACCCGTACGATAACGGTCAGCATATTTTGATGGGCTGTTACTACGATACATTGAATTTCTTGAGCAAAATTAATGCGCTTGATCGATTGGATATTCAGGACTCACTGAATGTAACTTTTGTAAAACGCGGCGGCAAAGAATATAAATTGAAAAGTCCGAAACATTTTTATCCGTTTAATTTGCTCTACGGAATTATTAATTATAAAGCTGTCTCGATGAAATCGAGATTAAAGATGATTGATTTTTTTATTGATCTGATTTTTTGCGATGAAGATGATCTCGGCGGTTTGACTGTTTTGCAATGGCTCAAAGAAAAGAAACAAAGTGATGAAGCAATCGAAGCTTTGTGGAAAATTATTACGGTCGGTGCACTAAATACAACCGTTGAAGAAGCATCTGCAAAAATTTTTGCCGGAATTCTCAAGCAGATTTTTTTAAATGGTTCGAAAGCAGCGGCAATTGTTGTACCTAACACCGGCTTGAGCGAACTCTACGCACAAAAATCCGCAGAATATATTTTGAGCCGCGGCGGTTCAATCAATCCTTCAGAAAGGGTGCTCAAATTTGTGACGGATCAAAATAAAATCCGGGAAGTATCCACGGATAAAAATCATTACAAAGATTTCGATTTTGTTATTTCGGCAGTTCCGGTTTATTCACTCGAGAAAATTTTTAATAACTCAAATATATCAACCAACGATTTTAATTTACCTTCCTTAAAATATTCTCCAATTCTCAATATCCATTTGTGGCTCAAACAGAATCCCTTCAGCAAAAAGTTCTACGGTTTAGTCGGCTCGCAATTTCATTGGCTCTTTAATCACGAAGGTCATATCTCTATCACTACAAGTTCGGCAGAAAAAATTATCAATGAACCGAATGAAAAAATTCTAAAAGATTTATATTCGGATTTAGAGATATATTTTCCTATTTTCGAAACAGGATTTGTGACTGATTATCAGATAGTCAAAGAGAGACGCGCAACTTTTATTCCCGATACCAATTCCGAAGGTGCAAGAGAAAAAGTTGTAAACCAAATTTGGAATTTCATATTAGCCGGCGATTGGACAAACACCGGCTTGCCATCTACAATTGAAAGTGCTGTTATAAGTGGAAGACTGGCTGCAGATCGAGTGATTGCTTTTTAGTAGTGAATCTTTGAAAGCCGAGCGGACATCTAACAACTAAATAAATTCCAAACAGAATCATTCACAGTGGAGGGATTATGTCCGGATTGAAACAAAAACTATTCGAACGTATTCAAACTGAAAGACCAAGAACAGAACGATTGGTAAAAGAATTCGGCAATGTTAAAGTTGACGAAGTTACTGTTAGCCAAATTATTGGCGGGATGAGAGATATTAAAAGCCTGGTAACAGATATTTCATATCTCGATCCATTTGAAGGTATCCGTTTCAGGGGATTAACTATTCCTGAAGTTCTGGAAAAACTTCCGAAAGTTCCAAACCGCGAAATGCCTTATGTAGAAGGATTTTTTCATTTCCTTTTAACCGGAGAAATTCCTTCGGCACAAGAGGTCGAAGAGGTACATCAAGAATTTAATTCGAGAAAAGATGTACCCGAATATGTGTTTGATATTATCCGTGCTATGCCGCGCGATTCACACCCGATGACGATGTTTGCGACCGGAATTATGTCTATGCAGAGAGAATCAATCTTTGCAAAAGAATACCACAAAGATTTGAAGAAGAATGATTATTGGGCGGCGTATTACGAAGATGCAATGAATCTGCTTGCCAAACTTCCCGAGATTGCCGCATTCATTTATAGATTGAAATACAGAGACGGCAATATTATCGCGGGCGATCCGCATTTGGATTTCGGCGGTAACTTTGCTCACATGATGGGCATCGATAAGCCGTACGATGATGTATCGAGATTATATTTTATTCTGCACAGCGATCACGAAAGCGGAAACGTGAGTGCACACACCGGACATCTTGTTGCAAGTGCTCTCTCCGATATTTATTATGCAACCAGCGCAATGCTTAACGGGTTAGCCGGTCCTCTGCACGGACTTGCAAATGAAGAAGTGCTCAGATGGCTGCACGGTGTAATGGAAACGATGGGCGGTAAAGTTCCAACAGAAGATGAAATGAAAAAATTTGTTTGGGATACTTTGAAATCCGGTCACGTTATTCCGGGTTTTGGTCACGCAGTGCTTCGCAAAACCGATCCGAGATACATGGCTCAAAGAGAATTCTGCTTAAAACATCTTCCGGATGACTTGATATTTAAATACGTTGATCTTCTTTACAAAGTTGTTCCGCCCATTTTGCTTGAACAAGGCAAAGCAAAAAATCCGTGGCCCAATGTTGATGCTCAATCGGGAGTTATTCAATGGTATTACGGCGTTAAAGAATATGAATTCTATACGGTGTTATTCGGAATTGGGCGTGCACTCGGTGTTAGCTCAAATATAATTTGGGCAAGAGCACTGGGCTATCCGCTTGAAAGACCGAAATCGCTCACAACAAAAATGCTTGAGGATGCGGCTAACAATAAAAAGAGTTGATGATAAGTAGAACATTAATTAAGGCGAATCAATTTGGTTCGCCTTTTTTATTTGCGGAACCATTAATTTAACACCATGGATAAAAAGAAAATTTATTTTGCTGCCGGCATCGTTTTAATTGTAATTCTTTCTCTGCTTTCGGTAACAATGAGCTATCTCGCATTCAAAGAAAGAAAACACGTACAGAAAATAATTATCAAAACGGAAGCGCCCGAATACAAAATCTTTGTGCCTGAAATTCCCGAAGAAATGGATTTTTGCGGTGAGAAAGTTCCGCTTGAATTATTTGATGTTCATGAACGGATGGAGCGGGAGCTTTTCATAAATGCACATTGGGAATCTTCAACTGCAACACTTTTGAAAAAATCTAATCGTTGGTTCCCGCAAATTATTGATATCCTAAAAAAGAATGGAGTGCCGGAAGATTTCAAATATCTTGCGGCTATTGAAAGCGGATTATCAAATGCAGTTTCTTCTGCCGGAGCCGCCGGCTTCTGGCAATTAATGGAGCCAACCGCAAAAAAATACGGACTCGAAATCAACGAGTTTGTTGACGAGCGTTACAATTTTGAAAAGGCAACTCAAGCCGCGTGCAGTTTTTTGAAAGAGGCTCATGCGAAGTACGGCAATTGGACTCTCGCTGCAGCTTCATATAATTTGGGAATAAACGGAATCGATAAACACATAGAAAAACAAAGGACAAAAAATTATTACAATCTTTATCTTGTTGATGAAACAAGCCGCTTTGTTTTTCGTCTTCTTGCGATGAAAGAAATTTTTAAGGGTCCTAAAAAATTCGGTTACGATTTTAAAGAAGACGAGTTGTACAGAAAAATTGAAACCGAAGAAGTTACCGTTAAAAAGCCGATCAAAGATTTGGCTCTCTTTGCAAAGCAAAACAATGTAAATTATAAAATTTTGAAAATTTTTAACCCGTGGTTGAGAAATACATCGTTGCCGGGCAAAAGCGGAAAGGTGTATAAAATACTGATTCCGAAAGACGGCGAAGCATTGATTGCTGAAGAATAAGTAATGCTAAGTTGTCTCAAAAATAAATTTTTTTTGGCATAGCCATCACTATGTGAAAGAATAGCACGCGGACTTGTCCGCCTTAGGTGGATAACCCGCCAACAAGCGGCGGGCAAGCCACGCCAAAAAGATGGCGGGCAAGCCACGATTGAAACAGCTTGTCCGGCTCTGACGGAGATTTAGATTTATGCAGACTTGCTTGCAGTTTATCTATCGTAGATAGGCAAGCAAGTTTTTTATCCTCTTTCGGCAGACAAGTTTGAACAATTACTTCTGAGACAACCTCAACTATTCTGTTGCATCCGAAATAAAAAATCCACATCAAAAATTTTTTTTTGGTGTAAAAGTTTATAGACAAATAAATATTTTTTCATATCTTTACACGAAATTTTTATCCAACTTATAAATGATTCATGCCACCCAAAAAAAAGGTAAAGTACGTTTTTGTAACCGGCGGAGTAGTATCGTCGCTTGGTAAAGGAATAACTGCATCATCAATCGGCTTACTTTTAAAGCTGCGCGGATATAGTGTCACCATTCAGAAGTTTGATCCCTACATAAATGTCGATCCCGGAACAATGAATCCTTTTCAGCACGGCGAAGTTTACGTGACCGATGACGGTGCCGAAACTGATCTGGATTTGGGACACTACGAAAGATTTCTTGATGTTGACATGTCCCGTGCAAATAATACAACAACCGGGCAAGTTTATTTTGATGTAATTACAAAAGAGCGCCGCGGAGATTTTCTTGGTGCTACAGTTCAAGTTATTCCGCACATAACAGATGAAATAAAACGCCGCATGAAATTTCTCGGCGATACCGGTAAATATGATATTATTATTACGGAAATCGGTGGAACAGTTGGCGATATTGAAAGTCTTCCGTTCATCGAAGCGATGCGGCAGATAATGCTTGAGATGGGACGGAAGAATGCACTCAGCTTACACGTTACACTCGTTCCGTATATCAATTCTGCCGGTGAAATGAAAACGAAACCGACACAGCACAGTGTTAAAAATTTGCTCGAACTTGGAATTCAACCGAACGTTTTAGTCTGCAGATCCGAAGAAAAACTCTCGAAAGATATCAGAGAAAAAATTGCTCTCTTCACCAACGTTCAATCCGAGGCAGTGATCTCTGCTTACGATTGTTCTACTATTTACGAAGTGCCGCTTGTTCTTTATCAACAAGAACTCGATAGAATTATTCTTGAAAGATTGAAACTGCCCGATATAAATATTCATCTTGAAGAATGGAGCGGTTTCGTAGAGCAGATCAAAAATTCGAATTCTGTGGTTAACATTGCTGTCTGCGGAAAGTATATCGAAAATAAAGATGCGTACAAAAGTATTTCGGAAGCCTTTATTCATGCCGGCGCAGAAAATAATGTTAAAGTGAAAACCGATTTTGTTAGCGCGGAAGATGTTGAAGAAAAAGGTGCGGAAACTCTTCTCAAAAATTATGACGGATTATTGATCCCCGGCGGTTTTGGAGAACGCGGTATTGAAGGAAAGATAGAAGCAATCAAATACGCACGCGAAAATAAAATTCCATTCTTTGGTATTTGCCTTGGCTTACAATGTGCAGTAATTGAATTTGCAAGAAATGTTTGCGGCATTAAAAAAGCCAACAGTGCAGAATTTATGGAGCGGAATTCCTTTAACGTAATTCACATTATGCCGGATCAAATTAAAGTGAAAGTTAAGGGTGCTTCAATGCGGCTTGGTGCTTATCCGTGCGTACTCAAGAAAAAAACAAAAGCATTCGAAGCCTACAAAAAACAAAAAATATCCGAACGTCATCGTCATCGTTACGAAGTGAATAACAAATTCCGTCAAACATTGGAAGAACACGGACTTGTATTCAGCGGACTTTCGCCGGATGAAAATTTAGTAGAAATGATAGAGCTTGAAGACCATCCATGGTTTGTCGGATGTCAATTCCATCCGGAACTTAAATCACGCGCAACAAATGCTCATCCGTTATTCAGAGAATTTGTTAAAGCGGCAAACGATTTTTCTAATAAGAAGAAGTCAAATTGAAAAAGGTAAAGATTTTTTCCGCAGTGCTTGTATTTTTTACGGCACAGTCGCTCTTTTCCCAAAACATCAACTCACTTATTCAGCAAGGATTAAACAAAGCCTACAATCTCGAAATTGATTCGGCTGAAAAAATTTTCAACAAGATAATTGATCTCTATCCTCAAAAGCCTCACGGATATTATCATGTTGCCCAACTTCATTTCTGGCTTTATCTCGGTACGAGAGACCCCGGTGAATATTTGGTCTTCTTGAAATTTGCCGAGCTTGCTCAAGAAAAAATTGATAAAGTTCTCGATGATGATAAAGATAATTATGCGATAAGTTACATAGCCGGTAATCTTTCCTCGTTCAAAGCAATGGCGCATGCAACTAATGATGCCACTGTTGATGCGTTTTGGGCAAGCAAAAAAGCTGTCGGTTATTACGAACAAACTTTGGAGTTGAATCCGAAATATTACGATGCGTATCTCGGTTTGGGTTTGTTTGATTACGCGATGAGCTTTGTCCCCGATTTTCTAAAATGGGCTGTTAATTTAACCGGTCTTTCTTCTGATAAAGCACGCGGTTTGAGATACATAAAAACAGCATATAAAAAAGGGCATGAACAAACCGAAGCGGCTTTTCATCTTACAAAAATTTATACGGATTATCTTGCCGATTACGACAGTGCTTACTTTTATATCCGAAGTGCCATCTCACAATATCCTAAAAATACTCTCTTCCATTATCAACATGCAGTAACATTGATAAAAGATAAAAAGCTTGATCAGGCTCTTGAAGAATTGAATACGGTAATCAGACTCAACAACAAAAAGATTCTGCAGATAACCGCGCTCGCTTATTTTAGGAAGGGTGAAATTTATTTCAAGAAGAATCAATTTAATACCGCACTCAAAAATTTTGAAAAATTTTTGAATACATCGAAAGAACTCGATTTCGTTGGCATCGCATCATATCATGCAGCAATTTGCAACAAGATGCTCAAAAACGATTCTGAATATGAACACTACTTAACGTATGCAAAAAGCGGCAATCAGGATATCTTCGAAGATTCTTATGCAAAAGAGAAAGCTGAAAAATATTCTGAGCGCGAAATCAGTCCGGCTGATTTGAAACTTATCAAATTCAAAAATTACATTGACGCCGGCAAATCTAAAACTGCGTTAGACAGCCTTACATTATTTTTGAAAAATGGTAACGACCCGGGCCTGAAATATTTAGCTTCTGCATATCTAAGCGAAGCCGCATTGAATCTTAACAGATTCAGTGATGCTTTATCGCATTGCAGCGAATTGAGCAAAGCCGATCCCGAAAATGAAAAGTGGGTTGTTCCGTTCGGCAATTTGATCTGCGCAAAAGCAAACTTGGGACTTGGTAATAGAGAAGAAGCGAGAAATTATTTGGCGAAAGCAGAAGATGAAAACAGTTACGAGTTTCAGGATAAGATTCAGGCACAGATAGAAAACTTGAAACGGAAGCTGAAGAAAAAATAGTAATTACATCTTATCATTTTTATTGATTTTACTGTGTTTTGATTGATTATTGACGGCTATTTCGATAATTTCTTGCGCAAATTTGAAAATTTATGTTAAACATAGCAGTCTTTGTTTCAGGCAGAGGTTCTAATTTTAGAACTGTTTTTGAAAAGGTTCCGAAAGAAAAAATTAATTTTTGTGCGGTTGTTTCAGATAGAATTGACGCACTTGCGGTTAAGTTTGCAGCAGAGAACAACATTCCGGTTTATTTTGTAAGCAATACCGCAAAAGATGGATTTGTTAGCTACGATTTTTTAATCGAACTGTTTAATAAAAAATTTGTAAACATTGTTTTGCTGGCGGGATTTCTTAAAAAGATTCCCGATTTTTTTATCGATGCGTTCGAAAACAAAATCATAAATATTCATCCGGCACTGCTTCCGGAATACGGCGGCAAAGGAATGTACGGATTGAATGTTCACAAAGCTGTTTTCGAATCATCGGAGAAATTTTCAGGCGCTACCGTTCATTTTGTTGATAAGATTTACGATCACGGAAAAATTATTGCACAAAGAAAAGTTGATATTAGCGATGCGAAGAGTGCCGAAGAAATTGCAGAAGAAGTTTTGAAGATTGAACACGAGCTGCTTCCTTTTGTTGTCGAAAAATTTGCCGATAATAAAATTGTGTGTGAGAATAATGGTGTGGTTATTCTCGATTAAAACGGACGGAGTTTTCTTTGAAGAAATTTGCTTTAATCAGTGTTTCCGATAAAAGAAACATTGTTGAATTTGCACAGACATTAAATCAGTATAACTACCAAATATTAGCAACTGGAAATACCGCAAGACTGCTTCTTGAAAATAAAATCGACTGCATTGAAATAAGCGATTACACATCGTTCCCTGAAATTTTTTCGGGAAGAGTTAAAACACTCAATCCGAAAATATTCGGCGGCATATTGATGCGCCGGGACAATTCAAATGATATCGAGCAAGCAGAGCAGAACAATATTCTGCCCATTGATATTATATGTGTAAATCTTTACCCGTTTCCGCAAGTGGTTGGCAGAACCGATATCGGTCTCGATGAAAAAATTGAAAACATCGATATCGGCGGACCAAGTTTAATAAGAGCTTCGGCAAAGAATTACAATTACGTTTCTGTGCTTACAAATCATGAACAATATGACGGCTTTCTCGAAGAACTAAAAAGCGGCGGCGTAAGTTTGAAAACACGCAAGCGGCTTGCTTACGATGCTTTCTCGTACACATCTTATTACGACACTTTGATTGCCAACTTTTTCGAAAAAGAATTTAACGAGCCGAAAACTCACATCAGGTTAAATTACAAGGCGTCGTTTCCGCTTCGTTACGGAGAGAATCCTCATCAAAATGCTTTCTTGTTCGGCGAGTTTGAAAATTATTTCGAAGTTTTGCACGGCAAAGAACTTTCATATAACAATATTGTTGATTTGACTGCCGCTGTTGAACTTGTTAATGATCTCGATAAAAATGCTTGTGCAATAATTAAACATACGAATCCGTGCGGAGCCGCACTCGGCAAAGATATTTTTGATGCTTATGAGCGCGCTTTATCTTGCGATCCGGTTTCTGCTTTCGGCGGTATCGTTGCTTTTAATGAAGAAGTTGATGAAAGAACAGCAGAAAAATTGAACGAAATATTTTTAGAGATTATCTGCGCTCCTTCTTATTCTGAAAAAGCGTTGGAATTGTTGATAACGAAAAAGAACAGAAGATTGATAAAGATAAAAAAGAATTCCGAAACGGGACAATTGCAAGTGAAGAGTGTCCCGGGCGGATTGCTTGTTCAAGAAAAAGATAATTCCAAACTAGACGACTCAATTTTGAAATACGTGACCGAAAGAAAATGCACCGATGATGAGATCAAAAATTTGAAGTTTGCCTGGGTAGTTTGCAAACACACAAAATCAAATGCAATTATTTATGTGAAAGATTTGAAAGCAATTGGAGTCGGTGCCGGACAAATGTCGCGCGTTGATTCTGCAAAGATTGCAGCAAGCAAAGCCGCACAGTTCGGTCATGATTTGAGAGGATCGGTTGCGGCATCGGATGCTTTCTTCCCGTTTGCCGACGGGCTTCTCGAAATTGTTTTGCACGGTGCAGCTGCTGTTATTCAACCGGGCGGCTCTGTGCGCGATGACGAAGTGATCAAAGCCGCCGATGAAAAAAATATATCAATGATTTTTACCGGAATTAGAAATTTTAAACACTAACACGCTAATGCGTGCTGGAGGAAACATGGGATTGTTTGATCTATTTGCTACCGATGTTGCGATGGACCTCGGAACAGCCAACACGTTGATTTATATTAGAGGGAAAGGGATTGTGTTAAACGAACCTTCTATTGTTGCTTTTGATAGAAACACAAAAAGAATTATTGAACTCGGAAATAAAGCTAAAGAAATGCAAGGGCGCGAACACAGAGAAATTCGTGTTACTAGACCGATGCGTGACGGTGTTATTGCAGATTTTGAAATTGCAGAAGGAATGATCAGAGCGTTTATTAAAAAAGTTTCTCCTAATTCTGTTGCAAGCAAGCGAATTGTTATTGCTGTTCCAAGCGGAGTAACGGAAGTTGAAAAACGCGCAGTACGTGATGCTGCAGAACATGCCGGTGCAAAAGAAGTGCATTTGATAGCTGAACCGATGGCGGCGGCAATCGGTATCGGTGTTGATGTTGAAGCCCCGGTTGGAAATATGATTATTGATATCGGCGGCGGCACTACTGAAATTGCCGTTATTGCTCTTGCCGGAATCGTTAATGAAGAATCAATTAGAATTGCCGGCGATGAAATGAACAATGCAATCATGCAGTTCTTCAAAAAGAATTACAATCTGCTCATCGGCGAAAGAACTGCCGAAGCAATTAAATGCGAAGTTGGTTCTGCCGTTCCGTTGAAAGAAGAAGTAACAATTCAGGTGAAGGGTCGTGATCTTGTCGGCGGTATTCCGAAAACTTCCGAAGTTAGCTCGGTTGAAATCAGAGAAGCCCTCAATGAAAATATTGCACAGATTGTTGAAGCAGTAAAACAAACTTTGGAAAGAACTCCGCCGGAGCTTTCTGCGGATATTCTGGACAGAGGCGTTATGATTACCGGCGGCGGTGCGCTCTTAAAAGGTTTGGATGAAAGAATCAGAATGGAAACAAATCTGCCCGTGCATGTCGCAGATGATCCTTTGACTGCTGTTGTACGCGGTGTCGGCAAAGCGATTGACAATCTTAATAAATATTCTAAGGTGTTTATTCGTAAAAGAACGTACTAATGTTAAAATTTATTTCAAGAATTATAAATCAGTTCAAAGAGTATTTCCTACTAACTATTCTTATAATTATAAGCCTTACCGTACTTTCGAGCAACGAGAAACCGCAGATCAAAAAATTGAGAACATTTGCGCTTGGCAGTTTTGCTGTCGTGAATCAAGTTGTTAATTCCGCTGCTTCTATTTTCGAAGCGGATGAATCGGCAGAACAATTGAGAAGAGAAAACGCCGAGCTGATGATGCAAGTTAATCGTTTGAGAAAGAGCGGATACGTTAATCAAGAATTGCGAAGTATGCTTTCTTACAAAGATACAAGCAGTTATCCACTCGTTTATGCGGATGTTGTTTCCAAACTTGTAAACAAAATACAAGGCAATTTTATAATTAACAGAGGAAGCAAAGACGGTATAAAAATCGGCATGCCCGCTGTTAATGATAAAGGGATCATCGGTGTAATTGCCGATGTTACCGAAGATTTTTCCGTAGTGCGCACTTTGTACAACAGCAGTTTAAACATTGCCGTTACTGTTCAAAGCATAAATATTGACGGCATACTCAGCTGGAACGGAAATGAATTGATAATCAAAAATATTCCGACTACATACAACGTGCGTGTTGGCGACCGGGTTGAAACTTCCGATTTTAGTTCAATCTTGCCGCCGCATATTCCGGTTGGTGTTGTTTCCAAACGCGAAACAATTTCACTCGGTCTGCTTCACACAATTTCGATCAAACCTTTCGCAGATATTTCAGCGGTGGATAATCTTTTTATTATAAAAAGTCTTCCGAGTAAACAAGTTAACCAGTTAGAAATGAATTTGATGAGATAATGCTTTTAAATTATTTAAGACCGGTTTTGTATTTCATTCCGCTTGCAGTTGTTCAGCTTGTGATTGTTCCGCTGATTTCAATCGCTGAGATTGCGCCGAACGTAATTTTGATTATGATTGTTTTCTATACATTGAAGTACGGACAAATTTACGGAATGATTACGGGCTTTGTCCTGGGATTTGCACTTGATTTAATCTCCGGCGGATTAGCCGGTGCGTTTATGTTTTCGTTTACTGTTTCTGTTTTTATTGCCGGTTATTTTTATAATGAAAACAAAATTGAAATTAATACCGCTTCCTCATTCTATCTTGTAATTTTATTTATCGCCGCGGCAATAAATGCTTTCTTATATTCTGCAGTTGCCAATACAAATTCAGATGTAGGAATTTTATATTTGGCGGTAGAAGACGGAATACTTCCCGGTTTGTACACAACGGCATTGGGTCTGCCGGTTGTAATTTTTAATACACGGAAGGGGATCGAATGAACGACACAAATTTCGGTTCGCTTTTCAGGAAGAGATTGGTATTTATTGTTATTGCCGGTTTCTGTGCTGTGATGGTTATGCAGTTGTTCAGCATGCAGATAATCGAGAAGACAAAATACTCCGTGAAGGCTGATGAAAACAGCGTTAAGCCGATCTATCAAACCGCTCCGCGAGGTGTTTTGTTCGACCGCAACAATCAAGTTCTTGTTGGCAACAAACCTTCGTTTACTTTGCGGATTACTCCCGCCGATTATGATAAAAAATTAACTCCGTATCTGGAAGCGATACTCGGTGCCGAACCGGGATACATCAATAAAATTCTTATACAGAATCAGAATTATTCAAAATATATTCCGCGAAGAATCGCCAAAGATGTTGACTTCAAAGTAATTGCATGGTACGAAGAGAATTTTGCGAAATTGAGCGGCGTGGATTATGTTATCGAAACACAGCGCGACTATTCATTCAATGTAACCGGCGCGCACATGTTTGGTTATTCAAAAGAAATTTCTGCCGCGCAGCTGCAGAGAAGAAAAAATGAATATGCAATGGGCGATGAAATCGGTTCCGGTGGATTGGAAAAAGCTTACGAAGATATTCTGCGCGGGCAAAAAGGAATTAAATATGTTCTCGTGGATTCACATCAAAAAACAATCGGACGTTATAAAAACGGAAGCGGAGATAAACCGGCTGTTAAAGGTTACGATCTTGTTTTGACAATTGATAAAGATGCACAGATGACTGCCGAAGCTGCTTTCAAAGATAAAAGAGGTGCTCTCGTTGCAATTGAACCTTCTACCGGCGAAATACTTGCATTCTTAAGTGCGCCGGAATATAATCTTCAAGATTTTGCGTCTGTAACTTCGAACGAAATGTGGGCGAAGTTAAATC
Organism: Ignavibacteriales bacterium; assembly: GCA_016177735.1. GTDB lineage: Bacteria > Bacteroidota > Ignavibacteria > Ignavibacteriales > Melioribacteraceae > DYJK01. The sequence continues at coordinate 28,269 of JACOUS010000005.1, read as the reverse complement.
AAGATAAAGATAAACCGATGTTCAACCGTGCAACGATGTCGATCTATTCACCCGGCTCAACTTTTAAAATGCTTTCTGCAATAACAGCACTTGAAGAAGATGTGATTGATACAAACTTCCGCGTGAATTGCAGAGGCGGTTTTCAATTTGGCGATCGGTTTTTCAAATGTCTGCACGTTCATGGAACTGTTGATTTGGAAACGGCAATCGAAAAATCTTGCAATACATTTTTCTACCAATTGATTTTGAAAATCGGTTTGGATAAATGGGCGGAGTATTCGAAAAAATTTGGATTCGGTCAGAGACCCGGTTTAGATATTCCCGAAGAAGCCGCCGGTATTTTGCCCACGAGAAAATATTACGATAAAGCTTTCGGACTTAACAGATGGCCTAAAGGGATTCTTGTTAGTTTGGGAATCGGGCAAGGCGAGTTGAGTGTTACGCCGATTCAACTTGCACAGTATGCTGCACTATTTGCTAACTACGGGAAATCTGCGAAGTCTCATTTCTTAAAAGGATATGTTGAAACCAACACCGGCAAATACACAGAAGTGCAGCCGCAATATTATGATATCGGGATAAGCAAAAAATCTTTCGATGTTATTCGTCATGCTATGTACAGAGTTGTTAACGGCGCCGGTACTGCAACAAATATCAGGATGCCGGATATTGCAATTGCCGGCAAAACCGGTACGGCACAAAACCCGCACGGTGATGATCATGCTGTATTTGTTGGATTTGCACCGTACGATAATCCCAAAATTGCAATTGCAGTGATTGTTGAGAATGCCGGATTTGGAAGCGTTGCAGCCGCACCGATTGCACGGGATGTTATCAAAGCTTATCTTCAAAAAGATAAAAAAGTCGAGCAGACCAAAACCGATCTCGCACAATCCGGTAATGTTTCGGAGAAGAAGTTGAATGCAAATTAATTATAAACTTCAGGATCGATTTGATCTCGCAATTTTTCTGCCGGTAATTATTTTAACAGCTGTCGGTCTGCTTGCAATTTACAGTTCTACCGTTAACCATCCGACTGCAAGCGGAAAATTTTTACAACAACTTATTTCTGTTGTATTTGCATTCGCAGTCTTTTTAATTGTTTATTCTTTGCCGCAGCAGATTTTTAAAATGTTTGCCATTCCATCGTATTTAATTTCTTTGTTATTTCTTCTCGCCGTTTTGGTAATCGGTAAAACTGTTTACGGATCGAAGAGCTGGCTTAATTTTGGACCGATGGGTTTTCAACCTTCGGAGCTTGCAAAGCTCGGCACAATTCTTTGCTTATCGTACTGGCTCACATATAAAAATCGGGATATAAACAATATAAAAGATATCGGCATTGCGCTTGCAATCGGGTTTATTCCCATCATGCTCATTCTTCTTGAACCGGATACCGGTACTGCTATTGTTTTCTGCATCATTACTTTATCATTGATTTACTGGAGCGGGATCAGTCTCTTCGGATTGTTTGTTGTACTATCGCCGGGAGTTGTTACGTTTGCTTCTCTTTTCGGGGCGTATGTTTTTATAATTGCACTGATACTTGTAATCGTTGCTTTGTTTTTTTTCAAAAAAGATTTATTCAACAGCATAACAGTTTTTATAATGAATCTTGGTGCGAGTTTCTTTTTTGATTATGCTTTTAAATTGTTGAAGCCGCATCAACAGAAAAGAATAGAAACATTTTTAGACCCGACCGCGGATCCGCTCGGTTCTGGTTATAATGCTTTGCAAGCAAAACTTGCAATCGGTTCGGGCGGTTTATCCGGCAAAGGATTTTTACAAGGCAACCAAACTCAATTGAGATTTATTCCCGAACAGTGGACGGATTTTATTTATTGTGTTATCGGCGAAGAATTCGGGTTTATCGGCAGTGTGCTTGTTCTCGTGCTTTTCATGTTTATTTTTATGCGGCTGTTGAATCTTTCATCGCTAGCAAAGGACCGCTTCAGCGTTCTCGTTGTTGTCGGAATTCTCAGTTTGTTGTTTTCGCATTTTGCAATTAATATCGGAATGAATATTGGCATAACGCCGGTGATTGGTCTGCCTCTTCCGTTTTTAAGTTACGGCGGCAGTTCGTTGCTTGTTAATATGATTATGATCGGCATTGCGATGAATATTTACAAAAACAGAAAGATGCACACGTAACATTTATTCTTTGCGTGCTCTGCGAGAAAAAATCTTTTTAGGATAATTCAATGATAAACAGCTACGAAAAAATTAAATCGCTTGTTAATCAAGGCAAGCATATTTGTGTTGGATTGGATACCGATGTTGAAAAAATTCCCGAGCCTTTGAGAAAGTTGAGCGATCCGGTTTTTGAATTCAATAAGATAGTTATTGAAAATACAGCAGAAGATGCCGCAGCTTATAAAATCAATTTCGCATTTTATGAAAAGGACGGCGCAAAAGGATTTGAAGGAATTCAAAAAACTCTTGAATTGATTCCCAAAAATATTTTAACAATTGCAGATGCGAAGCGCGGAGATATCGGCAATACCTCATTAATGTATGCCCAATCCGTTTACGAGCACTTCGGTTTTGATTCGGTCACACTTCACCCGTACATGGGTTTTGATTCGCTCCAACCGTTTTTGAATTACACGCACAAACTAAATTTTATTCTCGCATTAACATCAAACAAAGGTTCTGCTGATTTTGAAAAGCTGAAACTCGATGACGGCAGCTTTCTTTATCAAAAAGTGATCGAAAAAGTTAAGTGCTGGAACGGCGCAAAAAATTGCGGAATTGTTTTTGGTGCAACTAATGCGGATGAATTGAAAGAAAATATAAAATCATTCGATGATTTGATTGTATTACTTCCGGGTATCGGTGCGCAAGGCGGAAGTTTGGAAGATGTCGTTTCCGCTTTCGAACAAAATAGTAATAAAAACTTTCTTATTAATGTAAGCCGTGCGCTGATTTACTGCGACAGTTCAAAAGATTTTGCGTCGAAGATTAATTCGGCACTCAAAGAATTTAACAAATCGGTACAACAAGCAGGATAAAAAGTTTATAGCTTTTCGAAAATTAATGTGTTAATTTTCTATTAGTTATCGCATAACCATTTTCGTGAGTTCAACGAACAATGAGTAATGAACACAAGATTCCCGAAAGTTCTTTGCACCAGCTCTGGTTGAAACAGAATTATAAAAGTTCTCTTCATACACTCACCGGCGATGATGTCGCAATTCTTGATGCCGGCACGCTGAACGATTGTACCGGCGGACCCGATTTCAAAAATGCACGCATTAGAATCGGCAATCTCACTTTTGTCGGTGATATCGAAATTGACCGCGATTATTCTGATTGGAAAACTCACGGACACAACATCAATAACAAATACAACAGTGTAATTCTTCACGCCACGCTCTTCAATAAAAATAATCATGCTTATGTTTACACAAGAAACGGAAGGAAAGTGCCGTCCGTCTGCCTCTCTAATTTTATTGACACACATTTGGTACAAAGCCTTCAACAAGATTCCGATAACGAAAAAGAACCGGCGCCGGGCAAAATAAAATGCATCGATCTCAATTCGAATGTTTCCGCTGAGCTGAAAGAAAAATATCTTTCTAATTTGGGTATCGAAAGATTCCATAAAAAATGTAAGAAAGTTTATGAAAGACTCAAAGAGCTTGAATTTCTGAGGCAGTTGAAAATAAAAGAGCCGGTGATTGCTTACGAGTTAACAGCACAGTTCCATGAAAAAGAATTTGACCATTCGGATTTTGCGAACAAAGAAATTTGGCAGCAGCTTTTTTATGAGCTGATATTTGAGGCTCTCGGTTATTCCAAAAATAAAACTCCGATGATGAATCTTGCTCAATCGGCAAATATTAATTTCTTAAAACAGATTGCAAGTGACGGGGTTCTGATCGAAAAATATGAAGCGGCACTGCTTTATATCAGCGGGATTATTGATTCGCAAAAAAAAATAACTGATGCTCAAAGCAAAGAGTACACTGAGAAAATTATTTTGCACTGGGATGCAATAAAACCTTTTTACGACGGAAAATTTTTAGAGGCAGAGCAGTGGCATTTTTTCAGAATGAGACCACAGAACTTTCCAACAGTACGGCTTGCCGCCGGTGCAAGAATTCTGAAAGAATTGCTTTACGGGAACCTGATTAGTATCATCGCAAAAAAAATTAATGAGATACATAACCCGGCTGTTTTGATAAATTCGCTCCGCTCTCTTTTTGTGATTAAATCGGATGGATTTTGGAGAACACATTACGTGCTCGATCAAACGGCAAACGGCGATGTAAAATATTTTGTCGGTGCATCGCGCGCAGATGAAATTGTTGTGAATGTTCTGCTTCCGTATTTCAGCGTTTATTTCGATATGTTCGGTAATCAAAACGCTGCAAAAAAGATTTTGAAAGTTTATACGCTCTTCGAACAAAAATCCGAAAACCAAATCATCACGGATGTTGGTACGGCTCTCAACATGGGCAGTTCACTAAATAAAACAGTTATTGCACAAGGCATAATAGATCTTTTTAGAAATTACTGCTCGAAGAATAAATGCTTGGAATGTGAAATCGGAAAGAATGTGTTTAATTAATTCTGTATGCCGGATAATTTATTTATTTCGTCTCTAATTTTCGCGGCTCGCTCGTAATCTTCTTTTTCGATGGCTTCGCGCAATTGATCCTGAAGCTGTGCCAATTTTGTTTCGTGAATATTTTTCTTCGGAGTTTTTGATTCTTTGTCGAGTCCTTCCGCATCTGCTTCATATTCTTCAGCTTCTTCGCTTGAAGGAACAAACGCCGCAAGTCTCATTACATCTTCTGCGACAAACAATGGAGCACCGGCTCTGACTGCAAGTGCAATCGCATCACTCGGGCGTGAATCGATTTCATTTGTGAGTGTTGCAATCTCAATTTTTATCTTTGCGTAAAAAGTATTTTCTTTTAATTCGTCTATAATCACTTCGGTGATTGAAGCGCCCAGATTATCGATTATACTTTTTAACAGATCATGAGTAAGCGGGCGCGGCGGTTTTATGCCTTCCATTTCCAAAGCAATCGACTGCGCTTCGAACGAGCCGATGATAATCGGAAGTCTTCTAACTCCGTAAACTTCTTTTAATAGAAGGGCATAAGCCCCTCCCGAAGAAGGGCTTGCCGATAATCCTAATATTTCTACTTGTACTTTGTTCAAAGTTATAATTACGATTTAATTTTTTTTATTTCTTCAATCAATGCCGGTACAATTTCAAAGACATCGCCAACTATGCCGTAGTCTGCCGCTTGAAAAATAGGCGCGTCTTTGTCTTTGTTTATTGCAACAATATATTTTGATGATCGCATTCCGGCGAGATGTTGGATGGCACCGGAAATTCCGAGTGCAATATACAAATTCGGTGATACAGTTTTGCCGGTTTGCCCGACTTGCTCGCTGTGCGGTCTCCAGCCGGCATCAACAACAGCACGCGATGCGCCGAATGCACCGCCCAAAACTTGTGCAAGTTCTTCAACGAGATGGAAATTTTCCGGTCCTTTCAATCCGCGTCCGCCGGAAACAATAATACTTGCTTCAGCAACATCCAGTTTGCCGTCCGATTTTTTTATCTCAATTACTTTGTCGGATAAAACCGGATTTTCGACATTCACAATTGACACTTCGGCGCTTTCTGCAGAAGGAGTTCCGGTGTTGAATACATTCGGTCGTAATGTAAATATTTTTTTCGATTTATTGATTCTCACGTCAATCAAAGCTTTGCCGGCGAATACGGGTCGCGTTGCTGTGATAATATTATTATCATAATTCAACGAAACACAGTCCATTGCAATTCCGGCATCCAATTTAACGGCAACTTTGGGAGCTAAATCTTTGCCGATCGATGTGTTTGCAAAGAACAAAATATCTGCATCAATATTTTTTGCATAATCGGCAACTAAAGATGTGTATGCGCTTGCCGAGTAATTTTCTAATGATGAATGTTTGTAATGAACAACTTTTTGTATTCCGTAGTTGCTGACTGCGGAAAAATTTTCTATCTCAGCGCCTACTGTAACTGCTTCAGCAGTAAAAGAGAGTTGAGCCGCGAGCTTCGATGCAGCTTTTACAGCCTCGGAAGAAGATTTTTTAATTTGTCCGTTTCTCTGTTCGATGAAAACTAAAATTTTGTTCGCCATAGTTTGTCTCCTTAAATAACTTTAGCTTCTTCGTGTAGCAAACGAACTAATTCCGGTACCGCAGAAGAATCTGTACCGATTATTTTCCCCGGTTGTTTCGGAGCCGGTTTCTTCATTGCAATTATTTCAACATAATTTTCAGCCGGCGGCAATGGCTTTTCCTCAATAACTTTTTTCTTCGCCGCCATAATTCCTTTTAAGGAAGCGTAGCGCGGTTCGTTCAATCCTTTTTGTGCAGTAATTACAGCCGGAAGTGAAGTCTCAACAATTTCTTTTCCGCCTTCAACTTCACGCTCTGCAATAATTTTATTGCCTTCGAGTTGAAAGCCTACAACAACTGTAACGCAATTATAACCGAGAAGTTCCGCTGTTAGCTGCCCGGTTATTGAGTTGTCGTAATCAACAGATTGCTTGCCGAAAAAAACGAGATCGGCATTTTGATTTTTGATTTCATCTGCGAGAGCCTTGGCGATAGAAATTGAATCGCGGTAGATGCTGTCTTTCAACAAAACTGCATTATCGATTCCCATTGCAAGTGCTTTACGAAGAGTTTCTTTTACGGCATCATCACCAACACATATAGCAACAGTTTCTCCTCCGAATTTCTCTTTTGTTTTCAGAGCTTCTTCAACGGCAAATTCATCGTACGGATTAATGATATAGGTTACCCCGGTAGGGTCAATCTTTTTTCCGTCACTGCCGATATTTATTTTTGTGGCAGTATCTGGCACATGACTTACACAAACAGCAATTTTCATCAATGCTCCTCAAATGATAATTAATGAAAATGATACGGTACTTAATTTGTGTTCACAATATAAATAAAAATTATTTGCGAGTTTAACAAGTTATTTATTATTGCGGGTGTTTGTCTTTCATCAAATATTGAAAAAACTTTTTGCAAGCAATTTTTTCGATGTTCATTTTTATTATCCATTTCTTTAATTTAACTACAAAGATGATATTTAATTATGAGCGATATAAAAACTAACGAAATAATTCAGCCGGAAATTGAAGAAGAAACTATCGTCGGCTTGCCGTACAAAGTTTTGCTTTATAACGATGATGTACACTCTTTCGATGAAGTAATAGCACAACTGATAAAAGCAGTAAAATGCAGTTTTGAAGAAGCGCGTTTGTTCGCTTTTGAAACTCACGTGAAAGGTAAAGCCGTTGTGTTCGGCGGCGAGATTTCAGAATGCTTAAAAGTTTCATCCATTTTGGAAGAGATTGCATTACACACCCAGATTATTTCTTGATTGAATATATTTGTCCCGAAGTTCAAAGTAATAATTGAGGCGAAATTATTTATATTTCACCCCCATTTTAAGAATAAATCTGGTGAGATAATTTATGCAAATTGGGTTAGTTGGTTTACAATTTTCCGGGAAGACAACACTTTTTAATACACTCTCCAAAAGCGAACCTTCGCAAGCACAAAAAGAAGAAACAGCAATAGAAGTCGTAAAAATTCCAGACGAAAGACTCGATAGATGTTCCGCTATTTTTAACCCGAAGAAACAAGTGAACGCTACAATCGAAGTGTTCGACATCCCGGGTTTGAGAATGTCCGAAGACAATAAAGTGAAAATCACATCAACTTTTTTGAACAGTGTCCGGAATAATGATGCACTCTTTTATATTATTCGTGCATTCAAAGATGAATCGGTTCCACATCCGATGAACACAGTTAATCCGTTCCGGGATATCGAATTTTTAGAGACTGAATTTCTTCTTTCCGATCTTGCTTTTCTTGAAAGCAGATTGGAAAAAATTAAGAAGGATATTCTCAAATCAAAAGACGATAGATTAAAAAGGGAAATGCCGGTAATCGAAAAATGTTTTGCCCACTGCGAAAAAGAATTGCCAATTAGAACACTTGAACTAGATGAAGCAGAAATAAAATTACTTTCGGGTTATCAGCTATTAACATTGAAACCTCTTGCCATTGCAATAAATTTTGATGAAGAATCGATACCAACTGTTGAGGCAGAGATTAAAGAGCTTTCATCGAAACTTTCTAAATTGAATGCGGCTGTAATTCCATTCTTTGCCAAAATAGAACTAGAGCTTTCGAAATTGAGTGATGAAGACCTGGCTGCATTTATGCAAGATTACGGAATAAAAGAATCGGCACTGAGTAAGATTTTAAAAACATGTTACGAAATCCTCGGATTGCAATCGTTCTTCACTGTTGGCGAAGATGAATGCCGTGCATGGACGATCAAAAAAAAATACAGCGCACAGCAAGCCGCCGGCGTAATCCATACTGATTTCTTCAATAAATTTATCCGTGCAGAAGTTGTTCACTACGAAGATTTTATTGCTCACGGTTCGTTCAATAAATGCAAAGAAGCCGGCACGTGGCGGCTTGAAGGGAAGGAATACATTGTAAAAGACGGCGACATTTTAAATATACGCCATAGTTAAAGGAGGCAGTAAATGTCTGTAAAAGCAATCGAAGGTTTGGCTCCGGCGCAAGTGTGGAATCGTTTTTTTGAGATAAGCCAGATTCCGCGTCCATCAAAGCATGAAGAAAGAATCAGACTTTATTTAAGAAATTTTGCCGGTCAAAATAGTATTGAAATGAGTGAAGATGCGACCGGAAATATTGTAATGAAGATTCCGCCGAAGCCCGGATTCGAAAAAACTCCGGTTGTTGTTTTGCAAAGCCACGTTGATATGGTGTGCGAAAAAAATAAAGATAAAGTTCATGATTTTTTGCATGACCCGATTGAATTAGTACGTGACGGCAATTGGATAAAAGCAGATGAAACTACACTTGGTGCCGATAACGGAATTGGTGTTGCAGCCGCACTTGCAATTGCAACAGATGATACTTTTGAACACGGACCAATCGAGCTTCTTTTTACAGTTGATGAAGAAACCGGATTGACGGGTGCGCATACTTTAACAAAAGGATTTATTGAAGGGAAGTATCTGCTCAATCTTGATACCGAAGAAGACGGGTATTATTACGTCGGCTGTGCCGGAGGAATGGATACAATTGGAACATTCGAAATAGAATTTGAAAGAATAAAAGAAGGTTACCAAGCGTACACACTTTTTATCTCCGGTTTGAAAGGCGGACACTCCGGCGTTAATATTCACGAAGGGCGTGCGAACGCAATTAAAATCATCGGCTTACTACTCGATAAATTATCAACGACCGATTTCCAGATTGCAATGCTTACCGGCGGATCAAAAAGAAATGCAATACCACGCGAAGCAGAAACAATAATTTATCTCAATCCCGATACCGAAGCGGCTATCCGAGAAATTTTGAATGAGTTTACTATCGAAACAATTTTGGAATACAAAGACACCGACCCTACAATTAAAATTACTCTCGATAAAAAAGATGACTCAGAGTTTCAAAAAGTTTATACGCGCGAGTTTTCCAAAAAAATAATTAATGTAATTCTTTCATTACCGAACGGCGTGATAAGTATGCATCCCAAAATCAGCGGATTGGTTGAGACTTCTACAAATCTTGCTACGGTTGTTGTTGAACAAAATCATGCACCGGTTTCAAAAATGATGATCGGTACAAGCCAGCGAAGTTCAATCGAATCTGCAAAGAAAAATATTGCATCGAGTGTGCGTGCAGTTTTTGAGCTTGCAGATGCAGAGATAACGAATACAGACGGCTATCCCGGCTGGCAGCCGGATCTTGATTCGAAATTGTTGAAGATATCTCAGAAAGTTCACAAGCAGCTTTTTAATCGCGAAGCAGAATTAAAAGCTGTTCATGCCGGATTGGAATGCGGAATACTCAGCGATAAATATCCCGGAATAGAAATGATTTCTTTCGGTCCCACAATTGAAGGAGCGCATTCACCCGATGAAAGAATTAAAATAACCGATGTAGAAAAATTCTACCGGCTGTTAAAAAGTCTTATAACAGAGATTGCAAAAGCAAAATGATTAAAGCCCCCGAACTTCGGGGGCTTTTAGTTTTAAAGAAAAAAAGATTGTTTATCCGTAAACATTAACAAAAATAAAAACAGCTATGAAAAAAGAATTACAATTATTTGATGTGCCCAAAATTCAGACAATTCAGGAAATGGTACTTGCATCGGCAAAAAAGTTCAGCACAAAAATTGCGCTTGAAGATTTGAATCCAACGCCTATCAACAAAGCAACGTACCGCGAGTTAGTGGAGTATATATTAAAGTTTGGTTCGGCGCTCCGCAAAGCCGGAATAAAAGAGAGAAGCCACATTGCCGTCATCGGCGAAAACCGTGTGCAGTGGTCAATTTCATTTTTAACCGGAATGTGTTTCAATTATGTGCTTGTTCCTATTGATAGAAATTTGACCAATAACGAAATCATGAACATCTTGCATGAATCCGATGCCGAAGCAGTTATTTTTTCAGGCAGTTATGCCGGAGTGATGGCTGAAGGAAGAAACTTCCTGAAAAATCTGAAATATTTTATTTGTATGGACGAAACGAGTGAAGAAAAAATTTTTTTGAATATGCCGGAATTAATCCGCAAAGCCGATGAATTTTCAGTTGAGCAATTGCCGTACATAAATCCGGATGATCTTGCAGAAATAATTTTTACTTCCGGCTCGCTCGGTCGTGCAAAAGGCGTAATGCTTTCACAAAGAAATTTGGCATCAAATCTTGTTGATATGGTGAGTATGATTTTGATTAATGAAAAAGACCGTTTCCTTTCGGTTCTACCGATGCATCATACTTATGAATGCACTTGCGGAATGTTATGCCCGCTCTATTCCGGCGCATCTGTTCACTATGCGAGATCGCTAAAAACGGTTGTTGATGATATTCAAAAAGTAAGGGCAACAATTCTTCTCGGTGTTCCGCTTCTTTACGATAAAATGTTCCGAAGAATCATAAAAGGAATAAAAGAGAATAAAGTTAAATCCGTTATTGTGCCTCCGCTTGTTAAACTGACAAATTTGTTCTCGTATGTCGGCTTAAAAGATTTGAAGAAAAAAATTTTTTCTGAACTTCATGAAAAATTCGGCGGCGCCGTTAGATTATTTATTGCGGGTGGTGCTGCGCCGGATCCGCTTGTTGCAAAGGGATTGAGAGAATTCGGATTTAATTTTGTGCAAGGTTACGGTTTAACGGAGACATCGCCAATCCTTGCTTTAAATAGAATTGATGCTCTTAAAGATGATGCTGCGGGATTGCCACTGCCGCGAGTACAAATTAAAATTAATAATCCGGATGAGAACGGCAGCGGCGAAATTTGGGCTAAAGGTCCCAGCGTGATGATTGGCTATTACAAAAACGAAAAAGCTACTGCAGATGTTTTTGAAGAGGGATGGTTTAAAACCGGAGATATCGGCTTCGTTGATGATGAAGGATTTTTGCACATCAACGGAAGAAAAAAGAATGTAATTATTTCTCGCGGAGGCAAAAATGTTTTCCCCGAAGAAATTGAAGACATTTTGAACAGAAGCCCATTTATTTTGGAATCGCTTGTGTACGGCGAAAAAGATTCAAAACAAGATGAAGTAATTGCTGCGCAGATAGTTGCGGATGCTGAAGCATTTATAGAGTATTCCGAGACCAACAAAGTTGGAATTACAGATGAATTGGTGAAAGGAAAAATTTCCGAAGAGATTGACAAAGCCAACGATCAGCTTGCTTCGTACAAACAGATTAAAAAATTTGTTGTCCGCCAGAAAGAATTTGAAAAAACCACAACACAGAAAATCAAACGCTATCTCGTAAACGGGAAAACCTTCAATCAATCGGAAGCGCAAGACTAAAGGCAAGTACGAAATACGAAGTTCGAAGTACGAATGGAAAAATTATGATTTTGGGAGTAGTATCTACGAATTGACACGAAACGAATGACGGCATGCTGCATGATTGGATGATATAATTTGGTGTGTTTTTTTTCTAGTATTTCCGAAGATGTCCAATGGGAGAGTATGTAATATCTTTGGAGAATGTCCTTAAGCAACTAGTTTGAATACCGGAGAAATCAGTGACAGAGATTGTAAAAATTTTTTTTTGTGTTGATATGGACACAAACACGTATTATATTTACGCATTAATTTTTGGTAGTTCTTCAAATTTTGGTATAAACAAACGCGGGAATAGCTCAGTTGGTAGAGCGCAACCTTGCCAAGGTTGATGTCGCGGGTTCGAGTCCCGTTTCCCGCTCTACAATCCCGAGTAAATCGGGATTTTTTTTCTTTGTTTGCTTATTCGAACTTCGTATCACGAATTTCGTACTTGTAGATGGCGCTGTACCCAAGTGGTCTAAGGGGAAGGTCTGCAAAACCTTTATTCGTCGGTTCGAATCCGACCGGCGCCTCAACTAATCACACCCATGTATTTCGTTTACTTTAACCAATGAAAAAGATATCAAACATTCGAAGGTGTATGTTTGTCCGATGACCTACATCTATGCCAGCAAAAAATTTTAGAGATATAATTCTTCGGCTGAGAAAACATTTGCAAAGAAGGTGTCTTACGAATTTTGGGGTTCATGCTAAAAAGTTTGGGGCAATAGAGTTTTTTACTAAACTCGTGAGCCGTGTGTAAATCCGCGGTAAGGGATTGATTGCTGAACAGTAATAAATGCGCGCTTGTCTATCGCTTCGGCAATTTTTATGATGTCTTTCATAAATTTTCTTTTAGCAATTATTATTAAGATAGAAACACCGCCTACGCTTCCTTCTCCCGGTAAAATTGTTACTCCGAATTTTTGCATTCTTAATTTTACTGCAATATCGTCTGTGTGATGAAGCGAAACGATATTGATTTGAACATATCCGAGAGCAACGCGCTGTTCAACCGTGATTCCTAAAATATTTCCCAAAGCGAAACCAAGTGAGTACCCAATCAAGTTAATTGTGTGGTCCATGTGCTGAACAATATACCGCATTGCGAAAATCCAGATTAACACTTCACAGAAGCCGGCAATTGCAGCATGATATTTTCTTCCTTGCACAACGAGAAGAGTGCGGAATGTGCCGAACGTAACATCTGCAATACGCATGAACATTATTGCTATTGCACCAACTATAACTTCAAGTGGCATGATTCATAAAATATATGTTGTAATTTAGTTTTATCTTTGCGTGTCAAATTTAACTTTTATTTAGAAAATGTACGAGACAGAAAAAAACGAACTTGTAGAGATTTTGGCTAAACGGGATATTTCCAATCCGCGTGTACTCGATGCTTTTAGAAAAGTAGAGCGCCATTTATTTGTGCCGGATATTATGAAACAGCACGCTTACACGGATGTTGCGCTTCCAATCGGTTACGGTCAAACTATATCACAGCCATACACTGTTGCATTCATGACAGAAGCACTCGATCCGAAACCGGGACAAAAAATTTTGGAAGTCGGCACCGGTTCCGGTTATCAAGCTGCAATACTTAATCAAATGGGTGTCCGCGTTTTTACGATTGAGAGAAGTTTGGAATTATATAACCGAGCGTTGAAAATTTTTGATCAACTCGGATTAAAAATTGCATGCCGTTGCAGTGACGGTACACTTGGCTGGGATGAGTTTGCACCTTTCGATGGAATTATTGTTACTGCCGGCGGACCAACAATTCCGCAAAATCTTATCAAACAACTTGCTATAAACGGCAGAATGGTAATTCCGGTTGGCGACCGCAACAAACAGACAATGAAAATCATAACCAAAATTTCCGATGGCGAATACACTTCCAAAGAAGCACCGTATTTTGCATTTGTTCCACTTATCGGCAAAGAGGGATGGAAAGAAAAGTAATTGTTATTGTTGGTCCAACCTGTTCCGGTAAAACCAAATTAAGTATTTCACTCGCGGAAAAAATGAACGGCGAAATAATTTCTGCCGATAGCCGGCAGATCTATAAATATTTGGACATCGGTACCGCAAAACCTTTGCCGGAAGAATTGAGAAAAGTGAAACATCATTTTGTTGATTGTTTTGAACCGGAAGGAGATTACAACGTAAGCAAGTTCGAAACAGATGCGTTGAACATCATCGAAAAATTATTTGCGGAAAATAAAACTCCTATTCTTTGCGGCGGTTCCGGTTTGTACATCAAAGCACTTGTTGACGGGATATTTAATACTATTGATGTTGATGTAGAATTCCGCGAAGAACTCAAAAAAAATAGAGAGTTGTTCGGCAATGAACATCTTTACGAAGAATTGAAAAAAGTTGATCCGGTTAGCGCCGCAAATATGCTTCCTCAAAATTGGAAACGTGTTATGCGTGCTCTCGAAGTTTATCATCTTTCCGGCGTGCCGATCCGGCAATTTCAGGAAATATATAAAAGGGATAATGTTAATATTTCATTTGTGCAATTCGGATTGAATTGGGAGCGGCAGATTCTTTACAAGAACATCGAAAAGAGAGTTGATAAAATGATCGGTGACGGGCTTGTTGATGAAGTGGAAAAAATTTTGTCGAAAGGTTATTCGAAAGAATTAAATTCGCTCAACACGGTCGGCTACAAAGAAATTATTTCTTTTTTGAATAACGAATATCCTCTTGAGAGGGCAATAGAATTAATAAAGAGGAACACGAGAAGATTTGCAAAACGCCAGATGACATGGTTTAGAAAAGACGAAAGAATTAATTGGATCGATGTTACCAACGACAAAGATTTTTCGTCGGCAGAATCTTTTGTTCGGGAAACATTCGGGCGATTTGAAAAGTAGTCTATATTGGATATCTTTCCGTTAACAAACTTATCATAATATGAAAGAGAAAATCAGAATTGCATCCGGACAAGGATTTTGGGGTGATCTAATCGAAGCGCCTTATTATCAAGTAATATCGGGACAGATTGATTACCTTGTGATGGATTACCTCGCGGAAGTTACAATGTCGATTCTGCAAAAGCAGAAGAACAAGAATCCGAAACTTGGATACGCGAGCGATATTCCCGAACTGATGAAAAGAATTCTTCCGGTTTGTAAAGAAAAAAATATTAAGATCATTACAAACGGCGGCGGTGTTAATCCCGAATCGTGTGCCGAAGCAATTCTTGATGTTGCGCGTTCTTTATCGGTCAATGATCTAAAAATTGCAGTTGTACTTGGCGATAACATCAAAGACAGAATTGATGATGTAATTGCAAGCGGATGCGAATTGAATAATATGGAAACCGGCGAATCAATTTTATCGGTGAAAGACAAACTGCTTAGCGCTAATGTTTACTTTGGCGCTCTCCCGATTGTAGAAGGTCTTTCACAAGGTGCTGATATTGTAATCACCGGCAGAACAACCGATACCGGCTTAACACTTGCACCAATGATTTATGAATTCGGATGGAAAGAAAACGATTACGATTTACTTTCCGTTGGCACAATTACCGGACATATTTTGGAATGCGGCGGACAAGCGAGCGGCGGAAATTTATTGGCTGATTGGGAATCCGTGCCGGATTTGGCAAACATCGGTTTCCCGATTGCAGAGGCTTATCCAAACGGGGAGATAATTATTACTAAACATGAATCGCTCGGCGGTAAAGTTAGTTTCGAGACAATTGCCGAACAACTTGTTTATGAAATCGGTGATCCGAAAAATTATATCACCCCGGATTGTGTTGCCGATTTCACTACTGCACATTTGGAACAGCTTTCTCCGAACAGAGTAAAATTATTTGGAGTGAAGGGAACAAAAGCGACCGACTTTTATAAAGTGTCGTGCGCATATTCAAGCGGATACTCTGCGGTTGGCTCGCTTACTTATTCATGGCCCCAGGCATTAACAAAAGCGAAAGCGGCAGATAAAATTTTGAGAGAGCGGTTGGACAAACTTAATCTGAAATTTGATGAGGTACGAACTGAGTTTGTTGGATACAATTCTTGTCATGGACCATTAGCGGATAATATTGATGAAGAAAAAATTAATGAAGTGATGATGCGTGTTGCGGTACGTGGAAACGATTATAATTCAATTGAGAGATTTGGGAAAGAAATAGCGCCGTTAATTTTAACCGGTCCTCCGTGTGTAACCGGATTTGCGGGCGGCAGACCGAAGCCGAGCGAAGTTGTTGCGTACTGGCCCGCGCTGATTCCTAAAAAATTAGTTGAACCAAAAGTGATTCTCTTTTCTTGAGTTAAATATTGATCCTTTGTGCGTTTTTGCGGTAAAAACTTTTTAACCGCAGAGGACGCAAAGAAGGCGCAGAGAAAAAATGAGGAAAGATCATGCATGAAAATGAAATTTCCGAAATTGTTATTGGATGTGCATTAAGAGTGCATAAAGCACTTGGTCCCGGTTTATTGGAATCTTCTTATGAAGAATGTTTGTTCTATGAAATTCAAAAAACTGGTTTGAAAGTAGTAAAACAAAAGCCGTTACCGTTAATTTACGAGGAAGTGAAGTTGGATTGCGGTTATCGAGTAGATTTGCTGGTAGAAGATAAAGTTGTAATTGAGCTTAAATCTGTAGAAGCCTTGAATGATTTATTTATTGCGCAAGTTTTAACATATCTAAAATTATCAGAATGTAAGTTAGGTTTACTGATAAATTTTAATGTAACCCGTTTAAAAGACGGGATTAAAAGAATCGTCAACAATTTATAACTTGGCGGGCTCTGCGCCTTCTCTGCGCTCTTTGCGGTTAAGGCTTTTAACTTCTTAGGTTTTATAGATGGAGAAATTATGAAGATAAAATTGATTGATATTGCACACGGCAGAAGCGGCGATAAAGGCGATGCCGCAAATATCGGCATTATTGCTTATGACGATAAAGGTTATGAAATAATTTGTAAACATCTTACCGAAGAAAAAGTGAAAAATCATTTTGAAGGAATTTGTTTTGGAGAAGTTGAACGTTATGAAATGCCGAACATCAAAGCATTGAATTTTATTTTGCACAACACACTCGGCGGTGGCGGAACTGTATCATTGAAACATGATGCACAAGGCAAAACACTTGCTGCTGCTCTGCTGAGAATGGAAATTGAGGTATGATACAAACCGGTATCCAGATTTCTTCTGCATACTAAAAACATAGAGGAGAAAAAATGTTCGAAGAGCAATTACGGAAACTGAATGAATACGGCGAGAAGATTACTAATCTACGAGGTTATCTTTAAATTAGGTGATAAAGAAAAACAGATAGAAGAAGTTCGCTTGCAATCCGAAGCGCCGAATTTTTGGAACGATCAAAAAACAGCACAGTCTCTTCTGCAAAAATCCAAATCTTTGCAGACATGGATCGATGCATGGAGTAATGTTTACAATAGTCAGAAACACCTTAAAGAGTTTATCGAGCTTGCTGAAGCCGAGCAAGATGAATCGCTTCTTCAGGAAATTGAAAAGGAATTAGGCGAAGTAGAAAAATCTTACGCTGATCTCGAATTGCGAAGTATGTTAAGCGGCAAAGACGATGATAAAAATTGCATACTCACCATTCACTCCGGTGCCGGCGGAACAGAAGCGCAAGATTGGGCGCAGATGCTGATGAGAATGTATTTGCGTTGGGGCGAACAGAACGGCTATAAAATGTCTTTGATTGACTGGCTCGACGGCGACGGAGCCGGAATAAAAAGTGCAACAATTGAAGTTGAAGGATCGTTTGCATACGGATATTTGAAAGCCGAAAACGGTGTGCACAGGCTCGTGCGTATCTCACCGTTCGATGCAAATAAAAGAAGACACACCTCGTTCGCATCCGTGTTTGTTATTCCTGAAGTTGATGATTCAATCCAGATTGAAATTAATCCGGTTGATTTGAAAATTGACACTTATCGTTCCGGTGGCAAAGGCGGGCAGAACGTTAACAAGGTTGAAACTGCCGTTCGTATTACACACGTACCTACCGGCACTGTTGCGGCTTGTCAATCGGAACGTTCGCAGATTCAGAACAAAACAAATGCAATGAAACTTCTCAAAGCAAAGCTATACCAAATTGAATTGGAAAAACAGCAAGCCGAGCAGAGTGAAATTGAAAAAGGTAAAATGAAAATTGAATGGGGAAGTCAAATCCGATCGTATGTTTTTCATCCCTACAACATGGTTAAAGATCACCGCACCGGACGGGAAACTTCGGATACGCAAGGTGTGATGGACGGCGATCTCAATAATTTCATTAAAGAATTTTTGCTGAAGTTTTCACAAAACTAACTTGAGCCACGCTAATTGCGGCTAAAGCCGTTTTTTATTCTTTAGTTTCTTCCACGAGCTAAAGCTCGTGGCAATTTCTATAGAACGCTGAAATAATTGCCACTATCCCGCTTATCAGCGGGCAAGCCCGACCTTCGGCGGGCAAGCTTTAGATAGTGGGATATGATAGACTCTCTAGTTATGGACTTTAGTCCCAATTTGCATTAGACCGGGGAAATAAAATATATGTCTAAACTCAGGCGTTATATGAAGGGGGAAATTATTGCTCAAGAAGGCGAGCGGGCAAAAAGCCTTTTCATATTAGTTGAAGGGAAGATTGGGATTTATAAAGACGAAAGAAAAATAATAGAGTTTGCTAAAGAAGGAACTATTGTGGGCGAAATGAGTTTGATATTAAAAAGTCCGAGGTCTGCAACAATTAAAGCATTGGAAGATTCCAGCTTGCTCGAAGTTGAAGGAGATATCGAAACAATTACAAGACAGTATCCTGAAATTTCTAAAAAGATAATTCATTCGCTTGCAGAACGGTTATCAAAAATTACATCCGAGATTCATTAATAATTTTAGTCGTTATGAAAACTCACACTGAATATTTATGGTTCAACACTTCGAAGCGGAGAGATTACATAAACATAACCGGCGAAGTTGAAAGTGTTTTGGAAAAAAGCGGAATCAAAGAAGGAATGATTCTCGTTTCTGCAATGCATATTACTGCCGGTGTTTATGTGAACGATGCTGAAAGCGGATTGATACAAGATATCGATGAGTGGCTTGAAAAACTTGCGCCATTCAATCCGAACTACCGGCACCACCGCACCGGTGAAGACAACGGCGATGCTCATTTGAAAAGTCTGCTTGTTCATCATGAAGTTATAGTGCCGGTAACAAACGGCAAACTTGATTTCGGTCCGTGGCAGCAAATATATTATGCTGAGTTTGACGGGCAGAGAAGAAAGCGTTTGATCATCAAAGTTATGGGTGAATGAAACAAGATTTTTTTGATCGTGTTTATAAAATTGTTGCAAAGATTCCGAAAGGTAAAGTAACAACATACGGTGCTATTGCGGAGGTTTGCGGAATTCGCTCAGCGGCAAGAACTGTCGGTTGGGCTTTGAACGGTGCAAGCAGTACCGGTTTGCCGTGCCATCGTGTTGTGAACCGCAGAGGCGCATTAACCGGCAGAGTACATTTCGGGGATCCATTTTTGATGGAAGAATTATTGCGATCCGAAGGCATCGAGTTTGACAAAGATGGAAACGTGATCATGAAAAATCATTTATGGATCCCGAAAAAAAATTCTAAGAACAAAAAGTCAAATAAGAAGAAAAAGTAAATTCTAATATTTGCTCACCTTCAATGAAGAAACACCGCCGTCAATTCTAATGAAAATTTTCTTGCCGGCTTTTTCAAAGTTTGGAGTTTCATAAAAACCGGAATCTTTTTTAATGAATCCTTCGAGACTGCGCGGCATTAAAACCATATCTCCTCTTAAACGGCAGCCGGAGCTTTCGGGAATTTCCATTATTAAACTTGCGACACCCATTTCAACATTAACATTTGTCGAGTCGTATCTTTCGCCGAGTTTCATTCTAACATTTGCGGCGCCGGTGTGTAAATTTATTTCTCGTGTCTTGATATTTGAAAAATCAAATCTCGCTTTTGCCGCGCCGATATTCAAATCGAGATTGTAAACCGGGTTTCTGTTCAACGAAAGTTCAACACGGTTTCTGAGTTTGCCGTCAAACAAATCGAAGTTTTTAGTGTGCAAGTCGAAATGAACAATCGCGAGCGAATCTTCGATATTTGTATAATAATCATACTCTGCCAGACTTCCGTATGCTTTACCTTCCAGCAACTTGTTTGTTTCATCGCCAATTCGAAAAGTACCGGCGCCGGAACCGAATTCGAAATTCACATATTTTATAGAGTCGTTATAATCTTCTTCAAAAGTTTCTGAATAGTAACCATAATCATTGTGAAAGTGATCGAAATCTAATGAGACAAAAATATTTGCAGCAATGCCGAATAGAATTAAAGCGATAAATAACCCAAACAGTGCACTGATGATTGGTCTTACAAGTGGATCCTTAAAAATAACCATCGCTCCCCACAGCACAAAAATCAAGGGCCAAATATCCCACACGAAACTGAAGTCACAATAGATTACATCATATCTTGTAAGCAAGAATAATGCACCGATTGTTAAAAGAAAAAATCCCCAAAACAATTGCCCGCTTTTCATTTTCTTGCCCCTATTATTTTTTTATTGAGTTCCAAATTAATGCAATGCCGATCAAAACTAAAACTAACGGAAAGATATCGCAGAATTCAAAACTTGGTATGAAACGTTCTGCAAAAAATATTACGCCGATAGAAATAAGAATAATTCCGGCAACAACTCTTCCTTTAGATTTTCCCGGCTGAGTTTGAAATTGTTCTGTTGAAAATTCTCCGCCGGAAGAATTTTTTCCTCCTTCTGGATTGGGCGGATAAGCAAGCTCGAACGGTTCTTCGGGAACAACAATCCACAAAATAATATAGAGCAGAATTCCAAGCCCGGTAGCAAAAGTTATAATAACAAAAATAATTCGAACGAGAATGGAATCCAGACCGAAATAATCTGCGAGACCTCCGGCAACGCCTCCTAATACACGAACTCTTCGGGAACGATATAATTTTTTGTTCATCACTGCCTCCTATAACGGTTGTTCTGGTTATTAAGACGAGCAACTGTGCAAAAGGTTTTTGTTATTTTTATTCTATTCAGATAAAATGTTTGAATAAACAAACTCACTTAGCTAATTTTCATAACAAAATAAAAACGTGAAATGAAAATAGCAGTCTGCCAGAGCAATCCGATTATTGGTGATATAAAAGGAAATAAAGAAAAAATTTTAGCCGGATATAAACGAGCAGTTTCCGAAAATGCGGAGCTTGTAGTTTTTCCCGAATTGTTTTTGTGCGGTTATCCGCCGCTCGATTTGGTTGAGAAGAAAGAATTCCGCGGTGCAGTAAACAAAGCCTCACTCGAAATTGCCACACAAACAAACAACACTGCTCTTCTGTTTGGAACAATCACGGAAGATTACGAAGACAGCATCGGAACGGGTGTTTACAATTCTGCCGTACTTTGTTACGATGGTAAAATTCAATTCGTACAATCCAAAACATTGATTCCGAATTACGATGTATTTGATGAAGTAAGATATTTTGAATCTGCGAAAGACGTTTTTGTTCATGAATTCAACGGTGAAAAATTAGGAATATCCGTCTGCGAAGATATTTGGAACGATGCCGATTACTGGAAGCACAGACGCTACACCGTTGATCCGATACAAAAACTGATCGACAACAAAGCAGAAATTTTGATAAATATTTCCGCAAGCCCGTACGCATACGGCAAAAGAAAAGAACGCTATGAAATGCTGAAACGGCTCACTAAAGATGATAAAGTTCCGCTCATTTATACTTGTTGTGTTGGTGCACAAACAGAATTGATTTTTGACGGCGGCAGTATGTGTCTTAATTCAGACGGCGGACTTTGCTTGCTCGGCAAAAATTTTGAAGAAGATTTTTTTATTTATGACACGAAGAAAAATTATCCCTCGGTTGAAAATGTTGAAGCAAGTTTCGAAGAAGAAGTCTTAAAAGCTTTGATAATGGCTTTGAAAGATTATGCAGTAAAAACCGGTTTCAAAAAAGCTTTAGTGGGATTGAGCGGCGGCATTGATTCGGCGCTTGTGACTTACATTGCTGCTCAAGCATTCGGGAAAGAAAACGTACATGTTATAATGATGCCGTCAAAATATTCGAGCGAAGGCAGTGTTGAAGATTCGCGGAAACTTATTCAAAATCTCGGCATCTCATCGGATAAAATTTCGATTCAATCTGTAGTTGATAAAGCGTTGGAGATGCTGCGACCGGCATTTAACGGAAAAGGCGATGATGTTACGGAAGAAAATATGCAGTCGAGGATCCGCGGATTATATTTGATGTCGCTGGCAAACAAACACGGATATCTTCTCTGCACTACCGGCAACAAATCGGAAATTGCAACCGGCTATGCAACTTTGTACGGTGATATGTGCGGTGCCGTTTCTGTTATCGGAGATGTTTACAAAACACAAGTTTACGGCATTTGCAATTATATAAACCGCAATGAAGAAATTATTCCAAAAGAAATTATTATAAAAGTCCCTTCGGCAGAATTACGTCCGAATCAGACAGATCAAGATTCTTTGCCGCCTTATGATTTGCTCGATCGAATTCTAAAAATGTACCTCGAAGAACAAAAAGAATACGATGAAATTTCCGAAGCCGTCCGGGAACCGGAAACTGTGCGCAAAGTTTTAAGACTTGTTGATATGAACGAATTTAAGCGCAAGCAATCGGCGCCGGTACTTCGTGTCTCTACAAAAGCATTTGGCTACGGACGACGTTACCCGATTGTGCAAGGATGGAGAAGGTGAGTGAAGAATGGAAGATGGGAAATGGAAGATGGAAGATGGAAAATGGAAAATGGAAAATGGAAAATGGAAGATGGAAATGGAAGATGAAAAATGGGAAATGGAAATAGCTTCAAGTTTTGTGGTTGTAATTTTTTGTTTTTAATTCGTACTTAGTCTTTCGTACCTCGTACTTTCGCACAGTTGTGTGTTTGTGATTTGTCATTTGTACTTTGGAATTTTTCCGCTCAAATCGAGCTTGTCGAATGTTATTACGGGCTTGCAGAGGGATGTAAGCTATTCATTAATAAATCGTCATTAATTATGGATAGAAAAACTATTAAGGGGGAATAATGAATCTCAAAAAACTTTTTTTTATTGGCTTGTTTCTAACAACCCAAATTATTTTTGCACAGTTCGGAGCGAAAGAAAGTTTAGTTAAGATCAAGACCTTGAGTAACCAGGATAAAATTCATCCCGGTACGTTGCTGAAGGTTGCAATTAAAACAAACATAAAAGAAACATGGCATATTAATTCCAACAAACCGAATGAAGATTTTTTGATTGCATCGCAAATCCTTTCCAAGAATGAAAAATTTCCGATTGCAGTAATTAAATATCCCGAAGCAGAAAATCTTGAACTCGGTTTTTCCGAACAACCGGTTTCTGTTTTTCAAGGTAATATTGTAATCGCTTTGATGATTAATATTGATAAACAACTTCCGCTCGGCGAGTATCAATTACCTTTGCAACTCAAATATCAGGCTTGCAACGATCAAACATGTATGCCGCCAACGAGCGTTACAGATACGCTGACAATTTCTGTTGTTGATTCAACTCAAGCTATTCATGTAATCAATCAAGATATTTTTAACGGCATCGATCTTTCGCGAACGACAACTATTCAAAACAAAGATGATAATTCAATTGCCGCAACTTTTGAATCGAGCGGATTGTTTTTGAGTCTGCTTATTATTTTTCTTGGTGGACTTGCGCTCAATTTAACACCGTGTGTTTATCCATTGATACCAATAACAATCGGATATTTTGGCGGGCAGAGCGAAGGAAGTACAAGCAGACTATTTTTACTTGGTGTGCTTTATGTTTTAGGGATGGCTTTAACATATTCTGTAATTGGTGTTGTTACATCTTTAAGCGGCGCTGTGTTCGGAACGTTACTGCAAAACTCATTTGTAATTATTGGCATTGCACTTCTATTTGTTCTTCTTTCGTTAAGCCAGTTCGGAGTTTATGAATTCAAGTTGCCCGACACTTTGGTTGCAAAAGCCGGCGGTGCAAAGGGAGGCTCTTTCGGAGCTTTTTTTATGGGCTTGACGATGGGAATTGTAGCCGCTCCGTGTATCGGTCCTTTTGTACTTGGATTAGTTACTTATGTTGCGGCAAAGGCAGATCCTTTTTTTGGCTTTCTAATGTTTTTTGTGCTCGCCGTCGGTCTCGGTTTCCCGTATTTATTGCTTGCTCTTTTTTCGGGTAAGATTAAAAGACTTCCCCGCGCCGGTGATTGGATGGAAGGAGTTAAACATATCTTCGGATTTTTACTACTCGCCATGGCTTTCTATTTTGTTGAACCGATACTTCCGAAATCAATCCACGGATATATTTTGCCGTTGTTTGGAATTATTACCGCTTCAATTTTATTACTTGTAGATAAAACAGCTAACAACATAAAGGGATTTAGAATTTTTAAAACAGTTTTTTCGTTTATAGTATTGGCGGTTTCGATTTACTCATTAATCCCGGCGAAAGAAATTTCACCTGATTGGAAAATTTTCAACGAGGCAAAGTATGCCAAATCGTTGAATAATAATGAAGCGATGGTAATTGATTTTTATGCTGATTGGTGTATCCCGTGCAAAGAACTCGATGCATTAACTTTTTCAGATACGAGAGTTGTTGAAGAATCCAAAAAATTTACTCTTTACAAAGTTGATATGACGCAAACTCTCTCTGAAGAAAATGAAAAATTAAGGAATAAATTTAATATTGTAGGTATGCCAACAGTATTACTTATCGATTCGAAAGGAAATGAAATAGAACGCCTTACTGGCTTTGTTAATGCTGATGATTTTCTTAAAATGATGAAAGATGTGCGTTGATTTTGCGCGTTCTTTTTTCTTGATGAAATAATTATTTTAATACTGATAAATAGAAAAAATTTCTACAACTAAGAGATAAGTTATGGAAAAAACAGTACAAGTAGTTGAAGATGTAACAGTAAGATTTGCCGGAGACTCCGGTGACGGAATGCAGTTGACCGGTTCACAGTTTACAGATACTGCCGCTATATTAGGTAATGATATAGGTACGTTGCCGGATTTCCCGGCAGAGATCCGCGCCCCAGCCGGTTCGCTTGCCGGTGTCAGCGGATATCAACTTCATTTCAGCAGCAGTGATATTCAAACGCCCGGCGATTCGCCAGACGTTCTCGTTGCAATGAACCCGGCGGCGTTGAAAGTAAATCTAAAAGACTTGAAACCGAACGCTACCGTTATTGTTAATACAAACGCTTTCGATGCAAAAAATTTGCGACTCGCAAACTATGATACAAATCCTCTCGAAGACGGTTCTCTTTCTGCTTACAACGTTATTTCGGTTGAGTTAACGAAATTGACGATGACAGCGTTGGAAGGAATTGATCTCTCGATAAAGGATAAAGACAAATGCAAAAACTTTTTTGCACTGGGAATAATGTACTGGATGTACAACCGTCCGATAGATATTACAGACAAGTGGCTCGAAAGTAAATTCAAAAAGAAACCCGAAGTTTTAGCTGCAAATAAAAAAGCTTTGCAAGCCGGATATAATTACGGCGAAACAACAGAAATTTTTACGACACGTTACGATGTTAAACCGGCAAAACTTCCAGCCGGAACTTATCGCAATGTTTCGGGTAATGAAGCTGCTGCTTTGGGATTTATTACTGCTTCGTTGAAAAGCGGATTGCCGTTGTTCCTCGGTTCGTATCCAATCACTCCGGCATCGGAGATTTTGCAAGAGTTGAGCAAATACAAAGATTACGGTGTAATTACATTTCAAGCTGAAGACGAAATTTCTGGAATTTGTTCCGCAATTGGTGCGGCATTTACCGGCTCGCTTGCAATTACAAGTACATCGGGTCCGGGTCTTTCATTAAAAATGGAAGCCGCCGGCTTAGCCGTAATGACCGAACTTCCGCTTGTTATTATTGATGTTCAACGCGGAGGACCGAGTACCGGACTTCCGACAAAAACAGAGCAAGCAGATCTTTTGCAAGCAATGTACGGAAGACACGGCGAAGCACCCGTTGTTATTCTTGCGGCTCAAAGTCCCGCTGATTGTTTTTATATGTCGGTTGAAGCTGCTCGCATTGCACTGAAATATATGGTTCCGGTAATTTTACTTACCGATGGTTATCTCGCATTTGGCTCCGAGCCGTTGAAAATTCCGAAGTTCGAAGAACTACCTGAAATTGATATTAAATTTAGAACCGAGAAAGAAGGTTACTATCCGTATCTGCGCGATGAAAATCTTGTTCGTCCGTGGGCTGTTCCCGGAACACCCGGCTTGGAACATCGTCTCGGTGGTCTCGAAAAGAAAGATGTTTACGGATATATCAGCTACGAAGCCGCTAACCATGAAATAATGATTAAAAACAGAAAACAAAAAGTTGATAATGTGCAGAAACTTATTCCCGATTTACGAGTGGACGGTGATCAACAAGGCGAACTGCTTGTTCTTACTTGGGGAAGTACTTACGGTGCTACCACAGAAGCCATTAACAATATTAGAAAGAAAGGTTTCAAAGCTTCGCATGCACATCTGCGCTACTTAAATCCTTTCCCGAAAAATCTCGGCGAGCTTCTCGGTAGTTTCAAAAAAATTCTTTTACCCGAATTGAACACCGGTCAACTTGCATTCCTTGTACGCAGTACCTTTTTGAAAGATGTTATTCAGCTTAATAAGCTTCAGGGGCAGCCGTTCAAAGTTGCCGAGATCGAACATAAAATTATCGAAGTTCTAGGAGGAAGTAATGGAAACTAATATAAATGTTGGAGAGCCTGAAAAGAAATTAACAGCAAAAGATTTTGCATCGGATGTAGATGTTAAATGGTGCCCGGGCTGCGGCGATTATTCGATTCTCGCACAAGTTCAAAGAACATCGCCGGATTTTGGTGAAAAGATTGAGAATATTGTTTGGGTTTCCGGTATCGGATGTTCGAGCCGCTTTCCTTATTACATGAACACTTACGGTTTCCACACAATTCACGGGCGTGCCGCGGCTATTGCTACCGGTGTGAAGCTTGCGAATCCTAAACTTCAAGTGTGGGTTGCTACCGGCGACGGCGATATGCTTTCAATCGGTGGCAATCATTTTATTCATGCTTGCAGAAAAAATGTTAACCTCAAAGTCCTCATGTTCAATAACAGAATTTATGGATTGACAAAGGGACAATATTCACCGACATCTGAAAAAGGAAAGGTTACAAAATCTTCTCCGTACGGAACAGTTGATTGGCCTTTCAATGCAATTAAATTGGCAACAAGTTCCGGTGCAACTTTTGTTGCACGCTCGCTTGACCGCGATACGAAGCATTTGCAAGAAATGATAACTCGCGCATCAAAACACAAAGGTTTGGCATTCATTGAAATTTATCAAAACTGTCCGATCTTTAATGACGGTGCTTTCTCTTCGTTAACCGAAAAGGAAACCAAATCCGACAACGTTATTCTTCTCGAACACGGCAAGCCGCTTGTGTTCGGTGCCAACAAAGACAAAGGAATTAAGCTCGATGGATTTAACCCGGTAATTATTGATTTGAACGACGGCGTGCACTCAATTAACGATTGCTTCGTTCACGATGAATTTGATGAAAACCCGACACGTGTTTTCTTGCTTGCAAGATTTACCGATCTTCCGGGTTTCCCGGCACCAATAGGAGTTTTCCGTCAATACCACAAAACTACTTATGATGATGATTATGCAAAACAGATCGAAACAGTTAAAGCACAGAAGGGAATCGGCACATACGAAAAATTGATGCTCTCAAATAATATGTGGGAAGTAAAATAGATGCAGGCTTTTTGATAGCTGATATTTATAATTATTGAAAAGGCGAAGTTAATCCTTCGCCTTTTTTTATCTTTGCAAGTGATATAGGTATCATTAATAATTTGTTTAAAATAGCTTCGGTATTTAGTGTGTATTACGTAACTCGTTTATTCAAACGTAATTGCCACGACGTTTACGTCGTGGGCATAAAAAGGGCAAAGGATTTGGCTTTAGCCACAATTTAATTTTCAATGTGCGACTAAAGTCGAAATGGTTTCCTATTTTGAATCCACGACCTTTAGAGGCTGTGTGAAAAATATTTGTCAAGGGAAGGAACAAAAAGGTAGATATAAGATTAAGAATGTAACAAAAAATTTGAGCGACAATGCAATTCATTGAAGGACATGACCGATATCAATATCAAATGCCGGTTAGTTTGGATGATACAATACAAACAGATCATCCGGTAAGAGTAATTGATTCAGTAATAAATTCGATAGTGACAGATAATAAAGAAAGATTTATCAGAGAACGAGAAAGCGGAGCC
>JACOUS010000033.1 GCA_016177735.1 Ignavibacteriales bacterium | reverse complement strand
TTGTTATTCTTATTTTCTGCAAAAAGAGTTATGCCATTTTACTAATTATACTCTCAGAATCAACTGCTGATTTTTGAAGTCTCCAATTTTTCAATGAACTTTCTTTGCTTGCTTTTCAACTGCCTTTGGCTTCGTTCAACTATTAGTTATACTGCCAAATATCTCCCGAAATAAATTCGGGACAAGCGTCTATCACTCCGGCAGTATGTGTGATAGATTCTATTAAATAATTTCTTTTCATTTCATTTTCTCATATTCGCGCGGGATATCCCGCCACAAAAACGGCAGTCAAGCACTCACACTATTAAAGTATCAATCGCCGTTAAATTTAACTTATGCACTCATGCATCTTTTCATGCATTCATGCCGGTGTTACATTTATTTATCTATCTGAAATTCTTTTGTAAGTAAGTTCAAGCGTTGTTTGCCCTCGCAGAACAAAAAGAGTCATCATTCTCGTGTTCAACTTAAAACAATCGAGTTTTTATGTCAATAGATTAATTTGGGAGAAGGTATTGATAATTAATAAGCATGAATGACTGCATGAAAAAAGTACGAGAAATTAATTACGAAGTACGAGGTTCGAACGACGAATTAAAAAACAGAAAAACTATTCGAGAGCACGAGGCTCGAAGGACGAATTCAAAAACAGAAAAACTATTCGAGGGCACGAGGTTCGAAGGACGAATTAAAAAACAGAAAAACTATTCGAAGGCACGAGGTTCGAAGGACGAATTAAAAAACAGAAAAACTATTCGAGGGCACGAAGGACGAATTCAAAACAAAAAATTCTAAAGCCGAAACTATGATATATTTTTCTTTTATAAAAAAAAGGAATGCCGGGTAAATCCAACATTCCTTTTTGAAAAATGTAAGTATGTATTGTAAGTCTAACGCTCTTTTCTTTTTCTATCTCTGCCGGTGCGTTCGCGTTCCCATGGTTTTTCTCTGCCGCTCTTTTTTTTATCCCACGGTTTTTCTTCGCGTTTGCCTTCGTGTTTATCGCGTTTCCAATCGAAGCGTTTTGGTTCACTGCGTTTTTCTTTTTTTCCATCGCCGCGTTCTCTTCCGCTTTCCTTCCCTTTCGATTCGGCAAGTTCGAGAACAATTTTTCTTTTTCTGTAACTTTTATCTTTGAATGCATTTATCACTGCCGGTGCAAATTCGGAATCAACTTCGAAGAAAGAAAAATTCTTCAGCAGTTCTATTTTGCCGATTTCAATATCGTTAATGCCGGTGAACTCGTTTATCAATCCCATCAGTGTGTTGGGTTTCAATTCATCGGTTCTTCCGAGATTGATAAAGAAACGCGTGAAGCCGTGAACATCGCCGCGTGTTTTGCCGGTGCTTTTATGTTCAGCCGGCGCATTGAGATCGGGCGAGTTTTTGTAGTAATCCAAAAATCTGTTGAACTCGAGCGATACAAATTTTTTGATCAGCTCTTCGCGGTCGAGCCATTCGAGTTTTCTATAAATATCGGGCAGTAACGGATCTATCTGCGAATAATCGACTTCAACTTTTTCCATTCTATCAACAAGATGGAAAAGCTGTTTGCCGCAGATTTCTTTTCCGAGCGGAACCGGTGTGAAAGTAAATTTTTTATTTATCTTTTTTTCGATCTGAAAAACTTTTCCTTTGTCTTTCATACCGGCAATAACAATAGAAATTCCTTTTCTTCCGGCGCGTCCGGTTCTTCCGCTACGGTGAGTATAAATTTCCAATTCTTCCGGCAGATTGTAATTGATGATGTGCGAAAGACTTTCAACATCGAGTCCACGTGCGGCAACATCGGTTGCAACGAGAAGCTGAATATGTTTGCTGCGGAATTTATTCATCACAACATTTCTCTGCGGCTGAGAAAGTTCGCCGTGAAGTGCATCCGCGTTGTAACCGTCTTTCATTAATTGGTCTGCAACTTCCTGAGTTTCAACGCGCGTTCTGCAGAAAACAATTCCGTAAATCTCCGGATGAAAGTCCACAATTCTTTTGAGTGCAAGATATCTGTCTTTCGAATGAACGAGATAGCAGACGTGTTCAATATTTTCGGCGCCGGCGTTCCGTTTCCCTACAGTTATTTCGACCGGCTTGCTCATGTATTTGTTTGCGATTGCCAAAACTTCTTTCGGCATCGTTGCGGAAAACAAAAGAGTGTTTTTCTGTTTCGGTGTTTCTTGAAGAATCGCTTCGAGGTCATCGCGGAAACCCATGTTAAGCATTTCATCCGCTTCATCGAGCACAACGGTTTTTATTTTTGATAGATCAATAATATCGCGGTTGATTAAGTCGGTTAAACGTCCCGGTGTTGCAGAGACAATTTGCACGCCGTTTTTGATTTTTTGAATCTGCCTTTCCATACTTGCGCCGCCGAAGACTGCGGCAATTTTTATTTCGGGTTTATGTTTGGCAAAGCTTGCAAGGTCATCGGAGATTTGTAAACAGAGTTCGCGTGTGGGACTCAAAATCAAATACTGAATCTTTTTTGATGATGCATCTGCATTCTGAATTATCGGCAGACCGAAAGCCGCAGTTTTGCCCGTGCCGGTCTGTGCAAGTGCAATAATATCTCCGCTTTCTTCTTTCAGTAAATACGGAATTACTTTTTCCTGAACAGGCATCGGGTGTTCAAAACCAAGGTCTTTTATTGCTCGTAAAATTTTTTCTTCTAATTCAAGTTCTTCGAATGTAATCATTCCTTTTCCTAAACATTTGTTAACCAAATATAACCTTTAATTGGTTCAAGCGTGAAAGTTATTTTGCGGGAG
This sequence comes from Ignavibacteriales bacterium, assembly GCA_016177735.1. Lineage (GTDB taxonomy): Bacteria > Bacteroidota > Ignavibacteria > Ignavibacteriales > Melioribacteraceae > DYJK01. Next base: position 20,755 of record JACOUS010000033.1, on the reverse strand, counting down.
GGAAAGAAAGTTTTTTCACAACATGAATGCATGAAGAAATGTAAGATGGAAAATGGAAAATGTGAACTGTTTCGAGTTTCGTGTTTGTAGTTATGAGTTTGTGATTTATGCAAAGTCATTTCGAGTTTACCCGACGACGTAGGGTTTACCCGACTAAGTCGGGTTTACCGAGAAATGCAAGCCTTGCGTCTTTGCATGAAAGAAAAGAAAAACATGTCACGCAAGGACGCAAAGAAAAAATCAAAGACGGCAAAGTGAAAGTTGAGTTAAATTGTTCTTTTATTACGGATAAAATCTGAAACCGATAGCGGCTTCGAATGCCGAACCGAAATCCGGCGAGATGCCGATGAGAGGACCCATTTCAACATAAATTTCGAGCGGAGTATTTCGAGGAGTAACGTTCAATCCAAAAATTCCGCGGACTGCAAATCCGGCGCCGGATGATCTGTAATAAAATTTATTTTTGTTCACTTCGAATATGTAAGCCTTCCCTTTTCCAAAACCGATGTGCAAGCCGGGTCCGGCATAAAGTTCTGCAATGTTGGAATTGAATGCATTGAAATGCCAAACGTAATCGGCACCGATACGCGGATTTCCGAAATACGAACCGCCGACATAAACCGTGATTGCATTTTCTCTGCCAAGCCAAAATTTTCCGGTTAACCCGAGTGGATCACCGATATTTATTCCAAAGCCGAAATTTTTTCCGTTTGGACCTTGTGCGTTAATCATGTTTATAGAAAGAATCATTAACATGAAAGCAAAAAATATTTTTTTCATCGAACTTCCCTTTCTTATTTGTTATCGCTGCAAAAGTAAAGAAACTTTTTCAGCACACTTATGATGCTCATCAAAACAAGAACAGGACTATTAACAAAAAAGTTTGTATGGAAGTTAGTCCCGGTGTTTTCTCTAAGCACTTTGTGTAATGCCTTTTGTTTTTTTATTTCACAGAGAGAACACAGAGAAGCCGCCGAGTTCCACCGGGAGAATATTAAAGCAGATTATTCTTGGACAAGAAAATTATTTTTTGCCGAACTCAAGTTTACCGGCTCCGGGATAACGAACAATTACCGTATCGCCTTCGTCGTATTTGTTCATCAATAATTCCGCAGAGAGAGGATTAATAAGATATCTTTGAATAGTACGCTTCAACGGTCGTGCGCCGTATGTAACATCGTAACCAAGCTGGATCAAAAAATCTTTAACATCATTTTCGATTTCGAGTGCAAGCCCCTTTTCGGCAAGCAAGGTGCTAACTTTCTGAAGTTGTATTTCGATGATCTCTTTTATTTCGTTTTTGCGGAGCGGTTTGAAAAGTATAATTTCATCGATGCGGTTTAAAAATTCCGGACGGATTGTTCTCCGCAATAATTCACTCAAAGTTACGCGGAGCTCTCCCATAACATTTTCGAAATTATTTTCGTCAATTTCAGCTAACTTTTCCTGAATTAGATGCGAACCGAGATTTGACGTCATGATGATGATTGTATTTTTAAAATCTACTGTTCTGCCCTGATTATCTGTTAATCTTCCGTCATCCAAAACTTGCAGAAGAATATTAAAAACATCGGGATGAGCTTTTTCGATTTCATCGAGCAGAACAACCGAGTACGGTCTTCTGCGGACAGCTTCTGTTAATTGTCCGCCTTCATCGTAGCCAACATATCCCGGAGGCGCGCCGATCAAACGCGATACGGAAAATTTTTCCATGTACTCGCTCATGTCAATCCGCACCATCGCATGTTCATCATTAAATAAAAATTCTGCAAGCGCGCGTGCGAGTTCTGTTTTTCCAACGCCGGTTGTTCCGATAAAAATAAATGAGCCGATCGGACGATTCAAATCTTGCAGACCGGCGCGCGATCTTCTAATTGCATTTGCAACGGCGGCAACGGCATCGCTCTGCCCCACTACTCTTTTGTGAAGTTCTTCTTCCAAACGCAAAAGTTTTGTGCGCTCGCTTTCAAGCATTCGGTTCACCGGGATGCCCGTCCACTTCGCAACAACTTCTGCAATGTCTTCGGCGTCAACTTCTTCTTTCAGCATTTTATTATTTTTTTGTATCGAAGCAAGCTCTTCCGTTTCCTTTTTCATTTTACGTTCGAGTTCATTGATAACACCGTAACGAAGTTCCGCAACTTTGCCGAGATTTCCTTCACGCTCAAAACGATCTGCTTCTGCTTTTGCTTTTTCGATCTCGCTTTTCATCGAACGTATTTGATGAATTTTATTTTTCTCGAGCTGCCAATGCCCTCTCAAACTGTTGAGTTCTTCTTTCAGTTCACTCAATTCTTTTTGAAGTTCATCTAATCGTTGTGCAGATTCCTGATCTTTCTCGCGCTTCAAAGCTTCACGTTCTATTTCGAGTTGTTTAACTTTTCTTTCTATTGTATCAAGTTCCTCAGGCATCGAATCAATTTCGATTCGTAATTTTGAAGCTGCTTCGTCGATCAAATCGATTGCTTTGTCCGGCAAAAATCGATCAGTGATGTAACGATTGGAAAGCTGCACGGCGGCAACAATTGCACCGTCGGTAATTCGAACACCGTGATGAACTTCGTAACGTTCTTTCAATCCTCGCAAAATAGAAATTGAATCTTCTTCGTTCGGTTCTGAAACAAGCACGGGTTGAAATCTTCTTTCGAGCGCAGCATCTTTTTCAATATACTTTCTAAATTCATCGAGAGTAGTTGCGCCAATTGCATGAAGTTCTCCGCGTGAAAGTGCCGGCTTCAAAATGTTTGCAGCATCCATCGAGCCTTCCGCCCTTCCGGCACCGACAAGCAAATGAAGTTCATCGATGAATAAAATTATTTCTCCGTCCGATTCCTGAACTTCTTTCACAACAGCTTTCAACCTTTCTTCAAACTGTCCGCGGAATTGTGTTCCGGCAACAAGCGCGCCCATATCGAGCGCTATTATTCTTTTTGTCTTCAAAGTTTCCGGCACATCACCGGCAACAATTCTGTGTGCGATTCCTTCTGCAATTGCAGTTTTGCCAACGCCGGGTTCGCCGATCAGCACCGGATTATTTTTTGTCCTCCGCGAAAGTACTTGAAGCACTCTGCGGATTTCTTCGTCTCTTCCAATAACGGGATCCAGTTTGTTCGAGCGCGCGAGATCATTGAGATCGCGTCCGTATTTTTGCAATGCTTGATATGTCTCTTCAGGATTTTGTGATGTTACTCTTTGTGTTCCGCGTATCTCTTTCAATGCGGATAGAATTACATTTTTATTTATTCCGTTCTCGTTTAAAAGTTTCCCGGTTACACTTGAGTCTTCGCTCAATGCAAGCAAAATATGTTCTGTTGAAACGTATTCGTCTTTCAACATTTTTGCTTCTTCGGCTGATTGATCAAACAACTTTGCCGTGTTCATTGATAACTGCTGACTTCCAATTCCCGAGCCGGTTACCTTTGGAAGTTTTTCAAGCAGCCCGCCGATTTTAATTTTCATCTGATTCAAATTGCTGCCGGCTTTTTGAATGATTGATACTGCAACTCCATTTTGATCTTGAAACATTGCGGCAAGGATATGTTCCGGTTCAACAATTTGATTGTTGTAATTCTGCGCAATCTCAACAGCGTTCTGAACCGTCTCTTGTGCTTTTACTGTAAACTTGTTGAAGTTAAATGCCATAATGATCACCAAAAAATTTCTTGTTCAAATTTACCGTTCGTACAAAAAAAATTCTTTAAAAGTTTCATTAATAAAAAATAACGAGTTATAATATTACGAGTTAGTTATATAATAAATCTTTCTTTTCTTTCTGAACAGTATTGTTGGTATTCTTGTTAGTGCTTTCATGTTATTATATTTTTACATTCTTTGGAAAAAATATTTATGACACAAACATTATCACAAAACGAAGATACGATAACTGCACTTGCAACTCCAAATGGTGTTGGTGCAATTGCAATTGTGCGCGTGAGCGGACCAAATTCAATTGAATCCGTTGACAAAATATTTTACGGAAAGAAAAAACTACAAGACTGCGATTCGCATACAATTCATTACGGAAAAATTATTGATAAGAATAGGGAAGTGGTGGATGATGTTTTGGTTTCGGTCTTCAGAGAACCAAACTCGTACACTGGAGAAGATTCTGCAGAAATTAGCACACACGGCAGTTCTCTGATTGCAGAAAAAATAATTTCATTATTGTTAGAAGAAAACATTCGACTGGCAGAGCCGGGCGAGTTTACAAAACGAGCATTTTTGAACGGAAGATTGGATCTCGCACAAGCCGAAGCGGTTGCCGATGTAATTAACTCGAGAACCGATGCATCATTGCGTGGTGCACGAAATCAGCTCGACGGATTATTATCTCAAAAGGTTGATTCGCTGAGGGAGATGCTTGTTAATACCTCATCGTTAATAGAATTAGAATTGGATTTTGCAGAAGAGGATTTAGAATTTGTGTCGTTGCAACAAGTCCTCGATAACATAAATTTTATCGAAACAGAAATTGACACACTGATGAGCAGTTATTCTTTCGGAAGAATAATTCGTGATGGTGTCAATGTTGCATTAGTGGGCGAGCCGAATGTCGGGAAATCATCTTTGTTAAATTTTTTCCTAAAAGAAGCTCGCGCAATAGTAAGTGAAATTCCCGGCACAACCCGTGATGTAATCCGTGAAGAACTTTCAATAGATGGAATTTTGTTCAGACTTTTTGATACTGCCGGAATTCGAACCACTGAGGATTCTATTGAAAAAGAGGGAGTTTCAAGAAGTCGGAAAGCAATCGAAGATGCTGATATTGTCCTTTTCTTGAATGATATAAATACCGGATTTAGCAATTATCTTTATAATGAAATAAAAGAATTAAAAAGCGAGAGTAGAATTCTAAAAGTTGTGAATAAAATCGATACCAATCACAACGTTAGTAATTTTTATGATGTTGGAATTTCTGCAAAAACGGGCGAGGGGATTGAACGGCTTTTTGATAAATTAAAAGAAAAAGCGGTTGGCTCTCAGAATTACACAGAGAAAACAGCGGTCGTCTCAAATATTCGCCATTATCAAGCATTAAAAAAAACCAAAGAAAATTTAATAGGTGCAAAAAAATCAATTGAAGAAAAATTAAGTGGCGAATTTATATCTGTCGATCTTAGAAATGCTGAAAATTCCCTTGGCGAAATAATTGGTAAAATTACATCGGAAGACATATTAAACAACATTTTTGCAAAATTTTGCATTGGTAAATAATTTGTTTCACATGAAACATAAAATAGTGTAGAGCGATGAGCGCAGAATGCAGAACTAAAATTCTTCACTCTTCGTTCTTCAAACGACACTCTCCAGAAGTTTCACGTGGAACTGTTAGACTGAGCTTGTCGAAATCTGAAAGGAAATAGATGAAATCGTACGATATTATAATAGTAGGCGGGGGACATGCCGGAATTGAAGCCGCTGTTTCTGCCGCCCAAATGGGGTGCACTGTTGGTTTGGTTACAATGGATAAAAATGCGATGGGGAGAATGTCATGTAATCCGGCAATTGGAGGAAGCGCAAAAGGTCATTTGGTACATGAGATTGATGCCCTCGGCGGAGCGATGGGTTTGATTGCCGATCAATCCGGAATTCAATTCAGAACATTGAATAAATCAAAAGGTCCGGCGGTTTGGGCTGGCAGAAGTCAAAACGATAGAAAAATTTACTCTGAGGTGGCGCTTAAAACAGTTTTGGCTGTCAAAAATATCGAAATAATCGAAGAATCGTTGATAGAAGCGATCGAGGAGAACAAACAAATTGTTGGTGTAAAAACCTTAAACTGTGAAGAAATAAAATGCCGTGCGTTGATTGTCTGTTCCGGCACCTTTTTAAACGGGTTGATGCACACCGGGCTTAAATCAATAAAAGGTGGTAGATTCGGAGAACTGCCATCGGTAGGACTAACAGAATCGTTAGTAAAAATGGGATTTGAATATGGCAGATTGAAAACCGGTACGCCGCCGCGGCTAAATAAAAATTCAATCAATTGGGATATTTTGGAAGAGCAACCGGGCGATATTCCACCGAAACCATTCTCATTGAGAACTCCGCTAAATGAATTCCCATACATACCTCAGTTAAGTTGTCACTTAACTTATACTAATCAAATAGTACACAAAATTTTAGAAAAAGGTTTTGATCGCTCGCCAATGTTCACCGGTAGAATTCAGGGTGTTGGTCCGAGGTACTGTCCGTCAATTGAAGACAAAATAAATAGATTTTCCGATAAAGAGAGACACCAATTATTTTTGGAGCCGGAGGGACTTGATTCCGATCTTATTTACATTAATGGTTTTTCAACATCCTTACCGGAAGAAATTCAGATTGAGGCTCTGCATCAAATCAAAGGGTTGGAAAATGTTGAGATGGTTCGTCCCGGATATGCTGTTGAGTATGATTATTTTCCTCCTTATCAAGTTGACCTGACATTGGAAACAAAATTAATCAAGGGACTTTACTTTGCCGGACAGATAAACGGAACTTCAGGATATGAAGAAGCCGCCGGACAAGGAATTGTTGCCGGGATTAATGCAGCACTTAAAATTCAGAACAGACCGGAATTTGTTCTGAAGAGAAGCGAATCTTACATCGGTGTTTTGATTGATGATCTAGTCGGCAAATCAACCAGCGAGCCATATCGTATGTTCACTTCGCGTGCCGAACACAGACTAATTTTGCGTCAAGATAATGCTGATAGAAGGTTAACGAAATATGGTTATGAGTTTGGACTCATTTCAAAAGAAATGTTTGATGAGTTAACTAAAAGAGAAATTAAAATCACAAAATCAAAAGAATTCTTGAGCAATACAAAACTACAACCGGCAATAATAAACGAATATCTTGAATCAGTGAATTCCGCAACAATTGATTCGAGCGAGCCAATTGATAAACTAATCAAACGACCGGAAGTAGAATTGAAATCACTTCTTGCGTCAATCGAAAAGCAGAACAACGGTTTTGATTTATTAAAAGATGAAACAGTACTTGAGCAAACAGAAATAGAAATAAAATATGAGGGATATATTCAAAGACAGATCGAACTGATTGCTAAAATAGAAAAATACGAAGAGGTGTTAATCCCATTAAATTTTAATTATAATAATCTGAAATCTATTTCTACTGAAGGGCGTGAAAAATTAAGCAAAGTAAAACCGCGCTCGCTTGGACAAGCATCAAGAATCTCCGGTGTAACGCCTTCAGATATTTCTGTTTTATTAGTATATTTGAAAAGCTAATTTTGAGGGCTTTTTATTGGATCTTCAAGAACAGTATTTACGCGAATTGAAGATGCTCTTCTGGGAAAACAGTATAAACCCGGATGAATATCAACTTGAACGCCTCGCTAATTTTGCAACATTGGTTACACAAAAAAATTCAAGAGTTAATCTTGTTTCCCGCAAAGACATTCAGAAAATTATTGAGAATCATATTTTCATTTCTGCTTTCATTTCAGAATTTCTTCCGGCAAAAGCAACAAAATTTTTAGACATTGGAACCGGCGGCGGCTTTCCCGGAATTCCGCTTGCAATCACGTGCCCAATTTTAAGAGGTGTGCTTGCAGATTCTACCTCGAAAAAAATTGATGCTGTAAAAGAATTTATAAGCAAATTAAAACTGAATAATGTTATTGCAGAAAATTGTAGAGTAGAAAGCGAGGAGTTCAAACAAAAATATTCAGATTCTTTTGACCTCGTTGTAAGCAGAGCAACCGTGCCGCTTATTATTTTATTCCGTTATTCAATTCCTTTGATAAAAGAGAAAGCATACATCGCTGCAATTAAAGGAGGCGATTTAACCGACGAATACAAAACAGCAGAATTGAAATACAAAGCTCACATTAAAAAATCTACAGTGTTTGAATTATCTTACAAACCAAGCAATCCCCGTAATGAAAAAGGGAAGAAATTAATTTTAATAGAATTGAACAAGTAAAATTAATCGCACTTCAATAAAATTATTTTCAGATTTTCTTTTTTGATCTCTTCAATAAAACAAAACCGATTGTTCAAAAATCTGCCGTATGTCTTTGCAAAAAAAATTAAAGCCGCAAAAAGTTTATGAAATTGCAAACAATGCAAGCGCGCAAACTTCAAACTCACTTTAATCAATTTGAAAAAAGATACATGTGTAATAAGCAATAATTACAGCATTGCTATGTATCAAAAATTCTTTTTCAAGAATAAAAAAAATCACCGCTAAATTTTTGCAATCTTTTTCCGAAAATTAAATTACCAATGTTTATTTTCATTTTGTTTTTGTAATATGTCTCTGTGAAGCAGAGCTAAAAAATTTTGTGTGGGTTAAATGAAAAAATTTTTACTTGTCATTCTTTGTAACGCAGCATTTTATTATTCCGGGTATTCGCAGATACATGAGCGCGATATTAATCTAATCTCGTTGGATTCACTTTTAAATGTGCCGATAAGTTCGGCATCGAGGTACAGACAAAAATCTTTTGAAGCTCCTTCTGCCGTAAGTATAATTTCTTATGAAGAAATTGAGAAATTTGGATATCAAACTTTGGGCGAAGTGCTCAGCAGTCTCGGCGGATTTTATTTGAGCTATGATCGTAATTATTCTTATCTCGGAGTACGGGGTTTCAGCCGACCTACCGATTACAACAATCGTATTCTGCTTTTGGTAAACAATCATCCGGTGAACGAAGTAATATTCGGTTCGTCACCGATGGGAACCGAGCTCGGAATTTCAATGAGTGCTGTTGATAGAATTGAAATTGTTCGCGGACCCGGTTCATCTTTATACGGAACCGGTGCCATGTTTTCCGTCGTGAATCTTGTTACTAAAAGAGGAAAAGATTTTGATAGAGCATCACTCTCTATCGGCGGTAACAGTCTTGAAGGTTTTTCAGGTACTTTAAATTACGGCACAGAATTTCAAAACGGACTCGAAGTTTTTCTTACCACAGAATACTTTGATCAAAGAGGGAACAACATTTACTTCAAAGAATTCGACAACATTTCAACAAACAACGGAATTGCTGCCGGTCTCGACAAAGATAATTACTTCGGTATGCTTGCAACAATAAACTACAAACAGCTTCAGTTTCAAGGCAAGTTTTCTATAAGAGAAAAATATATACCAACGGCTTCATACGAAACTAATTTTAACGACAACAGAACAAAAAATAAAGACGCCATCAGCTTCTCGGAAATTACATATACAATTCCACTCAACAGCGACGACAAAATAACTTTTTCCAACAGCATAAATTTTTACAATTATGAAGGAAGTTATGCGTACGAAAATTTTGTTTTGCGCGAAACCGCAGATGCGGCGTGGACAATATTCAACGCCCAACTTGACTGGGCTTGGAGTTCGTCAAATCATCTGATTGCCGGCGTTGAATACAAAGGAAATCTGCTTGCCCGATATAAAGAGATGGATGATGACGGAGATTTATTTAATAAAAATGTTTTGTACTCTATTAGATCCGCTTATTTACACGATGAATTTCAACCGATGCCGAACCTTTTACTAACTGCGAGTCTGCGGTATGATAACAACACGCTTTGCGACGGATTATTTTCTCCACGCGGAGCCGTCGTTTATAATTTGGGACAGAGTACAACTTTTAAACTTATCTACGGTACTTCATATCGCAGTCCGAACATCTACGAATTATTTTATGAAGACGAGGAAACAAATTTCAAGCCGAACCCTTCTTTGTTTTACGAAAAAATCAGAACATTGGAATTTGTTGCCGAACATAAAGCACTCGATAATTTATATGCCGCGCTCTCAATTTATAAATATAAAGTCAACGATCTCATCGACCAGGAATATGAAGAAGCGGATTCCTCTCTTCAATTTATTAATTACGGGAATGTTTCTACGGTAGGTTTTGAAACAGACATAAATTATTATCCGCTGAAAGACACAAGAGCCTTTTTCAGATATTCATATCACGATGCTTCCTACTATGAAGAAAAATCTAATTTATCAAATTCGCCGAAACATCTTGTACGAACCGGAGTTGTTTTTCCAATTCTTAATTCTATTTACTGCGCACCGGAATTATTCTATGAATCCGGAAGATATACTGTTTACAATACGAGGACTGAAAATTTTCTGCTTGCAAATTTAACGTTAACCACAAAAACTCTGTTTGATAGATTCAAGTTTTCTTTGTCGGTTAAAAATTTATTCAATACTACTTACGAACATCCCGGCGGCTTTGAACATGTTCAGCCTGCAATCGTACAAAATGCACGAAATTTTTTTCTTAGATTTCAGATGGATTTTTAACAGCAATGTCTAAATTAATCCACATACAGCTTTTTTTAATTTTCTTTTTTCAGGTTCTGTTCTCACAGTCGGTGGAAGTCCCGGTCGATATTCAATTCCCGATTTTTCTGAAAATACTTACATTCGATAGAAAATTACAGCAGCGCGGAAAGAACGGATTGAGTATGATGATTCTTTATCAAAAAAATTATAAACCTTCTTATTCTATTAGAGAAGAAATAAACAAGCTATTAAACCAGCTTGCCATAAATAGAATAGAAAGCATTCCGATTAAATATAACTTCGTTGATATTGACGAAGTCAACCTTCACGCCGCATTGATAAAATACCACACCAATCTAATTTATATTTGTCCTTTACGCGGTGTGGCGCTTCAAACCATAACCCAAACTACAAAAGAATTAGGTGTGCTCTCGTTTACCGGAGTGCCCGAATATGTAGAAGAGGGAGTTTCAGTTGGAATAGAACTCAAGGGAGAGAAACCGCACATAATGATTAACATCACTTCTGCGAAAGCCGAACAAGCCGAGTTTTCTTCACAGCTTCTTAGAGTTTCTAAAATTTTAGAATAGAGGGGAAACCCATGAAATTTTTTCTCCATCTTTCATTGAGATTAAAATTAACTCTTCTTTTTTCCATTTTATTATTAGTGCTTGCGCTTTTCATTTTTATTTTCATCCCTTCCAAAAGAGCCGATCAATTAATAAAAGCAATTGAAGATAAAACTGCGGTGATTGGACAAATGACCGCATACTCAATCGGTCCGGCTGTGTTTTTTGACGACATCACTGTGGTAGAAGAAAGTTTTGACAACGCAAAACAAAACAGCGAACTTCTTTACCTTACAGTTATTAAAAACGACGGCGGTATTTATGCGGCGTACAATATTAACAGTGCACTCGATGTTCAATATAAAAAACCCGGCGTTGATTTTGATTTGGGAGTGGCAAAAACCGAAATCGCGATGTATCACAACAACGAGCGGATCGGCATCCTGTTCATCGGGCTCTCACTTGCAAAAGTGAAAGAAGAAATTTTTGATATGAGGATGGCAATTGCGCTGGTAAGCTTGCTTGTTTTTGCCGTCGGGTTTATTGCGGTGCTCGGCATTAGTACTGTTATTACAAAACCGCTGCATGATTTTGTAGGAACGATAAAAGAAATTGATTCCGGAAATTTGAATAAGCGTGTTGAAGTTTCCGTACACGATGAAGTGGGAATGGTTGCTCATTCATTCAACGAGATGCTGGAAAAATTACATTTTGCTTATGATGAATTGGAAAACCTGAACAAGACTTTGGAGAAACGTGTACTGAAAAGAACAGAAGCATTACTGCAAAGCGAGGAAAGATATAAATCTTTGTACAACAACACTCCCGTTATGCTTCATTCGATTGATAACGAAGGGCGTTTAATAAGTGTCAGTGAATTCTGGCTGAAAAATACCGGCTATAAAAGAGAAGAAGTAATCGGAAGAAAATCCGTTGATTTTTTAACTCCTCAATCAAAAGAATATGCCGAGAACGTTATACTGCCGGAATTTTTCAGAACCGGCTTCTGCTCCGATGTTAATTATCAAATGGTAAAAAAGAACGGTGAAATTATAGATATCTCGTTATCCGCAACTTCGGAAAAAGAGAGTACGGGTAAAATTATCAGATCGCTGGCGGTTCTAGTTGATGTAACCGAAAAGAAAAAGGCATTCGAGCAGATCAGAAAATTGTCGGTTAGTATTGAACAGAATCCCATCACAATTCTTATCACGGATAAAGACGGTATTATCGAGTACGTTAATCCAAAGTTCACCGCAATTACCGGATATACATATGAAGAAACGATCGGTAAAAAAACAAACATTTTGAAATCGGGACATACATCGCAGAGAGAATACGCAAAACTTTGGGCAAGGATTAAATCCGGCAAAGAGTGGCGCGGCGAATTCTACAACAAAAAAAAGAACGGCGAGTTTTTTTGGGAGTCGGCAATTATCTCGCCGATTAAAAACGAACACGGAGAAATCACTCACTTTGTTGGAATCAAGGAAGATATCACCGAAAAGAAAAAGCAAGAGGAAAAATTAATCAGCTATCAAAATTTATTGAGAGGAGTTTACGAAGCGATTCATCATTTAATAAATGAAAAAGATTTTCCGACTGCAATTAATAAATTATTGTACGTGCTCGGTGTTTCTTCAAAAGCAGACCGCGTTTATATTTTTGAGAATGTTAAAGACGGAACTACCGGCGAACTCTTTATGAGTCAAAAATATGAATGGGCACGAAAAGGAATTACGCCGCAAATCAATAATCCCGATCTTCAAAATTTGAGTTATCGGAAAAGCGTTCCAACTCTTTACGAATGTATGCTTCACGATAAAAGCTTTAACGTACTTGTTAAAGATTTGACCGAAGGCGAAAGAATTTTGATGGAAGTAGAAGATATAAAATCTTTGCTTGTTGTACCGATTTATGTGGATAAACATTTTTGGGGATTCATCGGTTTTGATAACTGCCACAGCGAAGAAATATGGAGCGAAAGCGAAGAATCAATTTTGAAAACAGCCGCCGCAAGCGTGGGCAGAGCAATTGAAAAAGAAAGAACAAAAGATGAATTGATAAAAGCAAAAGAGGAAGCAGAAAAAGGTGAGCGTCTCAAATCTGAATTCCTCGCACAGATGTCGCACGAAATCCGCTCGCCGCTGAATGTACTTTTGAATTATGCACAGTTATTCCGCGAAATGATAGGCGAAGAACTTGGAGAAGAAGTTAGGGAAGAACTCGATGGAATGGAACGCGCCGGCAACAGAATAATTAGAACAATCGATTTGATACTTAATCTTTCGGAAATACAAGCCGGTTCGTACGATTATAAACCCAAAGAGATTGATGTTTACACGGATATTCTTTTAAATCTTTACGCCGAATACAAAAAGACTGCACGGAAGAAGCGGCTGAAACTGAACTTCAACAGCGGAACTGGTGATACAAAAATTTTCTGCGATGAATACAGCATTACACAAGTGTTTGCAAACTTGATTGACAACGCAATCAAATACACACCCAAAGGAAACATTGATGTTTCGGTCGAACGAAACGAAAAGAATAAACTTACCGTAAAAATTTCCGATACCGGCATTGGTATCTCCGAAGAATATTTTCCTTTTCTGTTCAGACCCTTCTCGCAAGAAGAACAAGGCTACACACGCACATTCGAAGGAAACGGTTTGGGGCTCGCGCTCGTTAGAAAATACTGCGATATGAATAACGTAGGGATCGGCGTACACAGCGAAAAAGGTTTGGGCACTACTTTTACAATTACGTTTAATTCGTAGTTGAAACCGCTCACAAAAATTTTTTGATTCATACTCATGATAAAACAGATGACGCAGATTCTCCCGGATTCTATCTGCGATAATCCGCTTGATCAGAGCTTGCCCGCCGAAGGTCGGGCTTGCCCGCAGTTTGTTGGCGGGTTATCCGCGTTCCATTTCTTTTTCATTTTTAAAAATTTATTTACAGTATTCTTTTAGGCAATTGATTATTTTTTATCCGAACATTTATCAGTAATGAATTGAAAGCACAAAGGTTTCTACAATATCCGCAGAAGAGAGATATCGTTTTTGTTTTGGGTGCCGGCGCATCACGACCCGACGGCGTTCCTCTCCAAAGAGATATTCTTCCACAAATTATTTCCGGCGGATTTCATGAAATCGAAAACTCCGAAATAGGAAGCATCGTAATTGATTTCATAAAAGAAAATTTTAACTACAACACTCACTCCGGCTACTATCCGCAGCTCGAAGCCGTTTTCGGTTTCATAGATTATTTCATTCAGCACAACGAGAGCCTCAATTCAAAATACACTATCGAACGGATCCGGGATATCAAAGAATATTTGATCAAACTGATTCATTACATTGTAAATTTGCAGACCGATAAAAGCAGCCGTTACTACGATCTTTTCTGGAAAGCGGTAATCAACAACGTACCGAACTCATCAATAATAACTCTCAACTACGATGCACTGCTTGAGCAGGCATTCGATTTCCTTTTCAAAGATCACTGCTACATCGATTACTCTATACCGCTTATGAATTACGAAAAACTTCCCGAACTCGCACAGTACAATTTTTGGGTGAACCCGCGCATGCCGGTTTCGGTTGAAGAAAAAATTAATCCTATTCCGATAAAAATTTTAAAACTGCACGGCAGCTTGAATTGGAAATACTGCAACTGCTGCAGCCAAACATTGCTTACCCCGTGGGATAGAAAAATAGATTTGAACCGCGGAAAATTTTTGGGCTACACTTATCCCGATAAAGAAGAATACGAATACCGCTGCCCGATTGACGGAACGGAATTCCGCACACTCATCATTCCGCCTTCATATTTGAAGACGATGCTGCACCCGGTAATCTCGCAGCTGCTGGGGGAAGCGGCGCGCGAAATTCGTGCGACAAAAAAAATTGTTTTCATCGGCTATTCGCTTTCAGATTCCGATCTGCACATCAAAGCGCTCTTCAAAAAAAATATCGATCCGGAAATTGAAGTTGTTGTCATCAACCCGAAACAGAAAGAATCGCTCGAGATGAGCTATAAATCCCTTTCGAACAAAGCAAAGTTTGTCTATTCCACATTCGAAGAATTGCTTGAAGACACAACATTATCGCAATCAATATTTTCAGTTTGACAAAGAGAGACCCGCGTTCTATATTGATAAAAAATTTACAACGAAATTTAGAGTGTGTTGTATAACTTGAAATTTTTTCCTTTGCGAACTTTGCGTGAAATCCGCCGCCGCGGATTTTAACCCCGCCAAAAGGCAGCGGGCAAGCGCAGAGTTTTGCGGCACTTTTCGGAGACGGCAACAATAAATTAATATTTCACAACAACAGAAAGTTTTTTATGCTTTCCAAACTCGCGGCACTAATCCTCGGTATCCTTTCCGAAAAAGAACGCAACCCGTACGACATCACCAAAATGTTGAACGAAATGAACACGCGCAAATGGCTTCCGCTTGCCGATTCGACAGTGTACGCAACAATCAACAATCTAAAAAAGAAAGAATTGATCAGCGGGCGAATCGAAAAAAGAGGCAACCTTCCCGAAAAAACAATTTACAACATTACATTGGAAGGCGAGCGCGAACTTCATTCTTCGATAACTTCGTATCTCGAAGAAGATGCATCCGCTTCATCTGCATTCGATATCGGAATTTTATTGATGCACAATTTGAGCAAGCCGGAAATTTTAGCGAAGCTGAAAAAGAAACTCGAACGGCTCGAAAACAATTTTTATTTGATACGCAAACAAATTGTAATTCTCGAAATGGATTCATCCAAAGTTGCTTTTACAAGTCTGGCAATGTTGAAACACAGACTGCATTTGCTCGAAGCGGAAATTAAAACCGTGAAAGAATTAATCCGCGAACTCAATACACGCAACGAAGTCTCCGAACTCTCTCCGTTCGATATGAGAATGATCTAACATGGAAAATGGTAAATGGAAGATGTAATCTGTTTCAAGTTTCTGGTTTGTAGTTTTTTGTTTTTTCTATTGGATATTGTTTGGTTTTTGTTCCGCCGCAGCGGATTGTTTTTTGGTGCTTTTTAATTCGTCCTTCGTACCTCGTACTTCGTACTTTTTTCATGCCGTCATTCATGCTTATCAATTATCAACACCTTCTCAAAAATTAATTTGTTGACATAAAAAGTCGATTGTTTTAAGTTGAACACGAGAAAGATGACTCTTTTTGTTCTGCGAGGGCAAACAACGCTTGAACTTACTTACAAAAAAATTTCAGATAGATAAATAAACGTAACACCGGCATGAATGCATGAAAAAATACATGGGTGCATGAGGTTGAATTTAACGGCGATTGATACTTTGATAGTGTAAGTGCTTACCCGCTGTTTTTGTGGCGGGATATCCGGTTTACCCGGCTAAGACGGGCAAGAATATTAAAAAATGAAATGAAAAGAACTTTTTAATAGAATCTATCACGCATACTGCCGGAGTGATGGACGCTTGTCCCGGATTTATTTCGGGAGATATTTGGCAGTATAACTAATAGTTATATGCGGAAATAATACTATGAAAAAAAATATTCCAAATGGTATATTAATTATAGCTGTTCTAATATTTGGTTGGCTTTCTATCGATGTGATTTCTCAAACTGGTTTTTATGCTCATATTAATTTTGAGCTCGGTCGTAATTACGGGGGTATGTTAGGTGGTATACTTTCATTTCTAAGTATTGTATTAATATATTTTACTCTAAGCCTTCAGACTGAATCCTTTAATCGTTCTTCCTTTGAGAGTAAGTTCTTCGAACTGATTAAATATCATCGTGCTAACGTAGCTGAATGGGAACATACACCTCCTGAATTCAAGGAAGAAAAAATAGTAAAAGGTCGAAAAGTATTTGTCCACATCCATAGGCAAATATTAAGAGCATTAGAAGAACTAACTCCATTTTTTAAGAACAAAAATCTGGAAGATATAATGCTTCCGGATGCACTGAATGAATTAAAAAGGAATGCAAATTTTATATCAAGGAAAATTGATCTTATGTTACTTCAAAAAATAAATATTGCCTATATGATTGTTTTCTTTGGTGTATTGGAGGAAGGACGAAGAATTCTTTCTAAAGTGGTTAAGAAAAAATATAATGAAGAGTTTTATGAAAAAATACTTATTCATTTCCAAAATATTCCTGTCAAAAGAGAGTGTGATCTTGATAAGGTGAAAAATAATACACATATCAAATATTTTGGTGGTCATCAAAATCGTCTTGGGCACTATATGAGGCACTATTATCAGTCAATTAATTATGTTAATTCTTATAAACCATTTAAAAGTAAATACCCAGATAAATATAACTACGTTAAAATGTATAGAGCACAGTTGTCAACTTATGAGCAATCAGTATTCTTTTTTAATAGCCTTTCAGATTTAGGTAATGTTTGGGAGCTAGATCAATCAAATCTGAATAGTAATGATCAATTGATTACGAAATACAATCTAATTAAAAATATTCCAACCGAATTTATCTTAGATATCAACTTGAATGCATTTTATCCAGATGTAGAATATGAACGTGGTGATAAATCTGATAATAAAAAGATATTGATAAAAAATTATAAATAACATCGCATATAACATGCAACTCAAAGCCGACTGCTGTAGTCGGTCGTAACATTTGCAGTTTAGCTTTTTAGTGTTTTTTGAAAGTGAGAAGTAATTAAATAACATAAACAGTAAAACAAAACATTGGTAGCGTAAACCATTCAGCAGCGGTTTAGTTGCCACGTCGTTAGGTTGAAAAATATTTCATAATGTAGGAGTAATAATGAGATTTATTGATGATGATTCTAGAAGACAGAAGAAACGGGAATCAATAAAAGAGATTATCACAGATTTCAAGTCAAGTTTCACTCCTTTGGAAAATGAACTTCTTATTATGACAGATTTCTGTACTAAAGCTTATTATATCGAAGTGCATCTCCTAGCTGAAAAGATCCTAAAATTAGGAACCATTGATGTTCCATTAGATCCCGATGAACAAAGTGAGTACCGGGCGAATAGAGAAATTGTTGAGGACAACAATGCTTTTCTTAAAATGAAGGATGATGCAAAACTAGGGCGAACTTTCTCTAACCTTGTCGCTGAATATAATCTGGACTTCGATGAAGAAAAACCATTAAAAATAATTGGTGGTCAACATAGATTTATAGCTATAAAAGAAGCCTTTGAAGAAAACAATATAAACTATTATCATAACGTTAAAGTCTATTTCGGATTAGACAATAATCAACGATTGGATGTACAGCTAATTTCAAACACAAATATTGTTGTGTCAAGTGATTTATTAGACAGAATGTTTGAAACATTAAAGGGACCTGAATTACGTAATTGGTGCCAGAATGTTGGTCTACTTGCACAAGGTCAAGATTTCGCTGATAAAAAACAAAGATCAAGTCAAATTACCGTTCGCCTTGCTCGTTCATTTATTTTAAGTTACCTAGAAGGCAAAAGAAATAAAAAGAAAAAATATGATAGAGTTAATCCTATACCTATTATTGCTAAAACTGGAATAATAGATGACCAATGGGAGAATGTAAGAACAAAAGAAAAAAATTTGTGGACTGACACTTCAATGATAAAAGCCGGGAAGGAATTTGCAAAGCTCCATCAAAAACAAAAAGAATATTACGAGTTGAAACGTAAGGGTAATTTGGAATATGCAAATAAGGCAATCAATTACTCTACATTGGCTTCTTGGGCTTTCGTTGCCGGGATACTTCAAGACAATTCTGTTCGACTTAAACGACATTATGAACTGAGTGATGTTCAAAGCATTGACCCGCTCAATGCTTCAGCTTTAGCAAAAGGTAGACATAAGACTGATCCACAAAATTATCGGGGTTTAGGAACAAGAACTGATAAAAAAGAAAGAGGACGTTTAGCCGAAGTATTTTATTTACAAGCGGAAAAAGGTGACGGCATAAATCAAGGAATTGTTGACCTGGGTATTAAAAAATATCACGCAAAACTTGCCAACTTGGATGTTGTAGAAGCAGAAAAAAACTTGGAATAGCTTATGGAAAACTTTGATTTATTTTGTAATGCATTGTTAGAAGAATCCAAAAGATTTCTAGAAAAAGCAAAAGGTGAAAAAGAGCCGCTTAGTATAAACGCCTATTTACACGCTTCTCTTTTATTATCAATATCAAGTTTGGAAGCATTTGTTAATGGCATTGCTGATGATTTTAAGGAAGCTTCTTCTTTGACTGTTCACGAGAAATCATTTTTACTTGAAAAAGAAATCTCATTATCGAATGGTGAATTCAAATTAGATAATCGATTAAAAATGAGTAGGTTAATTGAACGGATTGAATTTCTCTTTAGAAAATTTAATTACTCTAAACTAGATAAAAAATTAAAATGGTGGCAGAATTTAATTGAAGGAGTTGCATTGCGAAATAGTTTAGTTCATCCTAAAGAGTATTCCGAGATTAAAATTGTACAGATTGAATCAACGTTAAAATCAGTTATAGAGTGTATCGATAGATTATTTAAGGCAATATATAAAAATGGTTTTCCAAGCATTAAAATGGGGCTTGATTCTAAATTAACGTTTTAGAGTTCAACCTAACCCGCCAATCAAGGCGGACGCCGTTTTTCAGTGCGGCTTTGTTCTAAATTTTTTGTTTGGTTATAAAAACAAGTTGCTTTTTAAAGTAGGTTGTACAAATAAACATTTTTATAAATAAAAAGTAGTTGCAGTTATTCGGCATCCTTGCTCTGGGCTGCCGGTTAGCGGGAATGCC
This sequence comes from Ignavibacteriales bacterium, assembly GCA_016177735.1. Taxonomy (GTDB): domain Bacteria; phylum Bacteroidota; class Ignavibacteria; order Ignavibacteriales; family Melioribacteraceae; genus DYJK01. The sequence continues at coordinate 1,158 of JACOUS010000033.1, read as the reverse complement.
TTTATACAACTTAATAGAATAGATTATGAATACTGAGGAAAGAGATATTATCTTAAAATATCCACAAAATCGACCGTATGTTTCTAGGCTCTCATTTATCTTAGAACGAGGTTCCGATTTTCCTTTTGAAAATGATTGTTCTTTATTGATAGAAAATTCAAAAATTATTCAATTGTCTAAACGCATTGATGACAATAATAAACGAAATCAATCTTGGACTTTCAAAGTGGAGGCGTTTAAAACAGCATCCGAAGCAGAATATTTTACTTTGAAATTGGTTCAAGGATTACTTTGGTCATCTATTAAAAACAAATATGGGCTGAAACTATTATATAATTCGTCATTACCTTTTGAAATTAGTAATCGTTCTACAAGAGGAGGTCTTTCCTTAACTACATCATTCGAATTAACCCTTATTCATAGTGCTAAAAGTGTAGTTGAACCAATTTCGGACATATTACATTCTAATATTTTTATAGATGCAAAATTATTAGTCGCTTGTGAGTTATTTACTTCTTCAAGACTTGAATCAACAGAACGAGCAAAGTTTGTTGGTTTAATTTCAGCATTAGAGCCATTATGTGAGCAAAAAGATTACGAAATACCTGATTTGGTCAATGAAATAAAAGAACTGAAATCAATTATTTCAAAAACCAATTATGAAGAAAAGATAAAAAATTCAATACTAGGTAGAATTGACGGATTAAAAAAGGAATCAGTAAGTCAATCAATCAAAAGAACTATTGAAGAATATTTCCCAAATAATAAAGAAACACTCGAAACAATCATTGATGCTTATAATACAAGAAGTAAAATATTGCACGAAGGTTTAGTTGATCCGGATATAAATATAAAAAACTATAAAGTTGAGGAAATTGTTAGACAGATTTTAGAGATAGAAATAACAAAGAAGTATCTGAAAAAATAAAACGTTGTATAACACGCCGCTCAACACGGACAGCCCCGAAACAAGTTCGGGGTAAACTAATTTCAGCGCGGCTTTTGTGTAATTATAAAGTTGCGTTTACAAAATCAATCGGAGGCTCATGAATTTCTGATTTACCATTCCACTAAATAACAAGGGAGTAGTAAAATGAAGACCATGAGCATTTTATTTTTGTCATTTCTTTTTTCAACCGCACTATTAGCACAATCGCC
>JACOUS010000030.1 GCA_016177735.1 Ignavibacteriales bacterium | reverse complement strand
GGCTTTTGTAGTGTGGGGGCTGAAGGATTCGAACCTACGACCCTCTGCTTGTAAGAAAGCTGAGGCGCTGCTTTTAAGTTCTTTTTAAGTTTTTTTACTTAAAAACGACCAATATTTGTTACCTAAAAAATAGGAAGTGTTCTAATAGTGTTATACTGATTGAGGTTTTTTCGCTTTTATTTTTTTGAAAGCGCTTTCAAAAAAAATCAGTCCAACATTCTCAAAATCTTTGCCCTCGATCAGTACTGGCGGATAGTCGTATCCGCCACGCCTTTGACCTTTCATCAATTGGTGAAGGTGTTGGCGGGACTTGATGCCAGCAAGTTTCATAAAATCTTCCTTGCTATAATATTTTTTCATCATCAATCTCCGGAATGTCTTGATTATCTTCCCAAATGAGATGCGCATGATACCAATCCGCCATGCGCCTCATTATGCCGGCTGGCTCCGCCGGGGTTAAAGGTTATTAGCTTAAATTTAGACTTCGTGCGTAGAACAGTAAACTTTTATAAGATCCTTTGTAATCAATAAGGTAGTCAAAAAAATCATCATCGTTATTTTCAACTGCCCATCTAATTAATATCTCTCTTAAGTGTGTCATTGTCTCTCCTAATCTCACTTACAAAGATAAGCTTTTATTGACAAATGTCAAGAACAATCGGGAAGAAAAAAAAACGCGTAAGAGAACACGGAATAATTCGTCCGGTTTATTCAATAGGGTTTAGTAGAACTTTTCCTTTTCAAATATGTTGGTGGTTTTTTCTTTGTGTACTTCACTGGTTTCGGTTCTGTGAACTCAATCGGTTTCTTTACTTTACGTTTTTCTTGAATGCTCAATGAGTTGTATTCAACTATTTTTTTTTCGTACTCGGCTTTACGTTTATTATATCCTTCAATTCGCTTCTCGCTTTCATCAAAAATTAGCTGTTGATTTGCATCCCAATCTTCAACCAAACTATCTGGTAAATCTTCTATGTAAATAAACTTAACGCCAAATCTATTCTCATAATCTCTGATGAATCCAAATAAATCGACATTAATTTTCTTGCCGACAAAAGGATTAATTGAGGTGTATGCCCACCGCATTCCATTATCTTCAATTGGATTGAGTGAGTTAAGAAACGCAACGTTGTGAGGTGATAAAGTGGTTATGTTTCCGGCTTCATCTCTCACTTTCAATTCGCTGCTTCCAGCAACGTCTTCTGCATATATCTGTACTCCGTCTGCTATAGACGATGTGGGTGCAATACCATTATTAAGTGCGAATACCCTTTGCGCCGCCGCCCCGAACAAACTCGTGCCGACGCCGACGTTCCCGTTCCCATCAATAGTCATTCTTCTGTCATTCCATCCGTTCACATTAAAGTAAAGTTTATCATCGGTACTATGATATTGAATTGCCGCGACGGAAATTCCTGATTTCATAAATAAAAAGTTTGAATTCCATAATCCAAGGTTATCATCTACGGAAACGAATGCTTGGTCCGAATGTGCTGTGATGTTGCCAACCAATTCAAGACCTCCTGATGTAAGTTCCATTCCTTGGAGAGTTGTTTTCCCCGAAGAAGGATTGATCCTAAGGTAATTATTCGTGTTAAAGTAATTACTCGCAGATATTATAAACTCGCCCGTTGACACTTTATATCCAAGTACCCATTTTGTATCGCCACTGTTTATAAATCGTTGATAGATGCCCTCGCTGTCTGACTCAAAATTAAAATTCTCGAAATCCGATGCGTTCATTTTCAAATTCAATGCAGCTTGTACTGCATTCGAAATCGGCTTATCTAAATCTCGCGTATTGTCAATATTGTTAATTGACAATTTCAATCGCGCGGCATTCACATTGATGTTCGCAAAGTTTGTATCCGCAAGAAAGTTCAGCGGATCTCCGACAAAACTATCCCCCACTTTTTTGACAAACTCACCGACATTAAAATTATCTGCAAAGACCGGCAGATACCTATTCGCATCTGCCGGCAAGTTGGTATTATCGAACGGAGTTCTTACATCTGCCGTGACGATAAAATTCCCTTTCAACAAAGTGACTACATCATTCGTGTCAATTGCACTCTGAGATTCCAAATCCCAAAAATAAGTCTTTGCACTCAAGTCCCAAGTGTCGCTTCGACTGACCAACAGAGTGATCGATGTTTTATTTGTTACCGTATTGTATGTTGCAGTTACCGTCGGCGAAGTTTTTTCAATCAAGCGCGAACTTGTAATGTCAAAAGATTCTTTGACAGTGAAAAACAAATTTCTCGCCGAGTGGTTGCCGGATACATTCGGAAGGGCGATCTGTTTGTAATCGCCTCGGTAAACAGTAATGTCGAATCTATTCTGTGCGAATATCTCTGTAATCAACAATAACAAAACAATAAAATATTTTTTCATTTTCTCACCAAATTTTTTTCTCATGGGTTTATAGTTGCTTACCGATACATCGCGATCATTCTTTTTTCATAACTTCCGGTTTCTTAGGCGAAAGATTTTCAATTTCTTTCTGATAAAGTTTGATTGCTGTCAATAGCGCAACCGCTTGAGAATTTACATCGAGTAATTGCGACATTCGTTGTACTGTCTGCGGGTCCGTACTGGCTATCTGCAAATAAATTCCCTCGAAAGCCTTTTGCATTTTATCAATTTCAGCTTTGTATTGAATTATTAGCTCCTCTTTCTTAACCACCGTAGAATCTATTTCCGAAGTGCCGCTGTCTGCCGGACACACTTCATTTTTTTTATGCTGAAATTGTTCGCGCGGTAGCGCGATTGTAAAAGAGGTAACAAGTAAAAGAATGAGGACGCTTAACATCGTTGAGCATCCCCACTTGTAATGAGTTAAAACGAATTTGCGTTTCATGGTTTCTCCTCTGATTTTTTTATTATGAATTTATAAACGCACATATACCCGATAGGTGCTTCCGCCAAGTGTTAAATTTACTGTGCCTACCGCCGTTGTCGGGCTACCGCCGCTTGTTGCTGCTATATAACCGTCCGGTACAGTAAAGGTACCCCACGTCCCCGTGATTGTTGTTGAAGGAACCTGATTCAAAGTCAGCGCACCCCCGGTGAATACAAAATGTGTACTGTTCGCGGAAACAACTAACGTTGTTCCGCCGCTTGTTGCTAAACCGTTGCCGTAATTTATTCCGATACCTGAAGCACCGACGGAAATTCCGGTTGCCGTATTTGCTTTCGCCACTAATGTCGAGCCGCTTAATTCAAGACCGCTACCGTACGAAAGAGACAGTGTTCGATTCGCACTCAAATCACCGCCACCGGAAAGTGGTGCACTCGTTGAAATAGTCCGGCTTGTCGAAACTTTGTTATTGAAAAGATTCCAGTCGGTGGAATTCAAGTATCCGTTTGTTGTGCCCGATGATTGCGCAATTGAAACCGTCCCCGCACTCTCAGATAACGGCGCTGTGAATGTGTATGAAGATCCGCCGGAAGGTGTTGCCCAATCGAATGATGTACCGTTGTACCTAAGATATTGCCCCGAAGAATATGTGGGGCTTACTGCTTTGTCTCCCCATTCAACTATGTTGCCGGTGTTATCAACTCGGAAATTTAACGTACCGGCAGAACTGCTCAGTTGCATGCCGCCTACTCCAAATGAACTTGTGCCTCCACCTTCATAAAAACTTATTCCCGTCCCACCTAAAATTGCTTTCACTGTACCGGTGGTCCCGTTTCTAATCGTTACGTTAAGTTGATCTATCGAAGAAGCTGCATAGCCACTTGCTGAATAAAAATTTAGCCCCGACCAAACGAGCCGCGAATATTCGGAGGTTGTTGGTTGATAAGTTGCGAAACTTCCATACCCGCCGCTGTTCCCGATGTATGCAGCTAAACCCGCTGTTGTGTAAAAGCTAATATTATTGCTGTTGCTCACGACTACTCGTTCGCCGCTTGATGATGTTTGCAGCGTTCTTCCGGTTATCGTTCCGGCAGTAATATCATCAGCGTTCAAAGAGCCTCTCACCGTGAGAGCGGAACCATTCCATTGTATATAATTATTTGCGTTGCCCGAAAAATAAAATTGACCAACAGAATTTATATATGCTTTCCATGCACCACCGTCATAGAAGCCCAAATACGAACCGGTCACGAACAGACCAGCACCCGAAGGCGTATCAGCAAAACGAATTGGAATGCCGCTCAAGTTCGTACCCCATATAGCACCCACTGTTGCGCCAGCTTGGATGCCGGTTAATTTAGAAGCTTCCGCTGTATTGATGTCACTCAGTTGACTTGGCTTGTCATTCAAATTCGAATACCCGGATGAGCCGGCTTTGATGTCAAGCGCGCCTTTTATAGATAAAGTAGAATTACTCCACTGTAAATAATCGGTACTCGATGTTTGGCTCGTTAGGAAAAAATTCCCCGTATTATCTATGTATGTTTTCCAAGATGCGCCGTTGTAAAAACCCAAATAACTTCCGGTGAGCGCAAGTCCTGAACTTGTTGCGCTGCCGAACCCGGGGATGTAATCAACCCATGCAGTACCGGAGTACCAGTACATCTTGAAAAAGTCATCTGTGTCAACCCAAAGATCACCTTCCTTCAAATTCATCGCCGGCGCAGTCGTTTGTCTGTAAGTTGTGTTAATTCCGTTGTCTTCGGGGTTGTCAATTAAGAATGCGCCTTTGATGTACACATTGCCTTGAGCAAATAGACCATAACCTGAAAGAGAACCAAAATCAGCATCAACAATCCCGTTGAGCTTGCCCAAACGTACTTTTGTTTTGGCTGTATTCCCCCAATCGGCGATTGCTGCGACCCCGTCAATAATATCAATGAACGGGGCGTTATTATCGTCCGCGGCAATGTAGATAGAAGATTGTCTTGACGCATCAGTAAGGTTGCCAACTCGAATGATCACATCGCCTTTCCGAAATTTAGGCGTGCTGTAATAACTAACTTTCATCACCGGTACAAGAACCCCGCTGAAAGAAAGTTGGTAAACAGTATCAACTTTTGCTTTTGACAATCGAGTAGTGGCACCTAACGCATCGTAAGCTTGAGATAGAAGTAAATCATTTTTTTTGAACGGACATAAACCACGTCCAGTTGCATCAATCAATGTGATAAAGGTTGAATCAACCGCGTCAATTGTACTCACTTTCGCAGACGATGTAATTAATAGATTTCCATTGGGTGCGTTAATTTGATGTATCAATAATTCATACACATTCATTGAACCGCGCACCCAAAGATTATCGAGCTCCAACGTTGACTTATATTCTTCGGTTATATCATAATCCAGATTCCACCCGGAGCCGGACCACCCTGAGACATAATCCGGTGAATAACTTTTGTTATCAAATCGGTTTGTCCCACTCCAAGTATTGTCCCTTGTGAAAATTCTATTGACAAAATTGAGCCACGTGATCTTGTACGTCTCAATAGGCGATTCAATCACGGTGAACCAACTATCTTGCGGCGATGTTGTCTCAACGAAATCAGAAATCATCGAACTTGTTTGAGCGAATAGATTTGTCGCAAATATTAATGCGATCAAAATAAATTTCATCTTACTCATTGAATACCTCTTATTTTTTTTCTGATAAACTTTCCATCGCGTGTCAAAAATCTTTCACCGGTACGTTTGATTAAATAACTGCCGAGCGTACCGGAGTCTGCGGCAACCATCTCAATAACGGCAACTGCATAATCATTGTTACTCGTCAGCATATCGAACCAAACATTCGTGATGATAACATTTTTACTCCACAGCATATTGAAAGGCGTGAACACAGCAGCCTTGTGTTCAAGCGCTTCAATCTCATTCGCTTTTACTTTCGGGTCAGTATAATTTTTCAGTATGTCTCGTATCGTAAACTCCGCGAAGTGCTCATCTTTACTCCATGTTCTTTTTCCGTTGATACTTTCGTGCATAATTTCCGCGTTGATAAAAAACGAAGGCGATAGAACTACGTTTTGCAATTCGACTGTAGTGTTTGCCGTTTCAAACTTGCAAGCCATCTGTCCCCAGACACTACTCATTGCACAATCAACCTCGATAAATCATATAGTTCATTTGTGACCAGAGTGACAATACATTGATCGTAAAGACAAGTACCTTCTTCGAGAAAAGCCGGTTCGATATTTTGCACGTGCACCGTAATATCCATGCTGTTCACATTTTTCAGCGGGGTCGTTCCAAATGGACAAAATTTTACATCCTTGTGTTCGTAACGGAATAAATTTATCAGTGTACTTTTTGCATTTTGTATTCCAACAATTCCTGCTGGGTTGGTGTCATACTTAAATAAATTTATAAGAATATTGAACGTGCTGTGTCTTCCTTCTTTATGATACCAAGTTCGCTTCGCAGTCTTGATACTTTCGTTCATCTTAAATCGTTTATCACTCCACTCAATCTCAGAGAATGTAGAGTAATAAAAATTCACTTCAAGAATATCAGGATCGCCAATGCCGAGAATTTTCGGAACGCCGCTTTCAAATACTGTACTCATACAAAATGTTCCTGATTAATCTTTGATTCGCCCCAAGTTCCGCCGATGTTGTTTTCCAGAACATCTACTTCTGCATCGAATTGCCCGTCGGTTTTAATTTCTTCGGAAACATAATTACGCACGAGCGTGTCAACTTGGTTTTTAATCAAGTTAGGTATGTTGAATGTATGATCAAACCGAAGGTCACCGTTCAGAGTAGTCCATTCAACAGTTTTGAGTAATGTTGCGTTGGTTGAAATCGCAGTCGGCAACAATGAGACAATCGCACTATTATTTATTTCGACCCACTCGATGGCTGATGATTTCCAAACCCAGCCGCCGCCTTTGTAAATTTGCGGCCATGGTTGATTAGCCCCGATGTCGAATTCATTGGCAGACACAATTACATCAACCGTCCAGTCTAACTTACCTTGGTCGTTATCTACGTAATTGTATCCTTGCACTCCGTAGATGATTACGGTTGGATTTCCGCTAAGTCCATGAGGTGTCTCGGTTGCTACACGCGTTTTGCTGCCTTGCGACCAAACATTTGAAATAAAAAGAACCTTCGATACATCGAACGGTACGACCTCAAGAGTTACAAAAAAATTTAAGTGATTAATCCATTCGATACCGCTTCCTTTTCCATAATTCAAACTGTAGGGAGAATTATCAACTGGTGATGGTGCGAGATAATCCTTCTGTAAGGATGCGTGTGCGATACTTATTCCAATTGCATCTAATTTTTTCTCTGCTAAAATTTTTTCTTCAGAGTAATCATATTGTTTATCGTCAACGACACTATAATTAGTCTTATTAATTACTCGTGTCAGTTTTGCTGAATCAATTCCGGTGACATCAATACGATAGCCAAGAGAACCGCAGACAAATTGGATCAACTTCCAGCATGTCAATTTATCTTTTGCGTAATCATAATCAGTAGTGTTGTCTATCACTCCATAGTAAGCGGCAATATTTTGGTTCAAACAGAAAAGCTGATCTTCGCCAACGAATATCTCTTTCATTTTGATGTTGTAATTATATGCCGGTGTTAATTCGGGGATAGTTCCGCTCAGAATTACTATCTCATCAACTCCGCTTGCGTCAAGCGTAATGTTGATCAAACTGAACATCATTCGCAACAAATAATTGTAATACACAATCGGCATCGGATAATAAGATGCTCGCCGGTATTCGTAGCCCGTCATTGTATTCTGATAAATGACATTGTGCAATGTGTCGTAATCAACATATTTGTTGTCAAGTTCAGCGAACCGATGTGTCACAGTTACGTTGAAAGTATTCTCGCCCCAGTCGAACTGCGTCTTCGTTGTGTAGCCTGCAAAAATAATTTGTGAGTCGTTGAAGATTCTGAACTTGTCTTCGTAATCAAAACTAAACGACTGGTTGTTGTAAAAAATTCTAATTGTTACCGCTATACTAAGTTTCACCTCGCCGATTTGCGGAGTCATATCACGATTACGCGCGAGGAAAGGAATGTCTCCGCAATCAGTCACGTAATCACTAATGTCGTTCCATGTGTTATTGTAATAATGTTCGTACTTAAGAGCCAATTCGCACGTTCCGTTTGTTTAAATTGTTTTGTTGCTGTGTAACTTTCGTTGTAAGTTGTTTGCTATCAAGGTACAAGCCCGGCACTGTCTTACCCACTTTAATCGTGGTATGTTCAAGTGAGATAAGCCTTCGCTCGATATTCTTCAGTGCGCCTACAATATTGCCATCGCTGAAACTGCTTCCACCGCGGATAGATGTTATCACCCCCGCTGTTGATAGTGCCGGCAATCCGAAAGATGTACCTCCGCCGGATACCGGTGCTGTCACTCTGTTCTTGGCAAGCATCCCAAATAAATTAACTCCGCCGCCGCCGCCGATAGCAGAAAATAGATTCAACACAAGCCACTTGGCGATTATCCTTTCTATCTCTGCAATTACAATGTTCGCCATGTTGGCAAACGATTGTTCCACAGCCGTCGCTGTTGCCGATGTTCTAATTCGAATCTGCGTCATTCCCTCAGCGAATGCATCGAACATCGTATCAAACGCAACGCTTGCAGCTTCGCTTTGTCTTATCCATTCTTCGATTACATTTGATTCGCTGACCTCGCGAAGAAAAGAATTGTTAAGCGGAGACTCATCTGATTGCCTTACAAAAGACAATGATTTCTTTTTTTTATCAGGCACCGTCATAGCCCCCAGCGCCTGAATATCTCCAACTGGTGTGAACGGTTTTTTTTCTTTGGGTGGCTGCAAAGCTTTTTGAAGTCTTTCTATCTCTCGCCAGTTCTTCAGCCATTCCAGACTACCAAGCACTAAATTTTTTTGCAACGATACCAACAATTCAACTCTTTTTTCTACCTGACCAACTGTCTTACCCTTTTGTGTCCATACTTCTAAATCTTTTTTGTTCTCCTTCGCAAATTCCTTAAAACCTTGCCCCGGCACATAATACCCCTTATTAATGTTCTTCAGTGCCTCTCTGCCCAACTGATCGGCTTGGTCTGTATTCAGCTGTGTTGTAGGCGGAATATCTCCACCGCCGAATTTATTTTTAATCATGTTCCAAGAAGATTCAGTACGTGTTGCAATCTGGTCGAAAGTAATGATTATCATCGCACCAATATCCGAAAGAATTTTTCTCGCTGTTATGCCGATGCTTTCAAGCTTATCTTTTGTGTCTTTTGTTTTATTCTTTACCTCATCGAGCGTAACACCGGACGCTCTTATAATTGCTTCTAATCGAATCTGCTTCTGAGTCTCGGCATCGAGATCTCCAATTTCGTCTCCGTGAACTTTTGCGAGAGATTCAAGAATTGATTTATAAACTTGTCGCTGGATACCGAGAGATCGTAATCCCCTTTCGTTTCCTTCCGATGCAGCAATGATTTTTTGGAAGCCATCTTCAACAGAGGTGCCATATTTGTCCGCCGCATCTTCCGCCAAGGAAAAAAGTATTGCTTGTTCTCGCAAACTTATGCCTAAGTCAATTGCTTGATTCGAGAGTTGTATCAGGTTTGCATCCGATACCGTACCGGCAGTAGCGCGCCGGAAGTTTTCAAGGTCTTCGCCAGTGCCTTGAAAATTGACACGAAGTACTTCGAGATCAGCGGCGGTCATTATTGCTTCTTTCCCAAGCACGCCGATAGCCGCAGTTCCGCCGGCAAAGCCAATTAAACTGCCGAGATTGCTGAATCTTGAGAAGAATCCACCTACTGCTTGTTCTGAACGACCGGCTTGCTGTTTGATGTCTTTGAGTTGATCTTCTACTACTTTTAGTACTCCTTGTGTGCGCTGAATAGAACCGAGATCTGCGTTCATTTTTATTTTTGTTTCAAGCTGTCGTTTTAATGATGTGTAAAGAATTTCAATTTCTTTGATAGATTTTTTTACGAGTGCATTTTCAACAGCCGGTCTTACGCGCGCAACATTTTTTTCGATGCGCGACATTTCGCTTTTCAGAACACTTTCAACTATCTTAGAATCGCTACGGATACGATCTGCCTTCGCGCCTATCTCAATATATGCTGAACCAGCTTTTACTTCTTTTGACATTTCAGTTCCATTTATGAGGGAATAACCGGCGGTGTTCCTCAAGCAAAGCATTATGCTTGTCTGCTTCGCTCATTATTTCTAAGTCTCCGCCTCGTATAAAATTATCTTTTCGAATTATCAACTCTGTCACTCGTTTGAATTCTGTAATCGGCAATGAATCTATAAACTCAATTGAGTATCCGGTAGCAATTGCGATAAGCCATCGCAACGAAGAATAACTTGACTCTAATCCTTTTTTTTTTCGCCATCAGCCGGAGTAAGTTCGAGCTCTTCAATTATTATCTTGCTCAAATCCATGATTTGGCTGGTGGTAAGGTTTTTTATCATAAACCTTGTGTTCATCATGCACTTAAATCTCCACCAATGCTTAAAATTGGTTATCCACAAAAATGGTTTGAGATTCGGTCTGATTGAATCATGGATTATATTCAACGAGAGGACATAACTGGTCGTAATGTCAACGTTGCCATTCGGATAATTTTGTTTAACAAACTCGGCGAAGGACTGTACTTCGCCCGCCGTCCGCTCATAAAGATTTATCTTCGTCCCTAGTAACTCAATTTCTTTTTCGCGTCTCTTAAGCATCTGCTTTCACGTTCTCGGTTATTGCGCCTGTGAATTTGAATTTATAAGTAACCTCGACATCACTATCTAAGGAGGTGGATATTTTTTTACTCGTCAAGGTAGCGGTGCCGGTCACTTCTTTATCTGTAACCAGACCATCGGCGAGAAGCAATTTTGCCACAGCTTGTGTACCGTTTGCCAACCCGAGAGAAGTTTCGACCACCGCGCCGTTGATAAAACCCGCTAACGTTAATTTTTGATCGCTTTTTATTTCACCGTCAACATCTTTGCTCTCGAGGACAACATTACCGGCGGCAGAGACCCCCGGGGCGAATGATAATGTAGCCGCTTGTTCTACACCGGTTGCCGGATCGGCAGTTGTATCTTCTTGCCAAATTTCAGCAGTAATTTTTCTTTCGCTCAATGAAATATCCCAATCGGTAGCATCCGCCGGTGTATTGCCGTGTGTAGTGGGTGTCTCTTCGTAAGTGTCTTCAAAACTCAAGGACGTTGTTTTGTAAGCAACGGCATTAAATGTGAACGCCAGCTCCTTGCCGATCTGCTTCACGCCGTTTTTATAAATAACACAAGTAAGTTCTATTTCGGCAGTATAACGACCGGGTTTGTATTCGATGTTTGTACTGCTATTATCGGTGACCGCACTTTTGGTGTGACTTTTTTTTAGCTTCGCTGTTTTGAAAGGAACATCAGCATTGTTGAATGAAAATTTAACGACTTTACCTTTTATCAAACTCATAACTACCTCTTATAATCTTTGTAAATGAATTCTATAATCAATGGCGAGACGCCAATTATCGATTTCGTCTTTAACAGAATCATTAAGGGGGGTTACGCGATCAACACTTAGTACCTCAAAGCCTGTCATTATTATGTTCGCTTCACCATCGTCTAATTGGTTATCAAGTTTTTCGGCAACATCAAAAATTTTGTCTTGAGCAACACTGTTATCGTACATTACGAATCGCAAAATTGGTTTTTCATACTTACTCATACTGTCGCGGCTAAGCTCGCCGCCGACAAAAAGACATACACAGTAGGGATATTTAACATCATTCGGCGATTTCGGATTTTGGGCAAAATATAATTCATTACCGATCTCAGTCTTAAACTCGTTTACCGCTCCCATCAATCGGTCATAAATCCCCTTCCAAATTTCATTAGGCTGCATTGTGTGCAAATATCTCCACAACTTTATCAAGATTATCGTATAGCGCCGGACCTAAATACGGCTGCGCCGGTATTGTTGCTTTTTGTACAAGCACAAACATTATGTCCATTCTTTGCGCCTTCCCTTTACCAACAACACGAACGAGTAATGGATTACCTTGTTTGCGTTGAATTAGTACGAGGTCTTTGAAATCTTTCGCCCGTTTACCTTTAGCATCCGGATGGATTGGGATCGTCAACGCACCGGCATCTACCGGACGAATATCTCCGCCAAACTCTTGGATAGCTGCATATTCGGTATTCGCAATTATGCGCACGAGATTTCCCGCAGCGTTCACTTCGTAATCAATTTGTCCGACCAAAAAACTTGAGTCTATTGGGGCTCGCGATTGTGCTTCTCCTTTCAGAAATACTCCGACTGCTTCGAGTCGGAGAGGAATAGAATCTTCGACAATCTCTTCGAGTTTGTCTATGTTGATATTAATAATCATTTTTTCGCACTGTAGATTAGCTTGTCTTCCAGTTTATCAAAACGTCTTATCAACGCATCGACCTTATCTTCCATTGAAAGAATTCTCTCCGGTAATCCCGGGACTTGGTCTATTTTTATATAATTTTCTTTCGAGCGGGCTTCATGCTTAGTAATTGCTGTATCAACAATACCTTTCACTTCAAGACGGGTCGGTTTGCCATCGATTTCGCTTTTAGTGTAGCCAATGTTGAAAGCAAACATTAGCGCTGGGAACACAAGAGCGCTTAGATACGGAAGAAATTTTTTGATGGCTTCTTTCATTTCGCTTTTCTCAGACCTTTGGGAAATTTGTCTTTAGTTTTTTGAATAACTATCTCGCCGATTGCGATTGCGCTTGTTACCTCGAAGATTGTTTCTGCGTTGTCCCGGATGAACGCACCAGCTTGATGACCAAAAGTGTGTGCCGGCGTTAGCTTCGCAATCAGTCCCGCTGTGATGGCTATCCAGCGTTTCTTACCTGACAGCCACCTCCACGCGGACGAAGAGACGTGAACTGCTTGGGTAGCGATATTTTTAATTGTCTTCAGCATTTTGCGATTTGATTATTTCGATCAATTCATTGATGCCGAAAAGTATTTTCAAACTTTGCTCAACAATCGCTTTTGTTTTTATGTCGTCAGTGCTGAGTTCTTTTTTCACTTCGTCGAGAATGATCTGTAACTCGTTCTCTCGCAACTGATTTAATTCGGCGGGTACTTTATCGATACCGCTAATCGCCGCCGGTAATTTGATGAGTGGCTTTATGAAGTTGGGAATATCGGCTACACTAACCTTGCCGTCTTTCAAAGTAGCGATAACACCATTTGCCAATGCAATTGTAAAGTCAAGTGCATCGAGTGTTTCCTCAATACCAATTTCAATGTCGGGTTTTGTTGTTTCTTTTACTTCGGGCATTGTTTTCTCCTTTATGAATTCTTTGATTGTTTTTGCCGGCAGAGGTTCGAGACCCTTCACAGGTATTTTGCCAAGTTTATTTAATTTGTCATCCATAATGATTTTTCTTCGTCTCTACGTTTGACCAGTCCAGGTAATACTTTCCCGTTTGATTTATTCCATTTCGGGAATTCATCTGCCGCACTGGCGTAATCACTTTGATTTATTTTTTTTAATAGTGTTGAGTTTTTCAGACTATTGGTGCCAACATTATAGGCGAAGCTTACAAGCGCATCGAATTGATTTTGTACGAGCGGCACTTTAACTAAAACATGAATTGCATCCTCGAATTTTTCGACATCGTTCTTCAATAAATTATTAGCAGCTACTTCATTGATTGTTAATCCAACGATAACATCTTTACCTGTGTGCCCGTAGCCAATTGTTAGAAGACCAGCCGGACACCGGTAAGTTGTCAAGCTTAATCCTTCATATTTTTTTATCAATGTGAAGCCTTTTTCGGAAGTCTTTTTCATTTGTAAAGTTTCAACTCCACTTCTAAGTGATGGTCCATTTGTGCCGGATTGCTAACGTTTGCTACTTCATACTCAAGAGATTCGAAAACAATACGATCATCGGTCTTTATATCGATAACTCCACAAAAGAGAACGTGCGTGCTCTCCGCGTACTTGCGTTCATACTTCCTTGCCATAAAGCCGCTCAAATCGCTAAGCACACCTTTATTGGTTGTGCTAATATTTTGCCATGTCTTTGTTACCGAAACGCCGGGTGTTATTGTTGCTCGCTTCACTGTGAATGCTGTCCCTCTTCGATCGTGGAAGTTTGTCATGGCAGACGCCTATATGGTTGAAGTATAGCCAGAAGTGTATCGGGGATTTTATCTTCGGTGATGTAACTTACCGAGTAACCGCCGAAGCTTTCCGATGCAATCCCTTCAGAACTCTTGTTGTTTGAGAAAAGGTGTTGAATAAATTTCGCGATAAAAACTTTTACTCCTTTGGGCAAGCGCATCATTGTGATTCGAATAAAACAATTGCTGTCTGCCGCTTCGTCTTCAATGTCTTGATCACTCTCCAGCTCAATGTCCGTTTCAGTGACTTCTTTCGTCCGGTAAGCTCCATCGTTGAGGAAGGAGCCGCTTACGCGAATCGAGGTACCAGTCTTTAACCCGTTAGCAACAAACCCCCCATCGGGATTGTTAATTTTTTTTTCTGCTTTCTTGAAGGAAATTTTGTTTGCCTCGATGTAGAAATCTTGCTCGAATATCTCGAAAGAATTATTTGTATGCATGAAAACAAATTCCTCGGACGGACCAACAAGAGAATTGATTAAATTATCTTTTGATGTGTCTGTATCTTCAATACCAAGAATGTGTTTTATTTCTTCTAACTTTGTGATAGCCATTGAGATTACCGATTGCTTTTCTTCTTTTTGGTTTTCACAACTTCTTCTTCTGATTTAGCTAAAGTCGCTTCTTCGACTTGTGGTTCACATATTGGTTCGGGCGTTATTTCTTCAATTAATTCTTCAACATTTTCGGGTGGTTCGGTGGAGGTTCCTGATTCGGCCGAAGATGTTGCTTTAGATGGAGTTTCTTGGTCCAATACGCCATTGCTATCTATCGACTGATCAATGGATTCTTCATCGTCCTTTGTGGCTAAATCAGACGGTGTTTCTATCTTTGTAAAGCCGGATTTTTTTAGTGCGCGCCGAGCATTTATACATCTTTTATAATGCAATTGTATTTTGTTTTTCGGAACACGTTCGTGGCAGAATTCGCACATGATTCTCATTTTGCCTATCTCCTTTTTTATTTTCTTGAATACATGGGACGCAAATACTGCGTCCCATGTTATGCTGCAAGTGAAGAAGATGGACTACGGCAAATAAAGAGCCATGATGAAACCGGTTGTGCCAGCTTCAACTTGGATGACAATATTACCTTCGGTATTCTTGAACCGATCCGAACCGAGAACTAAATAACGAACATCGTCCTGAGCCATTGCTGTCACAAGATCACCTTGACCGGCTGCAAGAAAGTTGCCAGCTTTAACTGTTAAATTTTTCGCACCGGCGGTTGTATTGTTTATCGCGATGATCAGTTTACCTTCCTCTGGGTATGCTATCACGTGATCATCACCGGCGACGATTGCAGCGCCTGATGCAATTGGCAAATCTGCAGATGTGGTATTCTTGTTCAGTTGGACCGGCGCTATTACTGTCTGTGCCATTTTTTTACCTCGACAAATTTTATGTGTAGATTTTCAATTTTAATTACGCTTCTGCTGTCTTGTCGCAATAGAGAGCCAATGTTTTGTCCGGACGCGCGATTTTGCCGCCGTAGATGTATAGACCCTTTACGGCATCCTCGAATCGCTTTTCAGGTCGATAAGCTTCTACACTGCTGATTATACCAGCGAACGTAAATGACTCACCTCTGACACCGAAGAGACATCTCGTTTTGTCCCAAGCCGCCGAATTCTTTGAGACATTGTTGCTAAGAATAATATCGTAGCCATGAACTTTTGCAACCACCGAATTCTCATACAACTGATCGTTCTGTGTCTTTGTTGCAAGACCAGCAAGGATAAGTTTGGTATGAAGCCATTCAGGTATGATTGCAAAGCGATTTGCTCTTGGTATCTTATTCTCGCTCATCTTTTCAGATACTTCGAGAAATACATCGTCTACGTTCAGCGAAGTAATATCGATAGGCGCGTTATTCGAGCCATGGGTTAACCCAGCTTCCGGATAAAGTCCGGCGATGTATTTATCAATATTTTCAGCAAAAGCAAACGCTGCGTTCTGTGTCGATTTCTGCAACAAGTCTTGTTTGGCTTGATTTGCATCTACATCATCGACTGCGAAGTTAAAATAATAAGCTTGATCGGCAATAAGTTCGCTTGCAGCATCATTTATTTTTTCCGGCGCCGCAAGATCAACATCTTTTGCGTAAGGCTTTACCGTTGGCTCGCCTATTTGAATGATGCGAACTTTATCTTTGAAGTTTTTCAACTCGCCTTCATAATTTGTGTTCGCAATACTCTGAAACACAAGCACGTTCTTGAGAGCCATTTCAATTTTGCTTGCCCAGATTGTTGCAATAAAATTTGTAAATCCCATGATTATTTCCCTTGATTATTTTGATGATAGGCTAATGATTTTTCAGCTTTTTCCATATTGGCGGCGACTTCGGATTTGGGCATTGATTTCAATTGTTCCATGGTGTAATATTCACCGGCACCGTTGCCCTCGCCGTCTTTTGGAGTATAACCTTGGCGTTTCACTTCGCCGAACAGATCCTTGTTGCTCTCTTGGAATGGTTTGAAAATATTCTCTGCATCCTTAATCTTGCCGTCAACAATTTCAAGTTTATCAAGCGGATTCTTCCTCTCAAATTCATTCATCAGCATGTTGAGATAATTTTCGTTAACATGGCGAGCGCGTAATTCTTTTTCGACAGAACTTCTACGGTCACGCAAATTCAATTGAGTATCTTTATCTTTCAATTGCGTTTGCATGTCAGTTAATTGTTTGGTTAAGTCGGTAACTTTATCTTCGAGAGTTTTGCTTCCGCCGGCTTTTTCCTTTTCGAGATTGTCAAAATCGGTTTGAACTTTTGCGAGAGATTCTTTTGTCGTAGCAAGTTCTTTATCAAGGTCCGCTTTCTTGGTGTTCACTTCATCGAATCGGGTTTTTGGGATATAATCCCCGTCCTTCTCTTCGACAAGAATTTTTTTACTGCCGACTTTCTCGGTCAATGTTTTAAGAACATTTTCCGGGATTGTTTTATAAACTTCTTCACCAAGTATTTTTTTTAGCCATTCCATTTTGTAACTCCATTGATTTGTCTTCGATGCACTTTTAACGTGGGCGTGTCCACGAATCGTCTCTCGTTTAACGCTACGAGATACCAGAGAAGCTGCATGATTTGTTGGCTAAAAGTTAGAGGTTGAGCAGGAAGGAATCATTGTAAATTATTTTACAAAAAAAGTACCGATTTATGAGAGCGATTGTTTCCATTCATTATATGTTTTGTATGTGATAATTTCGCCGGAAACATTGTCTCGGCGCACCTTTGGTGAATACCCCTTGAACTGGAAGCGGATTCTGCAGCGGCAATGAATATCTTCTTGGGGGTCACCCACCATGCCGGGACCGTCCACCATTTTGCCGTAAAAATTAAATTTGCCTTCTTCGTTTGCTATCTCCCCGTCCATGTCTCTGTGTCTCTGACGTGTACGCGTATCAAGCGTTGCGTCCCAAATTTTTTTCAAATCAATTCTTATTTTCTCGAAAGATTTTTTTGCAGTAGAGAATGAATCGCTAAGCGCTTTGTTTTGAACGCGGTGTGTCTCCGTGCGAACTACCTTGAGTGATTTATTCACTCCAATATTCAATCGATCGTTTATAGCTCGTGCTGTAACCGTATATCCTTTCCCTTGAATTAATCCTTGTGTTATTTCATCTCGCACTGCTTTAGTCATCTCAAGAATGTTCTGTTTGTTTCTTTTTCCCCAGCCGATTTTATCAAGAGGATTTTTCAGCGAAGCATTCACAACAGACTCAGTCAGCCTTCCAAAATTCAGGGACCGGTTAACAAGTGCTTCAAATGAGTATCCAGTATGGTAGTAACTTTCTTGAAAGACATTCTTGACTGCGCTTGTTATTGTTGTTGTTGTCTCTTTGTTTAGGTTCTTAACGATCACATTGATTTGATCTTCCAGACTTTGCAAACGCTTCAGCCTCACCATGTCTGAATATTGGACTTGGTCTCCGTACTTTTCATACATGACAGAAATTTTTGTTTTTATATCCGCAAGTGCACGTTTGTAAGACTCGATCAATTCTTTTTCGTGGTTGGCTTTAAGTCTATCGATAATTCTTTCGGTTTGCGATAATAATTTTTCAACGTGTGTCATTACTGTTTTATTTCCTTCAGTATCTCATCAATGCGCAGTTTAATTTTATTTGCCAAAGCATTATCACCAACATCAGAAGCTCTTTGCATTGATAGTGATAGTTGCTGTATTGCAAGGGGGAGTTTACCTAATTCCCCCCCATCATCATTAAGATCAACAACACCTTCCGTTTCTTTCTCTATTTGTTCAAGTTCCGCATCAACATAATCGACCCACGGGTGGCGCTGCAATTGTGTTCGCTTACTAATTATGCCGGTGGAACTTTGAACGTTCCCGATAATTTCCGTTTCGTTAACAATCATTGATTTTGTGAATGTGATTTGCACTTCTTGCGGGCTAAAATCTATCGAGTTATACTCAGCGAAAAACCCAAGTAATTCTAAGATATATTTTTTCAGATTCTTGATCATCGCGTTTGCTTTCAGATCGAGACCGGCATATTTATAACTCAATGCGATGCCGGTGATTTCTCCTGCAAAATTTTCATCACTCAAATTGAATCCGCGACCAAATCGGTAGATATTTTTTTCGATCAATTTGAGCAAAGTATTTTTTGCATCAACCGGGATGGTGAGTTCGAGAGATTCTGCGCCGCCATCACCACTCACCTTAATCACCCCTGATTCTTTGAGCATCTGAACTAATTCTTCGTTGTCCTGTCCGGAATAATTTTTTATGACGATCACCATCTCGCGACGGTCTTCAATATCATTGCCAAAATTGCTAATGATAACATCGTACAAGTCAATGAGTGTCTTTATCCGCTTCAAGTCACTTATTTTTTTGTCATTGTTCATCAAGGGAAAAAACGGAACGCGCCCCCAACCTTTGCCCTCACTGTTTTCGACCTTATCACCTTGTACGAAATTCTCTCTCCAATGCGGACGTGGATTTTCAGGCTCTTTACCATCAAGAATGAATTCTCCTTTCTCATTCTCGATATAAAACCAAACTTCTTTCTCATTCCAGATTTCTATTTTAGTGCGTTGGACGAGGTTCCCTTTTTCATCCTGCGCATCAACATAATAGTAGCGCATGATCGAAAGTACTTTTGTTTTGTAATTGTCATCATAGTCGGGGATTATCTGTGTCGCTGGGATTATGGTGAACTCAAATTCACCTTTCTCATTGACATACACGTGTCCCCATTCTATACCTTGATTACTTGCGCCGAGGCAGCTTCCTTCGAGAAAATCCAGGAACTTATCGTTAAATAATTCCGAAAATTTTTTCTGCGTCTCTTCGCCCTTAAATGTTATTGTGGGTGATGAACTTAAGATATAATCTTTCTTCTGATCGACAAGGTCTGTGTGGAATGCATTCACAACGCGATTGTTCGCTTTATTCACATTGACTAATTCTTTCCCCTTTATGTGATAGACTCGAAAATCTTTATTGAGAACTTCGTGCTTCCCTTCGTAATAATTAATTCCCTCTTGCATTTCTTTCTTCTCAACACTTCCGCGGTCGCGCGTCACAATTCCTTTTATTAACTTTGACTCAGCTAAAATTCTTCCGAGAGTGACCTTCTGAATCATTTGTTCTGTTGCTGTAATGTAAGCCATTTTATAACTCCGCTTTTATTATAAAAATTCTACCGCGTTAGGTGCGAAAACTATTTCAGCAAGACCGGTTACGCTGTCTGGTGCATCATCGTGAGTGTTTTTCCCAAATCTTACGTAACTGGTAAGCTGGCGCATAAATTTGTCGTAATCACTTCCAAGCTGATAATCGTTCCTGAAATAGAAATATTTTTTTATTTGACCGGACTTCATTAGAATTCTTGTCTCTTTGTTTTTCGTTTGTTGTTGCCAATTGATAATACACTTTGCTTTCCCTTGAATTATTTCCTGTACATTAATAGCAAATGATTTTCCTCCAGAGTTGCTTTCTACTGTATGTTTATTTTGTTTCGTGTCAATGATCATTTGCGCTACAAGCGGTTCGGTGATTTCAATCGGGTCTTGTGTGAAGACAACATCAGTAATGAATATTTTTTCACCTTTAACTTTTCCCGTAGGTGAGGAAAGAAAGTCCGCCCCTTCATCGGCGGTGTCTGTATATCCAACAATCGCGTCCCACGTTTCTTGTTTGTTCTCTTCATATTTTTTTACTTCGTCAAGAGAGAATCTGTTTAGTTCCTCAGCCGGGAATAATAGCCCTTTGCTTTCTATCGGGTTCTGCATGAATTCAGCCTCCCAAATAAAACCATCAAGAATATTTTTCATCTTAGCATATTCTTCGGTGCTTTTAATTGATTCGCAAAATGTCTCCCCCTTATCATTAAGCGCGGCAATTTTTATTTCTTCCCATTCATTAGGTTCGCTTGCTTTCAACATCCCAATTGGGTCTTTGCGACTCCAACGTGTTGCGATGTGAATTTCAGGACACCCTTTTTCAAGGCGTGCTTTATGCACAGCAGTATACCACTGCCAAGTTTTTTTTAATATTGTCTCACTCATTGCATCTTCAATATTTTTTATCGGATCGTCAAGTATTGCGGCAAGGTCACAACCTTTGCCGGTAATAGCACCACCAACACCGGCGCAGAAGTAGGCGCTCTGCTTGGAAGTTTGGATTGCCCAATCAACAACATCTTTACGATCGGGTCTTAGCTTGACATGCGGAAAAACTTCCTTATAAACAGGTAATTGAATTATAGCTCGAATATCATAGGAAAATTTGTTTGCAAGGTCTTGACCATAACTATTCCGCATTATCGAACCTTCGGGGTGTTTACCCAGCATCCAAGAGCACCACATCGAAATGATATAGCTTTTACCGCCGCGAGGTGGTAAACTAATCATCAGTTTTTTTATTTCGCCGTTCTCAACTTGCTGAAGTTTATAGGCAATCTTAAATAGGTGAGGACGTTTTTCGGCAGCGAAAAAAAATGTATCTACAAAAACACAGAATGACCAAAACGACTTACGGGCTTCGAGAATTTCTTTCTCGCGCTCTAATCGCAACGGATCGTTTTTTATCAAGGACAATCTTCGGCGTTTTTCTCTTTCTATTTCAATCAAGGCTTCCAACATATATTCCCAATGCCGTCAAATAATTCCGCGGATCCTCACCGCGTTTAACCATCCCTTCAACGATAGAAAGCTGTTCATCGGTCAAACGTCCAAGATCATAACCGTTAAGATTCAGCGTCACCTTGTGGTCTATTCTCTCTGTGTACAACCCCTTCAAATCTTCCCTGTCCTTTAATATCTCAAGGGCAAGCTTATGGTTCGGCTTCATTATGTAATTATTATCCCTATCCTTTAATCCGTATTTGGCGGCATGAAGAAGGTACTCGCGGTCGCGCACTGCTTTAACAAGCGCTTTTTCTGTTTTGGCTTTGCCAATTCTGTTAATCTCTTTGCGCGCTTCGGCAATGTATCGTTTTGCCGTACGCAACGAAACCGAAAATTTTTCTGCAATGTTTTTCGCTAATTCTAAATAGCGCTTCTTTTGCAAGTAGCGCTCGTTCTCCAGAATTAACTGCACTACAGAATCTACACATTGCCACGTAGATAATCTTTTGTCTAAATCCCTCTCCCCATTCATTGTCTTATCTCAAAGAATAAATCATTTGCCTTAACAGTGTTTTCTAATTGATCTCCTTTATACTTTTTAACGAAGTGTTCGCCCCTCCCGATTTTATAATCAAATACTTCTCTTGCTTTCAGTCCAAGATTATGACAAATATCATTCACTACACGATCGAACCGGAATTGACATCCCCCGATGTTAAGTAGAAAGCATGCGCCCGGTTTTAATGCACTCATCGTCTTTCGGATAAGTACTGTTAAAAATTTCTCGTTGAATTCGTCTAAAGTTTTGTAGCGGTTATATGCTTGTGTGTCTTCATCCGAGTATTGCTCTGTATCAAAGTATGGCGGAGATGTGAAAGCAAAGTCAAAATAATCATCTTCAATCTGTAAGTCTTCAAACGGTTGATTGTGTAATGATAAAAATAACTGGCGCGAAGAAGCTGCACTTAATAAAAAATCTCTTAGTTGTAAAAGTCCTTTATAAGTTTTCGCTGAAGGATCAGTCGCGGTGTATTCTCCGCCGAGTTGAGCAGCTACAAAACCAATCATCCTTCCACCCCAACCAGCACACGGATCAAGAACTCTCGCACCTTCCTTGCAATAGTCCGAATAAATTTCTCGCGCGAGATATGGCTTGAACTCGTGCGCTATCTGTGTCCCAGTGTTTGCTTTTGCCGCATTAATGTATTGCCCGTGATGAACAACATCCGCTTGCTTGCTCATCCATTGAGCGAGAGAATTAATCATCGGCTTATCTTGATTAATAAATTGTTCGGCTGCTGAATATTTCCGGTTGTTTATATTTACTTCTAACCGGTGTGGATTGAATAGAAGTGAAATGTCGCTACCAGTATTTTTGTTGCCTGAACAAAGTTTATTGAATTGATGCATCGCCAGAGGAATATCAATCACACCGTTAACAATATCTTGGACGGATTCGAACTTCGGAAAATTTTTTTTTATGGCTCCCTTAATTTGCTCTTGTGAAAATGCGAAGTGGTATTCTTCTCTTTCTGTTGTTTGCGGTTCCGTAAAAAAAATATTTTCAAAACTCATTAGGTCTATGTCGTGTATCTCAAGTGTCGGTTTCACTTCTTGTAAATTTAGTTCATAGCCGGGTTCAAAAATGAAACCGTGTAATCCTTCCTCTGTTATTTTGCCGAACCCGCTGTTCAATGCAAGTAATTTTTCTTTTGCTTCAACTCGGTCTTTTGCATCTATGAAATCGCAAGGTATTGATGTTGTTACTTCACCGCTTTTTTGTTTGAAACGCCATCCTTCAGTGAGTAATTCTTTACACAAAAAATCACGACCGTGACCATCGAGCGTGAAATAATTCTCTCCATCAAACCAAACAAAAACAGGGAAAGAAAAACCGTGTTTGAAAATGAGAGACCGCAATTTGTAAAGCTGCTCACGTGTGCGGCTTTTTAACTTGCCTTGAATTGGTTTGAGCAGAGCAACTTCAATTAATTGCGTGCCTGTACATGTAATTGGTATTAGTTTCTCATTCATCCCGTTTATCCGGATAAACTATTTTTTTGATAGCTTCTTCACTAAGCAAATATTTTTGTCCCCTCGTTGTGAAGTAGAAACGTTCGCTCAAAATCTTTCTCGCCTCACCTTTGTTAGCACCATTGTTTATCATCTCCTTGTAATCGGCACGGATTTTAATATTGCGGAGATCACGCTCGTGTAGCAGACCGTTTGAGCTCAATAGGTCTATGAATATCTTGCCGATTTTTTCGTTCAGTTCTTTTTCGTAAACTTCTGCATTCATAACGCTCCAATGATAACCGATTGCTTGTTAAAATGAATTGTATTTTTTTTTACAATCTACATGCGACTTCACATGAGCCCGACCTTCGGCGGGCTATGCGGTTGTTGTAAAGGCGCGTTTACCGACCAAAGGGAGGTGCGCCTTTACAACGCCGCCCGCGCAGAAGCGTTCGTTAGCGCACCTTCAATATTTCAGTTTCGATCCACTTCCATAAATCTTCAACATGAGGTAGCTTAAGATGTTTAGGTTTTCCGCCACATCGACAAATGAATTTCTTTTCATATTCTTTTTTCAATTCGTCAATAGGTCGGTGCGCTTTACAACTCACGCTTCCATCGGATTCGCTTAGTTTCTTTTCAAGTTCTTTTATAATTGTGTGCAAATCACATGTTGTGCCCATCGTAATAAGTCCGTTTTCTAAGCCACTTTCGATTCTTCTTTTTAATCGGTTGATTATGTCTTTCATTTATATCTCCATTATTTTTTTTCAAAATGTCGCTCACCGGTGAAGCGCGGGTGGCGTTGGGCTGACCACGTTTAAAAACAGCAGTGGAGCCCATTGTCCAGCCATTGCGGCGGCTACACCTTCAAACGTTTTGCCTCTTAGCAATGCAACTTCCGGTCTGTTCGTTGATGATGTTTTATAATGGATCGGACTATACCGCTTCCCCGCGGTCTTGTCTGTTATCCATTCCGGCTCAACTATCTTTGTTGGCTTTAGTAACGGCAAACCTTTTAACCATAGTCCAGTCTTTTTACTAACTGGGTGTCCAAAGAAAAAAGGTTGTATATATTGGTCTGGTTGTCTTATCCAAGTTGAGATAGCGCCTACCGGATTTTCCAACGCGATAAATTCAATCGGGGCATTTAATAAATCATAAACAAATTTCATCGCTTCTAATCTTTGTTCCCATCGCTCTGGATTATTAACAAACGAACGGTTTGCCGTTACGGTTATAAATGTACACGGCGGGAAAGCTATCATTGCATCCCAGCCATCATATAATATGTCTCTTACATCACACTGAAGATGTTTGCCCGGAATTTTTGAAGGAAGAATATCACAACTCCACGCATCACAACCTGCTGCCGCAAAGGCTTCTCTTACCGTTGCAGAGTATTCACACGCTATCAATACTTTGGGTAGCGGCCCAACAACCGCATCAGGACGACAAAAGTTATCGTTCTGATTTTCGGTTTGGTTAGGTTGTATTTTAGTGTCTGATTTCATCTTTTCCTTAAAAGTCTTTTGCGGGCTATGCGCGCCCGGTTAGCTTGCCTTTTTATCTTTCTTAAATATTCCAGTAGCTTCAGATATTTTAAATGCACTAGAAGTCAAATCATATATTGCATATAAGCTAAGAATAAATAGCTCTAATTTTAGCGCAATAATTAATTGTGTTTTCGTTATGAAGAAATTGGAAATATTTATGAAAGGAATATCTACATTTTTAAAGAACGATAAAGCTGTAACAATTATAAAGAAATAGAATATTAAGAATATGTCATCTTTAATTTCAGAATAAAATGAGAGGATATTTGACTGAGCAATTTCCTTTTGTGCTTTTTTTTCTGATTCGTCCTTTTCAATCGCCTCTTTTATTTTATCTACCATAGAAACGATAAAGGTAAATATTGTTAATGCAAACCCAAGAAATATCCCCAAGTAAGTAAATAAAAAAGAATTATCAGAGATAGAATTTATGTTGATATTAGTATACTTAACCAATACACAAGAGATAACAAATAATCCTATAAACAATAAAATGATATACAAAAGTGATAATTTATTTTTTTTCATCATTTGTCACTTTCTTTTTTATCAGCCGAATAATTAAAAGTATATATATCACCGTTCGTGTAACGAATTTTGCAATCTTCTTTTTTATCGCGATGCCTTGACCGATGTCTGTTTATCCCGTGAAAGTGAAAACTTTTATTACACGTATAACAAAAGCAACTTTTATGTTTAGACACGTTCATTTCTGCTCCTCCATTCCATTTTTTTTCTCTTTGTCTCGCAGTATTTTTTTAGGATGCTCTCCTAAACCACATTGATATTGGACGTGCTCATATAAATTATTTTCTTTTTGAACTTCATGACACATGAGCAAAGCTAATCCTGCACTCGCCTGAACTATGAAGCCTGATTTTTCAGCTTCTTTCATAATTTCTTCCCAAGTCATTTTGAAATTTCCTCATAATATTTTATAACATTTAATAATGCTCGTTGGCAACCTTTCATACTGCTACCCCTACGACACGCAACGCCTCGTCAACTGTGTTGACGATGTGAATTTTCCCTTTCCATTTATCAATGAAAACTTCTTGCTCAGCCGTCAATCTTCCTCGCGTGTTTTTGTTTTTTACTTCGATCAAAAAATTTTTACCGAAGATGCCAACAACCAAGTCTGGGAAGCCTTGACCAACTTGATTGGTGATGTGCACAGTCGCGCCTACTGTTCTAAGCGCGTTGACAATTTGTGATTGGTTTAGGTCTGCACGGCTCATCTCTACATAAACCTTTCTTGTTGAATGTTCAGTCTGTACTCCGGTTCCACATACTCTAAACCGAGTATCAAAAACAAATCTTTTTCTTCAAACACCGGAATTGGTTTACCGTTCTTCGTCAGCATCCCATCAACACCTCTGTAGCCACGCTCCACCCACTTGCTTGCGATATATTTACTGTATCCATCAGGTCCGATACGAATTGCGAGGATGTAGCCCCAATTCTCTTTCGCTGCTATAAATAAATCGAGATTGGTTCCTTCCGGTAAAATTCGCTGCGTGTACTTTCCGGTCGGTTCGCCTTTTACTTTTTGCAGTTTGTTAACTTCGTTGACAAACTCCGGGTGTACTTCTTCTTTGTCTGCTGAAGCAAACATATCTTCGGCGGATACGATTACACCTACACGTTTTGGAATACACACAATCTCGATGTCTTTCACTTCTGTTTTCTTTCGGCGAACACTACCGGCAACCTCGATCCTCTCGCAATAGGGTGAAAGCAAGTCAACATACTTCCGGGCAATCTTTTCAGCTTGCGCTAATTGCATTCCCACAGTTCACCTCGTTTTTTGTTGTGCAATTTTTCTAAAGGTGTCATTTTATGCCAGCCTTTGCTTTTATTTAATTTCAAAGTGTTATTTCTTTCGTTTGTGCTTCAATTTTTGGCTCTAAGTAAAAAGCAAGTGTAATGAAAGAACCAATCTTGAATGCTTCTTCAATTTCTCTTTCTTCTTTTCTTGAAAAGAAGCCGGGGTTTTTGCTTGCGATCTTGTAAAACTCGAGGTATTCTTTCGTTTTGTCAGCAACGTATTTTTTATCTTCTTCAGACTGTTCTTTGCTTGTTGCTGTTGTCGGCGGCAGCCCGCCGTTATTTTTAAGTGATTGAATCTCTTTGAACTTTTCCTCTTTTTTTCTTCGAAGGATACCGAGCAGGTAACCAGTGTCGGTACGCTCGGCTTGATATAGCACAACGAACGATTGCACAACAACCTTCCAACATATCTCACGAGTCATTTGCTTTCGTTGGTCGAAGATGGAAGAGATAACCGGATCAAGATCGGCAGTTGTATCAAGTTTTTCTTTCTTCGCAAAACGTTTGAAGAGTCGTCGTATCGAAAGTTTGATTTCAGTGATGTCTTCAAAGTTAGGGATGTACCGCAGTTCTTCTTTTTCGATTTGAGAGTTAATAACATCAGAAGCAGCAGTACCGTTTTGATCTTCCTTTAACTTCTGTTCTACTTCTTTTCTTTTCTCTTCTTTTAAACTAACTTCTATTGGGAGTGAACGATCATTGAACGTTCCGTTATCGTTCATTGAATTATCATTGAACGTTCTATGAGTAATATCGTCTAAGCTATTGTTATTATTACTTCGTGGTGGGGGGTACTTCGATGGAGAGGGGCGGTTAATTGTCTGGTAAATTTTCCAGTTTGTTAAGGAAAATAGTTTTTCTGAAGAAATTTCGTAAACTTGGATCGAATCTGACAAATTTTGGAGACAATTTTGAAATTTTTTATCAGAAATCATTGACCCGGCATTACGTTTTATCATACTCACCTTCCCTTTTCCTTCGTCATCTGCGGCAGAAATCGCTGCGACCATTACTAAAAAATCATTAGCCGACCAGCTTTTTTCGTAAGCAGAATCCCATATACCCGGATCGATCATCCGTCTTCTTGCCATCAGTTGCTCCGCAATAGATTAATGTAAAATTGTTCTCTTCGTTTTAGTTCATCAATCGTTTCTATGTCCATATTTTTGCCGCCCTTCTCTATCCAGATTTTGTGTGCAAGTTTGAAGTCCGGTTTAATATTACTTCCGTTGCGTTTCTTCAAAGCATAACGTTTAGCGAGCATGTTTAACCGGTCACGGAGAATCTCTTTCTGGATGTAAACCGGGTTCTCATCTTCTATCTTTCGGTGATCAATTCCATGCCGGGCGCCGGAAGATATTTCAACATTCACAGCGATGGTTTTGTGTGTGGTACTTTCACTTGCAAGCGGTACAAAGTTTCCTCTTAACGCCGGCGTGTACTCATCACCAAATAAGTCTGTATCACCGCCACCGTTATTCTTTGCACGTTCCGCTTCGTCCAGCGCGTGATCTCGTTCCTCTTGGATTGACTCTGCAAGGTGGACAATGTCGCGGTCTTGTGGAATAAATATAAAAGCATCTTGAGCTTGTAGATGTGAAAGCACACGAACAAATCTTCCTATGGCTTGCCGGAAAAATAATTCGGCTTTCACTATCGTGAAATAGACTCCCACACGTAAACGTGGGATGTCAATTCCTTCGCTTACCATTTTAACCGAAACCAACCAGCGCAAGGTAGCGTTTTTGAATTGCTGAATTTTTTCAGATCCGTCTGCGTCTTCACTGATGACAATCGGCGGCAGTTCTCCGGTGATTTCTTGTACAACATGTGCAATTTCTTTTGCATGTTGTTGAGTTGCCGCAAAGATAAGTCCAGCGGCATCACTGTGATGCGTGCGTATCTCCGATAGTTTTTCGTTTGCGGATTTCATTACATCGCGAACAAAATTCCCCTTGCTATCAAGTGCGGTCTTTAATCGTTTGCTTACCTGATCTTTCTGCAATGAATCTTTGAACCCGTGTTCGAATTCAGTTTCGTGAACTTTCCATTTCATACGTCCATCGTGAATTGTAAAATAGACTGGGCGGCAAACGTTTTCTTTGATAGCTCGCTCGTAAGAGTAAGTATAGTCGGCTTTGCTGATACCATTCTCGTAGGTAATGAAAGGAATAACAGCATCGTCCGATCGGAAGGGCGTTCCCGATAGGGATAGTCTGAAGACGGCATTCTCAAAAGATTTTTTTATTGCGTCTCCCCACGTGAGTGATTCCCCCGCGTGATGTATCTCGTCAAAGATTACAAATGTTCGCCGGTTGAAAGTGTTCTGTAAATGAACACCTTTCTTGTCTTGCCCGAGAAGTGCATAAGTAATCGCTATGCCGTGGAAGTCCGCGGTCTCTATGCCGTGAGCGTTCACAAAATCCGGATCGATGTCTAAGCCGGCAAAGGCGGCAGCTTCTGCCGCCCATTGCCTTTTGAGGTTGTCGGAGGGTGTAACGACAACCACTCTATCAATTAATTTTTCTTTCATTAGCTCATGGACAATGCAAAGGGCAAATTTTGTTTTGCCCGCACCCGGTGTTGCCACACAAAGAAAATTTTTCTCTGCGTTAAATTTTTCACGCGTTGCTCTTCTGGCTTCTATCTGCCAATCGCGTAGTTGAAGGTGTCGTTCAGTAAGTGGTCGTGACATTATCTCTTGGATTAATTAATATTATTGTGTTAGTTGTTTGAAATTAGTTTCCTTCATGAATTGGAAGAGAGTTTTTTGATTGCGAACATCAAAGGCGTAGGGTAGAAATACTTCCGCGGCTTCGACTTGATCGAGGACTATCAAAGAGACCTGAATATCGATCCAATCCGATAACAACTTCCATGCTGTCATTTGCGCTTGCTGTAAAGTTGTTTCCTTAACTTCTTCCTTGTGGCTGTATCTTTTTTGCTTGATCATGTAATCGTAAACTTTGTCTACTTTTGCCGGAAGCTGAAAAGCAATCGGAATGCCATTTACGGGAATTTGAAAAATCATTCCGGTGGGCATTCCACCTTGATAACTTTTAGAAATATGAGTTGCACCGGCAATAGCTAAACGATTTTCTATCCTTACGATTGAATTCAACATTGGGACTGATGATGTATAATTTTTAAGATTCATTTTTCTTACTCCTCAATACAATTTTATTTTCAGTTACATCGGCAACGAATAGACTTCCGATCCCGAACCCGGCATCGTTCAACCACTCACCTTGAAGTCTGATAAATGGAACTTCTTTGCGTTGACTGTTTGCGAGATAGCTGACGCGGCGAGTAGGATTTTTTTTTACTCATTGAGTTTGTTCTCCATTTGTTTTTGTAGTTACATAAATAGATTTGTTATCAGACGTTTTGCTTGTGATTTTCAGATAACTTTTTTCGACAAGGGAGCTGAACCTTCCGGAGATGGTGTTCAACTCACGCCCCATTGCTTTGGCTACAGCGTGCATTGTGCAAGGTTGTATTGTTCTCACATTTTCATAAACCTCAGCCTCTCGCTGCGTGAGTGTCGGATAAATATTTGCGTAATAATTTTCAACCTTGTTGTAAAACGGAACATCACTACTGTTCGCAGAACTAATAAATTGCGGAACCGGAGAGGGCGCTTCCGGTTCCGCTGAGGGCACTTGGGCTGAGGCGTGGAATAACGGAGTCTTCCATGAATTTCCATATTTCATTCTCATTGCAAGATTATGTGAGTTATATCTTTTCATCTTTTTTTAGAAAGCAAAATTTGTTACTGCAAATTGCCCGTGTAATTCATATGCTTTTTTATCGTAAGCAAGAGCCGCTCCAATCTCGCTATCAAATGTGCCGATATAAATTTGGCTGCCATTCGTACCGATGCGTGCAACCCATTTTTCACCAGATTTACAGACACCCTTGAATGTTGATGTCGAAGATTCCCAAGCTTTTCTGTTCGCCATATTCTGCGCTTGGTTGCAGTTCCTTAAATTGTCTTTCTGATTATTCAAAGAATTCCCGTCTCGATGATCGACATTAAGATGAAGCGGAAAACCGGCTATCTGCCGGTGCATATAGATTTTTTTATTCTTTCCATCACAACGCCGCGCATAATATTTTCCAAAACATTTCACTGCGTACCACTTGTATCTCAAGAGTTCGTCAAAATCTTCATCGTCAACCTTCGCGAATAATCCGCGTGAAAGAGGGATTAATTTCATCAGCTCACTACCTCAAGAATTCCGTTATTCAGCTTCACTTGCTGCGGAATAAAATCGAGCAACTCTGTGCGGTGAGTAATTACAAATGTGTTGTAAACTCCGCTCATCTGGTGTGCCTTCTTTATCATTTCGATGTATGCGTAAGCGTTATCCAAATCAAGCGCACCGTCTTTCTCATCAAGAAAAGCTGTCTCGGATTTTTTGCCTTGTTGAGAAAGTAAAATCATTATCGAAAGTTGAATAGCTGTCTCTAACCATACTTGCTGACCGCCGGATTTATTACCGATCTCACAAACTCCGTCCTCTTCGACCACGTTGATGTCGAACGTTTCCTTCAGCTTCTTTTTGTCTTTCGTGAGCGAAGTAGTTTCGAAAACAATTCGGAATTTATTTTCGAAGAGAGAAAGCAATTCATTCGCGATCGAGGTTATTTCTATTCCAGAGTTCTCCAGCTTAAGAACCGGGATGCCCGTCTTATCAAATGCTTTGCAAAGGAAAGTCCAGTCACAGATTTCAGATTCTACCTGGCTTTCGAGTTCATTGAGCGCAGCCATTCTTTCCGCATCCTTCTGAACCATTTCTATTTTGTGCTCAATCTCTGCGATCTCCGCTCGTGTTTCATCGTAACGTTCACGCTTGAGATTTTTAAGCGAATTCTTATTGCCGAGATCTAACCGGTTCTTACTGAGCGATTCTTTCAGCTCAGAAATTTTCATCGGCAGTTCGTTGTCCAATTTTAAGTTGAGCTCTTTCAAGGAAGTTTGATTACGCGATAGGAAAAGATCGAAGTTTTCAACAGCTTGTTTGATTAACAATTTTGTACTGTCAATTTTTCCTTCAAGCAACTTGATATTGTTTTCAGCTTCGAGAGAATCCTTCTGCATTTTATCAATATCCTTTTTGCCAATCTCTTTAAGTAGTGCATCGGCGGAAAAAATATTCTTATCAACTTTTGCAAGCTCATCCTTCAGTTCATTCATGGCAACCGTGAATTTCTCAACGTACATATTTTTATCATGTTCATAAATATCTTCTGCTCGTTTGATAATGCTTTCCAACTCCACTAACCGAGCGCCGTAATCAATATTGTCTTTAGATAATTCTGTAAATTCGATTTTTGTTTTGTATGCGTTCTGTAAAAATTGGCAGCCGGAAAAATCATATTTGCTGATGATAGAGTCTTTGTCACCACAAGGCACTTGATCAATAATTGCAATATCTTTTTTCATCCGTTCTAAATTTTTGTGATGTTGATCGGCTTGAGAGTCTAATTTCTGTAATTCATT
This sequence comes from Ignavibacteriales bacterium, assembly GCA_016177735.1. GTDB lineage: Bacteria > Bacteroidota > Ignavibacteria > Ignavibacteriales > Melioribacteraceae > DYJK01. Next base: position 351,671 of record JACOUS010000030.1, on the reverse strand, counting down.
ACGGAGATTATTTATATTTTTTTCTTGAGCATTAAGAGCTTGCAAATCCGCCGAGTAGTTTTCTTGTATTTTGTTCATTCGGGTTTGTAAAGAATTCTTTTCTTGCTGCAGAGATGAAATCTGTTCTTTCGCTTCATCCCGTCTGGTAATCATCGAATCAATTTCTTCTTTGCGTGAAGCAAGATTTTTATTCCGCTCGATCAACTTCGTGCAGTCCTCAATTTCAGAATTATACCGCAAAATTTTAGAATTGTGTGAGCCGGTTTCCGTTTTGATCGAGTCATTAATTGATGAAATATTTTTTTCTATCTCGGAATTCTCTGTTAGTTTGGATTCCTTTGTACGGATGTCGATTTCATATTCCTTGATAACTTCGTTCAGCTCTTCGATTTCGTTATCAAGTTGACCAATGCTGTGCATTAATTCTTCAATATCTTCTGCAAATCCATCGCGTTTGTGTTCGAGATTAGAAATCAGCCCTTTGTAATCCAATGACAAAGAGGCATCTTTACCAAGACCTCCGTTTAATGCTTTTATTTCTCCTTCGAGCTCTGCGAGTTTGATTTCCTTTTTCTTCAGTTCAGCTTTGGCTTTTTCAAGATAGGTTTCATAAGAATTCAGATTTAGCAATTCATAAAATAGTTTGCGGCGGTCCGCCGATTTTAGTTCAGCTATGCCTTTAGATTTTTGCCCGGAGAAAACCGAATTGAAAAACAGTTCGGGAGTACCGAGAAGCTTTTCGATCTCGGTGTCGTATGTTGTTAGCTTACCATCGTTAAGCGGTTCACAACTTATATTATCTCCTCCCAGTGGATCATCAAGATATTGGAATAAATAAGCTTCGCTCGCTCCCGTGAGAGCATCAATCAATATTTGCGATTTGTAAAAACAATCTCCCACCTGAAAAATCAAAACCCGGTAAGAATCTTTTAAAAAGAAATGTGCCTGTAATGAACCATCACGAGAAACCATTTGTCTATAAGGATGAAGGTTTTCCATCACTGTTGTTTTCCCGCTACCATTGCGTCCGGTGAGCGCAATTAGTCCGGAATGGAATTTTTCAAATTCAATTTCAATTTCATCAACACCCAAACCTTTTTTGATACCAATCGCGCCGCGGAGTTTTAATTTTAGGATTCTCATAACTGCACCTCCTCTTGAATCTCGCCGACCTTCTGAACAATTTCTTGATATTTAAATGAACCCGGATATTCGCCGATGACAGTACCGTATTCGATTACTTCGTCGATGAGCGTTTTGCAGTTCATTATTTTTTCAGAGCGCGATTCTCTTTCGGTAGGCACGATGTTGAATTCGATCTTAACATCTTCGCCGAAATGATCTTTCAGCTTCTGAATTTTTTCCTCGGTGATTAGATTGCGTTCATTCTCTTTTACTTTGCATCTGAAACGTACTTCGTAATTCTTCACCGGGTCTTTGAAAGGATCTGTTTCGGGATTAATAGAAGTAAAATGAAAATCATTCAAATCATTATCATAAAAAGCTTCAACCGTCATCATCGGTCTTGCTGAGGTGAATGGAATTTGATCCTTAATTATTCTTCCTTCAAGTTCTCCGAAAGATTCTATCCAATTTCTAAACTCAATTGATTCGAATGATTTAGGTTCCGTCTCGCCCCAATTGAAGTTTGCAATCCCACCAGCGTAAATCATGTTCGGTTTTATTTCTTGCCGAAGATGGATATGATTGAGTGCGTAATAATCTGCCTTAGCTTTCTCAAGTGTGGAAGGTGCAACCATGATGTCCTGAGATTGTAATGTTTGTCCGGTGCTTAATCGAGAACCAACTACATTACCATGGAAGCCGAGAATCTTCGGGCATGTATAAGGTTGTGTAATGTCACCTATTAATTCAAAAATCTGTTCGAATTTTTCAGCGAAGTTCGCGTTATTATTATTAATAGAGTCATCTGAAAGGAACATTGACTTAGTTGGATATGGAATTAGAGAAACAATGAGATCTGCTTCCGGTAAATCTCCTTCCTCGCTTCTGAGTAAGTCAACTATCTTATCAGAAATAATCCCATCATCATTTGCAATACCCAAACAAACCGGATATTCATAAGCGTAGATGTTTGGTTCCAATTGATGAAGCAGAGCAATGCTTCCCGGTTCATCGTGATTGCCTTTCGTGATGAAAATAAAATCTACTAATCGAGATAATTGTTTTAAGAAATCAAGCAACATAGGCACGCCGGAAGAATTTGAATAGCTCTGTTTCCTGTGCGTTAGATCTCCGGGAATTACAACCGCATTAACCTTTACTTCTTTGCAGTAATTAATTATCTGATCGAGAGACGGTTGTATTTTCGCTTTATATCTCTGATCGTAATCAATATGCATGTCACCGATGTGGAGAATCATTAATGATTTCATAATGTCACCTCCTCCACCGGATCGGGCATGTTCAACAGCATTTCAATTCGTTCTATCTGTGTTGTGAGTTCTGCTTTCTCAATCATCGCCGCCGTAACTTGTACCCCCCCCGGATGTTTCCAGCCTTTACGCTGGATGAGGGTAAGTATTTTTTCGGTACGCTCTGCTTGATTAGCATTGCGGAATTCGTTAGCAAGAATTTTATTCTCTTCTTCTTTGCTCATACTTGGTACGGCTGTCGAACTTGACTGCGTTTCGGGGTGATGATCATTGATAACTTCGTATGTGGCATTCTCCGGCTCAGCTTTCTTTTGAGAAGTGTATATCTGATCAGCAATCCCGAGACGTTTACGTGCAAGTTCTTTTTTAAGTTGCAGCTGATCTTCTTTGGGGAGGTCCTTCAGCAGTTCGTCTTTATCCTCGATTACGTAAGGGATAAGAAAGGGTTTTTTGAGTTCTTCGAGTGTAAACCCGCTTGGCAGTTTTGCGATTGCTTTATTATATGCACGTGTAAGCGCGTTGCTTTCGGCTAAAGCTTCGGCGTGTTTACGGCGGGAATTTATTTGTTTCTCATTTGGCTTGCCATCTTTTTTGTAGGTGTCATAATCGCGGAAGTAATCGTACTTCCCAGTTGCTGTTCCTTCCTTGATCGATCCGTCAACGCTCCTCATTTTCCACTTAACCTGATGCTCAATGTAAGTTACACGTCCCCTTTCATCTACTCTTCTTTCAAGCACACGCGAATCGATTATTTGCAGACCGGCTTGCTGCGCAATTTCATTCAGCTTCGTTAGATGTAAACAGTAACCGCCGCTTTCATTTTTATAAACGTCTCTGTTGTTACCGTAATTATCTAAGGTCAAATCAACTGAAACAATAGCCGCACCGTATTTCAAAGATGTGTCGGTGAATTGGACTGTTTCGGGGAAGAGAGGTATAGTAATTGCTTTAGCGCTTTCAACGAAGGACTGAAGCTTGTCGTTATTGTCGATTCTCTCTTTTGTTAAAGCCATCAATTTGTCATTTGCCATCGTGCGCCTCCTTTTCAAATAGAGCCGGGAAATGTTCTTTCAACATTTTATTGAGTGGGGCAGTGAACTCGGTATCCATTGGAATATCTTTCACCGGTTCCGGCTCCGATAAGTCGAGCGTTATCGCGAGACGTTGCCGGGGTTGTGTTTCTCGTTCCGGTTGATTAAGTTTCTGGTGTTCCATAAACACTCCTTTTTTTGTTAATGAGACTTGAAGCCGGGTACGCACCCCGGCTTTTTCATTAGTTGCCAATCTCTTCTTCAAATGCACTAACTGTTTTTAGTCCGTGGTTACCGGTTAGCTTCTGCTGTATTTGCTTAGTAGTTTTTTCGAGCAAGCTTTTATGTCTGCCCTCAGCTTCGTTGTACATTTCTTCAACTGCGCGTGTCCGCAATTGCCACTCGCTAATCTCTAAATCTTTTTCTTTCAGCATCTCTTTCAAATTTTTTATTCTCTCGTTCCGCAACAAGATGTAACCGAAGAATACTACCACCGAGAGGAACTGAATGAAAAGAGTTAGTTTAATTATGTGTTCCATGTTTCACCTTTTTTGTTGCTCCAAAATGCTGGTCGGCTGTTACCCGGGTCAGTGCCTTTATAACGGGGTCAATTCCCCGTAACCTTTTGTAGCGGGAGCGGGAGTCGAACCCGCCTCTGCCGGCTTATGAGACCGGATAGGAGCCGCTCCTATTCATCCCGCAGAAGTTCTTTAATTATTTCAATTGCCCAACGTGTGAAAACCGACAAATACAAAAACATTACTATTGACACCCACCAGTGCCACTTCAATTCTGTTAACCATTCAGGCATTGTCATCCCTCATTTTGTTATCAACATTGTGCAACACTTCTGCTGAAGTTGGTATCGGTTCAAATTCTTGTTCGTTTGCTACGCTTCTTTGCTCTTGATAAGCACGAACATCGCTGAGCCGGAAACGATAACGTACTTCTCCCTTATCTCTATACTTTAGAGCGCGTAGTTTTCTTTTATCGACAAGTTGAATTACAAAACTCGGATGCCGGTGTAATAACTTTGCCGCTTTATTCAGTGAAATCTCTTCGATACCCTCAGCATTCCTTCTGTCGTTTATGTCTTCAATCTTTTTTTCGAGTGCGACTATTTTTTCGAGAATCAATCGCTCTGCTCTCGTCATCGGTATTGTGGTTGCTTCGTTCATTCTATCTCAAATCAATTGTTAGCAATAGATCATTGAATTCGTCTGTTACTCGGTTAAGTTGATTTCGAAGCTGATCTTTCAAAACTTTTTTTTCATCTTCTGTCAAGTGTCGGTCTTGAATTTTTTCTCTGATACTTTTTGAGATGATCGAAACGGTGCCGGTGAGCACGGTTGAAAAATCTATCAACTCATCTTTCAGCTTGCTGCATACCTCTGCATTTGAAGTGATCAACCCTTCCTTTTTGAATATCTCCTTTACGCGCTCATGAAAATCTTGACGGTAATTTTTGGCTTGACGGAGTTGGTAACGCACTGTCTCATAATCCATGTGCATTCTTTCAGATAGCCAGTCGATTGTACGTCCGGACCTATCGAGTATCTGATTAACAGATTTTTGATCCTCATTCAGCATATCGAATTTTTCTGTAGACATTGAATTTTTCTCTACCATAATTGAAGATTTCCTATGCGGCTTCTGTTATTTTTTCTTCTAAAGATTTAATGTATTTGTTACAATCACCGAACAGTGATTCAAGAGATTTAAGAAAAGATACTTTGACAGTTCGTCGCCTCTGAATTTTGTAAATAGTATCGATGTGAACATTCATCTTAAGTGCGAGCTCGTTAGCTGTTAGTCTGTTGTCAATTAGGAAAGAATGCAAATCAAAGGGTGTTTTCATATTCTTATTTTCTCTAATATTTTCTAATCACAATGGCAAAGATAAGTTTTATTTTCATAATATCAAGAGATATTTAGAAAATATTAGAATAAATTTTATTGAATATTAGAATGGTTTCGAGAATGTTAGCAACTATGAATTGGAAAGAGTTTTTGCCTTTTTTACTTCGCGAATTCAGACTGAGTTCATCTGAATTCGAAAGCATAACCGGCGTGAGTAATGTTACGGTGAGTAATATCAAAAGTGGGCGAAATAAATCATTGACTCAAAATACTATCAGTAAGATTGAAGATAAACTCTCTATAAAAATCGATGATAGCGATCCGGAGAATATTACCTTCAAAAAATTATCTAAACTGGAGATAACATTTGAGGGCACAATACCAGTAAACCAATATCCGCTCCTCGCAACAGTATATGCCGGCGAACCGGCTTTACTCGAACATGAAATTTTTGACGAAACGGTCCCGTTCGCATATATCAAACCGGGGCACAAATGTTTCGCACTTCGCGTAAGTGGACACAGCATGGACACTACGTTGAAGGATGGCGACCTTATTCTTGTTGATATGGACGTTCCGCTTGCAGATGGCTGTCTCGTTGCTGTGAAATTGAAAAATGGAAATCAATACATAAAAAGGTATTACGATACAACTTACGGTATACTAAAGCTCACAAGTGATAATTCTGAATATGGTGTGAAGTTGATTGATAAACAAGACATTGCGGCATGTCATCGAGTCGTAAGCGTTTCGTTTGCTATATAATTTATAGAACCAAAAGAGAGGGTAAGATGAAAAAGTTCATTCTTATTCTATTTCCTTTTCTGTTCACCATGTCGGTTTTACTCAGTGCTTCTCTGGAAATTTACAAGTACAATACTTCGACAAAGAAGTATCACAAAGTCGAATGCCGCTGGGCGAAGAAATGTACAACGAACTGTATTGAGCTTACTCTCTCGGAAATTCGGGACCGTGGCGGAGTTCCTTGCAAAGTTTGTAAACCACCAAAATAAAAGGGCAAAGTATGAGCAAAGATATTATCATGCTCGTTTTAGTCGCGATTATAATGATTGCAGCTATAGCAATAATGAAGCGACGAGATAAAAAGAACCTCGACACTGATGAGCATGCGGATGCTAAAAGCAAGAGAGAGAATAAAAGCATTCTGGCAGCGATCATTAAATCAATCGGTGTCATTTCAATCATCGCCGGAATAATCGTATTTGTTTACTCAATCGATATAGCTTTGGTTTCGGTTATTTCGGGGATTATCTTTTTTGCACTCGCAGAATTAGTGCGCAACTCTCAACTACAAACTCAGTTATTAAAAAAAATTTTGAATGAGCGTGAGTAGCTACCGTCCAAAATATCAGAGCATTGATCGCGGAGAATTAAATCAGCTAATTGACAAGCTGATTAAACTACGAGCAGAAATCCACAGAGTTTTTTCCGCACCAGTAACGAAGATTTCAAACGAAAGAAAATATTTTTTACTTCAAGACCTTGACGAAGAAGAAAGTTATTACGTGCGAGAGCTCGCACGGCATAAAGGCATCTTAACACCAAGTGCAAACTAAATGAGTCTGCCTATGAATCGAGGAATCTACGTACAGAAAAATTCTCCCCACTACTGGTGGCGGTATTACGATAAGTTTGACGTACAGAAAAAGAGGAAATCACATAACACAAAAATAGAAATCACAAAAGTCGACCTTGAAAGAATTAAGAACCGGCAAGATGGTGAGAAAATAAAACTTCAAGGCACACCGGAGCTCTGGCGTAAAATAAAAATGTACAAACAGAGCCTTGCAGATAGAAATTTTGAACGTAGTAACAATACAAGATTAGTCCATGAACTTTTGCTCTCCGAAGGATTTGCTGAGTTCAAAAAAGTACGCACTGTGCCCGGCTCGAAAACTGAGATAAAGAAAAAAACACTCATCAATTATGAGATAGCTGTCAATCACATGATGAAAGCTTGCGGCGATAAAAAAATTTACAAGTACACAGCAGAAAAAGATTTTGTTGCACTGCTTTATTACTTCGATGGAATCAGAATCCCACGCAAGCAGTTTGACAAAAAGACGGGGGAAGAAGTATTAGTTGAAAAGAAGATGTCAACAAACTCAAAATCAATTTATACCCGTTCGCTTCGGGCACTTTGGAATTATTTCTGTGAAAAGAATTATGCCGCCCGTAATATCATCGAGCCGGTGGAACCAGAAGATATTGACCCTGACCCGATTCCACTTGATGAAATGTTCACAATTATAAAATATTTTGAAGCGAACGAGGAATATCCGCATCACCATTGGCTTGTTTATTTTTTATTGTTAACAGGCTGTAGACCAAGTTCGGCAATGGTACAGTTGAAAGAGGATGTTGATTTAAAACAAAAAGTAATAAGAATACAAAACGTAAAGACCGGCAAAAGAAAATTACGCAAGGTTTATCAATTCCCTCTCTACAAAGAATTGCAAACACTGCTTCAAAAAATGGATCTGAAAGAAGGTGACACGGGGCGATTATTCCATCAGTACAAATTGAACGATGTGAACTACACTTATCCTCTATCTTTTTGGGAACGTGGCATGAAGATATTGCGGCTCGCTAAAAAAATCAGAGATTATTACACGCTGAAACAAATTCGTTCTACTACTGCAAGTTTTTTGATCAACGTTCTTCAGATGAAAATATACACCGTAAAAAAATTACTCGACCACGCCGATTTGAAAATCACAGACAAACATTACCTGAAGTTGAATCTGAAAAATGTGCGGATAGAAATGGATAACATTACTATTGATGATTTTCTCCCGGATCCGAACGAGTTCGATTAAAAAAAGTGTTATAAAAAGTGTTATGGCTTTTGTAGTGTGGGGGCTGAAGGATTCGAACCTACGACCCTCTGCTTGTAAGGCAGATGCTCTGAACCAACTGAGCTAAGCCCCCAGTAATTATAAGAACTTCAAAATTTGCGCAGTAAGTATAGAGTTTTTGATTGAAAGTTTCAACAAACAAAAAAAATTTTATCAGAACTTTTTTTGATGCAAACAAAAATTTTATCCTCTACCCGTTCGAAGCCATTGTGCCCAATCGGGTCTTTTATTTTTTAATGCTTGCTCAACAGCTTTTTCAAAATTGTACGGAATTATTATCTGTTCAATCTTACATCCTCTCTCGTTCAACTTGATAAGACAATACGACGCATGCGGCGATCCGGATTCCATACAATGGAAATACGGCAAATCATCCGTGTAAGCCGGCAAACCAACACTGCCGGGATTGACAATCAACTTGCCGTTTGGCAGCTGCATCACTCTACGTGAGTGACTATGTCCGCAAAAAATAATATCAGACTCAACCGATTTTATTTCTTCGATAAGCTCATCAGCACTTTTGAGAACAACTCCGTTTGCAGTCACTTTTTCCAAAAGATAAGCATCATCCTTCTCTATTGTTCCGTGGCATAAAAAAAATTTGTTGTCAATATTTTTTGTGTCAGTGAGCAATGCAAGCCAATCAAATGTTTTTGAATCAAGCGAAGAAATTGTGTAATTGAGAGTTGGGTTATTGGATGGTTTGTTACTATTTTGTAGAAGTATGCGGTCTTGATTTCCGAGTATGCTCACCATTTTGTATTGTAAAATTAGTCCGGCAGTACCGGACGGGTCCAACGGACCATAAAACGTATCACCGAGATTAAAAATATTTTTTACAGTTTTTTTCTCGATATCCTCCAATACTGCTTCCAAAGCAAGGCTGTTGCCGTGAATATCCGAGATTACTGCGTAGCTAATTTCTTCCATTGGATTTTTCCACCTTTACTTTTACTGTTGAATACGGTTACCACGAACACACAAAATTTTTTTTGATTCTTTGTGCCTTTGCGTCTTCGCAGCAAATTATATTATTAAGTTTGGAAAACAAAAAATTTTATTGCCCTAAAGGCACCAAAACACAAAGTAGTATGACTTTCTATTTTGTTCACGATTATACTGTAAATTTTGGTGAAGAATGTTGGCAAGCAAAAAAACTTTAGAGCGGGCGACGGGACTCGAACCCGCGACTTGCAGCTTGGGAAGCTACCACTCTACCAACTGAGTTACGCCCGCACATCACAAAATTATAAACGAGTCACGTCTTTATCAATTATTTTTTGGATATCTTTGTTTTGTTAGTCCCAACCTTTCTCTGATATTTAACTAACGTTGTTTGATTTCTTGTGCTTGCAAAAACAAATTTAAGAACATGATTTGTCCGATAAAGCATCAGATTTAGGAAGAATCGGTTTTATACGTTTCTTATTCATGTAAAAAAAGTTTGGGACAGTAGTGGTCCTTGCGCCAACTTTTTAACCCGGTTATGAAAAAGTTTTCCAAAAAACAGAAACAGCTTTTTGAGATCATAATTCTTTCAACAATTGCCCTCGCAAGTTTTTTTGTTTGGGACACAATTATTATCTACCCGATTAAATTAATTGTAGTTACTCTACATGAAATTAGTCACGGAATTGCAGCGCTCATTTCCGGCGGCGAAGTAATTTCGCTCGATATCGGTTTTAATCTCGGTGGCAAATGCACAACGCAAGACGGCGCGCAAATGCTTATTGCTTCTTCGGGATATCTCGGAAGTTTTATCTTCGGGGCAATCATTTTTAGTTCCGCGTACATCAAAAGGTACGGAAATTGGTTACTCGGATTTCTTGCAGCAATTGTTCTAATCTTTATAACAAACCTATCTCAAAACATGAATTTTAATCTCATTGTTTTTTTATCTGTAATAATTATTTCGCTCACCAAAATTTTTGCACCACAAATTATTTCAAACTATCTGATAAAAACGATTGGCCTGATTAGCTGTTTTTACGTTGCAATTGATATTATCGAAGATGTGCTTTCGCAAAATCAATTAGTCTCCGACGCAACAATATTAGCCGGAGTCTCTGGAATCAGCGAAGTTGTTTGGGGAATTATTTGGCTTGCTGTTACAATTACGGGAATTGTTTTTCTTTTGAGATTCGGTTACCAAAAAGGAATTACTTACTGATTTGTTTGAACAACCGCAGCATCTTTCACAAAACTTAATATTATCAATCCGGCAATAAAAAATGCACCAATGGTTAGTATTGCTACCCTCTGTTCACCGGTAATGTAACTTACGTAGCCGAAAACCAATGGTCCCAATATTGCAGAACTCTTTCCGAAGAAAGAATAAAATCCAAAAAATTCCGTCTTCTTATCGAACGGTGTAAGTTTGGACATCAAACTTCTGCTTGTTGATTGTGTTGCACCCATTACACTCCCGGCAAGTAATCCGACAACGTAAAAACTATCTCTCATAAATTCGCCGGCTCCAATATTAAATGCCGATGAAAGATATTTCACAATGAAACCGGAAGAAGTGCTCGTGAAAAATGCAATCAAAATTGTGAACACCCAAATAAGCAATGAAAAAACAAGCGAACGTTTCTGTCCGTATGAATCGGCAATAATTCCAAAGACAATCGAACCAATGATTGCAGTAGTTTGCACAATGATGAAGAAGACAATCAATTCTCCCATCGTAAATTTCAGAGTCGTGCTCGCGTAATTTCCAGAAAAGTAGATTACTGTGTTCACACCTTCAATAAAAAAGAAATATGCAAGAAGGAACATCGCTAAATTTTTGTAGCTCTTAAGATGTGTAATTGTATCGAGCACTCTTCGCAATCCAATTTTGAAATAATCGGGTTTGTTCCCGGTTACTTTTCTGTTATCTCTAATAAAAATGAAAATAGGAAGAGCAAAAACAAAAAATACTATTGCGGCAACGGGAAAAGTTTCTTTGATCATTTCTTTTTGGATGAAAGGAAGAGCGAGTGCTAAAGTTGCAAGAGAACCGACATACCCCATTGCAAAGCCGTAACCGCTAACGCGTCCGTAATTTTTAGGCGAAGTAATTTCGGGAAGAAATGAATCGTAAAAAACGAGCCCGGCTTCAAAACCAATATTGGCAACAATAAATAAAACCAGTGCTGTTAATATATCTCCCCTCTGAATAAAATAAAGAAGTGCAGTTGATACGATGCAGATAAGCGTAAAGAAAAGTAGAAATCTTTTTTTACCGGCGGAATGATCTGCAATAGCACCGAGCACCGGAGAAATTAAAGCGGTAACAAGCATCGAAACACTTGTACCGATACTCCAATAAAGATCCCCGATTGGTTTTCCTTCAACAACAGTCTGCTTAAAATAGACAGCGAAAAGAAAAGTAACGACAACAATTGAATAGGACGTGTTGGCAAAATCAAAGAGTGTCCAGACAAATATTCTGAATTTTTCTTTGTCCTGAAATTTATTGAGACTTTTTAGGTAAGGTCTGCTCAATAAGTCCTCTTCCGGTTTTGTTAAGTTTACCGGATTTTTTCAAATCTGACAGAATAGCGTCAAGAATTCCGTTGATAAATTTATTGCTATTCGAAGTGGAATAGTCTTTCGCAATTTCGATCACTTCGTTAATTGTTACCTTCGGCGGAATATCAGGAAAGTTGATCAGCTCAACGATCCCGATTCTCAATAATATTCTATCGATCAATGCGATGCGGTCCATTTCCCAATTAGCAACTTTTTCCTGAATTTTTTCATCAAGAATTTTGCTGTCGGCAACCACATAATTAATTAGTTGTTTTGCAAAATTGATATCCGTTTGAGATGTCAAATCTGATAAGATGCCTTGAGTAAGATTGGTTAAACCTTCTCCGTTCAATTCGTAAGCATACAGAACTTGTAATGCTTTCTCTCTTAGTAATCTTCTGTTGGATTTCTTTACCATTGTGTTTAAGAACTTTTCAATAATTCTAAAATCTTGTGTCTAATTATATAAAAAATAGCCGCTGAAATAAAATTATCTATTTATTAAGTATGCACTAAATTGCAAAAAGCCAGAACAAAAGCAGTGCCACACTTTCGCGGGTTCGATAAAAAAGAGTTTTTTCTATTGTTAATGTATGCCCCGATGAAATCCCTTCGGCTTCGGCTTCGAAGAAATCACAAATTTGCAAAATCCGTGTTAGATGAAAATTATCCGAAACAATAACTACCGGCGTTGGCGATTTTGATACGCCGGAATTCAATCGCAAAAATTTAATCTGTTCGTTAGTTGTAGAAGTTTCGTTATCAATTACCAAATCTTTTTTATCAACGCCGAGGTTTGTTAGAAATTTTGAAGCCGCTTCCGCCTCTGTAATTTCGCCCGGTGCATTGCCGCCCGATACAATTATTTTTTCAATTATACCTTGCCGGTAAAGTTCGTACGCCTTCCTAATTCTCCCTTCAAAAATTGGACTCGGCTTGGCTTTACTCCACACAGCCGCGCCCGGTATCAGGGCGTATTCATATTTTTTGAAACGAAGATTTTCAACGCTATATTTTTTTACGTTCCACACAACGAAGAGAGAAAAGATTAGTAAAATAAGGATTGAAGAAATAGTTCTAAAAAGTGTCCGGAGTTCAAACAATTTTTCAAAACCTAATATTACTCCCCACACATAAATTAAAACGTAGAGTTGAACAAATGCGCTCACAATAAACAAAAAGCCGATGTAAACTTTTTTAACCGGAAATGAAAAAAGGTATGCACTCGGGTCGAAGCCGATTAACTCCGATAACACATAAATTATAAGTAAACACAACTGGGCTAATATGCTCAATATCAAAAGGAAATTCGTGCGTGAATTATCCAACTGATTTTTTTTGAAAGCGAGCACAATAAAACCGACCACGATACCAAACGTAATAAGTATATTCAGAATATTACCGATGTAGTAAGGATTGTAATGATTAATAGAGACACCGTTTAGCTTGTATTTCAAAAAAGATAAACTGAGCAGATAAGCAATGCTTAGAAGTGCTGCCGCCGGTTGTTTGATATTGATTCTGTTTCTTTTCACTTAATTATGCATGCCCGTAAAAGGTTGAACAATAATGTTTGCCGTTTGAAAATCCGGTGAATAAGTAACTTTGGAATTAATATGAAAAACTTTGTTTATGTTTTCCTCCGTTAAGACTTCGTGTTTCTTCCCTTGTAAAGTAATTTTTCCGTTCTGAACAAAAACAACATCTTTGGAATAGATCCCGACAAGATTTAAATCGTGCGAGACGGAAACGAAAGTAATATTCTGTTCTTTATTCAAATTGGTAAGCAAATTAAATATCGATAATTGATGTTCAATATCAAGATGTGAATTCGGTTCATCGAGTAAAATCAATTTAGCTTTTTGCGCGAGTGCCCTCGCGATAATAACTCTCTGAGCCTCCCCGCCGGATATCTCGTTTATCCCCTTGTTTTTGAGATTTGTTATTTCCATTAACTCCAGTGCTTCATCGACAATTTTTTTATCATCCTCATTTTCAAAACCCATTAAGCCGAGATACGGAGTTCTGCCCATCATAACAATTTCATAAACAGAAAAAGAAAATAGTGAGTGAGCAGACTGCGGAACATAAGCAACTTTTTTAGCATATTCTTTTATCGAAATTTCCGGGAGTTCAACGCCGTCAAGTTTTATCACTCCCTTTTTGAAGGTTAATATTCTTGCGAGAATTTTAAGAAGAGTAGATTTGCCGCCGCCGTTGGGTCCTAATATTGAGATAAAATCGCCCTCGTTAATTTCCCAATTATCGATAGACAATGAGAATGGCTTGCTCTCAACTCGATTATCGTAATTAAACAAGAGATTTCGGATTTCTAACTGCGCCAAGGTTAATGTTTTTTAATTGTAAAGATAAAAATAATTGCTCGAACGAAAAATCAAAATAAAGGTTTGCGAAGTATTTATTAATGGATATAAAAAAAGCGCCGAATGGCGCTTTTTTATTTTACTGAAGCTTGAAGACAATCGGAATTGAAACCTGAACTTTTACTGATTTCCCTCTTTGCTTGCCGGGTTTAAACTTTGTTTGCATTACGGCTTGCACAGCGGCTTCATCGCATCCGGCACCGATTCCTTTTATTACTTCTGCTTTAACTACATCGCCAACTTCATTAACAAATGCTTTTATGAAAACGCGTCCTTGAACGCCGGCTCTTTTAGCAATTTCAGGATAAACAATTTTCTTCTGAATCGCTTCAATACCGCCAATCGGTTCTGGTTGTTCTTCAACAGCTACAAAGAAAACCGATTCTTCTTCTTCCTTTACCTCTACTTTTGGAGGCGGTGGCGGTGCACTTACTTGCTCGCTTACATCTAATTCTGTTTCACCGATTTCAATATCTTCCAAAACATCATCGGAAGGAGCCTCGATAGGTATTGGTGGTTTAGGCGGTGGCGGCGGTGCGCTTTCTTGTTTAGTGTTTACTACATCTTCAACATTAACCAGTTCTTGCGGACCTTCAAGTTTTATTTTTTCTTTTTCAGTGCTCGGGTAAAACTTAAAAGCTACAATACTAAAAACCAATGCCGCTATAAGACTTAACTCGAATACTCTTTGATAATGAAGCTTCAAATCTACTTTGGGATTTTTCTTTAATGCCACTTTTTTTCCTCCTTTGTTTCCTCAAAAGGCGATGCTAACTTAAAAAATGATTTTAGTAATGTCAATCAATCCCATTCTACATTTTTTACATGATAGAATAATCATTGTTCCATTTTACTTAGCTGAAGATAATTCCATATTTTTTTCAACACTAAGTAAAAAGAAGCGTACGGAAATTGTCCCTATTACTCCTCCTAGTGAATCGGCAATCCAATCGAGTGGATCGCAATACCTCCCCGGAATAAATATTTGGTGTACTTCATCAACAGCCGCATACAGAAAAATGAATATCAATGTAAAAAGAAAAGATTTTGCGGCTACCGATTCAATACGTCTCTGAAAATGCAAAGTGAAGTTAAGGAGAACAGCGAGAACCATATACGCTAAAAAGTGCTCCACTTTGTCTTGTATTTCAAAAAGTATTGGTACAGCATCAACCGGAATTGTAGAGAGCGAAAACAAGAAAAGCCAATAGGCTATCAAGGGGGTGTAAATATATAGTTTTGTTCTATTTTTGAATTTTCTATATAAACGAACCGATAATGAATTTGATGGCATAAGGTATTTTTTCCATTAAATCTGTGGCTGTAAATCCATATTCTGTCTTAAGTTCCATTAATAAATCTGCAGCTAAACTATGCACATAAACTGCTGATATTAGATTTTCCTCCGTTTCATGCGACTGTGCAAGAAAGCTCGCAATTACACCGGTTAATACATCACCGGTACCGAATTTTGCCAAGCCGGGGTTACCGGCATTATTAATAAATGCTTCTCCGCTCGGATTCAGAACAATTGTGGGAGCACCTTTCAAAACCAGGTAGCAGCTATTTTCAGTAGCGAAGGTTCTTGCATAATTCAGAATATTTTTCTCGAGTTCATTTACTTCTACTTTCAGTAAAGCGGCAAATTCTTTATGATGAGGAGTAAGTACTTTCCCCTTCAAACTAATCTTTTTAATATCCTCGGTACCGAGTGCAACAATCGCATCAGCATCAATAATGAATCTTTTACTTTTGTGTCTTTGAATTAACTCCAGCACAGCCGTTTGAGTTTCTTTATCTCTGCCGAGACCCGGACCTATTGCAACAACATCAGCCCAATTAATTTTTTCTTCGAGTTCTTTAACACTGCTTTCAAGAAGAACTCCGCGAGAATTATCTTCGTACGGGAAAACAATTGCCGAATCTAATTTTTGTTGTGCAGTACTTTTAACAGAATTTGGAAACGCAAGAAAACAAGAACCGGCACCGGATTTCAAAATAGTATTCGTTGTAAAGACTGCAGCGCCAGGCATATTTGCCGAACCGGCAATTACTAGAACTTTACCGGCTGAATATTTGTGAACATCTAATTGTTTTACCGGCAATCCCCAAAATGCATCTTCGGGTTCTATCAAATATTCTTTTACAATTTGTTTCTTAAAATACTCGTCGCCTATTCCGATATATCCTTTCACAATTGTTCCGCAATTAACATAACCTTTATTGTAGAATAATCCGGTTTTAAATTCCGAAAGAGTTACTGTTAAGTCGGCTTCAAAAACAGTTTCGCCAAAAGCGTTTTCGAGATCGAGACCGGTGGGCAGGTCAACTGCAACTTTGTAAGCGTTCAATTGATTTAGTTTTTCTACAATCCCTTTATACGGCTCTCCAAGTTCGCCGCGCGTACCTGTTCCGAGCATTGTATCAATAATTATAGAACAATCATCAAGCAGCGAAAGATCGCGTGTGTTATCATAAATGTGAATTTTGGATTGCGGGTATTCAGCAATCAAGTTTTTGAGGGTCCTAAAATTCGTAAGCGAGTCGCCTTTTAATTCTTCTTCTGCACCAAGAGAAATTAATCTAACATGAAAATCATCGTTCAAAAAATGTCTTGCAAGTGCAAATCCGTCTCCCCCGTTATTTCCTTTTCCGCAAATAATGCCGGCTATTTTCGCTCCGGTAAACTCCGACTGATTCTGCATGATTGCTTCAAAGACACTCCGCGAAGCATTTTCCATCAACACAATGCTTGGTATTCCAAGTGTGTTGATTGCGTAGCTATCTGCCTCACGAACTTGGTGTGCAGAGTAAAGCGGTATCATAATTTTCTCTTGCTAAATTTTAATTGAAAAATAAGAAAGAAATGAGTTAAATGTTATAAAAGAAGCGGGCGCGATTTATTAAAAAGTCCGATAGAAAAAATTATGGGAAAAAATTATAACGATACCACGGCAGTTATTAATCTCAAAAGCATATCGGGGAATAAGCCAAACATCAACACAAGAACACCGGAGATTACAACAGAAGATAAGCTGTAAGGTGCTACTTCTATTTCAAAATTTTCTTCCGCATCTTTGAAATACATAAACACAATTACCCGCAAATAAAAATAAACACTTATCATACTCGAAATTACACCGAGGATTGCGAGCCATGTTAAATTACTTTCAATAGCGCCAACGAAGACATAATACTTTCCGAAGAAGCCAGCCATAGGCGGAATACCGGCAAGTGCAAACATGAACAGAGCCATAAATGCCGCAAGCACCGGATTCTTTGAATTGAGTCCGGCATAAACATTAATATCGGTACGCGAATCGTTCTCGCCTTCAATAATTGAAATAACCGAGAATGCGCCGATATTCATGAATGCATAAGCAGCGAGATAAAAAATTATTCCCGAAATGCTGTAAGAATTTGCCGCTGCCAATCCTACTGCCATATAACCGGCATGCGATATCGAAGAGTACGCAAGCATTCTCTTCAAATTATTTTGTGAGATAGCAACGATACTGCCGAAGAACATTGATAAAACTGCAATAGCAGAAAAATACGGTTTAAAAATGTTTGCAGAATTTAGTGTGAAGATTGAAGTGAGCATAATTATCAAAACACTGAACGCCGCTGTTTTACCGGTTGTGGACATGAGTCCGGTAACAGTAGTAGCCGAACCTTGATAAACATCCGGAACCCACATGTGGAACGGCACAGCCGCAATTTTGAAACTGAATCCGATCAAAAATAAAATCAGTCCGGTTACAAAAATTATGTTGGAAGAATATTCGCCGAAATTATCAATCAAATTTTGGATGCTTGTTGTTCCGGTAGTTCCGTAAATTAATGCAATGCCGTAAACAATAAACCCGGTCGTAAATGAACCGAGCAAAAAATATTTCATCGCAGCTTCGTTTGCACCTAACTTGTTTCTGTTGATTCCGGCGAGCACATAAAAACAGATCGACATCAATTCCAAACCGAGAAAGATCATTAAAATATCTTTCGAACCGGCCATCACCATCATGCCGAGCACAGATGATTGAATCAAAATATAATATTCGCCGAAATACGTTCCGTACTTTTTCAAATATCCAATCGAACTCATAACAACAAGCATGGCACCGAGATTAAAAATAAAATTGAAAATTGCCGGCTTGCCGCCAACTTCAACCATTCCGCCAAACAAAACTGCATGTTCGCTGATGTTTGTGATTGAATAAAGCGCGGTCGCAAAGAATAAAATGATCGAGAACCACGGAAGAATTTCTTTACTGCTCTTGGAAGAAATTTCGATAACAACCGATAAAATTATTCCGATACCGATAATCAGGAACGGCATCAGTTGGAAATATTCATTAATAGTTGATGGCATATTAATCTATCAAAAAAATTTATAGCTGATTTGTTACTTCAAAAGATTTACAGTGTACGTACTCACTTGCTGCAATATTAATTGTGTCGAAGCTTCGGTCAATTTCAAAAATGTGCTGGGATAAATTCCGATCCAAACAATGAGAACAAAAATCGGTGCGAGCACAATCATTTCCCGTGTATTAAGATCACTCAAATGATCGGCGAGCTCATGATTTTTTACAACACCAAAAGCCACACGTTGGTACATCCACAATAAATAGACTGCGGCAAAGATTACTCCGGTTGCGGCAAAAATTGTAAACCACCAGTTATTTAAAACTTGCGATTTAAACGAGCCAAGTAAAATCAAAAACTCGCCGACAAATCCGTTCAAGCCGGGCAAGCCAACAGAAGAAAGCGAAGCGAACAAAAGTGCAAATGAATAAAACGGGACTATCTTTGCGATGCCGCCGTAGTACGCAATATCTCTTCTGTGAGTTCTTTCATAAACTACGCCGACTAAAAGGAATAACGCACCGGTAGATAAACCGTGGTTCACCATTTGTATAACCGCGCCTTGTACGGATTCAACAGTCATTGCAAAAGTACCGAGCACAACAAATCCGAGGTGCGATACGGAAGAATATGCAACTAATTTTTTCATATCGGTCTGCACCATCGAAACAAGTGCACCGTAAATAATTCCGATAACCGCGAGCACTGAAATAACCGGTGCAAACTCAACTGCCGATTGCGGAAACAACGGCAGACAATAACGAACAATTCCGTACGTTCCCATTTTCAGCAAAACTCCGGCAAGAATAACCGAGCCGGCGGTCGGTGCTTCAACGTGTGCATCGGGCAGCCATGTGTGCAATGGAAAGAGCGGAATTTTTATAGCAAAACTCAAAAAGAATGCGCCGAACATCCATCCTTGTATTTGATTCGGAATCGATGCGCCAACTTTATAAAGATCGAGCAAGTTTGTTGTGAACGAGCCGGTCATGTTAGAAGCGTAAACCGCAAGCCAGATAATTGCTACAAGCATCAGCAAACTGCCAACCATCGTGTAAATGAAAAATTTTATCGAAGCATAAATTCTTCTTTCACCGCCCCAAATGCCGATGATAAAGCACATCGGTATTAACATCGCTTCCCAGAAAATGTAGAACAAGAAAATATCGAGCGAG
This sequence comes from Ignavibacteriales bacterium, assembly GCA_016177735.1. Lineage (GTDB taxonomy): Bacteria > Bacteroidota > Ignavibacteria > Ignavibacteriales > Melioribacteraceae > DYJK01. The sequence continues at coordinate 332,062 of JACOUS010000030.1, read as the reverse complement.
ATAAATACACCAATCATTCCGGCTTCGAGGAACAACATCGAGAATGTGAACATCTTTACATTTTTCTCTATTGCCTTCCATGTCGAAAGAAGTGTAAGTGGAGTTAAAAATGTTGTGAGCAAAACAAGCAGAAGAGAAATTCCATCAACACCGATATGGTAACTTACATTTATACTGCTGATCCAAAGAAATTTATTTACAAACTGGAATTGAGGATTCGCTTGATCAAACATGAAATAGATAATCAGCGAAATAACGAAAGCAATCAGCGATACGATTAAGCCAAACCATCGCACAAGTTTAACTTGTTCTTTGTTGAAAAAAAGAACAAGCACACTGCCGACTATCGGTGCAAACAGTAAGTATGTTAAAAGTAAATTTTGTTCCATGTTTTTTTAAATTCTGAGTCGCCACTTGTCGGGACGAAGAATCTCAATTATTTTTTATTACAAAAATTAGAGTGATAAAATTACCCACAAAAGAACGAGCGCGATTCCGAGCATCATTACCACGGCATAAAATTGAGCAATGCCGTTTTGTATTTTTCTGATAAATGCTGAACCAACATCAACAACCTTTGCCGCACCGTTTACAATGCCGTCGATAACAAATGAATCGGCAAATTTCCACAATACTTTTTCAGAACCTTTTTGAATAGGCTGAACAACTGCGGCTTCGTAAACTTCGTCAACAAAATATTTATTCAATAAAAGATTATACAAACCTTTGAACTTCTTCGAAGTGTTTTCCGCAATCTGCGGTTTCTTAGTATAAACTTGCAGAGCAAAATAAATTGCGCTCAATGCCAGTACAACCGAAACGACCATCAACAAAATTTCTTCGAAGTGGGAGTGACTTCCGTAAAGAGCAAGTTTTTCAAGTGCGGGTGCATAAACCGGTTCGAGCCAGTGCTCAAAAAGATTTCCGTTCTCTCCAACAAAAATTTTCGGCATACCGATATATCCGCCAATTAAAGAAAGCACTGCAAGTATTATTAGCGGAGTGGTCATCACAGCCGGTGATTCGTGCGGATGAACATGATGATGATCGAATCTTTCTTCGCCGTAAAAAGTAAGCGAAAGAAGTCTGAACATATAAAATGCGGTCATCATTGCAGTAACAACACCAACAAGCCACAAAATAAAACCACCGTTTGCATAAGCGTTCCAAAGGATTTCATCTTTGCTGAAAAATCCGGATAAGCCCGGCACGCCGGCAATTGCAAGTGTGGCAACAAAAAATGTTGCGTAAGTTTTCGGCATGTATTTTTTGAGTCCGCCGTATTTCTGTATGTTTTGTTCCTCGTGCATTCCATGAATTACCGAACCGGCACCGAGAAACAAAAGTGCTTTGAAAAATGCGTGTGTCATCACGTGAAAAATAGATGCACTGAAAGCGCCAACACCGGCGGCGAGAAACATATAGCCCAATTGGCTTACTGTTGAATAAGCTAATACTTTTTTAATATCGTTCTGCACCAAACCGATTGATGCCGCCATCACTGCAGTGAGCAGACCAATAATTGCAACAACCATCATAACAGTTGGAGCTGATGCAAAAATAATTGCGGCGCGCGAAACCATGTAAACACCGGCAGTAACCATTGTAGCGGCATGTATCAATGCGGAAACCGGGGTTGGACCCGCCATCGCATCAGGAAGCCAAACAAACAAAGGTATCTGCGCAGATTTGCCGGCTGCACCGATAAAAAGAAATATTGCAATCAAACCAAATGTTGCTTCTGAAATTGGGAATGATGCGGCTTTTGTAAAAACTTCTTTGAAGTTGAGCGAACCGAAAGTGTAATAGATCAAAAACATTCCGAGCAAGAAACCGAAATCTCCGATTCTATTTACAACGAATGCTTTCTTCGCGGCTTCAGCGGTTGTTCCTTTTTCAAATTTTCTATCATACCAAAAACCGATTAACAAATAAGAACAAAGACCAACTCCTTCCCATCCAAGAAAGAGAACAACAAAATTATCGCCGAGCACAAGATTCATCATCGCAAAAATGAAAAGATTGAGATAAGCGAAAAATCTCCAGAAGCTTTTATCGCCGTGCATGTAACCAATCGAGTAAACATGAATTAAGAAACCGACACCGGTTACAATCAAAGACATTGTTAATGATAATTGATCCACGAGGTATGCAAATTTTATATCGAGACCACCAACACTCAGCCATGTAAATAATTCGACAACATTGCTTCTATTCTCTTCCGGCAAACCGAGTGTTTCAAAAAAGGCGGACAGAGTTACAACAAATGCAAGCCCGATAGAACCGCTGCCGATAATGCCGATAATTTTTTCGTTTTTAATTTTTGATCCGAAGATTCCGTTGATCAGAAATCCGGCAAGCGGGAAAAGAACCGTGAGGTATATGTAATTTATCATCAGGCTGCTACCACTTGAAGATATTTATCTCGTCAATATTGACTGTTAATTTATTTCTAAAGATTGCAATAATTATAGCCAGACCCACTGCCGCTTCTGCAGCAGCAACCGTCATCACAAAGAATACGAATATCTGCCCGATCGGATTTCCCAAATAAGATGAAAATGTTACGAGCGATAAATTGGCAGAGTTTAACATCAACTCGATGCACATAAAAACTACAATTGCATTTCTGCGAATCAACACACCGGTTACGCCAACAATAAACATAAACGCACTGAGTATTAAATAATATTCCATTGGTACTGAAGACATTTTTTTCTCCGACCTTCCCTTTTTTGTTACCGGGTATTACTCAAACTTTTTCTTTGCCAAAACAAGCGCTCCGATTGTTGCCGCGAGAAGTAGAAATCCCGCAACTTCAAAGGGAATGATATAATTTGTATAAAGTTCTTTACCGATTGCCTGGATCGTTCCCGAATTAATGCTTGCCGCTTCATCGGGAGTTATATTTCTCGATGGCTTACCGGCAAACAACAAGTATGCTATCTGAACAAAAACAAATACACTGATCAAAATTGCAAAATATTTTAACGGACGTTTATCGGATAAAATCGGGCTTTCATTATCGGTTCTTAACAACATTAGCACAAATAGGAAGAGCACCATTATTGCGCCGGCATAAACAATAATTTGAACGACAGAAATAAACTGTGCATTCAACAAAAGATAAAGTCCGGCAAGTGCGAAAAAATTGAGTACAAGAAATACTGCGCTTATAATCGCGTTACGTCTCGTAATAACAAGTATCGATGTAACAACGGCAATACCGGCAAGTAAAAAGAAAAGTATTAAATCTATCTTCATTAAGGCGTATTCCTATAAATCATTCTTGGGAACGGAATAGCTTCGCGCAAATGTTCGAGCCCGCAAATCCAGCTTACTGTTCTTTCCAAACCAAGTCCGAAACCCGAATGAGGAACAGAGCCGAATCTCCTTAAATCGAGATACCATTCGAAGAAGGATTGCGGCAGATTATGTTCTTTAATTCTGGAAAGCAAAAGATCGAGATCATCTTCTCTTTGACTTCCGCCGATAATTTCTCCGTAGCCTTCTGGTGCGAGGACATCAACAGCAAGTGCAACTTTCAGATTTTCCGGATCGCGTTTCATGTAAAATGCTTTTACCTCTGCCGGGTAACGATGCACCATTACCGGACGGTCATACTGTCCCGAAATTACTGTTTCGTCAGTACCGCCCAAATCGTTCCCCCATTCAAAATTAATTCCGTTCTTTTTCAAAATCTCAACAGCTTCATCGTAAGAAATTCTTGGGAACGGGCGCACAACTTTTTCAAGTTTGGTTGTATCGCGTTCAAGTTCTTTCAATTCTTCTTTGCATTCAGCTAAAACAGTTTGAACAATATATTCAAGAAATTCTTCGGCAAGATCCATGTCATCATCAAGATTATAGAAAGCCATTTCGGGTTCAACCATCCAGAATTCTGTTAAGTGTCTTCTCGTTTTTGATTTCTCAGCACGGAAAGTTGGACCAAACGAATAAACTTTGCCGAGTGCCATTGCACCACTTTCAACATAAAGCTGTCCCGACTGCGTTAAATATGCTTTGCCGAGATCGAAATAATCCATCTCAAAAAGTGTTGAAGTGCCTTCACACGCATTCGGTGTTATGATCGGCGGATCGAACAAAGTGAATCCGCGTGAATCAAAAAAATCGCGGATAGCTTTTACAATGCGCGCGCGTATTTTAAGAATTGCAACTTGCCTTTTGGAGCGAACCCACAAATGACGGTTGTCGATCAAAAATTCGATACCGTGTTCTTTTGGTGTGATCGGATACTCGTGCGAGATTGCAACAGTTTTCATATCTGTTACATCAAGTTCGTAGCCGCCAACCGAGCGAGGCTCTGCTTTGACTTTTCCTTTTACTTCGAAAGATGATTCTTGTGTTAATTTGTCGGCTGAATCAAAAATTTCTTCGCTTACATTTCCTTTGAATACTACACACTGAATATAGCCTGTGCCGTCGCGTAAAATCAAAAATTTAAGTTTACCACTCGATCTTTTGTTATAAAGCCAGCCTTTTAAGGTGACTTCTTCACCGACATGATTTTTAAGGTCTTTGATATAGACTGTGGGTCTCATTATCCGGAATTTTTTTGAAAAAATGTTGGGCAAATATAACGAAGTGGCTGTTAATAATGCAAAAGAGTTTATTCATTTAGATGAGACGCAACAGCTATTGAGAATTTTTTATCTTTAAAAGGTAATGAAAATGAATGAGGGTTAAATGGCTGTAACACAAGAGGCAATAAATAGAGCAGTTGAAATCACCAAACAATTCGGCGTTTCTAAACTCGTTCTCTTTGGCAGTGCAGTAGATGATATTCAAAATGCCGAGGATCTTGATTTTGCAGTTGAAGGAGTGAAGGGCTGGGATATTATTCGTTTAGCTGCAATATCAGAAGACGAATTAAAAATAAACGTTGATGTTGTTCCTATTGAACCGAACAATAAGTTTATTGCCCATATACTTAACTATGGTAAAGTACTTTACTCATAAAATTATTTTCTATCAAACAAATTTGATATTTGAATTTGCTCACAACAAAAAAGCCCACGTTCTTCACATGGGCTTTCTTGCTAATTCAACTTCCAAGAAAAATTTTATTTAACGATTAAAATCCGCTCACGTTCAATCTTCCGCCGGTAACACATTTGCCGGATAATGAAGCGGTTGCAATTGTGCTCGAAAGAATAGCATTCTTAATTGTTGCGGCAGAAGCTCCCGAATGAGAAGCGGCATAAAGTGCAGCGCCTCCGGTTACATGCGGAGTTGCCATCGATGTACCGCTGTACGAACCGTAGGAAGAAGCTCCGGCTTTTCCCGGTAACGTGGAATAAATTCCCGAACCCGGCGCACCGAGATCAACTGTTGTAGCTCCGTAATTTGAGAAACTCGATTTCGCACCCGAAGATGTAATTGATGCAACAGCAATAACATTTGCGTTAGCATAATTCGAAGGATAATTTGCAGTAACATCATTATCATCACCAACACCGTCACTGCCTCCGTTGCCGGCTGCAGCTACAAAAAGAATATTTGCTGTATTTGCTCTTTCAATTGCATCGTAAAGAGATTGCGAATAACCGCCGCCGCCCCATGAATTGTTTGTTGCCGGAATATTAATTCCATGGCGTGTTTTTAAATCCGTTATATAATCAACAGCTTTAACAGCGTTGGCAGTAGTGCCGCCTCTGCGTCCCAAAAATTTTGCGGAAATTAATTTCACATTCCAGCAGACTCCGGCAACGCCTTTACCGTTTCCACCGATTGCACCGATTGTTCCGGCTACGTGTGTTCCGTGGTCGTCTTGTGTGCCGTCATAAATTGTGTTGTCGTTGCCGTCAAAATCCCAGCCGTTTGTATCATCTATGTATCCGTTGCCATCGTTATCAACACCGTCAACCGGATCGTACGGATTAACCCAAATGTTTGCGGAAAGGTCTTCATGAGTTTTCATGATTCCTTCATCAATAACACCAACATGAACGGTACTTGAACCGGTATTGCCGGCCGCCCACGCTTCGCCGGCTTGGCTTCCGTATTGATTAGCCGGGGAAGTTGCATCTCCGTACATTCCCCATAATGAACCGTTTGTATAATATGGATCATTGGAAACAGCATCATGATAATAAATGTAATTCGGTTCGGCATATACAACATCTGCATCGCCTTTCAGTGCTTGCACTGCATCGGGCACTGATAATGTTGTGCTGACCAAAGTAAGACCTTCGCTGTCTCCAAAGTTTCTCATAATTCTCGTAAGAATTTTTTCCGAAACTTTGCCGCTGATTTTTGAAAGCACTGCAGCGCGCTTGCTTTCCGAAGCGCCGGAGACAAATTTTACGAGCACTTCACCTTGAACATATTCAGGCCCAAAATCTTGAGCTGTAGCTTTGTCCAAAGATTGATTTGCAGATTGCTGATCAGACGAGAGCGGTGCTTCATCAGGCTGGCAAGCGTTCATGACTATTAAAACAAAAAATAAAATCCCCCAATTAACGAACTTTAATCTCCTTGAAAAAAAGTTCATAATTGTTTTCCCCTTTTTTGATTATTGTTTTTGTTAATTAATGCGAGATGTGAAAATTCGAATTGAAAATAGCTTTTAAATTTTCATGTGTCAACTAAAAATTAAAACACAATAAAAGTTTTATTGGAAAACATACCGCGAATATCAAACACAATTTTTAACGATATGGTTTAGCAAACCGAGATTTTTTTGAGGTGAATTTAAGCAATGGATATTTTCTTTGAGAACACTTCTTCGAACAATTCTTTCCTTCTTTCAAAATTCCATAATTCGATATCGGCATTATCACCTTCTTTTACAATGAGATGAAATTCAACATCATTATTCTTCACTCGACACTCGACACTCTTCACTATTCCTTTGTGCGTCCTGTCGAATGCATCGGCAATGCGCAAAATTGCCGAAAGTTTTTTTATAACATTCTGTGAATGAGCCGGCAGTTCGCTGAATTCGGGATGACTTGCTTTCGGATGACTCTTTCTGTGGTAGCGCGCAGTATGTGCAATTATGCTGATTTCATTTTCGTTGAAGCCGAGCAGTTCGCTGTTGCGGATTATGTAATAACTGTGGTAGTGATGGTTTGTATGCGAAATGTGGTAGCCGATATCATGAAGCAAAGCCGCCGCTTCAAGATGCTCGCGGTATTCATCGCCGAGTCCGTGGAGCTTTTTCAAATCATCAAACATTTTTAGAGCTAAGCTTGTTACGTGTCTGCAATGCCCATGGTCGTACCGGCAAGATTCGGCAAGATGTTTAACACTCTCTTTTCTGATATCCCTCAAATTCGGTTTTGTAGAATCGGCATTTATTTTTTGAAGCGTATCAATCACAATTCCTTCGCGCAAAGCATATCCCGATATTGTCATTTTATCGAGATCGAAAAGATCAAAAATTGTTGAAAGAATAATTATGCCGGCTGGAATAATATCTGCACGTTTTTCATCGAGCCCGGCTATCTTTTTTCTCTTCTCGGGGGTTTTTCTTTTTAATATTTCTTCTTCAATCTCGCGCAATTCTTTTCTCGTGAACTCGAAATTATTTAATATCGCCAAAGTTGAAGGAGTGTTTTTACGCATCGCTTGAATCATAAATCCGGCAGACATAATTGTTCCGGATGAACCGGCACAAATTTCGAATCCTTCCTTCTTCATCTGCTCGGCAACATTAAAAATTTCTCCGCGCACCCATTTGCGGCATTCTTTGATACGCTGTTCGGTAATTTCATAATCCGGGAAAAATTTTTGTGCGAGCCGCACGGCACCTAGTTTTAAACTAACCGAATGAATTGCATTGCCTTTCGAGCCAAGCAAAATTTCGGTACTGCCGCCGCCGATATCAAGTATCAATGCCTTGCTGTTATAAATAGGAATTGCTTTTAATATACCGAGATAAATTAAACGCGCTTCTTCGTAACCGCTGATCACTTCAATTTCGATTCCGGCTTCATTATATGCACGGTGAATAAATTCCAATTTGTTGTGCGATTCTCTAACTGCACTTGTTGCAACCGCACGCAATTTTGCATTATGCGAATCGGCAATGCCTTTGAAACGTTTGAGAACACTTACCGCACGTTCAATCGCTTCCGGCTTAATAAATTTTATATCGCCGCTGCTGCCTTCGCCCAAACGTATCACTTCTTTTTCGCGGTCAATTATTTCGAAATTGCCGTCCTCTTTCAAACGAACAATTATCAAATGAAATGAATTTGTACCAACATCAATTGCGGCAAGATTTTTAAAATCTTCGTTCATTGTTTCTTTCTCTTTTTATCGAGAACAAACTTGCAAAGATTGAACACGTCTTCTTCCGAAACATCATTAACAAGTTCTGATTTTTTAAGAAAATATTTTTCAGCACCTACCGGCGCCCAATTGAAAGGATTTGTCGGACCGAAAATTGAAATCTGCGGCACCGGCATTGTACCGGCAACATGCATAACGCCGGTATCGTTTGTTATAAAAAGATCGGTTTTAGAAATCAGCGCAGCAAGTTCGGGTATTCTTCTGTTCAAAAAATATCCGGCATCCAAACTCAAATTGGACTGCACATAATTTATCTCTTCCCTATCGGCACCGCTTCCGGTAAAATAAATTTTGATCGGAAATTCTTTCATAATCATGTAAATCAATTTAATAAACTTTTCGAGTGCCCAGCGGTTGTTCGGCTTTCCGGCACCGATGTGAAATCCTACCACATATTCGCCGGGTTTGATATTCAAACTATGCAAGAAATTTTTTGCACACTCTTCATCGTCAGGATCAAAATCAATTACCGAACCGAAATTTTTTGTTTTGATTCCGAGCGGACGCAGAACATCAAGTATAAAATCAGATACGTGCGCATCGGGGCATTTTTTCCAATTGAGATCCATTTTATAATTGAACACGTAATTCAACTCGTTGATTTTGCCATCCAAAGATTTCGGTCCAATCTTAATTTTAGCATCCGACAAAGCCGCAAGAATACAGCTTGTTGCAGAGACCGCAACAGTTGCGGGCACAACTGCAAGATCATAATTCTGTTTTAAAATTTTTCTCATGCTCGAAAAATATTGCGGCACAAAAAGTTTTTTCTTTTCGAAAACGAATAAGTTATCTATCAAATTATTTTTTTCGACCGCATAAAAATTTTCCGGTCCGGCAATAAGAGTTACACTGCACCCGGGATATGTTTCTTTAATTGCGCGGAAAAGCGAAACGCTCGCAAGCATATCCCCAAACTGGTTGTGCTGGCGGATGACGAGAACATTTTTCAGTTCTCCCGCAATTTTGTTTGAATCGTTTTTAGCAGATAAAAATAATTTTAGTATGAACGAGCTGATATTCCTAAAAATTTGCCGGAGGGACATTATTAAAAATCTTTTGATTTATCTTTAGTAGTGTTCGTAGTTATTTCTTCGAATTGTGCTTCAATTATATCTTCGCCTTTTATCCGCGAAAGCTTAGCAGCCTTCCTGAATTTTTCAGTTCTTTCTTCTTTACTTTCGGAACCGGTAATAGCAGTGTAAATATTTTTCATGGTTCTGAATATAAGATAGAAAATCAAACTCCATAATAAAAACCTCAGCAAACTCATCTTATGTTTTAACCTCCGGATTAAAATATTCTATGAAACCTCTGTCTTCTCTAAAAATTTGAGTGTACAATTCCGTGAAGTCTTCTTCGCAGTTAACGAAATCGATATCGGTTGTGTTAACAATCAGCAAAGGCGTGTTGTTATATTTGAAGAAAAAGTTATTGTACGCTTCGGAAAGTTCTGTCAAATATCCGCGGGTGAGATTGTGTTCTATTTTTCTTGCGCGTTGTTTAACGTTGGTAACAAGCCGGTCGATACTCGATTGCAAAAAAATAACAAGATCGGGTTTCGGGATATCGCGTTCCAAAAGCGGGAAAAGATTCTCGTAAAGTTTCAGTTCCTCGCCGGAAAGATTCAAGTAAGCAAAGATTTTGTCTTTCTCAAAAATATAATCCGAAACAATATATTTTGAAAAAAGCTCTTGTTGATTGAGCAATTGCTGCTGTTTATAGCGGTTAATTAGAAAAAACATCTGCGTTTGAAATGCATAACGTTTTCTGTCTTCGTAAAATTTTTCGAGAAAGGGATTCTCTTCAAATTCTTCGAGAATAAGATTAGCGGAAAGCCGTTCCGATAATTTTTGAGCCAGTGAAGTTTTCCCGGCTCCGATTACTCCTTCAATTGCTATGTACCTGATACCCGACACTGAATTTTTATCTTGTTATCAATTTAGTTTTCTGATTATATGCTTTTCGATACCGCCCAAATCAATTTCGTCCAATCTTTTATTTAACACCGGGTGAATAAAATCCGGTGCTATCTCTATCAAAGGAACGATTACAAAATCCCTCTGCAAAATTTCTTTATGCGGTATAGATAACTTATCGCTGTTATAAATTAAATTATTATAGAAAAGAATATCAACATCAATTTCTCTCGGACCCCAGCGAAGACTCTCTTTTTTTCGTCCCAATTTTGTTTCAATCTTTTTCAGAAAATTAAAAAGATCGAGCAGATTAAATTCGGTTTCAACGAGAAAAACCGTGTTGATAAAATTTTGCTGCTTCACATTTCCATACGGAGTTGTTTCGTAATATGAAGCTGATTTAATTAACCGGCATTTCTCATCACGATTGATAGCATCAGCCGCATCGTTAATAAATTTAATTCTATCGCCAACGTTGGATCCCAAACCGAGAAAAACATTACATGCCATTTTCTTTAATCACTTCGGCTTCAACGCAGTCGATCACTCCACCGACCGGAACGTGATGTTTCCGCACACGGACGGAAATTTTTTTTATACCCTTATACTTTTCAAGAAGTTTATCTGCAATAACAAACGCAAGCGTTTCAATCAAATAATATTTTTTTTCATGAACAAGTTTGTTGATGAACTTGTAAACTTCATCGTAATTAATCGTATGTCTCAGATCGTCATTTTTTGCGGCTTCGGAAAAATCCGTATAAATATCCACGTCCGCTTCAAATCTGCCGCCAATGTTCTGTTCTTCTTGCAATGCACCGTGATAGGCGTAAAATGAAGCGTTTTTGATTCGAATAATGTTCGTCATCGATTAATCTTTTTCTGATGATAGTAGTTTAACAACCCACGAAAGTTAGCAAATAAAATTCCGATTAGCACCATTCCGCTTCCAATTAAATCTCTCACAGAAAATTTTTCATTCATGATCAGCCAGCCGAGCACAACTGCAGTAATTGGAGTTATTAAAGTTATCAGCGAAAGTATCACAATGTTCATTCGTTTTAAAAGCCAATAGTATGTCGTAAATGTTATAACCGTTCCGAAGAATGCCAGATAGATAACCGATAGAATTGCTTTTTCATCAAATACCCATTTGCTCTTCTCTTCAACAAAAAGAGCGGTGATTATCATAAACATTCCGCCAATTAATAACGGGACAAAATTCATCGAAAGAGGATTTAAATGATGCCCGTATTTTTTAATTGTAACTGCCATGCTTGCTTGAATTATCGCGCTGAAAAATACTGCAAGCATACCGAGCATGTAATCGGATAAATTTAACGTCAGCCCTTCAGAAAAAATTGTAACGATGCCGGCAAACCCAATAGTAACACCAATGATCTGTTCAGCCGAAATTTTGTTTTGCGGAATTGCAATTCTTGAAAATAGAATTACAAAAAACGGAAACACAGCAAACAATATTGATGCAAGTCCGGATGGAATAAATTGCTCAGCCCAATAAACCATTCCGAACGGAATTGTAAACGAGAAAAAAGCCATTACAAGATAAAGTTTGATTGATAACGGATCGGTCTGCAATTTAATTTTGCGCCAGCGCATCATTGTATAAACAAACAGAGATGCTAATGTAAATCGCAATCCGCCGGACATGATTGGCGTCAGCGATTCCAAACCAATTCTGATTGCGAGCCACGTCGATCCCCAAATTAAACAAATTAGAATGTAGCCCGAACCAATTTTAAAATCTTCCGAAAACACTATTCCCCCTCATTACTATTATTCCCAAAGCTCTGCCCGATTTGCCTCCGTCTCTCCGGTACGAATGCAAAAGATTTCTCTCATCGAAAGTACAATAGGGCGAAACTTCTATTTGTTCTTCCGGAACGCCGAAGCTGCAAAGCATATCGACATTAGCAGAAAGAACATCGAGAAATATTTTTCCGTTATCGAATTTCAAATACTTGTCATCAAAAAGTATCGCCGTCTCTTTCCCGACTTCATAATTTTTTTGAGAAATGGATGGACCGGCATAAACGTATAAATTTTGCGGAGAGCTTTTGAAATGATGTCTTAAATTGTGCAAAGTTTTTTTAAGAATCTGTTTTTGTGTACCGCGCCAGCCGGAATGAACCGCAGCAATTACTTTATTCTCTGCATCATAAATAAAAATCGGCGTGCAATCCGCAGTTGAAACAGCGAGTGCAATATTTGTCTTTGCTGTAATCATCGCATCGCTCTCGCCGATGATGCCCGGCACTTCTACAAATTTTATTATATCGCTGTGGATCTGTTTTTGAAATGTAATCAGCGATGAGTGTAATCCGAGTTCGTTAAAAAATACTTTTCTGTTTTCTTCAACAACGGAATCATCATCCCCGACATTTAACGACATGTTGAAGCAATACGGTTCTTTCCTATCGAGACCAACTTTGGTGCTCATCCCGAAAGTTATTTCGGGGAATTTTTCAAGCAAACAGCTTTTGATAATTTTCATCGACTCATGTGTTTTAAATGGTGTGCGTTTTTTTTATATCTGAATTCATCACCCGTTCTCTTCTCTTAAATTTATCCGCCTTCGACGGGAAGAGAGGGACTGTTTCTTTTAAAAGTCCCTCTCCTTAATAAGGAAAGGGATTTAAGCTTGCCCGCCATCTTTTTGGCTGGCTTGCCGGCCATTTTATTGGCGGAGTGAGGTCATTATTTTCTTCTGAATTTTCACGCGCACTCTTCATGGTGGGTTTTTAGATTACCTTCAAAGATTCATCGAGATCGAGCAAAATATCATCGGGATTTTCCAAACCGATTGCGAGTCTGATTCCGCCGGCATCCAAACCTCTTTCAGCAAGCTTTTCAGGCGGAACAACCGAGTGTGTCATTGAAGCCGGATGTTCAATTAATGTCCGCGTATGCCCCAACGAAACAGCAAGTGTCATTGTGTATGCACGGTTTGCAACGTAATCCATAAACTTTATTCCGTACTCTTTGCTTTCTGCCGGAGTAGCTCCCTTCAACACAAAATAGATCATGCTGCCGGGTGCAAAATTACCATTGAAATCAATCATTTGTTTCTTCGCTGTTTCATAACCTTTGCGGTTGGGCAAACCGGGATAATTTACAAATTCAATTTTCGGATGTGAGTTTAAAAATTCCGCAACACGCACTGCAGTTTTTATTTGATGTCTCTGCCGCAATGCAAGCGAAGGAAGCCCGTAAGTTAAAATTGACCACGCACTTTTCGGGTTGAGCACAGCACCGAAATCTTTTCTATACAAATGAAGTACATCCTGAAATTTCTTTCTGCCGATAACAGCTCCGCCCATATCCGTACCAAAACCGCCAATTCCTTTTGTTAACGAGTGCACAACAAAATCGGCACCGTGTTCAATCGGTCGCTGGCAAAACGGAGTTGAAAAAGTGTTATCGATGACTACATAAATTTTATCCGCTTCGCTTCTATCCTTGTTCAATTCTTTAACAATTTTGGAAACAACTTCGATGTCAATTATTTCAAGATTCGGATTTGCCGGTGACTCAAAGTAAATTACTTTAGTGTTCGGTGTAACAAAATTGTAAATGTTAGCCGGATCTGTAAGATCAAACGGACTCCATTTAATGTTGTAGCGCGGATACCAATTTGAGAGCAAAGAAAGTGTACAGCCGTACAAAGTGTTGTGTGAAATTATTTCATCGCCCGGTTTTGTTAGAATGCCGAGCACTGCTGCAATTGCGCCCATTCCGCTTGCAAAGCTTACAGCCATTTCTCCTTTTTCAACATAAGCCAAATTTTCTTCGAGCATGTCTTTGTTCGGTTCGCCGAGACGATCGTAAATAAAAATCGGAGCCTTATCGCCAAACTCTTCGGTATTTGCAAACTGCATAAATCCTTGCGCGCCTCTTTCAACCGAATCTAATCTGAATGTGGTTGAAGATGAAATAGGGGCAGTAACATGATGCGAGTAATCCCATTTATCCGATACGCTTTTGCCGTAAATTAAATGGGTGTCCATCGAATATTTTGTTTCGTCTATGCCGCCTATTTTGATTTGTTCTTTTGTTTTTTCAGCCATGATGCCTCCCGTTTTACATATGCAAATTACTGAAATAATTTTTGCGAGTCTAAGGATTTGTTGAACAGTAAAAGATACAGTGGTTTATTTTGCCGTGCTAATATTAACTCTTGCTCATGATGGTGATCTTGTTCTTGAATTTTCATTGACGCATTTTTTCAACCGGAAAAAGAGCAAGAATAAGAGCATGATCAAGAATAATTCAAGAGAACATTTATAACTTTTTTACCGCTTGTTCAATATCTGCAATCAAATCTTCAACATCTTCAATTCCTACGGAGAAGCGAACGAGGCTTTCGGTCAATCCAAGTTTTTCTCTCTCTTCTTTCGGAACAGATGCGTGGGTCATCGACGCCGGATGACAAACTAAACTTTCTACTCCGCCGAGACTTTCGGCAAGCGTAAATACTTTTATATTATTCATAATTTTTTTTGCAGTTTCGAATTCTCCGAAATCGACAGATATCATTCCGCCGAAACCGCTCATCTGCTTTTTGGCAAGTTCGTATTGAGGATGTGAAGGCAAGCCGGGATAAATAACTTTTTTAGCATACGATTGTGTTTGTAAATATTCCGCAATCTTCATCGCATTTTCCTGATGTTGTTTCATCCGCACTGCAAGTGTTTTTGTTGCCCGCAAAGTAAGCCAGCAATCGAACGGAGATGGAATCGCTCCAACGGCATTCTGCAAGTAACGGAAACGTTCGTGCAATTTATCATCATTGGTTATCAGCATGCCGCCCACAACATCACAATGCCCGTTCAAATATTTTGTTGTACTGTGAATTACAACATCGGCGCCAGCCACAAGAGGATTCTGGAAATACGGAGTCATAAAAGTATTATCAACGACACAAATCAAATTATTGTCTTTGCAAATTTTCGATATTGCTCGAATGTCCGTCAAGTTCAGCATCGGGTTAGTGGGTGTTTCGATGTAAACAATTTTTGTATTCTCTTTTATTGCGTTCTCAACATTTTTAGGATTACTTGTATCGATCCAGGAAAAATCCAAACCGTAATCTTTCATGATTAATTCGAACAAACGGTAGGTGCCGCCGTAAACATTGTTGGAAACAATTAAATGATCGCCCGCTTTTACAAGTCCGAGTACGGCATTTTCTGCAGATAGACCGGATGAAAACGCAATTCCATATTTTCCTTTTTCGAGCGTCGCAATATTTTTTTCGAGCGACTGCCGCGTTAAATTGTGTGTTCTTCCGTATTCGTAACCTTTGTGAACACCGAGTTCATCCTGAGCATAAGTTGAAGTCATATAAATCGGAGTTGAAACCGCGCCGGTCACCGGATCGGGATTCTGCCCGGCATGTATTGCATCTGTTTGAAAGCCCATCTTTTACCCCATTACGATTTTAGATTTTAGAATTTGTGATCGAGGCTTGTCTGCTGTTTGTTAACTGTTATTTCCATTACCATTTTACATTTTACATTTTACATCTTTCATTTACCATTATACATTTCACCTCTCACGTTTCGCATGTAGTTACTCAAAATCAATCAAATCATATCTTGTGATTATATCAATAATCCTTCCGAAATCGGAAACCAGAATTGCATGTGCTTCTTTCAATGCTCTGCGAACTTCCGTGATTCCTGATTTAGCATCGAGCACGAGGAAACTATCTTCCATAATTTCCTTCACCGGAATATGCAGAAGCGATTGGTCATCAAGAATTTTTGCGATGACTCTGCTTTCTCGTAAACTGCCGACCGGTCTTAAAAATTCGTTCAACACCGGTATGTATGAAAAACCTTTCTCGTTCATAATCTTCATTGCATCTTTAACAAGAATGTCATCGTGTACGTAAATAATTTCCTCGATCCCTTTTCGTTTCTTTGCGTCACAAATATCGCGCAGAACTTTAATTTCGGCATCGAGCATTCTGTTATCTCTCAGCCATTCGTTGTTGTGAACTTTTGAAAGATATCTTTCGCCCGTATCGCAAACAATAAAAACAATCAGATCATTTTCGGTTAAGTCCTTTGCAATTTCGAGTGCAACGTGCACAATTGTTCCGGTCGAACCGCCGCAGAAAATTCCTTCTTCTTTTGTTAACCGCCGCGCAGCAGTGAAGGATTCTTTATCGCTGATGTTGATAATTTTATCGATGTACTGAAAATGTACGTTTGCCGGCAGACAATCCTGACCAATTCCTTCAACTAAATACGGCGAGCCTTTTATAATCTCTCCGGTCTCTTTGTAATGTTTGAAAATTGAACCCAGCGGATCTGCACCGAGAACCTGAATATTCGGATTCTGCTCTTTCAAAAATCTTGCAGTGCCGCTGATTGTGCCGCCGGTTCCAATACTCGAAACGAAGTGAGTTATTTTGCCGCCGGTCTGTTTCCAAATTTCGGGACCGGTTGTTCTGTAATGCATTTCCGGGTTCGAAGGATTTCCGTATTGATATGCAAAAATTGAATTGGGTGTTCCTTCGTGAATTCTTCTTGCAACATTAACATAATATTCGGGATGATCGGGCTCGTATGTGTTTGGAACAACAATTACTTCTGCGCCGAGCGCTTTCAGGTAATTTATTTTTTCTGCGCTCACTTTTTCAGTGCAGACAAAAACACATTTGTAATCTTTTATCGCGGCAGTTAACGCAAGTCCGATACCGGTATTTCCGCTCGTTGCTTCAATGATTGTTCCGCCCGGTTTTAGTACGCCACGTTTTTCGGCATCAACAATCATCGCGTAACCGATCCGGTCTTTTACACTTCCACCGGGGTTTGCTGATTCAAGCTTCGCAAAAATCTGAGGCTTCAATCCTCTGTTTATTTTATTCAGTTTAATTAACGGAGTGTTACCGATTAACTCCAATATATTGTTTTTATATTCCATAATTTTTCTGCCGCTTGTGTTATTTGGGATATTGCAATTGCCACGACCTTTAGGTCGTAGTATAATTATCTAACCTATACTAACGGCTTTAGCCACTGTTTAAGACTATTGGGCTAATCCCGGAGTATTCGTGATACTCATATCCCCCCGATATATCACCGAGAAACGGTATTCCGTTTACTCGGAAAATGCCGGGGCAATTTAAAAAACAAACTTGCATAACTTTAGTTACTAAAAAATCCGAATTCTGCAAACGCAATTTTAATTTGGTCAATTGATGCGGTGAAATCTATCAAAATAAATTACCAAAAACTGAAGCCGGTTCAAAACATCAAAAATTCTATTTGGAGTTTTTATTAATCCACTTATCAACTACGGGAGCTTTATAGCCAAAGAATTTTTTAATGAGCACATCGGGATTTTCGTCAATAAGAATTATCGAACGGTGAATATCTTTAATGAACTGTTCCGAAACTGCGGTATCGATAAATTCAAAAAGCTTGTCGAAATAAGAATTAACATTCAGCACACCGCACGGTTTGTTATGAAAGCCAAGCTGAGCCAAAGTTAATATTTCGAATAACTCGTCCAAGGTTCCGTAACCGCCGGGCAACGCAACAAAACCGTCTGAAAGTTCGGCCATCATTGTTTTTCTTTCGCTGAGCGTATCAACTACATGGAGATTGGTAAGATTTTTATGAGCAACTTCTTTTTCGATTAACGAATTTGTAATAATGCCTATTGCCTCGCCGCCTTCTTGCAAAACAGAGTCAGCAACTTCGCCCATCAATCCAACACTTGCGCCGCCGTAAACTAAGCTCAAATTATTTTCTACAATAATTTTTCCAAGACTGCGTGCCGCTTGCACATATTCAGGCATCGAACCGCTGCTGGAGCCGCAGTAAACACAGATACGTTTCATAAAATTTATTCTCTCAAAAAAGTGATTAGTGACTGAAGTTACGCAAAATTCATGTTTGGATACCTTCCATTACCACGACCTTTAGTCATGGTATAATATATCTGTCCTCTACTAACGGCTTCAGCCGCCATTTAAGATAATTTGGGCAAAAGCCCATGGTATCAGGGAATACTTTTCTCACCAACATATCATCCGCCGAGCGGGATCCCGTTTACACGGGCAATGCCGGGGCAATTAAAAAATAAAACTTGCGTAACTCCAGTTAGTGAATATAATTCTTTACGGTGAGTTCCGAAAAATATTTTTCGATATATAATTTATTGTATCAACACAACAAGTTTTGTGGACAGAAATAAAAACTTGAGGACACACCCCTTTCGTTCCCTCTTGAGAGGGGAAACGGAAAAGGGTGTGTTAAACTCACAAGCATGATTAAAGAAAATTATAAAGCTGTGTCAGATCGGTAATCGTGAAAGTAGTTTTGAAATTTTCGGGAAGAGAATTTTTTGCCGGATTGTACCAGCAAGTATCGATGCCGTAATCTATGCCCCCTCTGATGTCGGAGTTCAAATTATCGCCGATTATCAGCACTGTTTCTTTGGAAGGATTATTTAATCCATCGAACACTTTATCAAAATATTCTTTTTGCGGCTTCGAGTAATTCAATTCTTCGGAGATGAAAATATGTTCGATAAAATTTGCAATGGATGAATTCATTAATCTTCTGTGCTGAACATCTTTCAATCCGTTTGTAACAATTGCAAGGTTATATTTTTCTTGAAGTGCGGTTACTACTTCCAATGCATTTTCGATTAGTTGTGTTGACTCGCCGAGATTATTCAAATACTGTTTGCTGAATTCTACCGGGTTGTAATTCAACCCGAGTTTTTGGAAAGTCAATTCGAAGCGTTTGAATTTCAGTGTGTCTGGATCAATTAAGCCGAGTTCAAGTTCTTGCCATACTTTTTTATTTTCTTCGCGGTAAACGGAAAGTTTCTGCTCGTCAAGTGAATTTCCGAATGAGGCTAAAGTTTTTTCGAGAGCATAAATTTCGCCGGCGGAATAATCAAACAATGTATCGTCCGCATCGAACAAAAGCCATTTGTATTTATTGTGCATCATCTTCGCGTTTGTCTTTTACTCTGCGCTCTCTGCGCCTTTGCGAGATATTCTTTTTCTCACAGACTTGTCCCGTGCTTCTATGGGAGGCGCAAATGCCACAGAGAATTTTTAAGAACAGTTATATAAAAGATTTTAGATAAACAGTTGAACTAACTGCTATTGCTTGCCGTGATTCACGTTAAAATTTTCTACAACAACCCATTCCCTTCGAGCCATTCATCATTATAGATTGTAGAAAAATATTTGTAGCCGCTGTCGCAGATTACGGTAACAATATTTGCTTCGCGGTCAATCTGCTTTGCAATTTGTACCGCACCCCAAACATTCGCACCGCTTGAACCGCCGGCAAGTATTCCTTCTTCGAACGCAATTTTCTTCGCCCAGCCGATTGCTTTTTTGTCTTCCACTTTCAACATATCGTCCATCATTTCAAGCTGTGCTGTTTTTATCAAGAACTCATCGCCCATCCCTTCAACCAAATAGCGCGATGGTTTGATCAATTTTTTGTGCTTGAACCAATCATAAAAAACCGACCCGACCGGATCAACACCTATTAATTGAACAGCCTGGTTTTTCTCTTTCAAATATTTTCCGGCGCCGAATAATGTTCCGCCGGTTCCGACTGCAGAGACAAAATAATCTATCTTCCCTTGCATCTGTTCCCAAATTTCTGGACCGGTAGTCATATAATGTGCTTCGTTGTTATCGAGATTGTTGTGCTGATCGATGTAATAAAGTGTTGCATCTTCTTTCGCAAGATTCACAGCATAATTATTGTAAGATTCGGGATGATCGGGCGGAAGTGATGCATCAACTTTTATGACATCAACGCCGAGTACTTCAAGCATTTTAATTTTTTCTTTGCTTGTAGTGTTACGGATAACAATTTTCAGTTTGTATCCTTTTTGTCTGCACACAATTGCCAAGCCCATCGCAGTGTTGCCGGACGAATTTTCAATTATTGTATCTCCGGGTTTTATCTTTCCTTCGCGTTCTCCTTTTTCAATCATGTATCGTGCAATGCGGTCTTTGATGCTGCCGCCGGGATTCATGAATTCAAGTTTTGCATAGATGTTTGCTTTCAAACCTTTTGAAATGTTGCCGAGTTTTACGATGGGCGTTCTGCCGATTGCTTCAAGCACACTTTCATAACGATTGTTTCTCATAAAATTTTTCCAGCTCCGCTAAAATTTGTACCCTCTCAAAAATTCTTCAGCCGTCATCCGTTTTCTTCCTTCAGGCTGAAGTTCGAGTATTTGTAAAATTCCGTTCCCGGTTTTTATAAATATTTCTTTTGGGGTTAGTTGTATGTTGTTGGTTGTTGGCTGAAAGTTGATAGTAGAACCAAATTTTACATTTACCATCATACTTTCGGTTACAATTTTTGTTCTAAAAACTTTGTAATGCTTTCCGTTCAGCACAAAATACGCGCATGGATACGGTGAAAGTCCGCGCACTAAATTGTGAATCTCTACTGCAGATTTGTTCCACTTAATTTCGCAAACTTCTTTTGTAATTTTTGGTGCCGGCGTCGCAAGCGAATCTTCTTGTTTGGAAAGTTTAACCGTGCCATCAGAAATTTGTTCGACGGTTTTCAAAACCAGCTCTGCGCCAAGCATCATCATTTTATCGTGAACAGTTCCGAGATTATCTTTTTCATCAATCATCATTTTTTCTTGAAGAATGATATTTCCTGTATCAACTTTTTCATCAAGAAAAAAAGTAGTAACGCCGGTTTCTATTTCGCCGTTGATAATTGCCCATTGAATCGGCGCGGCGCCACGGTATTTCGGCAAAAGCGAACCGTGAAGATTGAACGAACCGAATTTCGGGATAGCAAAAATCTCGTGCGGCAAAATCCGAAACGCCACTACAACAAAAAGGTCGGGCTGAATCTCTTTCATCGCATTGACAAAATTTTCATCACGCAATCTTTCGGGAGTAAAAACTTTCAGATTCTTTTCGAGTGCAAATTGTTTTACCGGAGTAAATGTTACTTGCCTTCCTCTGCCCCTTTCTTTATCCGGTGCTGTAACAACGGCTTCAACAGAGTGTTTACTTTCAAGAAGAATTTTTAATGAAGGGACTGCAAAATCGGGTGTGCCCATAAAAACAATTTTCACTTCTTCCCCGTGCGCCAAATTATGAACAAAATCTGATGGGACAGCCCGTACAATGTTGTTGTAGTTACAGAATTTGAAACGTGATTATTTTTCTGTGATCGGATAATCAACTTCAACTTTCCTCTTCTTTATCTTCTCCAATTCTTTTTGAAGCATCTTTCTCACTTCTTCATCAACTCTATCGGGTATCATTTTTCCGATTAGATGATCGTACTCATGTAATATCACACGCGCAAAAAAATTGTCTAATTCAAGTTCAACTTCTTTCTCATCCGTGTTCAAGTAACGGACTTTAATCGACTTCGGTCTTTCAACTTCCGCTCTTAAATTGGGCAGACTTAAACATCCTTCTTCTCTAACAATAGTTTCATCGGATACAAGAATTATCTGCGGATTGATCATCGCCACCGGTTTAAATTTTTCGTAGCCTTCAACGCCTTTGAGATCAATTACAAAAATAGAACCGCCGAAGTTAACCTGATTAGCCGCGAGACCTACACCGCTTGCATTCCGCATTGTATCAAACATGTTACGAATCAGCTCGATTATTTTATCGTTAACAGCCGTAATCGGTTTTGTTTTCTGGCGTAAAATTTTGTCGCCGTAAACTGTAATTGGAAGGATCGCCATACTTACCTTTCGTTAATTTTCTGCCGAAACAATATCTGCGCTTAAATCTTTGTATAAATTTACTTCCGTAGCGCTGAACAGCATTCTAACAAACAATCGAAAGATAATTAACATTTGCTGAAGAATAAAGGAAATGACCAGGAAATAGTACGGCGTTCGCGGAATAAATCTGCCGATAAGATTATAAATGACCGCACCGAGTGCGCCGATAATTGCAACTATCAAAAACACGGTAAATATTTTCATGAAATTATTTTTAATGAACGCTCCGACCGAATAAAATTCTTTTATCACTTTTGTTTTATCATGAACAGCGAGAGAAACTTTAATGTAATCGGAGAACAAAGTAACAACGCCGATAAAAAAGACAAGCAGAACATACCGGATTGCTTTGAGTGAAAAGTCCGCGTACACATTTTCCGAGTTGACGAAAAGGTAAGTTATCAAATCGCCGAGGTACTCGTTGATCTTAAATGCGGCGGCAAAAAAGAAAAGCGAGATCAGCAAAACTTTTAAGAAGCGGAAAAAATATTTTACACCGCCGTAAAAGAAATCCACAACATGATTTTTTTCGGGAATGTTAAAAATCGAAATCATGCCGCCGAGAAAAAAAGTTTGCAGCAGAGTATAAATGCCCACAACGCTGTAAATGCTCAACGGCATCTGTTCAAACTGCACTTCATAAATTTTTTTGAATTGCAAAAACCAGATGTAATCAAAATTATGTGCGAGGCTGTCGCTGATTAATGAATTGCCGAGATTATCTATAAGAATTTTTAATATCGGCACAGTTAATACCAGCGCCGATAAAGCATTGAAAGCCCAAAGCAGCAAAACAAGTTTTGAATTGTATGCAACCGTGCGGACACCGTGAATTAAAATATTTTTTGTGTATCGTATCATCCGATGCTGCCCAAAATCATTAAAGCATTTTGCACCCAGAAAAAGACACGAATGGCAAGCGACATTGAAGCCACAGCCCGCGGTTCGAGTGTGTATGAATTGTTCGCAAAATTTATATCGAGAAGATTTTTCCTTTGCGGATCGATTGCGGCTGCAATCACTTTATCCGCGGTTTTGAACTTGAAAATTTTCCAGCGTTCTGCGCCTTCCCATTTTGTTTTCAAAGTATCTTTTTCGGTGTACAAACAAATTTCGTTTTTGAAGATACCGTCATGCAATCTTTCGGCAACAACTTCGTATTCATTTTCTGAAATCTTATTAACTGCACTGATCCGGTAATCAAATACTTTTGAAGAGCTGTAAAATTCATCAAAGAACCATTTCATATCTTCGCCGGAATTTTTTTGTACAATCCCGATAAAATCTTCTGCTTTCGGATGCTTGTATTTAAAATACTCGTAATAGTCTTTCAAAATTTTCATCATCTTTTCTTCGCCGAGATATCTTTCCAAAGTATGAAGTACCAATTCCGGTTTGCTGTATGAATTAACAACGTACGATAATCTCGATGGAAGTTTGTAAGAAGTATCTGCAATTGCGCCAATGGTTAAATTGCGATAATAAGTAGAAATACTTCGCGCTCCTTCCGGAAGTTGAACATCAACGAGCGTGTAAATTATCGGGATGCCGTTGTAAGATAAAAATTCGAGTCCGAAAACCGGCACGTACGAAGCAATCGTGAAGTAAACAAAAATATCGGGATAGTATTCGTACATTATTTTTGTAGCAATGTAAGAAGTAAATCCTTCGTCAAGCCAGGCTTCGTAAACTTCGTTGCTGGCAAGCAGTCCGTAAAAAAATTGATGGGAAAATTCATGGGCAACAAGATATTCCGGATTGCCGGTCGGCTGCGGCGAAAATAAATCGGCACTAACGGTAAATAGTGTCGGATATTCCATTCCGCCGGAACCGCTTGTGCGCGGTACATCAACAAGCGTAACATTTTGATAAGGATAAGTACCGATATGTTTTTCGAAAAACTCGAGACAATTTTTTACACATTGAATGTAGCGCTGAAAATATTTTTTTCGTTCGGGTTGAACAAAAGCGTTTATCTGAATCTGCGATCCATCCGAACGATT
Source organism: Ignavibacteriales bacterium (assembly GCA_016177735.1). Taxonomy (GTDB): domain Bacteria; phylum Bacteroidota; class Ignavibacteria; order Ignavibacteriales; family Melioribacteraceae; genus DYJK01. Next base: position 308,028 of record JACOUS010000030.1, on the reverse strand, counting down.
GTAAACATCATTGTGTTGAAGTATTTCATCCGTTGCAAACCATACAAAATCGTGAACACCGGTTTGTACAATTTCGTATATGTTCGTTTTTTCCTCTTCATTTTTTGATACCGCCACACCGGTTGAACCAACGACATAATTTTTGGGCACATCAATTTTTACGCGGTAATTACCGAAGTCGGAATAAAAATTTAGATACGGATAATACTGGCTGCAAACCCATTTCCCGTTTTCAAACACACCTACTTTTGGGAACCATTGTGATACAAAGAAAAAATTTCTGCCGGATGCGTATCCAAAACGTTTAACCGAACGCGGAATCTTCATCGAGTAATCAAAATTAATTACTACCGAATCCCCCGGTTGAATTGTTTTATCGAGAATAACTTTCGCAACTGTACTGTCATGAAAATTTGGAATTTCCGGCTGAAAATAAATCAATTCTTTCTCTGCGCCGTCAATTAAAAGATTGCTGATTTTAATTTCAGTCTGTGCATCCGGCGAACTGATATTATATCCTTTTGCAAATTCTGTTTTGCTGCTCTTGTACGCATTCGCATAAAGATGAAAATGGATTTCGTTTGTCGGGAATTCTGTTTTGTTGTACCAAATTATTTTTTCTGTTGCTGAAATTTCTTTCTGATGAGTATCTAAACTAACTTCAATATCATATTTGTTACGAATATCGAGGCGGTTCTGTTCGGCTTTGAGCAAGCCGGATGAGTAATCATAAGTTTTTTGAATAACAGTTTCGGTTGAATGTGTACTTACTTCCTCCGCAAAATAAAGAAGCAAAGAAAGAATTATTAGAAGCAGAACGACAAATAACTTTTTCATAACATTAAGTTAAGCCCTATTTTCAAAGCATTCAACAGTGTTGAATAAAAACTGCCGCAAAGATACATCACGGGGGATTTAAAAAATAGAAAGGCGAACCCAACGGCTCGCCTTTCGGAAATAACAATTGCAATAAAAGTTATTACTTTATTTCAATCGTCTTTGGTTTTACTCTTTCGTGTTTCGGAAGTTTTACATTCAGAATTCCGTTTTCAAGCCGGGCATCAATTTTTGATTCATCAATACTGTCCGCAATTTTGAATCTACGGTAGTAGTTGCCGGTTTCGGTTTCTTTGAGAACATATTTTTTGTCCAACGTGGAATCGTAATCGATCCGCCCCATTATAACAAGGTTGCCGTCCTCAAGTTTGATTTTTACATTTTCCTTTGCAACGCCGGGCATGAAAGCCGTAAGAAAATAATCGTCTGCGGTTTCGTAAATATCAATTAATGGCGCAATCCATGATTCTTTTTCCAGAGCTTCGTCCCAGCTGCTCGAGGTTTTAACTTCAACTGCCTCTTTATTTTGTGTCATTGTTACTCCAATTAATTTGTAAAAATTTTACTTCCTTATTTTTTGTCGTCATCAACAACTTCGTAGGATGCATCTTGAACATTACGGTCATCTTTCTTTTGCGAAGAAGATTTCTGTTGCTCGGCTTCGGCATCTTGTGCAGTTTGTTGTTCACCGGGCGCACCTTGTTGTTGATAAAGATTTTGTGCAATCTCATTCCAAACTTTTGTTAACCCGTCAGTCGCCGATTTAATTTTATCGGCATCATTTGTTTTCAGTGCGTCTTCAACTTTTGTGATTTCACTTTCGAGTCTGCTCTTCGCATCAGCCGGTATTTTATCGCCGAGTTCCTGAATCTGTTTCTTCGTTTGGAAAACCAAACTATCTGCCACATTGTGAACTTCTGCAGATTCTTTTTTCTTTTTATCTTCTGCGGCATGTTCTTTCGCAGTCTGTTTCATTTTTTCTATTTCGTCTTTTGATAATCCGCTCGAAGAAGTAATTCTGATGCTCTGTTCTTTGTTCGTAGCTTTATCTTTTGCAGAAACATGCAGAATACCGTTTGCATCAATATCGAATGTAACTTCAATTTGTGGAATGCCGCGCGGCGCCGGCGGAATTCCATCGAGATGGAATCTGCCAAGTGATCTGTTATCTGCCGCCATCGGGCGTTCGCCCTGAAGCACATGAATTTCTACCGATGGCTGACTATCCGATGCAGTAGAAAATACTTCACTTTTGCGTGTTGGAATTGTTGTGTTTGCCGGAATTAAGACTGTCATTACACTGCCGAGAGTTTCAATTCCAAGCGAAAGCGGTGTAACATCGAGCAAGAGTACATCTTTTACATCGCCGGCTAAAACACCGCCTTGAATTGCCGCACCGACTGCAACTACTTCGTCCGGGTTAACACCTTTGTGCGGCTCTTTTGCAAATATTTTTTTTACAAGTTCCTGAACTTTGGGAACACGTGTTGAACCGCCCACTAAAATTACTTCGTCAATTTGTGATGGAGTTACATTTGCATCCTTAATTGCTTTTTCACACGGACCAGCAGTTCTTTGAATAAGATCATCAACAAGCTGCTCGAACTTTGAACGCGCTATAGCAATGTTCAAATGTTTCGGACCTTCCTGAGTTGCCGTTATAAACGGAAGATTAACATCTGTCTGCATAGAAGACGAAAGCTCGATCTTTGCTTTCTCTGCGGCTTCTTTCAATCTTTGCAGAGCCATCGGATCTTTGCGTAAATCAATGCCTTCCTGATTTTTGAATTCATCGGCGAGAAAATCAATCAAGCGCTGATCAAAATCATCACCGCCGAGATGTGTATCGCCGTTTGTAGATTTAACTTCGAAAACTCCTTCGCCTATTTGCAAAACAGATACATCAAAAGTTCCTCCGCCAAGATCATAAACGGCAACAATTTGATCTTTGTGTTTTTTATCCAATCCGTAAGCCAATGCTGCGGCAGTTGGTTCGTTGATAATTCTTTTCACATGAAGTCCGGCAATTTCACCGGCATCTTTTGTTGCCTGTCTTTGTGCATCATTGAAATACGCCGGAACAGTGATAACTGCTTCGGTAACTTCTTGACCGAGATAATCTTCTGCAGTCTTTTTCATCTTCTGCAAAATCATTGATGAAATTTCCGGAGGCGAATACAATCTATCACTTATTTGAACACGTGCAGAGCCGCTATCGCCCGATGCTACTTCGTACGGAACTTCCTTCGATTCGGTATCAACTTCATCAAGTCTTCTTCCCATAAAACGCTTTATCGAAAAGACGGTATTCTTTGGATTTGTAACCGCTTGTCTTTTTGCCGGCTGACCAACCAAACGTTCGCCGTTTTTTGTAAATGCTACAACGGAAGGCGTTGTTCTTCCGCCTTCAGAATTTGGTATAACAACCGGTTCGTTTCCTTCCATTACGGAAACGCAAGAGTTTGTTGTTCCAAGATCAATTCCAATTATTTTTCCCATTGTAATTCCTATTTATTAAGTGATAAATTTTATTGCACTGATTCGTTTAATTCAATTCAATTAGCTTTTCATTTTTGTGTTTTGATTTCGGCTCCATTTTTTTTAGCGAGATATTTAGCGTGCCGTCTTCAAATTTTGCTTCTACTTTATCGGAATCGACTTCTACCGGCAGAGTGAAGCTTCGTTTAAAACTTCCGTAAGATCTTTCCACTCTGTAAAAGTTGCGGCTCTTTTGTTCTTCTTCTTTTTTCTTTTCGCCTTCTATTGTTAAAATGTTATCTTGCAATGTAATTTTGATTTGATCTTTTTTTACTCCGGGAATTTCTGCAGTTACATTTATTTTATTTTCATCTTCCGCAATATCAATTCTCGGATAAAAATTATCATTGAAAGGGAATCCCAAATTAGAAAACTCGTCAAAGAATCTTTGAAATCTGTCGTGAATAGTTTCTAATTCTCTTAAGGGTTCAAATTTTATGAGTGTCATGGCTGATCTCCTTTTTTATTTTTGTCTTAATAATTGCAATGCCTGTGCCACAAGACAAAATTCTTATAACTGCTTATAAATAAATTAATTAAGAAAAATTCATGTTTCTGATAAGTATCTGTATTTTTGACAAGCTTCTAGAAAAAATTAATTAGTGCTATGATGATTCGTCACACATCAAGACTTTAGTTCACATTCCACATTGTAACGCATGGAGGACAAAGTGTTCAACATTGAAGAATTTGATATTAAGCTCGACACCGAGTTTATCGGAAGAAATTTCATTTACTGCGATGAAATTGATTCGACCAACACTGTTTTATTGAACAACAAAGATTTTAGCCAGAACGGCACTGTACTTTTAGCTGAATACCAGTTAAAAGGGAGAGGAAGAAAAGATAGAGTTTGGATTAGCAATGCCGGGCAGAATTTAACTTTTTCTGTTTTACTGAAACATGATTTGAAAGAGTACAACGTTAATGTTATTAATCTCGGAGCTTCACTTTCCGTTGCACAGGCTATCGAAAATTTATACCAGCTTAATGTTGAATTAAAGTGGCCCAACGACGTTTTAGTAAATAAGAAAAAAATTGCGGGCATTTTAATCGAATCAACTTCCAAAGCAAACAAGATTTCGAAGCTCGCAATCGGAATCGGGATCAATGTTAATCAGCCCAACTTTCCCGGCAAGTTTGAAATTCAGCCTACATCGATCAGACGAGAATTTAAGGAGCTTGTCAGCAGAGAAAAATTATTGAGCGAAGTGCTAAACAATTTTGAAACTATGGTTGATATTGCTCACGATGAACCGACTAAAGTATTAAACGACTGGCGCAACCGCTGTAAAATGATCGGCGAGAAAATTAAAATTATTGAAGACGATAAAATGAGAACCGGCTTGTTCGAAGATATCGATGAGAACGGATTCTTAATTTTAAAAGCCGGCGATAAAACCGAAAAAATCCATTACGGCGATGTTAGTCTGCGCTAAGCACAAAAGGTTGTTTGATGAAAGTTTATTTTGATAATGCCGCCACTACTCCGCTCCATCCGAAAGTTTTCGAGAAGATGAAAAAATTTTTGAGCGATGAATTCGGCAATCCGTCTTCGATACATTCATTCGGAAGAACTACACGTGTTGCAATTGAAGAAGCACGAGAAACAGTGGCGCAATTTATTAACGCGGATGAAAGCGAAATTTATTTTACAAGCGGCGGCACCGAAGCAAATAATTTCTGCCTCTCCGGAATCGCAAAGACAGAATTACTCGAAAGCAAAAAGAATCAAATTATAATTTCGAAAGCCGAGCATCATTCAATACTTGAAACAGCAGAAGAACTTGAGAAAAACAATTTTGTTGTAATCTACAACGATGTACTTCCCGAAACGATTTTTAATTACCGTACATTCGAAAAGAATCTTTCTGAACAAACTTCGCTTGTTTCGATCATTCATATAAATAATGAGACCGGTTCGCAAAATGATATAAAACAAATCGCGGACATTTCAAAAAAGAACGGATCATTTATCCATACCGACACTGTACAGAGTTTTGGAAAAATAAACATCAACGTAAAAGAACTTGGCGTTGATTCGCTCTCGGCTTCGGCGCACAAAATTAACGGACCGAAAGGAATCGGTCTTGCATTTGTAAAAAGCGGCACACCTATTTCCCCTCTGATATTCGGAGGCTCGCAAGAAAGGAACAGAAGAGGCGGCACGGAAAACGTTGCGGCTATTGTCGGTTTCGCTGAGGCAATCCACATCGCGCAAAATGAAATCAACTATAATTACGATCGTGTAAAAAAAATCCGTGATGAATTTGTGAAAGGATTGTCATCAATTGATAGCAAAGGAATTCGATTGAATGGCGGAGCCGACCCCCTTCCCTACATTTTGAGCATCACATTTAATTCGGAATTTTACCGGAACGATCCCGAAGCAATGTTGATGTACATGGATATCAACGGAGTTGCAGTTTCAAACGGTGCGGCTTGCACTTCCGGAACACTGAAACCGTCACATGTAATTTTAAGCGCGGGTTATTCCGTTGAAGATGCCAATGGTACAATCAGGTTTTCGTTCGGCTCGCAAAATACTTTGGAAGAAGTCGAATACACTTTGGAAGTGTTAAAAAAAATGGCTGAAAAATTTAGAAGATAATTAATACCTTATTGTGTCAAGCGGTTTTAGAAAATACTTTCGGAGCCGGTGCACCTCGTAATAATCCTTCCGTGCTTAAATCCTCATCAAGCTCGGGCCAATGAATACCGTAACCACCGCCAGAGATTTCCCAATTGAGAAGTTGTTTTTTCTTCGCTGCAAAAAGCTTCGGATACCATGCAAGCGGCACAGAAATCACACGCCCATCATAGAGATCAACGCACAGCATATCGTTCTCTATTTTTACTTTTTTTACCCGCTCATCAGCTTGATATGCCAAAATACCCATTCCATTTCTCCAATATTAAATCTTGTTTTTCTTCTATTATGTTCTGTATCTGACCAAGTTCTTTAACACTATAGCCAATATTTCTCGCTAATGCCGGCTGATTTAACCAAAACTTGGCGGATTTATTTTCTTTATCAACGTGTATGTGCGGCGGTTCACTTGTTTCGTGACTATAAAAATAAAATCGAAATCCTTTCCATCTTAAAACTGTCGGCATTCGATGTTGTCAATTTGTTAGATAACTAATCATCAACGATAACTTTTCTTTCAATTGTTTTCTGCTCACAATAAAATCGAGGAAACCATTCTCTAACAAAAATTCTGATCGTTGAAAACCTTCCGGCAGATCACGTCCGATTGTTTGTTTAATTACACGCGGACCGGCAAACCCAATCAGAGCCTTCGGCTCGGCAATTATAACATCACCAAGCATAGCAAAACTTGCAGTAACTCCGCCGGTTGTCGGATCAGTTAATACGGATATGAACGGTAATTTAGCATCGGCAAGACGTGCAAGGCGTGCGCTTGTTTTGCCCATTTGCATCAATGAGAATGCACCTTCCATCATTCTCGCGCCGCCGCTTTGACTGATAATTATCATCGCAATTTTTTCTTCGTAAGCAACATCAATTATCCGTGCAATTTTTTCACCGACTACGGAGCCCATACTTCCGCCGATGAATCCGAAATCCATACAAGCAAATGCTGCTTTCTTGCCTTCAATTTTTCCGACTCCGGTTTTTACTGCATCATTCAAGCCGGATTTTTTGATTGTAGCTGTAACTCTATCGGTGTATTTTTTTGTATCGGTAAATTCGAGCGGATCACCCGAACGCATTTTTTTATCATACTCTTTGAAAGAGCTCTTATCAAAAATTATTGAGATGTACTGTTCGCTCCCGATTCTAAAATGATAACTGCACTTCGGGCAGACCCAGGTATTAAACTCAAGTTGTTTATTATGGATTATCTCGCCGCAATCTTCACATTTCGACCACTGCCCATCCGGTATATCTGTTTTTTTACTATCGGGTGAAATATTTTCTTTTTTTCTTTTAAACCATCCCATTATTTTTTTCTCTGCTCAATGTTGGCAAATAGTGTAATAGTTTGATTCGGACTGTCTGGATCGTTCGAAAGCAAAGTAACAGTCCGCGTTAACTTTCCGTTACGGTTTGCAGTATCCAATTCAATTCTTAAAGAACCGGTTTCGCCGGGCTTTAAGGTTTTACTGCTGAGCATTGCGGCTGTACATCCACACGATGTTTTTACATCTTTGATTTCGAGAACGCTGCTGCCGGAATTTTTGAAACTTATTTTTGTTTCTACAATCTTTCCTTCTTCAACCGTTCCGTAATCAAATTGATTTTGAACAAGAACAAGTTTCGGGTTTTTGCCGTTTGTGTTCGAAAGCTTTTCCACAACATTGGCGGTGAAAGATAATTTGAATTGCTGGTTCTGCGGATCATTTGTGGTAACATAAACATATTTGTGCTGAAGACCGAGTCTGTTTTCAGAATCGAACTCAACTTTGACTGTAGTTTTTTCGCCGGGCTTTAATATTTTTTTTGTAGGCTGAACAGCAGTGCATCCGCATGACGCCTGAACTTTATCAATTTTCAAATCTTCCGTTCCGCTGTTCATTATTTCGAATGAATGAGAAACAACCGCACCTTCCAAAATTTCGCCGAAGTCGTGTTCGGGTTTCGGGGAAGTAATTTTCGGCGATTGACTTTGCGCTATAACTGTAATGCCGGATATCAACAAAAACAATATTGCCAGCTTTTTCATTTTTTCACCTTTGCTATAAATTTTTTCAAATAATTGGGTTCGAGATAATCGTAATCAAAAATTAATAAATCCTTCCCAAATAAATAAGACCACAAACCAATATAGTATGCATGCGGACCAATTGTTTCTCTAACTTCAAAGTTTGCAATTTGATCGCCAAACAAAAATTTTAGATTCTTTGCCTTCTCTTTTAAATCATTTTTATGAATTAGCTGGACCGTTTCAACTGTATTCACATCCTTTCCATCGAAAATAAATTCGGAATAATAAGCGTCTTCAACGCTGGCATTTTTAATAATTCCGAATTTTTCCCCGGCTGAAATAAAATTTGATATCTGCAAAGCAAGTGCAGCAAAAGTCGGGACCGGAATTATCGGAAGCGATGCACCGAATGCCAGTCCTTTTGCGGCTGAAAGCCCGATTCTCAATCCGGTAAACGAACCCGGTCCGTTTGAAACTGCGATGTGCGACAAATCCCGCATCTGTCTGCCGGACATTTTCAAAATTGCATCAATCATTTCAAGCAGTTTTTCCGAATGAACGTGTTTATCAAGAATGTTTATTTCATGATATTTTTTTTCATCGAGCAGAAGTGCAACACTGCAAAGTGTGCCGGATGTTTCTATTGCCAATATCGGGAACGGGTTTTTCATTGCTTGGTAATCCGGATAATTCTTTTTTCGCCGCTCACAAATTCAAAATTTATTTTGTAATATTTTGCCGGGAAAATTTCGCTCCAAAGATCAGCCCACTCTACAAATGTTATTGCATCGCTGTCGTTCAAATAATCTTCGAAGCCGATATCGTACAACTCGGAAATTTTTTTGATGCGGTAAAAATCAAAATGATAAATTTTTTTTGTACCGTTGTATTCGTTCACAATTGCAAAACTTGGACTCGATACATTATTAATGCCGTAATTGCCGCAAACAGCTTTAACAAAAAAAGTTTTGCCGGAACCTAAATTTCCGTTGAGCAGAATCAAATCTCCGGGCTGAATAAGCGAAGCAAAATAATTTGCTGCTTCCGTTGTATCTTGTTCAACGGCAGATTCTCTTTCGAGCACGAGTTCCATTTATGCTCTGCTCTCCATCGTTACAACCGGGAGGATCATTTCTTCCATCGAAATTCCTCCGTGTTGAAAGCTGTCTTTATAGTAACTTAAATATTTATGGTAGTCGGTCGGATAAACAAAATAATAATCCTCTTTTGCAATTATGTAGCTTATTGTAACTCCGCGTTTCGGAAGTTTATAATCGAGAGGATTTTTTATGAAGATAGCATGTTTGTCGTCAACTTTTAAATTTCGTCCGAACTTGAAACGAAGATTTGTCGAAGCTTCTTTGTCGCCCAAAACTTTTGCACCGCGTAAAGTTCTGATACTTCCGTGATCGGTAGTAACAATTATTTTTGCTTTCGGGATTTCTGCAATTGCACGGAACGTATTTAACAAATACGAATGCTGGAACCAGCTATTCGTAAGCGATCTGTATGCAGATTCATCCGGCGCAATTTCTTTTAATATCTGCGAATCGGATCTTCCGTGCGCAATCATATCCAGAAAATTTACCACGACAGCCATGAAATGAGTTTTCTTGTGCGATAAAACATTCTGTTCAAAATTTCTTCCAACTTCGGGATCGATTATTTTTATATACTTCAATTCATTGCGCAGTTCAATTTTTCTTCGGTTGAGCAGAAGCTGAAGCAGTTCCTTCTCATATTTGTTCATGCTGTTTTCATCATCGTTCATCGTAGTCCAAAGATCGGGATAATGTTTTTCTATTTCGGAAGGGAACAATCCGGCAAATAGAGCATTGCGTGCATACGGGGTTGCGGTCGGAAGAATTGCGTAATAAAAATCTTTTTGGATGTTAAAAATTTCCGTCAAATGTTTTTCCATCACAAGCCATTGATCGTAACGAAGGCAGTCGATCACAAATAAAAAAACCGGTCCGGCAGATCTTGCAACATGCGGCAGAACATATTTATCCAGTATCTGCACCGTTAATGCCGGCGCAGCTTCGCCGCCGGGGGAATCAGTCCATCTTTTATAATTTTTTTCGACATACTTCGAAAATTCCTGATTGCATTCTTTCTTCTGCTCGACAAGCGTTTGCCGTAAATTAACTTCGGGGTGTTCATCAAGTTCCATATCCCAGCCGACAAGTTTCAGGTAGAGTTCGATCCAATCATCTTGATCGGGCTCCATCAAAAGTCTGCGCGAAATTTCATTAAAGTCATGCAGATAATCTTTTGCAACATACTCAACGGAAATTTTTTTACTCTCGAGAATTTTTTTGCAGACCATCAAAACTTGCGACGGCACAACCGGTTTAATCAAATAATCCGAAATTTTACTTCCGATTGCATCGTGCATCAAAGATTCTTCTTCGCTTTTTGTAACCATCACAACCGGGATGTTCGGATTAATTTCTTTTATTTGCGCAAGAGTTTCCAAACCGCCGAGACCCGCCATCATTTCATCGAGGAAAATCAAATCGAACTGTTTGCCGCGCACTTTGGTAATTGCATCTTCGCCGTTGGTTACGGTTTCAACATCATATCCTTTTTCATTCAAGAAAATGATGTGCGAACGCAGCATCTCGATTTCGTCATCTACCCAAAGGATTTTATTTTTTTTCATATAAGATTTTTTTTGTTGGTTAATGTTATTGAATGGCAATGTGAACATCAAGCCCGGCTTCGTTTGTAACTGTCGGCGGAATTTTATTCGAACCTTTCGGCTCGATACTTGTTCTTCTGTAAAAGATCGATAACGTTACACGCGAACTCATCACATATTTAATTTTAGGTTCTATCGTCGTATTTATCTTGCCGTCTTGCACCCTCCCCTTTTCATCAAACTTATCCATGTCAAAGATAGTACTTGTAGATTGACCTCTGGTATATGAGAAAGAAATTTCAACATCGTTTTTCAGCGAAAGACCAAAAAGCGGAAGTTCAAAACCGGTTTTAGAATAACTTGCCGAAATATTTATATCGTTGGAAAAAGTTTCCGTTATATTTCTTGTTGAAGTACCAGCACTGTAGCCGGTCTTTGTAGAAAATCTTGCAGAGCTTTGGAAATTTCCACCGAAGAGTTGATCAAATTGGAAAGTCAATCCAACCAAAGGAGAGAATCCATAATCGACACGCTGCGTTTGTATTTCTTTATCACCATCGGGGTTTATTTTCCATCCTTCATTGTATTTTGAAGAATACGAATGCTGTAACGATACTCGTTTTGCAAAACTAAAGATCGAATATTTTTCGAGACCCGACCAGCTAAAACTCCAATTGGGTCGCGGAATATATTTAAAGATATCTTTGAAAAATGGTACTTTGGACAGCCACGGAATCGTTTCAAAACCTTTTATAAAGGCATCAGACAATCCCTCGGCAGTTTTGTCATTATATTTATTATGTACGTCTTTAATACCGCTACCAAACCAAGAACCTAACGACAAAAATGAACGGTCTATGGTACCGGTTGATGTAACATTGGTTGTATCAACAATACCGGTGAGTGAATCAGAGCGCATTGTTAAAGATTTACTAATCCCCCATCCAACACTCCAGTTAATATCGAGTTGTGCGCCTTCCCAAAGCGGTCTCGATGTTTTTAAATTGAGGTCGTTCTTTTGAGTAAAATTGTCATGAAAATTTGCACCAAAAGCGCGCTGACCAAGATCATTCGATAAACCGAGCATAAATAATCTTGAAGGACCTTTTGCGTAGCTCTGATTTATTCCCCAAAAATTATTGAAGCCCGTTCCGGCTCCGGCAAGCGCATCGCCGGCGTAACTACTGCTCTGCGAAAAATTAATTGATATCTGGTCGTAATCAAATAGAATCCACTTAACGGCGAGCTTCAAATACTCGAACCCTATTTGTAATTTGTTTGGTCCATCATCAACTTCGAGTGAGTCTTCGTGAATGATTGCACTGTCTTCACTAGCTATATTTTTATCTATAAGGGAAGTATCGTTTATTGCAATCGAATCTTTGAGAGCCGGTAGATCTTCAGTTGTATCGGCTCTTTTAATTTCACCGCCGGCCGGTTTTTGACTTCTTTTTCCGCCTCTGCCGCCTTCTTGTCTTTGCGGAGGTGGTGCCTGCTGTTTCTGCTGTTGAGCCGGCTGTTCGGATTGGAAAAGCGGCGCAACCATCGATTTCAATCTTATCGTTAATCCGGCAGTAATTCTATTTGAGTAACCGGCACTTCTACCAAACTCGCCTTGCGTCAAATTATTCTGCCAAGAATATGAAACCCCGTAAGATGTAGTTAGAGTAACGTAACGATTAATATCGCCGAACGAAGGAAGTTTCGGATTTGCTCTCAAATCAAAATTCTGTCTGTAGTTGATATCATCGCCAAATAAATTGCCGCCAAAAATATCGGACCAGATTTCGCTTTCAGTTCTTTCTCGCCCGGTTCCTTCCTCGACTAATAATCTGCTCAATGTAGAAGCAATATCGAAATTGTAAGCCATCGATAAATTTAACAAACCGCCTTCGGTTAAATTCCAATTGAATCCGGCACCGCGTGTTGAAGTAAAATCTCGCAATATGTTCGGCTTTGTTGTTGTAGCTGCTGTTGTTGATGTATTTCTATTTAAGGAATAATTTCTTTTTCTATTTGCAGTCACATTTGCCGTCACCGACTGCGGTGCAAAATAAATTTTTACATCCTTATAATCGGTAAAGATGCTGAGCAGATCACCGAGTAACGGAATATCAAGCGGTTTAAAGTAAAGATCGCGGCTGAATGCAACCGAATAATTTGCCGATGCATTCCACATCCAGTTTGCACTGTTTTTTACAGTGGGCGACCTTGAGGACGATTTATTGTAATTGAAAGTGAAACTCAAACTGTTGAACGTATCGCGGATGTACCACAGTTCGGTTGGTATTTTTATTTTGATATTAGATAAAGTCCATGTTTCGCTGACGCTGACGGATTGTGTTTGGTTTTTCATATCCTTCAGTGTTTGTTCAATCAAAGCCGGATCGGCGCCATCTTTAATCATCCGCTCGCGGGTCTGTTCTTGTGCAGAGGAAATTTTAATATCTGTACCGGGCATATAAAGCGGATTGCTTGTTTGTTCATTTCTGCTATATACAACACTTAAACTGCTTCCGGGCAGATTAACCGGCAGTAATTTTAATACATCGAGATTAACTGAAGTATTCCAGTTGACACTGTTTGTACGATTACCGAAACGATCACCAAGTTTATGGAAGTAGGGATTTGTTTGACTGATATTGAAATTTATTCTCATCAAATCAGCAAGCGCAAGTGATGTTGAAGCAGTGTAAGCCCAACCCGGAGTATCATCAGCGCCGAGCACGCGTAATTCATTAATCCAAACACTGCCCGAGATTTTTTCTCCGGGTGTTCCTTTATCTCTTGGGTTAACAACTCCAATCAGGAAAAATTTAACCATAGTTAATGAAGGTTTACCGCGGACTCCATATTTATGTCCTTCCAAACCGGGAACCGGAACTTGGAAATATTGTTTTGTTTGGCTTGTATCCTGCTGCTTGATTGCAGTAAGTTCAGAAAATTTTAAACTGATTTCAGTCCAGTTATCTTGCAAAAAATTTGGGTTGGATCTCAGAGGTTGTCTGTATTCATAAAAGTTGGTTGAGTCAGTCCCGAAGCGAATATAAACTTCCGAAGCGTAATCAGTTGTATCTTTATAGTAAGAAACTGAGCCGGCTAATGTATCTGTATCAGCATGAAGGAAAAGTTTCATCTCTTTGTAATTAAAAAGGTCGAGCGGTTTGTAAAGATACTTTACTACTTCTCTGTTGTCGCCATCATCAAGTTCAGTTAAAACAAGATTTAGCGACTGCTCATTCTTAAAAATATTAGCGTCGGTTTGCGTTCTGTCTTTTTCGCGGTTAACACCGGGAGGAATTATATATGCCGGATTATCTTCATAGCTGATTGTTGAAAGAGTTAGAACAGTATCATTGATCGTAACTTCAGGCAGAGAACCGACTGCCTTTCGAAGTTGTTTTTCCCATTGGTTACCAACGAGATTCATTTCGGCAAATCTTAATTGAACTACGTCGTCGATGCCCGAAATCCACAAACGAATTGTTTCAACAACAGATAAGCTCGGGCTGCCAATTGTTTTGATATAATCTTTCAACGGAATTCTATAAAGATACCATCCGCTTCCGCCTTTACCTTGAATGAAGGGGTTGGCTGCCTGATTCGTATCCAATTTTACTTCGTATCTGAAATAACTGTTGACAGCATCAATTGTAAAATTTCTATTTAAATCTTCCGTGTCAGGCAGTTTGAACTCGACAGATTTTGAATTCCTTTCGGTACCGTTTATTCCTGAAAAATCAAGACTGCCGGATGTATATGTATAATTATCATTACTCGGATCGGTGTTGTTAGAATTATAACCCGGTTCTTGTGCATCGAACCAACCAACTCTCGTCTCTTCAGCACCCAAACCGTCGAGACCGGTATCGTCTTCTTGTTCAAGATTATCATCACCATCGCCATCTTCAGTATCAAGCACACCGTTTGGGATTACGTCTTCGCTAATTTGTCCAAGATCAATGTTGAGTTTTAAATCGGGCTGTCCGCTTGCAACGTTAACCCAAAATTCTATGAACTCGATATTTTCATCCGTAAGATTACTTGCTGTTGACGAAAGGGGCTTCATAATTCCAGCCCAGTTTTTGGATTTATCAACCAAACTCGGGTACCAGTTATAGTAACCTTTTTGATTTGGCAAATAGACTAAATCCAAAACCGTAACTACATTTTGATCTCTTGTTGCTTGTCTTCTTCCGCCGAATAATGTATCAACAGAAACTCCGCCGCGCGGAATATTATACCAGTATGCTTTTGCCTTGTAATTCATCTGTGCATCGATCGGGCTTTGGAAAACATCAGCCATTGGAGTCATCAGAGGCAGTTTAGAAATGTAGGGAAGACTATCCGGCACGCTGATATCTTTCCACGATGTATATCCAACTCCAATCGGGATCGTCTTTTTCGTTCCCTCAAAATCGTCAATGTAAGCAATACTTTGCTCTTGGTCGCTTGCGACAGTACTCTTTTTTGTATTCGGGTCCGGATTTATATAAGCATACTCGGCATTCAAAGTCCAGCTTGAAGGTGCACTTGTTGAAATAATTTTGTCGAGTGCCTTTGTAATAAATGGAAGCTGAACACTCGTTTTGAAATCGACACCATAAATAGAATTGTTGAGCGGTTCCTCGCCTATTCTAACTTTATCGCTTAATGTCTGCTGGTTCAAATTCAAGAACGAAAAACCGAGTGTTGTTTCTTTATTAAATTCATACAAGCCGCGCAGACCGATTAATGTTTTTGATGCAAGCTGGAAGAGATCGTTCTGTTCATAAGTGATTCTAAGATTTCTGCCCGGTTGTACCGCATTGCTGTTCCTGATAATTACCTGACCGAGATTGTAATCAACAGAATAATCTGCGCCCTCTTGCAAGAGCTGGTTATCCAAATAAACTTTCACGGAATTTTCAACAACGTTAAATCCTACATTGTAAACAGAAGAAGTTGATGCAGAATATTTTCCGGTTATAATAAATTTATCTTTGGCTTTAACATCTTGCGCGCCATTAACAGTAGTGTCGTAAACGGCATCGTATTTATAATCAGGATTAAGAGTAGACGGGAAGTCATCGCCAAAAGGCTGAAGTACCGGGAAAATAATTTCGCCGGTAGCTGAGAGAATTGTTCTTCCTTCGTCAAAATCGAAATTGCCGTCGGGTGTAGCAATTGAACCACTCGCATCATATTTATCCAAGCCAAATGCTTGTAAAAATTTTACACCGTTATCTTCGGACTGTGCCTCGCTGCCGCTCACTTCATATTTGATATCGAGTTCAAATCCCTCTTTCTGAATTTCCATTCCGCCGATCGGGTAAATATTTCTTAATTGCAATTTCCACGCGTCTTTGAACTGAGGCTGCAAATTTTTTGGTTTGATCAGTTTTAACACTATGATTGTCGAATCACCTTGAACATCTTTTAGCAACTCGCCGTAGTAAACATCATCTTCTTTGCCGCTCGTTGGTCCCTCAGTTCTATAAGCAACAGCAATAGCTTCGTTGTCCTGAATTTGAGTTTTAAAGCTTATAAAACCGGTCGCATCATGCATAGTATAATCTGTTCCGGCTGTTAATTTAACAAATCGTCCCCCAACTTCTTGCCTACCGGCTATCGACTGCTCGCCGCTATTTCTTCTACTTTCATAATTGTCATTCTTTTTGTCTTTAAGATCAATAAATGCGTTTGCCTTTCTTTCAGTTTCTTTATTTGTTAAGCCGGTTACACTTTTCCAAACTTCAATATCTTTCACACGCAGTTCCTGACGGTTAATTACTGCGGTTGGATTTCCATAGTAATCATTAAAAATATTGAGAGCTTTGTTTGCATACATTGAATCAATAAAATAATGGTTTTGCGAATAATTGTATGCTCTGATTGTGAACGTTTGCGATTTCGAACCGCCGCTTACCGAAACTTCCTGAACTTCGCCTTTCTTTTGCGAAGCGAGTGCCGTTAAACTAAACGGTCCCATTTTCATCAAAGCTTTTACACCGAACAATGCTTCGCTTCCACCAACAAGCGGAGAGGTCTGCAATGATACGTTACCGGCTTCGATGCTTTGTATTATTTCATCATCATAACCGGTGTATTTTATTTTTAACTGGTTCTCGTACTGAAATTGTCTTTCGGTATTCCAGTCGGCAGAAAGATTTAGTTTATCGCCAATCGTGCCGCTCAAATTAATCTGTACTTGTTGTTTGAAGTCCGGTTCATTGCGCGTATTGCCGAACGCCGAAGTAGTAACACCGGTTGTTGTTTCGTTCCGCCATGCACCGTGAATATCTACCGAACCGGAAATCTTTAAATTAATTTTCGGCGGACCGAAAATGCTCAAGATCGATGTACTCGGCAGAGGAATTTCTATGTTTGTTATATCCGTAAGTAACTGACTCAAATCTTTTTTATCGGATTTGATTTCATATTTGTAACCTTGCTGTTCCCAAAGATCGCGGTCAATTGCTTCAAGTCGCAGTTTGATATATTCTTCAAGCGGAATTTCCAGAAAAACTTTTGCTTCTTGCCCGGCAATTTTTTCTTTTATAATTACTTTAGTCCCGGTTGAATCGAGTTCGGCAGTGCGAATTACAGATGCGGCAGACGGCTGAACAAAAAACGCCGAAGTTTTTTTCGTTCTGAACAGTACGGAATAGTAATCAGAACGTTCGGCTCTAAAATATTTTAAACGTGCGGTAGAATCTTGCGATAGTAATTCAATTCTCTTGAGAGAATCTTGTTTGGCTTTTAATAGCAAAGAATCTTTTTTGGAAAGTACAACATGCGTTGTATCGGCAAGTTTTATTGTATCGCCTTTTATTGTTGTATCGGGGAGAGCAAAATTCGTAACCGGCGGAGGCGCTTCTATTATTGATAAATCTTTCCCGGTTTTTTGCGGCGTGATGGTCAACCCTTCTGCTTGTCCCAATTCATTGATATAATTAAAACACGCATCGAGCAGAAGCTGTTTGCCAAATTGAGATTGTACCTGGTTTGTAAAACCGAATAAACTTACAACTGCGGCAATCAAGATAGGCAGCAATAAAATCTTGACCGCGTGCATCAGAATATTTTTTTGTTCGGAAGAAATAGTAAATACCTACTGATTATTGGAAATAATTATTGTATAGATTATTCGATAAACCTCCTTAAATGTTCGTGACAAAGATTATTAAAAATTTTTTCTTTTGCAATTCATTTATCTGTCTCGTTGCCGCCCCAAACTTTTTGACGGAGATAAAAATTGGATAACCCGCTAAGTTATCAAAACCGGGACTAAAGCCTCATTGAGGAGTTCATACATAAAGCCTACTGTAGATAGCGACAGTTAATTATTAATAACAAAAGAAAATTGCAACGAGATTTTCCGCGAATGCGGAATCCCGCAAAACGGTGATATCTCGTGGTATAAATTTAAAAATCAAAAACGGCTTTAGCCGGAATTAGTATTATAAATTGCGGTTGAAACCGCATCAGTTTTTTTATTCTTTCCCATGACTCGAATGTCGCGGCTATTTTAAATCATACTCGCAAAAAAATTTTATCGTCTTTTTTAATTGCCACAAGCCTTGGTATAGCCATCACTCCCATTTCAAATAGTTATATCAGATGATGTCGTTCAAATGTGTTTTTTCCTCAATCGTTTCAATTATGTTATTCTCGTGAACAACAACCGCGCAAAGTTTATTGCCGACACATGCACCGGTATCGATATAAAGTGCGTTCGAATCTTCAACCAATGTTATCTCCATTTGTTTTGTGTGACCGACAATTTGAAGTTTGCCGAGATTGAGCAGCGGGTCGCGTGTCCACAAAACTCCTTTATCAGTCTTTAAATCATTTTTAATGAACGGATCGAGTGCATCGAGATTATTTTGGAAATTTTCGGGCAATGATTTTTCATACTGGTACGAAATGCCGGCGTGGCAGATAAAACAATCCGTTAGATTATAATAGAGTGGTACGGATTTAATAAACTCGAGATGCGTAAACATTTCGTTCTGATGATTCTCGTACGATTCCAAAGTTGTTTCGTTGCCGTTGAAGAGCCACGAACGTGCAAACACGCTTGACGGATCTTTAAAGAAATAATAAAACATGTAATCGTGATTGCCGGGAGTCATCATAATATTATTTTCCAAAACAAATTTCACAACTTCGTAGCTGTGATTACCGCGGTCAACAAGATCGCCGACTGTATATACTTGTATTCCGTTGTAGCTTTTTAAAATCTTGCCGTAAAGTTCAAGAAGAGTGTAAAAGCATCCGTGAATATCGCCGATGACTGCAATCATTAAAAGCCCATCCCAACCCTTCCCAAAGGGAAGGGCATTATTATATGTGATAAATTTTTCTTGCGAATTCTGTAAGCTCGTCCCTAAAAACCGGATGAGCAATTTCTATCAACGCGCGCACTCTTTCCTGAATCGATTTTCCGAAAAGATATGCAATGCCGTATTCGGTAACAACGTAGTGAACATCGCCGCGAGAAGTAACAACTCCGGCACCGGGTTTCAGCATTGTAGTAATTTTGCCGAACTTCAAATCGCGTGTTGCCGAAGGCAGAGCGATAATCGGTTTGCCGCCTTCGGAATGAGCCGCACCGCGCACAAAATCTACTTGCCCGCCGATACCGCTGTAAAACTTTGTGCCGATTGTATCCGAGCAAACTTGACCGGTCAAATCAACTTCGATTGCCGAATTGATTGCAACCATTTTATAATTCTTCGCAATCAAAAAAGGATCATTAACATATTCTTGCGGATGAAATTCGAAGATCGGATTGTTATCGATAAAGTTAAATGATTTTTTTGTACCGAGTACAAAACCGGCAACAATCTTCCCCGGATGCAAAGTTTTCTTCTCGCCGTTAACAATTCCGGCTTCTACAAGATCAACAAGTCCGTCTGAAAACATTTCGGTGTGAACGCCGAGATCATTTTTATCGTGCAGATATTTTAATACTGCATCCGGGATTGCACCGATGCCCATTTGTAAAGTGGAGCCGTCTTCAATCAATGTAGAAATATGTTTCCCGATTTTATCATAAATCTCAAGCTCTTCTTTCGCAGCATCGGGATCGATCTGCGGAAGTTCCATCAGCGGTTGATCAACTTCAACAAGGAAATCTATTTTGTTCACATGAATAAAACTGTTCCCCAACGCGCGCGGCATCCGTTTGTTCACTTGTGCAATTATACATTTTGCTTTCTCTGCCGGAGTTTTAATATTGCCCACGTCTATCCCGTAACTGCAGAAGCCGTGTTCATCCGGCGGAGAAACATGAATCAATGCAACATCGGCTTGAATAACTCCGCGTTTAAAAAGCATCGTTACTTCGGAAAGAAATATCGGAATAAATTCTGCGCGTCCTTCGTTGATTGCATTTCTTGTATTGCCGCCGATAAAAAACGCCTTGTGCTTAAAATGTTTTTCCATTCCCGGCTGAACATACGGAAGATCCCCAACAACAAGTATGTGATAAATTTCTACATCGCTCAATTCATCTTTTCTTCTCACCATCGCTTTAATTAATTCAAGCGGTGCGGCACAACCCGGCTGTATGATAATTTTATCGTTTGACTTTATCACCTTCACGGCATCATCGGCAGACATCAGCTTTGCATTATACTTTTTAATCCACAGTGCATTGAGTGGTTTTTCAATTTTGATTTGTTCGAGTGTCATTAATTAACTCTGTTTAATTTGTAGAGAATAAATGAAGCCGGCGGTATTCGATATTAAATGCTTCTGCAATACTTTCATTAGAACAGAAGCCGCTAAATGTGCAGACTCCCTTTGCAAGTCCGTTATTGCCGAGCAGCGCGCGCGATAAACCGTTGTCTGCAATTTCAAGAATATATTCAAGCGAAACATTTGTTAATCCGTAACTCGCGGTTCTCGAAACAAGCGCCGGCATATTCGGCACGCAATAATGAATAACATTGTGCAGAATAAAAACCGGATCGGATATTGAAGTGGGTCTGCTCGTTTCAACACATCCGCCTTGATCAATCGATACATCGACAACAACAGCGCCTTTCTTCATTGTTTTTACCATTGCTTCGGTAACAAGATTCGGAGTTTTTTCCGCTTTGATTTGAACAGCACCGATTAGCAGATCTGCAAACTTAGCACCTCGTGCAATTGTGTACGGATTTGCCGCAACAGTTGTGATGTTTTGCGAAATATCATTTTTGATTCTTTTCAGTCTGCGTAAATCTTTATCGAGCACAATAACATGCGCGCCTCTTGCATGAGCGGCTTGAGCGGCATGAAAGCCAACCACGCCCGCGCCGAGAATAACTACGGCAGCGGGCGCTACTCCGGCAATGCCTCCCATCAAAATTCCGCGGCTGTTCGGGAAATCGCTTCCCAAAAATCTTTCACCCATTTGTATTGCAAGCTGCCCGGCAATTTCGCTCATCGATTGAAGTATCGGAAGCTGATCGTCTTTTTCAATTAACTCGTAAGCAATTGCAGTAATTTTTTTCTTGAGTAGCTTTTCGATAATATTTTTCTTGCCGACTGCGAGATAGAGAAATGAAAAAATTGTCTGCTCTTCCTGAAGCATGTCTGCTTCTTCTTCCGTTAGCGGTGCAACTTTCACAATCATCTCGGAACGCTGATAAACTTCTTCAACATTATAGACAATGTTCGCGCCGACGTTTCTAAATTCTTCATCGGTAAAATGGCTGTCGGCACCGGCACCGGTTTCAATAAAAACAGTGTGACCGGATTTTACAAGTGCATCAACACCGGCTGGCGCCAGTGCAATTCTTTTTTCTTCTTGATGACTTTCTTTCGGAATTCCTATTCGCATATTAATTCACATTTATGTTTGTACGAAAAATAGCTAAATGAATCTTCTTACCGCAAGAAAAGAATTTTGCCATTCCTACCAAAACTCTTTATGCTAAACCTACACCGTAATAGTACACGGATTTAATAGAGAAACGGATTAGAACGAATTTTATCAGTGGTAATCAGTTTAATCCGCATCACCTGTGGTCTATTTCTTTTCAAATTTTATTACAACAAAGAAATATTTTCTCACATCTCATGATTACACCGGTGTTACCGGCTTCTTCCCTTTCAAAACATTTGTAACATTTTGCACGCACAGTGCCGACATCGCAAAACGGGTTTCAATTGTTGCGCTGCCGATGTGAGGAAGCAAAAACACGTTATCGAGTTTTTGCAATTCGGGATTTATTTTCGGTTCGCCCTCGTAAACATCAAATCCGGCACCGAATATTTTTTTCTTCTTCAAAAGTTTTATCAATGCCATTTCTTCTATTACTTCTCCGCGTGAAGTGTTAACAATAATCGAGTCGGGCTTCAGCAGTTTTAATTTCTCTTCATCCAAAAGGTGAAATGTTTTTTCGTTCAATGGAAGATGCACAGAAACAATGTCGGAATTTTTTAATAGAGTATTTAACGAAACTTTCTTTGCACCGATTTCTTTTTCAAAATTTTCTTTTTTGGAGCGGTTGAAATAAATAATCTTACACCCAAAACCATGCATTCTTTTTGCGGTTGCTTGTCCGATTCTTCCCGCACCGATAATTCCCAATGTTTTGTTTTTCAATTCCAAGCCGAGAAGAAACGAAGGTTTCCAATTAATTGAATCGGCAGCACGCATTATTGCTTCACCTTCCCGCAATCTTCTCGCACATCCAAGAATTAACGATGCGGCAACATCTGCAGTTGCATCGGTCAACACATCCGGCGTATTTGTTATTATTATTTTTTTCTTACGGGCGTAATCAACATCTATATTGTTGTAACCGACTGCATAGTTCGCAACAACTTTACATTTTGTAAATGTATCGAGCGCTTCTTTATCAACTTTATCCGTGAGTGACGTAATAATTGCATCGGCATTTTTACACTTGTTCAAAAATTCATTTCGCGGCACCGGTTCTTCACTTTGATAAACCGATGCATCGAATCCTTCCGCTTTCAAAATTTTTTCCGGTTCACCCGGAAATTTCCGCGTGATAAAAACTTTCATAAATTTTTATCCAAACAAAAGTTTAACAATAAATAGAGCTGCAAGAATGCCGGCAATATCCGCAAGAACACCGGCTGTAACCGCATGCCTTGTTCGCTTAATACCAACCGTACCGAAGTAGAGCGCCAAAACATAAAATGTCGTTTCGGTACTTCCCATAATTGTTGAGACCAAAATGCCGATGAATGAATCCGCACCGTGTACTGAAATAATTTCAGACATAATTCCGAGCGAACCGCTTCCCGAAAGCGGGCGCATCAAAGCCATCGGCAATGCTTCTGCCGGCATTCCGATCCAATTTGTAACCGGCGACAAAATCAAAACAAGAAAATCCATTGCACCGCCCGCGCGGAATATTCCGATTGCAACAAGCATTGCAACGAGATACGGAATAATTTTTACGGCGACATTAAATCCTTCTTTGGCACCTTCAACAAAAACTTCATACAGTTTTACTTTTTTGAAAACACCGTAAGTAACAAATGTTAAAATGATTAAAGGGATCGCAAGAGTTGACACAATCTGTATTATTGATTTGATCATCCCGCCTTCAAATAAACTGAGTGCGCCGGATGTAAAGAGAAAAACAATTGCTGCGGCAGTAATTAAAAATGCGGAAAGAAATTTCAAGTTGGATTTGAACCACGCCGCAAAATTAAAATTTGGTATCGAAAATTTTTCCAATGTTTTAGCTGCGGCAATGCCGGTTAATGTTGCGCACAGCGCCCCGAAAAAAGATGTGCCGATTATAATTGTCGGGTCACTGCTTCCGGCAGATGCGCGTATTGCAATTGCTGTTGCCGGTATCAAAGTTAATCCGGCTGTGTTGATCGCAAGAAAAGTGCACATCGCATTTGTTGCTGTTCCCTTTTCGGGGTTCAACGAATCGAGTTCTGCCATCGCTTTGAGTCCGAACGGAGTTGCGGCATTTCCCAAACCAAGCATGTTCGCAGAAATATTCATGATGATCGAACCGATTGCCGGATGATCGTGCGGTACATCAGGGAATAAAAATTTCGTTAACGGCTTTACACTCTTTGCAATTATTGAAATCAATCCGGCTTGCTCTGCAATTTTCATGATGCCGAGCCAGAGAGCCATTATGCCGATCAGCCCTAACGCGATTTTTACCGCATTGGCGGCGTAATCAATTGCGGCGTTTGTAACGTCTTTCATTTTTACAAATGAAACGGCTTCAAGTATCAAAGAAGCTGTGTAGTAAACCGAATCGATTCGTTCACGTAAAATAATTTTGCCGGTCAAATCTTTTTCGTTGCCCGATGCGCTCGCCATCTCTTTCCAGATTGCCGGACTCTTTTCATCAACCTCGATAAAGACAGCAAATTTTTTTTCTTCTTTGTTGTAAGAGAATTTTGCCGTCTGCAAAATGTTCTCTTTTTCTTTGGTGCGATAAAAATCGTTGAACACCTTCGTGCTCACGTAAATGCCGGCATTAAAAACTTTTTCGGAATCAATTTTTGAATGATCAAATTTTGTAAGGACGTAAAGCTTTTCACCGTTCTGAAATTTATTGGCAGCAGTATCGGAAATATCAGTGGTTACGGCAGTTGCAATGCCGATAAATAGGAGTGCAAGCCAAATATAGTTTAGCATTTTTGCCTATTGCTGTAAAAGGTTGCGAAAAAATAATTATTCTTTTTGAAAAAGACATTTTTATTTTGATTCCATAAATTTGAAACGACAAAAAAGGGGTCGCTTAATGAAAGCCGCAATCGTTCAATACACACCCGAATGGGAAAATCCGTTAAGCAGCATCAAAAAAATTGAAAAGCTGCTGGGCAATTATAACGGCAAACCGGACCTGATAATTTTTCCGGAACTAACATTAACCGGTTTTACGATGAGTGCTGAAAAATTTGCAGAAGATATCGACGGCATATCAACAAGGTTTTTCATGAATGTTTCGCACGAACTCGATACAAATGTTTTTGCCGGAATAATCGAACGAACAGAAGAAGGTTTTTATAATTCACTCGTTCACTTTTATAAAGGATTGATTGCTGCACGCTACAGAAAGATTCATCCGTTCAGTTACGGCAAAGAAGATGTTTACTACCGCGCATCGAAAGAAATAGTTGTTACAAATATCGGCAATGTGAAAATCGGTTTAACAATTTGTTACGATCTACGCTTTCCGGAATTATACCGCTTGTATGCAAAAGAAGGAGTTGAATTAATTATCAACATTGCAAACTGGCCCATCCCCCGAATTGAGCATTGGAAAACTTTGTTGAAAGCTCGTGCAATTGAAAACCAATGTTTTGTGATCGGCGCAAATAGAGTCGGTGAAGATACGCAACACAAATACAACGGGTGCAGTGCGGTGTTCGACCCGATGGGAAATGAAATTGTGATGTGCGAAAACGAAGAAAAAATTATTGAGTGCGAATTTGATTTGAGTTTGGTGAACGAGACGCGAAATAAATTTCCGTTTCTGAGAGATATGAAATTGATTTAGAAATTATGGTTTTGGATTTTAATAGAATGACGATGACCCGTAAAAAAATGACGGATAGTATCAATGGATTTCACAGATATGATTTTTAAATAGGTTATTAAATGGAATTCAACCGGCGCTCAATCCGATTAAAAGAATTTGATTATACAACACCATGGTGGTATTACGTAACCATTTGTACCGATGAGCGTAAGTATTCGTTCGGGAGAATAAGAAATGGAAAGATGGAGTTGAATCTTTTTGGTAAAATTGCTGATGAATGCCGGCAAAATATTCCGGCACATTTCCCTCAAACAGAAATAGATTATTACGTCATCATGCCAAATCATGTTCATGGAATTATTATCATTAATGGTAGGGGCACGGCATGCCGTGCCCTTACAAATACATACTGCATCGTACTATTTTTTTTTTACATTTCCGTTTTTTGTGTAATCAATCTTATCCCGTGGCGATTGGTAACGTAAAGCCAAATCCATTCTGCCAAAACTTTGTAACGGTTGCGGAACCCGATCAAATATAAAATGTGAACAAACACCCACGCAATCCACGCGAACCATCCGGATGCTTTCACGCCGCCGATTTGCATCACCGCTTTCGCTTTCCCGATTGTTGCAAGAATTCCTTTATCAAAATATTTAAAAGGTTTTCTCCCCTCTTTTGGAATTCCATTTGCAATAATTTTTGCAACATATCTTCCTTGTTGAATTGCGGCCGGTGCAATTCCCGGCAACGGTTTCCCGTTCTCGATAAACAAAGCCGCATCGCCAATTACAAAAATTTCCGGATGATTTTTGAGCGAGCAATCATTTTCAACAATTGCTCTTCCGGCTCTATCCGTTTCGGAATTTAACGAGCTGACAATTGACGGGATTGTATTGCCGGCAGCCCAAATAACATTCGGCGTTTCAATCATTTCATTTTCGAATTGAACGCCGCGTTCGTTAATATCAACAACACGTCTGTTCAACAAAACTGTTACACCGAGTTCTTCCAAAGATTCATTTGCCTTTGCACTCAGCTGCCGATCGAATGCGGTTAGTAATCTATCGAGCGCTTCAACCAAAATTATTTTTGTTTTTGCCGGATTAATTTTCCTGAAATCTTTCAACATTGTTACACGCGCAATCTCAGCAATTGCACCGGCAAGTTCAACGCCGGTCGGTCCGCCGCCGACAATAACAAACGTCATCTGTTTCTTAATTTCTTTTTCGTCGTTTAGCCGTTCTGCTTTTTCAAACGAGAGAAGAATTTTCTCGCGGAGTTTCAATGCATCATTAATTGTTTTTAAACCGGGCGCAAATTTTTCCCACTTATCATTTCCAAAATATGAGTGGCGCGAACCGACTGCGGTAATCAAATAATCGTAATCGAAGGCATCGCCGTTGAGAAAAACTTTTTTTGATGAAGTATCGATTCGGTTTACTTCGCCCATAATTACGCGGATGTTTTTTTGTTTGTTCAATATTGCCCGGATCGGTGCGGCAACATCTGCCGGAGAAAGAGCCGCCGTTGCAACTTGATAAAGAAGCGGTTGAAATAAATGATGATTCGTTTTGTCAATCAGTGTGATATCGAGATTTGCATTTTTTAATTCTTTGGCGGCAGTCAAACCTCCGAAACCTCCGCCGATGATTACAACTTTCTTCAGTGGCATACAAAATCAGAATTATCTTTCATTCTATTACAACATACTCAAAAAAATAGTTCATAAAAAACCCGGCATTGCTGCCGGGCAATTAACAACTCGAACAAAGAGGAGGCATTGTGTCGGTTGTGACTTTCCTGAGGAATATTTTTTTTACAATGCGCTTTCCCCTGATTCACCCGTTCTGATTCTTATTGCATCGGCTACATTGTACACAAATATCTTTCCGTCTCCTACTTCGCCTGTCTTCGATGTCTTGATTATTATCTCCAATGCCGCTTCTGCACGTTCATCCGAACAGATTAATTCTATCTTCAACTTCGGCACAAAGTTTATGTTGTACTCAGTACCTCGGTAGATTTCTTTGTGCCCTTTCTGTCTGCCGTAGCCGCGTACTTCAGAGACCGTCAATCCGGGATAGCCGGCTTCGCTGAGAGCGTCTTGTACCTCGTCCAATTTGTGAGGACGTATTATTGCTTCTATTTTTTTCATTAATTACCTCGTTGTTTTCTTTTTAATATTTTTTCGGGCTTCGGCTTCAAATTACAAACTAAATCCTAAAACATAAAATAGGTTTTCGGAAGCCGGATTAAGAATAACCGAACCAAAAATCGGCACACTGAAACTATCGCTGATTTTAATGCTTCTTGTAGCAGTGAAGCCAACATTAATAATGCTGAAATCAGTAGCGCCGTAATACCCGCCGTCTTCGCCCGGTGTACCACCCACGAATAAGTTCAGACCAACTCCATCAAGTGCAGTTGCATATCCAACTTGAAAATAGATCGGGTTTTCCGCCACATTATAAAGAAACGTATTAAAGCTCAATGAGATTGGAAAACTTTCCGGTCCTGTATATCCGGCATTTAATTCAACAAAATGAGCGCCGGGACCTTTTTCATCATTATGATTATGAATATTTCCAATTTTAGTGCCGCTGTTCGGATTCATATAGTCTGTAAGACCCACACTTAATGTACCTGATTCTGCTAAGGCAAAAGAATAACTTGCGTATAAATCAATTTCTTCCAATGCGTCCGAGTTTGAAAAAGCATACGCGCCCCAAAATCCAGCTGTCAATCCTCCGGCAGTTAATTTAACGCTTGGTTGAAGACTTGGTGTATTCGCGCCCAAATCAATACCGCGCCAGATGTATCTGCTTACAAAATCCGCATTAACAGATATTGACTGCGCTGATGTAGAACTTAAACTTACAAGCAAGAATAGAAGACTAATACCGAAAAATTTTATAACATACGATTTCATATGAATACTCCTTTTTATTTACAAATTAATTTTTGTTCAGTTATTTATCACTAATGAATTTTCAAAAAAGGAATTATTTCTGTTCGGGTCCGCTCGAATAATCGTAACCGAGAACACCCATCTCAGGCGTATCGAGTCCTTCAACTTCATCTTCGGCATTAACTCTAATACCAAACAACTTGTGTTGAATTTTGAAGAAACCGTACATCAGAGCAAAAACAAATATAATACATGTTAGTGTACCGATAAGCTGAGCAGCAAACTGTCCGCCGTCTCCGTAGAACAAACCTTTAACACCTCCGGCAACACCGTTCCATCCGTCACCGTAAGAACCGTCTGCAAAAAGTCCAAGCGATAAAACGCCCCACGCACCGTTAACGCCGTGAACAGCAACAGCACCAACCGGATCATCAATATGCAATTTGTGATCGATAAAGAAAACTGCGGCTACTACAAGTACGCCGGCAATTGCACCAATCACAAACGATGCCCATGAATTAACAAACGCACACGGCGCTGTAATTGCAACCAAACCGGCAAGCAGTCCGTTAGCCATCATACTTGGATCAGGTTTCTTGAATTTGATAAGCATAAAAATAGTTGCGACAAGAGCACCCGCACCGGAAGCGATCATTGTATTTGTTGCAACAACTCCAATTCTTAGATCTGTACCCGCTAATGTTGAGCCGGCATTAAAGCCAAACCATCCGAAAGCAAGAATAAACGTTCCTACCATAGCCATCGGAATATTATGACCCGGAATTGCATTTACTTTTCCGTCTCTCGTATACTTTCCGATTCTCGGTCCAATTACAATTGCGCCGGCAAGTGCTGCAACACCGCCAACCAGGTGAACAACCGATGAACCGGCAAAATCAACATGACCGTGACCCAATCCGAAATTTACACCGAGGTCTGCAAGCCAGCCGCCACCCCATACCCAGTTTCCGAACAACGGGTAAACAATCATTGAAATAAAAAATCCATATATAATAAACGCTGTGAATTTCCACCTCTCAGCCATCGAGCCGGTCGGAATTGTTGCTGTTGTATCCATAAATACCATCTGGAATAAAAATAGCGTGAACACACCAACATCATAAACCGCATTGTTCAAAAAGAACCCGCTATACCCAACGAGTTCAAATGTTTTGCCGAACAACTCGATTGAAAACATACTGTTCAAACCGGGTGTACCGCCAAGTGCACCAATTGCACCTACACCGCCAAACATGAATGCAAAACCGCTGATCCAAAATCCGATCATTCCGATTGCATAAACAAGAAAATTCATTCCCATTGTGTGGGCAACGTTTTTTGCACGAGTAAAACCGGTTTCAACCATTGCAAATCCGGCTTGCATAAACATTACGAGAAACCCGGCAACGAGAGTCCACATAATGTTTATGGATATTTTATTGTGCCCGGCAACAGCACCAACTTCTTCAACTGTTGGTTGACCGGCTGTAGCCGCCGGTACATCATTAATGGTTCCGGTGTTCGCACCGGATGGATCCGGATCGGCAAATGAATTTGAAGGTGCAATTACAACAAGCAGCAAAAAGATAAACAGAAGAAGAGCTGTAATATTATTTCCTTTCATATTATCTCCTTATTTATAGTTAATAGTTATTCACTTATGATTATTAAATATTCTTTTCTTACTCACTTGGAACAGTGATCTTTCGATAAATAGCATTTTAATAAAATGATCAATCGGAAGGACTACTCACGTCTTATTATTCTACTGAAGTAGTTTCGGGAGAGTGCATCACCCGGTAACGAATTTTGTTTTTCAACCGGACTACTCTTGTTACATCTATTATATTTTATGCAAAAAATCATCATAGTAAGTAGGTAACCTAATATTACCTTAATTATTTCTTGTGTTTGGTGAATTTCCCTAAATTATTTAGGTTTCTAACCGCAAATATAATAATTATTTCGAATGATGCAAGCGGGGAAACGGTTTTGTACAAAAAATTTTTTAGCGGTTAGTTTATTACAGTTCGTGAATTAGAATTGTTATTCCGTTTTGATAAATGAAAAAGCCCGGCGGACTTCACATCTCAACCGGGCTAAAAACAACTCGAACAAAGAGGAGGCATTGTGTTGGTTGTAACTTTCCTGAGGAATATTTTTTTTTTACAATGCGCTTTCCCCTGATTCACCCGTTCTGATTCTTATTGCATCGGCTACATTGTACACAAATATCTTTCCGTCTCCTACTTCGCCTGTCTTCGATGTCTTGATTATTATCTCCAATGCCGCTTCTGCGCGTTCATCCGAACAGATTAATTCTATCTTCAGCTTCGGCACAAAGTTTATGTTGTACTCTGTTCCGCGATAGATTTCTTTGTGCCCTTTCTGTCTGCCGTAGCCGCGTACTTCAGAGACCGTCAATCCGGGATAGCCGGCTTCGCTGAGAGCGTCTTGTACCTCGTCCAATTTGTGAGGGCGTATTATTGCTTCTATTTT
Source organism: Ignavibacteriales bacterium (assembly GCA_016177735.1). Lineage (GTDB taxonomy): Bacteria > Bacteroidota > Ignavibacteria > Ignavibacteriales > Melioribacteraceae > DYJK01. The sequence goes on along the minus strand of JACOUS010000030.1, from coordinate 277,455 downwards.
TTTCATTAATTACCTCGTTGTTTTTTTATTATTCTTTTTCAAAATTGTGTTAAATGCCAGCATAACATTTAAGATTATATTCTCGTAGGTATTTTTTCAAAATCAGGATATGCTTCCATACCATGTTCGCCAACATCGAGTCCCTCAAGTTCTTCTTTCTCGGAAACACGAATGCCGATAGTTTTTTTCAAAACAGTCCAAACAACAAATGAAACAACAAAAGTAAACGCGCCCACAGAAATAACACCGATCAATTGATTAATAAGCAATGTAAAGCCGCCGCCGAAGAAAAGTCCGTTGCCGGTAGTACCGGGCATAAAAACATCTTGTGCAAAAAGACCAACTGCCAATGTTCCGAAAACACCGTTGACGAGATGCACGGCGAGAGCACCAACCGGATCGTCAATTTTTAATTTATCAAAACCAATTACAGCAAAAACAACAATTACACCGGCAACAGCTCCAATAATCAGCGAGCTTCCAACGCTTACATAAGCACATCCGGCAGTTACAGCAACCAAACCGGCAAGACATCCGTTAATCGTCATGCTTAAATCAGGTTTGCCGAGAACAATCCATGCGACTGCAGTTGATGTTAATATACCGGCAATAGCGGCACTGTTTGTCGTAATACAAATTCGAGCAATAGCTTCGGGGTCTGCCGCCATTGTACTTCCGGGATTAAAACCAAACCAGCCAAGCCAAAGAACCAAAACTCCAATTGTAGCGGAAGTCATGTTGTGACCGGGAATCGGAAAAACTTTTCCGCCTTTATATTTTCCAATACGAGGTCCGAGAATAATTGCGCCGGTGAGCGCTGCCCAGCCGCCGACAGAGTGCACAACAGTTGACCCGGCAAAATCCCAAAAACCGAGTTGAGCAAGCCAGCCGCCGCCCCAAATCCAGTGACCGGTAATCGGGTACATTATTGCAACTAGTACAAATGAGAAAACTATAAAAGCGATGTATTTAATTCTCTCTGCAACTGCACCGGAAACAATTGTTGCTGCTGTTCCCGCAAACACAAGTTGAAAGAAAAATTTTGCAAGCAACGGTACCGTTGCCCAGCTCATTGCAGAATAAATTCCGGAATATGCATCTCCGGTTGCCGGACTGTTATCGCTTCCACCGAGACCAAGCAAACCGTTCAATCCGATAAAACTGCTGCCATCGCCAAACATCAATCCCCAGCCAATTACCCAAAAAGCAAGCGATGAAACGGCAAACACAATAAAATTTTTCGAGAGAATATTCACGGCATTTTTACTTTGTGCAAATCCCGATTCTACAAGTGCAAATCCGAGATTCATAAAAAACACAAGCATCGCCGTAAACAAAACCCACATTGTATCAAATATTATTTTGTTTTCCATTATAGATTACCTCCCTTTTTAATAAAAAAAAATTCCCCCGTTTATAAAACTTAGCAGCCCACTGCGATTTTTCTTCTCTTTTGATTTTACGATATAATTACAAACTGGAATTAATAAGATGCGGCGGTGTTCTCGCCTTATTTACTACGTCAAAGCAACTTATGTACTTTAATAATTTAGGAAAAACAGTGCGAAGAAAATGATAATTTATGACTTTGTCAAGTATTATCTAAATTTTTTCTAACAATAGAAACGATAAAAGAAGAATAGTTTGAAATGGTAGAAACAAAACTTGAGGAAAAGAAATTACCTTCTGCCGGAAAAGAGACCGCCGGATTTGGTGACTTTGAGATCTTGAAATTCCGGGGCTTTCATTCGAATCTCAAATCTAAATCCTCTGTACGTGCCGATAGGGTTCCAAACTAAATTCATTTCCCATTCGTGGAGGTCGCGGTAAATTGTTATCTGCGGTGCACCGATCTGTTTCGTCTGGAAATCATAACTACCGCGCAAAGTAAATTTCCAATATTCGGTAAGGCTAAAACTTAGATTTGCATTGACGCTTGATGATTTAGTTCCGGCATCGGGTGATGGCTTTGAAACATTGTACGTGTAACTCAAACTCAAATTCCACGGTATGCTGAAATCAGGTGTTTGTTCGTGATCGTAAAGTGAAGTGTAATTCTTTTTTTGGAATGCGTACTCGTCGTCTTCTCCGCTTTGTTTGGCATTCCCTTTTTTACTTTCGGATTTCTCTCCGCTCAAATTTGCCGAGATTGTAAAATAAAGATTGGTTAAGCGGAACAAACCTTTTCCGGCAGAGGCAAGATATTTATTAATTTTATTAATACCGGCATAATCATAAAAAGTATAAGATGACGAACCGGAAAAACTAAGTAGGTTTCCAACTTGTGTACGGTAACCCAAATTTAGATCAGACAATTTGAGACTATCGGCGGCAAAATTATAATAGAAGTTGGCGTCTAAATTCAGTAATTGAATTTTATTGGCTTCTTTATTTTTGGTTGTGTCGCTCGGATCTTTTGCTGTTTTGATTTCAAAAATATTATAAACAGAAAAATTGAGGCTTTGTGCCTCACCACTAACTGGACCGCCAAAAATCTGCCCTTCGGATTTATTATACTTTACGGCTTTGCCGTTCTTATCAATATACGAACCGTAGTACCCCCAAGTGTCGGATGAAAAATCAGGTGTGTATCTGTAAGAAATTGAAGGTGAAATAGTATGTCTGAAAGCTTCGATTCCCAAAACGTTCGGCTGGAAAATACCGTACATTCTTGTCGATGCCGAAACACTTGCTGAAAACGTTCGAACAAAATTTATCTCTTTAATTTCCTTTGTAATTACTGTATCGTGTTTTTCTACAGCTCCGGTTTCGGAATTTACTTTTTCTACTTCAGCAAATTCTTTTTCTATTCTTTTGTTGTACCATCTTTCTTGATAAGCAAAACTTGGCGAAACATTGAAGTATCCAAGTTTGGGAGAAGCACTGAAAGAAAGATCATGCTGGAAACCGCCATGTATTTGCAAATTCCCTTTTGTTTTTTTCCGGTTGTTGGAAAATCTTCCTGAATAACTATATCCCAAATATTCGTACCATTTTTTATCGCTGCTTGCTGCTTGTCCGTTTCTCGCAAAAGGATAAACAGTATTCATGTTGAAACTGATGTTCGGTAAAACCTCATCAATATTTCCATTGTCGAGATATTGATTGCGGCTGTAGTTGATACCCAAACTTTTGTTATCGCCCCAGCGTTTGTTAAAAGTTGCTGTGGAATAAATGCTCTGCTGTAAAAGATTATCGTAGCTGATACTGTTTTGTCTTAAGTAATTACTCGATTGAAAACTTAGATTAGCAGAAAGATTCATTGTCGGGTCAATCTGTTGACTGTGAGACAACGAAAGTCTCCAGTTATCCACATCTTGTCTTTTGGAAACCGGGTCGGTGCTTTCGCCAACTTTTATTTTTGAATAACCGGCTTCGAAACTTCCAGAAAAATCATAACGCACGGCATAGCGGTATCTGCTTCTTAAGCCGTATCCTCCTTTAGAATAAAAATCTCCGTTCAAAGTTAAATCCATGTAATCGTTCATCGCCCAAAAATATCCGAAGTTATAAAAATATTGACCGCGTGAAGCGTCTTGCCCGTAACTTGGAATAATAATCCCCGATCTTCTTCCCGTAGAATTCGGAAACACTCCGAACGGCAGCGGAACCGGGAAAGGCACACCGCCGATGTGCATAAAAACCCAACGTGCAATAATTTTATCTCCTTGAATAACTTTCATTTCATCAGCAGTAAAGTAAGTGTGCGGTGTGTCGTCCTCGCAAGTGGTAAACATTCCTTCATCAATAAAATAAGTATCCTTGTTTACTTTTTTTACTTTCTCTCCTTCGTAACGTGAATCCTCTTCTTTATTCTTTGCCATAGAAATGTATCCGCTCTGATTTCTAAAATTATATCGAAGCCATGTACCTTCGTATTCGTCTGTTCCTTCTTTTAAAACGGGAGTGTCTTTCAATTTTGATTTTGCAGTATCTGCAGTGTCTTCAACACCAAATGCTTCGAGTTCGTTCTTATCGTAATCGACAAAAATTTTACCGCCAGTTAATTGTGTTGTTTTGAATTTTAGATCGCCCGAACCGTAAATAAACATTTTTTTGTTACGAACATCGTAAATGAGCGAGTCTTTCGCCGTTGCAGTAACAACAGCATCAATATCGGATTTGCCGGATTTGGAAGTATCGGCGGCAAGTGTATCTGCATGCACCGAAATCGTATCAGCTTTCGATTTTACAAATGAAGTATCCGTCTGCGCGTTAAGGGCGCAAGCAATTAACATTAGTAATATTATTGGAAGATACTTCATGATGTTTTGAATTGCTGAGATTAATTTTTATTTGAGTTCATACACAGCATATTTTCATGTACAAAAATTGCCACGACATTTAGATCGTGGACACAGTTAGAAAAATCTTCGACTTTAGTCGCACATTGCATCTAAAATTTTGGCTATAGCCAAGTTCATCTTTATTTCTTCCACACCTCCCCGGCATATCGCCGCAAAGCGGAATTCCGTTTACACGGAAAATGTCGGGGCAATTTTAACTCACCAATTTTCTATAACTAAATAATATTTTTGTTATCAAACATTTCTTACTTCAAAGCCGATTCATGAATTTTATTAATAATCATCTCTGCAACTTTGAGTGCTCGCAAGCCGTCTGCACCGGTAACAGCCGGGACTTCTTTTTTAATTATCGAATTAACGAACAGCTGCAATTCATGTTTGAGTGCGTTTATTTCAACTTGTTCGGGTTGTTCGTACACAACAATTTTTTTCTTATCGCCAACTCCGATTTCTCCAAACGAGATATACGAATTTCCGCTCAAACTGTTTGGCTCTGCAAGCCGGTAAACTTCCGATGAACCGGTTATAAAATCAAGAGTGATGTAAGCATCTCTCTGAAACATTCTCATCTTGCGCATTTTCTTTTGGGAAATTCTGCTCGCCGTAACATTTGCAACTGCACCGTTTTCAAATTCGATTCGTGCATTGGCAATGTCAATCGAATCGGATACAACTGCAACGCCGCTGGCTTTCACTTCTTTCACTTCGCTCTTCACCAAACTTAAAATTATATCGATATCGTGAATCATCAAATCGAGAACAACTGCAACATCGGTTCCGCGCGGATTAAATTGTGCGAGGCGGTCAGTCTGCACAAACATCGGATTCAAATTATATTTTTCGAGCGAGACGAGCGCCGGGTTGAATCTTTCAATATGTCCGACTTGAAAATTCAATTTCCTTTCGTCTGCAATTTTTACAAGCTCTTCCGCTTCTGCGATATTCGATGTTATCGGTTTTTCAACGAACACATGTTTGCTGCTGGCGAATGCCAGTTTAACTAAATCATAATGAGCACTTGTTGATGCAACAATCGAAACTGCGTCAACATTTGCAAATAAGTCATCGATATTTTCATAAACCGGAATTTTGAATTCCGCGCCGGCACTTTTTGCTTTTTCGTAATCTTTGTCATAAATGCCGACCAAAGAACAATTGCTAACTTGTTGAAATAATTTGATGTGTAATCTTCCGAGATGTCCGGTTCCGATTACGCCAACTTTTAGTGTTTCCATATTTCACAGGAATTTATTTTCTGATATCCAATAATTTTATCGTAACCGCCTTTCTCTTTTGTTTCATAAAAAAGAAAAACGTGATAATCATTTTCCGTTTCCCAAAAATTTCCTTCGAGAATGTTCCAATCGATGTTCACAATTTTGCCGTCAATAACTTCGCCGGTAACAAATTGGTAATCGTACGCGCCGCGTTTCAAATTCAGTTTTAGAAATAGAAGCCCGTCGTCGTCAAACATTTCATACTGCGGAAAAACCTGCCAATCATTGAACGAACCGACAAGAAATACCGGCGATGTAATATTTTCGGGCGGACGGATTTTAAAATTCACATCGACATATTCAGCGTAATCGTCTTTGTAATTCCGCAGTTCGCTTCCGCCGTTAAAATCTCTTCTGCCTTTTTTAAAAAGATTGGAAGTTTCGATTCCAACACGCTGCGGATTGATTACCGGCTGATTAAAAATATTTTCATCCCGAAAATCTGTGTGGCGGTATTCGTTCCCCGGTCTAATTTCTTTTGCCGTAAAAGTAAATTTGCTGCTTCCGTTCCAATCATAAAATCTTTCTTCGTTAAAAGTGAGTCTATCCACAATAATCGGGTAATCAATTTTTTTATTAACGATCACTTCAACAAGTTTTACGTAATGAGGGAACAATGAATCGGGCAAAGTAAAAGATGTGCTGATAGTAATGTTTCTTCCCAAAATTGCAATCTCGGAGGTCTCTCCTTCCTCTCTTACTTTCGTAATCTTCGTATTTAATTTCACTTCGGGATAAACAACATAAAATTTTCCTTCGGCATAAATGTGATCGGGTTCTTGCGGATCGATAACAAAAAATTTCCATTTGCCCGAAAAAGGAAAAGTTACATTTTCATTCGGAAAATTTCCGGAGTAATGATACTTCGCCCCTTTGATTCTCAGCGGAAGTCTATCGAACCATAAATTATATTCCGTGTTGTGAATCGGATTGAGCAGAAAAGTATTTTCCACCGGGTTCCAATTATCGTCACAAAATCTAAAGAGAATACTAAAATCGGGTTGATATTCCGATTGCACATCGAACTCTATCGTGATACTGCTCTTTTCAGGATTGGAAATATCAATCAGCGGAAAAGAAGTTTGATCGGATGAAGAAAAAACTCTGAGACTTTTTACTTGAATATCCTGAGCATTAAGTAAAAGAGGATTGGAAAAAATTCCGGCAAGAAAAAGAATTAAAATATTTCTACGCATTTTATCGAATTGTAGGGGACAAAAATATTAAAGGCTTGTTGTTCGCGGCTCGATTCAATCAATAGACCATCATCGTATGCGGCGGTTAATTTGCCAACCTTAAAAACTATTTCATAAAAAGTAGGATGCTCTTTTTCGTTTGCACCGTAAACCACTCCATAGTTTTCGAAAAGAGTAATGTTCAATGTCTTACCCATGAACTGGTTCCAATCAAGCTTCATAGTACACCTTTTTAGTGGGATTGATAAAATAATTTGTTGTACAAAAGGTAGTTAAAAATGGTTTCTTTTACAATTGACAAAAATTTGAACTATTATCGAAATGAGGTAGAGACGACCCGGTGAGCCGTCTCTAAACTGGTGGAGATGTTCGCGGAACGTCTCCACATGTATCTTTTATCGCCGGAATTATTTTTCTGTTATAATAATATCTCCGCCGGATGTGCTGCAATAAAGAAGTTCTCCGCCGCCGTTAAACTCTGCATGAAACTCACCGCGTTTAACTTTCGAGTTTTTCGAGTTGTTAAAATTGCAGTCAATTTCTCCGCCGTGCGTTTCGAGATCAACCTTTGCTTTAATATCTGCCGGAACTTTTATTCTAATATCACCTCCTGATGTTGTGGCTTTAATTCCTCTGCCGTCGCCGGAATATGAAACGGTAACATCACCACCGGAAGTTCCGACACTTACTTTCCCGTTCGAGCAATCAACATCAACATCTCCGCCGGAAGTAGATGCTCTCAGATTTCCGTTCATCTTAATAGTGCGGATATCTCCCCCCGAAGTGCTTATATCCGAATTACCGTTGTGATTTGTGAGTGTGATATCTCCGCCGGAAGTTCTAACCATCAATTCGCCGTTTGTATCTTTCGATGAAACATCACCGCCGGATGTTTTTAGTTCGAATCTGCCGGTTAAACTATAAACTGAAATATCTCCTCCGGACGTTGTAATACCGGGATTATAATTTTTCGGAACCATCGCTTCAATTTTTACATCGTAGCCGCCCCATTCAAAAAACGACCATGAACTTCTCTTCTTTACGAGAACACGAACACCGTTTTCAGCCTGCTCGATTTCGAATCTCATTTTTTCCCGTGCACGTTCATTGCCAAAAATTTTCACATGGACTTCTTCTTTATCCCAGCTCATAATTTTAACATCGGCACCTGATGCTTCAACTTGCAGCCCGCCGCCCGGTTTTACCTGAAATGATTTTTCTTTTATCAGTTCCAATTTACTTGCTTGAAGATCAACCGCAAAAAATATACTTACCATAAAGATCAACAAAGAAAGCGCTTTTTTGTTTAACAAGCTCGAACTTAATTCCATTTTCATTTTGTGCCTCCGTTTATTTTACACTGATTAAGACTTGTCTATTTCCCGATAAGTTACAGTTCTTTAGACTTGCTGAACTAAAAATTGTTGTATCAATTTTTTATCAGTCGAAGGAAAACTTTTTATATTTGCATCAAAACAAAACAGAACAAATGAATTTACCCGGAAGAATAAATTTTACCGCATTTACGCTCCTCTTCATTTTAGCATCGCACATAATCGTTTTCTCCCAGCAATCGTATAATCTAAAACAGTTTGGAACAGAATCAGAAAATTTTTTGAAACAGCCATTTAACTGGGATGCAAAAGATTTTGGCACGTTCGGTTTAATTGCCGCTTCAACTTATCTCGTTATGCAAGCCGATGAGCCGTTAAGAAATGAAATGTTGAAAGATCGGTCATTCTACAGCAGCTTCCCGATTGAAGCCGCAAGAATTTGGGGCGAGCCGTACACAACTCTTTTGATTTCAGGAATTTTTGCAATCAGCGGAATTTCATCAGACAATGATTCGAACAAAAGAACAGCGTTTGAGATAATTCAATCGGGAATTTATACGGCGGGAGTTACTCAAATAATTAAATTCGGCACCGGCAGATCACGCCCATATACAAACGAAGGCAGTTTTACTTTTCATCCGTTCACGAAATTTTCAAACGACAATTGGTCGCTTCCTTCCGGACACACAAGTGTGGCTTTTTCTCTTTCAACAATCATTTCTAAAAATTCAAAATCGGATTTTGTAAAATATGTTGTTTACATACCTTCGCTTGTAACCGCGTTCTCACGCATCTATCAGGATAAACATTGGCTCTCGGATACTTTCCTCGGTGCTGCGGTTGGATTTTTTGTTGCCGAGTGGGTGCACAAACAACATGATGCAAAAGAAACGTTAATAGAAATTCAGAGCGAACAAGTATTAATTATAACACTGCCGTTGTGAAATAAAACTCAACCTTTAAGATCTTTTATGACCTTAAAGGTTGATTGCTAATTCTACAAATCTTACGCGGCAAGAACCTCATCTTTGCTGATGCTGAAACTGCTGATCAATTCTTTCAGATTAATATTGAGATCGTTCAAACTCTCCGACGCTTTAACTATGTGATTCATATTCATTGCCGAATCATTCACAACTTTGCTGATGTTTACAATATTATTATTTATCTGTTCAGCCGCTGCAGATTGCTCTTCGCTTGCCGCCGCAACTTGATTAATAACTCCAAGCACTTCATCGGATGCTTTGATGATTTCCTGCAAAGCAACACCGGCTTTTGCGGCAAGTTCTTTTCCTCTTTCAACTTCGGTTTTACCGGCGGCAATGGATGCAACAGCAACTTTTGTTTCTTGCTGAATTTGTTTAATCATGCCGGCAATTTCTTTTGTTGCTTTGGTAGTTCTTTCGGCAAGTTTACGAACTTCATCTGCAACTACTGCAAATCCTCTTCCTTGTTCGCCGGCACGTGCTGCTTCAATAGCCGCATTCAGAGCAAGCAGATTTGTTTGATCTGCAATATCATCAATCACTTGAATTATTTCACCGATCTGATCCGAACTTTTTCCCAATCCATCTACTGTTTGCGATGCGTTGGTAACAACTTGTGCAATCCTATTCATACCTTCAACGGTTTCTTTAACAACTGTGCCGCCTTCCTTCGCAAAATCGCCGGCTTTGTTTGCGGCTTTAGCAGCATTGTTTGCATTCTTTGTTGTATCATAAATTGTAGAGGTCATTTCGGAAATTGCAGATGCAACTTCGGAAGTTTGATTTCCTTGCTCTTCGAAACCGGCGGCTAAATCACCCGTACTTGAAGAGAGCTGTGAAGCAACATTGGTTGTTGCATTTATTGTATCCGTTAAAGAATAGATAAGTTCTTTTATTGAAATTACGGCTTTGTTAAAACCGTTGTATAGTTTGCCGATGTCATCGTTGGTTAGTACGTTTAGCTGGACGGATAAATCACCATCAGCAAAGCGTTCAATGCTTTTCAGCATTGTATCAACACTCTCTGCGAGATAAATATTTTTCTCTTCTGATTCTTTAACAGCTATCTCTATTTTTTTCTCAACATCTTCTTTTTCCTTCCTGACGGTCTGAATTGATTCGTTAATCTTCACGATCATTTCATTAAAAACTGAAGCGAGCATCCCGAGTTCATCTTTCGAATCAATCTCTACTTTAATATTATTTTCCCCTTCGGAAAATTGTTTTGCACTGTTTGCCAAAGTCAAAATTGATGTAGTAATATTCTTCGTAATAAAAAATACGAAGCCTAGAGAAAGGACAAGAACAATTGCAACACTTCCAAGAGTAAAATATTTGCTGCTATTGAAACCATCAATTCGTGCTTGCAATAATTCATCAAGATCAGCAGCTGCCGCATCCCAAAAATCAAAATTAGCTTTTAACGCTTCTTTAGCCGCCGCTTCATATTCAATTGAAGAAACAGCAATTGTGTCAGTATAAAGAATTTTTTTATTGACCAGCCGGAGGAAACTATTTACTCCGTTATTTGTCGTAGTCAAACCGTCTGCAAGAGAACCCTTTAGATTCTCTGCCGGGTTATTATCAAACGCAACATTCACTCCGGTAGTCAAAGCTTCGGAATTCGATTTAAGCAAACCGGTTTTCACAATCAATTCAGTTTTCTCTTCGGGTGTTAAATTTCCTTTCAAAACAATGTCATTACCATAAGTTAGTATCTGATACAATAAATCCATGTTCTCCGGAAGCTTGAGCAGTACAGCATCCATTATGTAATAACTGTCGAGGTCGGGATCAAGAATAAGATTTGATTTATCGCCAACATATGAAATCATTCCCCTGATACCTGAAATAAATTCTTTCCCTTTCTCTGAATCACCCGGATTTTTTTTAAGAGAAGCCCAGACTGATTTCAGTTCCTCTAATTTCTCTTTAGTACTAAGAGATTCTCCCAACTTGGTCTCCGTATTTTCAATTTCAGCAAACAGATTATCTATTTTTGATTCCACTTGTTTTGCATCGGAACTGTTGGTTGTACCGTTTGATTGATTGTGGTTGAGATGTTTGTAATCCGGCGCCAGCTCCATAAGACCTTTTAGCGGACGCAAATATTCATCGCCATAAATTTCTTTTTGTGCGAAGTCAATTCTAATATTTTGTTCTGCGGTTAAAAAGTACAGAAGCACAAGAATGGGAATTACGAATGCAACGGAGATTAAAGTTAGTTTGAGTGAGACCTTAAGATTGCCCAATAGTTTTTTCATATATATAATTCTCCATAATTAAACAGAATGAAATATTAATTATTCATTTTGACCCCACCCCTCTGTTCCCAATTTTTATACTTATTATCGGAGAGTTTTGTCTTGAGTTTAGAAAAAGTGAAAAAGTTTTATTGAAAAAGATTCCATCTTTTTAAAGATGGAATCTTTGAAGGAGAGCAATCACAAATTTTTTATTTCGTGGACTAACTTAGTTACTGCATCTTTTGCATCTCCGAAATACATCAACGCATTCGGATAGAAAAACAATTCGTTATCAATTCCGGCATAACCGGCGCTCATAGAGCGTTTGTTTATCACAACTGTTTTTGCATAATCAACATTCAAAATCGGCATACCGAAGATCGGGCTATTTTTATCATGCCGCGCAGCCGGATTAACAACGTCATTCGCACCAATAATTAACGCAATGTCTGTAGTCGGGAAATCATCATTAATATCTTCCATCGCAAGCATTTTATCATATGAGATTTGTGCTTCTGCAAGCAGAACATTCATGTGCCCCGGCATTCTTCCGGCAACCGGATGAATTGCAAAACGGACTTTCTTCCCTTTTGCTTCGAGTGAGTTTACAAGATCGCGAACAGCATGTTGTGCTTGTGCAACTGCCATTCCGTAACCGGGAACAATTATTATACTTTCCGCGACATCAAATATCATTGCAAGTTCATCCGGATCGATTGATTTCACCTGACCTTTTTGAGAAGTTGTTGAAGCTGTTGAAACAGTCCCGGCAGAATCCCATCCGCCCAAAACTACATTCATCAACGAACGATTCATCGCTTTGCACATAATATTTGTTAATATAATTCCCGATGCACCAACAAGCGAACCGGCAATTATTAATTCATTGTTCTGCAAAACAAATCCCGTCGTTGCACCCGCCATTCCCGAATACGAGTTTAAAAGTGAAATTGCAACCGGCATATCTGCGCCGCCGATCGGAAGTACAAGTGTTACGCCAAGTACAAGTGAAATAAATGTTAACAGCAAAGCAAGATTCAATGTAGTCATCGGATTCATTACAACATAAACTCCGGCGCCAATTACAAAAACCAGCATCAAAAGATTGATCGCATGCTGTCCTTTGTATTTTACAACTTTGCCGGTTACAAGTCCTTGCAGTTTGCCGAATGCAATCATCGAGCCGGTAAACGTAACGCCGCCGATAAGCAAGCTTGCAATAATTGCAATTCCGGTTTCGGTTGGAACGCTGCCGCTAAGTTTATAAAATTCCGATAAGGCAACTAAAGTTGATGCGCCGCCGCCGAATCCGTTCAACATACCAACCATTTGCGGCATTCCGGTCATCGGAGTTTTAACAGCTAAAATAACTCCCGCAATAGAACCGGCTAAACCGCCGATCAAAATATATTCGTAAGTTAAAACGTGTTGATCGAGAAGCGTAACAACAATTGCAATCAGCATTCCGATAGCAGAAAGGAAATTACCTTTCCGTGCGGTTTTCGGTGAGCTCAACATTTTTATTCCGAAGATGAAAAGCGCCGAAGAAATTAAGTAACTTATCTCAATAAGAATTCTCATGGCTCGCTCACTTTTTCTTAAACATTTTTAACATTCTATCGGTAACGAGATAACCGCCCACAACATTAATCATCGCAAACGCTACCGCAATTGTTCCAAGTATTGTGCTTATTGTAAATTCTTCTGCACCGGCAGCAATTAATGATCCGACAATTGTAATTCCCGAAATTGCATTCGAACCGGACATCAAAGGCGTGTGCAGTATCGGCGGTACTTTGCTGATCAATTCAAACCCCACAAACACCGCCAGCATGAAAACATAAATCAACATTATGAATCCGACACCTTCCATTTTTTTCTCCTCGCTAAAAATATTTATTCATTTTGTTATTAGTTTTTCTTTTCATTCTTGCTCTCTCGTACTTTTGTCATAAATCAGCTACGGGATACTAGATGCTTGATACTTGTTAAAGTATAACACTAAATTAAACCATGCTTTTAAGCAATCATGTGTCCATGCATTTTTAATTCGTACTTCGTTCCGCCTACGGCGGATCGTACTTCGTATTTTAGATTAGCCAGTATCTGCTTTACTTGAGTGACTCCTTCGTTCTCTCGTGAAGAATCTGTCCGTCTTTAACAATAGTAGCTCCCTTGAGAATTTCATCTTCCATGTTGTGAACAAATTTTCCGTCTTTGGAAAAATATTCGATCAAGTTTTGCAAATTTTTAGAATACATTTCGCTTGCATGATACGGCACAAGCGATGGAAGATTCGGCTCACCGATAATTGTTACATCATACTTTGAAACTGTTTTTCCCTTTTCGCTTACTTCGCAGTTGCCGCCGAACTCAACCGCCATATCGAGCACAACAGAACCGGGTCTCATTTTTTTTACCATCTCTTCGGTAACAAGCAGCGGCGCTTTTTTACCGGGCACGAGCGCGGTAGTTATTACAATATCTGCTTCGGTAATATGTTTGAATATCAGTTCTTTCTGTTTCTTCAAAAATTCTTCCGATTGTTCTTTTGCATATCCGCCGGAATCCTGCATAGATGCATCGGTAGGAACTTCAATAAATTTTCCGCCAAGACTTTGGACTTCTTCTTTTACTTGAGGACGCACATCCGAAACTTCAACAACAGCACCGAGCCGTTTTGCTGTTCCGAGTGCGGAAAGACCGGCAACACCGGCTCCCATAATCACAACTTTTGCCGGAGAAATTGTTCCGGCAGCCGTCATCATCATCGGGAAAATTTTGCGGAGATAATTTGCAGAAAGTATCACACTTTTGTAACCGGCTAAATTTGCTTGCGAACTTAACGCATCCATTCTTTGTGCTAAAGTTGTTCGCGGCAGTGCGTCCATAGAAATTACATCGACTCCGGCTTCTGCGGCTCTCTTCGCTGTTTCGGGATAATGGAGCGAATACAAAAATGTTATCAGCAGTGTTCCCTTTTTCATCAAATCAAGTTCATTCTTTTTAAAATCCGGGTGCTCGGTTGGTCTTTGCACTTTCAAAACAATATCTGCAGAAGAATATAATTGATGAAGATCGGAAAATAATTTTGCACCGGCTTGTTCATATCTTTCATTCGTAAATCCGGCGTTGATGCCGGCATCTTTTTCAACATGAACTTCAAAACCTTTTTTGATCAACTTCGCAGCAACATCGGGCACAACAGCCGTTCTATTTTCTCCGGGCATAATTTCTTTCGGTACCGCTATAATCACGACACATTCTCCTTTTTAAAATTTTTTTTCAGCACAATTTAGCAATTAGGTTTCAGCGAGCCAAATTTATATCATCAACATTTTTCCAAATCAATCCCTGAAATTTTTACAAAGCAGTGAAAAGATATTTTTCTTTTTTATGAGATAGAAAACTCCATATTTTTGTGTCGTTAATTATATGGCTGCCCCAAACTTTTCTTTGACAATCTGATTAAAGCAAGTAATAACTTGTTGTGACGACAAAAAATTATGTTGGTGTTATTTGTAAAACATATAATTTTTTTGATAATATAGTCGTCCTTACAAGAGTTTTAATCATGTCAATAAAGTTTGGGACAGCTGTGGTTGTAAATTTCTCGCCCATTACGAGGAGATTAAATGAGCAAAATATTATTCAGACAGCAGTTATCGAAAGATGTTTTTCTTATGAAGCTGCACGCTCCGCTGATTGCGGAAGAAAGATCTGCCGGACAATTTATCATTCTTCAAGTAGATGAAGATTACGGAGAAAGGATTCCTCTTACAATTGCAGATGCAGATTTAAGCGAAGGTTCGATCACGATAATTTTTCAGGTGGTTGGTAAAAGCACATTAACATTATCGTTACTAAAAGAAGG
Source organism: Ignavibacteriales bacterium (assembly GCA_016177735.1). Classification (GTDB taxonomy): domain Bacteria; phylum Bacteroidota; class Ignavibacteria; order Ignavibacteriales; family Melioribacteraceae; genus DYJK01. The sequence continues at coordinate 262,235 of JACOUS010000030.1, read as the reverse complement.
GGAAGAAATACCGGCGCTTGTTGGACCGCTCGGCAAACCAACTCATATCGAAAATTTTGGAACTGTTGTTTGCGTTGGCGGCGGAATTGGTGTTGCACCGCTTCACCCGATTGCACAAGCTTTGAAGAAAGCCGGCAATAATGTTATTACGATTATCGGCGCACGCACAAAAGAATTAATTATTCTTGAAGACAAAATGAAAGCGATTGCAGATGAATTTATTTTATGCACCGATGACGGCTCGTACGGAAGAAAAGCTCTTGTTACCGAACCGCTAAAAGAAATTTGCGAACGAAGTCCGAAACCAAATATGGTAATTGCAATTGGTCCTCCTATCATGATGAAATTCTGTTCGGAAACGACGAGACCGTACGAAGTGTTTACGCAAGTTTCGTTAAACACAATTATGGTTGACGGCACCGGAATGTGCGGCGGATGCAGAGTAAACGTTGGCAACGAAGTTAAATTTGTCTGCGTTGACGGTCCTGAATTCGACGGACACAAAGTTAATTTTGATAACATGATCTCGCGCCTCAATTCCTACAAAGAATTTGAAAGAACGATGCATCAATGCTACCTCGAACAACAAATTCAACAGAAGGAGGCTGTGCGATGATTTCCAAAACTGCCGAACAATTATCCGAAGAAGCAAAACAACTTATTGTTGAATACATTTCCAGAATCGACGACATGAAACCGAAAGAACGGACACACATTCCGCCGCAAGAAATGCCGTCTCAAAATCCGCATGAAAGAATTCGCAATCTCGATGAAGTTGCACTCGGTTACACACTCGAACAAGCAAGAATCGAAGCGATGAGATGCTTACAGTGTGTAAAGAAAAATTGTGTTGAAGACTGTCCGGTTAAAATTGATATACCAAGATTTATCGATCACGTTGCGCATGAAGATTTTGAAAATGCCGCCTCCGTAATTAAAGAAGCTTCTCTCCTTCCGGCAATTTGCGGAAGAGTTTGTCCGCAAGAAGTTCAATGCCAGCAAAATTGTACTGTTGGCAAAGCGTTAAAAGATATTGATAAAGCAGTGGCAATTGGCAGACTTGAAAGATTCATTGCCGATTGGGAAAGATCAACCGGCAAAATTTCTGTGCCGGAAATAAAACCTGGAACCGGGAAAAAAGTTGCTGTCGTTGGCAGTGGTCCGGCTGGGTTAGTTGTTGCCGCAGACTGCCGAAGAGAAGGACATCATGTAACGGTGTTCGAAGCATTTCATAAACTCGGCGGTGTGCTTCGTTATGGTATCCCTGAATTCAGATTACCGAATAATATTATTGATAGAGAAATTGAAACGCTCTCTGCAATGGGTGTTGAGTTCAAAACAAATTTTGTGGTTGGCAAAACAAGAAAGCTGATCGACTTGATGGATAAAGACGGATATGATGCAATATTTATCGGTACCGGTGCCGGGCTTCCTCTATTCATGAATATAGAAGGTGAAAATCTCGTCGGTGTTTTTTCCGCCAATGAATATTTAACACGTACAAATCTTATGCGCGCTTTCGAAAAAGGAAAAGCAGACACACCGATTTATCCTTCTAAAAATGTTGCTGTACTCGGCGGAGGTAATGTTGCAATGGATTCGGCTCGAATGGCAAAACGTCTCGGTGCCGAAAATGTTTATGTTGTTTACAGAAGGACCGAGGTAGAAATGCCGGCGCGCAAAGAAGAAGTTGAACACGCAAAAGAAGAAGGGATTGAATTTTATTTTCTGCAAAATGCAAAAAGAATTTTGGGCGATGAAAAAGGACGCGTTAATTCAATGGAATGTTTGCGTTACGAACTCGGCGAACCGGATAGTTCGGGCAGACGCAGACCCGTTGTTATCCCCAATAGCGAATTTATTTTGGAAGTTGACACGGTGATAGTTGCAATCGGCAACAGTAGTAACCCGTTGATCAGCCAAACAACTCCGGAAATTAATGTGAATAAGTGGGGAAATATTTTAGTAGATGAAAATCAGAAGACATCCGTTGATAAAATTTTTGCCGGCGGAGATATTGTGCTCGGCGCCGCAACAGTAATTCTTGCCATGGGTGAAGGCAGACGCGCCGCCGCTGCAATAAACAAAATGCTCGTCGAAGAATTTGAAAAAGAAAAAGTTACCGTGAATTGATTCTTCGTAGAGACGGGATACATCCCGTCTCTCTTTTGTTTATCATTTTTTTCACCTCATCATTGCTTTGTCAAAAATTTATTAACCGCTGATTTGTTGACAATGTTATATCATTTATTTTATTTTTGAATCACGATTCAGTAATCACTCTGCATGAGAATAAAAGAAGGAAATAAAGAGAAAGATATTCTTGAAGCGGCTGTAAAAGTTTTTGCCGAAGACGGTTTTCACAAAGCAAAAATTTCCAAGATTGCCGAAAAAGCATCGGTTGCAACCGGAAGCGTTTATGTCTATTTCAAAAACAAAGATGATTTGTTGATAAAAATATTTAAGGATCTGTGGGAAAATATGTTAGGCGAGTTGAAACTTCTCTCTTCCAACAAAGCACTTTCTGCATCTGAAAAAATTGATGGAATCATCGATCTAATCTTTGATGTATTCACAGAAAACCCTTCACTGGCAATAGTGTTTGTGAATGAACAGAACAATCATGCAAGAACAAGGCAAGATGACTTTATTGATTACTACGAAAAATTTTTGGACGAAGGCGAAAAAGTTGTAAAAGAAGGAATTGAGAAAGGTGAGTTCAGCAGTGCCCTCGATGTAAAAATATTTCGCTATTACATCTTCGGTGCAATTAGAAATCTTCTGCACCATTGGGCAAGCAACCCGAAATCTTTGACGCTGAACAAAATCAGGCAGAACATAAAATACTTAACAAAGAACGGGATTAGGAAAGTATAATTTTTTTATCTCTTTATTGAACGAGGATTCATTTTTAATCGTTTATTAAAATAAAAGTTTCCCTTATACTCACATAACCCCTCTTGAGAAAGCGGTCATATAGTAAATACAGCGACCGCTTTCCCATTTTAAAGCTAATCTAAAATTACTTTAAGAGAAGAAATTTTTTTGTATCTGAATAATTGCCGGCTTGCAATCGATAAAAGTAGACACCGCTTGAAAGATTACTCCCGTTAAATTCTACTTTATAATTGCCGGAAGTTTTTCCTTCATTAACAAGGTTTGTTACATTTCTTCCAAGTATATCATAAACATCAAGAGTCACTGATTCCGTTTTGGGAACAGAAAATTGAATAGTTGTAGAAGGATTGAATGGATTAGGATAGTTTTGGTTCAATTTGAAACTATTCTGAACATTTGAATCATTATTTACTTTAGTAAACGGCACATCAGTTGAAAAAAATAAGGTAATATCAGGATCATAATTATTTTTACTGTCAGCATTTGATATAATAATGTCTATAAAACCATCACCATTTATATCCTCCACTAAACTGAAATAACAACTGCTGGAACCAACAAATTTATTAATGTATTCAAAAACAAATTCCTTTTGAATAAGATCATAAATCCCAATTTTTTCAATACCGCCTCCACCATGTACACTAGCAAAAACTTCCGCATATCCATCACCAGTAATATCAATAGGACTTAGATATCTATCCAAGTACGGAACTTTATCAGTTGAATATAATTCGTGCATGTTACTATCAAATATGATTAAACTGTCTTCGGCGGTATATGCAAAATCTAATGATTTATCATTATTAAAGTCTCCAAATAAAAACAATCTACCATTTACGTGAATACTTTTTTCCCAGAGCAAATTAAATTGTTGTGAATACGATAATGAACTGAGTAACAAAAAGAAGAGCAAATATATTTTTAGCTTCACGGCAGCCTCCTAAAATTTTATTTTTAATTGAAGATTCGTTTCAGTGGAATTATTTAACAAGAATTAATTTTTTTGTAATGCACCCCAAAAATCAAGACACATTTTTGTAAGATTATTTCCCACTAATAAACCAAACATAAATTCTTTTGTAGCCTAAGTTAAGCCATCTGAGATACCGGGCTGTATAATCAATCCAGTAATTTTTAAAACTTGGCACTCCCTCGCCTACAAATGCTTTAAATATAAACGCGAGAAAATAAAAGAAGGGGAATAAAATAACCTGACCAACTGCACAAATTAACGCAAATGAGAAAATAAAAGGGAACACATCTACTGTCCAAAATAGGAGAGCAATAAGAAAAAAAGGCATCCTAAGTGTTTGGCCAAATGTCTGGTAAGTCTCGTTCATTTATATCCACTTACTTGTTAATAGAGCTTTTAAGAATTTCATTTTATAAAAACCTCGTATTAAAAAGGGACAACTTTATTTTTGAAATTTTCTCATTTTGCTTTGGCCTTTCATAAATTAATTGATTTTACGTAATAATGATCATTTTGCTTTTCTAATGTAATCACTCCTTTCCCCTCAAAGTAAATAGCGAGTTTAACAAAAGAACCAAAACTTGTTTTGTTTACATCAAAGTTTTCGTCTTCTCTAAGTATCTCATCATTAATTAGAGAAAGATTGCATGGCATTTTTCTGTTTTTGATTTTTAAAGTAGAAATAGCTTTTAAAAATTGCGCCTTTACATGTTCATCAGATTTGGGTAATTCTTCTTTCTTGTATGACAGTACTTGATTCATCGCTTGATTCATGGAACGCGTTAATCGCAGTATTTCATCAACTACTTCTTTTTCCGTCTGTTTTGGTAAAGAAGCCTGGGATGTAGTAACGGTTTTTATTGAAATTTTAATTGCATTTATTTTTTCTTCAAAGCTTTGCCACTTCATCTCAAACAAATCAGATAACATGCGGTCAGGAAGACGTTGTATATCTATTGAATTATTTATTGATTTAGCTAATGCAAGCATCCCCTCTTTATTCAGGGTTATTGCTTGAAATTGAGTTAAAGGACCAACGATATCAGTCGTTTGAATATCAATTAAAGTAGTGCAAATGCTAGCTTGGGATATGTGTTTTGCTAATGCTCCAGTTTCAAAAAATATCCAGGGGGCATTAATACTATCTTTGGTAAGAAAAATTACCCCAAAGTTGGTGCTTTCAAGCTGTTTTGAGATTTCTTGAAACCAATTTGTACCAGCACTGATATCACTTTTAGAAAAAAAAAGTTCAACATTACTTATTACATTTGGAACCCAGTCCTTAAACGCTTGGGCAATAGCTCTGCTTAATTCACCTGACCAAATTAAATAGACCTTCATTTGCCCTCCTTGTTGGTTTGTTACTATACTATTCTCACGCCGGGGTACATTTGCAGAAAATTTTTTTTGTGTTTTTAAATTTTTCTTTGTCCTTCACAAAAAAATCATGTTTTATCAAAAATAGCTTCACAAAAAAAATATTATTAGTTTTATGTTGTATGAAAAGCAAAGAAGAGCATATTCAATATTGGCTCACTCAAGCAGAAGACGACTGGGAGGTGGTTAATACTCTGTTTGAAGGTAAGAAATATCTTCAATCTTTGTTTTTTGCTCACCTTGTAATTGAAAAAATCTGTAAAGCATTGTGGATAAAGCACAACGATACAAACGTTCCGCCGAAAACTCATAATCTCAATTTACTTTTATCCCAAACACCCCTAACGTTATCTGATGAGCAAAATGAATTCTTGCTTAATTTAAATCGTTTTCAATTGGAAGGCAGATACCCCGAACATATAACGAAAATGAAACAGATTTGTAATTATGATTTTACGAATGAAATAATAGCTAAAACAAAAGAGATTAAACTATGGCTCCAAGAGAAATTGCAATAAAAACAGCTACAGATTTTGTTAACGAATGCCGTTCCAAAGGACTTTCGTTTTTCAAAGTATTTTTATTCGGATCGTATGTAAAAAACAATGCTTACGAACATTCCGATATTGATTTATTGCTTATCTCGGATCAGTTCACAGATAATGTTTTTGAAAATCTGAAATTGTTTTCTAAAGTAAATATTAAGTACCCAATTATAGAAGCCCACCCCTATCCAACAAGTGATTATTTATCCGGAAATGATTTTATAAAAGAAGTTGAAAAAGAAAGTATAGTCATTGTTTAATGCGTCTTAGCTGTTTAATTTCCAAAACTTTATTTCAAGAACGTTACTCCTTCAGCAAGTTTTTTTGTGTAATTGCTGTCAAGCGGTTCTTTTACTTTTCCTTTAGCAAGTAAACGGTTATAGTTAGCAACAAAATCATCAGATAGAACCACTCCACGAACATTCCAATCCAGATCAAAGTTGTAAAGAACAGAACCATTATATTCGGTATCACCAGGGACTTCTTCGGCATATACAGTAATTGTTTTTTCTTCTTTTGAAATTAAGAATTGATTAACCATGTTATAATCCGTAAGACTGACAGCTTTCATATAATTGGTTGCCCGGAAAAGAATGTACCTAACAGCAGAATTTTTTTGTAATGAATCAGGAACATATAATTCCGTAGAGGGACTAAATCCATTAACGCTATCCGGTTCAAAAACAGCAGTGAAAGCAGAACTAAATGCATTATTTATTCCGCCAAGAATTATTTCGTCATACCCGTCATTATCTACATCGAATAATACCGCTGCGGTAATTCCACCTGAATTATAAAATTCTTGTTTGATTTTCCCCGAATTGAAATCCAATTCAAAAATTTTTGAAGGGGCAAAATTCGTACCGGCAATAACGAATAATCTTTTCTCCTTTTTGCTTTTGACGACAAAGTAATCGGTGATTTGCCAGCGCGAGTGTTTCCAATTTGGGGTATTCAAAGCGGAAAAACTGCCACATCCATATTTCCATTTAATATTCCCCGATGGATCAAAACAGTAAATTGTATCGCTTGCAAAAATTCCCCGATAAGAATAATTGCCCGTAATTAATAATTCATTTATGCCGTCGTTATTTAAATCATCAAGCAGCAATCCTCTTACATTGCTTTGATTTTTTGGAAGGTCTGTTCTAAAATTTTCTATACCGGGAACAGCTTTTTTCCACAACACATCCCCCATTTCATTGTAAACAGTTAACACGTTTTCTTTTATAACAGCAAGGGTTGGATTAATATATTTTTTGTCGGGTTTCAACATCATAAAAAAAACAGCTATCAACAAACCGGCAAAGCCAAAAGCACCGGCAAATCTCAACGGGTAAATTCTAATTAAGTCTTCAACTTTTTTGACAAGCGGCTCCTCCCTTGCTGAAACAATTTCATAATTACCGTTATAGACTTTAACCGTAAGTTTATTTTCAGAGAGTAATTTGGATCCACCAACCGGATTGTTTTGATCGAGTATTTTTTTAGCAGTCTGTGAATCACCAACTTCGTCTTCGTTGATATTCTTTTGAATAAATGAATAATAATCCTTCACTTTCTCAAAATTCTCACTGCACATTGGACACGAGGAAATATGTTTTTCAATTTTTTCGCGCTCTTCTAATTCTAATTGTGAGCTGTCGAGAAAATATAATTCTAATTTACTATCGGAAATATGTAATGACATTTTGTTTTTCTCTTTTCTATAATATAATTGCAACGGTTAAAAGCCCTTGCTGAAAAATTATGTTTCATTCAACATATAGTTTGAAAGCTCACTACGTACTAGTTTTACAAGGTATTCAAGTCTAGTCTTATAATTTTTGAGGTAATCATTTTTACTGATTTGATAATGATGTGAGAAGTAATCATAAATAGTCTCCTTTGTGTTTACCCCCGAACACAAGTCACTTACAATATCTGTTATTGTTGAGTAAACCGATTCGGCTTCCTCTTTATTAAATTTTGATTTAACCAGATAGTCCAGAAATATTTTTTCTTTAATAAAGTTTTCGATTTTTTGTTTAAGCAGAGCAATTTCTACTTCTTCAAATCCATCGGTTTTAATACCGGATAAAAGTAAGTCTTCGTTAATTTCAAAATTGTTGTCGTAGAGTGCACCATAATATTTTTTGAATAACACCACAACATCCCAAAGAAGAACACTCTTTCTGTATTCTGCTTGTTCCGACAAAATTTTGTAAAGCTGATCAAGCATATTTACAACATTTAATTTTTTGCCGTCCATACTAAATTCCGCTTCTAGTCTTTCTAAAGGGAATTCATTAACAACTTCCGACGGCAAACATTCTTTAACAATAAGAATATCTCCACAAAGCTCTTTTTTCAAAATGAACTTTTCGGATTTTTGCAATGCTGCTTCATTTATAGCATCTTTAATATTTCTGATAATTTTTGCGCCGATCGGATCGTATTGTGAATACAATCTGGACAGCTGAACTGAAGCTATTTTTATTAAGAAGCTTTTATAAGCGCGGAAGAGATTAGTTTCATTAATATCTTCGATATCTTCTTTTAGTGAAGAAATAAATTTTTTAATAAGAAAAAATTTGTTCTCTTGATTTCGTCTGAAAGCTTCTGCAATACAGTCGTAAGATAAGTCTAACAATGTAATACCGTGATTAGAAAGTAACTTCAGGGCATTCGAACGATAATTATAAATAAACGACCGAATGATTAGACGGGAGATTTTAACTAGTTCAGTAAGCTGGGAATGATTAATAGTATCCTTAGAAACTGCAGTAATGTGCTCTCGAATTTTTAGGAAATCATATCCCATAAAATTAAATGCTTGTTATTATTCTTGTAATTTATCCATCAACGCATCAAGTTTGTAACCCGATTCATCCGAAAGAGAGACAATTTCTTTGTATGCTGCGAAAGCAAGATTAATTTCGTTTATGCGCACTGTTGAATCTTCCCCGTTTTTCTTTTTAGAATTTTCTCCGCTGCTCATTCTCGCATTAACAGATTGCAGCAGTGAAAAGGTAAATATCCAGGAGAGAATCTCTTCAAAATTTTCTTTGCTGTAAAAAAATGTGCCGTGATATTCATTCGCGCCGATATAATTTTTCACATCGCTGTTATCCAAAAATTTTATCAGCGTTTTATTTCTGTGAGAAACTTCTTTGTTTTCACCGCCGCTATCACTCACAAATAAATTATCAACGATCTCGTTTCGTTCATTAAAAATATTCAAGAAAGTTATTCCCCGTTCAACTTCGTAGCCGCCTTTGCCAAGCCTTTGAAGTATTCTACCGATCGGAGTATCAAGAAGAAATTTTTCGATATAATTTTTCTTGTCCAACTCACTTTTCCCTTCGAACAAACAATTAATTTTGGAGACAGCAAGTTTCAGCACAAACATCAAAGAGTTTTCATTGTAGTTTGCATCACGATTTGTGAGAACTGCTTTGTGCAATTCATTATTGATAATATTTGCTTCCGCCGGAAAATATTGTTCTAAAATTTCATTTAAGGATTTTACGGCAAGAATTTCTTTATCAAAATCGTTTAGAATCGGTTTTATATCTTTTGATTGTCCGGTATGTGCCTTCAAAGTTTTTAACAGCTTGCCGTATTTTTTATCAATAAATTTAATTCTTGCTTCTTTGCTCTGTTCGTCATCCTCATCAAGTATGCAAGTTTGAATGAAACCGCTCAATGATTCCGGATCAAACAACTCTTCAAACGCTGCGTGAACCGGTTCGAGAATCATTTCTGCAAAAGTACGAGCAACACTTGGGACACCATTGCCTTGCAAGCGGCGCGCTAATTTTTTCCAATTACCGTCTTCATCATATATTTCATGAAAGTCGAGATAGACAAGATATTTGAATGCCCCAAGTTCAACATTGAAACCGTTTGCAAAATCTTTTCCCGATTTCAAATATTCGAGACCGGAAACATGTTCGCGGAACATATAAAAATGATCCGGCGATAAATTCAATTGAAGAGCTTCGGCAAGCGATTTGGTTTGTAATTGTTTGTCAACAAGTTTCGGAGACGAGCTTAAAATTCTGCCGGAGCTATATTCGAACTTGTTATTAAAAAATACAAGTGTTCGTTCGCCTCTTTCAAAATTTGAGAATACAAAAACATTTTCGTTAACAGACCCGTAGCCGTCGATAAAATCGAAGAGCCAAAAATTGGTAACATTACTGAAGAGATACCGCTTTTTCATCAACGGAAAAATTTCGCGCTGATGACGGTCAATAAGCCATTGATTCGGAACTTCGTGATAGTACGCGCGCTGGTATTCCATTCCGTACTTTTCTGTGTAGCCTTCAATTTGTCCATGCGCAAACATCGGCAGACCGGGCAGAGTAACCATCATTGTACAGACGCCAAAATATTTATCGTCCGTTCCGAATTGTTTAATCGCAGTTTCTTCATCGGGGTTGCTCATGAAGTTCACATATCGTTTTAAAATCTCCGGCTCGAATTCGAGCGTGTTTGAAATTAGATCGCGGTACTTTGCATTTTCTTCTTTCATCATCATGTGCATGAAAGCAGAATTGTAAACGCGGTGCATTCCAAGGGTACGCACAAAATACCCTTCCATCAGCCAGAATGCTTCGGCAAGCAAAAGTGTTTCGGGCATCTCAGCATTTATTCGATCAACAACCTCTCTCCAAAATTCTTTTGGAAACAATTCATCAAATTCTTTTTGACTCATTGCATAATCTGTGCGTGAAGGAATATCACCTCCTCTGCCCGGAGCCGGATACCACAGACGCGAAAAATGTTTTTTGGCAAGCGTCATCGCGGCATCAAAACGGATGATCGAAAACTTTCGTGCGACTTCAAAAATTTTTTGTATCACCGCTTCGCGCACTTCAGCTTTCAGCATATTGAGTTGTGCGGTATCATTCCACGGCATGTTGGTTCCGTCGTTGCCGTGATAAATATAAATTGTTTCACCGGTGCGGTTATCAATTCTCTGAAACACAACTGCTGCATCGGAACGATTCCAGTAGCCGTCTTCAATTCTTAATTGAACCGATTGGTCATCGGAAAGATCGGGTCCGCTGAAACGATGATTTGGAAACGGAGGATTATTTGTTTGAATAAAATAATCGGGATGATCGACAACCCACTTTGAAAAAATTCCGGTGTGGTTCGGAACCATATCACTCGCAAGCCGGATTCCGCGCGCACGTGCCCGGTGATTCAAATTATTATATGCATCTTCTCCGCCGATATCCCATGCAATTTGATAATCATAAAGTGAATACGCAGATGCAACTGCATCAATGTTCCCAAGTATATGTTTTATTTTTTTTGATGCACCGCTTCGTTCCCAAATTCCAATCAGCCACAACCCGTTAAAGCCGTGGCTTGCAAGCAGATCGAGTTCTTCGTCCGGAATTTGATCGAGAGTTTTTATGTGCCGCTGATATTTTTTTGATAATTGATCGAGCCACACGTAAGTATTTTTTGCAAGCAGAACAACTTTGGGCATCCAATCGATATCGCTCGTAAAATTTTCAGGCTCTTCGTAATCTTTCCACACGTCTGCGGCATACTTGTAACCCGATTTGCCGAGCATCAAAAAATCTGCATCAATCTTTTTGCTTTTGTATTGAGGTACGACTGCCGGTGCGCCGCCAACTCCACCGAAGCCTCCGAAAGAATAATCTTCTCGAATCAAATCTTTACTGCTCAGCAAACGCGTAATAAACTTTTCATCTAAAAGGATTCCCCACTTCTCACGGATAAAATCGAGCTGCGCTTCGATGCTGTCGGGATTAGCAAAAATCGGCGTCTTAAAAAACGTAAAGAGGTCGTGGTTATCCGGACCAAACTTTTTTTCGTTTTGAAAAAAGAGTTCGAGTGTGCTCAATGATTTTACAAACAAATCTTTCCCGGCAAGATAATTTTGATCGAACAGTTCAAGAATATTTTTGTTAGCCGGATTAATATTAGCAAACGATAACAAAATCATTTCTTCGAGAACAATCCTGGCATTGGAACGGTCGGCAGTGAACGAATTTAAGTAATCGAAAGAGCTTGTATATCCTTTGTAAACTTCGAGCGGAGGGAATACGGAAACAAAATCGAAAAGAATTTTGCGTGTGCTCTCCGCACCAAAAGTTGTGTTGAGATGATCGAGCGCTTTTTTAACAGCACCGGGATTAACTTGCTGTTCGTACAATCTAAACATGTAATGATAAATTTCATCGAGCAGACCGGCAGCATTTACTTCGCCGGCTTTTACTTGCATGTCAATCGGTCTTTTGTCGTTAATCTTTTTTACAAATTTCCGCACGGCAAGATTGTTTGTAAATACAACATTTCCCGCAATTGAAAATAATTCATCGTCAACTTCGTACTTCTTTCTAATTTCTTTTGCTATGTGAAATTCGAATTTGGGAAATTGGTTTTCGCCAAATAATGAATTGTCAGTAAAAAACTTGCTCGAAAGTTGGATCGTTTTCATTTTCATATTCAAGAAAAGATAGTTGTTGTGCACAATATAATTAATTATGAGATTAATCAGTTGATGGTACGGTACAGAAGTATTTACAATGCTAATTTACCTTCATACTTACATTTACTGTTGAGCGGACAATCACAGCATCCCGGTCTTATTGGTTTGCAAATCAATGCTGTAAAATCAAGTAGAGCAAATAAAAATTCCTTTTGGTTACTTGTTTTGAAAATCTCCATCGCTTTTGCAATTATTAATTTTTTACGCCTAACCTCACCGTAAAGTTTTAAACCATAAAATCTATTAATAAAGCGGGCTATGTTGCTATCAATAACATAATCAGCATTATTATAACATACAGCCATAATTGCACCCGCAACATAATCACCAGCACCAGGAATGCTCAATAACTTCTTTCTTGTCTTGGGGTATTCATCTTTGAAATTTTCTACTATATATCTTGCAGCATCAATGAAATTTCGAGCCCGTTTATGAAGACCAAGTGAGGCAGTATATTTCTCAACACTTCTGATTCTAGCTTTTGAGAGTGAAAGAACTTCAGGATATTGTTTCAGAAATTTTTTATAAACCGGTTCAACCTGTGCTGCTTTCGTTCGTTGAAGCATGAACTCAGCGATCATGATTTTATAAGGAGTAGGGTTTTCCCTCCAAATGAAATATCTTTTATTAACTTTGAACCAATTTAAAATTTTAACATAAAACAAATCATAACATCCTTTAAAAATGATTTTGGTTATTCAACGAAGCTAACACCAGGTCTATTAATTTGATTTGATAATCTTGCTTGAATGTCGGAGCACAACTCACGACGTAATTTAAGTATTGGAATAATTTTTCGAGATTTAATTTCTTCTTTTGATGTTGTTTTTATTTGACGAAAATCAAATAAAAAGAATCTATTTTGACAATTGAATTTAAATGTTGGCGTTAAATAAAAATAGTCTCCTTTTTTTTCGCAGATATTTCTTTGTTCATAACTTAAAGCCAAGCCTAATATTGTACGGATATATTCTTTATCTTGTGAATAATCACAAATCGGCGTAATATCTAACTCCACCAACCAAGGAAAAGAAGACATCAATGAGTCGTATTTTCCCTTGAACACTTTTTTTCTAATAATTGTATTAAGCTCATTTCTTATGATTGGAAGTAAATATAAATTGCCCGGCTCAAACGAATCAATTAAAAAATTCTTGTTATTAGTATGAAGTTTAGTATTTATTTGAATACTAATTTCCTCATCAATTCTGCCGTCTATTATATTTGTAGTATTACCTAATCCGGATTCTGAAACAAAGTTTTCGACATTATCAAATAATAAGCTATTTATATGAATAAATGCTTTTTTAAATTTTTGTTCATTCTCAGTCGACAAAATATCATCATTACCAATAATTGATTTTGCTAACTTATATATGATTGCCAAAGTATTTTTATTCCAATCTTGATTTTGAGGATAAAAACTTGATATTTCATTTATTGTTTTCGTAGTTGATTCATGAACAATATTTTCCCAGCGAATTAGATTTCGCAAAAAGGAAATGTTATCTAGTTTTAATGTAAGATCTGTTGTCAGTTTATTGATACAATCAGTTTGGGGAACCCACTTGCTATCAACGTAATCGAAATATTTTGATTTTGATAAAAATATTATTTCAGAAGGAGTTTTTAGGGGTATTATATTTTTGAAGTGATCTTCTAAAGCATGTTTATATTCTTTGTCTTGTTTACTCCAAATAATTAATAAATACGGGCTTGGATTATCCGGTATAAAACTTGTTAATATGCCATGAATTGAACTAATTACTGTTTTAGCATCTTTATTAAGTTCAAAAATATTTAAATCTAGAAAAAGAACCCGTAGTTTATTGGCTGTATTATTATCGGGGAATTCATTCTGATTCGTGCCAGAATAGTAATTGAAGGGAATTCTTTTCTTTGAAAGAATTTCTATAAGCGGTTTGGTTTCTTCAATATTATCATCAATGATTATAATTCTACCATTAAATGGTAACTGCATATTATTACCTATTTGTTTTTAAAACTTAAGACTATTATAGCACCACCTTTAAAGCCATTAGGTATATCATAATCACCCCAATCAGGAAAGGATAATTTTCCACCTTGCGAAGACATTATTTCATTAGCAATATGTAATCCTAAACCCATACCACCAGGTTTAGCAGAAACAAATGGTTCAACTATTTCATCAGTTGGAAGTAAGAATCCAGTTCCATTGTCAGCTATAACTATATTGGTGTAATTGTCTTCTTCTGAAAGATCAAAAAACAATTTTTTATTTATAATCTTTCCTTTCTCTAACCAATAAATAGAATTATCAATTATATTCATTAAACTGCCAATCAATAAATTTCTGGCTAATTTTGTTTTTGTTTTGCCGTCGTAGTTTTTATAAGCCTTAATAACTTTAATCTTATGAACGCTGAGTCTGTATTCAGTATTAAATAGAGCTTGATCTAATATTTCAAGAATATTTTCGGAGGTTTGCGAAGATTTTTTAATTATTTCAGCATAGCCATCGATTAAGGATGAAAGATGTTTTACTAATTTAATTACTCGTTCAGACCCCTTCTCTGCTATCAACACTTTTTCAACTTCTAGGATTATTTTCTCAACTTCATGAATAACAACACTCATACTTAAACCAGCACCAGCAGCCATTAACAAATTTTCATTAATTTTCTTGTAATCTGATTCAATCTTACCTAAATATTTTGTTATTTCATCATTGATAACTTCGTCTTTTATTTTTTTATCAATATAATTCTTTAGATCGCCTAACAACTGCAAAACAGGTTCAGATTTAGGCGTAGGGCCATAAATTTCTCTTAATCTTTGTTTATCACTATAACGAAATATTTCAATTATACTAAGTGTATGGATAACAGAATTTTTAAAGATATCATAAGCTTCATTTTCTTTAAATCCTTCTCTATTAGTTTTTTCCTCTAAAGAAAAACTTGAAGTCCGATTCAGATATACCGCCCCTAATACAATATTATTGCTTAATCTTTTTGAAGGCTGGTTAACCCTTCTTAAATCTAACCCGAGCCAATCGTCTTCAGGTTCACCATAATCATAAACACGCAGACCATCTCTGAAAACTCTAACTCCACAATTTTTATCAAGATATTGTTTGAAACCTTTTTTATCAGCAACACCAAGTTTAAGAATAAACGCATCTCTATCGAAAACATATCCTTCAAAAACAATCTCTCCAATATCATATTTTTCTAAAGAAATATAATTACCTTCACTATCTTCAAATTGAGATAGTTTATCAACTAATTTTTCCTCAGAATCATAAAAACCAGAATTTGTCTTTTTTTCTAGATGATATTTTATTTTTCTGGCGGGTAATTTTGACATGGAAGCCCATGGTGTGAATTCGTAATCGACTCTCACAATAGAATTATCTTTTAGGATTGCCCTAAAGTGATATAAGGAAAAATGTTTGACATCTTTCCATTCTAAAAGTCCATCAAACCATTTAGGTTTATCAGTGATATCGAACTCAGCCACAAAAGACTCATGTTTTTCGAATGGAGAAACAAGTGAGGTTATTGCACGTTTAACATCTCTTGCCACTCCGCGGGTCCATTCCTTTCTTAAATTACTAATGGTAATGTTAGTACCCGTCTTCCCATTTTTGAATAGTAAAGGTTGTTCCCTCACAAGGAATGATAAAGGTACCTCGTTTAAATATTTATATCTATTAAAAAGTGTCCAATCGATTTTAATATAAACCTCTCTTGAACCCATTTTTTTTGTTGTCATTTCAATTTGATTGCCAAGTTTATGAGCACCAAATCTGCCAATACCCTTTTCACCTATAGGAAGTCTCTTAAATTTTGGACTTACTTCACGCCGTTCGAATTGCTTTGACTTAAAATCACTACCCGGTTCCATCCATACATTTGCAACTGTATTCTCATCCATACCATAACCGTCATCTTCAATAATGATTATGCCATTAACTAAATCCTCAACATTTTCCATATATACTTCGACTTTTGTAGCATCCGCATCGTAGGAATTTTTTACTAATTCAATTAGAGCAATACTCTCATTCTTGATAAGCTGATCACCCAGCTGCAAGAGTAATCTTGCACGAGGTTTAAAAGTAACTTGAATTTCATTGTCTTTTTTAGTTATGCTTTTTGACATAATATATCTTTTATCTTTCTTCCAATCTCTTTGGACATTAAAGGAGGTACTGCATTTCCTATCTGAGTAAAATTAGATGTTCTTGGTCCCTCAAAAATAAAATTATCAGGGAAAGATTGGATCCGGGCGGCTTCCCGAACTGAAATTGATCTACATTGATTTATATCCGGATGAATATAATAATGACCATCTTTCGCAATATGTGCTATCAGAGTATGGGCATAATTTGCATCACCGGCAACAACCTTAAAACGATCAAGAAATCCTTCTATGTTTTTATGAGTCCGTAATCTTTTGGGCAGCGAACTGTATTTCAATCTCTTTTGTTTTTCATTCCATAATTCAATCACCCGTTTGTAAATTTCAATGTCAATATTATTATGCGTTCTGGTATTATGTAACTTTACTTTTCGTAATCCATTTCTTATTCCACTCTCACGAAGATAAGAGTTTGGAGTGCCTGCATAATAAAGTGGTGGATTGTTTGAGCCGTGTTTTAACGAAGGGAGATCGGTTAGTAAATCATAAACAATATTATTAGAACCGTAGTTAACTTTTTCAAATTCGGGATATGAAAACGATAATTCCTTTCTCCATCCAATAATGATGATACGCTTTCTATCCTGTAGTACACCGAAATCCGAGGCATTCAGAATTCTATAATCGAGTTTATACCCTTCCTCTGCCAGTGTTTTCCTCAAATCATCAAAAATGTAGCCGTCTTCAAACGATATTAAACCGGGAACATTCTCGAATACAAATAATTTCGGTCTGATTTCTCTTAAAAACCGCGCGTACAATTTGTAATAATAAATTCTCTGATCATATTTTTTTTTATACTCATTGGCTTTTCTCCCTCTTATAGAATAAGCCTGGCAAGGTGGACCACCAATTATTACATCTATTTCACCCACATCAATTTGTTTTTTGGCATCATTTATTCGAGATATAATCAAATTGAATCTATCATCTGATATTTCTTCATTGATTACGACTTCGGTTTTATAAAAGGGAATCTCTGAATAGAAAATATCTTTGTTAATCTTTTCATAATAATACTCTTTGTAAAGGTCTTCAAAATTATTTTCTTTACAATAATGATAAGCTATTCTGGTTTTTATTGTGAGACATGCGTATTTATCTTTTTCAACATGAGCCACCGGTTGGAATCCAGCAACACGGAAACCCTCTGAGAGACCCGATGCCCCCGCAAAGAGATCAACATAGGTAAACGTTTTATTCACTATTTCACTTGATTGGTTACATTTAAAATGTAAAAAAAATAGATTAATTGGTATACTCAAGATAATCTTTTCTTGAAAGCATTATACTATATGAAATCACCAAATTGTTATTCGTTCACTATTCTTGTATATTTTTAGCCCAAAATTTAAGATTCACTATGTCTGTAACGCCGTTAATGGCTCAATATTCCCGGATCAAAGAGAATTACCCGGATACAATTTTACTTTTCCGCATGGGTGATTTCTTTGAAACGTTCGAAGAGGATGCAAAGATAGCGTCGAAAGTTCTCGGAATTACATTAACAAAGAGAGCTAACGGCGCCGCCGGAGACGTGCCTCTTGCCGGCTTTCCGCATCATGCAATCGACAACTACTTGCCGAAACTTGTGCGTGCCGGATACCGCGTTGCGGTCTGCGAACAACTTGAGGATCCCAAACTTGCAAAAGGAATTGTTAAAAGAGATGTAGTTGAAGTAGTAACGCCCGGTGTTGCTTTTTCCGATAAACTTCTTGATCACAAAAAAAATAACTACCTACTTTCCATTTATCTTGAAGATGAAAATGCGGGACTTTCATTCTGTGATATATCGACCGGCGAATTTCAAACTTATGAAGTACAAAGAGAAGAATTCATTCAACAACTCGGTTTAATTAATGCTGCCGAGATTTTAATTCCGAAAAAATTTAAGAATGAACTCGAACCGCTCATTCAAAAATTTTCTCCGCAGTCGCGAATTACGCGTATTGACGATTGGATTTACAGTTACGATTTTGCTTCGGAATTATTAATGAATCACTTCAACACAAAAACATTGAAGGGATTCGGAATCGAATCACTGCGAACAGCAATCTGCTCAGCCGGTGCTGCGCTCAATTATTTACGCGAAACGCAGAAAGCAAATTTGCCGCACATAAATAAAATTTCCCGGTACAATCCTTCCGATTACATGATTCTTGATTTCTCCACAAAAAGAAATCTTGAAATAACTTTTACGATGAACGACGGCGACCGTGAAGGTTCGCTCTTCTCGATTCTCGACCGCACAGAAACTGCGATGGGCGGAAGAATGCTGAAAAAATGGGTTACCGCCCCGCTCAAAAAACTCGAACCGATTTTGAAACGCCAGCAATCGATAGAAGAATTATTCAACAATAAAACGCTCAGAAAAAATTTACAGAACGAATTAAAAGAAATCGGCGATCTTGAAAGGCTCACATCAAAAGTCTGCACGGGAAGAATTAATCCGCGTGAACTTCTCAATCTCAAAAGTTCGCTGAAAAAAATTCCGCTCATCAAACAATTACTAGATCAAACTTCTGCCGAAACAATTACAACTATTAACCAGCGTTTGAATAATCTCGATTGGCTCGTTGAAAAAATTGAACTTGCAATTGCAGATGATCCGCCTCTTTCAATTTCCGACTGCGGAGTAATTCGAAATGGATACAACGAAAAGCTGGATGAATTGAGAAGTTTATCTACTAACGTAAAAGATTGGATTGCAAATCTGCAAAAAGCAGAACGCGAACGAACAAAAATCTCTTCGCTAAAAATCGGCTACAACAAAATTTTCGGATATTACATTGAAATCAGCCACGCAAACAAAGATAAAGTTCCCGATAATTATATCCGCAAACAAACACTAGTAAATAACGAGCGGTACATCACTCCCGAATTGAAGGAGTACGAAGATAAAATTCTGAATGCCGAGGAGAACATTGCGAAACTTGAATATGAATTATTTGATCAGGTGAGAGCCGATGCATCATCTGCGGCAAAAGAAATTCAGGAGAATGCGCAGTTGGTTGCAATGCTCGACTGCTTTCAATCGCTTGCTGACTGTGCCGATGAATACAATTATGTAAAACCGAAACTCGATGAATCGGATTCGATAGAAATAATTGAAGGGCGGCATCCGGTTGTTGAAAGAATTCTTCCTCCGGGTGAAAAATTTACGCCGAACAGCTGCAAACTATCTTCATCGGAAGAACAAATAATAATTTTAACCGGACCGAACATGGCTGGTAAATCTGTTTACCTCCGCCAGATCGGATTGATTGTTTTGCTTGCACAGATCGGTTCGTTTATTCCGGCAAAGGAAGCGCAAGTCGGTTTGGTTGATAGAATTTTTACACGTGTCGGTGCGAGCGATAATATTTCCGCCGGCGAAAGCACATTTCTTGTAGAGATGCAAGAAGCCGCAAATATATTGAACAACGCAACAGACAAAAGTTTGATACTGCTCGATGAAATCGGGCGCGGCACAAGTACATTCGATGGAATTTCAATTGCGTGGGCAATTACCGAATACTTGCACGAGAACACGAACATAAATGCAAAGACACTCTTCGCAACTCACTATCACGAGTTGAATGAAATGGCTCAGTTATTTCCGCGAGTCAAAAACTTTAAAGTGGAAGTCCGCGAATACGGAGATAAAGTAATTTTCTTGCACAAAGTTACGCCGGGCGGCGCAGATCACAGTTACGGAATTCAAGTTGCACAGATGGCTGGCTTGCCGCAATTTGTTACGAGCCGTGCGAAAGAAGTTCTCGCAAATCTCGAAAGCAAAGAATTGACTCCGTACGAAGTGAAAAAAGCCAAACTTGCTAAATTGAAAAATCAGGATAATCTGCAAATCAGTTTGTTTGAAATGAAAGACGATGCTTTGCGGAAAGAAATTTCCGATCTCGCGATTGATCAGCTTACTCCTTTGGATGCACTAAATAAATTAAATGAACTCAAGAGAAAAATTGATGAGAAAAAATCAAATTAAATTTCATGATCATAAACGGGATCAAGAGAAAGAAGTATTTAAAACTAAGAGTAACTTTTTTGTAATGAATTTAATTCATGCACGTGCTCTTGTTCTTATTCTTCCTTTTTTAATTTCTGCTTGCGGCAAAAATTATACTCCCGAACAAAAAGAGCATATCGCAAAAGTTGAACTTCAGCGGAAAGAAAAAAACGAGTACATGAAAAGCAGTCAGGATTCCCCGTTCAATTTCAAGGGCAAAGTTGAATTTCATGATCTGAAATATTTTGACATCGATCCCGGCTACGTTTTCAAAAGCAAGTTGTACGAATATCAACCGAAGGACACGGTTACAATTTACGGAACAAAAGGCGAGCCGAGAAAAGTTGTTAGATACGGATACGTTTTGTTCAACTATAACAGCACGGAATACAAGATAAATGTTTACGAAGGTAAAACACGCGACAATGTAATTTATCATTCAATCTGGTTCACAGATAAAACGACAAACAACGAATCATACGGAGTCGGGCGTTACATAGATTTCGAAAAGAAAGACGACGCGAATTATATTTATGAGATTGATTTCAACGCGGCGTATAACCCGTACTGCGCGTACAGTCCAAAATATTCTTGTGCAATCCCGACAAAAGAAGATTACATACCGGTTGAAATAAAAGCCGGCGAGAAAAAATTTCACGAATAAAAAGTAACAAAGGAGTATAAAGTGGTAGTAATACTTGAAAAGAATGCGACACCGGAACAAATAGAAAATGTTGTTAAACATCTTGAAGGGTTTGGCTTTCAAGTACACAAATCTGTCGGTGCGGAAAAGACAATTATCGGTGCAATTGGTGTAAAACCGAATTTCGATACAAGAACTATAAGCATACTTGACGGCGTTGAGGACGTTTACCGCGTTACGACACCATTTAAACTTGCAAGCAGAAGTTTTCATGAAAAGAATACGGTGATAAAAATTAAAGATGTCGAGATCGGCGGCAATCAGGTTATGTTGATGGCGGGTCCGTGTTCCGTCGAGAACGAAGACCAAATATTCAGGCTTGCAGAAATTGTTGCAAAATCAGGCGCAAAAATTTTAAGAGGCGGGGCTTTCAAACCGCGCACTTCTCCCTATTCATTTCAGGGATTGGGCGAAGAAGGATTAAAACTAATGCGCGCCGCGGCTGATAAATATAATCTCCTCGTTATTACAGAAGTTATGCAGATCGCACACATCGAATTGATTGAACGGTACACTGATATTTTTCAAGTAGGCGCAAGAAACATGCAGAACTTTTCTTTAATAAAAGAACTCGGCACAACTAACAAACCGGTAATGTTGAAACGCGGCATCGCGGCAACAATTGAAGAATGGCTGATGTCTGCGGAATACATTCTTGCCAACGGCAACAAAAATGTTTTCTTGTGCGAGCGTGGAATAAGAACATTTGAAAGTTATACACGCAACACGTTCGATCTTTCTGCGATTCCGGTTGTGCACAAAAAAAGTCATCTGCCGGTAATAGCCGATCCGTCTCACGCAACCGGGTTGCGCGATCAAGTTCCTCCGATGGCGCGTGCCGCTGTTGCAGCCGGTGCCGATGGACTGATGATCGAAATTCATGACGATCCCGAAAAAGCTTTATCGGACGGACCGCAAGCGCTGCTGCCCGATACTTTCCTCAAACTTGTTGATGAATTAAAATTAATTGCACAAGCAATTGGCAGGACAATCTAAGTTGGAAATTAAAAGCGTCTCGATAATCGGATTGGGTTTGATCGGCGGATCAATTGCGAAGGCACTTAAAAATGCAATGCCTCATTTCACAATTTCCGCATTCGATATTGAAGAGACTTTAACCAAAGCTATTTCCGAAGGTACGATTGATGAAAAACTTCATTCGTACCGTGACGCTTTAAAAAGTGATCTGATTTTTTTGTGTCTGCCGGTTGATTCAACAATAAAAATTTTTGAAGAACTTGTTCAAGAATTGAAACCGAATCAGATATTAACCGATGTCTGCAGTGTAAAATCCGTGTTTCAGGAAATTTGGGAATCGAAACAGCGAAACGGATTTTACATCGGCGGGCATCCGATGACCGGCAAAGAAAAAGGCGGCTACGAAAATTCCGATCCGCTGCTTTTCGAAAATTGTATTTACATCATCGGTGAATCTGCAAAAGAATATCCGGTTATAGATGAGTTTGTAAAATTGATTCATCGGCTTGGTGCGCGTGCCGCTTACTTAAATCCGAAAGTGCACGATATAATTGTTGCTTCGGTGAGCCACTTGCCGCAGCTTGTTTCGGTATCGTTAATCAATTCTGCCGGATTGAAAGAAAACAACATCAACTTTTTTGATTATGCCGCCGGCGGATTCCGCGATATGACGAGGATTGCCGCAAGTGATTTTTCTATCTGGGAGCCGATAATTAGAAAGAACAACAAAAATATTATTCAAGCAATCGATAATTTCATCAACGATCTCGAACAGATGAAAAAAAATATTGCAAACGGTTCTTTCGATAAGATTGCGGAAAAATTTGAGAGCGCAAGAATCAAACGTGATGAAGTTCCGAAAAGCACAAAAGGTTTTATCCACTCGCTTGTTGATCTTTATGTTTTCGTAAAAGATGAGCCGGGCGTACTTGCAAAACTTACTACTTCTCTTTTTGAAAAAGGAATCAACATAAAAGATATCGAACTGCTGAAAGTTAGAGAAGGTTCGGGCGGTACATTCAGAATCTCTTTTGAAAATGAAGCTGCCGCACAAACCGCAAAACAAATTCTCTCCTCTGCCGGCTTCAAGATTGCGTAAACAAATTACAAAATTTTTATACTTTTCTGCGGAACTCGGTGATTCATCCGCGTTCTCTGTGAAATAAAAAATTACACAGAGATTCACGGAGACAAAACATTATTTCTAAATTACATGACATCTTTCGTTCATTAGTAAAAAAGAGACCGAATTACTATCTTTGAGCCGCAATTTTAGAAACAAAGGAGAATCATTGGATGGCTACAACAGCCGATTTCAGACCGGGCATGGTCATTAGATGGAATAATGAATTGTGGACACTCGTTGAGTTTCAACATGTTAATCCGGGCAACTGGCGCGCGTTTGTCCGTGCAAAATTGAAAAACATGAAAACCGGAAAAGTTTTGGAAAACCGTTTTCGTGCCGGAGAAAGTATAGATGACGTACGCGTTGAAAGACATATATACCAATTCTTGTATCGCGACGGTAAGGATTTTGTTTGCATGCACAATGAAACATTCGAACAGATAAATATATCACCCGATGTAATCGGCGAAGGTCAACAATTTTTAAAAGAGAATACCAACATCGATATTCTTTTTGATGATACTGTTATAATTGCAATTGAACTTCCCGTGTTTATAAATCTAAGAGTTGTTTATACCGAACCCGGCGTTAAAGGCGACACCGCCACAAATACATTGAAACCGGCAAAGCTTGAAACCGGCGCAACTGTTAACGTTCCTCTTTTTGTAAACGAAGGCGACCTTCTCAAAATCGACACACGCTCTGCCGGATATGTTGAGAGAGTGAAAGAATAATTTTCCTCATCATAAATTTGCCGGGAGACGGCATGCCGTGTCCCTACTACAAAAAAATAACCCTATCAAAATTTTCTTCGATCTATCGCAAATATCTTACCGCTGCATCGGCACAATTTTCTCCGTCGATTGCGGCTGAAACAATTCCACCGGCATATCCGGCGCCTTCTCCTCCCGGGAACAATCCTTCAACATCAACATGCATCAAAGTTGTATTGTCGCGCGGAATTCGTACCGGTGAACTTGTGCGGGTTTCTGCGGCAAGTATTTGAGCTTCTTCGGTAAAATATCCTTTCATTTTTTTATCGAACTCGAAAAGTGATTTTCTAATCCCGGTAGAAATTGTTTTTGGCAAAATTTCATGAAGCGGTGCGCTCACAATTCCCGGTATGTACGAAGTCTCCGGCAAAGTTGAAGATATTTTCCCTTTCACAAAATCAGTGATGCGCTGTGCCGGCGCACTTTGATTTTTTCCGCCGGCGGCAAATGCAATTCGTTCAATCTCTTTTTGAAATTCCAATCCGGCAAGCACTTCGTGCGTTTTAAATTCGTGCCAATCATTTTCATCGATAGAAACAACTAATCCGGAATTTGCAAATGGAGAATCTCTACGCGAAACACTCATTCCGTTTAATACAAGTTCATCGGGCGCTGTCGATGACGGAATTATTATTCCGCCCGGACACATGCAAAAAGAATAAACGCCGTGTTCACCAATTTGGCAAGCAAGATTGTAACTTGATGCTGGTAAATTCGGATGGCGCTCTTTTGTGTGGTACTGAATTTCATCAATCAAACTCTGTGGGTGTTCGATGCGGACGCCCATAGCAAAAGATTTGGCTTCGAGTTTAATTCCTTTTTTGTTGAGCAGATAAAAAATATCGCGCGCAGAATGACCGGTTGCAAGTATCACAGCATCGAACAAAAATTCTTTTTCATCATTTACAACAACGCCCTTAACTTTATTTTGCTCAACAATAAAATCCGTTGCCCGCGAATTGAAATGTATCTCGCCTCCGCATTGCAAAACTGTTTCTCTAATATTTGCAACAAGTTTCGGAAGTTTGTTCGAACCGATGTGCGGATGAGCATCAATTAAAATTTCCTGATGAGCGCCGTGCTGAACGAGCAAATTTAATATTCGGTTGACATCGCCGCGTTTTGTTGAACGCGTGTAAAGTTTGCCGTCGCTGTATGTACCGGCGCCGCCTTCGCCAAAACAGTAATTAGAATCGGGATTAACTTTGCCGAATTGTTGAATTGCGCGTAAATCTTTTCTGCGAGTTTGTACATCTTTTCCTCTTTCAAAAATTACCGGTTTAATACCGAGTTCAATTAATCTCAACGCAGCAAACATTCCAGCCGGGCCAAAACCAATCACTCCAATTTGCTTTTCACCCTTCACATGCGAAAATTTTATCTCTCTTTTTTCCAAGGAGGGTTCTTCGTTTAAATATACGAGCGCATTAATTCTGTAAATTGGATTTTTACTTCGTGCGTCGATTGATCTGCGGATTGTTTGAACTGCTCTAATTTCTTCCGGCGCAGCTTTTAATTTTTTGGAAGCTTCTATTTGCAGATATGAATAATCGTTAATAAAATCGGGTGGAATTATTAGTTCAATTTCTTTTTTCAAGGTGTCCTCTGTTTTGAGGAAAAAAACGAGTGTAGAGTGAAGGGTGACGAGCGTAGAGCTTATAGCAAAAATTTTGACAACTCATCGCTATCTATATTTATAACTCTGCACTCATCACTCTTCGTTCTACACTCGCTTTTAATAAGTTGATTTAATTATGCCGCCGTCGATTGCAATAGTTGAACCGGTAATGTAAGCCGCTAATTCGGATGCGAGATAAACAACAAGCGAAGCAATTTCATCCGGGCGCGCAAGACGTTTTACCGGAACATCATTTGCCATCAAAGCGAGAACGTGCTCATGCGATTCGCCGCTGTGCTTTGCACGCGTTACTGCCAGCTCGTAAAGACGCGATGTTAGTGTATAGCCCGGCGCTACATTGTTAACTGTAATATTGTACTTCCCAACGTGATTGCTCAAAGTTTTTGCGAAAGCAGTAACTCCGCTTCGTAATGAATTTGAGAGAATCAAATTATCAACTGGCTGTTTGACAGCCAGCGATGTGATGTTAATTATTCTCCCCCAGTTTTTGGATTTCATGCCGGGTAAAACGAGCCGCGAAAATCTGACAGTGCTCATCAAAACTTGTTCGTATGCGTCTTGCCAATGTTCATCTGCAAGGTCTTCAAAAAAGCCGGGCATTGGTCCGCCGCAATTATTTACAAGAATATCAATATCCCCATAATTATGCCGGACAACATTAACCGCGTTTTCTATTTCTGCAGCTTTGTTGATATCGCAGATCAACCAGAGCGGTTCAATATCGTAAAGAGATTTTATTTCTTGTGCAGTCTTCAAAAGGTTTTCTTTGTTTCGCGAACAAATGGCAACTTTGCATCCTTCTTTTATAAAAAGTTCTGCCACTGCTCTGCCAATTCCCATGCTTGCCGCAGTAACAAGTACGGTTTTATCTTTAAGATGTAGTTCCATGATTAATCTCTTATTTTATTGTTTGAATTAAATCATCAATATCATTTTGATGAACACAAAACAATAAATCATTCTCTGAGAATTTGTCAATTGCGGCTAAAGCCGTTTTTAATCTTTAAAATTATTCCACGAGATATCACCGCTTTGCGGGATTCCGTTTACACGGAAAATCTCGTGGCAATTTTTTCTATGATTCTAATATTTCGGAGTTCATCCACATTTCCCCGATATCGGCAAAATTGTCGGCAGCATTTTCTCCGGCATTTAAACAAGATTTTTTTTGCTTTTTGAATAACATTCCAAAAGTTATCCCACTTTGCATAATCCTAAATGGCTTGTAATTCGCGAGCACTCCAGCATTCAACACCTTGCAAAGCATAACATGCATTCTCAAATTTCTGAAATAGTTCCTCAATGAGTTCTTTCTTCATAATAAACTCTCAATGAAATTATTTCTTCCAAAAAAATTTTATAACTCAAAGCGTATCTATTATTATTGTAATTCCTTCGCGTATCATCATCACAGCATAAGCGGCGAGAAACAGAGATGCAATTTTTGCAAATGCTTTCGCACCACCGTCGCCGATTACTTTTGTCATCCATTTTGCATTCGATAAAATCAAAACGATGATTGTAAAATTTGCAAGCATAGAAATAATTGTCGAAATGTAACCGTATTTATCAACGAGAATTAAAATTGTAGTAAGTGCCGCCGGTCCCATTATTAATGGAATTCCGAGCGGAACAATTCCAATATTTGTGTGAGGGTTTCTTCTGTTTTCGGAAGAGGAAAGAATATCATTGATGCTTAGGATCAGCAGCACCAATCCGCCGGCAATTCTAAAATCATTAATCGTGATTCCGAGAAATCTTAACACGGCTTTGCCGGCAAACAAAAATGCAACAGCTACAATGAAAGCGGTCAAGCAAGCTTCGAGAATCAATTTCTTCCGCTGGAAATTGGAAACACCTTCGGTGAACCCGAGAAAGATCGGCGTTGTTCCGATAATATCAATCGCAACAAACAGAGGAATAAATGTTAATAAGAATGAATTTATATCCATCATAATCTTCGATTATTTGCGAATCAATTTAACAAAACTTTTTTGGGGACACATTTTTGCGGACACCCAAATATAAAAAATCCCACCTATAAAGTGGGATTTAATAAATACTATTTCTACTAAAAACTATTTAACTTGTTCGGGGGTTAACTGCTCATTCACAATTTGTTCGGTATCGAGTGCGATAACAAGTTCTTCGTTTGTAGGAATGCGCAGAACTTTTACTTTGGAATCAGGGGCAGTAATTTCGCACTCGTCCAGTACGTTGTTATTCAAATTCTCATCGTACTTAATTCCGAGAAATTCCATGTTGGCGCAAACATCTTTTCTAACAAGTGTTGAGTTTTCTCCGATACCACCGGTGAAAACGAGCATATCCAAACCGCCCATTGCAGCGGCGTACGCACCGACATACTTTTTTATTTTGTACGTGAACACATCGAAAGCATATTTGGCTTTTTTGTTTCCTTCGGCAATTGCGGATTCAATTTCGCGCATGTCGCTGCTTTCTCCGCTGATTCCGATCAATCCGCTGTGTTTGTTCAAAAGTGTGTTCGCTTCGGAAAGCGAAAGCCCTTCTTTTGCCATGATGTAAAGAATTACGGATGGATCCATATCGCCGCTTCTTGTACCCATAATCAATCCTTCAAGCGGAGTAAAGCCCATTGTTGTATCAACGGATTTACCGTGGTCAACCGCCGCCATGCTGCATCCGTTGCCGAGATGTGCCGTGACAATTCTTAATTCTTCAATCGGTCTGCCGATTAACGCCGCGGCTCTTTCGGAAACATAACGATGCGATGTTCCGTGAAATCCGTAACGGCGGATTTTATATTTTTTATAAAGCTCGTAGGGAATGCCGTAAAGATATGCGCGCGGCGGCATCTTAACATGAAACGCCGTATCAAAAACACCGCACTGAGGAGTTGCCGGCAGATGATCTTTTGTTGCCTGAATACCTTTTATGTTCGGCGGATTATGAAGTGGTGCAAGTTCAATATTATCTTTGAGCGCATTCATCACTTGATCTGTGATTAAAACCGAGCCGGAAAATGTTTCGCCGCCATGAACAACACGATGACCGACAGCATCAATTTCTTTTTTATCTTTTATTACGCCATGATTCGGGCTCAGCAAAACTGCAATAACATATTCAATTGCAATTGAGTGATCAAGTATTTCACCGACAATACGAATCTTTTCTTTATTGAGCGGCTGATGCGTTAATACTGCGCTCGACATTCCGATTCTTTCAACCATTCCTTTTGCAAGTGCAACACGGTTTTCCGTATCGATGAACTGATATTTTATTGATGAGCTTCCGCAATTCAAAACTAAGATTTTCATTGTATCCTCAATTTTTACTCGATAATTTTTCCATCGGCATCATATTTAAAGAAACCTTCGCCGGTTTTCTTGCCGAGTTTTCTTTCACGAACCAATTTGCGAAGTATCGGGCTCGGTCTGTAACGCGGTTCGCCGAGCGTACTCCATAAAGTTTCCATCCATGCAAGCACTTCGTCCAATCCCATCGAGTCAGCCATTTCGAGCGGACCGGTTTTGAAATTGTAACCGAGTTTCATCGCCGTATCGATATCTTTTGCCGATGCAATTCCTTCAAGCAAGATGTGCATTGCTTCGTTCAATAATGGAACAATCGCACGAGTAGTGACAAATCCCGGATACTCATAAACTTCGACAGCAGTCTTTCCTATTTTCTTTGCAAACTTTTTTACTACCTCAACGGTTTTGTCGGAAGTATCCAAAGCTTTTATCAATTCAACAAGCGGAACTTTGGGAACCGGGTTCAAAAAATGCATACCGATAATTTTATCTTTTCGGTTAGTCACTTCGGCAATCTTTGTTAAACTTAATGTCGATGTGTTGGAGATAAAAATTGTTTCGTGGTTGGCAATCTTATCGAGGTCTTTAAATATTTTTTTCTTGAGTTCGTAATTTTCGTCAACCGCTTCAATAATTAAATCACAATCTGTAACATCGTTGATATCTGTTGTCCATTTCACACGGCTTAAAATTGATTTCATTTCACTCTGTGTCATTGCCCATCGTGCAATTTCTCTTTCCATCGAAGCTTTCAATATTGCTTGTGAAGCCGTAACTCTTTTATCGTTTTTTTCGACTATCAAAACATCCAAACCGGAAGAAGCAATAGTTTGAGCTATTCCCTGTCCCATCAATCCGCCGCCGATGATAGCAACGTAATCGATTCTGCCGTCTTCATCGTTTCTTTGAACTCCGCTTAGTAAGTCTTCCAGTTTAAGTTTTTCATCTGCCATATTTATCTCTCTATTATCAGAATTATTTGTTTTGTTGATTCAAAAATATCTAAAACTCTTCCGAGATTCATTCTTATCGCAAAATTTATACCATCAAATTGTTGGATTTTCTTTTCGAAATGAGTGGATTATTTCCCGCAATTATTAGAATTAAAAAAAACGTGAAGACAATGAGAATTCTTTTCAAAAAGGATTTGATGTACTTAAAAAACTTTCCCGTTCTTAAATCTAATCAACGAGTAAAAATTAATTAAGAAAGCAATCGAAAGAAGTATTGCAACATGATTAGCAATACCGGCAAAATTTGACTGGCGCCACAACACTTGTAAAAATGCTTCAACCGACCAGTACGTGAGTGTTCCTCTCGATATCGTTTGCATCCATTCCGGCAATAACGTAACCGGGAACCACGAGCCGCCGATTGCGGACATGACCAAAATTACGAGTGTGCTTATTCCGTTGGCTTGATTAATAGTTTTTGCGAGAGATGTTATCAGCATTCCGAAAGAAACTGCTGCGGCAGACGACGCAAAAATTACAATCAAAAGATTGAACAGATTTGAAAACACATCAACTTTAAAAAGCACCCACGAAAAAACAAACAGAACAAAAAGCTGAACCATTCCTAAAAGCATCGTGTAAATATATTTACTCCACAGAATGTGCGAACGGTTCAACGGCATGCAAAGTAGCCGCTTCAAAGTTCCTTCTTGTTTTTCTTCGAACAATGAAGTAGCCGCACCGGTTAACGAGAAAAGTAAAAACATCATTGCCCAGCCGCCTACTGTTCGTGTTAAACCGGGGTTGGCAACTTGAGCGCCGACAAGCTGTTCGCTTTCAAACCTGATTAAACTGCTCAGCATCTGTGTGCCGCCGCTTGAATCCGGTTGTAAAGATGAATCCATCAGCGCGGCAGTATCAACTTGAGTGAAACTCCTCATAAGTGAATCTGCGGAGAGATCAAAATATTTTTCGAGAAGCGAACTGATATTTTTGATAAACATTGTTGTACTGTCGCTGCCGATAAAGTTAACTGCTCTTCGTGTCATCAATACGGGCATTAAGCGCGGTACACCGCTCATTATTGCTTGCTGCATTTGTCCTTGAATTATTGACGACTCGATTTCGTTTTTAGGGTCGTAGTAGAATTTGAATTTGAGCGAGCCGGATGTATCCGCAAAAAAATCTTTCGGCATTACAACGGCGGCAGAAATTTTTCCGGTGCGCACATATTCTTTGGCAATGTCTTCTGTAAATTTCAGTGAATCCTTCCCATCATCCGGAAGATATTTTTTAATTATGCGCAGTGACTGTGCAGTATCAAGTTTGGTTTCGATAATTCGTGATACCGGCGTGCTGCTTTCGTTAACGAGAATAATCCCCACTTTGCCGCGCGGTCCGCTTCCGCCGAATATGTTTCCAAAAATTACAATCAAAGCCATCGGTACAACAAACGTCAGCAGTACAGCCGGTTTATCGTTCAAGAATCGTATTAAATCTTTTATGATAAGATTGTATATAGCTTTCAATCTCTCAAACTCCTTCCGGTTATGTTTAAGAAAACATCTTCCAGCGATGCGCGGCTGATTTCTACAAATTGATTCGGGATGCCGGCAGTCTCTATTTCCGCAAAAATTTTTGAATGAAGCAAGTACGAATCATTCGGCAGCAGTTCATAATAAAAATCGGTTTCGGATAAATGCCCAAGTTTGCCGAGTGCCTGAATTTTATTTTGCGTGTGAGCATTCTTTTGGATTTTCAAAGTTTCTTTTTGATTCAGCAGATTAATTAGTTCGATCAGTGTGCCGCTTGCAATAATTCTTCCGTGATCAATAATTGCAAGCCGCGAGCAAAGCCGTTCGGCTTCTTCCATATAATGTGTTGTGTACACAATTGTTTTGCCGGAGCGGTTGAGCTGGTTCAGCATATCAAATATTGCATTGCGCGACTGCGGGTCAACACCAACTGTCGGTTCATCGCACAAAAGCATTTGCGGATCGTGCAATAAACTTGCTGCAAGATTTAAACGGCGTTTCATTCCTCCGGAAAATTCTTTTACACGGTCACCGCTTCTTTCTTTCAATTGAACCAGATCGAGTACTTCATCAATTTTTTTATTGAGGCTCGCGCCTTCCAAATCGTAAAGCTGTCCGAATATTTTCAAATTCTGTTGTGCGGTTAATTCGAGATAAAGCGAAATATCTTGCGGAACGTAGCCGATCTTTTTTCGCATCGTTAAATTTTCGTAAGTCATCATTTCGCTGTCAACCGAAACCGTGCCGGTATCGGCGGCAAAGTAACCGATGATAATATTCATCAATGTAGTTTTGCCGGCGCCGTTGGGCCCGAGCAGCCCGAAGAATTCACCTTTCTCAATTTTTAAGCTTACATTTGTGAGAGCTTGTAAATTTCCGAAGGATTTATCTACACGGTTTATATTAAGCATCTTTCGATCACTATTTTTATTTTGGTTCAAAATAAATTTTAAAAACAACTATTCAAAGGTACTTCTGCTTGTCTCCGCAAGAATTATTAAAACAGTTTTTCGGACACGAAAATTTTAGACCGGGTCAGGAAGAGATAATTAATTCAATATTATCCGGCAAGGAAGTACTTGCGGTACTTCCCACCGGCGGCGGAAAATCGATCTGCTATCAAATACCGGCGCTCCTCTCGCTGAATTTTTCAATTGTAATTTCCCCCCTGATTGCTTTAATGAAAGATCAGGTAGATTCGCTTAACCGGATTGGTAATGTTTCCGCTTTTATCAACAGCACATTAGACTTTCGAGAGAGTGAAAAAGTTTTAAACGACGCTGCCAATGGCAGAATTAAATTGCTCTATGTTTCGCCCGAAAAATTAGATACTTATTCTTTTCCCGAACGAATCAAATCTTTGAAGCCGGACTATATTTTTATCGATGAAGCACACTGCATCAGCGAGTGGGGGCATAATTTCAGACCGAGTTACCGGAAGATCAAAAATTTTATCGAGTCTTCCGGCATAAAATCCGTTGCTGCTTTTACTGCAACAGCTACAGAAGATGTCCGTAACGATATTATCGAGCAACTGGGGATGGAAAATCCACTTGTGTTTGTAAAAGGATTTGAGAGGGAAAATCTTGCTGTAAGTGTTGTTCAAACAAATCAGAAGAGAGAAAAATTAATACAACTGTTTAAGAAGATTGAACAGCCGGCAATCATTTACACTGCTACAAGAAAGCTTGCCGAAGAAGTCTGCGAACATCTCCGTGCAAATAATTTTGATTCGGTTTATTATCACGCCGGGTTGACGGCAGAACTTCGAAGGATAATTCAAGATGATTTTCAGAACGGAAGAATTAACATAATCGCCGCAACAAATGCTTTCGGGATGGGCATCGATAAAAGCAATATCAGAACAGTTGTGCATTACAATCTACCGCCGAGCATCGAAAATTATTATCAGGAAATAGGAAGAGCCGGAAGAGACGGAAACGATTCCCAAACTTTTCTGTTCTATGATGAAAACGACAAACAAATTCAAGAATATTTTATTCGTAATTCTTATCCGTCCCGTGAACAAGTTGAAACAGTTTACAATGCTTTGTGCGATTACGGAAACATTGCACTAGGGAACGTTAGCGGAAAAGATATTCCTTTCGAGAACGGTCTTTTGCAATTGATGGGCATCAAAGAAATTTCAAAAGCTTTGTTCGAAAGCTCGATAAAAATTCTTGAAGATTCCGCATACGTTGAAACGAGAAAAGAGAATAAGAATAAACACGCTGCTCGTTTTTTGATTCACCCGCAGAGATTGAACGGATACATCAAAACGATGGACGATAACGAAATAAAAGATTTGATTTTACTTCTCGTGCGCGAATACGGCGGAAGTATTTTCGGTTCGGAAACTTCAATAAACATTTCCAAACTCAGCGGAATTTTAAATGATGACCGAGAAAGAGTTGTGAACAATTTGAATTTTCTGAACAACGCCGGAATAATTTCTTACAAAGCACCGTTGAAAGTTCCTTCATTCAGAATTTTACAACACCGGCAAAAATCAGACGACCTGAAATTAAATTTCCAAAAATCTGCACAGCTTGCCGATCACAACCGAAATAAACTGGAACAGATGATTAATTTTGCTTTTGCTGCTGACTGCCGATTTAAATACATACTCAATTATTTCGGCGAAGATGTTAAAAATTACAAATGCGGCAAGTGCGATAATTGCACGGGCAAGTCTCTTCAACACGATTCAACCGATTTTATCGAAGAACATATTTTGAGTTTCATTAACGAATCAAAAATCTCACTCGACAAAAAAACTTTAGTTGACGGACTTCTCGGTAAATCGAGGAAGAAAGAATTGCTCGATTTATCTTCGTACTCATCGTTAACTCACTACGGCAAAAAGGAAATAGAGAGCACGGTTGCAAATCTTATTGCAAGGGGAAAAATAGAATACGTTAATAATTCTACAAAGCTTTCGGTTTTAAATCACGATAAAAATATTTTAGAAGAACCGCCGCAAAAAATTTCCAATAAAGATTATGAATCGGAATTACGGCTTTTCAATATCTTGCGGCAAATACGGAAGGAAGCTTCGGCACGTTTCAGCCAGCTGCCACAGCTTATTTGTCCGGACGAAGTATTAAAAGAAATTTGCAGACACAAACCTACGGCTTACAGCGATCTGCTTTCCATCAAAGGATTCAGCCAGCGGATGCTGAATAAAATCGGTGAAGATTTTATAAATGCAATCAGAGATTTTTCCGCACAGAATGATTTTTCCGACAAAGTAAAAAAAGAGAGTCTGCCCGAAAGCATTATCTTGATTTATGAACTCGTGCAAAAAAAATATCCGCTCGAAGAAATTGCAAAACTTGCAAAACTGCCGGAGTCGGTTGTATCAATGCAGATTGAAACTTTGCTCGAATACAAACCAAACACCGAAATAGATTACTTGTTCGATAAGAATGAATTGGAAATGATTAACAAAAAAATTAACGAAGGGATTACCGATTTGAAGGAACTGCGTTTTGCAACGAACGAGAAAATCAGTTACGCTAAACTGCGGATTGCATTAACAAAACATAAAGTTACTTGATTGCTTCACTCTTTTTGAGGTCGGTTAGATATTCATCTGCTCTCTTAAAAAAACTTGCCCACTTCTCTTCATCGTATTCTAAATTTTTTAGATAGGCTTCGTAATCTTGACGGGTGGTTTGATATTTTTTAAGGATTTTCCCTTTGCGGGATTTAACAGAATCTGCGCTGTAAGAAAACTGCTCTTCTGCAATCGCGCTTTCGACATAAATTTTTACGGCTTTGTCTTCATCAATAGAGCCGCCGCAATTTGAAATTATCAAAAGAGCGGCGGTCAAAAAAAACAGAGTGAGTTTTCTACTTACGTTTGCTCGCTTCAAATAAAATCTTCTTTTCACGATTGCTTAAATTTTTGTATCCGCTTTGACTGATTTTATCGAGTATCTTATCAATTTCTTCTTGAGCTACTTCATCTTCATTTTCGGTTTTATTCGTAACATCGTAAAACTCCGCATCTTCAATATCGTTTTTCTGCCGCGCAGCCGGTCTTCTGAAATTGTAAGTTGAGCCAAAGCCTTTTGGTTTTTTAAAATTGTTCATCAAAGTTCTAAAACCGAAATGATTTTTTTTATCAAGGATCAAAAAGAGAAAACCGGAGACCGCACCGCCGATATGAGCAAGATGAGCAACAACTGACGGCTCGGAGACGGACATGAATTCGAAAATAACGAGGATAGCAATCAGATATTTTGCTTTGACTGGAATTAAAAAATAAATGAAAACGTATCTATCCGGGAAAAACATTGCGAATGCAATCATTACGCCGAACACTGCACCGGAAGCGCCGATTGTCCATCCCAAACTATCGGAAAGCAGAGGCGAAACAAGCAGTTGAACCAAACCGGCTCCAATTCCGCTTGCAAGATAAAACGCGAGGAATCTCCTCGAGCCCATTATATTTTCGATTTCCATTCCGAACATCCAGAGCATAAACATGTTGAACAGAATGTGAGTAAAACTACCATGCATGAATTGATACGTGATGATCTGCCATATCTGGAAATTGAACGGTATGCCAGCCGCATCAAAACCGGTGATGGGATTTAATGCAAAATATCTATTTAGAATGTATCCGCCCGGCAGCCCGCCAAACATTAGATTATCAAAAATCAACTGAACAATAAAAACACCGATGTTTATCAAAAGTAAATTTTTAATAACCGGCGGAAAAAAACTAAACCCTCCAAAACCTGAGGGACGGTAATAATCTCTTGAATCTAAACCCATTTATAATTCCATTGAACTATTCGGTATGAAAATTAATTTATTTTTTTGAGAATGGAAAGGAACTGATAAGAATAAGAGCAAGAGATAAAAATTATCATCTTGCTCTCGTTCATAATCTTTTTTTCTTTCGTGAAAATCATTTGTCATCGTTAAGAGCGGCAACGCCGGGCAGAATTTTTCCTTCGAGAAATTCTAAAGAAGCACCGCCGCCGGTAGAAACGTGGGAGACTTTATCATCCAAACCGGCTTTGCTAATTGCCGCGGCAGAATCTCCACCGCCGATAATTGTAACCGCTCCGTTAGCAGTAGCTTCTGCAAGTGCGGCGGCAACGGCATTGGTTCCAATTGCAAAGTTATCGAATTCGAAAACTCCCATCGGACCGTTCCAAACAATAGTTTTGCTTTCAAGAATTACTTTCTTGAATTCGTCAACTGTTTTCGGACCGATATCGAGCCCCATTTTATCTGATGGAATTTTGTCGGAATCAACAACAGCAGAAGGCGATTCATTTTTAAATTCGGGCGCAACAACGTTATCTTTCGGCAGTAACACTTTTGCTTTCGTACTTTTGAATTTTTCCAAAGTATCTTTTGCGAGATCAATTTTCTCTGCTTCTAAAAGCGACGAGCCGATTTCGTAACCCATTGCTTTATAAAATGTGTACGCCATTCCACCGCCGATGAGGAGATAATCTACTTTCGGAAGTAAGCTGTCAATTACATCAATCTTGCCGGAAATTTTTGAACCGCCAAGAATTGCAGTGAAAGGACGAAGCGGATTAGCAACTGCAGAACCGAGATAATCCAATTCTTTCTGCATCAAGTAACCCGATGCACACACTTCAATAAATTTGGTAACGCCTTCGGTTGAAGCATGTGCACGGTGCGCGCTTCCGAAAGCATCGTTGATGTAAACATCGCCAAGTTCGGCAATCTGCTGTGCAAATGCAGAATCATTCTTTTCTTCTTCTGCATGGAATCTTAAATTCTCTAGCAAAAGTACTTCGCCGTCTTTCAAAGAATTAACGATCGTTTTTACCTGATCGCCAACGCAGTCCGGTGCAAACTTAACATCCATCTGCAAAAGTTCGCCGAGCCTGACAGCTACCGGTTTTAAACTGTATTTCGGATTTGGTCCGCCTTTCGGTCTTCCGAGGTGGCTCATCAAAATACAGCGTCCGCCTTCGTTAATAATTTTTTTAATTGTGGGCAAAGCCGATGTGATTCTGATATCGTCCGTAATTGTTAAATTTTCATCGAGAGGTACATTGAAATCAACACGTACCAAAACTCTTTTTGATTTAAGAGCAACTTTGTCAATACTCAATTTTTTCATTTAGTTCCTCCGCATTCGAACTATGTACTGATAAAAAAAAGACGCGCGCCTTCAAGGCGTGCGTCTTGGCTTTAAAAGGATAATTATTATTTAGACATTTTGACTAGAAGATCAACAACACGGCAAGAATATCCCCACTCGTTGTCGTACCAGGAAACAACTTTGAAGAATCTCTTCTCGCCTTTCAAATTGTTCTGCAATGTAGCAAGCGAATCATAAATTGATGATCTTTCATCGTGAATAAAATCCGTTGAAACAACTTCTTCATTTCCGTATCCGAGAATACCTTTCAAATAAGTTTCGGAAGCTTTCTTCATAAGAGCACTGATTTCTTCTATCGAAGTTTCTTTTTCTGTACGGAAAGTTAAATCAACAACAGAAACGTCTGCGGTTGGAACGCGGAAAGACATGCCGGTAAGTTTTCCTTTTGTTTGAGGAAGAACTTCGCCAACAGCTTTTGCTGCACCGGTTGTGGACGGGATGATATTAATTGCTGCGGCACGTCCGCCTCTCCAATCTTTCTTTGAAGGACCGTCAACTGTTTTTTGTGTTGCTGTGTACGAGTGAATTGTGGTCATCAAACCGGTTTCAATTCCAATTCCTTCTTTGAGAAGAACATAAACAACCGGAGCCAAACAGTTTGTTGTACAAGAAGCGTTTGAAACAATAACGTGTTTAGCCGGATCGTATTCGCTGTCGTTAACACCCATAACAATAGTTTTAACATCGCCTTTGCCGGGAGCGCTTATCAAAACTTTTTTTGCGCCGGCTGTGATATGACCTTTAGCTTTTTCTGAATCTGTAAATAAACCGGTAGATTCGATTACAATATCAACACCGAGCTCTTTCCATGGTAGTTGTGAAGGATCTTTCTGTGCTAAAACACATTTGATTTTATGTCCGTTAACTACGAGAATATCATCGGCTTCCAAAGAAGGTTCGCTTTTTTCGCTTGCGAGTGTTCCTTTGAATCTTCCGTGAATTGAATCGTACTTTAATTGATAAGCAAAATACTTAGCATCTGTACTTACGTCAACTACTGCTACTACGTCAACTTCTTTGCCGAGTAAACCTTTGTCAACAAGGGCACTGAATACTAGTCTGCCTATTCTACCGAATCCGTTGATACCAACTTTTACTGCCATTTTTTATTCCTCCGTTTACATAAAGTGATGAAATTCGGATTCCAATATAAAAATTCACACCTGAAGATTCAATTTAAGACCATTAAAATCAGCTATTCCTTTTTTAATAATGTTTGCCCCAAACTTTCCCAAAAAAATTTAGGGAGAAACGATTTGGTTAGCTTTTTATCCTCCGACAAAAAGTTTATGATGAGGAAAAGAAGATTCAATTTAAGGCCATTCAAATCAATCATTCCCTTTTCGACCCTAACTTTTTCGAACAAGCATCCACCCATCTTTCCGGGCTTCAGCGCAAATTGTATGTAATTGTGGCTTGGCATTGCCATCCCTTTGTGAAAAGCCGCTGACATAGGATAAATATTTCTACAACGACCTAAAGTTCGTGGCAGCTAAAGGGTCCAAATATGAATTTGGTAACAACTGTATGTAAAAATTTTGAGAAGGAAAGATTTGGTAAACCTTCGATGGCTGCCAAAAAAGTTTGGCACGGCAGTGATAAAGAATTGTTGATTACCAATTTATGTTTTATCTTTTAATGGTTCGATTCTCTCCTATTGATGAAAATATTATAACAAAACGAGGTTAGAAATGCCTTCGTCAGAATTTTTACAGTATGTTCCAATTTTTTCGGAACTAAGTGATGAAACACTTGAGAAGATTGAAAAAATCGGGACAAGGAAAAATTACAAAAAGAATGATGTAATATTAATGGAAGATGAAGTCGGTTCGGCTCTTTTTGTGATTGCAAGCGGAAAAGTAAAAGTATCCCGAACAAGCACAGATGGGCGCGAAGTTATACTAACAATTTTATCCGACAGTAATTTCTTCGGAGAGATGGCTATTCTCGACGGGCAAACCCGCTCTGCAACAGTAACAGCAACCGAAGATTCCGAGTTGTTCTTAATTCAACGTACAGAATTTTTAGGATTGTTGAGAGAGTACCCGGAAATTTCAATTTCGCTTCTTCAAGAATTAACGCAAAGACTTCGTTCGGCTGATGTTAAAATAAAAGCGCTCTCATTAAAAGACGCGGAAGGAAAAGTTGCAACTGTAATCCTACAGCTCGCAGATGATATCGGTAAAATACGGCAAGGAAAAGTTGAGATCGAAAAACTTCCGCTGCAGCAAGACCTTGCAAACATGGCGGGCACTTCGCGGGAAACTATTTCAAGAACAATTCATAGTTTTGCAAAAAAAGGACTCGTAGAAATAGACGGCAGTAAATTGAGAATTATCGACTACGAAAAATTTAAGGAGATGTACAGTTTATAATGCCGAATAAAATTGACCTCCATATGCATACCGCTCATTCCGATGGAGCTTACCCGCCTATTGAATTAGTAAAACGTTCAAAAGAAGCCGGTTTGTCAACAATCAGTATAACCGACCACGACAGCGTTAACGGAATTAACGAAGCAATTATTTACGGCAAGGAAATCGGCGTGGAAGTTATCCCGGGTGTGGAAATCAGTACTGATCTCGAAGATAAAGAAATTCATCTCCTCGCCTATTTTATCGATATCGAGAATGAAGAGCTTCGTAAGTATTTAATTTTTTTCCGAGATGAAAGATTCCACCGCGCAAAAAGAATTGTACAGAAACTTAGAAAACTCGGTCTGCATATAACACTTGATGACGTACTTGCACAAGCACAAAATTCTTCAATCGGAAGACCGCACGTTGCATACGCACTTGTTGATCTCGGCATCATCTCAAACTATTACGAAGCATTCGATAAATTCATCGGCGATAACGGTCCGGCATACGAAAGGAAAATTCATGTATCGCCGCAGAGTGCGTTGAAGTTAATCAACGATGCCGGCGGCTTATCGATAATTGCACATCCCGGTTACATGAAGGAATCAATATTAATAAACTTGATTAAAGCCGGTGTTGACGGAATTGAAGTTATTCATCCGAGCCACAACGAAAATCAAATAAAATTTTATAAAGGGATTGTTAATCAATACTGCCTTTTGGCAACCGGCGGTTCCGATTTTCACGGCGGCAAAAAAGGCGATGATAATAATCTCGGTAAATATTTTATCTCACCCAACCACCTCGAAGCAATGAGGAACATGTTACAAAAGAACAACGCATGAACTAAACCTCTACCTTATTTAATTCACATAGTATTTGTTTTGGTC
This sequence comes from Ignavibacteriales bacterium, assembly GCA_016177735.1. GTDB lineage: Bacteria > Bacteroidota > Ignavibacteria > Ignavibacteriales > Melioribacteraceae > DYJK01. Next base: position 221,315 of record JACOUS010000030.1, on the reverse strand, counting down.
TTTTTGTTCAAAAAGAAAATACTAAATTTGTCATCAATATTTCCAAGCTTCATCAAAGCTAAAGGTGCGGACATGAAAATGTACAAATTAATTTTTGCGTTGTTACTTTTCACAAACATTTATGCACAAACACAATTCGGTGAATGGAAAATTTATGCCGATATGAAATACGTATCGGGAACTGTTTCTTCTGTAAATGGAATCTGGTGCACTACATACGGCGGTGCATTCAGGTTAAACGCCGATAATAATTTTCTTACAATAAACAAAGCTGATGGAATGATGAGCCAGTCACTCTCTGCCGTTGCAAAAGACAACTACGGAAAAATTTGGCTCGGCTCGCAAGACGGTTACATTATGGTTTACAATGAAGCAGACGGAACTTTGAACAACATTACGGAAATTGGCAAATACGACAGAAGCATTAAGAAGATAAATAATATTTTCGTGAGCGGAGATACCGTTTTTATATCGACTTCATTCGGTCTATCGTTAATCAATTCAACTAATTTTTCTTTTTACGATACGTTTACAAAACTCGGAAGTTTTACTGCCGAAAAAAATGTTGTCAGTACTTTTAAGCAGAATGTTATTTATGCAATTACCGAAAGCGGCGTTGCCGTTCAGAAACCGGGTACTCAAAATCTGTCCGTGCCCGAATCCTGGAATACATATTCATTCGGGTCAACAGAACTTCTTGCCGCATCCGCATCAAAAATAGTTTCTTTTAATGGTTCTATTTTGCTCGCAACAAACAAAGGCGTTGCCAAATTTTCCGGACAAGCTTGGGAAAAGTTTTTATTGGACGATGCTGATGTTAAAAATCTTTATGTATCAAACAACATTCTCTACTTACTGACCGCAAATCAACTATATAATTATGACGGTACACAATTAAATTTAGTTTATGAAAATTATTCCACAACTCTGAATTCATTAACCGTTTCCGACAACAATCAAATCTATATCGCTTCATCAAGCGGTCTAATTAGATTAAATGATCAAACCATTTTGAAACCCGAAGGACCAGCCGGAAATCTATTTTTAAATATGGCGGTTAGTAATAACGGCAATCTGTACGCAGCAACCGGTAAAGATGCTTCCGGAATCGGCTTTATGGAATTTGACGGCACTAACTGGAACTTGTACGATAAGCAGCAGTATTCACAAATTCCGATGAACGATTATTACAATGTTACTGCCGGCTCGGACGGCAAAATTTATTTTGCTATTTGGGGCGGCGGCATTACTATTTTCAATAATGGTCAGCTGGAAACTTACAACAGCACTAACAGTCCGCTGGTTGGAGTGCCCTGGAGTACGGCTTTTGTTGCCATCTCCGATATTGAACTCGATTCAAAAGGAAATGCATGGATAGCAAATGTTATTTCGGGTGAAAGGAAGCCGCTTACTGTTAAAACAGCGGACAACAAATGGTATAGTTACGCTTTCACAAATCCCATTATTAACGAAGACGAAGTTCTCGGCAACATGGCGATTGACGACAACAACACCAAATGGTTTTTTACAATAGCCGGAAACATGGGACTTTATTACTTCAATGAGAACAAAACGTTTGAAAATACTTCCGACGATACTCAAGGTTTTATTTCCGCAGATGACGGACTTTTGAGCAGTGTGCTTACTGCGCTTGCAGTTGATAAACGCGGCTATTTGTGGATCGGTACAAGTGTTGGTTTGAATCTTATTACCGATCCTTCCAAACCAAAAAGTACTTTAACAAGTTCTATCGCCTTTGCATTGAGAGACCAAACAGTTAATTGCATTGCAGTTGATCCGCTCGACAAAAAATGGATCGGCACCAAACAAGGTGTTTTCGTTTTGGCGTCGGATGGTTTTACACTTTTAGAGCATTACAACAAAACAAATAGTCCCCTTCCGAATAATGATATAAAAAGTATTGCAATCGATTCGAAGAGCGGAAGAGTTTATATCGGAACCGATGACGGATTGACCGTATTGCTGACCGAATCGATTGAACCGGTAGAAAGTCTCGGTGATCTTTTTGTTTATCCAAATCCGTTCATAATTGAAAACAATGATCAGAAAATTACAATTGACGGCTTGATCAAAAATACAAGCATAAAAATATTCGATATCTCAGGGAACTTAATTAGTTCGTTTGTAACACCGGGCGGTAAAGTTGCTCAATGGGACGGAAAAAATATGAACGGTAAATTCGTTGCATCGGGAATTTATGTTATTGTTGCTTACGATGACGAAGCAAATAATGTTGCTACCGGAAAGGTTGCCGTGTTACGGAAATAGAGTGTAATGATTAATGATTGACATAAAAAATTTATCGGTTCAATTTACCGGCGAAAATCTTTTTGAGAATGTAAATCTCAAGATCAGCAGACATGATAAAATTGCGCTTGTCGGTTCCAACGGCAAAGGGAAATCAACCTTTCTAAAATTGCTTTACAGTTTGGAAAAACCCGAGACCGGCGAAATCATAAAGCAGAAAGGGATCAGCGTCGGCTACCTTCCGCAAGATTTGCTCTCCTTCAAAGGCAAAACTCTTTTTGATGAAGTTAAATCTTCTCTCATTGAATTGAACGCAATCGTAGAAAAAGAAACGGAAATTCTCGATGCATTGAATTCCGATTTGCCAAATGAAGAAGACCGGCAAGAACTTTTGGAAGAGCTGGGCGAACTACACAACCGGAAAGACCAGCTGGATTTTTATTCAAGCCAGTCAAGAATAGAAAAAATTTTGGAAGGACTCGGTTTCAAAGAAAAAGATTTTTTTAGGAAGACAGAAGAGTTTTCCGGCGGATGGCAGATGAGAATTCAATTGGCAAAAATTCTACTTGCCGAAAACGATCTTATTCTGCTCGACGAACCGACCAATCATCTCGATATTGATACACTCACCTGGTTGATCGATTTTCTCCAATCCAGCAAAAACGGTTTGATCATCGTTTCTCACGATAGGCATTTCGTTAACAGTGTTACTACAAAAACTCTCGAAATATTTTTTCAACAGATTAATTTTTTCCCCGGCAATTACGATCATTATTTGAGATTCAAAGATGAACGCGATATTCAGTTAAAGGAACAGCAAAAAATCCGTGAACGAAAAGTAAAAGAGACCGAACGTTTCATCGAAAGATTCAGATACAAAGCAAGCAAAGCACGGCAAGTACAAAGCCGTATCAAACAATTGGAAAAGCTTGATACCGTACAGCTTATCGAAGACGAAAAAAAAATTGAAATAAAATTTCCCGACCCGCCGAGAAGTGCCACAGTCCCGGTTGAATTAAAAAATATTTTCAAATCTTACGGCGAACTTGAAGTACTTCGCAATATAAATCTTCAAATTGAACGCGGCGAAAAAATTGCAATAGTCGGTTCAAACGGCGCCGGCAAAACAACTCTTGCAAAAATTATCGGCGGCAAAAGCTCACCAACAAAGGGCGAATTAATCTACGGCACAAACACAATCGTTTCTTATTACGAACAAGAAGTTGCAGATTCATTGAACCCCGAACATGACTTAATCGATTCGCTCGAAGAAGTAAATGATCAATTATCGGCGGTACAATTAAGAAAAATCCTCGGTTCATTTTTGTTCTCCGGCGATGATGTGTTCAAAAAAATAAAAGTCCTTTCCGGCGGAGAAAAAAGCAGAGTAGCATTATCGAGGCTTCTTCTCACAAAAAGTAATTTTATTATTCTCGATGAACCGACAAATCATCTCGACTTTAATTCAAAAGAGATTTTGCAAAATGCACTAATTAACTACGCCGGCACTCTGCTGATTGTTTCGCATGATATTGATTTTCTGCGACCCGTAATCACAAAAGTGATTGAGATACAAAGCGGCAATTTAAAACTTTATTACGGAGGCATTGATTACTTCCTCCAAAAGCGACATGAACAAATAGAAATTGTAGCTGCTGTTAAAACCGATGACAAAATTAACCGCAAAGATTTGAAAAGAATGGAAGCGGAAATCCGGCAAAAGAAATACAGTCAGACAAAAGAAATAAAAAAGCAGTTAGAAAATTGCGAGCAGAAAATTCAAACACTCGAGCAGAAAAAAACAGAAATTGAAACCGAACTGACGAAACCTGAAATTTTCAGCAACGCACAGCTTGCAAAAGAAAAAAATATGGAGTACGAAAAAATTAAAAAGAACCTCGACGAAGAATATACTTTGTGGGAGGAGCTAACAAGCAAAATTGAGGAAATAGAAAAAAGTTTCGACTTAATCGGCAATTAGTTCGTGAAGGGATGAAAAATTTAATAAAAAAATTTTTACAGCATATCGGTTTTATCGATAAAGCAAGAATGATTTATAATTCAGCCAAATCAATTTCGCCGGAAGTGCTGACAAACGAAATCAAATTTAGAAAGAACGGATTGCCCGACGGCTACCCGGCTCCTCCTCCGAAATTGATTTTTTTAATCATTGCTTTGCGGTGGAGCAGTGTTTATTACAATTCCGGCAAATTAATTTTTGACGACTTGCTGAAAGTGCTCGACAAAAACAAAATTGAGTTGGAAAAACTTAACCGTGTTTTGGATTTCGGATGCGGGTGCGGAAGAATAATCAGACATTTTCATCATCACTCCAAACACTTCGAACTTTTCGGCTCGGATTACAATCCTCTTTTAATTAAGTGGTGCTCGGCAAATTTAACCTTCGGAAATTTTTCGGTTAATAAACTTGCGCCGCCGCTCAATTATGAAAATATTTTTTTTGATTTCGTTTACGCGCGGTCGGTCTTCACACATTTGGGATTCGATTTGCAAAAAGAGTGGATGAAAGAATTTGAAAGGATAATCAAGCCGGGAGGCTTTCTTTATCTTACAACGCACGGAGAAAATTTGTACAACAATTTGACACCGGAACAACTCAACTCACTTCAACAAAATGGAATTCTGACAATCAACGATGATATCGAAGGCGATAACAAGTGTACAACATACCAAACGAAAAAATTCATAGAAGAAAATTTGTTGAGCTGTTTCAAGATTGTTGATTTCATCCCCGGCAAGTACGAGCAAAATCTTACACAAGATATTTATTTGATGGTGAGATTGTAGTTCTTAACAGCAGCAGTAACAAAGAGAGCAAACTATTTAACTCGCTTCATTATCGGATGATCTTTTTTCAGTTGAAGCAGATCCCACAAGTTTCCATACAAATCCTTAAATACCGCCACCGTACCATAAGGCTGTACTTTCGGTTCTCTAACAAATTCTATCCCCTTCGCAACCATTTCATTGTAGTCTCTCCAAAAATCATCGGTGTTCAAAAAAAGAAAAACTCTGCCGCCGGTTTGGTTTCCTACAAATGGTTCTTGTTCTGGCTTGGAGGCTCGTGCAAGTAATATTGTTGTACCAGCCGAACCTGGAGGAGCTACTACTACCCATCGTTTATCTTGTTCGGGTTGATAAGTATCTTCCACTAACGTAAAGTGTAATTTCTTTGTATAAAATTCTATTGCACACGAGCTAATTAACTGCAAAAAAAAGACGCGTTTTTGAAAAGAAAACAAAGGCATGTTTGCGCATTAACTGCAAAAAATTTTAAAAACCGCATTGCCGGAACAATTTATGCTATAATTACTTACCATTTTGAAACTGCTTGAAAAAGCCATTTACGCCACGTATTACAAACAATTTGGAAATATATAAGCCGCTAACGGCAAAATTACCTTTTTAATGAAATTGTTTATCGGAAATATCGGAAACGTAAAAAACACTTAAAAACAAATACTATTTCCGATATTCGGTTAGTTCTCTTTTTCAATTATGTAAGAGATTTTACCGCTTTCATACTCCCTTGCTATTTCATCTAATAATTCAAATGCGGTTGAGTAGGTGCCGCTTGAATTTTCTGCACGTAATTTCCTTTTATCAAAATCATTCTCAAGACCCAAGCCTTTATTTACTTGGATATCTAAAAAATCTGCGAATAATCTGATCCGAGTAGGGTTTTGTAATATTTCACCAGTAATTTTGATTGCTATTTCTTGCATACCTAAGAAACCAGTCTTCTTTGTCATCGGGACAGTTACTACCATGAGAAAAGTTTTATCAACATTTTGCAATGTGAAGCCTTCATTGATGAGAAGCTTTCCTATTTTTTTGAATGCCACATCATGGTGTTCATCGGTAGTTATTATTATTGTGTTTGCGTTATCCGGCATTTCTTGAGCAAATGTTGTTTGCTTATTCATAGGAACAAAAAGTATCAGAAAAATGAAAGATAAATGTTTCATAGCGCCCTCTACTTCTTTTTGTTAATTAATGATTCGAGTTCCTCTAAGTTTTTTTTTAATTCCGCAATTTTATTGTTTACAAAGGAACTATTGCTTCATCATAATCTTTTACAACAATAGCAATGTGAACGATTGATTGAACCATTTATTCTATCCTACTTACTCAAAAATTCTTCAGCAAGCGCGATGCCGCCGTACAAAGCCGCGTCATCACCAAGTTTTGTTGCAACAATTTTTACATTCTTTCCCGGTTCGGGTAAAACTGATTCCTTAAAAGCTAATCGTATTCTCGGCATCATAAATTCGTGCATTGCTTCAACAACACCACCGCCCAAAACTATTGTATCGAGATTCAGCAAAGTAGTTACACTGCCGAGTACCGTTCCAATCGTTTCGGAAGCTTTCGATAAATGTTTTACGGCAAGCGGATCATTCTTCTTCACAGCTTGTGCAAGTCCTTTGCTTTTTAATGCTTTCTTCGGCGATTTGTATTCATTCAGCAGGCTATTCTTCCCTTTTCGTAATTCTTTTTTTATCCCCTTTACAATTGCTGTTCTGCTCGCTGTTAATTCGAAAGTAGAACTTTTTGACTGCGAAGAAAATGTTCCTTTTTGATCAATCAACATGTGACCGATTTCTCCGGCATAAAATGTCGAACCTCTGTAAAGTCTGCCGTCGAAAAAGAGAGCACTACCGATACCAGTTCCCACAAACACAACAAGCATATTGTTAACGTTATTCTTGAACTCGAATTTTTTTATTCCCAATCCGGCAATGTTCACATCGTTTTCAATCAACACGGGCATCGAAAAATATTTTGAGAGAGCATTTTTTATGTTGAAGTTTTTTACTTCGAGGTTCGGCGCTACGGCAATCAATCCCGTGTACGGGTTTACTGTGCCCGGCACGCCCAGACAAACAGCTTTCACTTCACGTTCGGAGATTTCATTTTCCGTCATAATTTTCTTGACGGAGTCTGCAATTGCCGAAACCAAACCACCGGCTCCGTCACCGGTATCAGTTGGTATTTTCACTCTTGCGACAATATCATTCTTATTATTGATCAACGCGGAAAGAATTTTTGTACCCCCTAAATCAACTGAAATGATGTAGCTGTTCGGCATTATAACTCCTTTAATTTTTCTTGCGGCTGTGCTTAATTCCTACCTAATTAAAAATTTATTAAATTGACACAGCAGTTTGAACGAAATAGCATGAATGTTGTTTTTATTCGGGAACTAAAATAACAGATTTTTAATAATAACGGGAGTGTGAATGTATTTAAACTTTGGCGATATCCCCGGGCATCAAAACTTATTTTTAGATTACCTTCAAGAGTTTGATAACGTAGAAAAATTTTATAAAAGAAATTTCAGAGAGCAAGAAGCATACGAATCACTTTTCAAAACTTTATCTGAAAAAGAGAGACCGCACAGAGCAAAGCTAACCGACATTATCCGCGCTCAATATGCCGATAACAAAATATCGAAGCAGACACAATCCAACATCGAAGCTTTGTATTCGCAAAAAACAATTGCAGTTGTTACGGGGCAGCAGCTTGGTTTGTTCGGCGGACCTTTATACACTTTTTACAAATCGATTACAGCTATTAAACTTTGCAGTTACCTGAAAGAGAAATACGAACAGTATCATTTTGTACCGGTCTTTTGGCTCGAAGGAGACGATCACGATTTTGATGAAGTACGTTCGACAAATATTTTGAACAATGAAAATCAGATTGCTCTTTTAAAATATGACGACGGACAGCCCGAAGAAATTAACCGCGGCGGCATCGGCGGATTAAAATTCAATCAAAATATTGAAGCAGTTATTAACGAACTGAACGAAAATTTGAGAGAGAGCGAGTTTAAACCTTCGCTCGTTGATCTAATTAAAACTATCTACCAGCCCGGCAGAACTTTTTTGGAATCGTTCCGCGAATTAATGATAAGATTATTCGATGAATACGGGCTGATTGTTTTCAACCCGATTGATCCGGAAGTAAAGCGTCTTTTAATTCCGATCTTCGAACAAGAAATTACCAATTACAGAGAGCAAACCGGTTACCTTGTTGAAAGAAGTGCGGAACTTGAAGAAACTTATCATGCTCAAGTTAAAGTGAAAGCCATTAACTTGTTTTATGTTGATGATAACGAAAGACTTCTTATTGAGCCGGTAGAAAATGATTACAGATTGAAAGGGAAACGGAAAAGATTTACACGCGAAGATATACTTGCTCAACTAAATTTTTCACCGGAGCGATTCAGCCCGAATGTATTGTTGCGACCGATTTGTCAGGACTATCTCTTGCCGACAGCTTTTTATGTCGGCGGACCGGGAGAGATAAGTTACTTTGCACAAGTTACACCGATGTACGATTTTTATAATATTACACAACCGTTCATCTACCCGCGCAGTTCGGCTACAATTGTTGAGCGAAGCATCAAAGGAATTTTAGATAAACAGAATCTCAATTACCTCGATGTATTTACAACCGAAGACGAATTGATTTCGAAAATTGTTGCTGCTAACGGAGACATTAATTTGGACAAATTATACGGCGAGCTTTCCGATTCTATCGGAGAAATTTTCAATTCGTTGAACGGAAAACTTTCTGCTATCGATAAAACATTACTTGACCTCTCTGCAAAATCGAAACAGCGTGTCGAGCAGACATTTGATTATCTGAAAACAAAAACAATCGAAGCAGAAAAACGCCGGCATGAATCCGCAATACGGCAGATTACGAAAGCAAGAAATGTTCTCTACCCGAATGATAATCTTCAAGAACGTGAATTAAATCTACTTTATTTCTTGAACAAGTACGGAATGGATTTGATAAAGTGGATTTACAACGAACTTGCAATCAACAAATTCGAGCATCAGGTGCTTGAGTTGTAGGGAGAATTATTAGATCGGTCAAGCACAAATTAGCAATGCGCAGCAGCTAATATGAGCAAAGACGTATTTATACCAAAAGAATTGATTCGAGAAAAAACATTTTTTTCGTTTGGGACAATGTCAAAAGCATAGTGGTATTTCGCTATTAAAATGGAGACAAATACCTACAATCAATTCCAAGATCAGTTTTCATCCTTTTATGTTTTTTCCACAATCATTTTTATTGTGCGAGCTTCGAAGCTTTATTAAATGAAGGATTGACGAAGCTGTTGCTTAACGATAAAAAAAATAACGAAATTTAAATAGGTAATGTCGATGAAAAAATTCTGCAAGAATATATTGCCTTATATGAATTGAGAAATGCTATCATACATTATAATCCAGAATTTGGTAGCATATTTTCTTGCCCGCCAAGATTAGAAGCAGCATTCGTACGTTCAAAAGTTAAGGCTGTTAAAGGTGGAGACCGGGTTGAAACATTTAAGACAAAAATTGTCCTATATTGAGCAAAAGAATCAATTAAAAACATAATCGATATTTTTTTAGATTTTCAGCTGGAGGATAAGAGAGAATTTTACAACGAGTAGTGCTTTTAAGTAAGTTGTTATATTGACTACGTTCTAAATATTTCATGCACCCATTGATTATAAACAACTTGAATAAATTTGACTATAGGAGCATCTTATTCTAATTTTAAAATAAAAGATACACCCGATGAAGTATTTTGAATGGAATGAAGATAAGAATGAAAAGCTAAAACAAGAAAGACATATTTCGTTTGAAACAATTGTTAGTCAGATTGAGCTGGGATATTTACTTGATATTATTGAACAACCGCAAAAGGACAAATATAAAAATCAAGAAATTTTTGTTGTTGAGTATGAACAGTATGTTTATTTGGTCCCATTTGTTGAAGAATCCGATAAAGTATTTTTAAAAACTATCATCCCCAGCAGAAAAGCAACAAAAAAATATTTGGAAGGGAAATAAAATGAAGCTCGATAAAGAAGAAAAAGAATTATTGAAATCGTACGAAAAAGGTAAATGGAAATCTGTAAAAGATCTTGAAAAGAAAAAGTCAGAATACCAGCGAATTGCTAAAGATACTGCTGCAAAGAATAAGAGAATTAACATTCTACTTACAGAAAGAGATTTGGCAAACCTAAAAGCAAAATCTTTGGAAGAAGGGATGCCCTACCAAACACTGATAGCAAGTATAATTCACAAATATATTTCCGGGAAATTTAAGGAAATATAATCCGCGCTATACGCGTTCTATCAGGTAGCTGAATGAGCGGCAATTATTTACAAATCTTTTTAAGCTGTTCAACTAAACTTGGATTTGACACACCGACACTTTCAAATTGGTTTACCGTTCCGCCGTTTTTCATCAGCATCGATAAAACAGAAAATGCCATTGCAATGCGGTGGTCGCCGAAACTTTCAAACGTTACTTGTTTTTCGGTGAGGCTGCCGGATATTTCGAAACCGTCTTCAAATTCATCAACGTTCAATCCGGCAAGCTTAAAATTGTGGCAGAGAGATTTTATCCGGTCAGATTCCTTCACACGCAGTTCTTTAGCATTATTGATTCTGAAATTTCCCTCCGCAAAAATTCCGGCAACAGCGAGAATCGGAATTTCATCGATGATGTTTGGAATGACCGATTCCGGTATTTCAACATTACGGATTGCACTCGATCTTATTAACAGATCGCCAACCTTCTCTCCTTTTTCCAAAAATTCTTTTTCGATAGAAATTTCGGCACCCATTTTTTTCAATACTTCGATTATGCCGGTTCTCGTCTCATTCAACGAAACATTTTTGATAATGAGTTCGGAATTCTTTGCCAGCAAAGCGAGCACAATAAAAAATGCTGCGGTCGAAATATCCGAAGGAACTGTGATTTCAAACGGCTCCGGGTAATTTTTCTTCGATGAATAAATTTTAGTTCCTTCCGTCGTCTCTTCAGTGCGCAGTCCCAAAAGTTTTTCCGTGTGGTTTCTTGTCGGCACAGTTTCTATAATTACGGATTCTTCCTCGAGATGCAGAGCCGCAAGCAAAAGTGCGCTTTTAACTTGTGCGCTTGCAACTTGCAGTTTATAATTTACCGGAACAAGTTTTCCGGCAACTTTAATCTTCATCGGAAGAGTTCCACCCGCAGTTGTTTCAATGTTTGCGCCCATCAACCGGAGCGGTTCAACGACACGCATCATCGGTCGTTTTGATAACGATTCATCGCCGGTAATTATAGAAGAAAAATTTTGCGCACAAAGAATGCCGCTTATCAACCGTGTAGTTGTCCCCGAATTACCGGCATAAAGTTCTATCATCGGTGCGTTAAAATTTTTGTAACCCTTTCCTTTTACTTTTATGTACTTTTCCGTTTTTTCAAATTCAACGCCAAGTTTGGAAAAACATTCCATTGTTGAATGCACGTCTTCGGAATTGGAACAGTTACGGATGATTGATTCGCCTTTTGCCATCGCTGCAAACATTACAGAACGATGTGATAAAGATTTATCACCGGGAAGTTCGAGTTCGCCTTTTACATAATTTATTTTTTCAAAACTGTAAATCATTTATTACACCATCTATCAATTATTTCGTCAAGTTGTTTTTGTGAGAGTTCGCTTTTTTCATACATACCGTTTAATGAACGCTGGCGCTGTGCTTCGTACAACGTAACTGCTGCAGCAACAGATGCGTTCAAACTTTGGATCATTCCGTGCATCGGTATGTAAAAAATTTTATCCGATAGTTCTTTTAATTCTTTCGATACACCGCGATGTTCGTTACCCAAAACAATCGCCGTCTTTTGAGTTAGATCCAATTCGTACAAATTTTTTGCCGATGAATCGAGAAAGCTTGAAAAAATTTTAAAACCTTCCCGCTTCAAAGATTCAACACAAGCTGCGGTGTCATCAAACTTTTCCGTTTCTATCCATTTATTAGCCGAAGCAGAAGTTATTCTGTTTATTTTGGGAAACTTTTCGATTGTATAAAGCAAAGATACTTTCGGGACACCGACTGCATCGCACGAGCGGAATATTGCACTCACATTATGGGGGTCATGAATATTTTCCAAAACAACGCGGAGTGAAAATTGCCTGGCTTTTACGGTAGAAATAATTCTATCAAGTCTTTGGTCGGTTTTAAATTTCCTCATATCTGCTTATCAAAAATTATCTTGTACACAATCTTGTTTCCTTCTTTGCGTGCCCGATCAATTTTGATTTTAAAATCTTTCCCTTCTTTGATATAAAACCGGAAGAGCTCGAGGTTTTTTTCTATTGCATCGTCTTCGTTATGTGCCCAGCTTTCGCATCCTTTAATGGAAGGAATTTCTGCGGAACAACCGTCATCCGTCTTTGTAACGATAAGATCAAGTACCACTAATAACCGCCGGTACTTGCTGATTCACCTTTAACAATTTTAACGCTGGCACTCGCACCGATTCTATCCGCACCGCTTTCGATCATCAGCTTTGCATCTTCTGCGGTTCTAATTCCGCCGGAAGCTTTCACGCCCACTGTTGAACCGACAACATATTTCATCAACGCAATGTCGCCGGCAGTAGCGCCGCCCTTGCTGAACCCGGTTGATGTTTTCACAAAATCTGCTTTTGCTTCTTTGCTTATCAAACATGCTTTTATTTTTTCTTCATCGGTAAGCAGAGCCGTTTCAATAATTACTTTGCAGAGCGCGTTATATTTTTTTGCCGCAAGCACAACCTGGTTAATATCATCAAAAACATATTGATTGTTGCCTTGCTTCAACATTCCGATATTAATTACCATGTCAATTTCTTGTGCACCGTTTTTTAATGCTTGTTCTGCTTCGGCTCTTTTTATCTCTGTAGTGTTAGAACCGAGCGGAAAACCAATTACCGTGCAAACTTTCACGCGTGTTCCCTTCAACAAATCCCGGCACATTGTAACATAACACGGATTGATACAGACCGAAGCGAATTCATAAGTTCTCGCTTCATCGCAAAGTTTTTTTATTTCATCGGGAGTCGTATCGGGTTTCAACAAAGTATGATCAATCATCCGCGCAACATTTCTATCAACAATCTCTTGCCCTATTCCAATTCCGGCAGCAATTCTTTCGGCACCGTTTTTAATTATGTTTTTTACCGCCAACGGTTGATCAATTACATTTCTTTCCCATCCGGCACAAGTTCCGCCGTGGCAGTAAAAATCTTGTAGTGCTTTCTCGATAAAAACTTCCGATACAACTTTATCAATTACAGATGAATTCATTTATTATCCGTTTGTTATTCTTGCGTAAGCTTCCAAAGTATTTTTTAACAGCATTGCAATTGTCATCGGTCCAACGCCGCCGGGCACGGGCGTAATATAAGATGACTTTTTTTCTACTTCAACAAAATCTACATCGCCGACTAATTTGTATCCTTTCTTCGCGGTGGAATCTTCAACACGATTGATGCCGACATCAATAACAACCACTCCTTCTTTGATCATATCGGCTTTTATAAAATGCGCTCTGCCGATTGCGGCAACCAATATATCGGCAGATTTTGTAAACTGCGATAAATCTTTTGCAGCTGAATGACAAACAGTAACAACGGCATTTGCACCGGTTTTCTTTTGAAGCAGCATGTTTGCAACCGGCTTGCCGACAATGTTACTCCGCCCGACTACAACGACATGTTTGCCTTCGGTAGGTATTTTGTATCTGCTCAGCAATTCCAAAACTCCGTACGGTGTGCACGGAAAAAATGTTTGATTGCCAATAACAAGATTTCCAACATTCGCCGGATGAAATCCGTCAACATCTTTTTTAGGATTTATCGCTTCAATAATTTTTTGTTCGTTAATTTGTTCCGGCAAAGGTAGCTGTATCAAAATGCCGTGGATATCATCATCGTTATTGTATTTGTTCACCAAATCAAGTAATTTTTTTTCGGGTAAATCTTGCGGAAGTCTTTCTACAATTGAGTGCATTCCGATTTCAATACAAGCTTTGCTTTTTGAATTAACATACGATTGCGAAGCCGGGTTTTCACCAACAAGAATTGTTACAAGTCCGGGTACTTTCTTTCCTTCCTTTTTCAATAGATCGACTTTGGCTTTCAATTCAAGTCTGATCTCTTCTGCTGTTTTTTTGCCGTCGATTAGAATTGACATAATAAATGCGGGTTAAGAGTTATGGATTTCGAGTTTATTTATTAATCAGAAATTTTTTTATCGAATTCAGGGACAAAAATTCTTTCGATCTCAAGACATTTGCCGGTATCGGAATCAACTTTTATGAATACACCGCAGAGATGAACATTATCGGTTGCCGTTTGATATTTTTGCGGAGTTTGATACAAGAAACGATTTATCGCCGCATCTGTTTTCATTCCGATTACCGAATCGTACGGTCCGGTCATTCCGCAGTCGGTCATGTAGCCGGTTCCGTTTGTAAGAATTCGTTCATCTGCAGTCTGCACGTGAGTATGTGTTCCAATCACTGCCGAAACTTTTCCGTCAAGATAATTTGCGAGTGCAAGTTTTTCTGCTGTTGCTTCTGCGTGCATATCAACTAAAACTATTTTTGTTTCTTGTTTCAACTTCGGCAACACCCACTCCGCTGAGCGGAACGGGCAGTCAATCGGCGCCATAAATGCACGTCCTTGCAAATTAACAACGCCAACCTTTCCTTTCGGGCTTTCGACAACATAATATCCGTTACCGAATGTCCCTTTGGGATAATTCAAAGGTCTAATTACCCGCGGATCTTTCTTCAAATATTCCTGAGATTGATGTTTATCCCATGTGTGGTTTCCGCCGGTGATGCAATGAACACCGAGATCAAAAAGCTGTTTAGCTTCTTTTTCGGTACAGCCTTTCCCGTCGGATGCATTTTCACCGTTGACAATAGTTACATCAGCACGATATTTTTTTTGAAGGCTTTGCAGCCACATTTGCGTGATGTCTAATCCGGGTTGGCCTACTATATCGCCAATGAAGAGGATGTTTATATTCATAATTTATTCTCTCGAATTGAAATATATTGAAAATCGTACGAATAACGAAACCGGGCTTCAAACTGTTATCTATTTTTCTTTTGATTAAATTAAACATATGAAAAAAAATATTCTCAAAGACGAAACACCTATCAAAGAAGTCCCTTTTGAAAAAGCGGATTACTCTGTTTTCGATTTTGAAACAACCGGAACCTCGCCGCGCTCCGATAGAGTGATCGAGATCGGCATCGTAAAAATACGAAACGGAAAAACTGTTGATACATTTCAATCATACATTAATCCGGGCAGACACGTACCCTATTACATAACATCGCTCACCGGCATAACAACTGCCGATGTTGAAAACGCTCCCTACTTCGATGAAGTTTATGAAAAGATAAAAGCATTCGTTGACAACTCCGTTTTAGTTGCGCACAATCTTAATTTCGATTATTCTTTTTTGAAAAACGAATGCAATAATACAAATTCTCAAATGATTGAGAACACAGCGATTTGCACTTTGAAACTTGCAAAAAGATTGTACCCTGAATTTTCGAGCAGATCGCTCGGCAGCCTCGTAAAAAATTTAAAAATCCGCCACCGCAATGTTCACCGCGGATTGGGAGACGCCGCAGCGACTGCAAAAGTTTTAATGAAGATGTTTAAATCTCTCCGTGAAGATCATGGCATCGATACAATTTCAGATTTGATTCATTTCCAAAATATTCCGTCCGGAACTCAGTACAAAGTTATTAAGAAAAAATTGGCTGAATCATATTCATCGTTGCCGGGTGATCCGGGCATTTACTTTTTCAAAAACACGAAAGAGGAAATTATTTACATCGGCAAAGCGAAATCATTAAAGAGCAGAGTGAGCAATTATTTTGTTAGCAACGCTCCGCGCAAACCAAGAGAGATTGTTAGAAGAGCCAACAGTCTTGGTTTTCTTGTTACCAATTCAGAACTGACGGCATTGCTTTCCGAAGCGGAGATGATTAAAAAACAAAATCCGCGTTTGAATACTCTGCTGAAAAAATATTCGAGAAACTATTTTTTAAGATTGTCATCATCCGAAAATTTTTCTGCTATCGAGATAGCATCTGCTTTTGAATTTGACGGTAATGATTATTACGGTCCGTACCCTAACCGCGAAACAGTGAATGCAATTAAAGAGATTATTGATAAAACATATTTATTGCGCGAATGCGATGATAAAGAATTTGCGAAAAGCAGAAAATGCTATCTTGCAGACATCGAAAGATGTTTGGCACCGTGTGTTGATAAAAATACAAAAAGCGCGTACGAAGACGAACTTCAAAAAGTACATGAATTTTTGCGCGGGCAAAATCAAACGGCGGTTAACCGCTTATTAAATAAAATGAAAGAACTCGGCGAGCGGCAGAAATTTGAAGAAGCCGCACAAGTGCGTGATACAATCAACGCAATATTCAAGCAGTTGCAAAGAGCTTCCATACTTGCAGAACCGGTTAACAAAGCAAATGCGCTGATTGAAATTTCCGGCGCAAAAAATAATGATTACGTCCTTCTGCTCGAAGGAAAGATGTTTATCAAAAATTTTATTATTGACAACAAAGACTATTTTGACGATGCCCTCGAAAATTATTTTTCCGGCATGATTCAATCAATAAAGGAATTAACCGAGAAAGATCTGGAGAGATTGAAAATCTCGCTAAGCTGGTTTGTTAAAAACAGATCAAGAATTAAGATTCACTACCTCAAAGACTACAACAGCATGGAAGATCTCGCAAAGAATTTTTTGTTTATCAAAAAAGAAAAAGTTAGTTACGAAGAAATTCAATAAGTCAACTAAACGAAATTTTGGGAGATTTTAAATTGCCACGGACTGAAGGTCGCGGCAATTGATATCACAAGGGTAATTATGAGGTTGGTTCCAAATTGCTGTGTTACATAAATTTTGTGATAAGCGCTTTAACAACATAAGCGGTAATTAAAATCAGGAAAGCATAAACAAAAGCGGCTTTAAATGCTTGCCACGAAAAAGTAATTGTAGAAATGTATCCTCTCCATCCGCACTCTTTGCATCTATAAATTTTATAGAAAGATAATTTCTTAATAATCTGTTCGGTCATATTTCGTGCATGAGATTTTTGAAGCATTCCAACTTTTTTACATTCGGGGCATTTACAAAATTGAGGGTTGCGATATGTAAGTATCTTCAAATTCTTCAATTCAAGACACTCAATAAACTGTTATAAATTTCTTGCTTGTTCAATATACTAAGTGCCGTTTTAAATTGCTGATCATATTTTAAAGATTCTATAATTCTTCCTTGCCGTCCGTCGGTGCGTGCAGTGAGCTCTTCTTTGACCGAAGCAATAATATCTTCTTTATATTTTTCGATTTCTTTGGAATGGCTCTCGTCAATTTGCTCGCCGGATTTTTCAAGCTGATCAATAAATTTCTGATCGAAATTCTCTTCCTTCGCGGCTGTCTTCAGTTGTCCAATTAATTTTTCTGCCGGAGAAATAAACCGGAAATTCTCGGTCTTTAAATATTCTTTAAACTCCTTGACAAGTTTGTTGATATCGTAATTTTTGAAATCCGCTTTTACATTTCCATTATACAGATGCGTAGCAAACTTGAAGAACATTCCGTCTGCCAATAATCTCTGTACCAAACTCGATTTCGATCTATTCAGCACGGTCGAATCGGGTTTGATTCCGCCGGCTGAAAGAACTTTGCGCTTGTTATCGGTTGTAAATTCATCTTGCTTGAGAGATAAATTGTACTGAAAAACTTTATTCTTTTCCGAGTAATCAACTTTTTGAATCGATCTTCCGCTCGGCGTGTAATATTTGGCTGTCGTAATTTTTAATGAAGTATTGTACGAAAGCGGAATTAAAGTCTGCACGAGTCCCTTGCCGAATGAATTGGTTCCGATAATTACAGCGCGATCGTGATCTTGCATTGCACCGGCAACAATTTCGGAAGCGGAAGCGGAACCTTCATCAATCAAAACAGCAAGTTTGGTAGTACCGGCAATCGGTTCTTCGTATGAATAATATTTTTTTGTACTTAAGCTGTCGCGTCCTTTTACGGAAACAATTAGCTCTCCTTTCTTCAAAAATTTTTCGCAGACATCCATAGCTGCATCCATCAATCCACCGGGATTGCCGCGCAAATCAAGAATTATCGAATTAATTTCTTTTTGCGACTTCAATTCGAGCAAGGCTTTTTTAACTTCCTCGCCGGCTGTTCTCGAAAAGCCGCTAAGTTTCAAAAATGCGCTGTTACTTTCTTCGGGATAAAATCCATAGTAAGTCAAATTTTTGATTTCAATTTCTTCGCGTATCAAATTGAATTTTATTTCATCACTCTCGCCTTCTCTTTGGATTACAATCGTAACTGTTGTGCCGGGGTCGCCTTTTAAGAGTTCGTTCAGCTCATCATAATTTTCTTTTGTTACACGCGTACCGTTAATCTTAACAATAACATCGCCGATTCTCAATCCTTGCCGCTGTGCAGAATATCCTTCGATCAAATCAACAATTGTGATGCTTTCATTTCTCAATCCTACTGTTGCACCGATACCGCCGTACTTCCCTTTTGTAATTATATCAATATCTTTTTGATTATTCTGATCAATGAAGTTTGTGTACGGGTCAAGCGATTCGAGCATGCCGTCAATTCCGGCAAGCATAAATTCTTCAGGGTTCAGAGGTTCAACATAATTGAGCGTAACTTCGCGGTACACTTTGCCGAAAATATCGATGCTTTTATTTATTTCGAAATAGATATCGCTGTCTTTCCGCATAAATCCGGAAAACAGAATAACTGCCGCGAGTACTATCACAATTTTCTTTTTCATTTAATTCCTTTCCAACTGCTTTTCAATTTCGCTTATAATTTGCATATGTATTTCTTCTATTGATAACGTTCCGTCAATCAATTTAATTCTCTTTTCATTCTCTGCGAGATAAAGATAACCTTTACGTACTCTCTCGTAAAAATCGAGCCTTGAAGTTTCGATTCTGTCCAGTTCAATATGTTTTACTTTCGACATTCGTTTGGCAACTTCTTCAACCGGAATATCGATAAAAAAAGTTATTGCCGGTATCGCTTCGCCAATCGCAAACTTTTGTAGTTGAACAACGAAATCAAAATTTAGTTCTCTGCCGAACGATTGATATGCAATTGAAGAATCATGAAAGCGGTCGGAAATTACAAAATAATTTTCTTTCAAAGCCGGCAGAATAACTTCACGAACCAACTGCGCGCGGCTTGCAGAAAAAAGTAGAACTTCCGTTTCATCTTTCATTTCGGAATGATTTCTATCGAGAAGTATTTTGCGGATCTTCTCGGAAATTTGCGTGCCGCCCGGTTCCCTGATTACAATTATTTTTTTGTTCTGCTTTTTAAAATAATTTTCCAGAAGCTGCACTTGTGTTGACTTGCCGCAGAAGTCTAATCCTTCGAATGTTATGAGCATATTCAGTATTGTTTGATTATGTATTCTAGTTTTTTAGGTTTTATATCTACCAAAGTAGTGAACGGAGGAATTTCTATAATCGGTTCGATTTGTTCTTCTTCATGTCGTTGTATTTCCCAAAAATCAACAAAGGCTTTTACACTGTCGTTTGTTAATCTTCCAAGTTTGCTGATACCGCCTTTAAGAACAACTGATATTTTGCCCGGGAACAAAATTAATTCTTTCGAGGGAGGAACATTTCTTATTTCAACCGGAAGCTCATCGAATGATTTATCGACAATTTTCTGCACATCAAATTCGAGTCTGCAATTTTTCACAGTAAAAGTTACGCCGTCTATTTCCTGGAATGCGAGATCGATTTCAACTTTGTCATCAATATTTTGCAATTGTTCGGGTTCGGTGTTTACGCTGTCAATATTCTGCAGAATGCTTGCTGCACCGGATATTTCAACTTCTTCCGGTGTGATCTTAATATCCGATGCAATTCCGTAACCCGGTTTAAATTCAATTTCGACATTCTGCTTCACCTTCACCATTTTGGAAATAGTTTTATCAATATTTATTTCGATGTGTGTCGGAGCCATTTCAACAAGATGAAATGACGAGGCGAGCCACTGATTGTTTTCAACTTCTTTACGGAGATCGATTCTGCTTCTGCCGATTCTTCTATGAGCCGATACTACAAACTCTCTTTCGCCGCCAAGACCTAATTTGGCAAGTTCCCATCCTTTTGCTTTCACACGCAAATAGATTTCTTTGTGGGAAATTTTCCCGAGTGCAAAATTTTTTGGTGATTCAACAACCTGAACTTTCACTTTAATTGTAGAAGTGAAATCTCCCGATAAGGTAACAGCACCCCAAAGGATAATTGAAAATAGAACGATGAATATTATTGGGATAAATTTTTTCTTCATGATGGAAATATAAAAAAAACTCCACAGTGGTGGAGTTTTTCTTTTAAACTAATATGCCTATTAAAAGCTTACCGTATCTGATCGAACAAAGCAATCAATTCGTCCCGGTTTGCACGCGAAATTTGTCTTCCCTTAATCGGGAAATTTTCAAAACTCCGCGCAAGATGACGAAGTTTGTGAACATTGAGTTCCGCCAAATATTCAGGCGAAGGAATTTCTTTCGGCAGCAATTCTTCCTGAGTTTCTTCTATGGTTGTTTCTTCTTCCGTACCGCCAATTTCTTGCATCGCTTCTTTGCGTAACATTTCTAATCTCGATGAAGATTCATCGCTTGCCGTCGTTTCTGCTTTTTGTCTTTCTCTCCGTTTCCTCGGTTTTTCTACAACATCATTTTCGGATGGAGTTTCTTCTTTTGTGACTGCATCGTTATTAATTTGAGCCGGAGTTCCATCAACAAAAGTTTCTACATTAGCAGTATTCTTTTTTTCTTTTGTTTCGGGAGTGAGTGACGAAAAGTAAATAATATCTTCTAATTGATCATCGGGACGGGGAATAACATGTGCGGAGACAAGCTGACCTACTCTTTGTGCAGCTGCGGCACCGGCATCTACAGCAGATTTAACCGCTGCGACTTCACCGATAATTTTTACGGTAACCAACGCCGCCGTAATTTTTTCTTTGCTCACTAATTTAACATTAGCGGCTTTAACCATTGCATCGGCGGCTTCAATGGCACCAATTAATCCTTTGGTTTCAATGAGCCCGAGAGCTAATTGCATATTCTATTATTTTGAACGTTTTGGAAGAATCATTTCTACGTCTGAATGCGGACGCGGAATTACGTGAACCGAAACCAACTCGCCCACTCTTTGAGCGGCTGCAGCGCCGGCATCTGTTGCGGCTTTTACTGCTCCAACATCGCCTCTAACCATTACGGTTACGTATCCGCCGCCAATTGTTTCTTTACCGATTAATTCAACTTTGGCTGCTTTTACCATTGCGTCGGCGGCTTCAATCGAGCCAACCAACCCTTTGGTTTCGATCATTCCTAGTGCGTCTAGGGTCATATGATGTGCTCCCAATTTTTAATTAATTTCGATTTCAAAATAATTTATATAGATAAAAATGTCAATTTGATAATCTGTTCTATTTCATTATTAATTCTGCCTCAAATAATCTTCAAGCAGTACCGCCGCTGCGTTTTTATCGAGCAATGTTTTGTCTCTCCGCTTCTTCTTTGAAGGCACACTTTCAATTATTCTCTGCTTTGCAATTTCGGATGAATATCTTTCATCAACTAATTCAACCGGCAATCCCAAATGATTTTTAATTTCTTCAGTAAAATTTTTTATCATCTCCGCAATTCTTGATTTTTCTCCGCTCTCTTTCAACGGATTACCGACAATAATATTCACAACATTATATTCATTTACAATTTCTTTCATCTTCGCCATAAACTTGGAATCATTTTCAAGCGTAGTTAAAGGGTACGCAAACATATTCAAAGGATCGGTTATTGCAATGCCGATTCTTTTTTCTCCGTAATCAATTGCGAGTATTCTTTTTTCTTCCATCAAGAAATTATTTCCAGTGGTTAACTTTCAGCATCAAATCGTTCAACAGAATAGATGCCTTTTACTTTTTTTAATCTGTCCATCAATTTATTTAAATGAATGAGGTCTTTTACGTAAACGGTAACAGTCCCTTTGAACATCGAATCACCCGTGCTGATGTTGACGGATTTGATATTTGTATTTTCGTAAGTAGTAATACAGTTTGAAATATCTTTTAGAATTCCCGGCATATCTTCACCGCGTATTTTAATTCCGGCAACAAAGAAAGCGCCGTTTGTTTTGGGCCAATTAACCGGTACTACTCTGCTCTCGCTGTTTTTGAGCATACTGATCAAATTGTTGCAGTCGCGCCGGTGAATTTTGATACCTTCACCGATTGTAACGTATCCAACAACCGGATCGCCTGGAATTGGGTGGCAACATTTCGCGTACGAAATTGCCAAACCTTTTTGGTCGCCTTCAACAACAACGCCGCCGGCTGTGGTTCTCGCAATGTCTGCGAATTTATTAAACTCAAGTTCCGGCGGAGCTTTTTCTTCTTCCTCAATTTTTGGATTTAGTATTTCATCGAGATTAACCTTTTCGAGAGCAATTGCCGTATAAAAATGGCGGGTGTTATCAAATTTTAATTTACGCGCGAGTTTGGCTATTTCATCATGCGAGAAAGAGAGTTTCAACTTTTTGATTTTTCTTTCCCAAATATCCTTGCCTACATCGTATAATTTTTCTTCTTCTTTGTTTAGATATTTTCTGATGTGGCTTTTTGCTTTGTGCGTTTGTACGAACTGCAGCCAGCTTTTATTGGGATGTTGATTTTTTGAAGTAATGATCTCAACTTGATCGCCGCTGTGCAGAACGGTATCGAGCGGGACAATCTTCCCGTTTACCTTTGCACCAATGCAGTGGTCGCCAACATTGCTGTGTACTTCGTATGCAAAATCTACCGGCGTTGATTGAAGCGGAAGTCTCCGCAGATCTCCTTTCGGAGTAAAAATGTAAATCTCATCCTGATATAAATTCAGCTTGAAGCTCGCAAGTATTTCTTTTGTCGCTTCGTCTTTCGAAGCGTTCTCAAAAATATCACGAACCCAGTTTACCCATTCTTCAAGATCGGCATCCGAAGTCTCTATTTTCTCTTTGTATTTCCAGTGTGCAGCAACTCCGCGTTCGGCAATTTCATGCATCTTCCGCGTTCGTATTTGTACTTCAACAAGTTTGCCTTCGGGTCCAATTACCGTTGTGTGAATCGATTGATAATTATTTTTTTTCGGTATCGAAATAAAATCTTTGAAGCGGTCTGCGATAGGTTTATAAAGCTGGTTAATAATTCCGAGAACATAATAACATTCGTTCGGGTCGTTGCTTTCAAGAACGATACGCACTGCAAGCAAATCATAAATATCTTCGAACGGACGGTTCTGCACTATCATTTTTCGGTAAACACTGTAAAGATGTTTCGGTCGCCCGCCGATTTCATAATTAAGTTTGTGTTCCTTCAATTTTTCTGTAATAGGTTTCGAAAATTTATTTATGAAGGCTTCTCTTTCCTTCCGCGTGTTCTTAACTTTTTTGGCAATATCGTCGTAGGCTTCTTTATTAAGATACTTGAACGCGAGGTCTTCCATCTCCCATTTTACCGCACCGAGTCCGAAGCGGTGAGCAAACGGTGCATAAATTTCCAAAGTTTCTTTTGCAACCCTTCTCTGCTTTTGCGGATGAACAAACTCAAGTGTACGCATGTTGTGCAATCGGTCTGCAAATTTTACAAGAATAACACGCACATCTTTTATCATAGAAAGCAAAAGCTTGCGGTAATTTTCTGCTTGTGTAATTTCCTGTCCTTTAAACACGCCGCCGATTTTTGTAACACCGTCAACAATCTCTGCAACTTCTTTCCCGAATTCCTTTGCAATGAAATCGAGACCGATATCAGAATCTTCGACAACATCGTGAAGTAACGCACTGACAACAGAAATATCATCGAGAGGAAATTCGCGGGCTACTACCATTGCTACTTCGTACGGATGATTAAAATATGGTTCGCCGGAAGCTCTAAAATCGTTTTTGTGCGATTCGTAGCTTAACTGAAATGCTTTCTGAATCAATCCTTCATTAACAGCGGGCAGATTTGTTTTGCACGCCGCAAGAAGATCGTCAAGCATTCTTTTGTGCTTTATGCTTATTGTAGCTTCCATCGCGTTCTTTTCTTACGGCAATTATTATTATTCTTTTAACACAAAGTCAATACAATTGTTTAACAACAAATCTCAAACTCAAGTTCTAACCAGTGTTATGGCAAACGTAAAATGGCAAACGTAAAATGGAAAATGGAAAATGGAAGAAAAACCATCTAAGTAAAATTTTCACAGTAATGTTTTTTAACATCTCCCATTCACCATTTCACATGTTACATTCATTAAAACGTACCGAAAGTTCTATCGCCGGCGTCTCCCAAACCGGGCAAAATGTAACCGACAGAATTTAACTGACGATCCAATGCCGCAGTGTAAACGGGAACTTCGGGATGTTCCTTCCCCATTTTTTCAACACCTTCCGGCGCCGCAATTAAACAAGCCAATATGCAGTTGTTCGCATCTCTTTTTTTAAGATAATTAAACGAAGCCACAGCACTGCCGCCGGTTGCAAGCATAGGATCGAGTAAAATTGTTACCGATTCATCTAAATTTTTCGGAGTTTTATAATAATAATCAACAGGCTCCAAAGTTTTTTCATCACGCTGTAAACCGATGTGCCCAACTTTCGCATCGGGAATCATTTCCAAAAATGAACTCACCATGCTCAAACCGGCGCGCAAAACCGGGACGAGCACAATCTGCTTTTTAATTTTGTATCCTTTTGTTTTTTCGAGAGGTGTTTGCACTTCGAATTCCGAAAGTTCGAGATGATTACTGATTTCAATTGCAAGCGAATATGAAACACGGTTTAGTGCAGATCTAAAATCAGCGGGATTCGTTTCTTTATCTCTTAAAATTGTTACGTCTCTTTTAACAAAAGGATTATCAACAACTGTCAAATTTTTCATGGTCAATCCTTCCCGGCTTTTCTGCCGAGCAATGAAAGTAAATTAATGAAAGGTGATAACGGCGGTGTATAGTTGTAATTGATATTCGCCAACTCCGTCACCTTAATATTATTGTGAATGAATGAAGCAATCAAATCGCCGTAACCGGTTACTTCTTTCTTTCCTAAAAAAACCGCGCCCAATATTTTTTTAGAAGACTTCTCGAAAATTATTTTGCCGAATACACTTTCGGATTCCGGCATAACTTTTACAAGGTTAGGTGCAACTTCACGGACGGAACCGAAATTAAATCTATTATTCGACGCTTCGGTCGAATTCAACCCAACTATCACAAGATTTTTATCAAAAATTTTTACTGCAATATTTTTTACTGTTGATTTAATATATGAATTGCCTCCGGCGGCATTTTCACCGGCAATGTGGGCAAATGTGTGCGCCGTAGTAGCTATCGGAAAATAATCGGGCTGGCTTGTAATCTTATTAATAATTTCAATATTATCGCCGGCGGCAAAAATATCGGGATCGTTCGTTCGCAATTTTTGATCGACTTTTATTCCGCCGTATCTGCCGGTTTGTAGTTTTGCTGAAACAGCAAGCGAGTTGTTCGGTTCAAAACCTATTGCAACGAGCACTAAATCATATTCTTGTGTTCGTCCTTCATAAGTAATTGATTCGAGTTTGTTATCATTTATTCCGAATTTAATATCACGCACACCGCCGATGAACTCAACGTCATTTTTCTTCAGCAGATCGAGAAGCAAAGCTCCAATTTCCTCATCGGCATAGGGCATCGGTAATTTTTCTTTTTCGATAATTGTAACAGAACAGCCAAGTTTTTTAAATGACTCTGCAGATTCCAAACCAACGTATCCGGCACCTATTATTAACACTCTCCCGGCACCATTATTTTTCAAATAAGATTTTATTCTTATCAGGTCATTTACATTTTTCAGCGCGAAAACATTTTTTAGTTCTGCCGGAAGTGATGGAATCGTTTTTGCTTTGGATCCGGTTGTTAAAATTAATCTATCGTAAGGGAAATCAATGCTCTGATTGGAAAGTGTATTTCTTGCTGTTATTGTTTTTCGTGCGCGGTCAATCTTTTCTACAAAATGATTAACGAGCACTTTAACTTGTTTTTCTTTCTCAAAAGATTCGGGAGAATAAAATAATATTTTGCCGTAGTCATCAATAACATCGGAAAGGACATACGGCAGTTCGCATGTGCCGGTAGAAATAAAATTTCCGGCTTCAAAAAGAATCACATTGGAGCCGGGTGAAGTCCGTTTTGCTTTTGCGGCGGCAGCCGGACCGGCGGCATTCCCACCAACAACAAGTATGTTTTTAGGCGGCAGCATTAATTGTGTTTTAATTTGAAAAGAAATATAAGGATTTTCAAAATGATTGGATATCTGCCGGCAAATTACTTCTCCTTAAAAGAAAGCGTCATCGGCACGCCTTCAAAGCCGAAATGTTTGCGGATAAGCCCTTCAAGAAAACGTTTATAATGTTCCGGTATATGTTTGCTTTCGTTTGCAAAGAAAAAAAAGATGGGATAATAATCGCCTACTTGTGTAATGTATTTAATTTTTACTTCCTTGCCCGAAGGAGTAGCCGGCGGAGGTGTCTGTTGTATTTCAGGTAAAAGCACTTCGTTCAATTGACTGGTAGGAATTTTTTTCCTTCGTCCTTCGTGAATTTTTTTTGCGAGGTCGATCAGTTTGTAAATTCTTTGTTTGGTGAGAGCCGATATTGTAATGATCGGCACGTAATCAATCGAACCAAGTTTATCTTTCACTGCAGCTTCAAAACGTTTTGCTGTGTTGGTTTCTTTTTCTATTAAATCCCATTTATTAATTGCAATGATCAAACCTTTTCTTCTGCGCACGGCTTCTTGAATAATTCGTTGGTCTTGTTTTTCAACGCCAAGTTCCGCATCAAGCAGTAAAATGGCAACATCGGAATCCCACAATGCGCGGTACGTTCTAACATTGGAAAAAAATTCGATATTCTCTTTCACTTTAGTTTTTTTCCGCAGACCGGCAGTATCAACCAGAATAACTTCTTCGCCGTAATATTTTAGAACGGAATCGATGCTGTCTCTTGTTGTACCGGGAATATTTGTAACAATACTTCTATCGTAACCGAGCAAAGAATTTACAAGCGAAGATTTACCGACATTCGGTTTGCCGATTATTGCAAGATGCAATCGCGGATCGGATTGAAGTGTTTCGTCCGGAAATTTTAGATGCGCTTGCAGATCATCCAAAAAATCGCCGAGGTTTCGACCATTCAGCGCAGAGACATCAAAAACATTTGCAAAACCGAGCGAATAAAAGTCGCTTGCGTTTATTCCAAGTTCCGGGCTATCGAGTTTATTGGCGAGCAGATAAAACGGCTTCGTAGATTTTCTGAGCATCGCCGCAATTTCTTCATCGAACGGCGTTAATCCAACTTTGCCGTCAACAACAAAAAGAATCGCATCGCTTTCATCAAGTGCAATTTCTACTTGCTCACGTATAGCTGTTTCAAATAAATCTTCCGAGTTCGGAACATAACCGCCGGTGTCAATCAAACGAAAAATTTTCCCGTTCCACTCAACATCGCCGTAAACTCTATCACGCGTTACGCCGCTTGTATCATCGACAATCGACTTTGAACTTTTTGTGAGCCGGTTAAATAATGTTGACTTTCCTACGTTCGGTCTTCCTACTATTACTACTAACGGTTCTTGCATAATACTATACTCTCTAACTCATTTACTTTGTTTGATTAAAAACTTCTCATCTCTTGATCATGCTCGTGCTCTTGTTCATTCACTGTAAGGTCAAAATTATGAACAAGGCATTAGCAAGATTTTAACGCGAAAACAATTATGTGAGATAACCTCGAAACGGGAGGTTAAAATCTGTACTGCAAATTTAATCGAGGATAATAAATTGTCCTAAAGCCGAGATCAAATTTTTTCACTTCGGTTGATAGCTCCAAATTTTTGTTATAACGGCTCGCACTCCATGCAGCATCAAGTGCACTCAAAATATGATTTGCTACAACAACAAGCACGGCAGTGTGAGCAGCACTGTAAAAATCGTTTGCCTTTCCTCTTTCGCCGGAATAATAGATGAACATTGACGGCGAAGATGACAACCGCTCTTTTATTTCTTCGTAAGTCGTGAGTGTGGCATCGGCATCTTCCCAGCCTTGATAGAACTGCTGGTACTTCCCAATCATTTCATAATATTGTTGTTCGCCGTAGCGATCTAATCTATGTGAATAAAATGAACCGATAGCATTTTCTAATCTATTTAGTTCACTCCAATTTACGCTGCCATCGCTTTTAAAAACATTATATTGTGAAGGGTCAACCGAACTATTGATATTTTGTGCATTGACAACGGTCCACTCAGCATAACGCTTAGCACTCCAATGTTGATTCGCATAGTTCTGAAATGAAATTGTTTGGTCGTCTCCTTTTTTATCATAGATCAAACCGACAGTAATTGCCGTAACTTCAGCCGCTAAAAAAATTGCGCTCTTTAAATAACTTTCGGAATAATATTCACCGGCGCCGGGAAGAACAAAAGATAACGCGGCTGCAAGATACGGTGATTTTTTTTCCGCATTGTTCTGCTCATCATTAAAATAATTTTGAAGATTCATTTCATTGATCGCAAGTTTTGAATCGAACGAAAGTGTGCCCGTTAATTTCAAATCCGATTTATCTTGAGAGTAAACCGCAGTAGAAAGAACCAGAATCAAAACAAGTATTCGCTTCATAATAAAAATTTCCCGTTGTTAGAAATTGAAATCGAATAAGATGCCGCCGTAGAAACTCCACTCCTTGCCGTACGTGACCGTTTCATTAAGAATTTTCCGCGAGAATTGATCGAACGAATAAGCAGCATTGAAAAAGAAACTTGTCGGGAAAAGATAAAATGAATTCATTTTAATACGCACTTCTGCTCCGGCACCTTTTTTAAATTTATCGAGTGAAGGGATATCACCGTTCCATGCATTGCCGAAATCACCGTACACGGACAAATAAATTTTATCGATATATAAATGACCGAGTCTCGTATCAATATTTTTGAAGAGCGGAAATCTGTAAGTTAAATTGATCCACCCCAATTCATTTCCGCTAACGGAATAAAAAGGATAACTTTTCATGCCGATCAATCCACCTAGATAGAAATCAAAAAAATCCGGAACCTTTGGACCGAAAATAGTTGCCGCCCTAAATTGTGCTGTCAAAGTCTGATCTTTGAAAATTTCGATAAACTCTTTCCAGTTTATTTCGAGCCGTTGGAAATCGAAATTTTTATAAACCGGTTTTAAAAGTCCGTCTTCAATTTCGTAAGTGCCGTCCTGATTGTATCTGTTGAATTCAAAATCGCATTTAACTTCTATTCTTCTTCCAACCGGGTTAATATCGGAATCGATTGTGGGGATAATATTTTCATGTGTAAACTTTAGTTGTAAAATTTTCCCGATCAAATAAGTATCCTTGGTTGTAGGATAAAGCAAGGTTGTATTCGGCAGAATAAAACTTCCGAGAGTTGCAGTATAGCTGTTGTAAATAAATCTTGCTTCCAGTTTATTTCCTTCGGTAAAAATTTTATGGCGTACAACGAAATCAAATTCAAATAAATTGTAAGTAACATCTGTTGCAGCGTTTTGCGATTGATCGAGCGAATCGAAAATGAGCGGCGTATTTGTTTCGCGGCTCACACTGTAAAGTTCAACTCCCATTTCCGGTTTCAAGCCGAGTTTGTAAAGCAGAGGAAGTTTATCGCGGTAATCGAACGATAGAAACAGATCGCGTTCCCACCTTCTATTTATCGAACCGCCGCCGAAAATACTGAAACGGTTCAAATGATCGCTCGATGTGAAATAAATACCGGGCTTAATACGGTCAATCGTTTTGTTTGATGTGTTATAATTATCGTAGCGGATAAACGGAACAAAACTCAAACGCGAAAAGAAGCCGGAATATTTTTGTGCTTCGGTGTTCACTGATTCTTTGTCATTGAAGTTTATTAATCCGTTCGAATCAAATTTTGCGAAGTCACCTTTCGGATTATCATTTCCCGAAGGAGGATTTTTCAGCCAAACATATTTTTTTGAAGCGTCAACTTTTTTCTGTTCGCCGGCATTCAAATAAAATATTTTAAAACCACCGGATGTGTAACCCGAATAAACAATATTCCCTTTCGTATCAATTGCGGGTTGGAAAGCGCCGCCAACAACATTTGTTAGCTGGGTTGTTTTGCCGTCTGCAAAATTGTATTTGTACAAGTTGAAGATGCCGGATTCGTCCGAAGAATAAATCAGGCTACCGCTGTTATCAAAAACCGGGTCGCGGTTATCAAACCCGTTTTTAATTACAAACTCGAACGCACTGCCGTCGGTTTTTACTTTTGCGATCTCGCGCGAATTATGAAACTGATAGCTGAAGAAAATAAAATTACCATCCGGCGAAAATTTTGGATTGTAAACTTGTTCGCCGTTATCGAAAAAAGTCAGTTGTTTGAATTCTTTGCCGTCAATATTTGTGATGCCGATATTGCTTGTGCCGTCTTTCTGAAAAACAAAAACAATTTTCTTCCCGTCTTTCGATACATTCGGATTATTGGCGCGCAAACCAAAAGTTATTCGCGTTTCATCTTCTGTATTAATATCATAAACGTAGAGGTCGTGAATATTTGTCCACTTCGGATTATCATCGCTCAGTTGTGCATAAACTATTTTATTCTCGCCGGCAACAAATGAAACGGACGACCGCACAAGCGGCATCAAAGTTTTCTCTTTCTTGGTTTCAATATCATAAAGGATAACGGAAGAAACACCGAAGTAATCAGCACCTTTATTGGAAATGTAAACAAGTTTTTTTTCATCGCTTGAAAGCGAAGGATAGAAATTCCCGAAGCCGTCGCTTAAAATTTTTTCGCCATCCACACGGTTATCCAAAACATCTTGAGTTCTTTTTTTATAATCTTCTTTTAAAAACGAACTCCACTCGTTATAAATTTCATCACCGTCTTTTCCGAGCACATCTTTGAAAGCCGCATCAATAGTAAAGTTTGTGAGCTTGCCGAGTTTTTTTGTTATCTCTTTTAATTTATCCTCGCCGTACTTTTGAGAAATGTAACGTGTTAATGCAAATCCGGAATTGTAAACAGATTCATTGCCGAGGCTTGTTTTGCTGAACACGCCCATCTGATTCCACGTTAACATTTTATTATCGAGAGCATAACTGCGTAAAATCATATCGCGGTGCGTATCCCAGTTATCGTAATCAAATTCTTTGCGCATGTACTGTGCAGTTCCTTCAGCGAACCACGCCGGCATATTTACCGTTGCAACCGGGTACGATGCAATGAAATTCGGAAAACCGTAAAGGATATCCGGTCGGCGTTTGTCTTCGTAATTTAAAAATTGCAGATAGAACGCCGGTATGCTTCTTCCAACTTTCATTGAAGCTTGTATCTGAACCATGTGCGTAAATTCGTGCGAGATAACATTGCGCAGCCAGTTGTGCGAACCTCTCAAATCAAAATCGAGTGCAGATGCCCAAATTTCAATTTTGTTATCGAAAAAATATGTAGCACCGTTTGAGAAATCGTCGATATCCTTAATTACAAAATGAACCGGTTCGGGTTCGTACTCGTAAAGAGAAGTGATTGGTCCCCAAACTTCTTCGGCAATTTTTAAGACTGTTCGCGCACTTCTTTCAGCTTCGGGATGATAATGAACAAGAACGTGCGCACCTTTTATTGTAAACCATTCATATTCGGGTTCATACTCGTTGAATTGTGCAAAAAGAAGAACCGGCATAAAAAGTAGTACTGCAAAAAATTTTTTCATGTTAGGATTAGTTTATGAGTAAATTATTTTACGACTGCTATCTTGATAATTTTGTTTGCTGTTTTTCCACTGTCGGATTTCACTTCGATGCTTGCGTAATAAATTCCGCTTTGAACGTTGCTTACATTCCAAGCAGTTTCGTTATCGAGTCCGCCTACAGCGTAATCATTTAAATTCGCTGCAAGATCTCCGGCAAGATCAAATATTTTTATTGTTACACTGGAATTTTCAGAGACGTAGTAACGAATATTTGTTTCGCTTCCGTAAACCGGATTGGGCCAGTTGTACGCACGATCTGTTGGGAAGAATTCTGTGGGCTTATTATTGCTGCCCGGTATCGATAGGAAAGAATTATTAAAAGCGCGTCCGTATTCCGAGAACCATCCCTCAACAGCATTTACGTTGCCAGCACTCCAATTATAAAATTTATTTGTTTGATCAATCAACGTAATTCTGCTATTTATTGTGATATCATTTTCTGAATCTACGGTTCCAATATTATAGATAACTGGTGTAGAAGAAATCGGTGACCCGCTAGTTAAAAAAATCGAAGCAGAAGTAGAGCCCGTGCTTCCATTAATTATGCTGATATTTCCATCTTCAGTGAAAGCAATTATGTCTAAAGCCGGTTCCGAAAAAATATCATCTGATAAAGGTGTACCGATAAAATTTTTCCCGTTTGCTTCTTCAAATGGGAAGCCGTCTGCCAACACACCTTCTAAATTGTATGCTTCAATATTTTTGCCGTTAGGAATAACAATATAAAAATTACCGTCGTCCTTAATATCTGCAACAGAAAAAGTTTGGAGTTCATTTGAAGAAGAAACAGAAAAAGTATTTCCTATCTTCCCGTTTTTGATTACATAAAAATTGTTATCCGCTGTTAAAACAACCGAAAATACTTCAAGAGAATTAGAGGTTAAGAGTAAAACCGCTTTCTTTGCATCGTGAGGCAAAGAGACTTTACCATTCACTGCATCATAAAAATAATTTGACGTAATTAAAGAGTAGTAATCGTTGTCTGAAAAAGATGTTCTGCAAATTTGCAGAATAGGCTCATCGCCAATTTTTGTTATTGCCTCTTGCGGAACGTTTTCACTTTGCAGTAATGATTCTAATTTGGCATCGATCAACTCTCCGTTTTCCGTTCCTACAAAAACGTATGGCTCATCATTCCGGAAATAAATAACTATAGGCGTTGTAACATTTGAAGTTATGTTTACTCTTTTAACTGTTTCTTCGGAATTATTTTTTATGTAGAGATTTATTTTTTTATCGAACGCACCGATTACATAATCTGCACCTTGGTTAGGAAATACGGTTAATTGTACATTGCTAAAGTTTTCTATTCTCTTCAAAATATTTCCGGCGCTGTCGAGTTGAACCAAATCATTGCCATCCAAAAAATAGAAAAGGTTTTCTGTTGCAATTAATGATTTCGGCGTGGACTTCAATTCCAATTGTTTGGAGGCAAGCAGTTTGATACCCCCACTTGTGAAGTTAACACTGAACGACATTTTGTTTGCCGGTGCTGAAAAATTTTCCATCGTTATCAAACTATTAGCGCCGGTGTTTGAATTTGTATTCGGCTTTGTATCGGTCGAGAATTTGTTTTTGTAATACCGCGAATTATTGCCGGCATACCACATATCTTTTTGTTCGGCAGAACCATACACAGTTTCGCCGGTAATCAGAGTAAACTTTTCGCCAAGATCCTGAATACCGTCCGCTTCTTCAAGATCAACACCTTTTCTATCGAGGTCGGCATTAATTTTATTATCCGCAATTTTTTCGTTGATAATATTTTCATCAATGTGCCAGATTACAATTCCATTGCCCGGTACTGCCCAGTCAAATTCATCAATATCAATAATTACTCCACGAAGAGTATCTACATCGTAGTACCGAAATCTTCCCGTATCTTTTTCGGCTTTGAACGTGAATGTTTGGCTTCCAATTTTATAGTTGATCTGCACCCCATCTTTGTTAACATCGCGCTGGCGGTTTTCCACTAAAAAATATTCCGTTGAGTTGATCGGGATTTTTAAAATTGTTGTATCGTTTGCAGATGCGGCAAGATTTGCGGCAACACTTAAATTAACAGTACCAGGATTTACTACAACCGGTTCAGCCCATCCGAGATAAATTTTTTCCCACGCAGAAAGTTCCGGCGGAAAAACTCCACCGTACGCAAAAATTGCTTCGCCGTCCATCAAACCAAGTCTGCCGATTGCGGTTGCACCGGTAGCGGTATTGAATAAATCCGGCAAGCCGAGAAAACTTCCGATGTTTGCCGCAATGAGTCCGTTGGTAGTGACTTCAGTTAGAAAAACTTCATCGTTAATTTTTTGTTCGTACGATTCGGTTGACGGCAGAATCATCGTGTTGGTAATGAAAAAATTTCCAGAATTAACCGGGAAGCCGGAGAAGTTTTCTCCAAAGATTTTTTTAAATGCCTTCGATCCTAAATAGAGCGACGGCAAATCTCTATTTGCGGCAACAGAAGTTTTCGCTATATCGCTTCCTACCCCGGCATGAAAAATTGTAAAGAGATCGTACTTGGAAAAATCAACATTGCCGAATGTTGTTCCGGCTAACTGCCAAACTTCTTCGGCAAAATTTCCGAGATTTGTATAATCAGTTTGATTTGTTGGAGACGGAGAATATTCTCTCATAATTTTTGAAACTGTCAAAACTTGCGGAAGAACTTTGTAGGCAACATTCAATTTGCCGCTGGAAACTTTCTGGAAATAATTTTTTGCAAACTCGAGATGATTTTCAAAATACTGAGCGTTGTGCGGAAGCGGATCCAAAATTGTATCGCCGTATTCTTTCGTATAAATTGAACCGAACTTGCCGTCTCCGTAAGTATTGCCGTCATTATCTTTTTGAAATTCCACCATCACTGCTAAAATTTTGAGCGTATCGCTTTCCGCAAAAGTTTTTGGGCTATCATAAGAATGATGGTTAAGTTTCCAAACAAAAGATTGGGCAGATAAACTGCCCAATCCAAGCACGAAAAAAGCGAGAGAGATTATTTTTTTCATATCAGATTAAATTCCGCGTGGAAAACCGATGTTCTTTTGCGGCTGCCCGCCCCACCCGATCGATAACGTGAAGCGGAGTGTGTTATTCAATGGATGGTTCTCGCCGTTCTTGAACATATCTGTTGTGAGGTAACTAAAATCAAATCCGTAAAGATCATAACGAATACCGGCGCCGAGTGTAACAAATTTTCTGTTGCCGAATGAAGGGTCTTCATAAAAGTATCCGGCGCGGAGCGCAAACATAAAATCTCCGGAAACTCCGTACCAATATTCCAAACCCATCGATGTTACAATATCCCGCAGCTCTTCACCGAAAGATTGATCTGCCCAAGCCGTAAAAAGAGCTTCATAAAAATCTTTTCTTTTAACTGTAGTAGTATCATCCTCTGCATTTTCGCCGGTCAATCCGGAATCTGTTTTTGAAACTCCTTTATCAACCAAAAGTTTGCTGAAATCCAATGTATAAGTCAATGAATTAAATTCATCTTCGAAAACACGAACAGCAAATCCGAGTCTGAAATTTTGCGGAATCGGATCTGCTTGCGCTTGATCGATATAATAAATTTTTGGACCGATGTTGCTCAAGTTGACACCAACACTGAAACGATTTCCCATTTCTCCGATGAACGGAACATATAAACTTTCAGGTCTCCACATTGTGCTGACATCAAAACTGATAGTGGTAGCAGTTCCGGAGCCCTGCTCAGCTTCAGTCGGTTTATCGGAAAGACGGCTGTAAATTAATCTGAAGTTTACACCGAGTCCCCAATCATTGCTAAGCTTTGTAGC
This sequence comes from Ignavibacteriales bacterium, assembly GCA_016177735.1. Taxonomy (GTDB): domain Bacteria; phylum Bacteroidota; class Ignavibacteria; order Ignavibacteriales; family Melioribacteraceae; genus DYJK01. The sequence continues at coordinate 185,478 of JACOUS010000030.1, read as the reverse complement.
ATAACCGGCAGTAAAAGCCGCGTCAAAAGATCTGAATGTTCCAAGCGGTGTAGGATCGTTCGAACCGGTACGCACAAATTCACCGTAGTTCATGTATGTAACACTTGCGGTTACGCTTCCGCTAATATCTTCAATATACTGGCGGTAAGTAAGGTAATCATAAAAAATATCGAGATTGAATTGCGGCAGCCAGTTACTGTGCGTAACTCCAACTTCGGAACCGGATAAAAAAGCAATACCGGCCGGGTTCCAAAAAATTGCAGAAGAATTATCTGCCAAGCCGGATCCCGATTCGCCAATACCGCCGGCGCGTGAATCTGGGGCTAAAAGTAGAAACGGAACTGCGGCTTCACCTTGCGCATTAATTTTATTTAATCCAATGACCGATAGTAAAATCATAAGAATCATCACTGCTTTTTTCATTTATCTTCCTCCTAATGGAAATTATTTTCTTATTAAGAATTTCTACAAAAATACGTTACTTAAATTGCAGTCCGCTCTTCAGGCTGCAAAAAATTTTAATACCGCACTCTAAAGATTGCGGCTATCGTTTTATTTAATTACAGCTATTTTACCAAGTACGTTGTCTTTATAATTTCCATCTGAAGATTCAACCAAAATTTTATAAAGATAAGTACCGTTTGCAATAGAGTTGCCGTCGTCGTCGCGTCCATCCCAATTTATACGAACAAATTTATCGAGCAGATCGTGCTCACCAAGTTCTTTTATTAAACGCCCGGCAATTGTATAAATTTTTATTCTAACGTTTATTGTTCCGTTAATGTTGTGCTGAAATGTAAAAGTTGTATTCGAAGAAAAAGGATTTGGATAATTATAAACTTCTCTTACAGCCAATCCGGCTTCAGGCGAAATAACCGTAAACTGCGTTTCTTGTGATGAAAAATTATTGAATACATCCCAAGCTTTCAATTTGATTTTATAATCGCCCGGCTCCAAAGATGTGAATTTATATTTCACAGATCCCGATTTGCCGCCGGAGTTTAAATCACCAACAAAATAATTTGTGAGATCAATCGTGCTGTTTTCATCTTCATTTAGAATTGCCTCAAGCTTGTGCCCTATGCCGGTGCCCGTTGTATTGAGTCCGGTCTGGTCGGAAAGTTTTGCAATAAGTGTAAAATCGGGATTGACGAGATAAGAATTTTCAAAAGTTTCATCATCAAAGAAAATTTCTATTTCTGGACCTTTGCCGTCATTGACTGCATTCGGATTTGTTCCACCCACAACTATATTATTTGTGTAGCCGGTGCCGTCGGATTCATCATTAAAAATGTATGCCGAAATTTTTCCGTTTTTATTTTCGTACGCAATATCTTTCGGCACAACAAATTCCGTTTGGAAATTTCCGCTGGTTACATTTGTTCTGCCGCGGTAAATCAATCCGCCCGGATATGTGACGGTGTAAAACATTTCTGCAAAATATTGCTGCCTATCGGAATCATAAACACTTACAATTGCTTCGCCGTCGTAATTGGATTTTGTCCCGTCAAGATTTTTTACAGTGCCTTCAATCTTCACATTGCCGAGTGCATTGATTTGAACGGATGCTTGCAGAGATTGATCATTAACCGAATCTATTGAAACCGGAAGGACAGGCACTGCAAGCCGCAAAGTTGGATCGCAGAAGAGATGAAATTTTTCATCGTTGGTACCGCTTTTCACTTGTTTGGTCCAGAAATAAGCTTTCCCAATTCTTACCGGCAAATTGCTTTCACCATTTTTGGAAAAAAGATTTGTGTAAAAAAGTTCGTTAATAGCCGCGTTTAAACTTGCATACACTACTCTTGCCGCAGTAAATGCACCGACGGCACCGGCATTTTCCATATTCAGCATTAGCTCGGTCGAACTCTGTTCTTCGGGATCATCGTACTTACCGAAATCGCAAGTAGCGGCAGTTAGGAAAAAGTAATCTTCATTTTTTAATTGGGGGATCGTGCTTGCTCTTTCAAAAACGCTTTCATGCGCCCAAACACCGGGGTTGCCGTGACCAATATAATTGAGTATCAATGTTCCGTTATTGACCGCATCAATTATTGCAGTGTTAACTGCTGGCTTTCTTCTGCCCAAACCGGAAATAACAGTTGGATAAGCAACAAGATATATTTTCTTTTGATCAAAATAGGAAGGAATTTTAATTCTAGATATAGTTTCAGATTGTGCCGTATGAGTACTTTCGTCATCTCGTCCAAGAGCAGCCGGTCCGTCATCTGCAACAAGTGTTACCGTTGTGCGCCACATATCTCTTTCGAGACCGGTCTCGTATTTAATTATTTTATCAACAACATATTTTGCTTCTTCTTCGTTTTGTACGCACAAACGTCCGATTGCGAGATCAGCTTTGAGATCATTCCCGGCAATTCTTGAATAGTAATCATCCATCGGATAAGAAGCTAATTCATTCAATGATTCTACGGTTTGATAAGTTGGGACTAAATTTTTATCGGTCGTTTCCTTGATGGTATTCAAGTAATCGAAGTCGCCGTCACCGAATAAGAAAACATAATTCGGCTTTGTCAGCCAGTTTTCGTAAGCAAATTTTATAAAATCTCTGATTGCTGTCGGGTCCATCATACCGGCAGAGAATTCGTTAAGAATTTCATCAACGTAATAAATTGAAGTAGAAACTTTATACGGCGATTCGTTTGAACGGTAATTGGCAAAACGTTCCACTTGCGATTTCAAACTTTTATGTGTGATTACGATTAATTCGGTACCGCTTGTGTTCCCTTTTATATTGGAGTTTTCAACTTTTGTTCCGTTCGATGGAGTTTTAAATCCGGCAGAGCTTACAGCGAGATATCTCGAAACGTTTCCTGAAATTTCATTTGCCTGAAAATTAATTTGTGCGCCGCTGATTACCGATCCGGAAATTAATTTTACATCGGCAAAATTTGTTACATCAAAGGCTTGAAGAGTTCCGTTTGAAAATCCTCCGGCTGCATAACGAATAACTGCAGTCGTATCTTTCGATAAGAAAAGAAGATTGTCATTCACAGCATTCAACTGCCGCTGATATTCAATTTCAAAAAAGTCGATCAAAAGTTTTGCATTGGAAGCGTTTGTAATAATTGAAAACTTGAGATTGCTTCTGTTATCCGTGAGAATGCCGTTATAAACCGAAGCTGCCGTAATGCTTCTTCCAAATATATAATCAGTATCGGCTGTGCCGTAAATATTAGTGGAATAAATTAAAGTGTTCGTTTCTTCCGCTTTGAATCCCATTACCGGATCGGAAACATTTGCAAATCTAAATCTGTAATTGATTATGCTGCCCGGTACAAGCCCATTTAATTGATTTGTATAAACTCTGCTTTTTGTAGAAACATTTAATTCATCGCCGTAATAATCGCGTCCCGTTTTGCCCACGTTTACGCTGTCTTTATCCAAAGTGATATAAGAATAAGTATAGGGTTGTACGAAAATATTTTGTGATTCTACAGAAGGTTTATCTGCAATACGCTTTCCGGTTGTTGTGCCGTATGTTAACCAGCAATAATTTTTTTTGCTGTATGGATTTTTAACTCTCTCATTTTTTTTGGTTGAAGAATTATATTCCCAAAACTCAACGCTTCTTCCGTAAAAAAGAATATAGTCGTTTGCATCGAACGAGCCGTCCGATTCGCCGATAACATTAATTGCAACTTCCTGAAATTTGCGGCTGCCGTTTGCAATTGTACTTTCCGGCAGTGTATATCCTCCGTTACTGTATATTTGAATCGTGCGCGGATCGATAGAGCTTATGTCAATTCCGAGATTTTGTAAAAAACTTCTATCAATTTTATAAATGCCTTCTTCCGGCGTTTCGAACCGGTACCAATCACCAACCGTAAACACGGAATTCACTTTCGATAATTTTTTTTCTTCTTTGATTCCCCATTTCTTTGCAACATCCCAGTTGATGACAGCACCGCTCAACAAATCATTTTCAATTGTTTCAACAGCAGAAGTTGCACTGCCAAAATTGATACTGAAAACAATCTTATTATATACTTTTATTTTGTTGTTGACATTATCCGTTTCAACCGGTCTGATTTTTATACTCTGCACATGAAGATTTCTCACCAAACCAAATTCGCCGAATGAAACTAATTCATGATTAATATCCGCACCGCCATTAGCTTCCGAAATATTGTAAAGCGGTGTTAATGCAACAGAATCTTTTACATAAGTTGGATTCGGGACATATTTGCCTTCGAGCAACGAATAATCGGACGAAATAATTTGAATCGTACTTCCGAACTCGGTCGGCACACCGACATTAATCTCTTTAACGAGTCTCTGTGTCAACCCAAATTCTTCCGCATTATCAACGGTAGTCCCGGCAATAACCAATTCCAAATATTTCTCGCCTTGAATTGAACGTGAAATAGTATCCAGATAAACCGGGTGGTATTCGATTACGATGGAAGACGTGCTCGAAGAAAGGATTTTAATATCTTGAGCAGACAAAGAAATGTTTAAAATAAAAAAGAGAAATATTATAGAGAATTTCTTGTTCATTATGGCTTCTTTTAATCTTTATAAAAAAATTATGTTAAAAAATTTTCAAGATAAGTATAGTAGCCAAATTCTCTATAGTACTTCTCCAATTTTACACGCAAAATTTAGGCAAGATACATACTATTTGTCAAGGCAATAAATTTATTACTTTAATAAACATCTTCATTGCACAAGAATCTGACAATATTTTAGCTTTTGTGATTCACAGACCGAGCAATTCTTTTTGGGACTTCATTGCATCGATACAAAATTGAATATGCTCTTCTAATTGAACCCCGAGTTCTTCGGCACCTTTGGTAATATCTTCTCTACTTACCGAACGTGCAAACGCTTTATCTTTTATTTTTTTTATAACTGATTTTACTTCAACTTCATCAATTGTTCTGCTTGGACGGACATACGCAACTGCGGTAATAAAACCGGCAAGTTCATCGCAAGCGAACAATACTTTTGCAAGAAGCGTATCGCGCGGAACACCGCTGTATTCGGCATGCGACAAAATTGTTCTGCGGAATTCTTCATCGAAACCTTTTTCTTTCAAAATCTCAGAACCTTTGAAAGGATGTTCTTCGGCGGTCGGAAATTTTTCGTAATCGAAATCATGAAGTAAAGCAACATTGCCCCAGTATTGAATATCTCCATTAAATTTTGCGGCGTATGTTTTCACACAAGTTTCAACAGCATAAGCATGTTTCAGCAGGCTGTCGCTCTTTGTATATTCTTGAAGAATCGACAAACAAAAATTTCTATCTCTCATAATTTCTTGCGGCATAACACCCCGTACAATTATTACGGATTAAACGACGGGCACAATTTCCCGATTCTGCATTCGGAACATTTTGGTTTTCGTGCGATGCAAATTTTTCTTCCGTGGCTCATCAGCCAGTGTGAAGAAATTACCCAATGTTTTTCCGGCAGCAATTCTTTCAGCCTTTGTTCAATTTTTTCAGGATCATCCGCTTTAATAAATCCGAGCAAGTTTGATAATCTTTTTACGTGAGTATCAACGGCAATTGCCGGGATACCGAACGCGTTGCCGGCAACAACGGAAGCTGTTTTTCTTCCAACACCTGGAAGTTCACACAATGCTTCAAAATCTGCGGGCACTTTTCCTTTATGTTTTTCGATCAAAGTTTCGCAGCAGTTTCTAATGCTTTTTGCTTTCTGCCGGTAAAAGCCGGTTGAAAAAATATCTTTCTCTAATTCGTTAACCGGCACTTTCAAAAAGTCTTCCGGCTTTTTGTACTTCTTGAAAAGTGTTTCAGCAACAATGTTAACCCGCGCATCGGTACATTGCGCCGAAAGAATTGTTGAAATTAATAATCCGAATGGAGAAGAATATTCGAGTGCACTTTTTGCTTGCGGATATTCTTTCGAAAGAATATCAAAAATTTTTTCTGCTCTCTGTTTTTCTTTTTTATCGTTCATCATAAAAACCTTTTGTCTTTTATGATTAACCGCTCTACCGGTTTGTTATTTATGATGTGGCTTTGAATAATTTCTTCGACATCATTGATTGTAACGCCGCCGTACCAAACTTGACCGGGATAAATAACAACAGAGACACCGAACTCACATGCATCCAAACAGCCTGAAGAATTTGCTCTTACTTTTGAATTCAGCCCGAGTTCTTTTAGCCTCTTTTTAAAATGCTCTTTCACTTCTGCAGAACCTTTGTTTAAACAGCACCCCCGCGGATCCTCATCCGGTCGTTTGTTCTCACAGATAAAAATATGTTTTTCAAACCGCGGCATAAAATAAACAAGCTGAATTTAATTTACCCTTTTCAAATAAAATTTTGCATAAAGAAAAAGGGAATCAACTTCCCTTTTCTTCAAATTTATTTTCTAATTGTTGTAGCGCGTACGGGGGTCGAACCCGTGATCTCCGCCTTGAGAGGGCGGCGTCCTGGACCACTAGACGAACGCGCCAGCTAAAACTATTTATTGCTCATCATTAAAAAAAATTTTTTATAACACATACGGGAGTCTTCCATAGGAGTCCCTTCGGGAGAACCCGTGATCTCCGTCCCGACTTGTCGGGAGCGGCGTCGTGGACCACTAGACGAACGCGCCGCTTATTTGCTGTGTAAAAATAACACACTCAATTTTAAATACCAACGTTTCTTTTTGAAGCCGCAGCCTCATTTGAAATTGTAAGTCGAAGCGAAGCTTCGACGAAAAACAAAAAGCAAAAAAATTCTCTCCTTGTGGCTAATTGCTTTGGACGATGCTGTCGCCCGTCAGACCAATGCCGGGCGGACTCCAGCAAAAATTATTTCCTTAAGAAAAGTTTGTAGTAAGTCTCCACCAAATCAACATTATTTTTTTCTTCTACTTCAACTGAAGAATAATTATTGCCGATAAAAACTGCATGGCTTAGTTCCGATAAATATTTTTCGTAAAATTCTTTGCGGGTGATAATAACTGAATTCGTAAACACATCACTTAGACTATCTTTAACACTGATATCAATACCGAGATATTCTACAAAATGATTTTTGTTCAGCAAATCCATTGTAATAAATTTTATACCGGGAAACATCATTTGCAAAGCGCGTGCATAAAGATGAACAGTCGGATCGAGTAGGATAGTTCTATTCTTATTGGTTGAATTTATTTTTCCCACAATGCCGGCAAGTTCAACAAGATTTTTTTCTTGAGTTCTGATTCTCTGCGCAGACATCAGGTAAGATGTGAAAGTTCTCTCTAACCACACTGATGATAAACTTTGCTTGCGGATTGATGGTGTGGACAAAGACTCCAAAGAATTTTCACTATACGGGAAAAAGATAAAGAACAGACTTTGCAAAGCGATTACAAAAATTATAAAAGTGCGCGTAAGTTTTTTTTCATTCAATAATATTCCGGCAAAAAAGAAAATCGGAAGAACAATCAATAAAAAGTATCCCTTGTGATAAGTAAAGAATGTAAAAACAAGCATTGGCGGGATTATCCATAACAACAAAAGTTTGAGAGGATATTTGTGGTATGACATTCTTCCGCTCTTCTTCCTTATCATGTAAAAAATTAGGATTGGCAACAACGGCACAATCATGTAAACAACGTACGAAGAGAATTGAAATAAGTGTTGAAGCAATGAAATCCGCGGTACCGGGCTGTTGGTTTGATACAATTTAATATAGGCTGATAACCCCCCGGCTGAATTAATCATCGGGATAAACCACAAACAAAACAAAATTATGCCGGTGAGATGAGCGGCAAAAAATTTGGGCAACGAAATTTTATCATGCTTAAAAAAATCATACCACAAAAAAACATAAAGCGGAAATAATAAAACGCCGGAAGTCTGCCGCACGCCGGCTGCAAGTCCAAATAAAAGCGGAAGTAAGTAAATCAATTTTTTATTTGTGCCGAATGTTACTGTTAACGCGCTGAATAGAAAATCAAAAGCGTAAACTTCGGGAGCTGCAGTTTGATACCAAACCAGCGGATTGGCTAAAATCAAAAGTACGATTAATAGTGAATCTATTTTGTTGAACCATTTCGTTAAAAAATTAAATACGAAAACTGCACCGGCAGTACAATAAAATACACTGAGCAGAATCATTACGAGATGCAGATCGGCAATAAAAAAATTGAGTGACTTAATAATCTGCACGTGTAAAAAATATCCGGGTAAATGCGGACGAGTATCTGCAAGCGAGTAGGATTTTGCTGCCAGCGCAACACCGATTGTATCGGCATCGTAGAATAAAGTTTCAGCAAAAAAGAATCTTGAAAGAAGTGTTATAACTATAATGCACAGAACGAAAAATATTTTTCTATCTCCCGTCCCGTGCACTCTTTTGCTCATATCTTATTCATCAGCAAATAATTAAAGATTGTTTTCAGTAAGCAGTTTATTTATTTGAGAGTAAATTTCATCACTCATCTGGTAGTTTGCAAAAGCGGCATTTTCCAAAGTTTGTGTTTCATTGCGCGCGCCGACTATTGCAGAAGTTAATGCAGAATTTTTGAGAACCCACGCGACCGCGAGATTTCCAACCGTAATATTATTTTCTTCTGCAACCGGTCTAATCTTTTCTACAAACTGCAAAGCTTGCGAAAGATACGGTTCGCTGTAATTGCTGGATTTTCTGCGCCAGTCATCTTCTGCAAGTTTATTGATATCAAATTTCCCGGTTAATAATCCGGCTTGCATCGGGCTGTAGGCAACCACACCGATTCCATTGTGCAAACAATAAGGCAATATTTCATTTTGAACACCGCGACTTAACATGCTGTACGGCGGTTGAAGCGACTGCACATGTTCGATCTTCATACACCGCTTCAGCAAGTCAACATCAAAATTGCTCACACCAATGTACTTCACTTTTCCTTCGGCTTTTAATTGCGCCATCATCTCCCATGATTTCTCAACTTCTGTTTTCGGATCGGGCCAATGGATTTGATATAAATCGATGTAATCTGTTTGAAGTCTGCGCAGACTTGCTTCAATTTCTTTTCGGATGCTTTCGGGTTTGTTGTTATTAACTGCATTCCCGGTTCCGTCATTTATCAAACCGCATTTGGTTGCTATAAAAACTTTTTCGCGGATTCCTTTCACGGCTTCGGCAGCAACATTTTCGGAATGACCAAATCCGTAAACAGCCGCAGTATCGATCCAATTTATTCCGTTATCCAGCGCTGCATGTATTGCTTTGATTGATTCGTTGTCATCAACTTTGCCCCAGCCCCATTGCCACGAACCGCCGATAGCCCATGCGCCGAATCCGATCACGGTTAACTGTGGACCGTTTTTACCAAGTTCTCTTTTCTGCATCAATCCCTCATAATTTTTTGTTTAGAAATTTTTAACAATGCGGTGATCAAAATACAATTTTAGATGAAATAATTAAAAACGCTCTTGTAAAATAAAAAGCCGGCTCCGAGGGAAGAACCGGCTTGGGGGGGTGCTTGGGATATATTAGGGGATATCTTTTTTCTGCTCTCTGCGCTACTAATTGTGGCTAAAGCCTTTTATTATTTTTTTTTAATCCCACTGCGTGAACGCCGTGGCAATTATTGATGAATACTATCCCGCTTATCAGCGAAAAAGCTCAGCCTTCGGCGGGCAAGCTTTAGATAGTGGGAGATGAGCTAACCCATAATTCCGGACTTTAGCCCGCATTTGAGCAACTAACTCATCATCAATTACGAAATCATGCTCTAACGAGTACACCGTTTGTTCTCACGGAATAACTGCCTGATGTCTCTAAATTTTTATCGGCTTTTGCTAAAACATTTATTTTAAATCTTGCAACAAGATTTTGAAGATTGTCGGTCAATCGATTCAAATCTTCTGCGGCATGAGCAATCTGCTGAATACCGGCGGCACTCTGATGAGTAACACTGTTGATTGACTCAATGTTTTTGCTGATCTGTTCGGCTGCGCTCGATTGTTCCTGACTGGCGGCGGCAACTTGAGAAATTATATTGCCCACTTGCGACGCTTCATTAATAATTTCTTTTAAGGATTCCCCGGCTTTATCTGCAAGAAGTTTTCCTTTCTCAACTTCAACAGTTCCTTGCTGCATCGATTCAACAGCGTTGTGAGTATCCTTTTGAATCTGTTTTATCATTCCGGCAATTTCTTTGGTAGCTTTTGTTGTGCGTTCTGCAAGTTTGCGGACTTCATCGGCAACAACAGCAAATCCTCTTCCTTGTTCACCGGCACGCGCGGCTTCAATTGCAGCATTTAATGCAAGCAGATTTGTTTGGTCGGCAATATCATCAATCACTTGCACAATCTCACCGATTTGATCACTGCTTTTTCCCAATGCTTGAACAGTCTCTGCAGATTTTTGAACAACACCGGCAATCTTTATCATTCCTTCAATAGTTTCGTTAACAACTTTGCCGCCATCAATTGCAACCGTGCCGGCATTTTTAGCGGCACCGGATGCATCATCGGCATTCTTTGCAGTTTCTAAAATTGTTGATGTCATTTGTTCGACAGCAGTTGCAACTTCCCCGGCTTGCGAACTTTGTTCGTGCGCACCGGCTGCGAGTTCTTCCGAGCTCGATGAAATTTGGCTGCTCGCACTCGCTGTAGCATGAACCGCTTCGGTAACTTTTCCTATTACTATTGATAATGATTCACCCAATTGATTGATACTATTTTTAATCATTTGATGATCGCCTTTGTATGCGCCGGTAACACGAACAGTTAAATCTCCGCGAGACATTATCTCCAGCACATCCGCTCCTTCTTTTACCGGATTAATTATTGCATCGAGTGTACTGTTAATGCCTTTGAGTATTTCGGAATAACCTCCTTCAACCTTATTTATATTTGAGCGGGTTGAAAGATTACCGTTTGCCGCCGCATCGGTGAGCGCATTTGTTTCCCGTACAAGTGTGTTCAGCGAATCAACAACATTTGCCAAACTTTTTCCGAGAATATCTTTTTCAGAATTAATTGTAACGCTTGTATTTAAAACGCCGTGTGCAATATCGTCTGCAGCATTAGAATAATTTTTAATATTGTCGATCATCTTTGCAAATGAGCGTTCGAGATTACCGATTTCATCGTTGGTTGCCGGATTAACTTGAACATCAACATCACCTTGAGCCAATTTATCGGATATCTTCTCGAGGTTCTGCAAAGGCTTTCCTATCATACTCGAAATCAATAACCCCATTCCCATTGCCGAAGCTACGCCGGCTAAAACAAGAATGATTGTAAGTGTTAATGAACTCGATTCAACGGCTTCGTTACGGGCTCTTAATTTTTCTGCTTCCGACTGATTAATCTCGCTTAGTTTTTCCAAAGCATTCAACGCTTCGTTATAATATTTGAGCGGACTTGTTTTGAGAAAAGCATAAGCTTCGCCGATTTTATTTTCCGAGATAAGCATAAAAACTTTTTCACGTTCCGAAACATAATTTTCCCAGCTCTCTTTAAATTTAGGCACAAGTTCTTGTTCGGATTCGATGAGGCTGTTTTTTCTGAGATCATCAAACAACTTTTCCAGCTGCCCGCCAAAATCTTTCATGTTGTTTACTATTTGATGATGCTCTTCGGTATTTTGCACAAGCATCAGTTGCCTTGTTTCCACTCTTATTTTCTGTGCAAGCACTCTCATCTCGCCTAAATCTCTGATCGGTATTAGTCTGTTTGCGTAAATCGAATGACTGTTCGCACTGATCTCAACAATTTTACTAAAGTTTAGATATCCGATAACACCGGCTATCAAAGCGATTATTCCAAAAGCCAGAAGCAGTTTAGTTTTTATTCTTAAATTCTTCAGCATATAGATCTCTGTTTTTCTTGATGAAAAAATTTTGGGAATCTATCGTTTTTGTTTCCGTTACATTCATCATGAAATTTTTTCTATCAATTTTTAACCGGAATAAATACGGTAATAATTGTTCCGCCCGATGTTTTACTTTTTATCTCAAGCCTTCCTTTCCATATATCAAGTATTCTTTTCACGATTGTTAATCCCAAACCAATGCCGGTTTGCTGGTAGATTTCACGCCTGAATTGTTTGAAGGCTTCAATCTGCACAACTTCGTTTTCAAACATTCCGCTTCCGTTGTCGTCAAAAATAATTTTATAATTATCGCCGGCACAGATTCCCATAATTTTGACTTGCGTGTTCTTCTCCGAAAATTTTAATGCGTTATCCGAAAGTTCGTTCATCAGCATCATTAAATGTTCCTCTCCTATTTTTAGTGATGCCGGCTCAATAGAAATTGCAAGATCATCCGCACGTTCTTTATTATTAAATGTCGTTATCAAATTTTTTTCGACTTTTTCCTGATTAATCTGATAAATACGATTATCAATTTTTTTGCAGAGACTCACTTCTTTGTAGAGAAGTTCTATTTCCGTGTAGCTCAAAAATTTTTCAATTCTATCGTGAATTCTTTCGCCGGCTTTTTTAATCGTCTTCGCCATTTTAAGAATATCTTTTTTATCGAGTGAATCAATCTCATCGATGATGATATCCGTGTACCCGAAAATTGGAATGAGCGGCGTTCTTAATTCATGCGGTACTTTTTGAGCGATGAACTTTTTCATCTCTTCAAAACGATTCATCACATGTTCTTTCTTTTTTAGTTGTGTTGTTACCGCCGCAAGCAGTTCTCCCGTTTTGAAAGGCTTGATTAAATAATCGTTCGCACCTTCATTCATTCCTTTTCTCACATCGTTCGAATCAATCCTTGCCGTGAGAAATATGAAAGGGACAGAATTTGTAACCGGGTCGGATTGTATTCTTCTCAATAATTCTATTCCATCGATGTAAGGCATCATAATATCCGAAATGATAAGATCGGGAATTTCTTTTTTCATATAATTAAGTGCTTCAAGCCCGTTGCCGGCAGAAATAACAGAATAACCCTCTGCCTCCAAAAGTTCTACTATGTTTGTTCTCAAAGCGTTGTCGTCTTCAACGATCATTATTTTATTCATACAACTCCAACTTGACGCAATACTTACATGCTATATTCGTTGAAATTTAGATTTTTGTTGAAGAAAATGTTGCAGACGGTTTTTATTGTGAGTAAACGGTTATAAAATGTATGCGGATGAATTACACGGCAAATGCCGGAAATAAACGATTAGAGATGCGATCTTATTTTGGAAGAATATCTTCTGCTGATAACAAAAGGTTCTTCGATTTCCCGGATATAAATTCTAAATGAACTGCCATACCACTTTTCTACCTTTAAAATAAAATTCATGTTAACGACTGTCGAGCGGTGAATCCTCAGAAACAGTTCCGGCGGAAGAACTTTTTCCCACGAAGTAAGTGCTTTACGTGTAAGGAATAAACGGTTATCATGCATATATAGTTTTGAATATTGATTCTCTGCTTTAATTAATTTTATCTCGCTTACTTTAATGAACTCCGGTCTATTATTAATGTCCAGAAAGAAGCGGTCATTTTCCGTAAATTTCTTTTTGGCTGAACCGGTGCCGCGTTCCTTCTTTACTTTGGCAAAGATTCCCGTTTTGAGTACTTCATATTTTTTCAGCCGCGTGTTAACAGCTTTCAATAAATCTTCCGAAGTGAACGGCTTAAAAATATAATCATCGGCACCCAGTTCCATTCCTTTTCTCAAATCTTCTTGTTCGATTTTAGCTGTGAGAAATATAAACGGTATGCTCGATGTTTCTTGTGTATGCGAAAGTTTTTTCAGGACATCGTAACCGTTCAGACCGTTCATAAGTATATCGCAGATTATTACATCCGGCAAAATAGATTTGGCAATATCGATTCCTTCCACACCGTTTGAAGCGGCGGAGACTTCGAAATCTTCTTCTTCAAAAAGTGTTTGAAGGTCTGCTCTAACATCGTTATCATCTTCAATGATGAGAATCTTTTTTTTCATATAACTGCCCATCCCAAAGAAGTCTTTTCTAAAAATATTCTCTTTGTGCCTTCGTGATTTATGCCGAAGGCATCACTATGTGAGCGGCAATTAAATGTTTTTACTACCTTATCTTTGGCACTAAGGTACAAAGATTTTTTGCGATTACTGATTTTTTTATCTGCTAACTTCACCGATTAACCTTCCGAGAACGGAATGTGAACGGTAAAGATTGAACCTTCATTTAATTTGCTTTGCACATCTATTTTGCCGCCGTGTAATTCAACGGATTTTTTTACGATTGAAAGCCCCAAACCGGTTCCTCTAATATTTTGAATATTGTTCCCTCTATGAAACGGTTCAAAAAGTTTTGTTAAATCGTCTTCGCCGATTCCAATTCCTTCATCGGATATATTTATAATCATAGATTTATTTTCAAAACTTACGGTAAAGCGGATATTCCCTCCCGATGGCGAATATTTAACGGCATTAGAGAGCAAGTTCAACAGAATAAATCTGATCAGTTTCTTATCGAGTCTAACAATTTTCCGTTCGCTATTGTAATCGAAAGACAAATTATGTTTTGACGAAGAAAGCAGAGGATTGATTTCATCAATAACGGAAGAGCAAAGCACGGCAAGATCAATATTAGAGGGGCTGAACTCAATCTTTCCGGCTTCGGCTTTGTTAACCGTTAATACATCATTCATAAGCTGTGTTAAATAATCTACCGAATTACGGATACGATTAATATGCTCGTTATATTTATCTTCGTTCCATCTCCTTCCGTATCTTTCCAAAAGTTCTGCCGAAGAAAGCACTGCAGTCAACGGCGTTCTAAATTCATGAGAAGCCGTAGAGATAAATCTTGTTTTTAATTCGTTCAATTCTTTTTCTTTCTGCAGAGATTCTTTTATCGTTTCCTCAAGTTTTTTCCGTTCGGTTATATCGCGTCCGTAAACAACAACAGTCGAAACATTTCCAGATGAATCGAACTCCGGAAGGAAATGCCAATCAAACCAAGCATTGTACAAGACTTCAAATTCTGCACGAAAAAGTTTTTTTGACTCATATACTTTTTCCAAAGCTTCTATAGTTCTTCCAAAAGAAATTTTCTCGTTTGTTATTTCTGTAATGGCAGTACCAATTAAATCATCCTTGCTCATTCCGATATTTTTCTCGACAACGGGATTCATATAAAGGAATTGCATTCTATCATTAAAACGAATTATCATATCGTCCGTGTGTTCGGCTAAAGATCTGAATCTTTCCTCCGAGTGCTGTACTTCGATTGTTCTTTCTTCAACAAGGTCTTCAAGATAAAGTTTGTACTTCAGTAATTCTTCTTCCGCTTTTCTTCTTTCTGTTATATCGTGAATTATAGAATATAGAAATTCTTTGCCGCCGACAAGAATTACTCCGCTGTGAACTTCAACATCTCTCACTTCCCCGGAAGCGAGTTTGTGTTTGAAAAAGAACTGGCTCTGTTTTTGTTTTTTAAGGAACAGAATATATTTATCAAGTATCGGGGATTCGATTGTAAGATCAATCTCCGTAATTTTTTTATTAATCAATTCCTTTTTAGAATAGCCGTAAAATTCGCAAGCCGATTTGTTGGCGTCCCAAATCATGCCGTCATTTGGGTTAATTAACAGCATTGCAGCAGATGTTGATTCAAACATACTGCGGTATCTTGCCTCGCTTTCTTGCAAAGCTTGCTGGGCATTTTTTCTCTCTGTGTTGTCTATTGCGATGCCGGATAAAACATCGCCCTCTAAAACAGCACTTAACAAAATATTTTTTGTATTGCCGTACTTTGTTGAATATTCAACATCAAAATTTTCTACGTAACCCGATTCATTTAATTTATCGAGCAGAAGTTCTCTGTCTTCCGGGCTAATATATCTCCGCCAAATCCCGTGTTTAATCATATCGTCGGGCGAATCAAACTGCAGCATTTTTGCAAAAGCACTGTTCACATAAATAATATCACCTTTGATGTTGGTCTTGTAAACGCCCACCGTTGTATTTTCCACAAGGTTTCTGTATTTCTTTTCCGATAATTTTAATTCTTCCTCAACGCGTTTTCGTTCGGTGATGTCTTTGAAAAAAACTTGCACAGATAATTTATCATCATACATAAAAGGGCTTGCCGCAACTTCAACATCTATCACTGCACCGTCGAGACGAATAAATTTTTCTTCGATCAGATTTGCGGATTCGCCTTCCATCATATTTTTGACGCGCTCTTTCACGACTTCACGATAATCGGGATGGACAAAAGTTAGCACCGGTTTGCCGATAATCTGATTAATATCGTAAGCGGCTAAAACTTTTTTTGCCGCCGGATTGGCAAACAAAATAATTCCCTCGTGATGAATAACGATCGGATCGGGAGACATTTCAACAAGTTTGCGGTACCGTTCTTCGCTTTGATGCAGCACTTGTTCGGAACGTTTACGCTCCGTAATATTTATAAAGCTTTCAATACCGCCGGTAATTTTCCCTTCCTGATTACAAAGCAGATCAAAGTTTTTTAGTGTTGTAATTTTGTTCCCGTATTTTGTGCGGAAATCACATTCGGCATAAACTCCGGGCTTTTCTACTTTGTCGTCAAACAACCGGCATTCATCTTTACACATTGACGATGCAAATAGATCGCATTTTTTCCCGACAACATCTTCATATTTATAACCGGTAATTCTCTCTGCAGTAGCATTCCAGCTTGTAATAGTGCGGTTTAGATCAACCGTAAAGACTGCACTCGGTGTTGTATTTAACACATTCTCCAAAAATATTTTTGAGCTGATAATTTCCAGTTCGGCATTTTTGCGTTCTGTAATATCGACCATTATTCCTCTTAAAAGAACCGGTTCATTATTTTCAAGAATAATACTAACAATATCCCTCAGCCAAACAATTCTGCCATCTGCGGCAATCATTCTGTATTCAAATTGATGGGGAGTTTTTTTGCATGTGGCATCTACACAAAATTTAACAACCCATACTCTATCATCCGGGTGAATATGATTTTTCCAAAAAACGGGATTATCAATCCAGCTTTGCACCGGATAACCGAGAATTTTCTCGGCTTGTTTGCTTACAAATGTGAATTCAAAAGTCCGTGCATCGGCTTCCCAAACAATGCCGTCAATAGTATCAACAAGTGTTTCATAATCTTGTTTTGAAATTCTAACAGCTTCTTCAGCATTTTTCCGGTCGGTAATATCGAGCACAACTCCGTTCCAAATTGTATCACCGTTCGGAAGACGATGCGGATTTGCTGCTTCTTTAGCCCACCTTACTTCTCCCGATGCTGTAATAAATCTAAACTCAATACGGTATTCTTTCAATCGGCGCGCAGATTCCCGGATCTTATCACAAAATTTTTGTTTGTCTTCCGGGTGAATAGCGTTGATGATATTATTGACATCATTATATGCTAAAATAGAATCCATTCCTGACATTTCGGAAAAGCGATCGCTTATATACAAAATTTTCATCCCGCCGTTTTTCGTAAGAAGAAATTGAAAAACCAAACCCGGAATTTGCATCGTTATCTCGCGGAATCGTTTCTCTATCCCCTTCAAATTTTCTTCCGCTGATTTGAGTTCCGTGATATCCCTTGCAATTCCTTCAATAGCTATTAGTCTATCTTCTTCAAAAGCCGCATTAATTTTTTGTTCGACCCAAATTATTGCGCCGTCTTTTCTTTTCCATTTTTGCACAACAGTTCTTTCACCCGGCATTAAAGAATAATATTCTTGAATAGTGCCGGCGTCATCTATAAGCTTGTTATAAATTTCCGGTTCTCTATAATATTCTTCGGGCGTGTAACCGGTTATTTTTGTAACGGCGGGACTCACATACTCAAATTTTTTTTCAGGATAAATCCGCAAACGGAAAACAATATCCTGAGCATTCTGCGCAATAAGCTGAAATGAATTTTTACTTTCGGCTAAATCATCCCTAATTTTTTGGAAATAAAAAATTATTGTACCGAGCGCCACAAATAAAGACATTATCATAGTCAATGCATAGCCAAACTGTGCGAGCCAGTCAACAGAAATTAGAAAAGGATAATCGGCTTTATGAATTCCCCAAACTATCAAAGTGATTCCGGCAATATGCTTCCCAATATTTTTTTTCGGAAAGCTTAAAAATTTTATACCAGCCCAAATGTACACAGCCGCCGTAAAAAAATAGACCGGCGTGGTGTACCAGAAAGATGATTTGTTTGGGGTGAAATGAGAAAAAGTAATCCACACAACAAAAGCAACCGCTAAAATGTTGAACCGTTTCGGTAAGTCTTTTTTTATTAATTGATAAGTTCCTAAAAGTATCAGCAAGCCATTGAGAAAAGCAAAGTATTCCCTCATCAAATCAAAAAACAAATTATTGTACAAACTATAAACAGCCGCATCGCAAATATATTTTAGAAGAGAAGCCGTGAATGCATAGGCAAAAGTTTTTAAATACACTTCCTTTTCCTTTGCATACAGATAGAAATAAACAGCAGTTAAAATGAAAACACCTAGGAATGTCGTTATCGAAGATGATAATAAAACAATCTTACCTTGAAGGATAAAATAGATCGGCAATTTGTTAAGAAACAGAATAAGAGCCATAGCTGTATTTTAATTTATTCAGACAGCATTTTCTTAAAAGAGACTTTAGTGTATCTAATTATCGTAATTAATAATAAGAAATTCAATTTTTATTTAGGAAAGTTGAAAGCAAATAAAAAAACCCCGGGAGAAGTAACCCCGGGGTTTTGGAGAGGCTAAAATATGCATCGAAGGATCGGGCTCCCTTTTAGCCCTTACTTGTTAGCCTCAAATTTGTTATAGACCAAAGGTAAGTGCAAATGTATGGTTGCTGTCAAAGTAGTCAACGTCCCGGTACGCATAATCAAATCGCACCTTTAATCCCTCGATTTCGTAATTAATTCCGAAGCCTGCAGTTAAACCGTAAATAAATTCTTCATCATCATATTCCGGAGCGAGAGTATATCCTCCGCGAAGCGAGAATAAATTATTAAAGGTGTACTCTGCGCCAAGCTTGTATTGATCGCCGGAGAAATTATTATTCTGGAATGTTGTGGAAATTGAGAGCATGTTATTTTCGGTCACGATCGGTGTGTAAGCAAGTCCAAGTTCCAGTGATGAAGGAAGTTCGTAAGCCGCAGCATCGATAGTATAATATTGCGACGGACGGTGATATCCGTTTGCACTGCCGAGCACATTCAATCCCGAACCGTTGAATTTAATTTGTGGTCCGATATTTTTCATGACGATAGCGAAACTCAAACCATCAAAGCCTCCAAGACCGGTGTACATTACACCAATATTAAATGCTATGCCGGTACTGCTTACTAACCCAAGTTTTTCAGAAATTAAATTACCGGTGATACCAACAGAAATTCTATCACTTAGATTTCTTGCATAAGTAATGCCGGCAGTCATTAATTGCGGCGCGTAAGTTTGTCCGGTTCCATCCGGGTTTTGAATTGTAGTTACATTAATGTCACCAACAGCAAGTGATTTTAAGCTCACTGCAACAACGCCGATATCCGCAAGCTGAAACGAAACAGCGCCGTAATTAACGCCAATATCGGCAAGATATGACATGCGAGAGAATGTTGCTTCAACACCGTTATCTACTCTTGAAATACCAGCCGGATTCCAATAGAGAGCTTCGATTCCTTTCATTGAAGATAAATCAGAACCGCCAAGCCCGATACCTCTGGCACCGACCGGAATTAAAAGTTGTGCCGCTCCTCCGGTGCCATTACGGGTACCGCCGCCGGCATAAATTACAACCGAAGATAGAAGGAGAAGCAAAACCAGTTTGTGTGTAAATATCTTCTTCATTTTTTCTCCTCAAACTTTTTTAGAATCTATCGAGAATCTGTTGTTCTTGAATGATTGTGAACTTTAGAATTTTTGTTCCCAAGCCGGACATATCTATGTAAGCAAGATATAATCCGCTGCCAACCGGCAAACCGCTTTCATTAGCAAGATCCCATCTCTCGAATTGCGAAGTACTGTTCTTTCTAATCGTGCGTACCATTTCGCCGGCAATGTTGAAGATTCTTATCACTGCTTCGTTCGGCAGATGGTTGAATGTAACGAATCTCTGGTACTTGTTTAGTTCTTCGGAGTGAGCACCATAGTACGGGTTCGGGAATACATTAACTTTTTGAACATCTTGTTTGGCAAGTTCTGTATCATTCACAATTGCCGGAGCTGTGAACCGGAATTCATCAACAGTTAAATTTACTTTGTTGGTTACTATTCTGAAAACTGTTCCGGTTTCAGGTAAAGCTTGATCATAATTCGGGAAATCAGCTACCGAGCCGCCGTTCCAATTAACAAACACCATTCTTCTGATTGCATCACCGTTCATAATTTCGGAATCGAGATAAACATGATTTGAGTCGTCTGAAGATTGAATTTTACTTACGATTGCATTGTAACCGCTTTGACCCGGTGTATGATCTTTCGGAACTACCCAATAAATCCAATCTGTTTCAGGATCGTTGTCGCCACCGGAAATCGGGTGATCAATATTTGTTAATCCGAACTCACCGTTTTCATCGCTGTCTAAAATGTACGGGAAATATCTTATGTCATCGTTTGGATCATCTGCATTACCGATGTTCCATAATTCAAACGTAACATCTTTTAAATGTCCGTGTCCGCTGTAATCACTTCCTGGATAAATAAAAGCTTTTCCGCCTGATTGTGTGAACCTAATTTCAAAATCATTCGGAATTAATTTGGACCAGCGGGCACCGTTTTGTGTAACTCTGTTTTTAAAGAATGTATAATCGCTTGTTACGTCATCGGTATTTCCGGTATGAATTCCCCATTCACCATCCCCAACTTGCTGGTTTTCAGAAGGATTACCTTCA
This sequence comes from Ignavibacteriales bacterium, assembly GCA_016177735.1. Lineage (GTDB taxonomy): Bacteria > Bacteroidota > Ignavibacteria > Ignavibacteriales > Melioribacteraceae > DYJK01. The sequence continues at coordinate 164,715 of JACOUS010000030.1, read as the reverse complement.
GTTGTTGGATGCGGGAATTTACTATCATTGAATGCGAATGCACCATATTCAGGAGGGTCCAACGGACCATTTGCATTTGAGAGAACCAAAAAGTTTTTAAAATCTTTTGGCGGACCGATTACTTTTACAAGCAAGCCGTCAACAATGTAGTAGTTGTCATCTACTGTTTGATTATACTGATTATCGAGCTTAACTACTCCGGCAGTTATATCAGTAAGTTTCCAGTAAATGCCGTTCTCTGAATTATGGAATGTTACTTTGTATTCGTGACCGGTAAGTTTGGTTGGGTCTTGAACAATAGCAACAACGTTACCATCAGATTTAGCAGCGGTAGATGTGTGTGTAACATTTTCAATTGCATCACCGTAAATAGTTGTGTATCTCGTTCCCGGATTTTCATCATGGGGAACAATAGTAACTATCTGCATAGGATTTTCGAGAACACGGGGAACAGCAAGCGGATCTTCATTATAAGAATAAGTTGTAACTGCAAAGTAATATCTCGAACCGTTTCTTAATGACGCACCGCCTGATAAATAGTCTTTATCAATTTTTATTGATCTTTTCAAACCGGAATCTGTTCCAAACTGAACCGGTACAAGTTCATTATTGCCTGTACGGGTATCAAATTCATAATCGTACAAAGATTTGTTGCCATCTATAATATCGTAAACGGCAACTAACTTCCCTTCGGCTTTTGCAGCCGATGATGAAGGCAATTGATAAACATTATACCCCTGAAATTTATAACCGCGTTCGCTATAGCTTTCTGATTTAGAGGCAGAACCGTTATCTCCCCAAGAAAGAATAATTTCATTACCCAAACCGGTAGAGGAAACAATCGGTTGATCAGCACCTTTCGGAATTTTAAAAAAGTTATTGTATGCTTCTTGTGCAACTTGATCGTATGCTTTCAATACAGAAATTGAGTTGAGTCTGTCGCTTCCGATTGCTGCTATTTGTGCAACTACAACTTCTTGTTCGTCACCCGGAGCCATCGTAAATGGACCGGAGGAAAGCCCGATTCTTCTATCATCTGCTTGTACAAGTGTACCGTCAACCCAGCCGATATCGTTAACGGGATCGCCGGAGAGAGCAAATGTAGTAGGTACTGCACCCATGTTTGCCGGCGTTTTAAAATATTCGCCGGTTCTGCCAATCTTGCCTTGCATAAAATTATAGAATTGAACTGTACCTTCATAAGATTCTCTCGTTGGATCGGTTACGGAAAGATCGCCGCGTGCAAAGTAATAGAAAGCGGTCATCGGAAGGTTTTTCATATCGGGAACTTTTGCACCTTTGAAGATAGCAGTATCGCCGGGTGAACTAACAATTGGTCCCTGGAAAAAATCGAAGCCGGCTGCCGGAGGAGGAGTTTCGCGATAAACAGCATCTGTTGCAGTGGCATTATAAACATAACCGAGACTTAATGTTGTATCGCATCCGGCAAGGTCATCACTTGCATTTCCGAGATCCGGGTCAGACCACATTGTAATATACATGTCGTCGAAAATATCGTTGCTTTTATTGATGAGAAGATATTTTCTGAAGAGCATGTTACCGAGTGGACCGGCTTGCGAGTAAGCCCAAATAGTTGCTTGCATTTCAATTCCCATTGGCAGCGAACCGTACAGGCCACTTGTTAAAGATGCATCGAGATCGTTTGCAACAAACCAGATCGTTTGGCTTGCACCGGCTACGCCCGGAATATCAACCGAAGGATTGTAAATTCCATTCCCGTCTATATCTTCGTAAGGTGCACCATCTACTGCGGGCCATTCGTTCCAATCTTTTTCATATTGAGCAAAAACCTCCGCTTCTGGAACACCTTCATCTTGTGCCTCATTTGCTAATGAAGCAGTAGAATAATCAGGTCGAACCCGATAGATTCTAACTTTATCAAGATTCGGATCTTCAAAAACTCCGGGGCTTAAAATTTTGCCTTGTTGTAAACCTGAAGTATAAGCAGAACCACCAACTCTTAAGTCTTGCCCGTTAATTTTAGCGCCCCAAAGCAAACCCGATTCAAAGAATGCAGTCTTACCACTTCCTTTGGGGAAAACGAAACCGGAGTTAGTATTGTTGTCGAGATCAGAATCTCCGCTGCTTCTGAAATATGTTGAGATATTATTGATGTTAAGCTTGGTTGTGTTCGGAACACCAAGCGTTTTCTTCAAACGATTTTTCCCGTCTTTCTCTTTTGCAAATTGCTGCTGGGGAAGAGTTAATAGAACCGCAAGAAGAACGACTGTGAAAATTTTCAAACTCTTTATCATTTTTTATAACTCCTATCTTTATTCTCAAAAAGAGTTATTAATATTCTAGTTTAAGACCAAGCCGAATTTGTCTCGGCTGTCCGTAAAAATTTGGTGTTGTCAATAAAGCTCCAGCATTTTGATATGCTTCGTAGTAATCAATATTGATTGCTTTGTACATATCAATGTAATGAGGTTGTTTAACAAGCTCGCCGCTTAAGTTTGGATTGCTGATATATCCATCGTCATCGGTACTGCCGGTTCTTAAGAATACGTTTTCAACATTCCTTGTATCGAACAAATTGATAACAAAGAGATAAATATTCAGCTTAACTTTATTGAACAAGTGAATTGTTTTATCGATTCGTAAATCAGCTTGCAAAGTAGAAGGGGTCGTTGAAGAATTTAAAGCTTCTACCGGCTGACGGTCGCGTGCATCGCCTTCAAGATCAGCTCCGCCAATACCTCTTGTGTACGGATGACCGCTTGTGAATTTTACAAGAAGTGAAGCACCGGCTTCTTCAAGAATTGAAGGACCGTCATCTATTCCGAAATGATAATCAAGATTCAAGTTGCCTCTTATTGCATTATTAAATTCAAGAGACGAGATATATTGCGGACGGAAAATTGTAACACCGTCAAGCGGCGCACCTACAATTCCTCTATTCGAGTTCGGGAATGAACCGGTGCCTTGTGCATCCTGAAACGACATAGAAGCATTGACGGCAATCCGTTTTGTTCTACGCATGTTGAAAGATATTTCGAGACCTTTCGTTGTTGCAAAATCTCCATTGCGTAAAACATTGTAACTTTTGAACGATGAATTTTTTTCCACTTGCTGAAGATCGAGCACAACTTGATCTTTTACATCCTTATAATATCCGGTAATATCAAACGAGGCGAAATCACCAACTTGCTGTGTGAAACCGATTTCATACTGTGTTGTTCTTGTCGGGCGCAAATTGAAGCCAACCGGAGTTGGTATAAAAAAACCACCCCGCAAATTGCTTGCAGTTGCCAGGAGTCCCTGATAAATGTCTGCAAGACGTGTTTGCTGAACAAATTTTCCGTACTGAGCATGGAAAATTGTTTGGTCTGTAACCGGGAATGAGAATCCGATCCTCGGACTCAGCGCCTGGAATGTAGAAACTTTTTTCAAACCTTCCGGCTTAATTGCACCGCTGTTAAAATCAATTGCAAGATCAGGCATCGCCGGATTAATAAATTCATAATTATCACTGTCGATATAATCGTAACGCAAACCCACGTTAAGAATAATATCGTCCATATCAATTTTATCTTGGATGTAAGCAGCAGCAAAGATCGGGTGTTTTGCACCGAAGATACCGTCTTCGTCAGTTTCATTTCCCCATATATCATAACCGTAATTATTGGGACCCAAAGACGAAATGATTTGCTCGGGTGTTCTATCGCCTGGATTAGCAAGCAAACCGGCGAGCGAGAAAGCATTCTCATTACCCCAGCCATAGTTACGAATGGAATATCCTTGATAGTCTCCACCGAATTTTATCGAATGTTCTTTGTTCGGAATCCATGAAAATCCGAAATTGAAAGTGAGATTTTCTCTTTTGAATTTTTGATAACCGGCTAAAACATCTCCCGATCCGTTGAATGAAAAATCGTATATGCTAACACGACCGGGTCTGATATATCTGCTTGCAAAGTTGGTTACACCAACGGCAGCATTTGCAAGGCTGTCACCATATCCCCAAAAATTATCTTTGAGTAAAGGATCAAATCTATTCGAAGTTTGTCGGAAGTAGCCGAAGGTAACATCGTAATACATTTTATCACTCAGAACATGAGTAAGTTTTATACTGCCGGTTCCGTTTGTTCCATCGAGTTGCTCAATTCTGCCGGTGTTAAGAATGTTGGAAATATTACCGGAGTTTCTATGCGTATTAAAAGGGTTGTGAGTTGTGTTTGTAGAATATGTTCCGGCAACTCGTACTTGGAACGGCATAAGATCCATTGTAAGTGTACCGGTGTATGTATAAGCTTGAATTGAATTGCCGTAAACCGGGCCGGACGGATAAACAAGATTCAATGAATCGCCGGATACTTGATCTTTAAGCCAACCGATATTAATTCCGGGATATGGCTGAGGATTAGCGTCCCGTTGATAATTATAATTTACCAAACCGAAGAACTTTACTTTATCGGTTAATACCGGGCCACTAATAGTTCCGGTCATTTCATTATAACCAAACCAGTAAGCACCAAGTCTTTTTTCGCCGTCGTATGCATCATCTTTACTTTTGAATGTAACGTTATCGGTAACAAATTCGAAAGAAGCTTTCAAATCTTTTGTACCGCTTTTCAACTGCTGACGAATGATACCGGCATTTGCACCGCCGTATTCTGCAGTATAACCGCCGGCTTGCACTTGCACTTCTTCAACAGCGTCTTGAATAACAGTAACGGCATTACCTCCGGTTATCGGATTTCGAACTGAAATTCCTTCGAGATAATAACCAACTTCATCGAGACGACCGCCTCTCACAAATATTGTGTTGTCTTTTATAACCACTCCGGCAGAAAGACCGATAATGTTTGCCATTCCTCTTACCGGCAGTGCTTCAATATCTTCTCCGGTTGTAACACGCACCGCATTTGTATTGCTTTTATTCACGAGCGGTTTCTGCGCTACAATAGAAATTTCAGAAATGGAGATATCTTCCGATGGAAGATTGAAATCGAGATCGGTTGTTAAATCCGAAAACACTCTCACATTCGAAATCGTGATCGAACGATAGCCGATAAATGAAGCGCGTACTTCATATGTACCGGCTTCGAGATTTGCAATTACATACTCGCCGTTTACATCAGTTGCGGCACCGAATGACGAGCCCATCACAAGAACGTTGGCTCCAATTAAAGGCTCACCTGTAGTTACATCTACTACTTTACCTTTAATTCTTCCGGTTGATGCTGCATTGAGTATTACTGGGAGTAAAATTAGAAGGGAAAAAAGTGTAAAGACTTTTTTCATTGGTCCCCCCGTATTTTTGTTAGTGAATGAAGTTAATTATTGAGCTGATGATTTTTATAACTCCCCTTTTCTTGATAAAAAAATTATTACATGCCGCGGCTAACATCTACCGCACATATGGAGTGTTTTTTGTTGAAAAGTCTTTTTTGATGTGCCAGATACTACATGATGATGTAGGAAGACAATTTTTACGCAGAAAGATTTTTTAGATAATTTTTTCTCTCAACACTTTTGCAACAAGCTCTGCTTGATTTCGTACGTTAAGTTTTCTATAAATATTTTTGAAATGAAAACGTACGGTATCGATGCTGATAAAAAGTTTGCCGGCAATATCTTTAACGTTCTTCCCGTTAATCAAAGTGCCGAGCACTTCTTTTTCGCGTGATGATAAACTATAATCTTTCGTCTGCAAGTTTGTGTTGTTCTCTTGGAAATAATCTACGAGATTGCGTGCGGCTTTCGAACTTAACGGCGCACCACCTTCATAAACATCTTGTACAGCTTGAATAAGCTGAAGTGGTGATGTGTCGTCCAACAAAAAACCGGCAGCACCGCATTGCAGTGCTTTATAAATAATATCGCGGCTGTGGCTTCCGCTCAATACAAGCATTAAAGTCTGCGGATGCTTCTCTTTGATTTCACTGATAAGTTTAAAAGCTTTTTCAGGAGCGATATCGATATCTATCAATAGAACACCGGGATTTTCTTTTTGAAATATATGGGAAAGTTCTTCATAATTATTTAGGATTGCAGTGCAGTTTAATCCATCGGTTTGCTCTGCTAAATATTTGAGCCCATTTTTCAGAACTCCGTCACGCCCAACAATTGCAAGATTAATCATGATAGTTCGCCAAAAATTTTTCCAATGTTATTGGACGGCGAAGTTCATGAAATAGTTGTACCGTGAGTGTTTAAAATTTTTTTCTTCTGCGATTTTTTGTATAAAAAAAATTTGCACTGCATACTTGGGTAGGTAACCGGCTTAATCATTTTTGTAATTGAAGTATGAATTCAACAGAAAAAAAATTTGTGTCCGTCGAATTCCATAGCGGCGGGTTTATTTCATTTTTAAAAAATCATGAAAAGAATGCGTTAGAAAAAAACATAGTCTGCAGAGAAAGCAAAGCCCGCAAAATTCTACTGACCCGGCTCGAGATTTGTAACTCTATTATTTTTATTTATCGAATTTGGGGATAGAAACGAATCTTGCTGCCACCAGTTAATTCCTATCTCCATTGCTTTATCAACAGAAGCTATCAGTAATCTTATTTTAATAGTTAGTAATTCAATATCAGCAATTCGTATCTGGATGTCGCCGGCAATCACAACCCCTTTATCCAAAACTCTTTCCAGAATATCCGCCAAGTTTGTTGCTTCGGTTGCATGAGTCAATTTTTGTGTTGACATTTTTTTATCCTTATTGAGCTAAATCATTATTAAGCGGACTATCATCTTTTTACATAAGGTTTCCCAGTGGACCTAAATCCAAATTTAATTCTTCATTCTCAAGCCCAAAAATTAGTTGTACTTCTTTGATTTTCTTTTCTATTGCCTTAAGACTTAGACCCAATTTTTGAATTTCTACTGAAGAAAGCGATGCATTTTTAACTCTTCTAAATGCTTCTTTTTCCATCAGTCTTCTGATAAGTTCAACTAAGGTTAAAATTAATTTTGCTATACCTTTTTCTGTTTCTCTTGGGTCATTCGAGTCCAGTATTTGAGAAATATTTTTTTCAGACTTTTTAATTTCCATCTGAAGCTTATTTATGTATTCCAACTCTTCGGGCGTAGGAACTTCTGTCAAAGGTGAAAAACTTTTTCCGCTTACTTCTTCTGCTTTTGATATGGAAGTAAGAATTAATCTCAAACCGACAAAAATCAAATCAACATCGGCAATACTAATCACTACCTCGCCGTTAACAACAGCACCTTTCTCGATAACTTTATCGAGAGCATCAACTAATGTTACATTTTTTCCGCTATCAAACATATTGCTCGCTAAAATAATAAGGGGGCCATGGACCGGAAAATTCAAGTACAAGTCCCTTTATATTAAGTTCTTTATTTTTTCTCTCTGCTTTTTGAATAAACTGATTTACCATTTTATCACTGATAAGAAATGAGGAATTTAAGATCATTGGTTCAACTCTTCCGGTTATTTCTTTTTCAAGCAACTTGCATTCTTTTGCCTCTTCAGTGTCAAGTTTCATTTCGAAAAATATTTCTTTTTTTATGTCTTCTAATCTTTGTTCGATCTCATTTGAAATTACTTCTTTCAATTCCAATTCATGAAAATATGCCAAACCTTCAGGCAGACCGGCAATTTTATTTTGGTACTCTTTTATCGTTCCGCAGTTAGTTTTTATTATTTCCTCAAATTTTTTTTCGTCGGAAAGATAAATTTTCACGCTCCACTCCTCTTTCCCTTCGAGCTTATCCAACGCAGTTCTGAACTGCAGATAATGCTTATCTAAAGTCTCTAATAATCTTTTTTCTTCAGTAAAGATCGTCCCGAATTTCATGGGGATCACACTGAGCGTTATGTCATCCTTTTTCATAGCTTCTTCAATTACCTTCTCGTGGATTAAAATCTTTTCCTTTATCCAGTTTAAATTTTCTTGTGCTTTAATTTTTATTTCATCGGAACTAAAATCCTCGACCGATATCCTGCTTACAACAGCTTCAATTTTTTTATACGGTATTGCGAATATTTCTTTTTTTTCTTCCAATCCTTGTGCAAGAAAAGGTAAAAAAATATTTTTTTTCCTAATACAATAAAGATACAGCGCGTCCATTAGTCACTCCTCTTGTTCCACTCTTTCTTTTCTCGCATAAGATTCGATTCCAAGATTTTGGTCCAGTACAACTGTGTACAAATTTCTGTCCATTACTCTGGTAGGCAGCCCCAAAGCTTTAATAAACGAACTCTCTTCGTACACTTCAGCTTCTGTTTCCCATCCGCCGCTTTTTTGTATTACCTTAATAATTTTCACTTCTTTAGCATTCAGAACACTTTTTAGAAATTCTCCTACTGTATAATTAACTTCTCTGATATCAGACATACATTTGTTCCTCCTTTTGTTTCTGAATTTCGTCCAAACGAACCAAAAGTTCACACTCCTGTTTATCGTAGTCTTCTTCACTTATTTCATCAAGTTCGAACTGCAACTGCAGCGCCATCAGTTTTTCTTTAATTTTATCCTGATCGGTCAATTCTTTTTCAACAAAATTTTCCAGTTTTTCGGAAAGCCATATTATACCTTTCAGCGGAGAGAGCAGTATGTCGTCAATCAAAAACATTAATAATTTCTCGTTTCTATTTTTAGGTTCACAAAGTTAAAAGGAGGAACTGTTCCTACGTATTTGAATTTTATTTTGGAACTGAATTTGGAATCGAGTTCATGTATATTTTGGTCAAATTTTGCTTCTCTATTTTTTTCGACTAAGAATGCAGCGTTTAGAACCATCATTTTTTCAAAAACTTTATTAATGCTTATTTCTTCTGCTAACGGAGAAAGAGTATTAAGAATTTCTTCTTTATAAATCTCTTTCTCCGCTTCCAATGCATTTTCAACCATCTCTCCAATTTCAACAAGTTCATTATATGCTTTCGAGCGCTCAAGTTTTTTTTTCAACATATTAATGTCTTTATGTTTCTCAAGAATATCTTTATAAATAACATCGCTGTTTAGTACCGCTTTCAAGCCAAGCTCTTTTTTCCCTTCGAGTTTTGTAATCATGCTTTTGAATTTATCGTATTCTTTTTCCAAAATTTTTTTAACCTTATTTTCATCTTCGGCAATTGTACTAAAGCGAACGGGTAATACCGTAAATTCTCCCATTACCAATTCAATCGCTTTTGTATGTGAGAGCAAATTTACTTTTGATACCGAATAATTAATTACCGGCGAATCGCTGACAACCGCCGCAAGTTCGTTAAAACAAATAGTATATAATTTATCGCCTCTGCCTCCGATTCCGCACTCACCAAATATTTGATATTTATCAGCGGCTATAATGCAATAAATATATTTACCTTCTTTTACCGGCATGTCATTTTTTATTTTTTTTATAATCTAAATCTGCATCGGGTTCATTTATCTTTCCCATGCTTCGGGATGCATAACAATATTAGTAAAGTTAAATGCCGGCAGAGGACCGGCATATTTGAACATAATTTTATTCCGGTATTTGTCACCCAGATCATCCATAATATTATCAAACTCTTTTTCCCTCCCTTTATCAACAAGGAAAGCAGCGTTCATAAATGTTTCGTCGCTTACGGTTTTATTAAGCTTTATATCCGCAAAAACTCCTTGTAATTGTTCGATAATATTTTGTGTCTCTTTTCTTTTTTTCTTCTGAAGAGCTTTATACACCAGCTTCCCAACCTCCATTTTTAATTGGACATTCTCTTTGCACTCTTCTTGCTGAATCATCTCTTTTGCTCTTTTTATTTCTATGTTCTCTTCAACAATCTCATTAAATATTGCATCTATGTTCGTCCAAAGTCCTTTTACCCCGAGTTCTATTTTATGCTTCACATCCCATAGTATATTTTTAAATTCTGAATATCTTCTATCAAGTAAATTGCGTATCTCTTCGGCACTAGAGGCAATGGTTCCAAACCTTAGCGGAAGAACAGAATCATATTCTTTCATTACCACTTCAATTATTTTTTCATGAGTCAGCATGTTTTCCCGGTTAACGTTTATTTTAGTAAGAGGATGACTGCTCACTACCATACTTAAATCCTCGTGGCCTATCGTCTGAACTTCATCTCCTCTGTTGCCAACGCCGCCAGTTTTAAAATATCTATCATGCTCTGCACAAATAATGCAGTAAATATATTTGCCTTCTTTAATCATGCTGATTTCTTACCCTCACTACAATAGCAGAGTCTTCAAAATTATTTAGATAGCAGAATTTGCTTTTACCGCTTTCAATTTGTTCTTGTGAATGACAAAATTCGTAAAGTACTTTGTAAGCTTTGTTCAATTGATCAAATTCTTTTTCACTATTCCCAGCTTTTGGATTTTTATCCGGGTGAGAAGAAAAGGACAAACGTCTATAAGCTTTTTTTATTTCATCCTTAGTTATAGTTGAATTTTTCAATTCAAGTAAATTCAATGCCCACTCTAAATCTTTTTGCAGAAGTTTTTTCATTTCGAGAGTATAAAAACTATAAGGGGGTAAAGGTCCCACACACTTAAAATTCAGCTTGCCGGAAAATGTAGAATTTAATTTGTCCACCTTCTCCTCAAATTCTTTGCGTTTTTCTTTTTTAATCAGCGATGCAAAATTTGCGATCATTTTATCATCCATAGGTGCATGAGTTTTGATATCATCGCAGCAATCTTTGAGTGAGGTAAAAATATTGGAAGATATTATTCCTCTTATTTGATCGAGTTCATTTTTAATTAAAGTTCCTATTCTTATTTGGTTCTCTACTGTAATTCCTTTCTGTTCAGCCAGCATACTTTGCTTAATATCTTTAATTACATTGTCTTCGCTTATCTCTTTTAGAACGGATGTTAAATCATTCCATGTAACAACAACATCAATTTCTATTTTATCATTTATTTTTTTTAATATCTCTTTGGAAAGAGCATATCCTTTGCTCAAAAAATTATTTGCTTCTTTTTCGTCAGATACAAAAGTTCCCAGCTTCATTGGTATGATGGGACTTCCAAGATTCATAATCTCTTCAATTAACAACTGATGTTTTAACAGCAGACGCACCAAAGCATCTTTCGGCATGTAAGAATAATTTATCACTTTTGACCGGCATACTACCGCAGAAATTTCTTGGTAGGGAATGCAATAAACTTTATCTCCATCCGTAGTACTAAAGTTGGCAAGAATTTTACCCGAATCGGAATTAATTATTCCGTAAATATAAAGCCCGCTCGCATTCATATTATTTTCTCACGGTTTGTAATTAATCTCAAAAGCTGTCAATGAAACACCGGTCAATATGATTTCTCTTACAACTTGATACCAATACAGTTTATGTGGTCATGAAATGTTTCATGAGAAAGAACAAACAAATAAATCATACGTTATTCATAATAAAAGAGCCGCCTCAAAATGTTTTTTCGAAATAGAGAATCTATATCCCGTCTGTGCTGTATCACTGCTTTCAGTTATCTCAGAACTTTCTTGTGATGCATGAGAATCTTTTTGCTTTTCGATGTACTCTCTTATTGCCAGCATAGAAGCTTTGCGGCAAATAAAAGCAATGTCGGAACCTACTTTTCCTTCGGTTTGTTTTATTATTTTTTTCATATCAACGTCATTTGCAAGAGGTTTATTGCGCGTGTGTATATTAAATATTTTTTCTCTTGCTTTTTCATCCGGTTTAGGCAGCTCAAGTAATAAATCAAATCGTCCTTTTCTTAAAAGTGCCGGATCAATTAAATCAACTCTGTTGGTTGCCGCTAAAACAACGACCCCTTTTAGCTCTTCAATCCCGTCCATCTCAGCTAAAAACTGACTTATCATTCTCTCTGATACATGAGCACCATTGGAAACAATACCGCGCTGCGGCATTAAGCTGTCCACTTCATCTAAAAATAGAATTGTGGGCGCAGCTTGTTTTGCAATTTTGAATATTTCACGGATTGCTCTTTCGCTTTCACCTATATATTTGGAGACGAGGGCTGGACCTTTTACTGAAATAAAATTGACTCCGCTTTCATTAGCTGCCGCTTTAGCTAATAACGTTTTCCCGGTGCCCGGCGCTCCGTAAAGTAAAATCCCTTTAGATGGATTAGTCTCTAATTTTTTAAAAACATCCGAATATTTTAGGGGCCACTCGATAGCTTCTTTCAGTTCTTCTTTAATGAAATCAAGTCCGCCTACATCTCCCCATTTCACATCCGGTACTTCAACAAATACTTCGCGTATTGCAGAGGGTTCAACATCTTTCATCGCTTCTAAAAAATCATCCATCGTTACTTCAAGCGTCATTAAAGTTTCATAGGGAATATCAGACATTTCAAAATCGATCTTTGGTAAAATATTTCTCAAAGCGCGCATAGCCGCTTCTCTTGCCAGTGACTGCAAATCTGCACCTACAAAGCCGTGCGTTATCTCAGCCAATTTTTCCAGATTAACATCTTTGGATAACGGCATACCTCTTGTGTGAATCAACAAAATTTCCAATCTGCCGTTTTTATCAGGGATTGGGATAGAAATTTCACGATCAAATCTTCCGGGTCTTCTAAGTGCCGGGTCAATTGTATTCGGAATGTTAGTAGCGCCAATAACAATAATTTGTCCCCTTGATTCCAATCCATCCAAGAGCGACAAAAGCTGAGCAACAACGCGTCTTTCAACTTGCTTTTCACCACCCATATCTTCTCTTTTGGGAGCGATAGCATCAATTTCATCAATAAAAATAATTGCCGGCGCATGCCTTTGTGCATCCTCAAAAACTCTTCTTAATCGTTCTTCACTTTCTCCATAAAATTTGCCCATTATTTCGGGACCGGATATATGTGTAAAGTAAGCCTCAGTTTCATTTGCAACAGCACGGGCAATTAAAGTTTTGCCAGTGCCCGGAGGTCCGTAAAGGAAAACACCTTTTGGTGCATCAACACCTAATCTTTCAAAAACTTGAGGATATTTCAAAGGCAGCTCTATCATCTCTCTTATTCTTTGAATCTGATTGCTAAGCCCGCCGATATCTTCATAAGAAATTTTAATGCGATCCGGCTCGGCAGCACTTTTCGATTCTATTGTTATTATGGTAGCCGGATTTATCACTACAACACCAGCCGGATTAGTATTGATTACTTTGTAATCATAAAATTTTGCACCGAACAATGTTGCTCTAATTCTATCGCCGGCAGAAACCGGGAACCCTTCAATAAGCGAGCAGATATATTGTGTGTCTTTACTCTTTTGAAGCGGCGAAGATGATGTTAAAGAAGTGAGCAGAATTTTATTAGCCGGTTTATAATCTGTTTTGTGGATATTAACTTTTTCATCCAAACCGATCTGAGCGTTTTCTCTTAAGATACCATCCATCTGTATGATGCTCTTGCCTCTTTCATCGGCATAACACGGCATTATTTTACCAGGTGTTTTTCGTTTCCCTTCTATCTCTACAATAGCACCTATTTCTAATCCTAAATACCGAATATCGTCCGGATCTATTCTAACAACACCTCTGCCAACATCTTTCGGCAAAGCTTCTTTAACTTTTAGTATTAACCTGTCGTTACTTTCCATTACTAAATAACCGCTTTTTAAAATTTTCTAAACTTTCTATCCCTTTAACTTCCTTTGATTCCAATGGAGCGATAGTTGTTGTAAGATTATGAAATTTTTCCGCTATCAGTTTAACATGCTTTTCTTGTTCATTACTTCTGGTTCTGCAAAACTCGCAGCCGTGCGAATTAAAAACATTGTTAATAACCAACTGCTTTACTTTGATCCCGTAGTTGTATAAAACATTTATTAATCTTTCTGTTTCTAAAATTGCCATATCTTCCGGTATGGTTACCGGAATAAATTCGCACATTAGATTATTCCGCAAAAGTTTTTCAATCTTTTTTGTGGTCTTTTTCATGTTCAACAAAAAATCATCACTGCTATCCGGATTATATTTGCCTGAAAATCGTTCAACCATAAATCTATATTTCCATCGCATCCTTGCAAGAACTTTAATCCAATCATCAAGTAAAGCCGGCAGAGTTATCAGCCTTAATGCATGACCGGTTGGTGCAGTATCTACAACATATTTTTCAAACTTTGCTTCTTCAATCAAATCAAGAATAGTTTTAAACCCCATAACTTCATCAATACCCGGTATCGGCAGATCAAGTATTAAATCAATGTCTTCTTCATCTAATTTAGTTGACGAATCCAAAATATTTTTTATTTCATCTTTATATTTCAATTTAAATTCGCAAAGGGCTTTTTCGGCGCTTATTTCAAGAGCATATAAATTTTTTATTCCTCTCAGTTCTTTTATTTGAGTGCCTACTTCCTGCTCTATACTATCGGAAAGAGAATGTGCCGGATCGGTCGAAATCAGCAGTGTTTTAAAATTCTTTGATAAAGACAACGCAGTGCTTACCGCACATGTAGTTTTTCCTACGCCACCTTTACCGCCAAACAAAATTAATTTTAACGGAATATCTTCAAGCCCGATTAAAGCCATCTTTATTTTTTTATTCTTACTTCTAAAATTCCGTTTTTATAATTCGAAGTAAGTGTTTCTGTTTTTACTTTTGAAGGAAGCAAAATTTCTTTGTGATATTTCCGATCACGGCTCCGGGCAGAAAGGTCCAATATATCGCCCGATAAATCCAGCTTAATTTCATCTTCGTTTACACCGGGCATTTCAGCATAGATGCGTATTTCCTCTTTCTCATCAAACAAATCTGTAAGCGGTTCTCTCTCTTCTTCAACCTTCGGACCTTTAGCCGTCTTCTTAATATTTCCAAAAGACTCAACAACCGTCTTTCCGCCCAAGCCGGTTTTTATTGAAACACCAAAGACACCCTTCATTCCTTTTTTAAGATGATCAAGATTAATTTCACCTTCCTTTTTTATTTCTTCACCTTCATCTTTTAACTTAGCTGCCAGATCAACAAGTTGTTCAACACCATTAAATAAACCACTTAAACTTATTTTCCCTATCCCGAAATCAAAATCAAAATTCTCTTCTTCTTTTTTCTTGTTATCATTTTTCTTTTTCATATCCCAATCCTTTTTATTGTGGATAGATATTTAATTATCATTAATATTTTTCTGTTCCGTCAATATCTGATCGGTATTGTTCTAATCTGTCCGGCAGAAGAAGTTTTAACCGATTTTCTTTTCTGTCCCGCGATAATTTCTTTATGCAATTTTTTAACCTGTTTGCCGATAATTTCCAGTTGTGCACCGGCATTGTTTCTTTTTTTGTCTAACAGAAAAATTTCTTTTTCCAGCCTGTCCATTTCTTTTTTAAGCAAGTATAATTCCAGGTAACTCGATCTCATAATTTTAGGAATACTTCTTGCATTAATAGAGTGAATATTTTTCACATCTCTAAATCCGGTTACATTCAGAATATTTTTCATTAAAAGTTCCTCCATTACTGTCAATAGTAATTGACATCTCGTTTATTATCTCCGCTGCTGATGTCAATCCCGGGACAAATGCTAATAATTATAACGGTTCCTATTTTGGAAATAATCTTTGATAAAAGGATAGATAACAAACACCGCAACCATTATCACAACTAGTATTATCAACCAGTCTTCCATATCACCCTCTTTATCGGTAATGAATCAAAAAGTTATAATATTTTTTTGTTGTGCTGTTCTACCAACTCTTTGACAATTTCTTTAACTCTCTTCTGATTTGTTTTCGAACCGACCCGGCTTGTTTCGGACGCCAATATATCCTGACATATTTGTACAAAAGCTCCGTTTGCACTTTCCGGCGAAGATGCTTGTACTTTAAGAGCTTTTGCAATCATTATACATCCACGTATAGTTGGGGCAAATTCGGATTTCCCGGACTCCCTTAATCCTCTAACAATATTCACAATAATCTCCGCACTCTTTTTAGAAATCTTCGCCTTAGATTGGGTGATTGCAACTTCGGTTTCATAATCAAAAAAGTCCAGATCCATTGTAATCATCCTATCCCGAAGTGCATCCTGACTTCTATGCACGCCGGCATATTCTTCGGGGTTGCTAGTAAAGATTGCCGTAAATGCCGGATCAACTTTTAGATACGAACCATCACCGTTTCTGCCGCTGGGAAGGTCCATAATTTTTTCTTGCAGTACTGAAAGGAGAATATTATTAGTTTCGGGTCGGGAACGTGTGAACTCATCATATATCAAAGTAAATCCATATTTACAGGCAATTGTTAAACGATTATCTACCCAGCATTTGACCATATCTTCTTCCGTTTTCATAACTCTCGAAATAAAACGGTCCACCACTTTTCTAATTCTATAACCATATTCGCCGCCAACCAAATCGGAAGTAGTAAATCCTTCATCGCCATGAATCATTACAACCGGTCTGTTTATTTTACTTGCTATGTGCATAGCAAGCGTCGTTTTGCCGGTACCGGAACCTCCTCTAAAATGAACCGGGAAACCTGCTTTTATATATCCCAGTGCTCTGCCGGTAATTTCTTTTATATATTTTGTTTCAACAAAATCGGGCATCGGTGTTGGTTCAAGTACAGTGGTCATCTCGTCTAGCATATCCGGCTCAATCTTTCTTCAAAATTATTTGTTAGTTTTTTTTGTGGTAGTAATAGCATCCGCCAAACTGCCGAATGATTACTTTGTCTTTCATCGTACATTCACAAACAAAAAACGATTGCCAGTTTTTTTGATACTTTTTATATCTAACGTTAATAGTTAGTAAGTGCAGCTATATTTAGCTGCTCTGCAGCTCGAAGCCTTAGAAATAAGTACCAGGCTTATTTAGTTTATTCCATAACTTCTTGAAAACTCGGCAGCTTTCTTTCTTTTTTTCTTTTCCTTTCAATAAACTCTTCAATGCGGGAACCTTTTTCTTTTGTTCCTGAAGTTGAAGTTAAGCCGGCTTTTCTGGATTTAACTAAATTTACCGACATCTCGCGCCATGTATGATGAGCTTTTTTAAAATCATTTCTAAACTCTTGCATAAGATTTTCAGATTCGCTCTTCAGTAACTTAACATGAAATTTAAGGTTGCTTATTTCTTTAGTTAGCTTCTTTTTTAATTCATTAGATTTCTCGCCCCTCTCTTTCCTGAAACTATTTATCATTGAGTTTACGTCCTTATCGAGATTTTTTGCAAAATCAGATAAACCTTTGGCTTGTGCTTCACCCATATGTTTTCGTTCCTTTTGAAACTTCTCGCGAAGGTTCTTAACCTTGTTAAATAAATTCTTCGTAAATATGTTCAAAGCATTTTTTTGATCATCCGACATTTTCTTTCTAACTGTGGAGAGATCATTTAACATGTTCTGGATATCGGCAGTTAAGTTATTTGTTATTCTTGCCCGCCTATCATTGGCAGCAACAATATTTTCGCTAAGCGTCTTCATTCCTTCCGCTATGCCCATTTTATACCTCTTATTTATGTTAAGCTAATTTATTTTCTTTGCCTAAAGACATATCATTAATTATAATTTACCGCCCCGTTTCAGTGAAAAATTTTTTCATTATGATTTATATCAGAATTTCTCAAATGCGGATGAGTTTCCTGTCTTTCTTTTTTAAAGGTGGAAAGCATTCTTGCAACATCTTCCTTTCTTTCTTTTCGTAAAGCCAATCTCTTTTCACGATTTTTTCTAAATTCATTGAGCATCATTTTAAAGTCTTGAACCCTGAGATTATTTTCCTTGGTTAAAAATTTTCTAAACTTAGAAGTAAAGTTCTGTTGTTCTTTTTGGAACTCTTTCAGCTTTGAGGTCACAGCACTTTTTTTTTCTTCTTGTTTAGAAAGGAATTGATTAACAAGTTCATGTAGTTCCTTATTTTCTATCAACCCGGTGTTAGCAGAGTCATTTTTAAATTTCTCTAGATTCGCAATTAAAGAAAGCGTTAATTCCTTTTGCTCATCAAGATATACTTTCACCAAATTTTTCATTTCTTTTTCACTTTCTTCTTGCAGTAATAACGTATCCTTTACCATTTCATCAAAATCTTTCTTGCGTAAAGAATTATTCTTAGCAAGATTATCCCTCAGCTCAATGCTGGTTTTTTCCCGTTCTTGCTTTAAGTCTATAAAAGAATTTTGCAAATCTTCTACAAGTTGATGAGTAACATCAAAGATTGATTTAATACAATTAATCTCATTCTCAAAAAAATAATCATCCTTCTTAGCGGCATCATTCATATTCTATCCTTCCAATACTATATACAACAAAGGAACATCTTGGGGGATTATGCTTCTACTCCTTTTTATGGATTAAAGGATAACCCAGCAAGAATTCCGCTTAACTATTTCATGCTGCGGTAGCAGTTAAACCGATAGCCTCTGCATACTTTAAGTAAGTTTCAACAGAAGCTATAACTACTCTTGCTTCGATAGCAAGTATTTCAATACCTACTAACGAGACTCTTACCCAGGTGTCTAGAACAACACCTTTATCCAGTATCCTGTCTATAACTTCAACAAGGCTGGATGAGCCGATAGCTTTCTCTACCATGGTAACCTCCTATGTTTTTATTAACCGCTGCTTTGTTTCGAGGGAGCGGGATGCCTCGCTTGAATTTTTTGATAACGTATTTTTGACCGCATTGAGTAGTTTATTCAGATTGAATGGTTTATCCAAAAATTGATGGACGCCAAATTCCTTTGCTTTCGATTTTATGAAATTATTTCCATAGGCTGAGATCATTATTACGTTAATTGATAAATCCATATTTCGGATTTCTTCAAGAACTTCTATCCCGTTCTTATTAGGCAGTTTATAATCCAGTATAATTAGATTATAATTCTTAGAACAAATCTGTGTTATTGCCTCTTCACCGCTGCTCGCCTTAAATATTCTATAACCTTCTTGTTTTAGAATCGTCGAGATTATTTTACTCATGTCTTTATCATCATCCACTATTAATATTTTATTCATATTTTATTACTCTATTATGTTGCTGCACACTCTTTTCTCATAGTAAAAAGTTTATTGTGTTTATTCTGCCCTCATAGCTATCATACAATAAATACGCCAGTAGATTTTTACTTAATGTAAAAAGTTTAACACCGGTTGTAATGTGTTTGCTCTATTTGAGAAGCAGTTGCCGGAAATATTTTGGTGAGTTGAAAAACTATAGAGATTTGTAACTGTGATTCTACACTTTGTAGAAATTATTTTACAGTCCGAGAGATCTTATTTTTGAATATAAAGTCATTCTGTCGATTTTGAGAATTTTAGCAGCCATTACTTTATTATTTTTTGTTTGAGTCAGCACTTTTTTAATAACATTTTTTTCTATTTCTTTGATGGCTTTATGAGTTATTTCTCGAAGTGGAATTCCTTTCCCCAATTCAGACAAATAATCAAATCTTTCTGCACCGGAAATAAATCCACCATCTAGAACTATTTCTTTAATGTAATCCGAATCCGATAAGAGCACCGCTTTTCTAATTATGTTTCTTAACTCTCTCACATTACCGGGCAAAGAATAGTTTAATAATGATTTCATTGCTTCACCCGAAAGACCTTCAATATTTTTTCTGAACTCCCGATTAGATTCTTCAACAAAGAAGTTTGCCAACAGCGGTATGTCCTCTTTTCTTTCCCTTAGAGGCGGAAGAATAATATTGAATTCATTGATTCTATGGTAAAGATCTTCTCTGAATTTCCCTTTTTTGACCTCTTCAGATAAAACTTTATTAGTAGCGGTAACAATTCTTATATCAACACTTATTTCTTTTGTACTTCCTAACCGTTGAATCTTCCGCTCCTGAATTATTCTTAAAAGTTTTGGTTGAAGCGAAAGGGGTAAATTTGTGATCTCATCTAAAAATATTGTCCCTTTATTTGCTGTTTCAAATTTCCCTTCTTTTTTAGCTGCGGCACCGGTAAAAGCTCCCTTTTCATAACCAAATAATTCACTCTCTACTAAGTTTTCCGGCAGAGTGCCACAGTCAACAGCTACAAATTGAGCACCGCTTCGAACACTGTTTTGATGTATTAACCGTGCAACTAATTCTTTCCCGGTTCCGCTTTCACCTTGAATACTAATGGTTACATTTGTGTGAGCAATTGTTTTTATCTGATTTAACATTTGTTTTACTTGCGGACTTTCCCCTATAAATAATTCATGATTTCCACTCTTCTCTAATTTCTTCCTTAGTTCCTCAACTTCAATTTTAAGACGTCTATTTTGAAGAGCTTTTTTCACATCTAAAATTATTTCTTCATTGTTAAACGGTTTAGTAAAATAATCAAACGCTCCTAACTTCATTGCGTTAACCGCATTATGAACTTCCTCTGAAGCAGTAAGCATAATTACAATTATATTTTCATCACTTTTTTTAATCTCTTTTAAAACTTCAAGACCGTTTTTATCCGGCAGCCTGATATCCAGCAAAATTATTTCAGGTCGAATTTTTTCTGTTTCTTTAAGAACTATTTTTCCGCATTCTGCAGTAAAGACTTCGTATCCTTCCGTTGTTAAAATATCGGAGAGCAATTGACACATATCCCGATCATCATCAACTACAAGTATTTTTTCTTTCATAAAACGACCTCCTGATATGATGGTAAAATAATCGTTACTTCTGTTCCATAACCAAGCTTACTCTTTACTTCAACCTTGCCATTATGCATATCCACACTATGTTGAACAAAAGAAAGTCCGAATCCCGTCCCATCTTTTTTTGTGGTAAAGAAAGGTTCAAATATATTATTTAAGTTATCCTCCGAGATACCAACACCTGTATCGGCAATATTAATTACAACTTTATTATCATTCTCCCCGGCATGAACTGTGACAGCAAGTTTTCCGCCTTTAGGCATCGCCTCGATTGCATTCAGTATTAAATTTAGAAACACCTCTTCCAGAATTTTTTCATCCAGCAACATTTTGGGCTGGTGTTTTGAAAAATTTCTATAAAACTGAATATGCTGTTTTAATAATCTTGCCTTAACAAGCCTGAAAACATTATCAATAACTTTATCAACCGAACCAATTGTAAAAGAAACTTCATGTGGTTTTGCAAAGTTTAGTAGTTCTTTTATAATCTTGTTCATCCTCTCGGAATTTCTCAAAATAATCTTTAAGTATTTTTTAATCTCACTATCAGCCTCGGCTTTTTTTAAAAAATATTGTGCAGCTGCAGTAATATTTCCAAGCGGATTCCTTATTTCGTGTGCTATGCCGGCTGCAAGTTTACCAACTCCAACTAAGCGGTCTGAACTTCTCAGTTGTTCTTCCAACGCAGCTTCATAGGTAAAATCTTTTAAATAAATAAGTACATGAGTTATTGTGCCGTTTTCATCTATCAAAGGGAAATTCATTTCTTTCAAAACAATTTTCTTCCCATCCAATACTTGCCCGCCAAGGCGGGCTTGTCTCATTATTACATGTTTATCAATATGGCAGCCTTCAAAAGTATTTTGCGCTAGACAGTCGTTGCAAATGGATTTATTGTTGTTTAACAAATCAAAACATTTAGCGCCCAAGATTTGATTTGAGCACTTTTTGCTAAAAATATTTACAAAACTTTTATTAGCCCAGACAATCTCGTACTCTCGATTTATTATAGCTATTCCATCATCCAAATCTTCCAGTGCTGTACAAACACTTTTTGAAAAACAGCTTATCTCAAATAAATTATTTTGTTCTCGCGACAACGACTTTTCACTTAAAGACATTTTTATACCTGGCTTTAATGAAACTTCTCATCTCAAGCAGTTTGGTATTTTTAGATTATCTTATGTGCATACAGTGGAAATCTGCCCTCATCCACTGAAGCAAAATGTGAAAAGGACTAATGGAATTCCCGCCACAAGCGCCGGGAAATTTGTGATTAAAAGAAATATTGCGGA
Source organism: Ignavibacteriales bacterium (assembly GCA_016177735.1). GTDB lineage: Bacteria > Bacteroidota > Ignavibacteria > Ignavibacteriales > Melioribacteraceae > DYJK01. The sequence continues at coordinate 142,935 of JACOUS010000030.1, read as the reverse complement.
AATGAAATTGGAAAAAGAAATTTTATACCAAGATACATAATTTGTCTGCACACCAATAATCATTATATCGCAGTTACCAGACAGCTATGTAATTGACTCTGTTAAAATTTAACGAACCTTTTCCACAAAAACAATTGTTTTATTTTTAGAAACCTCTGAAAAATTATTGAGTATTTAAAAACTTTTTATAGAATATAGATGTTAAGGGAGTAAACAAAATAGAGAGTCATAGAAATGCGAGGTAACAAAATCAATAACGCAGACTTGTTTACTCAAAGAGCCAATGAACAATTTGAAAGTCATATAAAAACACAAAGCAAACGAAGCTTAGAAATCATAGATAAAAAGATTAACTGGAAAGAACTCTTAAAACCCCTTGAAGCGAAATTAGAAAAGTGAAGGAGCAGTTTATCGGAAGCCGGAAGAAAATCATTCTCCCTCACTTTCAAAATTCCAAGAAGAGTATCTAGAATTCACCCGTCTAGTCAAATCAAAAAGTTACCTTGAGTCAATTTCCTTTTCATTTAGGCAATTCATTTCTTTTTGTGGAGATACCCCGATACATGAAATTGATAATCGCGCACTTTATAAATTCATCATTACTTCATTTGCTCGAACACAACGTGGCGCTCATCATTATTACCGCACTCTTAAAGCATCTTTCAATAAAGCAATTGGATAGGGTTACCTTTCTGCAAATCCATTTATAAATGTTAGGTTTCACAAAATATCAAAATCGTTTCCAGCTTTTATTTCAGAAGACGAATTACTTATCATCTTAACAAATACATCTTATCAATATCTCAAAGATATTTTTACTGTCGGTTTTATACTGGTTTACGTCTAGGTGAATTAATAAATATGAAATGGAATTGGATAGATTTTTTTCAAAATCATATTGCTGTAAAATGCTTTGATGATTTTATTACTAAAAGCATGAAAGAACGAATCGTTCCGATGAGTGAGAAAGTTAAATCAATTCTGATTAACCGTTTCAATCTTGCTGTTCATCAACCCGGTGAAGTTGTATTCTATCGAATCAAAGAAAGAAAGCTTCATCAAGAAACAATTAGCAAGTAATTCAAAGAAGTTGTAAGAAAATCCAACCTGAATGAAAAAATCCACTTCCATTCATTACGTCATTCGTTTGCTTCTTTGCTCGCTCAGAAAGGAATTTCTCTATACATCATAAAAGAATTATTGGGGCATGAAGATTTAGCAACTACTCAAATTTACAGTCACCTTCAGCAGCAAAGTTTGATTGAGGCAGTTAAGTTATTATAATTTTTCCTTATTATATTATTTAACAAATAAAATATTTTAGGATTAAAAAATGGCTGAGAGAACAAAACTTTGGCACTTAGAAAGTTTCAATCTTTTCAGTAATCTTAGCAAAGAAAAAATGATGGAACTAAATTCATTTATAAGTGATCAGAATGTAAATCGTGATGAACCAATTTACTTTGCTAATGAACCATCAAAAACAATTTTCTTCCTAAAGACAGGAAGAGTTAAGATCACCAAATATCTTACGGACGGAAGTGAAAAAATAATTGCCATTATTAATCCAGGAGAAATTTTTGGTGAGATGGCTTACCTGGATGAAGGACAAAGAACTGATTATGCGGTTACAGTTGAACCTTCTTTAATTTGTGCAATTAACAAAAATGACCTCGCTTCGTTTATAGTAAAGAACCCGGAATTAAATTTACGACTAACAAAATTATTGGGGCTCAAACTTCGCAGCTTTTCAGAAAGAATTGAAGATCTAATCTTTAAGGATGCTAATCAACGCGTTGCATCTTTTGTTTTAAGATATGCAGAAAAGAACGGTAAAAAGATTGGTGATCAGATATTTGTTAAACCATTCTTAAAACATCAAAACATTGGTGAGTTAACTGCATGCTCAAGACAAACTGTTAATTACATATTAACTGATCTGCGAAATAAGGGAATAATTGATTTCGATAGAAGCAGGCTAGTCATTAATAAGGTAGATAAGCTCAGGGCATTCATTACTTAAGAATTGTCAAAAAGTTGACAATGAAATTTTGTTTTGTTGTATATGTTTGAGTCAAAAAAGAAAATGTATCTAAAATTAATTATATCATCCAATTGTGCCGCATGTGAAAGAGCAAAAAAACAATTGCAAAGAATTCAAACTGATAATCCTAAAATCAAAGTAGAAATAATTCATATAAATTTATTCAAAGACCGAAGTATCTTTATAACTCCGGCTCTTTTACTAAACAACGAACTGTTCTCATACGGCGATATTGACGAAAATAAATTGCTTTCGAGATTAAATTGAGATTTCAATGACCTTTATTAAAGTTATTGATGAAGTATATGCGAGAGATAAGCTAAAAGAAATTTACGACGATATTATAAAAACTCGTGGTAAATTATCTAATATTATGAAAATTCATAGTTTACTACCTGATACCATGGTTGAGCATATGAACTTGTATAAATCAATTATATTCGGTAAATCAAATCTTTCCCGCGAGCTTAAAGAAATGATTGCAGTGGTTGTCTCTGTTTCAAATAAATGTGATTATTGTATCAATCATCATGCAGAAGCACTTAACTTCTACTGGAAAAATAAAAATCGGCTAAACAGCTTTATTAAAGATTTCAGAAGTATTGATGCTGAACCTAGAATTAAATTACTGCTTGAGTATGCAACTGAGCTAACTATTTCTCCGAACCAAATAACCCAAACAACCATTGATGAAATTAAGTCCTCCGGCTGGAGTGATGAGGATATTCTTACAGTAAATCTAATAATTAGTTACTTCAATTTTGTAAATAGAATTGCTCTTGGACTTGGTGTTGAATTCGGCAAAGAAGAAGTAACTGGATACAAATATTAGTTATTCAATTCGGCATAACTAACATTGAAAGGTTGAATATTTTTTTATACAAAGCTAACATTTGCTTTTTCTCAAAGCTTATTATTCATGAAATAATTTTTCTTTACCAATGTGGATCATAACATTTGTACCTTCATTTTTTTCACTTACCACCTGTAAATCAAATCCATTTGCATCACAGCATTTTTTTGCAATAGCTAATCCTAATCCATTCCCCTCAAACCCTCTTCCAATCGTCATATCTTCTTGACGGAATGGCTTATAAAACTCACCCATAAATTCTTTGGAAATTCCAATTCCAGTATCTTGTACAATAATCTTGATCCCTTCCCCTTCTTTTTCTATACATAAAGTAATCGAACCGTTCTTTGTAAACTTAAAAGCATTATCAATAATATGGCGTAGTGATTCTTCAAGAAGTCTTTCATCCGTTTTTATAATTCCTGTTGTGGAGGTGCAATCTGTATTAAGCATAAGTTTTTTTTCTTCTGCAACCTTTTTATAATTTTCAACCAACCCAAAAAACAATTTATTAATGTTCACTGGTTTTACCTTCACATTATAACTGCCGGAAGCCAAGTCACTATAAAGCACAATCATTTCAACTGTTCTAATAAGCCGCTCGCTGCCCTGTTTAATTGAATCAAGAATATCCTCGATCTCTTTCAGCTTATCGTCTTCTAATTCGTATTTGATTACCTCTAATCCACCTAAAATTAAATTTAAGGGAGTCCGTATTTCATGAGAGATCATCGCCAAGAATTCGCTTTTCATTCTTGATGCTGCTTCGGCTTTTTCTTTTGCGGTTTGTAAATTTGTGACTGTTTCAAATATTTTTCTTTGCTGCTCTAGTATTGTTGTTCTTAAATTTTCGGCAGCATCATAGATTTCTTTTATTTCACCACTGGATTTAGTCTTAATGTTTTCGGAATAATCTCCCAATGAAAGTTTGTTAATTCTTTTAGAAACCTCTTTTATTGGCTTTGTAAAAAACATTGCTATTGTAATGCTTAAAAGAATTGTAAATGGGATGAAAATAATTTGTACCAATAAAATAGATTTATCAATTTGTGAAAGTAGAGCTTGTACTGTTGCAAGAGAATTATCAACTTGTACAATACCGACAACTTTCCCTCTATTATCCAAAATTGGAGCTAAACCGCTTATCCATGTTCCATATTGATCTGTATACAGTTCAGTATAAATACATTTATTCTGGTTGTAAGTTTCATTTAGCGCATCTTTATGTATAACATTAATCAGATGTAACGTGTCCCCTGTGTATGATTTTGGATTTGTCGTTATACCGAATATTGCAGTGCCCGAATTAATGAGTGTCAATGTATAAATATCTTCTTTCAGACTAAGATTGGATCGTGTCTTGCTCAACTGATTTTTAATATGAAGAAATGATGGATGACTAAGAATAGAGCGATCAGAAAAGTTTAGTTCTTTGAATTCATCTCCATTAATAGCAACTGCTGAAGCAGCGGCTGTTGATTTCAGTTTTTCGCCAAGGAGAGAAGAATAACGGTTTTTTACTTGCGGTTTAACTACAAAGAGAACTATTTCAATGACGATAGTAGTAATGACAAATATTACAATGGCTAATCGAATCCAGAGTTTCATAAAGACCTCGTACATTAATTATTTTAGGATTTTAGCTGTCTCTAAAAGAAGCTTTGAGCTTATCCTCACTTTATAATCCGGATTAACATATTCAAATTGAATAACACCTTTCCCGTCAACAATGAACACACTCGGAACGGGAAGGATGTGATGCGCCTCGCCTGAGCTTTTTTCTAAATCCATATTATAACTTTTTAATTTTTGCATATAAGCATTCTCAACATAGCAAGCTATTCCGAATGCTTTAGAGACATTAGTTTTGCTGTCTGAGAAAAGTTCATATTTCATTTTGTATTTATCCAAAGTAGAAGAAATCTTTTCCGGATTGTCCATACTTATTGCAATTATTTTATAACCAAGCTCAATCATTTGATCTTCTATTTTCTGCAGTTCACTTAACTGCAAATTGCAATATGGACACCAACAACCTCTATAGAAAATAATAACTGTCCTTTTGTTTTTTACTATATCTTTAATATCAATTTCGGTCCCGTCAATTTTGTATAAAAAGTAAGCGCAATTTTCATATCAGAAATCGTAATTCCAACAGACACTATCCCCGTTATTTTGGACTGTGCATTTATTGTAAGATTAAACGCTATAAAAAGAATTACAATTTTCATTGATGGTATTTTCATTTTTAAATAATCTATCTTCCTCATTTTGATACCAGCTCAATTAAATGGTTGCCAACTCTTAAAGCGTTGGCCATAATAGTAAGTGAAGGATTAACAGCCGCGCTGGAAGGGAAGAAACTTCCATCAACAATATAAAGGTTATCCACATCGTGTATTTTACAATTCAGATCTAGTACATTTGTTCTCGGATCGCTTCCAAATCTGCAAGTGCCGACTTGATGCGCAACTCCTTCCAACGGAATTTTCTTTTTTAAATAAATGGAACAAGGGATTATTTTATCACCGCAATCTATTGATTTTAAAACCTCAGTCCATCTTTTTAACAATCTATCATAAGCTTCTGTGTTGTTATCGGTGTAACTTAATTGAATGCTTCCGTTTTTTAATGTAACACGATTGTTAGGATCGGGTAAATCCTCTGCCGTAATCCACCAATCAATTGAATGTTTTGCCATTTCATCTAAAGCCAAATCAGGTGTTAACGGCGGGGCGTCACTTTTCAACATTTCTTTATTCGCTTTTCCTAATAGTTGAATATGTCCCATCGGAAATTCAAAATCTTTTTCTCCCCAGTAAAAGTCATTTACTGCAAGTGTTTTTTGAAAAATGGTTGGATTAAGTTTTTTTGTTAGACCAAGTATAGCTCCGTTCTGGTGTTTCATGAAATTTCTTCCAACCTGGTCGGAACTATTTGCAAGTCCATTTGGATGTTTATCATTTGCAGATTTTAATAGCAGCGCCGCGGAGTTAATCGCACCAGCACATAAAGCAAAAATATCTGCAGAAAAAAATTCAATCTTTCCATTAATTTCTGTTTCAATGTATTTAACTTTCTTCCCGGATTCATTGGTAACGATTCGATTAACTTTTGCATTCGTTAGTAAAGTTACATTAGGATATTTAACGGCTGGACGAACTCCAACTAAATCTGAATCAGCTTTTGCATCGACAAGACAAGGGAATCCATCGCATGTATCGCATCGGAGGCAATCACTCAATAACCGGTTTGCTTCGTTTAGTTTAACACCAATGGGAATGTAAAAGGGGTTTAAACCTTTTTTCGATAAATCGTTATGAATTTCTTGAATCCTTGGCTCGTGCGAAACTTTATCAAAAGGATATTCCGCACTTCTCTTGGGCTCTGTTGGATCCAATCCTTGTTTACCATGAACATGATATAGTTTTTCCGCTTCAGTATAATATGGCTCAAAATCCTTATACTTTAATTCCCATTCGGGTGATATGCCGTCTTTGTGAATTACTTTCTCAAAATCTTTTTCACGTAACCTGAAAAGAGCAGCGCCGTAAACTTTTGTATTTCCGCCAACCCAATAACCTGTTCCGGGATGAAGTTCTTTTCCATCCTTTTCATACCATATTTCTTTTGTGTGGTAACGATCATGCTGAAACACTTCTTTTGTGTTCCAGTTTTCTTTTTCTTTTGGTAGAAAAGAACCGCGTTCAAGAATTAATATTTTCTTTCCTGATGGTGCTAATTTAAGAGCTAATGTTCCCCCTCCGGCTCCAGTTCCAATAATTATAATGTCATAAGGATTTTCCATTTATTCTCCTATCAAACTTTTATTGCTTTTTCATATCCACAATTAAAAATGCAACGCACTTTGTTATCGTGATTTAATTTTGCGCAGATAACATTTTTTTTACCTTTTATTGTAATATATAATTGAGCTGCCAGCAGCATTCCAATTGTCGGCGCAGTTAAGTAAATCCAGAATGCAGTCCAAATATTCGAAAGGAATGCCGATGCGAAAGAGCGAGCAGGATTAATGCTCATTCCCGAAATGGGAGCTTCAATTGAAATAAAAATTGCGAGCATTATCCCGGCTATTACTCCCGTGTATTTAGCCAGACCAAATTTGTTTGTAGTGTATAATACCATTGCCATTAACAGAAAAGACATTATTGTTTCTGCAATGAATGGAATTACGATAGAATTAATCATTGGAATTGTTATAACATAATTTACTGGCGGATTTGCGAACACTTTGCCAAAAATAAAATAGACCAGATAAACACCTACAGTTCCTCCGATAAACTGAAAGAGGACATAAAATGCCGCATCCCAAAATTTTATTTTACCTAATCGATAAAATGTTATAGTTAAAGCCGGATTCATATGAGCCCCGGATCGTTTTCCAATTTTTGAATTGATGAGCATGATGGCGGTTAGCCCCATAAGTATTCCGAGCATTAACAATCTTATTTGAGAATTTGGAATCATTAGCTTTACAATCGAACCATTATTTTCAATTAATGAAACAGACACTCCGGCAGAAACCATAAATAGACCGAGCTCGGCAGCTTCCATAAAATATTCAGGATAATGTTTTTTTAAAAACTCTATCATTTTTCAATTTATTTTTAATTAATATTCATAAGTACTTCCAGGCCAAGCGCACTTGATGTAGTTAACTGAATACCTCTTACATTTCTATAAAACGGTAATTGATAAAATACTTTTACTTGAGATGAACCTTCGTAATAAATTATTCCCGGTATAACATCTAAATAACTTCCACCGGTACTTGGTAAAAACCGTCCGCTTGAAAAATCTTCCCTTGAAAAACGGGATTTCAAATTTAATGATAGAGTTCAATAGTCAATTAGATAATACTCCCCGATAATTGATAAAACATATTCATCACCAAACTTATAACCATCTAAATTGGAACCGGAATACTTGTAGAAAAAGCTGGATGCAACAGAAAAACCAGGTGAAGGAAATCCCTATTATTTTATATTTTTGCCTCATAAAATCCTCTTTGGAATTATTTCTATTGTATGTAAAACCATATCCATTCTTACCCGCTATACTTTTTGTAAACTCTCAAAATTTCAGCCACGCCCCACGCCTGAGAAATGCACCCTTTCGGATTATGCGGGGAATCACCATCAAATATTTCTGAAATCGTCCCCAATCCTGCTGATGAAAGGTGCGGAACGAATTCTTCAATTATCTTTTTGATTCTACCCTCTTTCTCATCGGGATATGCATATTCAATAGCGTCTGCAAATGCGCCGAGAAGAAAACTCCAGACAGTTCCTTGATGATAAGCTGCATCACGCGAGTGTTGACCGCCGGCATAAATTGGTTTGTAATTTTTATCATCGGGAGAAAGGCTTCTTAATCCGAATGGAGTGTATAGTTTTTCATATACTTTATCTACAACAGATTTTGCTTTGTCTGCATCTAAAAGTTTATGAGGCAAGCTTATAGCATAAAGCTGGTTAGGCCGGAATGAAGAATCTTTGTAATCACCGTCAACGTAATCATACAAATAACCACCCCCTTCATTCCAAAATGTATCTTTATAATTCTTTAATACTTTTGCTGCTTTATCCTTGAAATATATTTCACATCCTTTGTCATTAAATATATCAGATAAATATGCACCTATCATCAATGCATTATACCAGAGAGCATTTATTTCAACAGCCTTTCCCTGACGCGGAGTAACAACCCAATCGCCAATCTTGGCATCCATCCATGTTAATTGTACACCGGGTTCACCTGAATAAAGTAAACCGTCATAATCTTCATGTATATTATGACGAGTTCCTTTCTCATGCCATTCAATAATTTTTTTTACGATGGGGAAGATTGTCTCGCGAACAAAATAAAAATCGTTTGCCTTGTCGAGATATTTCTTAACTGCGATTATAAACCAAAGTGTTGCGTCAACTGTATTATATTCCGGTAATTCACCGTAATCCGGAAATCTATTCGGAATCATTCCTCTGTCAACAGAAGTTGCAAATGTTTCAAGAATACTTTGTGCGTCATTAAATCGATTGTTGCTCAATGTTAATCCCGGTAATGAAATCATTGTATCTCGTCCCCAATCTGAAAACCAATGATAACCCGCAATGATAGTTTTTCCGTTCTCTTTTCTTTTAACTATAAATTGATCGGCAGCAAGAAGCATTTTTTTCATCACTTCATCATTTGTTCCATCAGTAATTTTTTCCCGTCTTACTCTCTCTTTATCAATTAATAAAAGACCGTCGTTGATTATAGGGTTCGATGACAATACCACAACTATTTTATCTCCTTTAGAGACTTTACTTTTGAAAAATCCCGGCTTGAAAAGATCTTCCCGATAATCAAGTCCTCGATCAAGCTCTTCGAGATATTCAAAATTATAATACCAATCCTGGCACGAGATAAATTCGCCATTGCTTATTGATGCGTAAAATGTTGTCGGGTGATTTTTAAAAGTCAGCTTCAGCATACCCTTTTGGAATGAGTATTCAGGTTGCAGATTTTTATCAGCTTTTCTTAAAGAATGGTAATCCCGCATCGCAAGAAAAGGAGTAAGCTGAATTTCAAATTCTTCCCTGGCTTCAAGTACTTCGTAAGATACTACAGTAACATTTTTACCATTAATTGCCGCTACAGTTTTTTTAAGCTTAATTGAATCTACATAATAAATAAACTCAGCAAACACTTTATTACAGAACTCAACTAAGTATTTATAACCTTCTGGATGAACAATACCGGGGAATTGATTAGTTGCCAGTTCGTATGATTTATTTTTGATAATTATTTTTTCATCAAGTTTAGAAACCACAACTTCTCTTTCAACCGGAGGATTATTAGCCGCAACTAGCAATCCATGGTATCGCCGTGTGTTCAAACCAAGTATGGTTGAGCTTGCCCAACCGCCTAAGCCGTTCGTCTCTATCCATTCTAATCTAGATGATTTTGAAAAGTCATTTATCTCTTGTTGATTTATAGTAATCATAAACTCATTCCTTATTTATTATTCGATTTTGGAAGAGATGACCGTTCGCATCACCTAATATCTTTATACAACTTAGAAAGTAGAAATGGGGAAACTCCAAGTTTGTAAAGCTTTCGTATCAAAATCCATTGTAACCGTGTTTTAATGAACCCAGAATTTATATGCCGTCTAGAATCGACTATTATTTTAGGTTCATCAATTTTAACAACATTAAATTCTTTCTTTAACCGAATGGAGAAATCATAATCTTCCATTATCGGTATTTCTTTGAATCCGCCTAATTTTTCAAAAACAGATTTTTTAACGAAGATGCCGTTATCGCCGTAAAATATTTTTCTGTCCGACTGTTCTTTGTTGATAATTCTAAAATTCAAGATTCGTCCGAGTGTTTTAATTTTTTTATTATGAGTGGAAAACTCATTCAAGAAACCTCCGCCGTCAAATCCGTCTCGATTTATTTTCGTATCAACAACTTTCAATACATCTGCTGGTAATTGCATGTCCGCGTGAACAAAAAAGAGAATGTCGCCATTTGCAGTTCTTGCCCCTGTGTTTAGTTGAATGGCTTTCCCCTTAATAGAACTAATAGATTTTACATATTTACTTGTTTTTTTTACAGTCTGGTCAGAACTTCCACCATCAACAACAATAATTTCAGATTCCGAAATACATTCTAATTCATTAAGATTTTGAAGTGTCCTTTCAATAACAGATTCTTCATTATATGTCGGGATGATTATTGAAATCATTGTTGTTTCAAACTTCTTTGAAATCTCGTGAACGATTTTTTAACAATCTCCGCAAATGTTGGATAGATGAAAATTGTATCCGCTATGGATTCAATCGAGATTTTATTTTTTATAGCAACTGTAATAATTTGTATCCACTCACCGGCACTAGCTCCAATTGCGTCAGCACCAACTATATTATTTTTATCATCAAAGATTAATTTTAGAAATCCTTCCGTTTTCCCTTCAGCAATAAACCTATCGATTGCAGCATCAACTTTGAATATATTTATATTGGGGAAGAGTTTATTCGATTCGCTTTCGCTTAATCCGGTATGTGCAATTTCGGGATCTGTAAAAATTGCCCACGGTACAAGATTCACGTTCATTTTTTTTGAATTGCCATTTAGAATATTATTAAGACAAATATCCGCTTGATAAGAAGCTGCGTGCGTAAATTTAAATTTGCTGCTCACATCTCCGCAAGCGTAAATATTTTCAGCAGTTGTCTGAAAGTACTCATTTGTTTTAATCCACCGGCTATCGTAATCAATACCGGCATTTTCCAAATTCATCCCTTTAGTGTTTGGAATTCTTCCGGCAGTGAGGAATACCGAATCAAATTCCATTATTAATATTTCATGCTCAGTTGTTTTAATCCTGGCAATAATTGAATCACCCTTTTTTTCGAATGATTCCACTTCAGCGTTAGGGATCATCTTTATTCCATCTTCATTAAACTTTTTTATAAGAACATCGGTTATATCTTTATCAACCACTTTTAGAATTCTCTCATTGTGATCAATTATAGTAACCTTGCTTCCAAAGTATTTTAATGACTGTCCGATTTCGGCAGAAATTATCCCACCGCCGATGAATAATATATTTTTAGGTTGTTTCCTTATTTCCCAGAAATTTTCGTTGTCAAAGAATTTAAAATAAGAGCCGTCCACAGTTTCAATCCTTTTTGGTGACGAGCCCGTGCAGATAATAGTATGTTCAGCAGTTATAATTTCATTGCCGATTTTAATTTCTTTGCTATTGACAAATTGCGCTCCGGACTGATCCACATAGACATCAATTCCAATTTTCTGAAATACTTCAGGGTTTTCATCTTTATAAATATGCTGAACAACCGAGTTAACGTGTTCCATTACTTTAGAGAAATCTAATTTATCTTTCTCGACGAATGACGGTAGTCCAAATGAATTTGTTTTTTTAGCAGTAGCATAAACTTTTGCGCTATTAATAAAAGTTTTACTCGGTACACAACCTGTGTGTAAACATTCACCGCCTATTTTATTCTTTTCTAAGAGAGCAACTGATAATCCCGCTCGCTTTGCTGAAGTAGCCGCTACCAATCCGGCGGAACCGGCGCCAATTACTGCTATGTCATAATGTTTTTGCATAAAATTTATTTCTCCACTAATAAAAATTAAAAACAGTTACTCAACCACCGGTTGCAAAACCCGGATACAAAGTCATCCCACCGTCAATATAGATGCTTGTACCATTTATGTAATCTGCATAATCTGAAGCGAGCCATGCTGCGGCTCTCCCAATGTCTTCGACTTCGCCAATACGTTTGTACGGAATTAATTTCATTAAGTCATTATATGCTGCCGGAGTTCTCCATGCATCAGTATTAATTGGAGTACGTATAGCTCCAGGTGAAATATTATTCACGCGAATTCTAAACGGCGCCACTTCCTGCGCGATACTTTTCATCAAAAGCATTACGCCTCCTTTTGATGCTGCGTAATTAGCATGTCCTGCCCAAGGGATTACTTCATGTACGGAACTAATATGAATGATTTTACCGGCAGCTACTGATATCTCTTCCCTGACTCCTCTTCTTTTAAATTCTTTTATAGCTTCCCGCGCGCACAAAAATTGTCCTGTCAGATTTACGTTAATCACGGTATTCCATTGTTCCAGAGTCATCTCATCAATTGGCGCATCTTTTTGTAAACCGGCATTGTTAACCAAGATATCAATCGTTCCGAATTCATTAATCATTTTTTCGAACATTGCTTTAACATCGTTTTCGTTTGACACATCTGCTTGATAAGCAAAAGCGTTCACTCCGCAGTTTGTTTTGATTTGCTCTACTAATTCTATTGCTGCTTGTTCACCGCCGCGATAGTTAACAACAACATCCGCACCGGCTTTTGCAAGTTCAATGGCAACTCCTTTTCCAATACCGGAATTGGCGCCGGTTATTAAAGCCTTTTGGCCTTTCAACATTTTAACTTCGGGGCATACAGGCATTACTACGTTTGGCAAGTTGGTATTTTCTTCATTCATTTTGATTCTCTTAAATTATTTCTTTGGTTGTAGTATTTTGGCAATCAATCCGGTCCATCCCGTTTGATGTGAAGCGCCGACTCCTCTTCCGTTATCACCGTGAAAGTATTCGTGAAACAAGATGTAATCTTTAAAGTGAGGATCGTTTTGGATTTTAGAATTGTAACTAAATACCGGACGCAAACCATTTTCATCTTTTAGAAATATTTTTGATAATCTCGAGGCAAGTTCGTCGGCAACATTTTTAACTGTTACAAAATTTCCGGAATTTGTCGGGCATTCTATTTTGAAATCATCTCCATAGTAATGATGGAAACGATAAAGCGATTCAAGTATTAAAAAATTTACCGGGAACCAAATCGGTCCGCGCCAATTTGAATTACCTCCAAACAATCCGCTGTCTGACTCAGCCGGGGCATAATTCACTTCAAATTTTTTCCCATCCAGAATTAGTTCATAAGGATTTTGTTCGTGATGTTTTGAGAGGGCACGTATTCCATAATCCGAAAGGAATTCCGTTTCATCCAACATTTTCTTTAACAATTCTTTCATGCGATGTCCGCGCAGCAATGAAAGAAGACTTCTTTCACCGGAACCTTTTTCATACCATCGTGAAACAAGTTTAGCCATTTCGGGTCTGTTGTCAAGAAACCAATTTAATCTAGCCTCGAACTCCGGAACCTGCTTCATCAATTCCGGTTCTAAGACTTCAACAGCAAATAGTGGAATTAAACCAACCATCGAGTGAATTTTTAAACGATGAATATTATCTTCAAGATGAAGAGCATCATAATAAAATCCATCTTCATCATCCCAAAGCCCTACACCTTTGCACCCCATATTTGTCATTGATTGAGCGATGTACAAAAAATGTTCGAAGAATTTTGTAGCTAAATCTTGATATATCGGCTTTGTTTTAGAAAGTTCGAGAGAAATGCGAAGCATGTTAAGTGAAAACATTGCCATCCAGCTTGTGCCGTCGGACTGTTCTAAATGCCCGCCGGTAGGAAGCTTGGAGCTTCTATCAAAAACACCGATGTTGTCCAATCCTAAAAAACCACCTTGGAAAATGTTATGCCCATCGTGGTCTTTTTTATTAACCCACCATGTAAAGTTCAGAAGTAGTTTATGAAATACTCTTTCGAGGAAATCAGTGTCAGATTTTCCTTGAAGTTTTTGATCAATTTTATAAACACGCCACGTAGCCCATGCATGAACCGGCGGATTAACATCAGAAAAATTCCATTCGTATGCCGGCAGTTGTCCGTTTGGATGCATAAACCATTCGCGTGTAAAAAGTATTAACTGATCCTTCGCAAATTCCGGATCAATCATCGCGAAAGGAATGCAGTGAAAAGCTAAATCCCATGTGGCATACCAAGGATACTCCCATTTATCTGGCATTGAAATAATATCAGCGTTATTAAGATGGAGCCATTCTTTATTTCTCCCATTTTCACGCTGACCGGGAGGTTTAGGTTGTCCCTTATCACCGTTAATCCATTCTTCAACGTCGTAATAGTAAAACTGTTTGCTCCAAAGCACACCTGCAAATGCTTGTCGTTGAACATTCTTGGCATCAGCATCTATTAGTCCATCCTGAACATCTGCATAAAATTCATCTGCTTCTTTTTTCCTTTCGGTAAATATTTTATCAAAATTGTTAAATGGATTTTGAATTGAATTCTTAACCAATCGGAGCTTTACCAACTCTAATGAACCGCCATCAATTTCAAGATTATAATTGCAAGCAGCTTTCGTACCGGTTTTAGAAGGGTTGACCGTTGCAGTTTCATTTTGGGTGATGTATTCATTTATACCATCCTTTACATAATCAACAACATTATTAACATTGTACAATCGTTTATAGTTAGTTTCGTTTTCGCAAAACAACACTTCGGGATTTTCATCGAAATACAAATTGTATTCGCCAAGTTCTTGGTGAACCATTTTTATAGAACTGTTTTCCGTTAAAAACATTTCCGGTTTGCTGTTATTTTTTCCCCAGCTCCATGTATTTCTAAAGCATATTTGTGGAAGGAGATTGATCGAAGTTTTTTCTTTCCCGCGATTATGCGCCGTAATTTTTATTAAAATATCTTCTTCAGATTTTTTTGCATACTCAACAAAAACGTCAAAGTATTTGTCTTCATTAAATATTCCGGTATCTATCAATTCAAATTCCGGGTCAGCTTTTGTTCTCCTATTATTCTCTTCAACGAGTAATGAATACGGAAATACCGCTTGCGGATATTTGTAGAGCATCTTCATGTAAGAATGAGTGGGAGTGTTATCGAGATAGTAGTAATACTCTTTGACGTCTTCTCCGTGATTGCCTTGATTTCCGGTTAAACCGAAATATCTCTCTTTAATTATTGGATCTTTTTTATTCCAAAGAGCTACCGAAAAGCAAATCAATTGCCGGTCATCGCTAATTCCGGCAATTCCTTCTTCACCCCAACGGTAGGCTTTACTGCGCGCATCATCGTGCGACACATATTCCCATGCTGTACCGTTCACACTATAGTCTTCACGAACAGTGCCCCATTGGCGGTCGGTTAAATAAGGTCCCCATTTACGCCAGAGTTTGCCGCGGTTCTTAATTGATTCTATTCTTTCTATTTCTTTTTTCATAATATTTTATTTCCAATTTGTAACGTACTCTAATAACAAATGTCTATTACCGCTGGTGTGAATTAATTTATAAACCGTTCCGTCAAAAAGAACGCCGGACAGGTGAAACGGTTTTTATTCTTCAGTTTTTCCGTTAACCCAGGCTTAAGCCGTGGGTTAATAAAAACCAACTCACTTTTTTAAAACTATTTCAACAGTTTCAGAAAAAAAGTTTTTTAATTCAAACAAATGGTGTCTATTTTATTATAATATCAGAATCATTACAAATTTCTTTAGAATAGTTTAAGTAACAGCCAATAAATAGCAGCGCTAAATAAAGCCGCAATTGGCAGCGTTAATAACCATGACATAAGAATATTTGACACTATTTTGATATTTGCTTTTTTAGTTGACGTACCGATTCCGAAAATTGAACCAACCGAAACGTGCGTTGTAGAAACCGGAAGTCCGTGTATTGATGCGGTTGTAACTAATATGCCTGTGATCAAATTAGCTGTGAATCCTTGTCCGCGATCCATTGGAGTAATTTTCTGGCTAACCGTTTCTCCAACTTTTCTCGCATTCAACAATCCTCCAACCGCCATGGCTATTGCTACCAGTCCAAATTTTATATCTAATACATTAATCACTAAAAGTAATCCTACAATTTTAGGAGTGTCATTCAGTCCTCTTGCAAAACTTACAACTCCCGAACTGATATAATGAGCATAATCTAAAATTGTCTGCGCTCCAATTCCAAAAATAGTTCCGTTATATTTTGTAACACATTCTTGGTTAGTCCCCACAACAACTTTTTTATGAACCTCTGTACCTAAAGCAATAGCCTCGCTTCGAAATTTAGAATCAACAATCGGCTCACATTCATCAACAACACAAAAGCATGTTTCCTTGGTAATCCCCAAGGCAATTCTGGCTTTACTTAACAAAACATAGGTAACCATACTAAGTATTAGTGCAATTATTGGGCTCACAATCAGCGGTGTCAAAAAAGTACTTACTAATTTTGAAAAATTAAAAGATGTTCCGCCAGCTACAATACCGCTGCCTATCAGCGCCCCAACCAAACCATGTGTAGTTGAAATCGGCATGCCTATTTTGGATGCCACGAATACTGTTGTGGCAGCACCAAGCGCAATAGAAACTGCAAACACAGGCGTTTGAACTAACGCATTAGGTATCAATCCCTTTCCGGAAAAATTTTTTACTAGAGCCCCCGCAAGAAATATAGCTGTTAAAGAACCGAGAAATGTTGTAATTGTCGCCCATCTAATCGCCTTTTTATAATTAGTTGTTCCACTGCCAAATAGAGTTGCAACACCTTTGAAATTATCGTTAGCGCCATTACTATATGCTAAAAAAGCGGTAGCAAGAAAAAGAAGTATCAAAATCATTATTTGTCCTTAATTAATAATTTTAACAGCATCCGCCACCGTCATAAAAATATGTTGATTCAGAAATAAAAATATTTTTCCGCCCAAAATTACTAAGCACTTTAGCAGTCTTATCGCAAACAGCAAGAGGTTGATTGTTTAAAAGAACGTGTCCCTTTTTATCATCAAACAATTCGTCCGAACCGTAATAAATGGCTGTTCTGCCGGTAAAGATACATGGGCCATCAGCCGGAATGGGATCTTTGATCGCGCAGATTTCCACGCTTTCGATATAGATATTTTCGTATGTGTTGTAATGTTCGGGATCAAGAATTCTATACGGTCTCTTTGCACGTATTTCAATTGTTCCAAAACCTATTGACGTGATCAATTCTAAATATTTTTTTAAAGGAAGAGCACCGCTTAAACACAGTGCGCGCAGACGTGCATCATTTTTTAGGTTTTCAGGCATTTCAGTTTCACAGATAGGATCGGAAAGAACCAATCTTCCGTGAGACTTTAATACGCGATAAATTTCTTTCAACGCTTGTATAAGTTCTTCCTCGTGAAAAATATTGAATAAACAATTTTGAGCGGCGACATCCACAGATTCATTTTCAAGCGGAAGCTGCAACGCACTTCCTTTATATAATTTGATAAAATCTTTTTTGAACCAATCATTTTGTTTTTCTGCATCAATCAAATTTTCTCTACATGCGGTAATCATTTCTTCAACCGGATCAACACCAATTACAGATGTTTTTTTTCTTGTGAAGTATGAAAACTGAAGCAGCTCCATACCTCCTCCAATTCCAACATAAAGAACCGTCGGGTTGTTAGATAAATCGCGTGGATGCACGGTGCTTCCACATCCATAATTCATCTCAAGCATTTTTTTAGGAATATTCAATCCCGGTAATTGCCAGATTGGTGTAGTAGTACAGCATAATCCTTTATCGGGATTTAATGCAGCTTCTTTATACACGTCTTCAACTTTTTCAAGATAGCTCATTTTTGTTCCTTATTTTTTATTCATCAATTTTTAATATTGCTTTTACAATATTTCACTTATCAGCTTTACATAATAGTTATGATTAAACGGCTGTTGATATTTCAGATTCAGTTCTTCATAAACTTTGTTTGGAATTCCAATATCAGCAAGATAAAGTTCACCTGTTAATGAGGGAAGTAACCCAGTCTTTGGCAAAGCGAGTGTTAATGTTAAATCAGGCTTTATATAATTACAAGCAACATCTCCTGTTGTTGAATTAATTCCAGAAGGAATATCTAAAGAAATAACTATACCCTGCTGATTAGATACCCATTTAATTAATTCAAGCGAATTGCCTTTCGGCTCACCCATCAAACTGTATCCTATAATTGCATCAATAATCAAATCCGGCTTTCCATTTTGCAACTCTTCAATTGAAATAATTTTTGCGTTTGTGGATTTCAAGATGTGAAGTTGAAATACAGTTACATCTTTCAATCTTTCCGGTTCCGTTAAGCAAACTTTTACGTTGGCACCTCGGTTTGCAAGATGCCTTGCAGCACAAATTCCCCCGCCTCCGTTACCGCCGGCCCCAGCAAGAACAATGATCTTTGAATTTTTCCAGTTCTCTCCAAGCGTTTCAATTGTAAGCTGACTTAAACTTCGTCCGGCATTTTCCATCATCTGATAAAGATTCGGTCCGGTTTCTTCAACAGCAATTCTATCCACTTCAATCATTTGTTCCATTGTTACTGAAGGAACAACAATACCATTTTCAGTTCGGAACTTTATACTCATTTCTCTACATCCAAAGTGGCAACGGAATTATCGCTATTAACTTTTTTATTTCCAACTGTCCCCGCCGCATATGCCGAAACGGCAAATGGGACTAAAAATGTAAGTATAAACTTGAAATAATCTATTCCTCCAAAATCGAGGCTGATTATATGCTGACCCTGGTTAATAATATTTAAGACAGTGCCAACAAACATGGAAGTTCGCATGTGCTTAAATAAATTATTCCGGTCAAATATCTGTGCGGTTAATTGTGCCATAGAACTTTTCATTTTTGAGGTAATCTATGTTAATCTGTTTTTTAATATTGTCAAGTATTAGACATATGTGCAGAAAATAGGATTATTATTGGCTGCCACTACAAAACTGTCAAATATTAATATCTGTCAGGTATTTGACAATACTCCTTTCGTATGCACATTAGATTTGTTTCATTACTTCTGTACTAATCAAAAAAGTACTTAAGTTTAAAACAAATTAATAGGTAATTAAAAAGGATATATATGAAACTCGCATTAAGAGTACTAGGTCTTGCACTACTTTTTACTTTTGGTTTTACATTAACAGTAAATGCTCAAACTGCAAAGAAATCAAAAAAGGAAATAGCACTTCATCAATACTGCCCGGTAGCATATGCGGCAATGAATAAAGCTGTTAAAGGTGATGCAAAATTTTCTTCAACTTATAAAGGAAAAACATATTTCTTTGCAATGGCAGATGCAAAAAAAATGTTTGATTCTGATCCGGTTAAATATTTACCAAAGTATGATGGTTATTGTGCAACTGCATTAGCAATGGGGAAAAGGGTTGAATCTGCTCCCGGGATATTTTCAGTTTATAAAGATTCCACATATTTATTTTCAAATAAAGTGGCAAAGGCAGAATTCGATAAAGATCCTGATATGACAATCAAGGGTGCCAATAAAAATTTGGCAGTACTTGCAAATAAATAATTTTTTTTAATTCTAAAAAAAAACCCGTCACAAATTTATGTGTACGGGGTTTTTTATTTCTACTCATTTTCCATCATATAAATTAGAATATCGTTTCTAATTGTTAACTCACCTCGTTATCAATTTTGACTTCCTCTAAAAAACTAAACAATCTTTCAGGCAACTTTGTATCCTTTCCATTCCCTAACCTTAAAAGCTGCATCTAGAGGTGTTTGGAAAATATGATTTGTATAGTTACTTATAGTCTTTACAGAGATTGCTAATATAACTGCTAAAATCTGCTCTTGAGAAAATCCCGCACTTAAAAATTTATCAACATCTTCTTTAGATGGACAACCGCGTTTATTTAACATGATCTTTGTAAATTCAGACAATGCTTTCAATCTTGGTCGGAGATATCTTCTCCATTTCTTATTGCTTCAGTTATATCTATCGGGACTTTAGATTGAAAATCTGCCACAATCGAATGTGCAGCTAAACAATATTCACAACCGTTTTCATAACTAATGGTTAAGAAAATTACTTCTTGTTCTTGAGGAGTAAATCCGGAGTCATGTTTAAACTTTTTATAACCATAAATATATGTCTCAAGCAATTCGGGAGTATTTCCATGGCAAGATACATTTTGGGAACCATTTTCATTTCTTGTTTAAGCGCTCCTCTTTTAATGGAGAAGCGCTTTATGATTGGGAAGGGAGCTGTTTCAGATTGTTTAATCAAACATATTTATCAAAGTCACAATTTTGTCGTGATTAATACTTTCGATTTCGAAAGAAATCACTATACGATTATTTTTAAATAAAGCCTGACTGTCACCAAAGGCTTGTGCTGTAATCAATGTTCCGAAAGACATGCTTGATTTATCATCTCCTGCATTATCTGGAATTGGTGCATCCTTTTCGCCTCTTGAAATAATCTGAATAACTACACCTTTGCCCGCATCTCCTTTATGAAGTTGACCGGTTGAATGTAAAAATCTTGGTCCATAACCAACAGTGACCGCGGATTGATATTTTTTCTGAAGATTAGTCTGGAATGTATGAAGATGCTTATCCAATTCTTTGCTTGGATTCATATATGCGTGAATTGAAATATATTGATTACCCTTCTCTCGAAAACCTTTATCGCCTTTTCCAAAATATTCTTCAACAAGATCGGTGAAGTTATTTTCATTATTTGGTGAATAAACTTTGATACCATCTGATTCAAATGATACTTGCGGTTGCGGCAGTTTTCCATCTCTTGAATATTGAGCAAGTAATTCTCTTGCAAGAATTTTTGCTGCTTCAACATTCGGCTGATCGAATGGGTTTATTCCTATTTTCCATCCCGATATTACAGTTGCCATTTCCCATCTGAAGAATTCTCCTCCAAGATCGTAAATATCTTTTAGTACAACTTCTACCACGGGATATCCGGCTTCTTTTAACTTCTCAACTGCTTTATCATTCGCAGAATCATTTTCTAATTTCAGATAAACAAATAATCTATCGTTCGAATAAAATGTTGGCTGTAAAACTTCCTCACCTACTACTGGAAGGATTCCTTTGCCTAATTTACCCGTGCTCTCGGCTATCAATTGCTCAACCCAACTCCCAAAGAATGATAATTTTTCGGAAGTAATAAAAGTAACTTTATCTCTGCCTACTTCAGCTAAAGCCCCCATAACCACTCCTAACTTTGCCGGTGTGTTATCACCATGAACTGGACAATTGCTTCCTTCGCTATTGCAAACCATTACTTCAGCATTGTTGAGTAATTTCTTAATATCAATTCCTATCAATGTCGCCGGCACTATTCCAAAAAGTGAAAGTGCAGCATATCTTCCACCAATATTTGAATCGTTCAAAAATATTTTTCTAAAGTTTAATTGTTTAGCAACTGTTTCCAATCCGCTTCCGGGGTCTGTAATTGCAATGAAATGCTTGCCAACATTTTCTTTTCCGACTTTCTTGAGAGCTTGATTGTAAAAGAATTTCATAAATGAAAATGTTTCAACAGTACCGCCAGATTTTGTTGAAACTATGTAAAGAGTTTTTGACGGATCAAATCTTTCGGCATATTCAAGAACTGCTTCAGGATGTGTGCTGTCAAGAATTTCTAAATTCAAATAACCTTCCTTTGTTCCAAAAGTTTTACTAAATACTTCCGGCGCCAGGCTTGAGCCGCCCATACCAAGCAGTAGTACATTTGTGTAGCCATCTTTTTTGACGGTCTCAACAAACCCATTAATTTCATCTGACATTTCCAGCGAGACTTCCGGGCTTTTTAGCCAGCCGAGCCGATTTGTAATTTCATTTGGTTTGTCGCTCCAAACGGTAAAATCTTTTTCCCATATTCTTTCCACAATTCTTTTTTGTTTTAATTCCATCGTTGCGTTATCGATAGTAGATTGATAATTGACAGCATTTACTTTGAAAAGAACTTTTTCTTTTTTAATTCGATCAATTTTTTCATTTAAGGAATTCATTATTGTATCAAATGATTTTGAAAAAGCGATAGTACCTTCTTTTTGTAATTGATTTGTTATTTCATCTAAATTAATTCCAAGTTTTTTCAATTCGTCAAGTTGATCAATGGCCTCTTCCAATCCGTTATCCAGGGTAACCGCAACAATTCCATGATCCATAAAATCATTAAATGTAGTTGGCGGAACAGTGTTTACTGTTTGTTTTCCGATAAGTCCATCAACATAAATTGTGTCCGGGTAAAGAGGATTTTTTGTTCCCGTGCTTGCCCAAAGTAACCGCTGCGTTCTTGCGCCGTGCTTTTCAAAATTTCTCCATCTCAAGCCATGAGACAATTCATTAAAAATTTTGTATGAATACTTAGCATTGGCAATTGCAGCTTTTCTCTGCAAATCTTTGTTACCGATTTTTTCTAACTCTTTATCAACCGCTGCATCTATTCTGCTGATAAAAAAAGAAGCTACCGATGCAACTTTAGATAGATCGCCCTTTCGCTGGATAAGAAGCTCCAACCCGCTAAGGTAAGCTTCAGCTACTTTACGGTAATTTTCCGAATTGAAGATTAATGTAACATTAACATTAATCTGCGAACCGATAAGTTCCGTAATAACCGGAATACCTTCTTCTGTTGCGGGAACTTTGATCATAGCATTCGGCTTATTAAGAAGTGCGAATAATCTTTTTGCTTCTTGAATTGTCGCTTCGGTTTTATGTGCTAATTGCGGATTTACTTCAATGCTAACGTAGCCATCCAATCTATCCGTCGCTTGATAAACCGGCAGCATCAGATCGCATGCAAGTTCGATATCCTTCAGCGCTAATTTTTCATATATCTCTGTGAGTGATAAATTCTTATCTATCAAACTTTTTATATCTTCATCGTAATCACTACTTCCGGCAATAGCTTTTTCGAATATGGAGGGATTGGATGTAACTCCCCTCAAACCATTGTTAATTAATTTTTGAAGTTCACCTCCGGTAATAAATTGGCGGCGGATATAGTCGTACCATATTGATTGTCCCAATGATGCAAGTTGGTTTAGCTTTAGCATTTTATTCTCCTACAAATTTTTATTTTTATTAATAACATTTTTAGCTGTTCTCACTACCGATTCAACCGTCAATCCAAATTCTTCTAAAAGATTATTCAGCTTCCCGGAAGCGCCGAAAGTTCTCATTCCAAGAACTTCACCATCTCCGTGAATACCAACAAATCTTCTCCATCCAAATGTTGAACCAGCTTCAATAGCAACACGTGCTTTAACTTTGTTCGGTAAAACTGATTCCCAATATTCCGGGCTTTGTCTTTCGTATAGATTCCAGTTCGGCATACTCACTACTCTTGCTTTAATTCCTTCTTTCTTCAATTCTTCATAACCTTCAATTGCTAACTGAACCTCTGAACCAGTTGCGATTAATATTACATCCGGTGTTCCATCACTATCTGCTAAAACGTAACCTCCTTTTAACGCACCTTCAGCAGATGAATATTTTGTTCTATCAAATACTGCCAAATCTTGTCTACTTAATATTAATGCTGTCGGAGTGTTCTTAGATTCCATTATATATTTCCATAAAACAGCAACTTCGTTTGCGTCACCCGGTCGAATAACTTCCAAATTTGGAATTGCGCGTAATGATGCGATGTGCTCAATCGGTTGATGAGTTGGACCATCTTCGCCAACGCCAATGCTGTCATGAGTGAAAATGTAAATAACCGGAAGATTCATCAAAGCAGAGAGACGAATTGATGAACGTCCATAATCTGAAAAAACCAAAAATGTCGAGGCGAATGTTTTTAATCCGCTTAAAGCAATTCCGTTTGCAATAGCACCTTGTTTTACATTTTTTTTGATGGACGTGACATCTCTGTTCCAAACAACAATTTCGTGTCCGTCTTTCAACAATCGTTGAACCATATTAAATCCCATTTTGCCTAAGCCGATAAATCCGATTTTCATTTTTTCTCCTATAATTTTTAGACACTGAATCGCTAACTAAATGCAATACAAATTTCAGTTTCTAAATATAATTTAGAGTTTACGGAGTTTATGAGATGTCAAGTATCTGACAGTTATGATGTTAATAATCTTGCTTAATAAGGTAATAGGCTTCGAAAGATCAAATAAAGAATTTTGAATGATGCTCTAATAGTTCCGTTTATTGTTCCAGTAACTTTTGATTTACCAATCCGTTTTCGATAGCTCACCGGTACTTCAGTGCATTTTATTTTTTGTTTTGCTGCCTTAATTTGCATCTCAACTGTCCAGCCAAAGTTTCGATCCTGCATATTGAGTTTTATGAGAGAGGAATATTTAATTGCGCGGAATGGACCAAGATCTGTAAACTTATATTTCCAGAATATTTTTATTAAAAAAGAAGAGAGCCAATTTCCCAAAATAGCCTGAGGCAACATGGCTCCATTTGTTCTATTGCCGTTCATTCGTGAACCGATTACAAGATCGTAACCATTATTAATGATTGGGTTAACTACCAATTCCATATCCTCCGGGTGATCGCTGTAATCGCCATCAAGAAAAACAACCACATCATAATTTTTATTTTTTATATAATTGATCGCCTTTAGGCAAGCCGCACCGTATCCTTTTTCATTTTCGGTAAGAACAGTTGCACCTGAATTTGAAGCGACTCCTACAGTTCTATCTGTCGAACCGTTATTAGTAACTATAATTTCATCTACAAATTTTGGTATATCTTTAATTACATGCGGAAGTGATTCTTCTTCATTGAATGCGGGGATTATTACGACAATCTTTTTATTGTTTATCATTCTGATATTGCTCCGCCGCAGCTACTGCCTGCACCCGCCGTGCAGCCAAAACAATGGGAATCAAAAATGATTTTTCGGCTAACAAGTTTATTGTAATCAAAATCAAAGACGGTCATTGGTTTATCAACAAACACTTGCATATTTAGCATTTGGTTAAAATCGCAGTCGTAAATTCTTCCATCATATGAAACACTTAATAACGACCTGCACATAATTCCAGATGCAGCCAAGGGATTAAATGCGTTAATTAATTTTTCCATATACTCTTCGTAAGCTCCAAGTCTTTCCAATTGCTCTCTGAACCGGTGTATCGGCATGTTTGTCATAGTATATAGATTATTAAATTTTAGCTGATAATTTTTCCACAACTCTTCCTTATAATCTTTTTCTAGTATTTCTTGTGAAGCCGGAAGAAAGGCTCCAACAGGATTATAGACCAAGTCTAGTATGAGTCCGCTTTTTTCATCGCCGTATCCTGCTTCATTTAACATACGCAAGGATTCAATGCTTTTTTGAAATACGCCTTTTCCTCTTTGTTTATCTGTAAAATATTCTTGATAATAAGGCAGTGACGATATAACCTCAACTTTATTATCGGCATAAAATTTTGGAAGATACATTTTCGATTCTTTTGTTGTCGGGTCTCCATCAATCGTTACGGTTAAATTGTGGCGGACCATAATATGTTTACCAAGTTTTTTCGCTTCAGAAACAAAGTAATCGAAATGAGGATTTAATTCCGGTGCGCCACCCGTCAAGTCAAGATTTTTTAGTTGGGGATTATTTCTTAGAATCTCCAAGCATTTATCAATAATTTCTTTGCTCATTTGCTCGGTTCTTTTTGGAGAAGAATCAACGTGGCAATGCAAACAAGCTTGATTACATTTTAGAGTAACATTTACTTGAAGAGTATCAATTGCGAGCGGTGGTAAATCAAGGTCGTGTTCGCTTAACTTATTTTCAAAATTATAACGAGTATTATTTACAAGATGTAAGGCAGATTCTTTCATACTATCCTTTCGTTTAAAATAATTTATGCCCCCTGTTTCTCCAATACATTAAGCATTTGGACACCGTGAACTAAATCAATCCCGGCAGCCATAGCTGCTGCAACATGAATCGCTTCAGTCATTTGATCAGGATTGGCACCGTTTTCAAGGCATGCTGTCGTATATGCATCAATACAATATGGGCAAGGTTTAAAGTGTGCGATAGCAAGTGCAATCAACGCTTTTTCCTTTTTTGTTAAGGCGCCCTCTGTGCTAGTTGCTTCGCTGTAATAATCAAAAAATTTTCTCATTAATTCCGGCTTAAATTTACCTACTTCAGCAAAGCGTCCAAGATCTTTCGATTCGTAATAGTTCATTTTTACTCCTTATTTATTTTCGTTGAGATTCCAATTGTAATCTTTATATGATATATCCCACTTAGATAAATTATTTTTAATATCACTCGAAATATTTTCCGGTAAATATTGAAGTACAAACTTTAGAACATTCTCATCAGAGTTGCCGAAGTCTTCACTAAACCAACTAAATATTTTTGATAAATACGCTTCTCGTTTTTGTATATCAAAATAATTTCTTGATTTATCATTAATAAATTGAACGGCTTGAGATTTTAATTGCTCATCAATTTTATCAGCTTCAAATGCTTCATTACGTAAAGGCGGGCAGCTTATTGACGCACACACAATTGAAAAATGTATTCTTGGCTCATTCATTTTTCTTAAAATCGTATGTTCAATATCCCCGAGTGAATATTTTTTACTGTTGATTAAGATAAATTCTTTATCCCAAACTGTTTTCCCTAAAAGATAACCGAGAATCTTTCCACCGGAGTGAAGTTCCGTAATGCTTTCGATAGGATAATTATCTATAACAATTTTTAGAGTGAAAGCATTATAAGCATTTATCCAAAAAGCAAGTTTTTCGTTTCGCGTTAACTTTTCCGGGTTTGTTTTAGAAATCTGGTCAGTGTACTGAGCAAGTCTGTTATCTTTCTTAAATCCTTTATAATCCACCAACCCGTTTTTAACATATAGGTTAAGTATTTCTGTAAAAAGCTGATGACTCTGCGCCATATTACTCTTCCCCGATAACAATAGAATGATTAATACTATTCTCCACAATGAACGCATCGTTGCCTAATCTTTCCGTTTATAAGGTTATAAACTAAATCTATCTTTTTTTTAATCGGCGAGCCGTTACCATTGCCTAACCAGTGTATAAGTTCTGCCTCGGTATCAATATCCTGAAGTTGTGGAAGCAAAGAAAATTTTAATCCTATTTTTTCAATTTTGCGAATTGTTTCGGGTAAAACCGATGAAGTGCTGAACTCAATATCATCAAATAGAGTATTGTGCATCTTTTTCATTCCGAGCAGATAATAACCGCCGTCCTTTGATGGACCAATTACAACATCGTTCTCATTCAACAAATAAATTGCGTTTTCAACAATTGAGTGAGTTAGATCGGGAATGTCTGTCCCAACAATAACCACCTTCCCTGCCCCATGACTGAATACTTTTTGAAAAGCATTTTTCATCCTTGTACCTAAATCATCTCCATCCTGGTGTGAGTACAGAAATCTATTCCCAAGCCATTTTTTAACTTCTTCTTTTTCATATTTGTCCGAATAGAAAACGTACTTATTCATTCGAGGAATCCTTTTTATCTCACTCATTATTTTGTTAGCACATTCTCGATAAAAGTGAAGAGCAAATTCCTCAGTTGTGGTTTCCGCAAGACGTGTTTTTACTTTCCCTATTCGAGGAGATCTTAAAAAAACTATTAATGACGAGAGTTTATTTTTTTTTATTTTTTTGTTGTAAAAGCGAGTCATTAATTCCGGATTTAATTTTAATAAGTAACCGGCGAACAACATGAAATCAATTAACTTCTGCCTAATAGGTCCGTTTTGAATAAATCGTCTTGATGACGAATCAACACTTGAGTGAAGAATAGAAATGTTTCCGCTTTTTGCTGCTCGCTTAAAAAACTCAACATCCTCAAACGAACTAATTGGCGGATATCCTCCAAGTTTTTCAAAAAAAGATTTACGCACTACAATTGATGAATCACCAAATTGTGTGAAAGGAAAACTATATCTAGAAAATGAAACGCATAAGTCGAGAAACCAGTGGTCAATGTCAAAGCCAAGCAGAAAGCGGCATATTTTATTTTTGTCATTCATAAAAAATTCGTCTAACAACTCAAATGCATTATCTGGTAAAAAAGTATCTGCATGAAGAAATAATAAAATTTCTCCGTTTGCAGCAGTTGCTCCTTTATTTAATTGATCGCCTCTACCTTTACCTGAAGTAACAAGAATAACTTTTTCACGTTTACAAATTTCAATAGTATTATCGCTGCTTCCGCCATCAGATACAATTATTTCCAAATCTTCATCATACTTTCTGAGAGATTGTAAATTTTTCTCAATGAAATATTCTTCGTTGTATGTTGGTATAATTACTGAATATTTAATATTAACCTCGATCTTATTTCTACATTCAAATATTTATAAACCGCTTCGCCAGTCATTGTTATCGAGCACTGGTAGTTTTGTAATTTTATATAATTCATTTTGAATATCCGTTTTCGGCAAGCTTCCAAATGAAAGAACTTGTGTAGGACAGTTTACAACACAAGCCGAACATCTTACACATTCAACATCGTTCATCGGAATTCCTTTGTTGGCAAAATTCATTACATCAATTCCCATGTGACAAACTTTTGTACAAATGTTACATGAAATACATTTCTTTTTATCTGCAAAAATTCTGTAGCGAGAAAATCGGTTTACAATATGCATCCATGCAGCAAGCGGGCAACCGAAGCGGCACCAAACTCTTCCGCTTAAAAAGAAGTAAACACCAACTCCAAGAACACCTGCAAAAATAATATCAATTGAGAAGTGATAAATGTTATGAAAGAAATCTGCTGTATATGAAATATGTTCATTTATAATCGGGAAATTGAAATCATAAAGAACGCTAAGTAATTTTAATCCCGTTATTAGAAAAGCAGCAAGCAAAGCCCACTGACCAAAATTTTCCCACTTTTTTGCTTTTGCGCCGTGGGGAGCGAGAGTTCTATATTCGTCACCAAGAGTTTCGGCTAATGCACCGCATGAACAAATCCACCCGCAATAAGCTCCTTTGCCCCATCTGTAAACAATATATGGAATGAAAACAAATGTTTGTACAAAACTAAACACCAGCCAGAATGACGTAACGCTTGAATTATATATGTTGCTTAAAAACAAGGGCCATGCAAGTATAAAACCATACGAGCGCCAATAACTTCCGTTAGGAAATATTTGTGTAAGAATAAAGCCATCTGGACTTCCCAACGCTCCTATCTTTCCGAGATAAGGAAATAAAAACTCCGGGAAAATGAAAAGAGGTAGTGCTTGAATCAAAATCAATGTCCAGGTCTGAATCTTTATATATTTAGTAGGATTCATTTTCATTCTTCTCAAACCGAAAAGCAAAATTGTAAGAGAATAAAGCCCGGTGTACCAAAAACCTTGTGTCTTACCCAGAAACTCAACCCCAAAATATTTTCCACCAAAAAACACGATCGCAAAGAAAAAGCCAACGGTAATAAAATAAAAATATTTAAAAGTCTGCCAGTTGAGTTTTATTTGCGAACTATAATCTTCGAAAAACTTATAGAGTAAGTAACATCCAAGGACCATAACACCTATGAGTGAAAAATATGCAATGAAAGCATTCACATATTCCGTTACGTTCCAAATTCTTAATTCATTGGTTGCAAAAATTTTTAAGATGCTAACAGGTAGAAGAATAAATTTCCACCAGAAAGTAGCACTAAAAACATTTGAAAAAGCTTCTGTCCATGAATTCATTTTCCCGAAGAAATATAAAAATAGTTCTTCGCTACTTTTTCCAAAATAAATTACAGCGGCAACCAAAAGCAGCAGCACAAACTGCAACTTTGCAGTAAGCGACAGTTCTCCCTCCATCTTAATACCGCTTCTTTTGAAGAATGCAGTCGGAAGTTCTTTGCCGATCATTGTGTAAACAATTGAATTCGGAATTTCTTTTTCTCCGTCATTTGTTGAAAGCTTAACAGAATCATTTTTTACTTCTTTAACATCTGATTCCATCAACAAATTGATTTTCCCTTGTTTAGCAAAAGAAGCAAGTTTCTCAGCATTTTGTTCTTTCGGCCTGGCAAAAATAGGTTTACGGTAAGATAAAGTAACAGACTTTGCACATGATGCAACGGCTATTGCAGTTTCTAACGCCGAATCCCCTCCTCCAACAACCAAAACATCCAACCCGTGTGCTTCTTCGGGATCAATTAATCTGTTGAATACTTTTGGCAGCTCTTCGCCAGGTACATTTAATTGTCTTGAATTACCGGATTTACCAATTGCCAATACTACTCTAATTGCCTTGTACTTTTTCTCATCTGTAATAACAAGAAAATAATCTCCTTCTTTTTCAATCTTATTTACCATCACCCCTTCATCTATCGGCAGATCGATATTCTTTATTTGATCATGTAATTCATCAAGCAAAGATTCTTTTATACCATCGTTTATTTTTAAATCGGATTGTTGCTTATAATCATCCGGTGCAGCAATAATAGGTTTAGCTTTCGGGAAATTAACAATAGTGTTAAACTTTTTTGCAGATTCTAAAATTTTGAATGAATAATTTCTTTTAAATGCTTCAATTCCAGCGGCAACACCGGCCGGTCCGGCACCAATAATTAATAGATCAAAAATTTCATTCTCTTTTTTACTTTTTTTTAATTTTTTGGATTCATCATTTGATTCAAAAAAGTCAATTATCTTTTTCCCGCTTTCTGCAGCTAACTTTAGCAACGGAATTCCTGTAAGATCGCCGATTATAAAAATTCCTTTTACAGAAGTTTCTCCATTCGAATCTATATCCGGATATTTTTCAACTTCTCCGGTGGGAACATTTCTCTGAAGCCAGCTAAAATAATTTTTCATTATTTTCATTATACGCCAATGTTATACGATGCAATTAAATGTTAATCAACATTGATTCAAATTTATTTCTTGACAAAAATTGATTGACCATTTCTAATGCCGATGAATAATTGGGCAATTAGTATCTATAGTAGATGTCACTGCCATTTACATGGCTTGCTAACTCTTTTAGATCAAGCGGTTCAACATAGTTTGGCAGTTTTGTTTTCCCTTTTAATTCTTTTTCAACACCAGTCAAAACATTCCATGTTCCATTAATTGTTATTTTAGCTCCTTTTTTTGATAAAAGCTCTAAGAAATCACCGAAATTTTTTAGAGCCAATAACTCACTATCTTTCAACTGTTTAACGAGGAGTTCTTTTAAGTCCTTTGGAACATCATATCTGTCAAAATCGTTTTTACCGTCTTTTTCTGTTCTCTTTAAATTCCATGCAGCTTCTGAGTCAAAAAGGAATTCAACTTTTTTGCCGAGCTTCAAGTTTACTAATGCAATATCAAAAGCTACACATGTAGGTCCATCATCTTTCTTAATATTTGTAGCCAAATGAATTATCACTTTTCCCTTTGAAATTGGATTAATTTTTATTTCTTCTTTTTTAAATCCAAAAAATGCTACAATAATAATGAGAAAAATTAAAGTTACTAATAATTTATTATTCATTTCTTATCCTTGTTTGTTATGAGAAATTACATTTACTGAGAACGTCGTCAAGGGCAGAACTAAAACTTGAACAACAAAAAATAGCTTAGAAATAATGAAGTCTCTGAACTTGTTCGCCCCTGGCGAATCTCAACTAAATTTGACTTTATACCTTTATCTCTTTTAAAATAGATAGTCATTAAAGTTAGCATCACTGCTAATACGATAAATGCTAATGTGTAATCCAGACCAAGAATAAATTGATCTTTCCATTCTTTATAAGTTGTTCCAAACAATTCATTTTGTTTTTCTACTATCACTTGAGTTTTGGTGAATATTTCACCGCCAAAACCTATCCACATTAAAAGAGCTGTCACTATTGCAAGCAGCCCAATAAATAAAATTCGCTTCTGTGATTTATTTAGCTCCACTTTAGAATCCTTTATTTTAATGATATATTGAATTATACAGATTGCAGTTTATAAATAGTACCTAGCGCTGCGCCATACAATAAATGTCCCATTAAACTTGCTATGGCAATAAGTAAGGAACCAGAGAATAAACCGGATACGAAACTTCCACCACTCATTAAACTCATCATTGGCATCACCATTAATTGAGCTAATAGCCAAGGAAGTATTCCAAATAGCGCACCGTTTTTAAAGTTTGCTTCTTTATTAATTGCTGCTAAAAATATTGCTGCATATATAATTGCCAATACCAGCCCCACCATAAAATGCGCCATCCATCCAACAATTAACGGTGCACCCATTGTTCCGGCAAGCATTTGTGGTATGTTCATTTCAAAGCCCATTAAAGGCGCCATGAATGTAAATGCTGTCATTGCTACCGTTGCTATTAAGCCGGCTACTAATGTTGATTGAATCGAGAAACGTGTTTTCATTTTTTACTCCTTATTGTTTATTGTTATTTCTAGAGAAAACTTAAATAATACGTTACACTTACGGTGTCAAATTTTTGACACAGCTGTGAATAAATTTTTCTTCCCAAAACATGTTTCAAATCAATGTTTTCACAACACATTTATTATTTAATAAAATTCTGGAGAGTAAATATTAGAAGTAAAGAAAAGCCCTTTAAGTTTCTGATCTTTTTATTACTATTTCTTATTTGCAGTAATAATATTGCAGCTCAAGAAATTTCAGTAAAAAAATTATCAAAGGAGATTAAAAATAATAAGTCACTAGTAATTCTGGATGTTAGAACTTCTGCTGAGCTGATTGGACCATTAGGAAAAATTGATGGGGCTATTCATATTCCAATTGATGAGCTGGAAAAAAGAATTCACGAATTAGATAAATATAAAAGGATGGATATTGCTGTAATTTGTAGAAGCGGTAAGAGATCTGTTTTTGGAACAAAAATATTGAACAGCTATGGTTTTAAAGAAAAGAATGTGGTTGGAGGAATGGTAGAATTTAGGGAAAAAATAATCAAACAATAATTTATACTCCCTTTGAATGAGATAATCAAAAACATGTAAAGAACCTAATGAAGCTCCCCGCCACAAGCAGCGGGGTATCGAACTTATGGAATAGGAGTCTCTGAACTTGTTCGCCTCTGGCGAATCTCAACTAAATTTGACTTTATACCCGTATTAGCGTATGTAAAAGTACATACAGCGAAAATTAGAAAATCATAAGACTTTTCTGATAGGCAAAAAAGAAAAAGGTTTGAAAACATTTCATTTTCAAACCTTTCAGTGCTGCCCCGTCAGGGGTCGAACCTGAAGTCTTCTGATCCAGAGTCAGACGTGTTGCCAATTACACTACGGGGCAATTTTCACAAGCAAAACTAATTAATAATTGGTAAAACTAAAAATGCAGACGAGAAATATTTATTCTTCTTTAAAAAGAAAAAGTGCAGCCACACGAGCTGCACTTCTAATTTTGTTGTGAAAAATTTTTCTATTCACCAATCTTTTGAACATTCAAGAAGAATGGAATATCGTTGACATCCCAGATAGTTGCATCGTCATGATCAACAATTCTAAGTCTGCCTAGTTGCGAAGTTCGAGTCTCTGCAACATAATCCCATCCGTAAACACCGGTTGATTGATAATTTGTTAGAAGCGTTGTCCATGTAACTCCGTTATCCAAACTGTAATAGATATCAACACTTGTTACACCGTAGCTGGACCAACTGATTGCCATAACATCTTTTGCCGGATCGCCGCTGCCTTTATAGAAATCTTCTCCGGTATTTGGATATGTAACTTGTATCTTCTTACTC
This sequence comes from Ignavibacteriales bacterium, assembly GCA_016177735.1. Classification (GTDB taxonomy): domain Bacteria; phylum Bacteroidota; class Ignavibacteria; order Ignavibacteriales; family Melioribacteraceae; genus DYJK01. The sequence goes on along the minus strand of JACOUS010000030.1, from coordinate 109,102 downwards.
TTATGAATCGAGAAGTATCCGTCAGTCATATCAGAAGCAGTAACACCGACATCCGTTGAACTGATTCTAATTTTGCAATTATCGGAACTATCGGGTGCAATACCGCCGACATCCGTTAGTTCATCTGCCGGGTTCCAGAAGAAGCTGCCATCGTTTGTTGTACTCGATGCACCTTTAACTGTATTCCATGAACCGCCGCCGGTTGTTGACCATTCGATCTTCACATTATTTATTGATGTTCCGTTCCATTTAATTTGGAAAGTTTCATTGAAAAGCCATTCCTCACCGCCGTTTGGCGCTGTTATAGTAATTGACGCCGCTTCAGCTTTTTCGACTGTAAAACCGGGACTATTGTTGCTTGGCGTTCCATTTGCACCTTCATCGGCATTATACACAACAACAAAATATTGATCCGACGGAAGTGAAAAATAAGTTGTGTACGAACCGCTTGTTGCACCGACTTTATCCACCAATGTTGTAAATGCCGGGTTATAAGCAGTTGCTATTCCATTGGTAGTAGTGTATTTAATTCCAACATATTCCATTCCGCCTGACTGCCATGTTATTGTAACCGGTTCATTAGATTTATAAATTCCTGATTGAGGACCGGTAACAAGTATCCATTTCATCGGTGAAATAATAAACGTTGCATCGCTTATATCAGAAACACTGGTATTTTCAGCATTGCTTATTCTAATCTGGCATTGTGTTGAATTCAATACTTCGGCTAAATTCCACTCGTAAGCACCTCCGGCGTAATTATCTACAAGTGTAGCCCAGCTTGCACCTTTATCGGTTGTCAATTCAATTTTGAATTTACTTACAGCAGAAGATTCCCATGTGATATTATGTTTTGTTCCGGCTTCCCAATTTTCTCCGCCGTTGGGGCTCGTAATAGATATACTTTGCACGACTTGATTTGACAGACTAAAATTAGCATCGGAAATATCAAACGGTACACCGTCACTTGTATCACTGATTCTAATTCTACATTGTTCAGAGTTAGTATTTAAATTAGCATCGAGTGCTGTATTCCACACGTAAGTACCGATACTCGGCACACTGTTTATAATAGTGTTCCAGTTAGCACCTCCGTTAAGTGTGTATTCGATTTTAACATTAGCAACATTTTGCGATGTCCACTTAATAGCAATGTTATCACCATAATTAACAGTCTCGCCTCCATTAGGAGATACAACATTCAATGAAGGTTCAGGTTCGATACTGAATAATTCGCTAGCAACCGTTGGAACACCATCAGCCGCATCGCTGATTCTTATTCTACAATTGTTCGAAGCAGTGCTCGGAACTTGTGCCCATGTATAGAAGCCGTCGCTCGTTGTTGAAGAAACAATCTCGATCCATGTTTGACCATTGTTTGTTGTGTAGTCAATCTTAACATTATTAACACTGATTGAAGTCCACTGAATTGTTTGAGAAGTACCGGCTTGCCATCCTTCTCCACCAGCCGGGGATGTGATCGTTATAATTTGTCCAAGTTGATTTGCAATCTGGAAATTATTATTCGATACATCGAACGGATTACCGTCATCAGCATCGGAAATTTTTATTTTGCAAAGAGATGAATTTAATGCCGGAATAGTACTCCAGTAATAACTTCCATTACTCGGTAAATTGTTTATAATTTCAGTCCACGTCGCACCATTGTTTGTTGTGTATTCAATCTTAACATTTTCAACACTTTCAGAAGTCCAACGTATTTCTTCAACTGCGCCGGTAAGGAAAATTTCATTTCCGTTCGGTCTCAAAATTTCAATATCTGGTTCGGGAGAAATGTCAAAGAAACTATCACTTTCGTCGCTTGGAGAGCCGTCTGACGCATCACTAATTCGTACTTTGCAATTTGTGGTTGATAAACTTGGCAATTGTAACCATGTGAAGAAACCATCACTCTGCGTGCTTGAAACAATTGTTGACCAATTGATACCGTTATTAGTTGTAAATTCTATTTTAACATTTGTAATGCCGGCGGCATCCCAAGTAATATTTTGAGCAGAACCGGCTTGCCAATCTTCCCCGCCGTTCGGTGCAGTTACTCTTATTAATTGATTGCCGAGAGTCGTAATAGTAAAATTATCATCCGAAATATCTGCCGGAATTCCATCAACAGCATCGCTGATTCTAATTCTGCATTGCAGCGAACTCAAATCGGGAATACTATTCCATGCAAAGACACCATCGCTCGGGGTACTGTTAACAATTGTTGCCCACGTTGCACCGTTATTGGTTGTGAAATCAATCTTCACATTTTCGATGTTGTTGGAAGTCCACATAATATTGTTGCTTGAACCGACGTACAATTCTTCTCCGCCGTTAGGACTAACGACTATAATTTTAGGTTCCGGCAGAACGGTGAAAGTACCATCGCTTTCGTCTCTTGGTGAAAGATTTTCCGCGTCAATAATTCTTACTTTGAATAGCGTGCCCGAAGAACTGAAACTAAATGCGTACTCGCCGTCCGATGGAGTCTTTTCAACAATTGTATTCCAAGTTATTCCATTATCTGCAGTGTAATCAATAAAGACATTTTCCACGCCGACTGAATACCATTTTATTGTATCAATCTGTCCGGCAGTCCATGTTTCACCGCCGTTCGGTGCAATAATTTTTAATTCTGGTTTAGGAACGATGTTAAAAGGTCCATTGCTTTGATCGACAGGTTCACCGTCGTTTGCATCGCTAATTCTGATCAAACATTGGGTAGAAAGAGAATTCGGAACGTTCCATTCATAAGCACCGGTGTTGTAGAGATTATCAATAATGTTATTCCATGTAATTCCATTGTTCGAAGTAAAATCTATTTTAACATTCGAAACACCACTCGATTTCCAAATGATACTTTTTGCCGTTCCGGCTTGCCAGCTTTCGCTTCCGTTTGGCAAAGTTACTTCCAGTGTTTGGGTAACTTGATTTGTAATTGTGAAAACGCTATCCGAAACATCCGAAGGTTCGCCGTCAACAGCATCGAATATTCTTATCTTGCACAATTGAGAATTTAAATTCGGTATTTGATTCCATGTGTAGAAGCCGATGCTCGGAGTTGATTCGACAATTGTAGTCCAGCCAAATCCGTTGTCTGTTGTATAAGCAATTTTTACGTTCTGAATATTTTCTGAGACCCATTCAACTTTTCTGCTTCCGCCGGAAAGCAAAACTTCGCCGCCGTTTGGAGAGAGCACTTTCAAAATCGGTTCCGGCAAAATGTTGAATACCAAACTAACCGCGGAAGGAGATCCGTCTTTTGCATTGGTGATTCTAATTTGTGCTAATGTTGAAGGTGTGTTTGGCACCGGTTCCCAGTAATAAATGCCGGTGTTCTTTTTATCAACCGCAATTAAATGCCAGTTGTTTCCGTTGTTGGTCGAATATTCGATCTTCACCGAATCGAGACCCGAACTGTACCACTTAATTTCTTTTGCTGTTCCGCCTTCCCACGATTCACCGCCGGCCGGTGAAACTATTCTAATACTTTCGTTGGAATTTTTTATGATGCTGAAAACATTATCGCTTTCATCGGCTGTTTGTCCATCTGCACTTACTATTCTTATTTTACATTGGCTTGAAATAATATTCGGTACTTGCCAGGAAAAATTCCCAAGACTCTTAGCACTATCGGCAACCAAAGACCACGTTGCACCATTATCAATTGAGAATTGTATTCTTACATACGTAATGTTCGCGCTGGACCATTGTATAGCATGTGTTTCTCCATCCATTAAAGTTTCACCGCCGTTGGGAGACGTAACTTTAATTGTAACTCCTCCGGTACCCGGGTCGTTTATATCTGATTTACCATCTTTTAATTTACATGAGGATAATATTAGTAGTGCGGCAAGAAAAACCTTAAAATATTTTTGCATATTTGTCCTCAGAAAGTATTGGCACTTACGTTTTGGGTAAATTTAATAAATTCAATTATTTTTATTAAGCAAAATGTTACAGAAAGTATGCCCAAATTTTAATTTACATTTTATCGATTAAAGTATAGCCTGAAATGAAGACCACAAGATTTTACATGTCAATTTTACTTTTATTTTTGTCATTGGCAAATAACGCACAAGATTTCCATTTAAGCAATGAGATAGGTCATTTCACCGCAGCGAATGCTTTTTCAATCAATCAATCGGGCTTTATCTTCGTTTGCGATGCCGGAACGAACGAAATTGTAAAGATGGATACACTCGGCAACGTTCTCAAAACTATCGGCGGCTACGGACGCGAGAACTATTTGTTCGACGAACCGGCTGATATTTTTGCCAACACGCTCAATGTTTATGTTGCCGACCGCAACAACGACCGGATTCAAATTTACGACAAAGATTTGAATTACCTCTCCACTTTCTCAACTCCGCTTTCCGGTGATGAAAATTATTCTTTCAGATATCCGACCGGCATTGCTGTCTATTCTCAAGGTGATTTTTTTGTTTTGGATTCCGACAACGCGCGAATTTTGAAATTCAATTTTAGAGGAGAATTGCAGACTGCAATCGGCGGATACGATAACGCAAATTATGTTTTCGATAATCCCAAAAAGATTGCAATGAACGGCGGCGGAAAAATTTTTGTAATTGATGAAGCCGCTCTCGTACTTTTCGATACTTTCGGAAATTTTATTAAGCGGCAAGATTTGGATTTCGAGCCGGACAATATTAATATCGGTTCGGATTTCATCTGTTTATCTGCCGACAGTACAATCTATTATTCAAGAATTGATAATGCTTCTGCAAATAATTTTCTATTCAACTCGTTTGAACCCGGCTTGGATGAAAAAATTGAAAACGCCGCAATTTTCAACTCAAAATTATATTTGTTAACCGGAACAAAAATTTTGATCTATAAAATTACCGGAAGAAAAAATTGAATTTCTCCAAACGCACACTTCTTTTTGCGCTGATATTATTGTGGTTCACGGGAATTTGGTTCGAGTGTTTCGTACACGTTAATAAAAAAATGATTTACTTCTACCCTTTTGCAAAACAGAGTTACTCATTAGTATGCCATCAAGATCAAAAGAAATTAATTGAAGTTGGCGGATGCCGGAGTTTGGTTTGTGCTCGCTGTACCGGAATTTATTTGAGTGCACTGATTCTTTCGTTTGCTTTTCTGTTCAAACAGCCGAAGCAAAATCCTCCAATAAAATATTTTTTATTCACCGGTATTTTGATGCTTGTCGATGTAATCTTCTCAAGCCTTAAGGTTTACAATTACTCAAAAACAATTGCTCTGTTAACCGGAATTCTTTTCGGTTCGGTACTATTTATTTATTTTTGCAATGGTCTCAATTTTCTTTTTACGAAAACCACTAATAGGAATTGATTTGAAAAAATATTTATCTGCTTTTGTGTGCGGCTTCGGTGCCGGAGTTTTGCATGTTGTTCCGGTAGCCAAAACTTTTTCATGCTGTTTGATAATTCCTTTGGCGGCTTTCATTTCGTTAATGTTGGACCGGAAAGCAAATCCTACCGACGAATTAATTCCTTCTAAAAAAGCATTGATGTTCGGATTGATGACGGGTTTGTACGCCGCACTCTTCGGAAGCGGATTTGATATTTTGATCACGCTCATCACAAAAAATAATGATGTTGTTGCCGCATTCTCAGAATTGCCGCGAGTGCTGCAATTATTCTCTCTGCCGGAAAATATTAAAAATGATGTGATGAAACTATTTTCAGGCGTTCGGGATGATATTTTACAATACGGGTTCTCTCCGTTGTACGCTTTTTCCATTTTGATAAACAATCTTGCAATAAATTCTGTGTTCGGAATAATCGGCGGCATAATCGGCGCACAAGTAATTAACAGCAAACAAAAAAATCAAAGCTAAAAAATGATTAGTGCATTTATCTTTTTTGCTCATCTGTTTTTCGTTACAATAATTTTTACAAAGAAGTGGCAAGATGAATCGCTCGGTTCCGCATTCATAAATCTTGCGCTCATCATAATTCTTTTTTCGGTCGGATGGTCTATCAGTACAACTGTAGTAAAAATATTTTTCGACAGCAAAGGTTTGGGAATTCAATTCGATGCGGATGCAATCTCGCTCACTTTGCTTTCAATTGCGGAATTCTTTTTCTATAGATTCTATTACAATGACATCAACGCTACTGCAGACGATAAGGAAAAGTCACAATAACAGTCTGCTCAATCTGTTTTGCATTGACGGGCAGAGGTTCAAATCTCCACTGGCGAAGTGAATTAATTGCGGCAAGTTCAAGCCGTGCATCAGCTTTTATCAGCGGGAAAATTTTACCAACCGTTCCATCCGGAAGAATTGTAAAGCGGAGTTTAACATCAATTTCTTTCGCAACACCTTCTGGATATTCGGGCAGAATGTAACTGTAAATTTTTCTCATCCCCTTTCCGCCGAAATCAATTTCGAATCCGAAGCCGCCTTCTGCATCACCTTCAGGTTCTGTACCTTTCGTGCGGTTCAAACTTTCATTCAGCGGTTTTACCTTTTCGGCTTCAACATTCTCTTTCTTTTTTTTCTTATCGGCTTCAACAACTACGTTATCGCGTTCTTTATTTTTTGTTTCCGGTAATTCAACTTTTTTCTGTTCTTCATTTTTTTCTTTTAACTGCTCTTCTTTCGGCTGATTTTTTTCCGTGAGCTGATCTTGTCCGAAAGGACCGGGACTTCCCATGCTCATTCCGCTTCCGAACCCGATTGTTACATAATCATCCGCTTCAGTTTCGGCGGAAAAAGTGATAAACGTAAATAGAATTAATAAAAGTATGTGCAGTGCAAACGAAATTACGTACGAAATATTTCTTGGATTTTTATTTAACATCACACGCTGGTTTTTTCTGTTTCGATTGTGAACTTATCAATCCCGATCCCTTTTGCCGCATCAATTACGCGGATTATCAAATCGATCTTTACCGTTTTATCTGCACGAATAATAAGATTGTTTTCCGAAGAAGATTTTTTAATTTCTTCCAATCTGCCGGCAAGTTTATCAATTGTAATTTCTTCGGAGCCGAGATAAACTCTGCTTTGTTCGGTGATTGTAACAATCATTTTTGAAGGAAGCGCTTGCTCGTTATTCTGCGCCCCGGGTAGTTTTACTTTTATTCCGGTTTGAATAACAAACTGCGAAGTAAGCAAGAAAAAAATCAGCAGAAGCATTACAATATCGGTTAACGATGAAAAATTAAATGCGCTGATCGGCTGGCTTTTAGTTTCGAATTTCATTGGCATTCCTACACATAAATTTCGTCATCGGAGTTTTCAAGAGTTTTGTCTTTGCCGGATTCATCGAGCAAATCCAGAATATCGGTTACAACAACTTCCATATCCACAACAATTTTTTGAATTAATCCGTGCAGATAATTATAAACGGCAAGTACGGGAATGCCCACAAAGAGCCCGAAAGCAGTCGTTAGAAGTGCTTCCCAGATACCGCCGGCAAGGTCTGCCGGTCCGGCGGCGCCTTGAAGTTCTTGAACTTTCATAAACGCGCCGATCATTCCGGTTACTGTTCCCAAAAAACCGAGCATCGGTGCGGCACCGGCAATTGTTGCAAGTGTTGATAAACCTTTTTCAAGTTTATTGATTTCCAACCTTCCGGCACTTTCAATTGCTTCAACTACTCTCTGATGACCGTGTTTATGTTTCTTCAAAGCTTTTTTTACGATGCCGGAAATCGGGGTCTTCTCTTCCATGCATAACCCGATTGCACCAACAACATCTTTCCGCTTTAAATAATTTCTTACTTTAACAACAAAAGCGGGAATATTCTGTCTGGATTTTTTAAGAACAATTAGTTTTTCAATAATGATTGCAACGGCAACAACCGAACATACTAAGATAGGCCACATTACAAAGCCGCCCTTGATGAACATTGAGAGTAAATCCATAATTACCTTTATGATTATTTTTCAAAATTATAGTTGATTAAAAATTGTTCTGCTTCTTCACGCGAATTAAAATTGCCGATTCGCACGCGGTACCACAGACCGCCCTTCTGCGGTAAATTTGCTTCAACCAAAAAAGCCGTCAAACCTTCACGCCGCAGTCTCTTCACTTCATTTTCGGCTTTTTGTTTGTTGAGCCACGATGAAACTTGCACGTTATAACCGCTTCCGTCGTAATAAATTGTTTTATAAATACGCGTATCTGTTTGCAGAATTTTATACAAATCGTTTCCGGGTTTTGTTTTCGAAGGCGTACTAATTTTTGTTGAGGGGGGAATTATATTTTTTGTTTTTTCTTTCTTCCCTTCATTTTTTACCGGCAGTGAAGCAACTCTTGGAAAATCACTGAACTCATCGCCGCCGGTTGTCTGAGTATCTGTTTGCGCCGGACTCGCTATTTCCGCGTGTTGTGCCGGGTCTGTTTCCGATAATGTAACATTCTGTTTCCCAGAATCTCCTTTATTCGGAAGCAGTAAATAAATTGTCAATCCGGTTGTTACTATAAATGCAATAAAGATAACCAGAAAAGTTTTGTTGAAATATTTTTCTTTCGAATGATACTCTTCTTCGAATGTATCCGTTTTTGTTGATGATTGATAATTTGTTCGTCTTTCTTCCTGGTAACCCGCCGGAGGAATTTCTGCCGCTTTATCTTCTACAAAATCAAAACTTTGCGGTGCACCGGCATATTCCAAATATTGAACATCTTTTTCGCTTTCTACCAATTCTTTTTTTATCGATTCATCGAGCTGTTCAAACAAAGTTACGGAAAGCGGTTTAGTCTTCTTAAAAATATCTTCGGGAGAAACTATTTCTTCCTCTTCTTCTTGTGGGACATCTAAAATTGTTTCTTCTTCATTTACCGCCGAATCGAATTCTTCTTTTAGTTCATCGCCCCAATTCCATTCGATCTTTTTTACTTTATTTTTTTTCAATCCGAGAAATTCTTCTTCATCTTCAGCTTCAATTCCCAAATCTTCCGGAATCTTTTCCTCTTTTAATTCATCGGCAAGTTTTTTTTCAAGTTCTTCTTCGGCAAATTTTTCTTCAAGCTGTCTATCGTCGAACGGCGAAGAGGACTCAACATTTTTTTTGAGATCACTTTCCGTCGTTATTTTTTCTTCGAGCGATTCTAATTTTTCGATTATCTGTTCGAGTTGTTCAAATTCTGTTTTGTTCGTTACATCTTCTTCTAATTTTATTTCGGGTACAGAAGGTACTTCATCTATTTTGTGCGGAACATAATCTGCCAAAAGATCGGAGGGTGTAAGTTCTGCAGAAACTTCCGGCAGATTTTTTTCGCTTGCCTCTTCTTTTGTTTCAAGATTCAGGAGATTATCAGTGATGTTCTCAGCAATCAAATCGTCTTTGAATTCGATATCTGCAGTCAGCTCGGATAAATTAACTTGCTCGTTTTTTTCGTCCGCTTGATTGTTCAGCGATTCGTAATAATCATCCCAAATATTGAAGTACGGAAGATGATCCGATTCGGAAATAATTTCGTTGACTCTCTCTTCGATAGATTTTTTCAGAATGGCAAAAGAAGTTTCCGGTTCCGAGTTTGTATCGGCGGTATCAGTGAGCGGAATTAACGGCTTGCCCACTCCAATGCTGAATGCGCCGGAATCGGTCTCTTGTGATAATGGAAATTTTTTCGGGCTCTCGATTGTAAGATAAAGTGTTCTGCTTTCTTTGGAAAAATCTTCCGATAGCGGAGAGAAAATCAACGAGTTTGATTCGTCATTCTCTTTTATCTGGAAAAATCCTATCAACGGAACTTTAAGCGTAACGTTATCAACGAGTACTTCGGAAATTTTAGAGATGAGGATATCGAAAGCAAGTTCTTTCTGAGAACTTGATACACCCAGCACCTCCGCCGCTTTCTTTTGCAGTTCCGAAATCGTCATGTCATGCTTTCTTTTTTATGAAATCTACCATCTGTATTCAACACCAACAATTATATCGAAAGGTTTTTCTTCGTAATATCTAAGTGCAAAGTTACTCCTATTCAAAATGTTTTGAAAGTCTGCACTCAATGTTATTGCTTCAAATAGTTTGTAATAAACTCCCAAAGAAAGATTATGATATGAATTTAATTTATAAGTATTCAGGAGGTTGGCATACGAATCTTGTGCAAATTTATAAACAGCCTTTGCACCGGCTCCGAAATCGAAATCATAACCGTAAGTTATGTCTGCGGAAAATTTGGGATTGTACGGAATGAGTTTATCCTTGCTATCTGTAACTTTATTGTACCCGGCATTCATCATAAAATATCCGAAACCGTTGTTATTCATCAAAAAATTTATACCGAGCGATGTGGTTTTAACATCGTCTGCCCGAAGCACATTAAAAATTCCTTTCTGTGAAGCATCTTCAAAGTATAAATAGCCGTCTTCTTTTTTGTATTCGCTCCACAACATAAAAGAAAAATATTTTTCGTAATCAAATCTGAAAGAAACTTTTAGATCAACATTCACTTCGTTAAGAATATTATCTATTAATCCGTTTGCCGAGTAATAATTTTTTGCGGTGAAATCCGAAACAGTATAATTGTTCACTGCCGGTTTGTAATCTGCTTGAAGAACTATCCCATTATCAACAAGATATTGAATCGAGCCGAACGGACTAAAGAAAGTGTTGTTTGAATTACTTGCATAAGTTACTCCACCAAGAAGTATTACATCTTTTGTAGGACTAACCTTCAAATAGGGGTTGACGAAATAAAAATCATAATCATCAACTCCGCTCAAATTATTTTCCAAAATTTGTTTTTGATAAAAACCTTCGGCGCCGATTTCGAATTTCCCGAATTTAACAGCCGCAAATGGTTTTAAGCCGAGTTTCTTTTCAGTCAAATCATTTTCTTCCATCGAAAAGAAATTTCCCTTGAGATCGATACCAAAATTAAAACGCTGGCTGTAATTATCTGCAAGCGAGAGAATCGCAGAAGCACGATCGGTTTTTCTTTCAAACGACGGGGTGAGCGAGCCGAAAAATTTTGAAGACTCTCTTGAATAAGCTCCGCTCAATTTAATTTTTGCACCCGGAAGAAAATTAGATTTAGTGCCGATGAAAAATTCATTATCAAGTGAAACTCCGGAATTGTTAAAGCCGGCATTATCGATATACTGTTTAACATTTTTTCCCCACGCCGAGGCTTTCACCAAATAATTTCCGAACGACTTTGCCAGGTTGAATTCGCCAGCCGGAAATGTTTGGCTGCCAACGCCGATATTAACATTGCCGTCAAAAAAATCTTCTGCGATAATCGAAGGATGAACGGATTTCAAATCCGATTCGATCAACAAAGGAAGTTCTTCGGGCGAATATTGGGGAACAAAAAATTCTTTTGAAAGTGTGCTGATCAATTCCGGTTTCGATTTTTGTGCCGATAAAACTTCAACACTTTGTCTGCCGGTAATAACAAAATCCGGAAGCTCGATGCTTTTCTGTTCACTTTGTGCCGCAACTTTCAGCGATGCGGCTAATACTATAATTAAAAATAATTTTTTCATAACTGGTTCAATTTTCTTTTTGCTTCTTGTGCATAAATTCCGGTCTTGTGCCGGTTAACAACTGCTTTGTACATATCGCGTGCTTGCTTCGTGTCTTTTGCCTTCACATAACTATCGCCAAGCCGCAGTAAAGATTTTGTGTACCACTCATCAAAAGACGCATAGACTGTACGCACTCTTACAAACGCCGTGATTGCTTCATCAATTTTATTTTGATCAAAATAAATCATCCCGATAAAGTATTGAGCTTGCGCGCCGATATCATCCGTTCTTTTTTCGGCAAGCTCGTTTAACAGAATTAAAGAGTTATCAAAATTTTTGTTGTTGTATTCCAAAATTCCGAGTTCCAATTTTGATTTCGCCGCAAAGACTGTTCCTTCATAATATTTTATAATCTGATCGAAAGATCCGGCAGCTTCGCTGGATTTATTTGCTTTTACTTCCGCTTGTCCTCGCAAAAACAAAAGTTCCGGTACGCGGTTGGAAGCCGGCTGTGCATCAATTGCCGAATTCAAAATATCAATCGAAGAATTAAATTGATTTTTGCCCGCATACAAATTTGAAAGTTCAATCGCGGCAGAAATTCCAATATCGGATTTGCGGGAACGCTCAACTACCTTGTTGAAATTTTCAAGTGCTTCTGTTTCTCTTTTTAAATTAGCTGCACTCTTCCCGATCCAAAAATATGCGTTGGGCACAATCACGCTGGAAGGATAGCGCATTATAAATTCCCGGTACGATTCAATTGCTTTTTCATAATTATCCGTGCTGTAAAAAATATCTCCCTTCTTAAAAAATATTTGGTCGCCGTATTTTGATGAAGGATTTTCACTTACGAACTGATCGATAAATGTTACGGCATTATCCGGCTGATCTTTTGCAATGTAAGCATATTGTATTCCGTTTGCCGCATCAAGAACGTAGCTTGTGTTCGAAAAATTTTCCAAAATTTTATTGTAAAAAACTATTGATGAATCGTAATTGCCGAGATTGAAATACGAATCACCGATTGAATAGTAAGCGATTGGCACTAATGGCGAATTCGGATATTTGTTTATCAATTTTTTGTAATTGCCGATTGCACCGCCGAAATCGCTGTGCTGAAAATTTATCCACCCGATTATATACTGCGAAGCATCGGCATATTTGGAACGCGGAAATTTCCTTTGCAGATTTTCAAACTCTGAAATTGCTTCGCCTGATTTTCCGGCTTTGAATAACGACTGGCAGTACTGGTAATAAATCTGGTCATCGTTCATCTTCGCTCTATCTTTGGAAAATATTTCGGTGTAGATAGTGCTCGCTTTATCAAAATTTTTTATCCCGAAATAAGAATCTGCAAGTCTTAACTTCGCATCGATAACATACTTATCTTTTTTATACTTATTAACGTACTCATTGAAATTATAAACGGCATTCGGAAAATCTTTCAGATTGAAATGCGAATATGCTTTGCCCAGCAAAGTCTGTTTTTTCAAAAGTTCATCCGCCGAATTTATTTGGTTGTAATGTTTCAGCGAAGCGGAAAATTCTCCGCGCGCAAAATAAGTTTCCGCAAGATAGAAATTCACTTTATCTTTTTCGAATTCCTTCGCACGCGACTGAAGATTTTCGAGACGTTGAACAGCATCATCATAATTATTCAAATAAAATTCTGCAGCTCCGAGACCGAGCGATGCTCTGTTATTCAATTCAGCAGAATTTTCGGTAAAACGAAGCGCTTGTGAAAAATAATTTTTTGCCTCGGGAAAATCTTTTTTGCTTAGTTTCATTTCGCCGAGCAAAGTGAATGCACGACCTTTTGTTAAAGGGTCGTTTGATATCACGGCATTCAACAATGATTTCTCTGCTTCGTCAGACTGTTCTTTGTTGTAATAAACAGTTCCTTTGCCAAGCTGTGCTCTCGCCGCAAGATGATGGTGCGGATATTTTTCAAGAAATGTTTTATAGATTTCATCGGCTTCGTTAATATCGCCCGAATACCGTTTGCATTCCGCACTCCAATAAAGTGCGCTCACAGCAAGTGTGTCACTTTCTATTTTGGATAATTCATTAAACAAATTGTATGCTTCGTTGTAATCGCTTGTCTGAAATTTTATCCATGCCAAACTGTAATTTATTTTGCTTTTAAATTCAGCAGAAGCGTCCCCTTGCAAAAGTTCTTCATAAATAGCCGATGCGTTATTAAAATCTTTGAGACGCGTAAATGAATTTGCGAGATAATATTTGGCTTCGGTCAAATCATTTGCATTAAGCTCATTTATCAAAGGGTCGGTCAATTCGAGCACGGCACTGTCGTATTCTTTCAGATTGAAATAGCAGATACCGATTCGAAGCTGTGCTTTCGGCGCGAGTGCATCTTTTTTATAATAAGTTAAGAGTTCATCATAATTGGTAACAGCATTATTGTAATCGCTGTTTGATTCATATAACTGTGCCAGCGAAAAAATGCTGTTTGTAATGTATTGATTGGTTTGTCTGTTTGAAACAGCATTGTTGAAAAATTCTTCTGCTTCAACAAATTTATTTTCCGCTTTGTATGATTCTGCCATCCAATAATAAGCGGAACCTTTTAGCTCACTCCGGGGATAATCAATCAAAAGATAGTTGAAAATTTCTCTCGTCTTTCTGAACTCGCCGTTATTAAAATATATTGAGCCGAGAGTGTAGAGTGCCGTCTCGCGGAAATTTGAGAACTTATACTTATCGATAAAATTTTCGAATTCAGAAGCGGCTCCGCCAAGCATGTTCATCTTCAACAAGCAATCCGCACCAAAATAATCCGATTGAGATTTTTCCAATAGTTCAGAGGAAGGATTGTTCGATATCTTTTTAAATAGCCCGTACGCCGCCGGATAATTTTTATTTTGATAATGATTCAAAGCCGATGTGTACTCGTTATCATTTGTTTGAGAATACAAAAATGACGAGAGCACAAAGATTATTACAAATATTTTTTTAGGCATGATGTCACAAGAATAAATTATAGATTACAATTAGAATTAATGCACCCGAAATACTGCAAATCAAATTTACAACATCGTTGGTAAAAAAATAAAATCCCTTCTCACTTTGTGTTGATACGCCGCAATGTTTTTCTTTTTCGACAGTCTTTCCGCATTCATTGCACTTATATTGAATCTGCAACGACGCTCCTAAAATGCTGTCAATAATCCCGGCGCCAAATCCCGCAATAACAATAGAAAGAAAAATATTGATATTAAATCCCGCCCAAAATAAACTTGAGAAGGAAATTATCGCCGCTCCAATCAAAGAACCAAAAGTTCCTATTACAGAAATTCCACCCGACATTCCTTGTTCTATCCGTTTGAAATTTAGAATATTATACGTAACCGCTTTTCTCAATGTTCCAATTTCCGTTCCCCACGTATCGGCACAAACAGAGGCAATACTTACACAGTAAACTAAAAAATAGATCCCGTCATTATAAACAGAGCCGAGACAAACAATGAGTGATGGAATCAAACCGTTGGCAATTACTTGTTTGTAATCGCGCGCGCCGGTTTTTTCAAAATAAGTTTCTACTTCTTTGTTACGCGCATATCTAAGTTTGGATAAAAGACTTGATGAGAAAAAAAATAACAAGAGCGGAATGCTGAACTGTAAACCGCCCAGTCCAAAAATTATTATCCCGAAAACGAATGCCGCGGCGGCAGCGCTGAAAGTTAGAAATCCAAATCGAAAGGAAATTACTGAAACGAGAGATGCCAAAAGAAAGGCTGTTAAAAAATTTTCCAACTATATAGACGTCGATTTATTATTAACTAACTGAAAGTTAGCAAATAATCCGGTATTCGGCTCGACGTGATTCAAAAAAGAAACCCTCACGAAGAGGGTTTCATAAAAAATTATTTTAGAAGATTTAATTCGTATTCGGCAAGGCGTTTATACTGAGGATCTTTTTTTGCGAGTTCGAAATTCTCTTTGGCTTTTGTAATATCTTGTTTCTGTTTGTAAGCCATACCTTTGTAATAATAAGCGGCGCCTTTTAAGCCAGCCGTTTTCATATTGATTACTTGCTCAACAGTGCTCAAAGTTTTATCATAATCGGCGTTTTCATAATAAGTTGTTGCAAGAAGAATGTATGCTGCATCGAGAGGCTTGTATTTAATAGCTTCGTTCAAACTTTCCAAAGCTTTTGGATAGTTACCGTCTTTTTTATACTGCTCGCCGAGTTTTACCAAAGAACGTGCAATGTATTCTTTTGCCTGATCTTTCAATGATTTCTGTTTTGTCAGTTCTTCAAATTTTTTGAAGCTTTCTACAGCCTCGGCAAATTTTCCGTCCTGAAAATAAGTACCTCCGAGACCGTTGTACGCCAAATCAAAATTAGGATTTATTTTAATCGCTTCGTTAAAAGCAGATTCAGAATCTGCAAGCTTGCCTTGCTTTTTCAATGTAACACCAAGCTGATAATAAATACGATGGTCGTTAGCAATTTTTAATGCTTCTCTATATTGTTGAATTGCACCGTCATAGTTTCCGGCTTTGTATAATTTATTCCCTTCATTATAAGCTTTGGCAGCTTCGGCTGGCATATCGGCACTTTGTGCAAATGTGGATATTGAGAAAAGAAAAAACAGTGTGAATAAGAATCCCCGGTTCTTTTTCATGCCACTTCCTTTGTTTGTTTTGTTTACGAATGGTGCGGAAGAGGGGACTCGAACCCCTACGCCCGAACGGGCACTACCCCCTCAAAGTAGCGTGTATACCAATTTCACCACTTCCGCAAAAATTGCGTTGGCAAAATATAGGGCAGTAATATTAAATGCAATAGCTGAAGCTGTAAGAGAAAAATATTTTCATCATAAATCTCTCTTCATCATTCCGCGCCCTCTTTCCAAAATCTGCTCGGTAAGTTCCCGCCTAAATTTGAACTCGAAAACAGTAAGCTTAGCAATTTGCTGTTGTGTTAGTATCGTATTTAACGAAGTGATAAAATTATTTCTTTCGTTGATAATTTTATTTTCGAATTCCAAAACATGGGCGATGTAACGTTTGTAGAATTGCTCGTCTTCTTTCTTATCGCGGAAAGCATTTTCAAGTTCTGCCAAAGTTTTTTCACGCTCGCCAATCAAATCTTTCATCTTTTTTTGATGTTCATTCTTACGCGCAAAAAATCTTATCGAAGTTTCTTCGTCGAGATCCAGAATTTCAATAAGCTTCATCTTTTCGAGCTGTTCAAGTTTTTCCATCGGCTTCGCGCCGGGCGGCATAAACATTCCTTTCTCTCTCATTTGTGCGCTTGATGCACTCGCACAAATGGTAAAAACAATCAACATGTAAATTATATTTTTCATAAAGCACCTATTGTAAAGTTATCTTACTTAGTTTTTCGTAAATCTCGTTGAAATCTTCATCCGGCAAATTTTGCAAAGTAGAATAATCCGTATATGCAAGATCAACGATGCTGAATAATTTATCTTCCGATACTGTAATATTTTCAGGTAATTCGGTTTCACCCAACATTTCATTGCCTCCACCGTACATCATTGATGATTCAAGGTAAACATCGTCGAGTACTTTTCGTACAACATCTGTATCGTTTACATTTTCCAGAACATCGTTAACAAGTGCCTGGTGCTGTTCCGAAATATCTTGAACAGGCTTAGGGGCGAATAAGAAGAAAACTATAATTGCAGAAGCCAGCACCGGGACAGCAAAAGACATTTTTTTTACGATGCCAAACTTTTTCTTCTGCTCCATTTTCATTCTTGCTCTCGGCAGCAAGTTCGCAAAATACTGCTCGTTAACTGCCGTATCATTGATTGCAGATAAGTCGTTCAACATCTGTTCTGCTTCAGCCAATTCAGTTTTTAATTCTGCCGATGCGCTTAGTTTGTTTTCGAACTCTCTTTTTTCCCGATCATTCATCATATCGGAGAGATATTTCAATATTTCATCGCTAATCTTTTTCATTTACATACTCCGTAACTTTTCTTAATGCATGAAAGTAATTTGCTTTCAAGCCGCCGACACTTTTGCCGGTTATTTCCGAAATTTCTTCATAAGAAAGCTGGTCAAAATTTCTCATAACAAAAATTTGTCTCTGCTTTGCCGGAAGTTTTTCCAATGATCTGTTTACCTTTTCTAATTTTTCTTTGTTGGCAATATCTTCTACAATATCATTTTCAACAGCCAATTCTTTTTCGTCTGTATGTTCGAAAGAAAATATTTTTCTTAACTGTCTTCTTTTAATTTGATTCAGACTGCGCGTAGTAACAATTTTATAAATCCATGTGTAAAGCGCCGACTGAAAATTAAAAGTCTTCAACTTCTGATACATCACAACAAGAACTTCTTGAGTAACTTCATCAGCATCCAAATGCTCGCCGAGCATTTGTCTTGCATGCCAATAAATTTTTTTTTGATACTTCTTCACAATAATATTGAAAGCCTTTTCATCTCCGGCTACAAACCTCTCGATCAATTCAAAATCATTGGTATTATTCATAATTCCATCGCTATTCTTTAAATAGACATCAAATCAAGTACTGCGGTTTAATGATCGGGAAAAATAAAAAATTGCAGTTCAATTAAACTGACTCGTGTTATGCTGTGTCAAATTAGCAAAAAGAAAACATTTCACAAAAAGGAGGCAGTAATGAAAAAAAATATCATCGTAACACTCGTATTTGCAGTTCTTTTAAGCGGTTCGTTGTTTGCACAGCCGGATGGTTGCGGAATGGGCAAACGAGGCTTCGGCAAAATGCAGTTGAAAGAAAAACTTAATCTTTCCGCAGAGCAAGAAAAACAATTCAGCGACATTACATATAAACATCAAAGCGAATCGATTGATCTTCGCGCGAAGGTTCAAAAAAATCGTCTTGAATTGAAAAACTTGCTTGATAATAAAAACGTTGACGAACAAAAGGTGCTTGCATTAACCGAAGAGAACAGCAAACTTCAGGCACAGTTGAAACAATCTGCCGTAAAAACATCGCTTGCCATCTACAAAACTTTGGACAAAGAACAAAAAGACATTTGGGCTGAAAGTTTTATGGGAACGGGAATGCGCGGCGGCAACGATATGCATGAAGGACAAATGATGCGCGGAATAATGAGAGAAAGAATGCACCGTCATTTTATGGATGATGAGTCAAACAACTAATAAAGAGCCCGGCTGACTGCCGGGTTTTTTTTACTTACAATATTTTTTTTTGCTTCAAAAATTTTCATATGCAGATTAGATATCGCCTTGTAAAGGTCTCATCACAATTTCTTCGGCAACAAGATTATTTTTTTGAGAATAAACTTGATACACAAACTTAGCAATATCTTCGGGAGACATCATTCTGTGTGAGTGCTTTTCCAAAACACTTGTGTGCCATATTGCAGTTTTTGCTGCACCGGGCAAAATGTTTATCACTCTAATATTGTTCTTCCTAATTTCTTCCCGCAAAGAATCTGCATAAGCTTTCAATCCCGCTTTCGATGCAGAATATGCACTGCTTCCGGTAAAAACTTTTTGTGTTACAACCGAAAGTATGTTTATGATCGTACCGGAATTATTTTCTATCATTGCCGGGAGAACAGTTTTAATGGCATAGATAGAGCCGAGCAGATTTGTATCTACTATTTCTTTAATTTCTTGCAGTGAATCTTTCTCTGCCGGTTTGAAAGAAGTGATGCCGGCGTTATTTATTAATGCGGATACAAAAAACTTTTCGCTGAGTGAATTGAAAAAATTCTGAATCGACGGGACATCCGAAACATTCACTTCGAAAGGAATAATATTTTTTGAAAACTCGCCAAGCTCTTTGCTGTAATTTTCTATCAAAGAAGTTCTTCTCGCTGTTGCAAGAACTGTTTCGCCGTTTTTAGCAAATTCGATTGTAAGCTGTTTGCCGATACCGGAACTTGCGCCGGTAATCCAGACAGATTTTTTGAGATCGGACATTAGATTTTCTTCTGTGCTATTAGGTTGAGAAATTCGGTTCTTGTTCGTGCGTCTTCTTTGAATATGCCGTGCATTGCACTTGTTGTAGTAATCGAATTTTGTTTTTGCACGCCGCGCATCATCATGCACATGTGGTAAGCTTCAACAACAACACCAACTCCGCGCGGATTTAAATACTCTTCGAGTGTATCTGCAATTTCTTGTGTCATTCTTTCCTGAACTTGCAGCCGCCGTGCAAATACATCAATCACTCTCGGAATTTTGCTCAGCCCGACTATTTTGCCGTCGGGTATATAAGCAATGTGTACTTTGCCAAAAAACGGAAGAAGATGGTGTTCGCACATGCTGTAAAAATCAACATCTTTCACGATTACCATTTCATCGTAGCGTTCTTCAAAGATTGCGCCGTTGAGAACATCTTTAATTTTTTTGTGATATCCTTGCGTCAGATATTCATAAGCCTTTGCAACACGGTGCGGTGTACGAAGTAATCCCTCTCGATTCGCATCTTCCCCAAGTTCTTCCAGTAATGTTTTGATGCTTTTTTCAATATTATCTAAATTCAATTTCATTCCTTCCTTTGTATTCAACAAAATTATTTTCTGTCTCTTTAACTTTTACCGAATATAATCTTCCTCTCGGAATTTTATCTTCAAGTTGATTCCAGATTCCGATCGCAATATTTTCAACAGTAGGATTTATTCCTTTCAAGAAGTCCACGTCAACATTCAAATTTTTGTGATCAACTTTTTTGAGCACATGTTTATCAATAATTTCTTTAAGAATTTTCAGATCTACAACGTAACCGGTTTCGTGATCTGCTTCGCCGGCAACAACTACTTCAAGAACATAATTGTGCCCGTGTCCGCTCGGGTTACTGCACTTGCCGAAAATTTTTTCGTTCTCTTCATCGGTATATTTTTCATTATACAAACGATGGGACGCACTGAAAACTTCTCTTCGTGTTAAATATAACATTTCGGATTTATGATTTGTTTGCGGTTTATTTCTATTTTGATTTCAGAATTTTCAGAACTTCTTCGACGTGACCGTTCACTTTAACCTTCGGAAAAATTTTTTTGATCTTCCCTTCTTCATCTATTACAAAAGTTGTTCTTTCAACACCCATATATTTTCTTCCGTACATATTTTTTTCTTTCCACACGCCGTACTTTTGAACAACTTCTTTTTTCTCATCACTCAAAAGTGTGAAAGGCAGATCATATTTATCCGCAAACTTTTTGTGGGATGCAACATTATCGGGGCTGATGCCGATTACCACAGTTTTTATTTTTTTGAAATTGGGGAAAGTATCCCTGAAATCGCATGCTTCTTTTGTGCAGCCAGAAGTCATGTCTTTCGGATAAAAATACAAAACAACTTTCCAGCCTTTGTAATCATCGAGCGAAATTTTTATATCATTGCTGTCGAAAAGCGAAAACTTTGGAGCTTTCTTCCCTTCTTCAACCATTTTATTCTCCATTTTACTGACTTTACAAGCCGCGTAAATATAGAGATCGCAAACTGTACGATCCCCTATTAAAAATAAAAGGACAAACCGAATGTCTGCCCTTTCAAATCTACAAAAAAATATTAAGACAACTTCTTCAATGTTTCCTGAATTGCTGCATAGTTAGGTTCGTTACCGGCATTTTCAAGAATTTCGGTATACTGGATTGTACCGTTTTTATCGATGACAAATGCCGATCTTTTCGCAACGCCTTTTAAATCAAATTTGCCGGCAAGCCACACATCGTAAAATGCTTCGTATGCCGGAGCTACTTCTTTATTAAAATCGCTCAATACCGGAAAGTTGAATTGATGTTTATCCGACCACAATTTTTGTGCGAACGGTCCATCTACACTTATTGCCAGCACTTGTGCATCGAGACTTTCATAATCTTTCATGCCGTCCCGTGTTGAACATAATTCTTTTTCGCAGACAGATGAACCAACTGCCGGGAAAAACAACAACACAACATTTTTCTTCCCCTTAAAATCATTAAGAGTGTATGTTTCATTAGCGGCATTCTTCAACGAAAAATTTGGCGCCGTATCGCCAACCTTTAAAGCCATTTGATACTCCTTTCTTTTATTCCGATAGTTTCCTACCGATTTTTACTTTTACTTGAAATTCCACTTTCCCTTCGGAAGTTACTCTGCCTCTTTGTTCGATAACTTCGAACCAGCCTACCTTCTTTTCATTATGAGCAGAAAGAACAACTGATTTGATTGCATCGGAAATACTCTCGGTTGATATACCGACCCGTTCGATTACTTCAAAGCTTGTTGACATATTAACCCTCTTTTGGTTGTAAAAAGTTCAAATGGTTTGTTTTGGAAGAGTTACAAACGAAAATAAATCTTTTCATCACAACAAATCAACCACTGTGATTATATTCAAATGAGCAAAGCCGCATTAAATAATATGAAAGTCATAGCGAAATTTTCACAACAATATTCCAATCATAATTTGCTCTATAAATCTTGAACTAAATGAAAGACAAAAAAATAGTGCACGATTTTTTAATAAGACAATTATATTTCTTTTGCATTTGATATCAAGACTCCCTAATTTTATGTAGACTCAATCTAAATAATTGGTAAAAATAGTGGAATTAAACTTAGCTCACGAAGAATTTAAGCAGTTCTTGAAAAAAGGAACCCACCGAATTACACCCGAAAGATTTGAAGTGCTTGATTACGCTTTGGAATACGACGGACATTTTGGAGCCGATGAACTTTATCTTAAAATGAAAAGCAACAATTCGAATGTATCGAGAGCAACTGTTTATAACACGCTCGAACTTCTCGCTTCGTGCGAATTGCTTGCCAAAAGAAATTTCGGTGAGAACAAAGCCCGGTATGAATCCAACTACGGCAAAAAGACCCACGATCATTTAATCTGTTTAACGTGCGGCGCCATCAAAGAATTTTCCGAACCGAAAATTGCAAAGATAGTTGAAGATGTTGCCGATAAACTTGGATTCGATATATCCGGATATTCTTTCAATATTTTTGGTAAATGTACAAATGCAAACTGCAAAACAAACAAAAACGCCTAACAGCACTTTAGATAAAGCTAAAAAAGGGAAACCAATTACAATTGTAAATCTTCCGCAAGGAAATATCCGCTCGCAGTTAATACGATTGGGAATCACCGAAGGTGATACTTTAAAATGTATTGAGCGGCTTCCCGGCGGTACTATAGTTGTGCAAAAGAACAGACAAGAAATTGCAGTCGGTTTTGATCTCGCAAAAAAAATATCAGTTATTATTCAGTCATAGGTTTATATGAAATCCGATAATATAGTTAATCTCAATTCCGTCAAAGAATCACAGATAAATTTTGATGAATCTTTACAACTTGTAAAAAAAGAAAAAGTTGTACTTGTTGGAAATCCTAACGTCGGCAAATCTTGCGTCTTCAATTATCTCAGCGGAATGTATGTTGATGTTTCTAATTTCCCCGGCACCACAGTATCGTTAATAAAAAGCAATTACAAAGGAAAAGATGTTTACGATACTCCCGGCATCTACGGCGTTTCTTCCTTTAATGATGAAGAAAAAGTTGCCAAGGAAATAATATTGGATGCCGATGTTGTACTCAACATTGTTAATGCTCTTCATCTTGAACGGGATTTATTCCTAACCCAGCAATTGATTGATATGGGCAAAAGGGTTACTGTACTTCTTAATTTTTCCGATGAATTGAAAAAACGAAAAATCAGAATTAGCACTGCAAAACTTTCCGAGCATCTCGGCGTTGAAATTATTGAAACTTCTGCCGTCAATAAAACCGGCTTTGATAAAATCGATTATGCAATCGAGCATGCAAAAGTTGGGAATCAACAACTCGATCTGCACTTTATGCTTCAGCAAGTGATGGATAAATCGATTCCGCAAGCGGAAGCACTTTTAATTCTCGAAGGCGATCAAGAAACTTCAGATAAATACAATATTCCGAATGGTACTGCCGATGAACGTGAAAAAATTTATATCGGGAGAAGAAATAGAGTAAACGAAATTGTTGATATTGTTGAGTTTGAAGATTCCAAAAAAGGAGAAATATTTAATCTGCTGGGCAGACTTTCATTAACTCCGCTTACCGGCATACCGATTTTATTAGTAATGCTAACACTTGTCTATTTCTTCATCGGAGATTTCGTATCCCAGCAAATAGTTAACTACACTGAAAAGGTAATCGGCAAAGGTGTGTTTGAATATAATGTAAAATCTTTTGTTGCTGATTACACACCTTCCACAATTGATGTTCAAGTGCTCGACCAAAACAATAATGTTGTTGAGCAAAAAATATTTGCATTCAAAGATGGAATTAATGCTAATCAACAACTTGCAAATGAATTCAAAAACTTTTCATCAAAGCCCGGTACAGTTTCCGAATTTCATTACTCAAATCCGTTTGTGCGTTTGTTCTTCGGCGAGTTCGGCGTTATTACAATGACAATTACCTATCTCCTTTTCTTGCTTACGCCGTTAGTTATCGGATTCTATTTTGTGATGGCACTTCTCGAAGACAGCGGATATCTTCCGCGCCTTGCAACAATGCTCGATAGAGCGTTCAACAAAATTGGTTTAAACGGAAGAGCTGTTATTCCAATCATGCTTGGTTTCGGATGCATCACGATGGCAAATATTACTACGCGTTTGCTCGGGACCGAAAGAGAAAAATCTATTGTGACAGCAATATTACAATTTACAATTCCTTGCTCTGCACAGCTTGCAGTTATTACTGTTCTTTTGAGCGGAGTAGGAATTCAATCGCTTTTAATATTTGCCGGCGTAATTTTTACGGTGCTGATTACTTTATCAACAGTATTAAATAAAATGCTGCCGGGCGAAAGTTCTCCCCTTTTAATTGATCTCCCGATAATGCGTTTTCCGAGAATGAGCAACGTTGCAAAGAAAACATTTTTCAGAAGTTACGGTTTTATGAAGGAAGCCGGATTCTGGTTCTTCGTCGGCGCACTTGCAGTCGGAATAATGGAAATTACCGGACTCTTAAATGTTTGGCAGAATCTTTTGGCGCCGCTTACAACAACATGGCTCAAGCTTCCGAGAGAAGCCGCCAGTGCATTTGTTATGGGCATGGTTCGCAGAGATTTCGGCGCCGCCGGTTTATTCCACATGCATTTAAGTGCGATGCAAGCAACTGTTGCAATCATTACAATTACATTATTCGTTCCGTGTATCGCTTCGTTCGTTGTAATGTTGAAAGAGAGAGGCTGGAAAGAAGGAATTGCTATTTGGATCGGTACATGGGTCACTGCTTTCTTTATCGGCGGATTGGTAGCGCAAATAATAATATAATTTAATAGAGCAACTATGAGACAACCCGACTTACACAAGTATCCTCTTATCTGGCGCAAAGATGATTTCTTCATAAAAATTTATTGTTCGATCCCAAATATCGCCACCGGAATTTTACTCACCACAAGCAAAGCCGCTTTTATTATCGATCCGGGTGACGGTATTTTACGCGACTTGAATAAAGATGTTGGCGCCGAAACAATCATAAAAGTTTCCGATATTTTTGTAAGCCACGGGCATCACGATCATGTCGGTGGAGTTTGGTCTCTTCTCACCTATCTTTCTGTTCTGCGAAGAAAAGCTCCGTTAACAATTCACTACCCGAAAGGCTGCGTAGAAATAAAAAGTATCTACAACGCATTCCATCAAGTTTACGGAAAAGAATTATCGTACAAAGTAATTTTGAAGCCGGTTGAAAAGCAGACAGCATTCTCGCGTAACTCGGTTAAAATTCAGCCATTCAAAGTTAACCACCGCGAACCTTTGCCGGATGGAATTTCATCGGAACTAATTCCATCACTCGGTTACAAATTTCATTATGACAGCAAATCAATTTGTTACGGCGGAGACACTGCATACTGCGATAACCTCGTTAAGTTTGCGAAAGGTTCCGATCTCGCAATTATTGAAGCCGGTGCACGCGATGAACATGCAAGCGAACTCCACATGACAATCGAACAAGCTTCACAAATCGGAAAGACCGCGAGAGAATATTTTCTGGTTCATGTACCGGAATAAATTTTTTCTGCTTCAACAAAACAAGAATTGTTTTACTATAAAACGATTCTCACAAAAAATATTCCGATTAATCCGCAAAAAATATTTTTGCTTAACGCAAACAAATAATATTATTTTACCTACCGTCAAATTCAGCAGAGGTTAAAATGAAAAGAATAATACTGCTTCTTCTGTTTATCATTAGTTCTATCACATCAGCACAAAGGACATGGTTCGATCCTCAAATTACCGCAAAGGATATCAAAGCTCACATAACTTATCTCGCTTCCGATGATCTCAAAGGCAGATTTACCGGCTCACCCGAAGAAAGAATTGCCGGCGATTATATTAAAAATCAATTCAGCTCTTCCGGCTTGCTTCCTTTATTCAACGGAAATTTTTTCCAGGAATTTTCATTTATTGAAAGCGTTGAACTGACTGACGCAAATGGATTATCATTTGATATTAACGGAGTGAAAAAACCGCTTGCAGTAAAAAAAGATTATATCACCGCGCCTTTTTCAGGCAAAGGAAAAGTATCTGCGGAATTGGTTTTTGTGGGCTATGGAATTTCCGCACCCAAGCTCAATTACGATGATTATGACGGCATCGATGTAAAAGGGAAAATTGTTGTGGCGATGAGATATCATGCCGAACACGACAGTGCAAAATCGGAATTTGATCGTTACGCTTCTTTCAGACAAAAAGCCTCCGCAGCACGTGATAAAGGTGCTGTAGGAATTATTTTTGTAAACGGTTACTTGCCTCACAACGATGAAGACCGCTTGATGGAATTGAGATACGATGGTGCCGCCGGCATCAAAGATTTTTCTGCCGTACAAATTAAAAGAAATATTGCCGATGAAATCTTCAAATCACAAAATCTAAATCTCGCTGATTATCAAAAACAAATTGATGCGCAAAAGAAACCGGCATCGTTTGTTTTCAAAAATGTCAAAGTAGAATTAGCAACTGAAGTAAAAGAAATAGAAAAAATTGCACGCAACGTTGCCGGATTTTTGGAAGGAAATGATCCCCAATTGAAAAATGAATTTCTTGTAATCGGCGCACATTACGATCATCTCGGCATTGATCAGTATCTCACTGCATCGATGTACAAAGGAAGTGATAAGCAAATTCATAACGGTGCTGATGATAATGCTTCCGGCACAACGGGTTTGCTTGAACTTGCAGAAAAATTTGCTTCAATAAAAAACGAATTGAAGAGAAGTATAATTTTTATTGCCTTCAGCGGAGAGGAACTCGGCTTGCTCGGCTCTACTTATTTCACAAACAACTGTCCGATCGACCTTAAAAATATTGCGGCAATGTTGAACATGGATATGATCGGAAGATTGAATGATGAAAAATCTTTAACGGTCATCGGCGCCGGCACTTCTTCAAAGTGGAAAGAGCTTCTCAATGAAAAAAATAAGTATGAGTTGAAACTTGCGTTGAACGATTCAGGTTCAGGCGGAAGCGACCATCAGGCATTTACAAATAAAAATATTCCGGTACTCTTCTTTTTTACCGGCACTCATTCGGATTATCACAAACCATCGGACGATGCAGACAAAATCAACACAGCCGGAGAAGAACTTGTTGCTAATTATGTATTCGATATCGCGGACGCAATACAAACGAACACTGCACGACCCGATTATGTAAAAGTGGAAGAGCCTTCCAACAGAGGAGCTGCGCGTTCTAAAGTTACCGTTGGCACTGTTCCGGAATTCGGTTACAACGGAAGCGGTTATAAAATTTCAGGAGTTACCGAAGGCGGTCCGGCGGCAAAAGGCGGAATGAAACCCGGCGATGTCATTATTAAGTTCGGTGCAAAAACAGTAAACAACATTTACGATTTCATGTACGCGATGGGTGAATTTTCGCCCGGCGACAAAGTTGATGTTGTTGTACTTCGCGATGGGAAAGAAGCAACACTTAATCTTGAATTGATTGCGAAGTAAGAAGCGTTTCATTTTTTTACAGTTATAAAAAAGCGGATCATGTTGATTCGCTTTTTTTAGACATGCTATTTATAAAATTGAATGCGCAGTTGATATAATTTGACCAATGCATCATGAACAGAAATGCCGCGCAAACGTTTTCAATCCATTCACCACTACACCCTATGTTTGTTTTATTCTTTCGCAAAAGCGAGAACATGGCCGTCGGGATCTAGACAGTAAGCGGCGTGATGCCCCCAATTTCTTTTTTCTAATTTGCTCAACTCACTAGCACCGTTTTTTATTGCGCGTTCAAAATATTCTTGAGGTTTATCTACCATCAAATAAATTTCTGCGCGTGGAATTCCGTTTGCTTGCGAAGGATCGGGAAGTTTTTCTCCAAGTAGTCTTTTTATTCCTACCTCAGGCATTAAACCTAAAACAGATTTTTCCGCCATGTCAAATTCCGTCATCCCGGGCACGTTAAGCCGCGGCTCTTTACTCAAAACATTTGAATAAAACTTTGCACTCGCTTGTTGATCTTTTACGTACAGAATGGTATATGAGACGTCAATCATGAATAATTATCTCCCCCTTAATTGAAGCATTAATTATGATGTACATAGATAAAAAAAGAGCAGATTAAAAATCTGCTCTGCTATTTGGAATTATTTTTTCGGTCCAATCATTTTTTCGGGGCGCACCACTTCGTCAAATTTTTCTGAGGTTAACAAACCAAGTTCGAGTGCGGCTTCTTTTAATGTCTTGTTTTCTTTGTGTGCTTTCTTTGCAGCTTTGGCGGCGTTATCGTAACCAATGACCGGGTTGAGCGAAGTAACAAGCATCAAAGAATTATCAAGATGTTTCTTGATGTTCAATTCATTTGCAGTAATTCCTTCAACACAATGCTCGCTGAAACTTTCACATGCATCGGCAAGCAATTTTATTGATTGCAAAATGTTGAAAGCAATTACCGGCATAAAAACATTCAGCTCAAAATTTCCGCTTGCACCGGCAAAATTAATTGTAACATCGTTTCCAAAAACTTGAATGCAAACCATCGTCAATGCTTCCGACTGTGTCGGGTTTACTTTACCCGGCATGATTGAACTGCCCGGCTCATTTTCGGGAAGCGATATTTCTCCTATTCCGCAGCGCGGACCCGAGCCGAGCCAGCGTAGATCGTTTGCAATTTTCATCAGTGATGCCGCCAATGTTTTCAATGTGCCGCTCATTTCCACAAGTGCGTCTTTGCCAGCCATTGCTTCAAATTTGTTTTGCGCTGTTCTAAATGGCTTGCCGGTCAACTCGGAAATTTTCTTTGCAACCTTTACAGCATAATCGGGATGAGTATTCAATCCGGTTCCTACTGCAGTTCCGCCAAGCGGAATTTCATACAATCTTTTTAAACTATCCGAGATTCTTTCCAATCCGTTTGTTAACTGTTGTGCATAACCGGAAAATTCTTGCCCCAATGTTAACGGAGTTGCATCCATCAAATGTGTTCTTCCGATTTTGATAATGTCTTTGTACTCTTTTGCTTTTGCATCGAGTGCATCGCGCAATTTTGTAACCATCGGAATTAATCTTCTGTAAATTTCTTCAACTGCGGCAACATGAATAGCCGTCGGGAATGCATCGTTTGTTGACTGCGCTTTGTTCACATCATCGTTCGGGTGAATCGGTTTTTTGCTTCCGAGGACACCGCCGGCAATTTCGATAGCGCGGTTTGAAATTACTTCGTTCGTATTCATGTTTGTTTGTGTTCCGCTTCCGGTCTGCCAAACTACAAGCGGAAAATGATCATTCAACTTTCCTTCAATCACTTCATCTGCAGCTTTTACAATCAACTCACATTTTTCGGAAGGAAGAATTCCGAGTTCGTTGTTGGTCAATGCTGCTGCTTTCTTTACAATTCCAAGTGCACGGATCATTTCAGCCGGAAATCTCTCGCCTCCGATTTTAAAATTCATCAATGAACGCGCAGTTTGTGCGCCGTAATATTTGCCGGTAGGAACATTGATTTCGCCCATGCTGTCTGTTTCAATTCTGTATTCCATTTTTTACTCTCCATGATTTTCGTAGTGATAAAAATTAAAGAAGATGGTAACTAAAGGCAAAATAAGTTTTGTGAAATGGATTATGGAATTTACGTCCAGACCTTGAAGGTCTCGACGACCTTCAGGGTCGCGTAAAAAAACTTGATGAGAAAAACTACGCTGACGGGTTATTCGGTTTCGATGTTATTTACTCTGCGGGCACCAACGTAACGTTTTTTGTAATAAGTTGATTCGAGCGATGAAACCGTTACGCCAAGTTTGCGGCTTGCATGTACGAATTGATTATCACCAAGATAAATTCCGACATGCCCCGGAAATGCTCGCCGTGTTGTATTAAAAAATACGAGATCGCCGAATTTTAATTCTTCAGTATCAATATCATCCCCAACAGAATATTGTTCCCTTGCCGAGCGCGGCAAATCAAATGAAAGCGAGCTTTGATAAACTTGACGCGTGAAAGCCGAGCAGTCCATTCCTTTTGCAGAACTGCCGCCGTATTTGTACGGGGTATCGAGATATTTAATTACTTCGAAAAGAATTTTTTCGCGTGTTGTTAAAGCTACATTGAAATTTTTCAGCTTATCATAGTTGGCGGTAAATTTTGATTTATCAACTGTTATATCTTCCACCGGCGCTTCATCAAATTCAACTTGTGCGGTATCCGGCAGATCATCATAAATAGTTATTTCTGATTTATCCGAATCATATTTTTCTTGCTCGTTTGTTCTGCCGAATCTTGGTTTTGAGGAAGGTTCTTCTTTTTTAGATTTGGTGTGTCCGTACCGTTGTGAAGAAGAAGCAGCTCCGCATCCAACAAACATCATAAAGAAAATGAAAGCGAGCGCAGCAAGTTTTATCGTTCTGAATGAAATCATCAATTGTTAACCGAGATATGCTCTTAAATTTTTACTGCGTGATGCGTGGCGCAATCTTCTGATTGCTTTTTCTTTTATCTGCCGTACACGTTCTCTCGTAAGATTAAATTTTTCTCCGATCTCTTCGAGCGTTAAAGAATGTTCTTTGCTTAGCCCGAAATAAAGTTTAACAACTTCCGCTTCCCTTTCGGAAAGTGTTGAAAGAGCGCGTTCAATTTCATTGCGAAGCGATTCTGTCATTAATGTAAAATCCGGTGAAGGTATTTCTTCATTTGTGAGAACATCAAGCAAGCGGTTTTCTTCGCCTTGCAAAAACGGTGCGTCCATCGAAACATGTCTGCCCGAAATTTTCAATGCGTCGGAAACTTCGCTTATATCCATTTCAAGTTCTTGTGCGAGTTCATGTGCGCTCGGTTCGCGTTCAAATTCTTGTTCGAGATTATTGTACGCTTTGCCTATTTTATTTAAAGCACCAACTCTGTTTAACGGAAGGCGCACTATTCTTGACTGCTCGGCAAGTGCTTGCAGAATCGATTGACGAATCCACCAAACGGCATACGAAATAAATTTGAAACCGCGCGTTTCGTCAAAACGTTTTGCCGCTTTTATTAATCCGAGATTTCCTTCATTAATAAGATCGCCGAGAGTGAGCCCCTGATTTTGATATTGTTTCGCTACCGAAACCACGAAACGTAAATTTGCCTTCACCAATTTTTCGAGAGCCTTCGGATCGTTCTTTTTTATTCTAACGGCGAGTTCAATTTCTTCGTCGGGTGTCAGCAAATCAACCTTCCCGATTTCCTGAAGATATTTATCTAAAGACTGGCTTTCTCTATTGGTAAATTGTTTTGTGATTTTCAACGGTGCTCTCCCAAATTAGCTTTCAACATTGATTGAATCGACAATACCCACAATAGAAGCATCCACCGGAGCCATATCAACATCAAGCGGTATTACGGCTTCGCTGGCAGTAACGTAATAAATTATTTCGCCGGGACCGGCTCCAACAGTATCGAGTGCAATTAGCGGGTCTCCGGTTTTTTTAAGCTCGGCATTCAACGGCTGCACGAACTGCATTTTATAACCGGTAATGGTTTCGTATTTTTTTGTTGCCCAAATTGTACCGATTACTTTGCCGAGATACATTATTGTTTACCCGTCTCTTTATTATTCTCTTTTACGGCAACATCAAGTTTATCAACTATTGCCATTATCACAGCATCGACCGGTTTGTTTTTGGTGAATGTAGTCTGTCTTGCGGAACTTCCTTGTGCAACGAGAACTACTTCTCCAACTCCGGCTCCGACAGAATCGACTGCAACAACCGTAAATTCTTTCGGTGTGTAATCAAGATTTAACTGGCGCACTATTAAAAATTTTGCGCCGACTAAATTTTCATCTTTGCGTGTTGACCAAACTGTTCCAATTACTCTTCCTAAAATCAATTATACCTCACAACTCTTTTGGATTGATAATTGTAATTCCACTCTCTTTGTACTTATCCATATTATTTGTTACCAACGGCAGCTTATTAATTTTAGCAACCGTACAAATTAATGCGTCACGTGTGGTCGCAACTTTATTAAAAAATTCTGAAATGTTCAAACTGTAACGCGAATTTATTCCAAGTACTTTTAGTGCTTTCATCACCGCATCAATCACTCTTTTTTCTTCTTCGGACGATGCAGCAAAATATAATTCCGATGCATTTACCACAGTCGTAAAACAAACCCCGTGTGTCATTAATTTTTCAAGAACAGATTCCGTTTGTGCATCGGTATGAGCGAGATGTTCAATAATGATGTCCGTATCAATTAAATATTCCACATTACCTATCCCTCATAGTGGCTATGCCAACCCTTCCCACATAGCGGCGATGCAAAAAGGGAGGGCTTTAAAAATTAATTCTATCAAAAAACTTTGAACCGGCGAACGAACCTTTCGACTTCATAAAATGAAAAACCACATCGCGCGGCAGCGATTGTACTTCTTCAATCTTTGTTAACAATTCCACATCCATCGCTGATTTTTGAACAGCATCAATAAAATCAACATCAACCGAAATTATCACTTCGTTTATTCCTTCTTCTTTCAATTGCAGAAATTTTCCCTTCGGAATATTTATTCCACCGTCTTCATTAATCACAGATCGAAAATCAAAAAGTTTGTTTGTTGATTTACTGTTCATTCAAAAAACTTTCTCCGTTGAGATCGTTATTCACATTAAAAAAGTGCGCGGCTGTTTGAGCAACATCTGCAAATGTTTTTCGCACACCAAGATTAATGCCCGGCTGTTTTTTTCTGTAATAAAGAAGAGGTACATATTCACGGCTGTGATCCGTGCTCGGTGTTGTCGGATCATTTCCGTGATCGGCAGTAATTATCAACCGGTCGGTATCATCAAATAAAGCTAATATTTCATCGAGACGGTCATCAAAATATTTCAGTGCATCTGCAAAGCCCTTCGGATCGTTTCTGTGCCCGAAGTAAACATCAAAATCAACAAGGTTTGCGAAGATGAAAGCACCTTTCTCTTTTTCACACGATTCGATAATCTTTTCAATTCCTTCCTGATTTGTCTTTGTTTTTATTTTTTTGCTGATGCCGCGGTAATTAAAAAGATCATTTATTTTTCCGATTGCAACCGTTTCAATTCCGGCATCTTTCAAAAAATCGAGAATTGTATTTGAAAAAGGATCGATTGAAAAATCTCTCCGGTTAGTTGTGCGAACATAATTTCCACTTGTGCCGATAAACGGACGCGCGATAACTCTTCCAACTTCGTTTTCGTTCGTAAGAATTTTTTCGCGGGCAATCGTGCATATCTCATATAATTTTTCGAGCGGAATTATTTGCTCGTGTGCCGCAATTTGAAAAACCGAATCGGCAGATGTGTACACAATCGGAAATCCTGAATGCACATGTTCATCGCCAAGCTGTTGAATAATTTCAGTTCCCGAGGCGGCATAATTGCCGAGTATTCCTTTGACGCCCGTTTCTTTTATAAATGCATCAATAATATTTTTTGGAAATCCGTTCGGGAAGAGGGGAAATTCTTTTTCCAATTTTAATCCGCCCAATTCCCAATGCCCTGAAGTAGAATCTTTGCCGGAAGAAACTTCGGTCATTTTTCCGAATGATGCATGCGGTTTGTTCTGCGGTTTTATTCCAAGTATCGGATGAATATTTCCCAATCCCAGTTTTTCGAGATTGGGCAGATTCAATCCGCCTACGACATCAGCCATATTAGCAAGCGTGTCGCTGCCTACGTCTTTATATTTTGCGGCATCGGGCAGTTCGCCAATGCCGACGCCATCGAGCACTATGATTATAAAATTTTTCATGGGATTAATTAAATACTCTTAACCGTATTGCCGCCTTTTTCAAGAGCCTTCTTCAACGCAAGTTCTACATTGTAAAGAATTTCCTGAACATCCGTTTTATTTGTTGTTGCAGCAACACCAATTGAAACCGTGAATGTTGTTTGTTTCGATACAACTGCAATCGGTTTACGAGCAATTTTTATTCTTAATTTTTCCGACCAAAGAAAAACATCTTTGGGCTGTGTATTGAAAAAATAGATTGCAAAAACTCTATCGCTTAATCTTCCAAAAATGTTGAGCGGCGTCATTTCGTCTTTTATCATCTGCGCAACGGCACGCAGAACTTTCGGGAACGGATCGCCTTCAAACAAAGATTCTTGTTCGAGAAAATCATCGATCCTGATTAATACAAGTGCACCGGGAATTCCAAGTTCTTTACTGCGGACAAGATCAATCGTTAATCGTTCGGTAAAAGAATCATAATTAAGAGTTTTTGTTTCGATATCAACCGATAACAATCCTTTAAGAATATTTATTGTGGAATAAGAATGGAGAATGAACGCAAACATTTTAGTCGCGTTTTTTATGAATGTAACTTCTGTGTTCGAATAAACATTTTTCTTCAGGCTTTCGAAACAAAGTACGCCGTAATTCTGCTCATCGTAAATCAAAGGTATTGCAAGGAAAGAACCGTCAAAACTCACATCCTCGTTTTTGGAAAAACGCGGATGTTCCGTTACGGAAGTATCGTCAATTTTCACCGGGGTTGAACTCAAAATTGCTTTGCCGACAAGCGTTCCGGTAATATCTATTTCGAGATGTTCGCCGACATATTTAAGCGATGTTTTATTTATGATACGCGCCGTTTTGAACTTATGTTCGTTCGGAAAATATGAAACAAAAGTAAATGCATCCCAATCTATCAATCCCTGAACTGCATTTTCCAATGCGGCATACAAATCGGTTTCAGATTCAAATCTTTTTTCCGAACTCAAAACTCCGAGCAGCGCTTTCAATCTTTGTTCTGCTTGCGATTCGGTATATTTTTCTTCGAAGAGAGAAATGATAACGGAAATTACACGCACAATTCTACCGAGCGAATAAATCTGCTCGATGCCGAATGCGTCATTTACTTTTGAATCGAGCGTTAAAATTCCGGTTAGACTTTTGCCGTAAAACAACGGCACACCCACAAAACTTTTTATCCCTTGCGGTACACTGTAATAACGTATAACATCTATTTCGGCATTTGAAGAAATATCCGTCAACAGTTCCGGTTCTTCTTTCTGAACAATTTTTCCGAGGATGTCGTCTTCGAGATCGAACTTTTGTTTGGTCATCTGCGATGAGCTTGTTACGTATCTTTCAAGCGTCAGCCGCTTCCTATTTTTATTGTACCAAAAGAAAGCCGCCGTGTGAGCCATGAACGAATCCTTGATAACACTCAAAATTTTTTCGAGTACAAAGCCGAATTGTTCATCGTGGCTTACATCTTTCGGAAGTTCTTCGTGAACAATTTTTTCAAAATTCTCTTTGAAATCCGGCGGCTTGAAAAATTCGCGGCTGCCTCTGTTCGATGAAGAGGTAAAATTTTCTGCGGTTATTATTTCAATCTCTTTATTCGGAGAGATGATTTTAAAATCTTCGCCTTCGTTCGGCTTAATTTTCTCTATTTCGGATTCTTCGAACTCGTCGCTTTCATCTTCTCTGTTGGCGACTGAATGCTCTTCGTGCTTGGAATCTCTCAGAAAAATTATAAACGCAACGTAAATTACAAGCACGATGCCTGAAATAATTTTTATCAAAAGATCTTCCGTTAAGATCGGAATTAAAATTAAGACTGGTATAAATAAAAAGATCAGTATTCGTTTTCTGTATTTTTCAGAGAGCCCCATCCAACCGCCGAATGAGTGAGTTGAATAATCAATTTCTTTCAAAACTTCATTCAAATTATACTAAAGTTTTGAGAAACTTTCATAACAGTAATGAGTTCAACAGACGAATAATTTCTTTCTTGCCGGTTCCGTTAACCGACGAGAAAAGAAATAGATTGTCGCCCATCAATAATTCGGGAAAGTATTCCCGTATCTTTTTCCGTGCTTTCGCTAACTCGGATTGCTTCAGTTTGTCCGACTTGTTTAGAATTACGTTGTACGTAATTTCTTTCGCCGTCAAAAAATTATTCAGTCCGATATCAAGTTTGGTCGGCTCGTGCCGGCTGTCTATAATATGGAAAGCGAGAACTATATTTTTATTTACCTCAAAATATCTTTCCAGAAGCCTCTGCCAATAATCGCGTTCCTTAATGGAAACTTTTGCATAACCGAAACCGGGCAAGTCAACGAGATAAAATTTATTCTCTACAAGATAATAATTTATCGATCTTGTTTTGCCGGGCGTTGAACTTGTCTTGGCAACTTTCAAAGGTTTGAACAGACAATTGATAAAAGAAGATTTGCCGACATTCGACCTTCCGCAAAGAACAACTGTGGGCAATTCCTCTTTCGGAATTTCGTTCAGACTGTAAACCGGTTTTACAAATTCAATTTTTTTCATATGGCAAATATATAAAAGTTGCGGAGACTGTTCGGTGGCAGTTGCACATGTTCAGAAGAACAAAATTTTATTGGTAAATCATTCTATAGAGACGCCATTCATGGAGTCTCCATTTTTCAATAATTGAGACGCTATAAATTGCGTCTCCACAACGATACCGATTCGGCAAAAAACATATCCATGTTCTGTAGGTTTAAAACAAAAAAGAGCAATCGTATTTACGATCGCTCTTTTTCAAAAACGAAATTATGAAATGTTATTTCGATAAAGGCTTTTTGGTTGTTTTTGTTTTGCCTTTAGCCGGAGCTGTTTTTTCTTTTGTTTCTTTTTTGCCTTCAGACTTTTTCGGTTTTGCAGTTTTCGGTTTAGCCGGTTTCTTTTCTTCTGCGGCTTCGGCTTTTGTTTCTTCGGTCTTCGGCGCTACGCTTTCAGCTTTTTCTTTCTTCGGAGCTTTCGGTTTTACGATACCGCTGTAATCAACCAACTCGATAATTGCCAATTCTGCGGCGTCTCCTTTTCTCTGCCCGAGTTTAACTATTCTTGTGTAACCGCCGGGACGGCTGCCAACCTTAGCCGAAATATCGCCGAACAATTCTTGTAGAACGTCTCTATCTTTAATATCATCGTAAACATGTCTTTTTGCGGCAACGGAATCCGTTTTGGCTTTTGTTATCAACGGCTCAACAAAAACTCTCAACTCTTTTGCTTTGGCAAGAGTTGTTTTGATTTTTTTGTGCTTCAACAATGCGGTGGCTAAAGCTCTCAAAGTTGCACGTCTGTGGCTTGATGTTCTTTTAAGTTTTCTGCCTTTAACTCTATGTCTCATTATTTAACCTTCGGGAAAAATACTAGTTATTTTCTGGTTTATCTTTAATGAATTTGTCAACGTCCATGCCGAATTCGAGACCGTAAACTTCAACAATCTCAATTAATTCAGCGAGAGATTTTCTTCCGAAGTTTCTGAACTTCAGCATTTCATTTTCGTCACGGCGAACTAAATCTGCCAATGTTTTAATATTTGCAGCTTTCAAGCAATTGTGTGAACGAACGCTAAGTTCAAGGTCATCTACGTTGGTCAATAATATTTTTCTTACTCTTTCTTCTTCGGCATCTTTTTCGTTTTCAACTTTTTCTTCTTCCGGCTCCGCTTCGAAATTAATGAACAATTGAATATGATCTTTCAAAATTTTTGAAGAACTTGAGATCGCTTCTTCGGGAGTAATCGAACCGTCGGTAGCAACTTCAAGAGTTAATTTTTCGTAATCATTTCTTTCACCTATTCTCACATTTTCTACATCGTATCTAACGTTAACGATAGGTGTAAATATCGAATCGATCGGAATAGTACCGATTGTCATTTCAGGAATTTTCTGTTCTGTGGAAGGAACATAACCTTTGCCGATTCCCAACTTCAATTCCAGATTCAATTTAGCATCGGCATTTAATTTTGCAATGTGAAGATCGGGGTTCAGAATTTCTATATCTGGACAAGCCTTTTGAATATCTTCAGCTTTAAAATCTCTCGAGCCTGAAAGAGAAAGTTCGCAGCCGGTTGCTTTTTTGTTAACGACTCTCATTCTCACTTTTTTGAGATTAAGAATAATTTCGGTAACATCTTCAACAACACCGGGTACGGTAGCAAATTCATGAAGAACACCTTCAATTTTAACTGCAACTATTGCAGCACCTGGAAGAGACGATAACAAAACTCTTCTCAGTGAGTTTCCTAATGTTACGCCGAATCCTCTCTCTAATGGTTGAACAGTAAATCTTCCGAATGTAGCACTCTTTGAGGAATCGTCTTGTAAAACGCCATCGGGCATCTTTATAAACGGATAGCTCATTTAGTATCCTCTATATTAAATTTTAAAATTACTTAGAATATAATTCAACGATAAGTTGTTCGTTAATGTTCAGCGGTACTTCTTCTCTTTCGGGAACATTAACAAAAGTACCTGATAATACTGCTTTATCTACAGCAAGCCAGCCGTACAACGAAGTATCTTTCACACGTCTCAAAGAATTATGAATAACATCAAGCTTACGGCTCTTTTCACGAACAGAAATTACATCACCCGGCGAAAGCGAGTACGAGGGTATATCAACTTTTGCCTCATTGACCCTGAAGTGACCGTGAACTACCAACTGGCGAGCAGTACGGCGGGTTGGCGCAAGACCCAAACGGTAAACAACATTATCCAAGCGTCTTTCAAGAAGTTTCACAAGATTATCACCGGTTTTGCCTTTCATACTGAGAGCTTTTTCAAAATAATTTCTGAATTGACGTTCCAGCACTCCGTATGTGTATTTCATTTTTTGTTTTTCTTTCAACTGGAGCCCGTATTCTGAAACTTTACTACGTCTGCCTTTTCCATGTTGACCCGGTCCGTAGGGACGGCGTTCCATGTATTTGCTTGCTTTAGGAGTTAAAGGAATTCCTAACTTACGAGATAATTTTACAATCGATTCTCTGTTACGAGCCATGTTATTTTCTAATTCCTCTTATTAATGTTATTAAACTCTTCTACGTTTTGGCGGTCTGCAGCCGTTGTGCGGAATCGGAGTAGTATCTTTAATAGATAAAACTTCCAAACCGGCAACGCTTAATGCTCTAACAGCCGCTTCTCTACCGGCGCCGGGACCTTTAACAAATACATCAATTTTTCTTAAGCCGAGATCATGCGCTTCTTTAGCGGCAGCTTCTGCGGTAACCTGAGCCGCAAACGGTGTATTTTTTCTTGATCCTTTGAATCCGTTTTTACCGGCAGACGACCATGAAATTGTATTTCCATAGATATCAGTTATGGTTACTATCACGTTGTTGAATGAAGCCTTAATATGCGCAACACCAACAGAATCAACGTGAACTTTCTTTTTAGTCTTTTTAACAACCTTAGCCAATGTTACTCCTCAAGATTATTTATTACTTCTTAGCCGCTACTTTTTTCTTGCCGGCTACAGTTTTACGTTTTCCTTTACGCGTTCTCGAATTGGTTTTTGTGCGCTGGCCTCTAACCGGTAAACCTCTTCTGTGTCTTAAGCCGCGGTAGCTTCCAATATCCATTAATCTTTTAATGCTCTGTTGAACTTCACTTCTTAAAGCGCCTTCCACTTTATAGTCGGCGGTCATTACAGAACGGATTTTTGCAATATCTTCTTCAGTGAGTTCGCTGATCTTTTTATCGGGGTTAACGTTTGCTTTGGTTAAAATTTCCATTGCAGATTTGCGTCCTATACCAAAGATATAGGTCAATCCGATAAATGCTTTTTTTTGTTTTGGTAAGTCGATACCGGCAATACGAGCCAAATCTTATTCCTCCTGGTTTTAACCTTGTCTTTGTTTATGTTTTGGATTTTTGCAGATAACTCTTACTACCCCTTTGCGCTTTATTATCTTGCAATGCTCGCACATTTTTCTTACGGATGATCTAACTTTCATCGCTTCTCCGTTATTTATATCTGTATGTAATTCTACCTTTGTTCAAATCGTACGGCGAAAGTTCTATGGCAACTTTATCGCCCACTAAAATTTTTATGAAGTGCATTCTCATCTTTCCGGAAATATGAGCTAAAACTTCATGACCATTATCGAGTTTTACTCTGAAGTGAGCATTTGGTAATGTTTCCTTTACCACACCGTCGATTTTAATTGGTCCTTGTTTAGCCATCTATAAATTTTTCCCTTTTGAGAATCAACACTTTGTTAATATTTCCGGTTTACCGTCTATAATTGCAATTGTATGTTCAAAGTGCGCGGATGGCATTCCGTCTGCTGTTCTAACTGTCCATCCGTCGTCATCAATTGTAACTTTATATACGCCCATGTTTATCATAGGTTCAATCGCAAGCGTCATTCCGTTTTTAATTACTGCACCGGTACTTTTTCTGCCGTAGTTTGGAATTTGAGGATCTTCGTGCAAATATTTTCCTACTCCGTGCCCGCAAAGGTCCCGCACAACAGAAAACCCGAAACTTTCAACTTCCGTTTGAATTGCATTCGCCACATCACCAAGTCTATTCTTTTCAACAGCTTGTTCAATCCCAAGATGCAACGACCTTTCGGTTATTTCCATCAACTTTCTTTTTTCTTCGGAAATATTTCCGATAGCTACAGAAAGAGCGGCATCGCCGAAATATTTATTTTTTTCGACGCCTACATCAATGGAAAGTATTTCGCCTTCTTTAAGTTTTCTGTTCCCGGGAATACCGTGAACGACTTCGTCATCAATTGAAGAACAAATTGAACCCGGAAAATCGAACGAACCGGCTTGCGAATATCCTTTGAACGCCGCCCGTGCATTATTGCTTAAGATATAATCTTCGGCAATCTTATCGAGTTCAAGTGTCGTTACGCCAACTTTTGCGTAACGCTTCAGTAATTGTAATGTCTCTGCAACAATACGACAGCTTTCCCTTATATAATCAATCTCTCTTTTTGTCTTTATGAAAATCACTACTTAAGCTGTCTGCTCTTATAATTAAATTAGAATTTTCTGCCTTTGATTTTGCCGGATTTCATGAAACCATCATAATGTCTCATCAACAAATGCGATTCTATCTGCTGCAAAGTATCGAGCGCAACGCCCACGACAATCAACAAACTTGTTCCGCCGAAGAACGATGCAAAACTTCCTGAGACACCAAACTTTGATACGAATGTTGGAAGAATTGCAATGATTGCAAGAAATACCGAACCCGGTAAAGTAATCTTCGTTAAAATGTTATCAATAAAATCCGCAGTTTGTTTTCCCGGACGAATACCCGGAATAAATCCGCCTTGTTTCTTCATTGTTTCTGCAACGTCTTGCGGATTGAATGCAATTGCAGTATAAAAATATGTAAAGAAGATAATCATGATTGCATAAATAAAAGCATACGTTAACGATTGATAAGTAAAGTATCCTGAAATAGAAGCAATAAATTCGTTGTTCGGGAAGAACGATAATAAAGTACTCGGAATAAACATAATTGATTGAGCAAAAATTATCGGCATAACACCCGCTGTATTAACACGCAAAGGAATATATTGAGTAACACCGCCGTAAACTTTTCTTCCTACAACTCTTTTAGCATACTGAACCGGAATTCTTCTTGTACCTTGTGTAACCAAAACAACACCGGCAATAACAAGAACCATGAAAGCTATAATCACAATTTCAATAACAAGATTTCTTTGACCGGCGGCTATTAATCTGTATTCATCAAGTATTGCGAACGGAAAACGATCAATGATACCGATAAAGATGATCAATGAAATTCCGTTGCCGATTCCTTTTTCGGTAATCTGCTCGCCCATCCACATAATGAACATTGTGCCGGCAACCAAGAAAATAACTGCCGATACCGACCATCCGAAACCTCCAACAGCCTCCGGCACAATCGGCATATTGTTATACTGAATATTTCTTAAGTGGATTGTAACACCCCAAGCCTGGAAAGTAGAAACAATCACTGTACCGTATCTGGTCCATTGATTAATTTTCTTTCTTCCTTCTTCACCTTCGCGCTGTAATTTTTGAATATAGGGAACAACAGCACCGGCAAGCTGAAGAACAATTGATGCCGAAATATAAGGCATAATTCCAAGTGCAAAGAGCGCGGCATTTTTAAAAGCGCCGCCCACAAAAAGATCGTACAAACCAAATAAATTATCGGATGTACTGTTCGCCATTGCAGAATTGAGCAAGTGTGAATCAATTCCCGGTAATGTAATATGTGAGCCGATGCGAACAATTATTAGCAGAGCTATAGTGTAAAGTATTCTCTGCCGTAATTCATGAATTTTAAAAATATTACGGAAAGTTTCTTGAATAGTAGCCATTAAACTTTTATCTCTTTTATGGTTCCGCCAAGTGATTCTATTTTTTCTTTTGCAGAAGCACTGAATGCATGGGCTTCCACATTTATTTTTGCTTTCAATTCACCGGCACCCAAAACTTTATACGGAGCTGATGATTTTGAAATAACACCATTCTTGTAAAGAGATGCTGCATTGATGACACCGTCATCAACTTTTTTATTATCTACCAATTTTTGTAATGCGCCAAGATTAACAACCTGGTATTCAACTCTGAACGGGCTGTGGAAACCTCTCTTGGGCACACGTCTTTGAAGCGGCATCTGTCCGCCTTCAAACCAGCTTCTGTATTTTGCGCCGGCGCGTGAACGCTGACCGTTCATACCGCGTGTGGCTGTTCCGCCGTGACCGGAGCCTTCTCCGCGTCCTATTCTTTTTACTTTTTTATTTGCGCCTTTTGCCGGTTTTAAATTACTTAAAATATCCATTGACCACCCTATGCTTCTATTTCTTCAACTTTTACGAGATGCGATACTTTTCTTACCATCCCTCTTATTTGAGGAGTATCGTTATGAATTGTTTGATAATTGGGTCTGCCCAAGCCTAACGCTTTTATAGTTAATTTTTGTCTTAAAGGACGATCTATAACACTTCCGGTTTGGGTAATTTTTAATTTCTTAGTCATTTCATCCTCTTCTTACAGATTGAACAACTCGGTAACACTGATACCGCGTTTTGATGCCACCGTTCTTGCATCAACAAGATTTAACAAAGCATTTAAAGTTGCTTTAACTTGATTATGCGGATTGGAAGAACCGAGTGATTTTGTTAAAACATCCTGAACACCCGCGGCTTCCAACACTGCACGAACACCGCCGCCGGCTATAAGACCAGTACCGGGTGTTGCCGGTTTCAATAATACTTGTCCGGCTCCAAATTTACCGATTATCGGATGCGGAACTGTTCCTTTTACAACCGGAACTCTGAAAACATTTTTCTTTGCATCGTCAATACCTTTAGAGATTGCATCAGTTACTTCGTTAGCTTTACCGAGTCCGACACCAACGTGACCGTTACCATCGCCAACAACAACAATAGCGTTAAAGCTGAATCTTCTACCGCCTTTAACAACTTTGGCAACTCTATTAATGTGAACGATTTTTTCTTTTAAGTTCTCTAAACCCGATACTTTTTTGTGCTTGAAATTCAATTTTTAACTCCTATGTTTCAATCTTCTCAGAATTTTTTTGGCTGCCGGGGGAGGATTCGAACCTCCACATACGGCTCCAAAGGCCGCTGTCCTGCCATTAGACGACCCGGCAATACCGTCCCCTTTAGGGATTAAAATTTAAGTCCGCCTTCGCGGGCGCCATCGGCTACAGCTTTAATGCGACCATGAAATGTGTAACCGTTTCTATCAAATACTACTGAAGTAATTCCTTTTTCTACTGCAATCTTAGCAAGCAATTTTCCTACTAATGTACTTTTAGAAGTTTTTCCTTTGGCGTTCTTCAGTTCTTCGGCAAGTTCTTTCGATTTTGTTGATGCCGATGCTAAAGTTACTCCCTTTGTATCATCTATCAATTGTGCATAGATATGATCCAAACTTTTGAACACACTGAATCTCGGTCTTTCCAGAGTGCCGGAAATTTTTTTTCTTACTCTTGCTTTCTTACGAATTCTTCTTTTATTATCCTTCAAAAACATTTTATCTAATCTCCTAATTATTTACCGGCTGTCTTACCAGCTTTGCGGACTATAACTTCGTTGGAGTATTTAATACCTTTGCCTTTGTACGGTTCAGGTTTCTTTAATGATCTGATTTTTGCGGCAATCAATCCAACCAATTCTTTATCGCTGCCGGATATTTTTACTTGAGTCGGTACCGGCACTTCGAATTTAATTCCAGCCGGAGCCATGAAGTAGATCGGATGCGAATAGCCCAAACTGAAAAGTATTGCTTCGCCTTTTAATTCCGCTTTATAGCCCACTCCAACAATATCCAAAGTTTTGATGTAACCTTCCGTAACACCTTTAACAATGTTATTAAGCAAAGCCCTTGTTAAACCGTGGAGTGATCTGTTCTCTTTGGAATCATCCGGACGTGTAACAATTATTTCATCATTGGTAACATCAACAGTGATGTTCGGATGAACTTTCATGCTCAGTTCGCCGAGTTTGCCTTTTACTTTTATTGTTCCGTCAGTTTTAGTAACGGTAACATCTTTAATTTGTATCGGTTTTTTACCTATACGAGACACTTTATAACCTCATTCAAAAATTTTTACCAAACGTGGCAGATTACTTCGCCGCCAACTGATTCTTTTTTAGCTTGTTTATCGGTCAATAAACCCTTCGGTGTTGAAATAACTGCTATGCCCAAACCATTCAATACTTTCGGAAGTTTATCTTTTCCTACATATTGATGAAGACCCGGCGTGCTTATTCTTTTCAATCCGCTGATTGAAGGGGTGCCGTTAATATATTTTAAGTGGACTCTTAAAACATTCTGCTTGTTGTCTTCAACAACATTGTAATCTTTGATAAAATGAT
Organism: Ignavibacteriales bacterium; assembly: GCA_016177735.1. Lineage (GTDB taxonomy): Bacteria > Bacteroidota > Ignavibacteria > Ignavibacteriales > Melioribacteraceae > DYJK01. Next base: position 64,567 of record JACOUS010000030.1, on the reverse strand, counting down.
TCGCTTTTAATATTTCAGCCAGATTAATTTTTGTTTTGGAAGAAGGAATATTTACAATTTTTTTTCTGGCTTTAACTGCATTTCTTACTCTGGTTAAAAAATCTGCAATCGGATCGGTTACTGGCATTTACTTATTCTCCTCTTATTACCAACTTGATTTCTTTACACCGGGTATTTCACCGCGTAAAGCCATTTCTCTTAAAACTAAACGGGAGATTCCGAATTTTCTGTAGTATCCCCTTGGTCTGCCTGAAATTTGACATCTATTATGCTGACGCACTAGTGCAGAATTTCTCGGCAGCTGCTGCAAAGCTTCGTAATCACCTTTTTCTTTTAATTCTTTTCTCTTGGCTTCAAATTTTTTGTACAATCTGGCTTTTTTAATTTCCCTTGCGAGTAAGCTTTTTCTTGCCATGACCTACCTTTTAATTAATTTCTTTTTTTCTGAACGGCAAACCGAATGCCGCCAACAATTCGTAAGCTTCTTTATCACTTATAGCAGTAGTAACAAACGTTATATCCATTCCCAAAATTTTTGTCACTTTGTCAGTGTTAATTTCAGGGAAAATAATCTGCTCTTTCAAACCGAGTGTATAGTTTCCTCTTCCGTCGAACGATTTATCCGATACGCCTCTAAAATCTCTAACTCTCGGCAGTGCAATCGAAATAAAGCGGTCTAAAAATTCGTACATGTTTTCTCTTCTCAAAGTAACTTTTGCACCAATCTTCATTCCTTCGCGAAGTTTGAAATTCGAGATCGATTTCTTTGCTATTCTAATAGAAGCTTTTTGACCAGTGATTGTTTCAATATCTTTAACAGCTTCTTCCAAAATTTTCGGATCTTGAACAGCCGCTCCAACACCCATATTAACTACAATCCTATCGAGTTTTGGAACTTGCATTACACTTTTATAAGAGAATTGTTCTTTAAGTTTTGGAACAATTTCTTTAATATACTTTTCTTTGAGCCGCGCCGGAATTTTTTCTTCAGCAACTTTTGGCTTTGGTTCTTCAACAGCTTTGGCTTTCTTTTCTTTTTGTTCTTTTGGTTGTTGTTCTTTTTGCTTTGCCATCGTAATTATGCGTCCTTAATTTTATGCAAGCATTTCGCCGCTTACTTTGCTTACTCTTACACTTTTCTTTTTACCGGATTTATCATCGATAATAATTTTTGCACCGATTCTCGTAGCTTCGTTAGTTTTCGGGTCAAGAATCATAACATTGGAAATATGAATCGGAGCTTCCTTTTCCAAAATTCCGCCTTGCGGATTTTTCTGATTCGGCTTTGTGTGGCGCTTGCGAAGGTTAACACCTTCAACAATTACTCTGCTTTCTGCCTTAAAAATTTTTAGAACTTTTCCGGTTTTTCCTTTTGAGTTTCCGGCAATAACTTTAACTGTATCGTTCTTTTTAATCTTCATTTCAATCCTCTTATAGAACCTCTGGAGCCAGAGAAATAATTTTCATGAATTTTTTATCTCTAAGTTCTCTTGCAACTGGACCGAAGATACGAGTACCTCTCGGTTCACCTTGATTATTCAAAAGAACAGCCGCGTTTTCATCGAAGCGGATATACGAACCATCGTTGCGTCTAACTTCTTTTTTAGTTCTCACAATAACAGCTCTCGAAACTTCACCTTTTTTAACGCCGCCGCCGGGTATTGCTGTTTTAACGCTAACAACAATTATATCTCCAACACTTGCATAGCGTCTGTTGCTTCCGCCAAGTACGCGGATGCAGCGTACTTTTTTGGCACCCGAATTATCCGCAACGACTAAATTTGTTTCTTCTTGTATCATGATTAACAGCTCCTCGTCAAACTTTTTACTTGGCTTTTTCTACTATTTCAACCAAGCGCCATTTTTTTCTTTTGCTCAACGGACGTGTTTCCATAATTTTTACAACGTCTCCCAATCCGCACTGATTGTCTTCATCATGCGCCATCAGCTTTGTAGTCTTCTTAAAATATTTTTTATAGATTGGGTGCGCAACACGTCTTTCAATTGCAACAATTATACTTTTTTTCATTTTATTGCTAACTACCGTACCGACCCTAACTTTTCTTAAATTTCTTGTCTGCATGGAAAAACAATTGCTCCTTATTTATTTGCCTTTTGATTCTTTGCTTCCTGAATCTCGCGTTCTTTAAGAATTGTTTTCATTCTTGCGATATCTCTTCTAACGAGATACAGTTTTGCAGTGTTAGTTAGGTTTTTTAATTCTTGTTGAAATCTTAAATCCACAAGATTTTTTTGATCTTCTACAATTCTTTTCTTGATTTCATCTGTGGACATTTCACGAATTTCAAATATCTTCATTTCGGCAGATCCTTTTATGATTCGTAATCGGGTCTTTGAACAGCTTTTGTTTTAATAGGTAATTTGTGCGAAGCGAGCTTTAATGCTTCGAGCGCAGTTGTTTTATCAACGCCGCCAACTTCGAACATAATTCTACCGGGCAGAACAACAGCAACCCAAAATTCCGGCGCTCCTTTTCCTTTACCCATTCTTGTTTCAAGAGGTTTTTTAGTAACCGGTTTATCAGGGAAAATTCTGATCCAAACTTTTCCGTCTCTTTTCATTTGTCTTGTAAGAGCAACACGGCAAGCTTCAATTTGTCTGCTTGTAATCCAAGCTGGCTCCAAAGCTTTCAAACCGAAATCTCCGAAGTTAACAAGATGACCCCTTGTAGCCTTTCCGGTTCTTCTACCTCTATGTGCTTTACGATATTTTACTCTTTTGGGCATTAACATGAGAACTACTCTCCTCAAACTTGCTGCCTATTTCGGCAGACTACTTTATTCGGTTGAACGTTTACCTAAAATTTCTCCGCGGCAAATCCAAACTTTAATTCCGATTGAACCGTAAATTGTATGCGCAGTACCATGTGCATAATCTATATCTGCACGTAAAGTGTGCAATGGTATTCTGCCTTCTTTGTATTGTTCTCTACGTGCCATTTCTGCGCCGCCGAGTCGTCCGGCACACATTATTCTAATTCCTTCGGCACCCATTCTCATTGCAGATGTAATAGCACCTTTCATTGCACGGCGGAACGATACTCTGCCTTCAATTTGCTTTGCAATATTTTCGGCAACAAGATAAGCATCTAATTCCGGTCTTTTAATTTCCGTGATCTGTACTTTAACTTCTTTATCGGTTAATTTTTTCAATTCTTCTTCAATCTGTGCAATTTCTTTTCCGCTTTTGCCTATCACAACTCCGGGTCTGGAAGTATGAATAGTTAAGATAATATTCTTAGAAGTACGATCAATCTTAATCGAGGCAATGCCGGCATTCTGCAATCTTTTTCTAAGATAAGTTCTAAGCTTTTTATCTTCGATGAGTTTAGGCGCGTAACTTTTGTTTTCGTACCAGTTCGATTCCCACCCTTTAATAACTCCTACTCTTAGACCGATTGGATTAGTCTTCTGACCCAAAACTTCCTCCGATTACTTTTGTTTTGTTGCAACTACAACTGTTAAATGATTAGATCTTTTTCTGATTCTGAAAGCTCTGCCCATTGGTGCGGCAGAAATTCTTTTAATTGTTGGACCTTGATTTACAAAAACTTCTTTCACAAAGAGACCGGAAACTTCATGTTTAGCATTATCATCTTTGTTCATCAAATTGGAAACAGCCGATCTTAAAACTTTTTCTGCCGGTTTAGAAGCATGTTTCGGCGAGAAGTGGAGAATCTCAATTGCTTTATCAACAGATTTTCCTCTAATCAAATCGATTACCAATCTCATTTTTCGCGGCGATGAACCGATGTATCTGTGTGTCGCTTTTGCTTCCATTTCTAAATTACCTCAATTTTATCACGTTGTGCCGCACAGAAATTTTCAACGAATATAGTGCGGTAACTTTTTATTACTTTACTTTTGTTGCTTTTTCTGCTTTTGTTCCCGGATGACCTCTAAAAATTCTTGTAGGCGCAAATTCACCGAGTTTATGACCCACCATGTTTTCCGAGATGTAAACCGGAATCATTTTATTCCCATTGTGAACTGCAATTGTGTGACCAACAAACTCCGGAGAAATTGTACTAGCACGAGACCAAGTTTTAATAATTTTTTTCTGATTGGCATCGTTGAGCTTTCTAACTTTTCTCAAAAGCTTTACTTCAATAAAAGGACCTTTTTTGACTGATCTTGGCATAGATTACTCTGTCTATTTTCTTCTTTTAACAATGTATTTATTAGAAGGATTCTTTCTCTTTCTTGTTTTAAGACCTTTAGATTTCTGACCCCACGGAGAAACCGGATGACCGCCGCCCGAAGTTTTACCTTCGCCGCCACCCATCGGGTGATCTATCGGGTTCATCGCAACACCTCTTACATGAGGACGAATTCCAAGCCATCTGCTTCTTCCGGCTTTGCCGAGACTGATATTCTCGTAATCAGTGTTGCCCACTACGCCGTATGTAGCCAAACAATCAACACTAACATTTCTAACTTCGCCCGAGGGCATTTTAAGCTGTGCAAATTTTCCTTCGCGCGCCATCAATTGCAGAGATGTTCCGGCAGAGCGACCAAGCTGCCCGCCTTTTCCGGGTCTCATTTCTACGTTGTGTATAAAACTACCGAGCGGAATTTCTTTCAACGGGAGTGCGTTGCCGACTTTTATTTCTACTCCCGAACCGGACATTAATTGTTCGCCCACTTTCAAGCCGTCGGGTGCAAGTATATATCTCTTCTCGCCGTCTGCATAATGAAGCAAAGCAATTCTGGATGTTCTATTCGGATCATATTCAATCGAAAAAACTTTTGCCGGTACGCCAAACTTGTTTCTCTTGAAATCGATGATTCTATATTTTCTTTTGTGTCCGCCGCCTCTGTGCCGTGAAGTAACTCTTCCTAAATTATTTCTACCGCCGGATTTTTTAATTACATCGGTTAAAGATTTTTCCGGAGTAGTTTTTGTAATCTCTCCATAAGAAGAGATTGACATAAATCTTGTTCCGGGCGTATTTGGTTTTAACTTTCTAATTGCCATTTAATTCAGCTCCACAAACGGTCTTATGCTTGACCGAAAATATCTATCGTTTGACCTTCTTTTAAAGTTACGATTGCTTTTTTAGATTTTGGTGTTCTTCCGGTAAAACGACCCTTTTTCGTAAACTGGGTTTTTGCTTTACCTTTGCTTCTAATTGTATTTACATCAACAACATCAACGTTAAATTTTTCTTTAATGGCATTTGCTATTTGAATTTTATTAGCATCAACAGCTACAACAAAACCAAATTTCTTCGGATATTTCCCGCTGATGCCGGTCATCTTTTCTGTTACTAAAGGTCGTATTAAAACACTTTTCATTTTCTAAACCGTATTAATTGAATGTACTTTCTAAAAGATTAACTGCGCTTTTCTGCACTAACAAAACTTGATTGTTCAACAAATCATATGCAGATGCTTTGTTGGCTTCAAGTATATTTATTCTTTCAACATTTCTTCCGGATTTATAAACATTTTCCAGTGTGCCGCTTGTAAGAAGCAGAGTCTTTTTCCCTTTCAACTGCAAAGCGGAAAGTATTTTCACAAAATTTTTTGACTTCGGGGAATCAAAATTGAAATCTTCCACAACAACAATTTGGTTAGCTTTTGCTTTGTAAGACAAAGCAGATTTTCTTGCAAGCGAAACAACTTTCTTATTCAATTTTTGTCTGTAATCTCTCGGCTTGGGACCAAAAATGGAGCCGCCGCCAACCCATAAAGGAGATCTAGTAGAACCGGCTCTTGCACCGCCGCGCCCTTTTTGTCTCCAGGGTTTTTTACCGCCGCCTCTTACTTCGTTTCTTTCTTTTGCTTTGTGTGTTCCCTGACGTTGATTTGCCAAATAAGCTTTGACAGCAAGATAAAGCACATGATCGTTTGGTTCTATTTCAAAAATATTTTTTGAAAGATCCACTTGCTCGCCAGATTTTGAACCGTCTGTTTTATAAACTTCTAATTTCATTTTCGATAGCATTATTTATTGATAGCAACAATTGAATTTATGGAACCGGGAACAGCTCCTTTAACCATAATAATATTTTTATCAGCAAGAATTTTTACAACTTTGAGATTACGAACGGTAACGCTTTCATATCCTTTTCTACCAGCCATTCTTTGACCTTTAAAAACTCTTGAAGGATACGAGCTTGCGCCGATTGATCCGGGAGCTCTCTGTCTATCGCTCTGACCGTGAGTAGAACCGCCAACTCCGCTAAAGCCGTGTCTCTTAACAACGCCCTGAAAACCTTTTCCTTTGCTCTTGCCAGATACTTTAACTTTATCGCCGGTTTGAAAAATATCCACTTTAATATCATCACCAACTTTGAAAGCACCTGATTCAAAATTTCTGAACTCTTTCAACAAACGGGGCGGAGTTAAACCGGCTTTTTTATAAACTTCCAACTGAGCTTTATTAACTTTCTTTTCTTTCTTTTCGCTGAAACCGATCTGAATCGATTCGTAACCGTCTTTCTCTTTAGACTTAACTGCGTAAACTTTACACGGACCAGCTTCGAGAATTGTAACCGGAATTATTTGGCCGTCTTCAGAATATATGTTAGTCATTCCTAATTTTTTAGCTAACAGTCCAGGCATTTCTTTATTCCTATAACTTTATCTCAATATCAACGCCGGCAGGTATTTCCAATTTGCTCAAGGCGTCAACTGTTTTGTTGTTTGAGTTATGAATGTCGATAATTCTTTTATGAGCTCTGATTTCGAATTGCTCTCTTGATTTTTTATCAACGTGTGGAGATCTCAGTACCGTAAACACTGTTCTTTTTGTGGGCAGTGGTATTGGTCCTGAAACAACTGCTCCTGTACTTTTAACAGTTTTAATAATTTTTTCTGTTGATTTATCAATCAGAATATGATCGTAAGATTTCAGCTTAATTCTAATTTTTTGACCGGGCACTTTTCCTAATCTCCTTGTTCAGACAAAAAGAAGGGAACCCTTTTACGATTCCCTTCAATTAAATTTATTATTCAATAATCTTAGTTACGAAACCGGCACCTACTGTTCTACCGCCTTCGCGAATAGCAAATTTCAAACCTTCTTCCATAGCGATTTCGGAAATCAAATCTACTTTTAGTTGAACGCTGTCGCCGGGCATAACCATTTCTGTACCTTCCGGTAAAGTAGCAACGCCGGTAACGTCTGTTGTTCTGAAGTAGAACTGCGGTCTGTAACCGTTGAAGAACGGTGTATGGCGTCCGCCTTCTTCTTTTGAAAGAATATATACTTTTGCTTCGAATACTTTGTGAGGAGTAATGGAACCGGTTTTTGCAAGAACCATTCCTCTTTCAATTTCAGTTTTATCAACGCCTCTTAAAAGCAAACCGGCATTGTCGCCAGCCATTGCGCTGTCTAATTCTTTACGGAACATTTCGATACCGGTGATAACTGTTTTCTTGTGAGCACCGAGACCAATCAATTCAACTTCTTCGTTCAATTTGCAAGTGCCTCTTTCAACTCTACCGGTAGCAACTGTACCACGACCGGTAATTGAAAATACGTCTTCAACCGGCATCAAGAACGGTTTGTCAACGCTTCTTTCCGGAATCGGAACGTAGCTGTCAACAGCAGCCATAAGCTCCCAAACACAATTATATCTTTCATCTGTAGTCGGAGCGCCTGATGTACCGGCTTCCAAAGCTTTCAATGCTGAGCCACGTATAATCGGAATATCATTTCCGGGGAATTCATATTTGCTTAACAATTCTCTCATTTCCATTTCAACAAGATCAATCAATTCTTGATCATCCATCATATCAACTTTATTTAGGAACACAACTATTCTGGGTACACCTACCTGACGAGCTAAAAGAATGTGTTCTCTTGTTTGCGGCATCGGACCGTCTGTTGCAGCAACTACGAGAATAGCACCGTCCATCTGAGCCGCACCGGTGATCATGTTTTTAACATAGTCAGCGTGGCCTGGGCAGTCAACATGCGCATAGTGTCTGTTAGCAGTTGAATATTCAACGTGTGCTGTAGCAATTGTAATACCTCTTTCTCTTTCTTCAGGAGCGTTATCGATACTATCAAAGGTTCTAACTTGGGATAAACCTTTTTGAGCTAATGCCATGGTGATGGCAGCTGTAAGAGTAGTTTTTCCATGGTCTACGTGTCCGATAGTACCTATATTGACGTGAGGTTTACTACGATCAAATTTTTCTTTTGCCATCGAGTTACTCTCCTTGTTTTTTTATTTTCTTATTATTATGAATTTATTTTTTAATTAGATTCAACAGATTTCTTAGCTTGAGATTTTTCCGTTATCTCTTCAGCTACAGATTTTGGTACTTCCGAGTAATGAGAAAACTGCATCGAGAAGATTGCGCGACCCTGAGTCATTGAACGCAATGTAGTTGCATATCCGAACATTTGAGCAAGCGGAACCATTGCTTTAATCACCTGAGCATCTTTTCTTGATGTAAATCCTTCAATCTTTCCTCTTCTCGAATTCAGATCGCCCATTACATCACCCAAATATTCTTCGGGCGTAATAACTTCTACACTCATCATCGGCTCAAGAAGTACTGGATTTGCTTTCAAAGCGCCATGCTTGAACGCCATCGAAGCAGCAACCTTAAATGAGATTTCATCGGAATCAACATCATGATAAGAACCATCGTATAATTTAGCTTTAACATCAACTACAGGATAACCGGCAAGCACACCATTTCTCATCGCATCTTCCAAACCATGCATTACCGGATTAATATATTCTTTCGGCACAACACCGCCAACAATACCATTTTCAAATTCGAAACCTTTACCGACTTCATTCGGGGAAAACTCAATCCAAACGTGTCCGTATTTACCGCGTCCACCGGATTGTTTAATAAACTTACCTTCTGCTTGAACTGTTTTTGTAATTGTTTCTCTGTATGCAACTTGAGGCTTGCCTACATTTGCTTCTACTTTGAATTCTCTTTTCATTCTATCGACAAGAATTTCAAGATGAAGTTCACCCATACCACTAATTAATGTCTGTCCGGTCTCATCATCAACTTTAACTTTGAATGTCGGATCCTCATCAGAAAGTTTTGCAAGCGCATCAGATAATTTGTCTTGATCTGCTTTCGTCTTCGGTTCGATAGCAATTTGAATAACCGGTTCTGGGAAAGCCATCCGCTCAAGAATAATAGGATCATCTTCCGTGCAAAGAGTATCGCCTGTTCGTGTATGTTTCAAACCAACAATAGCTGCAATATCGCCAGTACGAATTTCATCCATATCTTCTCTGTGATTTGCATGCATTTGAAGAACACGTCCCACTCTTTCTTTTCTATCACTAACAGAATTATATATATATGAACCGGCTTCTAATGTTCCGGTATAAACTCTTACGAAAGTTAATTTACCTACATACGGATCAGTCATAATCTTAAAAGCAAGCGCCGCAAATTCTTCTTTAGGATCAATCTTCCTTTCAACATGATCATTTTTATGAACATGGTGAGCAGTGAGACTTCCTATATCCGTAGGAGACGGCAAGAAATCTACAACTGCATCAAGCAATTTTTGCACACCTTTATTCTTGAAAGACGACCCGCAAAGTACCGGAATAATTTTTAATTCGATCGTAGCTTGTCTTAAAACTTTTTTAATCTCTTCAACGGAAATTTCTTTTCCTTCAAGATATTTTTCGAGCAATGTATCATCGACATCGGAAACAGCTTCAAGCATTTGAGTACGGTGCTTCTGTGCAGTAGATAAAAGATCCGTAGGTATTTCAACATCTTCGAAAGTGGTACCCAAGGTGTCATCGTGAAACATGCGCGCTTTCATCGTCATAAGATCGATGAAACCGGCAAACAAATCGCCGTCACCAACCGGAAGAGTAATCGGCACTGCATTGGCGCCAAGCTTATCTTTCATCATCTGTACCGCATTATAAAAATCGGCACCGATCCGGTCCATCTTATTCACAAACGCAATTCTTGGAACACCATACTTATCCGCTTGTCTCCAAACAGTTTCGGATTGAGGCTCGACACCGCCGACTGCGCAGAAGAGCGCTACAGCGCCGTCTAAAACTCTCAGCGATCTTTCTACTTCCACAGTGAAATCAACGTGGCCAGGAGTATCAATAATATTAATTTGATGCTCTCTCCACGAAGTTGTTGTAGCAGCACTTGTAATTGTAATACCGCGTTCTTTTTCCTGTTCCATCCAGTCCATTGTAGCGGCACCATCATGAACTTCGCCGATACGATGCACTTTACCCGTATAGAATAAAATTCTTTCCGTAGTCGTTGTTTTACCAGCATCGATATGAGCCATGATACCGATATTTCTTACTTTATTTATGTCAACACGCTTATTCGACATCTAAACGAAAAACTCCTTCCTATTACCACTTAAAGTGGGCGAAAGCTTTGTTAGCTTCAGCCATTCTGTGTGTATCGTCTTTCTTCTTAACAGCATTTCCTTCACCATTAGCAGCTGCTAATAATTCGGCGGCAAGTTTAGAAGCCATTGATTTATCTTTTCTGTCTCTGGAATAAACTCTAATCCATCTTAGAGCTAAAGCCATTCTTCTTTCATAACGGACTTCCATTGGAACCTGATAAGTAGCACCGCCTACTCTTCTACTTCTTACTTCCACCAAAGGCTGCACATTTTGAATCGCCTTTTTGAAAACCTCGAGAGCCGGTTTTTTAGTTTTCTGTTCAATCAGGTCCAAACAGTCATAAACTGTTTTGCGCGCAACAGATTTTTTGCCGTTCCACATAATGTAATTTATCAATTTGGCAACGGTCAAATCGTTGTACTTAGGATCCGGTTTAATAAATTTCTTTTCTGCTCTTTTCTTTCTCATAATTATTTAGCTTTTGGTTTTTTAGCTCCGTATTTAGATCTGCTTTTTTTTCTATCTTCAACACCGCTTGTATCAAGCGTACCTCTAATAATATGATAACGAACACCGGGTAAATCTTTCACTCTTCCTCCTCTAATTAAAACTATCGAGTGTTCTTGAAGATTGTGTCCTTCACCGGGTATATAAGCAGTAACTTCAATACCATGCGATAATCTAACTCTCGCAACTTTTCTAAGTGCGGAGTTAGGTTTTTTAGGTGTAGTTGTATAAACTCTAGTACAAACACCGCGCTTCTGAGGACAAGCATCTAAAGCTGGTGCTTTATTTTTAGACTTAATAACTACTCTTCCTTTTCTAACCAACTGATTGATCGTTGGCACGTAATTTCCTCCAAATTTGTACAAACAGATAAAAATTCAGACTTTTAATTTATCGAAAGTGATTTCAATTGTCAAGAAAACCAGCAACATATTTAATAAAAAAACATATCAAACTGTTTCTTTTTCTACTTCCTCTTCAACTTTCGGTTGTTGAGCTTGAATTTCTTCTTCTGTTAAAATGATATTTTTATATTTCTTTAAACCGGTTCCAGCCGGAATTAAATGTCCCATAACAACATTTTCTTTTAGACCAATCAAAGTATCAACTCTTGCCTCAGTGGCAGCGTTAGTAAGAACTTTGGTTGTTTCCTGGAATGATGCAGCGGAAATAAAGCTTTCGGTTGATAACGCTGCATGAGTAATACCGAGCAAAATATTGTCAAACGTAGCCGGTTCGCCATCACGGGATTTCATTATTTTCTTACCTTTGCGAGTAAGTTCAGAATTAATTTCCCTAAATTTATTACGCGCTACAAGCTGCATAGGCTTAAATTTAGATTGACCTATGTCAGTTACACTGACCATATTTTTAATTTTTTCATTCTCTTCGAGTAATCTATTTCTATCAACGAGGTCTTCTTCAATGAAGTTCGTATCACCGGCAGAAATGATTTGTAATTTCTGCAACATCTGACGAACAATTACTTCGATGTGTTTATCATTAATCTTCACACCTTGCAGTCTGTAAACATCTTGAATTTCATTAACGAGATATTCTTGTACTGCGTTAGTACCTTTTATTTTTAGGATATCGTGAGGATCAATCGGTCCATCTGTAATTTTTTCGCCAGCCGGAATTTCATCACCTTCCTGAACAAGTATGTGTTTTCCGTAAGCTACGGAGTAAACTTTCTGCAGAGACCCGTCGAGCGATTCAATAATAATTTCACGAGAACCTTTTTTGCGAGCACCGAATTTTACTCTTCCTTCAATTTCGGCAACTACTGCCGGGTCGTGCGGGCTGCGTGCTTCAAACAATTCCGTTACTCTCGGAAGACCGCCGGTGATATCTCGTGTTTTTGCAGTAGCTTTAGAAATTTTAGCCAGGATTGTTCCTGCTTGAATTGTTTCGCCTTCTTCTGCAGATAAATACGCTCGCGTTGGAATGTTAAATACTTTCTCGTTTCCTTTTTCATCACGTATCGAAATACTCGGCGTAAGATTTTTATCTTTCGATTCAATAACTACTTTCTGAACGTGACCGGTTTGTTCATCGGCGATTTGCTGGTACGTAACGTTATCAACCAAATCAACAAATGTAACTTTTCCACTGACATCGGAAACGATAACCGAGTTGTAAGGATCGTGATTGTATAATGCTTGTCCTTTCGGAACTTTTTGATTGTCTTCAACAATCAATTCTGCACCGTAAGGAATTTCAAATTTCTTTATCTGGCGATTATCAACATCATAAATTCCTATTGCGCCTCTGCGTCCGATAACAATTTTTACTTTTCCAAACACATCCATTTTTTCTACATAAGTAATTCTATCAAATTTTACCGTACCGCCAATGTTTGTTTCCACTTGCGATTGACTTGCAATACGTGACGAAGTACCGCCGAAGTGGAATGTACGAAGTGTCAACTGTGTACCGGGTTCACCGATTGACTGAGCGGCAATAATACCAACTGCTTCGCCAATTTCAACAAGCGAGCCGGTTGTTAAATTACGTCCGTAACATTTTGCACAGACACCGCGTTTCGATTCGCATGTTAATACTGTTCTAATATATACTTGATCAATATTTGCTTCGTCAATTTTTTCTGCGATATCTTCCGCGATCAACTCACCGGCTTCAATAAACAATTCATCGTTGCGCGGATCGTAAACATCTTCCTGAGCAACACGACCGGTTATTCTTTCTGCAAGCGGTTCTCTTTCAAGTTCAACATCTTTTAATGCGGTAACATAAACACCGCGGATTGTACCGCAGTCAACTTCGGAAATAATAACATCCTGAGCTACGTCGCACAATCTTCTTGTTAGATAACCGGCATCTGCTGTTTTCAAAGCAGTATCGGCAAGACCTTTACGAGCACCGTGTGTTGAAATAAAATATTCGAGAACCGAAAGACCTTCTTTGAAGTTAGCTACAATCGGGTTCTCAATAATTTCGCCCGATTGACCGGTTAAACTTTTTTGCGGCTTCTGCATCAAACCACGCATACCGGCAAGCTGGCGTACTTGTTCTTGCGAACCTCTCGCACCGGAGTCAACCATCATGTGCAACGAATTGAAACCGCCCTGATCTGTTTTCAAACGATCCATCAAAGATTTTGCAACGTTGTTCGTTGTAAATGTCCAAACGTCTATAATCTTATTATATCTTTCGGCATCGGTGATCAAACCTTGTTCGTGTTCGTTAAGAATTCCGTTTACTTTCTTGTTGGAATCTTCTATCAATTTTGTTTTTTCATCGGGAACAATCATGTCGCTGAAGCTGATTGAAATTCCGGCTGCAGTTGCATAGCGGTATCCGATATCTTTCACATCATCAAGAAACTTCGCGGTAACAACGTTGCCAAGTTTGATGAACATTTTATAAATCAATCCGCTGAAAATCTTTTTTATGAGCAGTTCGTTTATGTAACCAAATTCTCTCGGAACAATCTGATTGAAAATTACACGTCCGACAGTTGTTTCGATCATCTCGTTGTTTATCTTAACTTTTATTTTTGCGTGAAGATCGGCTGCTCTGGAATTATAAGCAATGATAACTTCATCCATCGAGCTGAAAATTTTTCCCTCGCCTTGAGCGCCGACTCTAACTTTTGTTAAATAGTAACAGCCCAAAACTATATCTTGTGTAGGAATTACAATCGGCATTCCGTTTTGTGGAGAAAGAATATTGTGACTACTCAACATCAAAACAGATGCTTCGAGTTGCGCTTCGTATGAAATAGGAACGTGAACAGCCATTTGGTCGCCGTCAAAGTCAGCGTTGAATGCTGTACAAACCATCGGATGCAATTGAATAGCTTTGCCGTCAATTAGTGTCGGCTGGAATGCTTGAATACCGAGACGGTGTAAAGTGGGTGCTCTGTTCAACATTATCGGATGTCCATCGATTAATTTTTCGAGTATCTCCCAAATGATTGCATCTTTTCTATCAACAGCTTTGCGTGCACTCTTTACAGTTTTGAAATGTCCGCGTTCAATAAGTTTTCTGATGATGAACGGCTTGAACAATTCAACAGCCATATCTTTCGGAAGACCGCATTGATGCAGTTTTAATTCCGGACCAACAACTATTACCGAACGACCTGAATAATCCACACGCTTACCAAGCAAGTTCTGGCGGAAGCGTCCTTGCTTCCCTTTCAACATATCGCTCAAAGATTTTAACGGGCGGTTGCCGTCGCTTCTAACTGCACTGGCTCTTCTTGAATTATCAAACAGAGCATCAACAGCTTCCTGAAGCATTCTTTTTTCGTTTCTTAAAATTACTTCGGGGGCTTTTATATCAATTAATCTTTTTAAACGATTGTTACGAATGATTACTCTTCTGTATAAATCGTTAAGATCGCTTGTTGCAAAGCGTCCACCTTCAAGCGGAACGAGCGGTCTTAATTCCGGAGGAATAACTGGAATTACACTGAGCACCATCCATTCGGGTTTGTTCGGAACTTTGCCTTCGTATTCGCGGAATGCTTCGAGCACTCTCAATCTTTTTAAAACATCACTGCGTTTTTGCTGTGATGTTTCTACTGCGAGCTGTGCTTTTAATCCCTGAAATGTTGTTTCGATCTCCGTTTGTTTCAGAAGTTCTTTAACAGCATCACCGCCGATGCGTGCAACAAATTTTTTCGGATCGTCATCTTCAAGCGCATCATTATCGTGCGGAAGCGAAGAAACAATTTCGTAGTACTGATCTTCGGAAATCAAATCTTTTCTGTTCAAGCCGGTCGGACCCGGATTAATAACAACATAAGACTCGTAGTAAACAATCTTTTCCAATTCTTTTGTTGTCATTCCGATGATGTTACCGATTTTAGACGGCAATGCTTTGAAAAACCAAATGTGAACAACCGGAACAGCAAGTGAAATGTGTCCCATTCTTTCGCGGCGTACACTTTTTAAAGTAACTTCAACGCCGCAGCGGTCGCACACAATTCCTTTGTAACGT
Organism: Ignavibacteriales bacterium; assembly: GCA_016177735.1. Taxonomy (GTDB): domain Bacteria; phylum Bacteroidota; class Ignavibacteria; order Ignavibacteriales; family Melioribacteraceae; genus DYJK01. The sequence goes on along the minus strand of JACOUS010000030.1, from coordinate 49,233 downwards.
ATTCCTTTATATTTACCGCAAGCGCATTCCCAATCTTTTACCGGTCCAAAAATCTTTTCGCAAAAAAGTCCGTCCTTTTCCGGTCTGAAAGATCTATAATTGATAGTCTCAGGTTTTGTAACCTCGCCGTGAGATCTCGAAAGAATATCATCAGGGCTCGCGAGACTAATTGTTAATTTTTCTATCTGTTTAATTTTGGTTTCTTGGGTTTTGAACCGCATAGAAATTTCTCCTTAAAATCTTAAGGCTAACTAGTTAATTTTAATATCAAGACCGAGACCTTGCAGCTCTTTAATCATAACATTGAAAGCTTCGGGCACATTCGGCTCCGGAATATTTTCGCCTTTCACAATTGCTTCATAAGTTTTAGCTCTTCCGGTAACGTCGTCGCTTTTAACTGTGAGAATTTCCTGAAGCACGTGGGCTGCGCCGTAACCTTCAAGCGCCCAAACTTCCATTTCTCCGAATCTTTGACCTCCGAATTGTGCTTTACCGCCGAGAGGCTGTTGTGTAATTAAAGAGTATGGTCCAATAGAACGTGCGTGAATCTTATCATCAACCATGTGACCGAGTTTCATCATGTATATATATCCGCATGTAACTTTTTGATGGAACTTCTCACCACTTCTTCCATCGCAAAGCCATGTTTTGCTTCCTTCGCTCAGTTCGGCTTTGTTCAGCCATTCTTCAACATCTTTGAACCCGGCGCCGTCGAATATCGGAGTTTCAAATTTTACTCCGATTTTTTTACCGACCCAGCCGAGTGCTGTTTCGTAAAGCTGGCCGAGATTCATACGAGATGGTACACCGAGAGGATTGAGTACAATATCAACCGGTGTTCCGTCTTCGTGATACGGCATATCTTCAACCGGAACAACTTTAGCAACAACACCTTTGTTACCGTGGCGACCAGCCATTTTATCGCCGACAGAAACTTTTCTTTTCTTTGCTATATATACTTTCGCAAGTTGTGTAATTCCCGGAGAAAGTTCATCGCCGCTTTGTATTTTCAACTTTTCGCGTTTGTTATCTTCTTCAATATCGGCAAGAATCTTGAAATAATTAGAATACAACTGTTTGATCATTTCGTTCGCATGTTTTCTTTCGAACCAATCTTTAGTGTAATCTAATTTTGTTATGTCTTCAATTTCTTCAAAAGTATCTTCTTTAATAGAAGTACCGCTTCTCAAAACAACCGAGCCGTCCAAATCACGGATACCGCTTGTAGTCTTGCCTTCGGTAATTCTTGTAAGTTTACGAACCAACTTGCTGTAATGATTTTCTCTTCTCTTTCTAAATTCTGTTTCAAGATTATCAAGCTGTTTCTTCTCAATCTTTTTGGATTCAATATCTTTCTTTTTTCTGCTGAACAATCTTGTTTTGATTACGACTCCCTTTAACCCTGGAGGCGCCTTTAACGAAGCATCTTTCACATCACCGGCTTTATCTCCGAATATTGCTTTGAGCAATTTTTCTTCGGGAGTCGGATCGGTTTCACCTTTAGGAGTAATTTTACCGATCAGGATATCGCCTTCTTTAACTTCGGCACCTTCGCGAACAATACCGTTTTCATCGAGGTCTTTTGTTGCTTCTTCGCTAACGTTAGGAATGTCGCGTGTTAATTCTTCTTCGCCTCGTTTTGTTTCGCGAACTTGCAGTTCAAATTCTTCGATATGAATTGATGTGAATGTATCATCTGCAACTAATTTTTCGCTTAAAACAATAGCATCTTCAAAGTTGTAACCTCTCCACGGCATGAACGCAACAGATACGTTTCTTCCGAGAGCAAGTTCTCCTTTATCAATTGCCGGTCCATCGGCAAGAACATCGCCCTTCTTAAGTTTTTGCCCGGTAACAACAATCGGTTTTTGCGTGAAGCATGTTTCCTGATTTGTTCCGGAAAATTTAGTGAGTCGGTATTCAACTCTTCTTTCGTCATCAAAACTTACAAGCGATTCCGGACTGCTTTCATCAACATCGTACTTAACAATAATTTTTTTGGAATCTGAATACTCAACAACACCGCTGTCTTCGGCAACAATTATCGAACGTGAATCGCGTGCAATTTTAGCTTCCATTCCGGTACCAACGAGTGGCGCTTCGGGTCTCAAAAGAGGAACTGCCTGGCGCTGCATGTTCGAACCCATGAGTGCTCTGTTGGCATCATCATGTTCAAGAAACGGAATTAATGCCGCAGCGGCACTAACTATTTGAGCCGGTGCAACATCCATGTAATGAACTTCACCGGGATGTACAACCGGGAACTCACCTTTCAATCTTGATTTAATTCTCGAAAGGACAAATTTACCTTGTTCGTCAAGCGGTATATTTGCTTGTGCAATTGTAAATTCGTCTTCTTGATCTGCACTTAAATAATCTATGCTGCTTGTTACTCTTCCTTCTTTAACTTTTCGATACGGCGTTTCCAAAAATCCGTAATGATTTACTCTCGCAAAAATTGTTAACGAGGAAATAAGACCGATGTTCGGTCCTTCGGGCGTTTCGATCGGGCACAATCTTCCGTAATGCGAATGATGAACGTCGCGCACTTCGAATCCGGCGCGTTCGCGTGTTAATCCGCCCGGTCCCAATGCCGATACTCTGCGCTTGTGTGTTAATTCGGAAAGAGGATTTGTTTGATCCATGAACTGCGAAAGCTGGTTCGTTCCGAAGAAAGCATTAATAACGCTGCTGATAGTTCTTGCATTAACAAGATCTTGCGGCTGCATGTTTTCGTTATCGCGCATGTTCATTCTTTCTTTAATTGTGCGCGACATTCTTGCAAGACCAACATTGTATTGCTGCATCAATTGTTCGCCAACGGTTCTAACTCTTCTGTTGCCAAGATGGTCGATATCATCAACATTTACGTTTCCGTTTTTTAGCATGATGATATTTTCCATGATTGCAACAATATCTTCAACGGTTAGCACTCTCACATTCTCTGGAACACTCAAATCAAGTTTGTCATTCATTCTGAAACGTCCTACATCGCCGAGGTCGTAACGTTTTTCGTTGAAGAATAATTTATCAATCAACCCGAGCGCTGTTTCGGCATCCGGTGCTTCGCCCGAACGGAGCTGACGGTAAATTGCAAACAGAGCTTCTTCTTTTGTTTTTGATGTATCTTTTTTAAGCGTATTAATAACCAGATCTTGTTCTGTCGATGTCTCGGGGCTGATGAGCTGAACTTTTTGCACGTTGGAAGATTTAATATTATCAATCATTTCTTCATCGAGTTCTGCATCTTTTGCGGCGTAAATTTCACCGGTTTCCGTATCAATAATATCGTTTGCAACAACTCTTCCGATGTGCTTTTCTGCATGCAATTGTTTAATAGAAATTTCTTCGATAAGATTGAACAGATTCAAAATCTGATCGTCGGTTTCGTAACCTAAAGCTCTTAGTAGAGTTGTGGATGGAAATTTCTTTCTGCGGTCAATATAAACGTAAAGTACATTATTAATATCGGTAGCAAATTCTACCCATGAACCGCGGAACGGAATAATACGGGCAGAATAGATTGGAGTACCGTTCGGATGAAGAGTTTGTGCAAAAGCAACACCGGGCGAACGGTGCAGCTGACTTACAATAACTCTTTCGGCGCCGTTAATAATAAATGTACCGCGACCGGTCATAAACGGTAAGTTGCCGAGATAAACTTCTTGTTCAACCGTATTTACATATTCACCGGTTTCGTCATCTTTCGTCGAAAGACGAAGCTTTGCTTTCAGCGGTGCAGAAAAAGTTAAACCTCTTTCTTCACATTCTGGAATAGAGAAACGCGGTTTTTCAATGTAGTACTCAATGAAATCCAATCTATAAAATTCTTTGTTGTCCAGTATCGGAAAGTTTTGATTGAATACTGCATGCAAACCTTTGCTTTCTCTTTCCTTTGGATCAACTTTTAACTGCAAGAAGTCTTCGAAAGACTCCAATTGTATATTCAAAAGATCAGGAACCTTAATCGCAGAAGTAATCGAAGCAAAGGTTATACGACCTGTGCTTTTGTTAATTTTTGTTTTTTCCAAACCTAACCTCCGATGATTTTATTAGGTCTCTTTCATTTTATATAATGAAAGAAAGTGGTAAGACGGAATTAACCATCTTACCACTTTAATTTTATGTTATAAACAGTGGTAGAATAGGAATTACTTAACTTGAACAGTAGCGCCCGCTTCTTCTAATTCTTTCCTAACTTTTTCAGCTTCGTCTTTAGAAACACCTTCTTTAACCGGTTTCGGCGCGCTATCTACCAAATCTTTAGCTTCTTTCAACCCAAGTCCGGTATGAGCACGAACAACTTTAATAACGTTGATCTTTGTAGCTCCGCCGCTTTGGAGGATAACATCAAATTCGGTTTTTTCTTCAACCGGAGCGGCTGCTACTGCCGGGGCGCCGGCCATCATTACCGGTGCTGCTGCTGTTACTCCAAATTCATCTTCTAATGCTTTCTTCAATTCAGCAGCTTCTACCAACGTAAGCGCTTTAATCTTCTCTACAATTTCAGCAATTTTCTCAGACATTTTTTATTTCTCCTTTATTTAATTATTTCAAAAACTTATGCAGCTTTTTTCTTTGAAACTTCGTCAATAACCGAGACGAGATCGCGTATAACTGCATTGATTGCACCAACAATTCCCGAAGCCGGGGAAGCAACACTGCCGATAATACCGGCAATGATCTCTTCTTTTGTAGGCATTGATGCAATTGTGTTCAATTGATCGGAACCGTAAAACGCCGATTCGATATAACAGCCTTTGAAAACAAGCTTTCCTTTTTCATCAAAATATTTTTTGATGATCTTTGCCGGTGCTACAAAATTCTCGCCGGTAAAAGCAACGCCTATCATTCCAACAAGCTGGTCATTGAATTTTTCGTAGCCGTTAACTTGTTCAATTGCTTTTTTGAAAAGAGTATTTTTAAAGACTTTGTAAGTTACGCCTTCCTTCCTGAAGCCGGAACGAAGTTTATTGATATCTTCAACGTTAACTCCTTTGTAATCTACAAGGAATACTGCCGAAGACTTACCTACCAATTCTTTAATCTGCTCAATTATCTCAGCTTTTTCTGCTTTATTCATCTTACTCCCAAATCAGTTTTTAATCAACCAATCGGCTTGAAGCGTTTATATATCCCGTTCACAATCGGGATGAGTGCGTAATTTTTATTTTAATGACAAAGATGCTTCGTCTTTAGTAATTTTCAAACCCGGACCCATTGTAGAAGAGAGGAAAACACTCTTAACATATTGTCCTTTTGCAGAAGCGGGTTTCATTTTTATTATAGTCAGCAAGAAAGCTCTTGTATTATCTACCAGCTGCTCTGCAGAGAAATTTAATTTACCAAGCGAAGTATGAACAATACCGGCTTTTTCAACTCTGAATTCTATTTTACCGGCTTTAACTTCCTTCACAGCTTTTACAACATCTTGAGTAACCGTTCCGCTTTTGGGATTCGGCATCAAACCTTTTGGACCGAGTACACGACCTAATTTACCGAGTTCGCCCATAACATCCGGGGTTGCAATAATGACATCAATATCAGACCATCCGCCTTTAATTTTTTCGATGTACTCTTCGAATCCGGCATATTCTGCACCGGCTTTTAAAGCTTCTTCTGCAAGAGCACCTTTGGCAACAACCAGCACAGTTACTTTTTTGCCGGTTCCGTGCGGAAGCGATACTGTACCTCTCACCATTTGATCTGCATGACGGGGGTCTACCCCCAATCTAATTGCACAGTCAAGTGACTCGTTAAATTTAACTTTGGAATTTTCTTTCAAAAGTTTTACGGCTTCTTCAACCGTATAATCTTTTGAAGCATTCACATTTTTATTAATTGCTTTAATTCGTTTTGAAACTTTCATTTTGTATTCCACACAAATAATTTTTATCAATTATTCTTCTACGGTAATACCCATACTGCGTGCAGTACCGGCAACCATACTTACGGCATGTTCAACATCGTGTGCGTTAAGATCGGGCATTTTCAATTGAGCAATTTCACGAAGTTGTGCTTTTGTAACTTTTGCAACTTTTGTTTTGTTCGGTTCGGCAGATCCTTTTTCAACTTTCACAGCTTTTTTTAACAACACTGCTGCCGGAGGTGTTTTCGTTACAAACGTAAATGATTTATCTGAATATACTGTAATAACAACGGGTATAATCAAACCTTGTTTCTCGGAAGTTCTCGCGTTGAATTGTTTGCAGAACTCCATAATGTTTACACCTTTTTGACCGAGCGCCGGACCGACTGGCGGAGAGGGGTTTGCTTGACCGGCTGGAATCTGTAACTTAATGAATCCGTCTACTTTCTTTGCCATTTTGATACCTAATAATTTATTTCTCTAATTCTGCCTGTACGAAATCAATTTCGACCGGTGTCTTTCTGCCGAAAATTGAAACCATAACTTTAATTTTCATTTTTTCTTCGTTTACTTCCTGAATTACACCGGAAAAATTATTGAATGGACCATCAATAATTTTAACAAAGTCGCCGGTTCTGAAAACAGTTTCGGTTCTCTCTGTTTCATCGCCTTGTGTAATTCTGCCGACTATTCTTTTTACTTCGTCGTGCTGCAACGGAATAGGATTATTTTGCGAACCGAGAAATCCCATAACAGAAGGTGTGTTGATAATAAAATCTTTCGCTTTAATATCGAGATCGGCACAAACTAAAATATAACCGGGAAAGAAATTTTTCTTTTTGGTTTTTTTCTTCCCATCCTTTACTTCAAAAACTTTTTCGCTTGGAACAAGAACTTCAAAAATTCTTGCACGCAGTTCCTCGCTGTCTTTCAATTCATTTTCGATCAGAGATTTAACTTTATTCTCGTGACCGGAAAAAGTACGTACGACGTACCATTTTGCGTTTTCGCTATCCAACTAAAATATTCCTTTAAATAATTGAGAAATAGCCATATCGATTACATACGTGAAGGCGGCGAGAATTAAACATACAGCTATTACAATTGTTGTAGATTCTTTTAATTCATCTCTCGAGGGCCAGGTAACTTTTTTCATTTCCTTGACCACGTCGTTTACAAAATTGATTATTTTTTCTTTCATATTTTTAGCGCCGATTTTATCCAATGCACGTCAGGAGGGATTCGAACCCCCAGCCTGCGGTTTTGGAGACCGCTGCTCTGCCAGTTGAGCTACTGACGTATTATTTTGTCTCTTTAAATATTACGTGTTTACGAGCTACGGGGTCGTACTTTTTGTATTCAACTCTGTTCGGGTGATTTCTTTTATTCTTTTTTGTTGAATAGCGGTAACCGGTACCGGCAGTGCTTTCTAACGTTATAATTTGTCTTATGTTTTTTGATTTTGCCATTTTACTTCCCGAAATAACTTTGTCTTACTACGTTATATTATCAAACTATTTTTGTGCAGAAATTCTAAAACAAAAAATTTCTTCTTTCAAAACTGTTCTTTCATCATCTGCAAAAAAGCATAATGCATTTTTTTTCAGTTGCAATGATGCCCCCGATTTTATCGGGATGACCTCTTCCTTTTCTTTTCTGTTGAGCTGATGACCGGGATTGAACCGGTGACCTCTTCCTTACCAAGGAAGTGCTCTACCAACTGAGCTACATCAGCTTATAGAGTGAGCGGGAGACGGGACTCGAACCCGCGACCAACAGCTTGGAAGGCTGTGACTCTACCAACTGAGTTACTCCCGCCTATCAAATTTTTCTCTAAAGAGATACAAAACAAACCAAGGAAAAATCAGGTTAATCATTAATAAAAGAACTTGTGGGCGGCGAGGGATTCGAACCCCCAAAGGCATCAGCCAACGGATTTACAGTCCGCCCCGGCTCTCCAACTCCGGCGTCCGCCCAGACGTATTTCACCTTCTAAGTCAAAAAGCGAGCAACAAATATAGATTCTCATGCAAAAAAAAGCAAGAAACTGTTAATAAATATTTCCTCTTTTTTAACATTATAAAGTAAAAAGGACATCTTGTGCTAACTTTCGCCGCTTCCGTTTCTCTCTATTTAGAAGCATCTTCTAAAAAAGGGATAAAAAGCATATTTTGCATCTGATTTTTAGAACAAACAACGGACTACTTATGAAAATATCTATTATAGGTTGTGGAAATATGGGCTTAACGTATGCCCGCTCTTTTACACAATACCATAAATCAAATAAAAATGATTTAATACTTGTGGCAAAAAATGAAGAACATGCAAAAAAATTGGCTGAACTCAATATCGGTGCAGTTACAATTGGTATTGATGAAAAATCGTTACACTGCGATGTTTTAATACTCGCTATCAAACCGCAAGATTTAAACACAATAACACCAATTTTAAACGGCAAAATAAAACACGACGCTTTGGTAATTTCCATTTTAGCCGGAATTAAAATTGAACGCTTGAAAAACTCGCTTCAACATGAATACATTGTGCGTGCAATGCCGAATATGCCGGCACAATACGGAATGGGAATTACTGTTTATACAGCTTCCGACAAAGTAAATATTCATCACATTTCAACTGTGGAAAATTTACTCAGTACAACCGGACGAACTTTTATGATAGAAGACGAGAACTTGATGGATGGTGTTACTGCCGTCAGCGGAAGCGGTCCGGCATACTTTTATTATTTTGTTCAAGCGATGATCGAAACGGCAAAGAACATGGGCTTTGAAGAAAGTCTTGCAGAACTTTTGGTGCTTCAAACAATGCACGGTTCTTATCACGTTATCAACAATTCGGATTTGGATCTCGGTATGTTGATTAAAAAAGTAGCATCGAAAGGAGGAACTACCGAAGCGGCACTCGAAGTACTCAAAAAAAATAATTTTGCCGATATTTTTTCTTCTGCAATTTTACGCGCCGAGGCAAGATCAAAAGAATTATCCGGCAATTAATTTTGCCGGATTACTTAACAACTGTTTCTTGTTGTGCTTTGTAATTTTGGAAAAGTTTATAATTGATGCTGTCGCTCAGAGCCTTGAAACTTGCTTCGATAATATTTGTTGAAACACCCACAGTACCCCATGTATCGCTGCCGTCGCTCGATTCAATCATAACACGAACTTTTGCGGCTGTGCCGTCTTTTTCATCGAGCACGCGAACTTTGTAATCAACTAATTTTATTTGCGCAACTTCAGGATAAAATCTTAGCAAAGCTTTTCTCAACGCTTTATCGAGAGCGTTAACCGGTCCGTCACCATCGGATGCAGTGTGTTCTATTTCTCCGTTCACTTCTATTTTCAAAACTGTTTCTGCAGTTGAATGCCCGGCATCGTCATAAAAAACATTTACTTTGGAATCGATTAGTTTGAAGAACGGCGAAAACTCATTCATCTCGGAACGAAGAATTAATTCGAACGATGCTTCTGCGCCGTCAAATTGGTAACCATTGAATTCGAGCGACTTAATATTTTCAACTACTCGTTTACTTAATTCTTTGTGCTCGGATAAATCAATACCCACTTCCTTCGCTTTATATTTTACATTGCTTTGCCCTGATAAATCAGAAACCAAAACTCTTTGCTTGTTGCCCACAACTTCCGGTTCAACATGCTCGTACATTCTGCTTTCTTTCATAACAGCACTTACATGAACACCACCTTTGTGAGCGAATGCAGATTTGCCAGTGTACGCTGCCCGCGTATTCGGATGAATGTTCATCAATTCATAAACATAATTCGCAATCGAAGTGAGATGATTCAAATTTTCTTTCTGGCTGGTATTAAATTTTAGTTTTAGGATTATGTTGGGAATTATACTGCTCAAGTTTGCGTTGCCGCATCTTTCTCCTACTCCGTTGATTGTTCCTTGAACATGTTCTGCCCCGGCTTGAATTGCAGCAATGGAATTTGCAACAGCAAGCTCTCCATCGTTGTGAGTGTGTATTCCAATCTTTGTTGTGAACTTACTTTTTATTTCCGTAACGATTTTAAAAACTTCATTTGGTAATGAGCCGCCGTTTGTATCGCAAAGTACAAGTGTATCTGCGCCTCCTTTCACTGCTGATTGCAGCATTCGCACAGCAAAATCTTTGTTGTGTTTGTATCCGTCAAAAAAATGTTCTGCATCAAAAATTACTCTTCTTCCGTGCGAACTTAAATATTTTACGGACTTGAATATCAACTCGGCATTTTCATCATCGGTTAATCCCAATCCTTTTTGTGAGTGCAGCTGCCACGTTTTTCCAAAAATTGTAATAACGGGGGTTTCCGATTTTAACAGTGCATTAAGATTGAAATCGCCCTCAACATCCGCAACCGAACGTGCAGTAGAACCAAACGAACAAAGTTTTGCATGATGCAGTTTTAGTGATTTTGCCTGATTAAAAAATTCCTCGTCCTTCGGATTACTTCCGGGCCAGCCGCCTTCAATAATATCGATACCAAACTCATCAAGTTTTTTGCCGATCAACAATTTATCCTGAACGGATAGATTTACGCCCTCTCCTTGTGTCCCATCGCGTAGAGTTGTATCAAATACTTCTATAAACATTTTGAGCCTCGTTTTCAGGCTATCGCCTTTTAAATTTCCAAAAACACAAATAACAAATCCCAAATCCTTTGCCGACATTTATTGTTATTTTGTATTTGTAATTTGTTATTTATCAGATCATATTGTTTTGTCGGGCATATTCAAAAATATTTCCGGCTTCGATTATCGGAAGAATATCTCCGAGCGGATTTAATTGATATTCTTCTTCGCTCGTGTAATTCTTTAGTTTGTTTGCGGCTAAATCAATTTCAAGTTCATCGCCGGTTTTAATTTTGTCGTTCAATTTCTGCGGAGTATCGAATGGGATTACAAATCCTCCGTCAACGGAATTTCTGAAAAAAATTCTCGCATACGATTCGGCAACAATTACTTTTGCACCGGCAACTTGCAACGCAAACGGTGCATGTTCGCGCGACGAGCCGCATCCGAAATTTGCACCGCCGATAATTATGTTAAACTTTGATTCGTAATTCCCTTCATCAACAAAAGATGTTCCGCCGTTCGGCAGACCGGCACCTCCAAGTGGTACGCCGGAGAGTGCATACTTTCCATAATTTTTCAATTCGCCCGGATCTGTTAAACTGTAAACCAAATGTTCTGCCGGAATAATTTGGTCTGTATCTATATTATCACCAAGGACAAATGCTTTTCCTTTTATAATTTTTTCCATTAAGCTCACTCCTTAAAATTTTTCACAGTCGTTCTTTGTGAATCTCTGTGTCTTCGTGCCTTTGTGGCAAAAAAATGTTCTAAGTATAAATCGCCACTAAGACACAAAGCCACTAAGTCTTTTATAAAAATTCTCTCGGATCGGTAATTACGCCGGTTAATGCAGAAGAAGCGACCGTGTACGGAGAAGCGAGATAGACTTCGGATTTTTTGCTTCCCATTCTGCCCGGGAAATTTCTGTTTGTTGTTGAAATAACAACTTCACCATCGGCAGCTCTTCCGATTGTGTCGGAAGGTCCGCCGAGGCAAGCCGCACAAGATGATTGTGCAATTACGCATCCGGCATTTTCAAAAATTTGTTTGAGCGAAACGCCGCTGATCGTTTCTTCTTCAAGCTGGCGCGCAACAAACGTACTTGCCGGTACAATGAAGGTCGGAACCTTTACCGTATTTCCAAAAATTATTTTTGCCGCATTCATAAAATCGGAAAGTTTTCCACCGGTGCACGAACCGATATAACATTTTGTAAGTTTTGTTCCCCGAACATTTCTTACTGTGTCGCGGTTATCTGGACTGTGCGGTTTTGCAACAAGCGGTTCTATTTTTGATGTATCGTATTTGTAAACCGATCTGTATTTTGCATCGGCATCGCTTTCAAAAATTTCGTACTCTGCCTTTGTTCTTTCCTTCACATACTTTTCAGTTACTTCGTCTGCTTTGATAATTCCGTTCATAGCGCCGGCTTCAATTGCCATATTTGTCAAAGTCATTCTTTCATCCATCTGCATTGCAAAAACAGTAGAGCCGTCAAATTCGAGTGCGCGGTAAGTTCCGCCGTCCGTTGTAATATCGCCGAGCACCTGAAGTATCAAATCTTTCGCCGTCAAATAATTCGGAAGTTCTCCATCAAAAATAAATTTCAAAGACTCAGGAACTTTTTCCCAAATTTTTCCGGTGCCGAGAATGAAAGCCGCATCTGTGTTGCCGACTCCCGTCGAGAACATTCCAAACGCGCCCGATGTACACGTGTGCGAATCTGTGCCGAACAAAACTGTTCCGGGAATATTGTATCCTTCTTCCGCAAGCGCAATGTGGCACACGCCTTTATATCTTTCCGTTCCAACATCGTAGTAATTCGGGATATCGAATTCTTTCGCGAACTCACGGAGAATATTTACATTTCTATTTGCTTGCGCATTGGCTGTAAAAATGTAATGATCGGGAAAAACTACAAGCTTCTGCTTATCCCAAATTTTTGCTTTCTCACCGAATTCTCTTTTCCATATTCCGATTGTCGGCGGTCCGCAAACATCGTGAGTCATCAGCACATCAACATTGAGCCAGATATTTTCTCCGGGCACAACTCTGTCTCTTCCCGAAGCTTTCGCCAAAATTTTTTCTGTGATCGTCATTCCCATCTAAATAATCCTTTATATTACTTCAGATAATTTTTCGTTTTGATTTAGTGTTTCAACTTCTTTCGCATATTGTTCTTTTTGATTGAGCGCGCTCAAATATGATTTCGCACTCGCTTCAATTATATCTGTCGAGATTCCTCTTCCGGTAAAAGATTTTCCGCCGCTTCTAATTCGAACCAACACTTCGCCCATAGCTTCTCTTCCCGATGTAACGGATCTAACTTGATATGATTCAACTTCGGATTTGATTCCAAGTGCTCTTTCGATTGAATTAAACACAGCATCAACAGAACCGTCACCGGTTGCAGCTTCTTCGATAACACGATCGCCAATTTTAATTCTCACTACTGCATTCGGAATTGAATTAGTTCCGGTATGAACTTGAAGATAAACGAGTTCATAAATTTCATCTTTCTTTTGGATTTCGTCGCCCATCAACATGCGGAGGTCATCATCAAAAACTTCTTTCTTTTTATCGGCGAGTTCCGTGAACGCATCATAAATATGCTGGAGTTCTTCTTCGCTCACTTTGTAACCGAGTTGTTCGAGTCTCGATTTTAATCCGTGTCTGCCCGAATGACGACCGAGAACAATTTTATTATTTATAATACCGACCGATTCAGGCGTCATTATTTCGTAAGTCTCGCGGTTCTTCAAAACCCCGTCTTGATGAATTCCCGATTCGTGTGAAAAAGCATTCTCGCCGACAATTGCTTTGTTTCGTTGAACAAGCATCCCGGTAAAAGCAGAAACCATTTTGCTTGTGTTATAAATTTCATGCGTGTTAATGTTTGCATAATAATTCAACAAATCTTTTCGAACATTGAGCGCCATTACAAATTCTTCGAGCGAAGCATTGCCGGCACGCTCGCCGATTCCGTTAATTGTACATTCAACTTGGCGCGCTCCGTTTTGAACAGCCGAAATTGAATTTGCAACTGCGAGTCCCAAATCATTGTGGCAGTGAACGCTGATAATTGCTTTATCAATATTTTTAACACGTCTTTTCAATTCGGCAATTTTTTCACCATACTCAAACGGAAGCGTGTAACCGGTTGTATCCGGAATATTCACGGTTGCTGCACCGGCTTCAATTGCAGTTTCGATAACTTCAGCGAGGTAACCGATATCTGTGCGCCCGGCATCTTCGGCAGAAAATTCTACATCATCGGTAAATGTTTTTGCATAAGCAACTGCATCGTACGACATCTTCAAAATTGTTTTTCTTTTTTCCTGAAGTGTCGAACCGTAACGCTCGTGTCCAAACTTGCCGAGTATGTGATAATCCGATGTGCTTGAAAAAGTATGAATTCTTTTTCGCGGTGCTGAATAAAGCGAATCGGCGGCGGCTTTAATATCTTTTTCATTTGCTCTCGATAGACCGGCAATGATTGCATCAACTTCATCAGCTATTCTTTTCACTGCTTCGAATTGTGCCGGTGATGAAACCGGGAAGCCGGCTTCTATAACATCCACTTTTAACTTTGCAAGCTGGTGTGCGATCTCTAATTTTTCGTGAACATTTAAAGATGCACCCGGGGATTGTTCGCCGTCCCGCAAAGTTGTATCGAATATTAATATTCTGTTTGATGACATTGCCTACCTCGTTTATTCCTCGTTTTTATTCTTCTCTAAAATTCCAATCAACAAATAACTAATTCCAAAACCATCTATTTACCTTTTCGATCTTTTGTAAATGCTTGTAATTTGTTATTTGTTTTTACTCAAAGAGTAAACACGTTTATAGCTTGGTTGTAAAAAATTCTTTCGAACTCATCGATAATTTTATCCGTCATTTGATCGGTCGAAACAAGTTTATCGCCTTCTTTATAAATATCTTTTGTTCTGTAACCTTTGTTCAAAACAGCTTCGATTGCTTCTTCAATTATTTCTGCAGCTTTATCCATTTCAAAAGAATATTTGAGCATCATTGCAAGAGAAGAAACAGCGGCAATCGGATTTGCAATATTTTTTCCGGCAATATCGGGTGCGCTTCCGTGAACCGGTTCGTACAAGGCATACTTTGCACCGAGACTTGCAGAAGGCAGCATTCCCAAACTTCCGGTTATCATCGCTGCGATGTCGCTCAAAATATCTCCGAACAAATTTGACGTAACCAAAACATCAAACTGTTTCGGATCGCGCACAATCTGCATCGCTGCATTATCTACGTACATGTGATTTAATTCTACATCGGGATAATCTTTATGAACTTCGATAATCACCTTACGCCAAAACTGCGATACTTCGAGCACGTTTGCTTTATCAACCGATGTTACTCTTTTGCCGCGAACACGTGCAAGATTAAATGCAGTGCGTGCAATCCGTTCAACTTCTTCTTTTGTGTATATCATCGTGTTGAAACCTTTTTCATCATCGTAGCCGCGCGGCTGACCGAAATAAATTCCGCCGGTAAGTTCGCGGACAATCATCACGTCGGTTCCTTTCAATACTTCGTCTTTCAATGATGAATATGAAAGCATCGGTGTGTAAACTTTTGCCGGACGAAGATTCGCATACAATCCAAGTGCCTTTCTAATTTTCAACAATGCCGCTTCCGGTTTTAAGTGATGCGGAAGGTCTTCCCATTTCGGTCCGCCGACTGCACCGAGAAATACTGCATCGGAACTGTAACATTCACTTATCACTTCATCGGTTAATGGAGTGCCGTGAACATCATACGATGAACCGCCCATCAAACATGTGTTCAATTCAAATTCTGTGTTGAATCTTTCACCGACATGTTTCAAAATTTTTACCGCCGCATCAACTACCTCTGGACCAATTCCGTCTCCGGGCAAGAGTGTAATTTTAAACATCGCTTTCTCCAAATATTAAATCATATGGCACACAGATTAAACAGATTTATCAGCTAAATCTGTGTGCTGTTTTTTTATTATTATTTTTTGATTAACCAGCTCATCATACTTCTTAATTGAGCACCAACTTTTTCCACCGGGTGATTTTTATTTTCTTCTCTAAGTTTGCTCAAAAGAGGCAGACCATTTTTATTTTCGTTGATCCATTCTTCGGCAAATTTTCCGGTTTGAATTTCATTCAGGATTTTTTTCATTTCTTTTTTACTTTCCTGAGTAACAACTCTACTGCCGCGTGTCATTCCGCCGTATTCGGCAGTATCGCTCACGGAGTAATTCATTCTCGAAAGTCCGCCTTCATAGTAGAGATCAACAATCAATTTTAATTCGTGCATACATTCAAAGTAAGCGAGTTCGGGATCGTAGCCGCCTTCAACCAAAGTTTCAAAACCGGCTTTGATAAGTTCTGCAGAGCCGCCGCATAGTACAGCTTGCTCGCCGAATAAATCAGTCTCGGTTTCATTCTTAAAAGTTGTTTCGATGACACCGGCGCGCGTACCACCAATTCCCTTTGCCCACGCAAGTGCAGTCTCTTTTGCTTTGCCGGTTGCATCTTGTTCAATTGCGATTAAACACGGCGTGCCGCTTCCGCCTTGATAAGTTCTTCTCACCAAATGTCCCGGGCTTTTCGGTGCAATCATAATAACGTCAACATCCTTCGGCGGAACAACTTGTTTGTAAAGAATATTGAACCCGTGTGCGAATGCCAAAGTTTTTCCGGCTTTCAAATGCTGCTTGATTTCATTTTCATAAACTTCTTTTTGCGTTTGATCGGGCAGAAGAATCATTATCACATCGCCCCATTCGGAAACTTCATCAACGGTCATAACTTTTACGCCGGCTTCTTCAGCTTCTTTCCAGCGTGCGCTGTTTTTTCTCAAACCAACTCCAACTTCCATTCCGCTGTCTTTCAAATTAAGCGCGTGTGCATGTCCTTGACTTCCGAATCCGATCACTGCCAGTTTTTTACCTTTTAATAAATCTAAGTTCGCATCTGAATCGTAATAAACTTTCATTGTTATTTGTCTCCTCGTTGATTAAAAATTTTTTTAACACACAATCTCAAAAAGGTTAATCAGTTTGCATCTGCTTAACCCAGTTCGATTGTGTGCTATTCTTTATTCTTTTTCGTGAACAACTTTTGCCGCTTGCTCTCCTCTTTTAAGAACAACATTTCCGGAGCGTGCAATTTCTTTAATGCCGTACGGCATGAGCACATTTATTGCCGCGTCTATTTTATCCGGCGGACCGGTAATTTCGAGCATTAGATTTTTATTATTGATATCAACAATATTGCCGCGGAAGATTTCGCAGATATCAATTATTTCTCCGCGATTCCCTTTTTGATAGAACACGGTAAGAAGTGCAAGTTCTCTTTGAACAATTGCCTGCTCAGTCAAGTCAACAATTTTTATCGTATCGATCAAACGATTCAATTGCTTAACAACTTGTTCGATAATTTTATCATCGCCTTCTGTAACAATCGTCATTCTGGAAATTTCCGGATTCTCTGTTTCTCCGATAGACATCGAGTGAACATTAAATCCTTTTCCGCTGAACATAGTAACGATGCGGTTGAACGCACCGAATTGATTTTCGCAAAGAACAGAAATAATATGCTGCATATTACATCATCTCCTTGGGGTCTAACCTTCGTGTGATCATATCGCTTATTGAAGCACCGGAAGGGATTATCGGAAATACCATATCTTCTTTCACAACTTTGAATTCGAGCAGAACCGGACCATCGTTATAATCGAGTGCTTCTTTTAATAACGGCACAACATCAGCCGGTTTATCCGTTGAAAAAGCTTTGAGCCCGAATGCTTCTGCAACTTTTACAAAATTCGGATTGCTCTCGGAAAGTTCGGTGAAGCTGTACTTCTCTGCATGAAATAATTCTTGCCATTGTCTTACCATTCCGAGAAAACTGTTATTGAGGATTATAAATTTGATCGGGAGTTTGTGATAGACTGCGGTTACAAGTTCCTGAATGTTCATTTGAAAACCGCCGTCGCCGTTGATAGAAATTATCGGTCTGTCTTTTACGCCGAATGCAGCGCCTATTGAAGCCGGAAGCGAGAAGCCCATCGTTCCCAAACCTCCGCTTGTTATGTGTGAACGCGGATGATTGAATTTGTAATACTGTGCAGTCCACATTTGATTTTGTCCGACATCGGTTACAACAACTGCTTCGCCTTTTGTTAATTCGGAAAGTTTTGATACAACATACTGCGAGCGAAGTCTGCCGTCGTTCGTTTCATAATCGAGCGGACATTCTTCTTTCCATTGTTCAATCTGCGCCCACCACTCTTCAACATCCGGTTTCGTGTTGAGCTCGGAAGCGAGTTCCGCCATAACATGTTTTACATCGCCAACTATTGGAAGATCAACAATAACATTTTTATCGATGCAAGTAGGATCGATATCAACGTGAATCTTGTATGCTTTTGTTGCAAATGTTTCAATCTTGCCGGTTACTCTGTCATCGAAACGAGCACCCAGCGAAACAAGAAGATCACAATTATTCACAGCTTGATTTGCCCAGTACGTTCCGTGCATTCCAAGCATTCCGAGTGATTGCGGTTCTGTTCCGGGAAACGCACCGAGTCCTTGAAGTGTCATCGTTACCGGAAGATTATTTTCTTTTGCAAGCAGATATAATTCACGATTGCCGCCGGACATAATTACGCCGCCGCCGACATACAACAACGGTCTCTTTGCTTTCTGAATCATCGTTGCCGCTTTTTTAATTTGGTTTTGATGACCGTGTGTTCTCAATTTATATCCGCGCAGTTCTACTTCTTCGGGATAATTAAATTCACAAACGCTGTTAATTACATTTTTGGGAAGATCAACAAGCACCGGTCCGGGTCTTCCGGTTGATGCAATGTAAAAAGCTTTTTTAATTATGGATGCAAGTTCGTTTACGTCTCGCACCAAAAAATTGTGCTTGGTGATCGGTCGTGTTATGCCGACAATATCTGCTTCTTGAAATGCATCGTTGCCGATAAGATGTGTTGCAACTTGTCCGGTGAAAACAACAATCGGAACGGAATCCATATATGCATCTGCAATTCCCGTAACAGTATTTGTTGCACCGGGACCCGAAGTAACCAATACAACCCCGACTTTTCCGGTTGCTTTGGCGTATCCTTCAGCCATGTGTGTTGCACCTTGCTCATGCCGAACCAAAATATGCTTAAGAAAATCGACATCGTGAAGATGTTCGTAAATTTTTAATACTGCGCCGCCGGGATATCCGAAAACGTATTCAACATTCTCCCGTTTTAAGCATTCGAAAAATATGTCGGCTCCGGACATATTCTTTTTCTTGGTATGCATATAATTGTTCCTTTTATTTTAATCTGGTAAACTTAATACTGCACCGGTGTTTGCAGATGTAACCATCTTTGCGTATCTGCCTAAATAACCGTTTGTAATTTTTGGTTTGAACACCGGTAGTTCATTCAATCTTTTTTCTATTTCTTCTTCGCTCAATTCTACATTTAGTAAGTTGTTCGGAATATCAATTGAAATAATATCTCCGTCTTTCAAAGCTGCAATCGGACCTTTGACAGCAGCTTCCGGAGAAACGTGACCGATACAAGCACCGCGTGTTCCGCCGGAAAATCTTCCGTCCGTTATCAAAGCAACTTTATCACCGATTCCCATTCCCATAATTTCACTTGTTGGTGCAAGCATTTCGGGCATGCCCGGTCCGCCTTTCGGTCCTTCGTAACGAATAACAACAACGCTGCCCGGTATTACTTTCCCGTTTCTAATTCCGGCAATCGCTTCGTCTTGAGAATTGAAAATAACAGCCGGACCTTTATGCACAAGCATTTTTTCTTCAACCGCACCGGTTTTTACAATCGATCCTTTCGGTGCAAGATTTCCGAAGAGAACCGAGAGCCCGCCGGTTTTTCTGTACGGTTCATCAATAGATTTTATAACTGCTCTGTCTTTCACTTCTGCCGCTTTAATATTTTCTCCGATCGATTTGCCGGTTACGGTTGGTCGTGATAAATCCAAAACGCCGTCAACTTTGGAAAGCTCATTGAGTATCGCAGAAATTCCGCCGGCTCGGTCAACATCTTCCATATGAACATTTTTTACTGCCGGGGAAACTTTGCAGATGTACGGAGTCTTTTTCGATAATTCATTTATCTCTTCGAGATCAAAATCGATTCCGGCTTCGTGTGCAATTGCAAGTGTGTGAAGAACAGTGTTTGTACTTCCGCCCATTGCCATATCAAGTGCAAAGGCATTCAATATTGATTCGCGCGTGATAATGTCGCGGGGTTTTAAATCCGATTTTAAAACATCAAGAATTTGCCGCGCAGCTTGCTTGGCAAGTTCATGTCTTTTCGGATCAACGGCTAAAATTGAGCCGTTGCCCGGCAATGCCATTCCGAGGGCTTCCATCAAACAGTTCATCGAATTTGCCGTAAACATTCCCGAACATGAACCGCAAGTAGGGCATCCGAAATCTTCAAGCTCTTTTAATTTTTTTTCATCAATCTGTCCGGCAGAAAATTTTCCTACTCCTTCGAATACCGAAATCAAATCAACCACTTCACCCGAAGGAGTGTACCCGGCTTTCATCGGTCCGCCGGAAATAAAAATTGTTGGAACGTTTACGCGCACTGCGCCCATCAACATACCGGGCACAATTTTATCGCAGTTGGGAATGCAGACTAATCCGTCCAAACGATGAGCTTCAACAACAGTTTCCAAACTATCGGCAATCAATTCTCTGCTTGCAAGCGAGAAGCGCATTCCGATGTGTCCCATTGCAATTCCGTCATCAACACCAATTGTGTTGAACTCGAACGGAACACCGCCGGCTTTGCGTATTTCCTCTTTTACAATTTTGCCGAACTCTTGAAGATGCACATGACCGGGGATTAAATCGATGTACGAATTGCAAACACCGATGAAAGGTTTGTTAAAATCTTCATCCGATTTTATAACACCGGTTGCTTTTAACAAGCTTCTATGCGGCGCTTTATCAAATCCTTTTTTTACAAGATCGGAACGCATTTTTCCTCTGAATTATTTTTACACATAACTTCAGATATACAATTAGGGCTTTAGCCAATCCCTAAGTTTTAATATGCGTTGTGTAATGTTATGTTGGTTTAGGGATTGACTATTATTATTAGCCTAGAATAATGACTAGGTTAATAATGCTAATAATAGTTAGAATAATAATCCCTAATAGAAGGTTATCTAAAGAGGTGATATTAAGTAAATTTGAGCGGTCAACTTCAACGGACACTTTTCGCCCTGAAATCTTTTGGATTGTGACGATATGTTTTTTATTGTTGACCATGATTGTTAGGTGCAATTATACTGCTTTGCATTTGCGATGTCAAGCCTTATTTATAGAAATTTTTTATAGCTGCCCCAAACTTTTCTTTGCAATCCGATTAAATCAAGTATTGTAAGTTGTTGTTACTGCAAAAAAATTATCTGGGTCAAATTTGTTTGTAAAGCATATAAATCATTAGGAAGTATCGATCTTGCAAGAGTTTTAATCATGTCAATAAAGTTTGGGACGGTAGTAAAATTTTTGCATAATTATTCATTCTCAAATAAATAATATTGAATTGCTTTAATGATGTTTCGTTTTCTCGTTCACAACGCTTTCATTTTTTCAATCATCACTTTCATTTTTTCGTAGTGTGTCCCCTTCCAATAAATTTTATCACACACAGAGCAATAAAAAAATTCCGATTGTGCAATTCTTACTTTCGGCGGAATTTCATTTATCACTTTTTCTTTTTCGATAGAACTTAATATCGTGTTACATCTTACACATCTGCTGAATTCGTTAATCTCGTTCTTCAAATCGAATCTTATAATTATCTCTTCGATCTGTTTAACCGGTTTTGTATTTCGAACATAGTAACCATGCGTTAATTTTTTCTGTTTGAGAATCCCCACATCGCGCGTCAACGCGGTGCGTTTTTCTTTGAGAGAGATTTCAATTATTTGTTCGTCTAAAAAATCATTTTGATATTTCGTGTCGAAGCCGAGCATGCGCATATATTTTGCAAGCGCTCCGAGATGAACATCGAGAACAAATTTTGGATGCCGCAAAGGTTTTGCACGAAGTCTTTGCAAAGATGAAATATCGAACGATTCAAAGAGCGGATAGACGGAAACATCATCTTCGTTTTTCAATTTATAATTGAAACGCACCGATGTTCCGTTAACAAGAATCAAATCAATTTCTGTGTGGGGTACACCTTGCGATTCGATAACATCTTTTATTGAAGGAGTGCCGTTGAAGTGAATATCAAATCTTTGTTTCCTTTGCGGCGGCGGCAGAAAATCATTTAGTTCTTCATAGAACCTAATATGCGCCGTTTTCATTTTAGTGCTCAAAGATTTCTTTCCGCTTCAACATAAATCTTTGAGAAAACACAAGCAAGTTTATACCTTTCTATTAAAAATTGCGCGGCTATTCAAATCAACTATAATATAGTTTTATTGATTCAATCTTCCGGCTTGCAAGATTTAGCTTTACTTTGTTATTCACTATCGATAACTCGTTCTGCGGTTCTTCAAGCACATCGATCTTTTCTGCTTTTATAAAATTTTTATTGTAAAGAGAAAGCGCAGCCGTGATATTTTTTTCGGAATAATTAATAAGCCTGAATATAACCGCTTCATCAACAACGGATTTTTTAACATGAAGCACGTGAACCGAATCATTATCGAGTTCGAAAAATTTTCCTTGCCGAGATGCCGGAATCGAAATAGCCGGATGAACTTCTGTTTTTACTTTCATCGAATCCGCTTCTTTTTTTATCGAAGCAGAATTGAATTCATGAAATGTTGTGAGATGATATTCGAGTTCGATAAATCCCGGTTGTGCCGGACGAAAATTTGTGTCCCAATAATTATTCATTGCCCACGCAAGCAGAAGCGGGTTTTCGTTTCTTTCAATCCGTTTGCTTCTCTTTCCAAAATTAAAATCACCGGCTTGAATCATCGGTGCATCGGGACAAAATAACACAGCACCGTAATTATCATTATAAAGAGAAGCATACGATTCAACAGTGAACCAATCTCTGCTCGCACCGCTCAATTGTTCGGTATCGAGTTCGGTTGGAATGCCGGCTGTATCAAAATTACATTCCCATTTTTTTTCAAGCTTGAGCGGAAAAACAAAATAGATCGATTCGGGAGTTCTGATTTCTTCTTTATAAAATGAAGTCTTCAACGAAATCAAGGGTTTGAAAGCGTGCAGAAGAATTTTCTGCTTGAAACTTTTTACTCCCGGCGCTTCAAAAGAAAGTGTTAACGAAATTCCTTCTGCAGTCTTCTCTATTTCATAACCGAGCGGACGCGAGGCTGTTTCAATAATTTTTTCCCATTCGGTGTTCCAGCATGAAATATCATACTGTTCTTTTTCAAGTTCGCGTGCATAGTAAGCGCGTCTCTCTTCTTTGAACAAAGGATCGGTTCGCTCGCGGACAAATTGGAAAAAAGTATAATCGCTTTTTGCATCGAGCAATTCACGTTTGTTGATTTTATCAAACACGCGTACGATTCTACAATTGTCCGGGTTGAATTCAATTCTATAAAAATCCGACTCGATAAATTTTGTTGCAGTCACTTCTTGAGTTTTTTCGAGCGTGTTTAATCTTCTTGCAGATTTTTCCGAAGAGATTTCTCCGTCTTGCAGCGAATCAATCGGTACGCCTTCGGGCAATTCATTAAAGCGAATAAATTTATACGAGTACGGATCAACTTCAACCGGTCCGCACAAAGGCGCATTTGCAGTTTGATTGTACCGTGTGTCCCATCCGAAACGAGAAGTACGCAAACGTTTGCCGTCAAGTTTCCACCAATCGGGAATACGTACAAATTCTTTCTTCGGCATACCGCTCATATTTATTACCGCAATCCCTTGCTGGCTCTCTGCAGATTTCGGGTTCCCAGTAAATTCTTCAAGTTGATCGACCAAAAGATATTCTGCCGTCTCGTTGGCAACAAATGCATCGTTGTCTTTGATATTGAATTGAGTTTTCGAAAAAATATTATCGGCATCCATCGAGTTGAACGAACCCCACGTGTGTTCATCGAACAAGTTGATGTGCCGCCAAGTTTTTTCTGCGAGATCGAAATAATATTTTTTAACTATGCCGGAAAAAGCATTCAGCATATCGGCTTTAAAAAGTTTCTGCTTTGCCGCGGTATTTATTTTTGTAACTTCTGCCGTACTCGCACATCCGAAATTCCAGTAGTCCGTCCAATCGCCGGTGCGTATTTCATATTCATCAACCGGACATGATTTAATTTTTTCCAATAGTTCATTCGGAGTGATGTAACGAATAACCGGCTCCAACCCGCGGTCATTCCATTCGCCAATAAGTTTTGCAGCATCGATACTCGGCGGAGAATTGTCCCAGCATACCGGTGCGGCGGCAGTTGTGAGATAAATAAAATCATGTTTGTAATTCATACTTCGGAGATGCTCAAGATATTTATCCAATCCTTCTTTCATTCTATCGATACTATTTTCCCACGTGTAAAGAAGCTGATCGAACATTGTGTAATGCGCACCGTTCATCACAAAAATTTCTCTGCCGGATGGTCCCTTCCATCTAAAAACCGATGGACGTTTTTCAATAGGTCCGCCGAGATGAATATTAACCGCCATGATTAGCAATTCGATACCGGCATCAAGTAAAATATCAACCGCGCTCCACGGAATTCCGTTTACATCGTGCTGGTTCACGGTTTTTATTTCTACGTCAAAAATTTCCCCGAGCCGTTTAACTTTTTCAACATGCTTTATCAATTGCTCGGCACTGCACAAAGGAGTTGTGTTAAATTCAAATCCGGAAATTCCAATTCTCTTTTTCACGATGTAAGATTTCAGCTTATTAATTTTTTCTTCGCCGGCGGTTTCAAGCCACTTCATAACTTGCGCAGTAACTTCAATCGTCCATTTCGGCGCGGCATAATTGCCCCAGTCTTTTGTTTCATCCAAAAGTTCGAGTGCATGATCGATAAATTCGCGCTGCAATTCCCAAACAATCGGCTGAGTGTGTGTATAGCCAACATCGAGATGGCTGTGGTGAAGAACCAATATTTCTTTTATATCCATGTTAATTCTTATTTGTTTTGTGAAAGTGTCTTGCCGTTTGTGCTGTTGAATAAGTGAATTTTATCCATCTCTAAAAAAATATTTACCGTTTGATTGTATTTAAAATTTTCACTCGAAAAAGATCTGCCGACAAGTTTATTATTGCCGATTACAAAATGAATCAGCGCTTCACTGCCAAGCGGTTCAAACAATTCCACATTCGCTGTTAGATCTCCGTCGGATTTTTGTGCAGATGTTATTTTGATATCTTCGGGTCTGATACCAAGCATAATATTTTTATCAACGGATGTATCAATTTTATTTTTCAATTCTATTTTTATCTTTTCATCGTTCGAAACAAAAATATTTTTTTCGATCAGTTTCCCTTCGATAAAATTCATTGCCGGGCTTCCTATAAACCCGGCAACAAATTTGTTTACCGGATTGCGGTAAATGCTCATCGGCGTATCAACTTGTTGAATTATTCCGTCTTTCATCAAAACGATTCTATCTGCCATCGTCATCGCCTCAACTTGATCGTGTGTAACATAAATCATCGTTGTATTAAGATTTTTGTGAAGCTTCGAAATTTCTGTACGCATCTGCACGCGCAATTTGGCATCGAGATTACTGAGCGGTTCATCGAAAAGGAAAACTTTGGGATTGCGGACAATTGCACGACCGAGCGCAACACGCTGTTTCTGTCCGCCCGAAAGTTCTTTCGGTTTGCGCCCGAGCATTCCTTCGATACCGAGAATTGCCGCCGCTTCGTTTACTCTTCTTCTAATTTCTTCTTTTTCAAATTTTCTGAGCTTCAAACCAAAAGCAAGATTTTCAAAAACAGACATGTGCGGATAAAGAGCATAATTTTGAAAGACCATTGCGATGTCGCGGTCTTTCGGCGGAACATCATTCACAAGTTTTCCGTCGATAAAAATTTCTCCGCCGTTAATTTCTTCTAAGCCGGCAATCATTCTCAATGTTGTTGATTTGCCGCATCCCGAAGGTCCGACAAAAACTACAAACTCTTTATCGCCTATTGTTAGAGAAAAATCATCAACAACTTTTGTTTTCCCGTCGTATGATTTACATACATTTTTAAAAATTATTTCAGCCATTATTGAATTCTCTTTTATTAATCGTTCGGGTCGTTTACCGGCAGTGAAATTCCTACTTCAGGTTTTACATGAACAAGAACAAGCTTGCAAGATTTTTTGCCGGTATTGATAAACGTAACTTGTTCTGCCGCAGACGGAATCAACATCGTTTCGATATATGCCAGCGAAGTCTTTCTTCCTTTTGCCGAAACAATATCAATCGTTTCTCCTTCAACAAGATTAATCGCATAACCTTTGCCGTTAGTGTTTAACGTGTAACTCGTTTCAAATTCTACCCGCAGAATTTTGTAAAACGTAAACGGCTTATCGTACAGTTCAAAGAGTTTCCAATCGCTTCCCGAATCAACAAGTTTTGGTTTGGCAAGTAAATTTTCTTTCACCCATTTGCTTTTTCTTTCGCCGCGAATGTTTGCAAAACCGCGTTCTATGTTTATAGGCCGCAATTTCCCTTCGAGGTCTCTTCTCAAATAATCATAAATTTTAAAAGTAAAGATGTACGGAGTTGCACTGATTTCAAGAACTAAATTTCCGGCGCCGCTGCAATGAACTGTTCCGTTCGGAACGCAGAATAGATCGTGCGGCTTGCTCGGTTCGCTGTTCACATATTTTTCGATATTAACTTCCTTTTCTTCTTCGGCAGATTTCAGTAATACTTTTTTGAATTCATCAACATTGCAGTCTTCCTGAAGTCCGATGTAAACTCTCGAATCCGGTTTTGAATTAACGATGTAGTAAGTTTCATCTTGCGTGTAAGTTTCGCCGAATTCTTTTTTGATGTAATCCGGGCGCGGATGAACTTGTGTTGATAAACTGCCGCCGTCAATTGTATCAAGATAATCGAAACGAATGGGCCATTCATACTTGAACTGGCTTGCTGCTTGTTCACCGAGAATATTTTTGTTGTTCGCAAACATCACAAAGTCGAACGAACATTCGAGAAATTCACCGCCGCTTTGGAATATCACTCCGTTCTCCGGCACAATCAATTCGAACGACCATGCATAATTCGGTTTCTCTTTGTCGAGGTTCATATGCCATTTCATATATTGCCCGCCCCACGGACCGGGGAAAAACCACGGTCGAACTCTGAACGGTGATCGAGATAATTCATTCAAAGCATTTCTAAATTCACCGCCGCCGATAAACGCCGGGTTGTCGTCATTCTGTCCGTCGATAAATAATGAAATGTCATTTAGAATTCTTTTTTTCTGACGATTGAATGCGGGCCATTCAATAAAATAAGATCGTTTATAAAATTCTTCGAAGTCATTTGTTGTATAACCGGTGTTGTTTGCTTTTCCGTCACGGAACATATCCTGAACAGTATCTTTCGGGATATCAACGTACCACAACTCATCCCGCAATTCGATCAACGATGCGCCGGTGCCGGCAATGATTGTAAGTTTGCCGGATTTATCGCCGCGTTTGATTGCAGATTCAATTCTTAAATCAGCAGCTTTTTTTGTATCGAAAAAAACTTCCGGACCGAACGGATAATGTGTCCCGAAAATTCTATCATCGCCGCCGAGAAAAGGTTCGAGATCTTTATTGATTTCATCTGCCGTGCGCAAACATTTTTCGAAGCGGATAATTTCTGCATCAATTTTCTTCTCTATCAATTTATTCCGGACGCCGGTGATTAGATTGTTCCAATTCACTCCGGGAAAACCATCGATAACTAAAACGCGTAAACCATTATTGATATTAGAAACAATGTGTTCGGTCAGTTTATCGTAACCTTTTTCAATTTTTTCTGCTTCGATGCTGAAAGCTGGCAATACTTCATAAAGTCCTTTCGGGTACACATCGTGTTCCTTTGGTAGAGGTGCTTGAAAAGGGCTCGCAGCCATTATGTCGTTACCTTTCATTAATATTCCTTGAATATGTGAATGATGATCTATCTAAAAATGCCGCACCGATACACGCGGCTTTGTCTTCCAATTGTGCCGGTAAAATTTCTACGTTTCCTTTCGGAACCGTCCATGCTCTTCTTCGAACAATTTCTATCAAACCGGGAATTATTTTTTCGTGACTTTTCATCAATCCTCCGCCCAAAATTATTTTATCTATTCCGTAAGCATGAATAATATTGATAATTCCAATTGCGAGATTCTCGCGAAATTCTTCCAATAATATTTTGTACTCCGAATTTTTTTCCGACTCATCAAAAAATATTTTTAAAGGAGTTTCTTTTTCGTTCAGTTCAGGAAATGTGTTTAATACTTTTTTCTCGAAAGCCGAAGCAGAGCAGTACAATTCCAAACAGCCTCTGCTGCCGCACGCGCATTCATCACCGTTCCGATCAATGCTGATATGCCCGCCGAGAACGCCGCTCGTTGGATTTTCCGAGCCGAATAATTTCCCATCGATCACAGCGGCACAACCGACACCGGTGCCGAGTGTCATTACAATTACAGAATCAAAATTTCTTCCGGTACCGAATCTCCATTCGCCGAATGCATACGCACGCGCATCGTTATCAATTACAAACGGAGTGCTTAATTTTTCCGAAAATATTTTTTGAAGATTCACTCCGGCAAATTCGTTTGCAGCTCCAATATCATTTATCAACGCGCCGGTTTTGCGGTTAACCAAGCCTTTTATTGATAATCCTCCACATGAAATCTTTTCATCGCCTATAAACTTTTTTGTTTCTTCAAGCAGATTGAACAGCAACAAATTATTGGAGCTTTTTAACTCGACAAGTTTCTTCACCGAAAATTTGTTCGTCGTTCCGTTCTCTTCGAACAAACCGAACTTCACATTCGTGCCGCCGAAATCAATTCCGATTCTCATCGTTCATCCTTCGGGAAAAAATAAATTAACGCATCTATCAAGTGCCTTTTCCAATTGCCCCACGTATGTCCTTCGGAATATTCTTTGTAAACGAAATCGTAACCTTTCTCTTCCAAAACTTTTTTAAAGCGTCTGTTTGCTTCAAGAAAATTTGTTTCGTCTTTCGGCAGAAAAGATGCACCGACTACTTCTTCATAAATTCCAATATCGATATAAAGTTTTATCTCTTTCTTCTTTTCTGATTTGTAGAAATTGATCAATTTATCTTTATGAAAAGATTGATAACCAGATTGGCTGTAACCGTTGGCAAAAACATCGGGACTTGCAAAAGGAATATATGCAGAGATGAGTCCGCCGAAAGAATCTCCGGCAGCGAGACGTGCTTTGTTATCGTTTATGGTGCTGTAATTTTTATCGATGAACTGCACCAACTCTTCTGTAAAAAATTTTACGTAGCTGCCGTTCAAACCGTACTCCGTCATTCTGCTTGGAGTGTCCGGCTTCAATCTATTCGGCGGAGTTACAAACACTGCAATCATCGGCTCGATTTTATTATCGTGTAGCAATTGATTCAGCGTTGAGGGCACTTGTGCAAATTCTACATAATCGATTCCGTCTTGAAGATAGAGAACGGGATATTTTTTTTGTGAATTATAACCCGGTGGAAGATAAACATGAATTGTGTGTGCATAGCCCAAAAATTTTGAATCGATTTCATGCACTTTCAAATTTTCAACACTTCCCTTTTTGCCGTATAAATATTCATCGAAGTACGGATGCCTTTTGTAGCCGGGCATTGCAAGCTCCGAAAGTTCGCCGAAACCGTTGAGTGATTTAAAAGGATTTAGCGGATCTACCGACCACATACTGTTTTTGCCGAACATGAGCCAGTATTCGAACCGTGCATCTGCCGGCGCATTCCCTTTTAGATAAAACAGATCAGTGCCTTCAATTTTTTTCATCCATTTTGTTTCCGTCCAATTGTTCATGTCACCGAGAATGCCAACCGAATCTTTGTCCCCTTTATAAAAGAGAATGTATGTTGTGTCGTTTTCAAAAACCGGGTACTGCGAAGAGAAAATTTTTTTATAGAACTCATCCGCTAATTCCGTCTTTTGTTTTTGATCGGCAGTCTTGCTGATACTTTCGAGAAAATCATCGAACACCGTGCTTGTTATTTTTTCTTGCATATAACCGGCTGTTGGAAAAATCATTATTAAAAAAATTATTATGATCGAAGAATAGTTTTTCATTTTTTTCGTATTTATTTTTATTCAAACGTAACTTCAATTAAATGAGGATAGTATTCCTCGAATTCGACAAAAGTTATGTAAATAGTTTGTCCGTTGTTTTTGGATAACGCCGGATGCTCTTTGCCGGCATAGATTAATTGCGGGTACGGCAGTTCTGCCGGGTGATTAATTTTTACGTGATAAAGTTCTGTTGAGTCACTCCACTGTCCCCACGGATTATCTGAAGTGCGTGCAACAATTTTGCCGCTTAAATCATACGAATGAACCGCGAGAAATTTGCCCAAGTATTTATTGAATGAAACAGATTGCTCGTTCGGCATCCCGTCGAAAATCGGGATTGCATCTTCAATATGTTTCGACCAAGTTGGGCTAAAACCGGAAAGGTATTCATACCGATTGAGTTGAACAATTTCATCTTTCTTAACCCGCGCAAGATAACAGCGCTGAATTTTATCTTCGCCTTGCAAAACCCCATACAGATATAAATACTCTCCTTCCATATTTAAAACAGCGGAAGCGAAATGAGGCTGCTCTGCTCCCCAAAATAGATCGCTTCCGTTAAAAGTAACTCTCTTAAAATTCCAGTCTCCTGAATTTCCAACTGCGATTCCCGAACCGATGATTTTAAAATTAACCGGGAAAATTCCTTCTTCTATCGTTTCCACCTTTATAAAGAAAAGATAGATTTTTGAATCCAGCACGATGCCGTGCAAACACCAGATTCGATCTCTATCCGGGTCTTCATTTTTTCCAAGCGGAATTAACTGTTTAATATTTCCTTGAGCATCAAGTATGTAATTGAAATCGGCAGCACCGGATTCATCAACATTCTTAGTACTGATAAGTCCGGTGTTGTTCAACATTTTTTCTATGCCGTCCATTCCGCTCATGTCTTTTGGTCCAACGGGTTTGCCGCCGGGATACCAAAGACTTTCGCCGGGAATTCTTTTTCCGATCAATGTATCGCCAAAATACCAGAGAAGACCGTTGTTAATCGGAATTGTAAACGCGCCGTCCTGTCCTATCATTTTATGACGGTTAGTTTTAAATTGTATTCCAAAATTTTTAACTGATTTTACTTTCATCGTCTTCCAAAGAAAATTGAATGGACGACTCGATAAAGAGATTTTTATAACACGCTCCGCAGCTTGTTAGGTCTCCTAAAGAGTCGTCCGGTTTTACTTCGTGAGTATCATTTTTTTTGTTTCCTTAAATTCTGAAAACTCCGATTTATCGGAGGCCGAAGAATCTCCTACCCTCAATTCGTAAAAATAAATCCCGCTTGTAAGCTGTAAATTATTTGCTGAAAATTGTACGGAATGTTGTCCGGCTTGTTTACTTCCATTCACAAGCACCGCAATTTCTTTGCCGAGAATATCATATACTTTCAAAGTTGTGTAACCTGAAACCGGAAGTGAGTAACGAATAGTTGTTTCCGGATTGAACGGATTCGGGTAATTTTGATCGAGAGAAAATTTTGTAGGAACAACTTTTTCATCTTCAACTCCTACCGCAAGCTCAACAGTAACTTTATGATTCATTGAAGTATCCGACCACGCATTATCGTTATCTTCATCTGACATATTTAAACTGCCGAGCAAGTCAGCAGAATTTTTTGTTGTAAAGTAACCGATATTGTAATCACCGGTTTTCTGTCCGACTTTTAAATTAATAGTTGCTTCATGAATAACATCTGCCGGGTTTGTAAAAGCGGCATCGGAAAGCAGTTTAATCCATTTCATGCCAGCCGGCGGAGCGAGTACCGAATCGATATTTCCGTAAACCGGTTTGGCGGACGAATCAAATAAAAATATTCCGGTGCCAACTTGAGAATCGTAACTGCCTGAAACAAACTCCCAATCGTCCGGAGCCAATACGCACACCGCACCGTAATGAGCATTTGCATCGGCGGTTTTATCGGTAATGGTAAGTTTAACTTGAAACTCTCCGCCGGTTTTAACGGTTGCCGGTTGTTCGACCTCACGAATCAAACAACCGCTGAACACAACCGCTATCAGAATCAACGAAAGGGTTAATCTAAATGCATTTGTAATTTTCTTCATAAACTGCCTCCTCTGTTTTTGTTTTTTCACCGGTACTTTTGTACCAATATTTTTTTAAATGAGTTTGAAGAAATCTCGAGCGTAATTGAATTGTTGTTTATAGCGATGTTCTCAATTTTTTCGCCGAGGAAATTGATCTCGGAAATTTTTGATCCCGCAAATAAGAGTTCGGATGTAATTGTAATTTTTTGTTTGCCCGGCAATGGGTTTTGTAAAAGCAATTCATAAT
The DNA here is from genome assembly GCA_016177735.1 of Ignavibacteriales bacterium. Classification (GTDB taxonomy): domain Bacteria; phylum Bacteroidota; class Ignavibacteria; order Ignavibacteriales; family Melioribacteraceae; genus DYJK01. Next base: position 17,225 of record JACOUS010000030.1, on the reverse strand, counting down.
TGTTTTTTGATTCGTCAATCGGACGGATCGAAACTATTTTCACTTTGGAATTGGAAGCCGTGAGAAACTGTTTAACCGGTTCATCTTTTTTATACCAGCTTCTTCTAATTGCGGGTTCGACCGCCTCTTCCCAGCCAAAAGTAGAAATGTCTGTATCGCTTGCATCTACTTTTGCGATACTGAATTTAAATTCCAGACTGCCGTTTCTATCCTCGTTTCTATTCCATGATTCGGGAAAATTGTTCAAAACATTTGCGATCAGGATATTTTGATTATTTAGTGTATCGAGGACAAAAATCCGGCAGCCGGGAGAGGCAACAATGAAAAAACTTTTTTCGTTTTCAATTCCAATCGCTCTTCGTATTGACATAAAATTATGTCCGGCAGCTTTGAAGCGGTCTTCGATTGAAGTTAATCCGCCTAAAGTTTCGAAATAAACTTTATCTTTCACGGAATTAAACGCGAACGGCAAACCATATTCCTCGGTGTAATTTGTTTCTTTTAGCCCGTTTAAATTTGTCTGCAGTACAACATCAATCTTGTTTAGATTTTTCCAGAGTCTAAATTTTATTATGCTGAATATTTCGTTTTGATATTCAAGCCCAATTTCTTCGTAAACATTATTTTTTTCTACTTGCGGCTTCATGAATTTTTCAACAGCCGGTAAAAATTTTTCATCGAGTTGAAATCTCTTCCGAACCGGGACAAATGATTTTAAGGGAGAAAGCACATTCAAAATATTTTCGCCGGAAGATTTATCAATAATAGAAAGTTCGTTGCCATCAAAAATTATTTTATAGAAATTATTTTCAACCGTGCCGCCGCTCTCTATTCTATTGGGTGAAACTGCTGTTGAATTCACAAGCTGAAATTGTTTGTAACCTATGCCCGGTACATCCTCTGCAATGAAGAAAAGTTTACCGCCTTTTTTGTACGAGTCAATTTTTTGGTTTGCCGCTAAATCAATCACTTCATAATTGTTAAAATCGGTTTGCGGAAATTCTATCTGAACCGGCATCGAACGGCTCCATGAAAGAGTGTTGTAAACAACAACGCCGTGTGAATCGAAACTTTCTTTCGGCGCTGTTAATCGGTACAAAATTCTTTCGAGCAATTCGTTGGTTTTCAAATACGCTTTATGAACAAACTCTTCCCTGAATTCTTCCGTGATTTTATTTTCTTCCGCCGAGCCGAATCCGTATTCGAGTCCGCTGCCGTGCCCGGAATAATTCAATAAGCTTTTGTAAATAGAATTGATCTCGGCTGCAAAATTATTTGCGTGAAGATTTTCAATCGATGAAAACACGGACAAAATTTCTGCCGGCGGTAAATGATTTTGAATCCATCTGTATTTCAACTGTCTTTTGGTTTCGCCTTGATAAAGAATATCCCAATCGGAAGTCCAATCTCCTTTCACATTTTTAAGCGAGCTTAATTTTTCTTTGCTCAATTCTTTGCAAAAATCATTCAACGTTGCAACGACAAACTTCGGGTACTCGTATTCGTCATTCCATTTTATTGCATTGTTGTACTGATTAATTGCAATCCCGCTGTTATCGGAGAAAGCACTGTTGATCAAAATTTTTGTGAACGGATATTCACGCTGAATAATATTGTTGATGCGGTGCCAAATTCTGTAAGCCGCCGCATTCACATTCCGCTCAAGTCCGTAGCGAGAACCTTCAACGTATGCTTCAGTTAAATAAACCGGAATCGTATCGTTGTTCGAACCGACCCAGTTGAATATTTTCGGCAGACTTTTTTGGAATTTGTAATCGGCGAATATTTCGTTGATGCCGTCAACAAGAAATTTTATGCCGGATTTTTTCAAAGCTTGCGGCAGTGCCCACGATTGCCCCGGTACATCATTGTAAAGTGCGCCGGAATATTCGATGCCGTATTTCTTTTTGTATTCTTCCGCAATTCTAAAACTTTCCGCCAGTTCCGCTTCACTGATCCATCCCGTGAATGGATTTGAAAATATCGGTGAGACTGCAACTCTCCCTTTTTTAATCAGTGTGATAAGTTTATCGAACTTTTCTTTTGATCTCGACTGCCGGTAATTATCGAGCAGCCACATTGTTTCGATTGTCCATTTAAAATTTTTATCCGACCCGCATTTTTCCACAACTTGATCGAGTGTATTCAATTGTCTTTCAACAACTACCGGCTGCGGATTTGTGTAACCGATATCCATGTGTGTAGTCGGCATAAAATAAAGTTCGTACTTTGGCAGAGCTTGCAGTGCGATTGCTTTTTCCAGCGAAGAATTTTGCTGAGTTAACTTTGCATTTATTGTTTGCGGTGCTCTTGGTTCCGGCAAATAAATTTCTTTTTGATTCAGCCCGAACTCTATTTCATCAAATGAAAATTTGTATTCTTTATTGTTGTATTTGAGCGAAAGCTCTGCACTGCTTTTTTGTTCAGTCGTTGAATTAATTTCTACAAAATATTTCTGTTCGAGTTCGCCGTTAATCTTTTTGTAGAAGAAAGTCGGGGTAACTTTGAAATCCGTTTTAACATTTTTTTTATCAATCAAAGCAGAAACTCCCGGCAGCGTTTCATCATTCAAGCCGGTTAATCTGCAATAGAAACCCCATTCATATTTTAACGGATCGTAAAAAGCCGCAGCATGATTTTTATGTGTGTTGGCAGCTTTTATTAATAAATTGTTTTCCCCTTTCTTCAATGTGATCGTGTCGGAAAAATTATCTTTAACAGAGTTGGTCTCTTTCAAAGACTTGTAAACCACTTCACCGTTGAAAGATATTCCGATTATTGTGTTTCCACCGAACTTTATTATAACTGTTTGCTCTTCGTTAGAATAAAGTTTTGCAAACGCATAAATTATTTTTGCATACCAAACTTTTTCCGTCGTATTAAAAATTTTCCAGCCGTAGTATTCGTTGAAATCAATGTAACCGTTTTCTTTTGTGCTTGAATAGAGCCACAATGTATTTTCTTCTTTCACGGAAAGATTTTTTTCTGCCCTTCCATAAACCGGATTGATGTTTGCTTCTTCAACCGGTTGATCATCAGAAAGTTCGCCAAAGCCTACGGTTTTAATTTCAAACGGACCGTTTGTCAGCCACACCGGAATTGTACCGTCCGCTTTCAAACTAATTTGTTCTTGTGCAATAATTGCTGATGCGCAAACAAACAGCACAACAAAAAATATTTTCACCGGGACGATTTTCATTTCACAAATACCATCTTTTTTGTTTCCTTAAATTCTGAGGACTCCGATTTATCGGAGGACGAAGAATCTCCTACCCTTAATGTGTAGAAATATACTCCGCTCGATAAATTGCGGCGCAAATTGGAAATCTGCGCTGCATTAAATTGTACAAAATATTTCCCCGCTGTTTGTTCTTCATTAATAAGCGTTGCAACTTCTCTTCCGAGGATGTCGTAAACTTTTAACGTAACCTGTTGTAGAGACGGGATATATCCCGTCTCTACGCTGGGAATCACGTACTCAATTGTAGTGGATGGATTAAACGGGTTCGGATAATTTTGGAACAGCTTGAAAGCGGCTGGCAGTTCTTCTTCCTCTTTCACATCCGCTCCGTTTTCATTGATTGTTAATTTTATAAAACGCGGACGATAGATATCTGCATTGTTAATATTTTCAGAAAGGCTCAACGTGTTCACGTTGTAGCTTATCAATAAAGAATTATTATCCGAAAGAGACGGATGTGCTTTTGCATTGTACACAAAAACATTTCCCGAAATATTTACTTCGGGACATTTGTAAACTTCGTTGTAAAAATCGAACGGACCAACCGGCGACTGACCGAAACGAACCGCGACAGAGGAACCAATCTGGCAGACAAGCAAATATTTATCATTGATTTCCGAGATGCTGAATTCTTGCGAGATTTGATCAGTGATTGGTGCACAAGATGAAAAATCATTTGTCCATTCGTTCCCGTTCCAGAATTGCCATTTGTCGAAATTCATAAAATCTTCGGGCAGAACTCTGCTTGCGATTAATTTTTTTCCCGAATCGCCGTCGCGAGGTCCATACACATAGATGTAACCGTCATAATTTTTATTGCCGCTCTCTTTTGTATTCGGAAGAATCGCCTGTCCCAAAACTGTTGTTTTGCTTCCGTCAATTTTGAAGAATGGAAAATCAATCTGCTTCACATTCACCGGGTATTTCTCTTCCGACAAAGTGAAAGAAATTACCGCGGTTCCATTTATGCCAAAATCAAAAGCGCCCGTGCCGGTAGTTTTCAAACGAAGTGCAAATACATGAATTGTGTCGGCGATTTTTATTCCATCCATCAACCAATAAAAATCTTTTGCGTCGGAAGTAGAAGTTTCGGGAACAAAAACTGCTTTTGGCGATGTGCCGTTTTTATTCCACATAAATGCAATACTGTCTTCGACCGGTTCGCTGCTTTTCAAATATGCCAAAGTGTTGTTGACAATGGTTGTGCTGATTCTTTTTCCGCTCGCATCAACATTTCCAATAAAAGTATCGCTGAATAAAATTAAATGATCCTGACCTTCCGGCTTTTCGCTTGAGTTGATCGGGATCGAATAAATTCCATCCGCGCCCGTCCAGCCGGATTTTCTGTTGAACAACGAATCCCATTCATCGGCTTTCTCAACTTTAAATTTTTCTTCGCAAGTAGTTCCGTACGGAACAGAAATATTATTCGGGTACGAAAACGGCGCCCAGCCGTCATTGCCGGAACAAATTAATCCGGATGAAGCTTTGCTTACAAGGTAGCCGAGTTTAAAACATCCCTCTGCGTTCCCGGTTTTCAATCGCAGTTCGATATTAACATCAACCGGTGTATTGTAAGTGTAGCCGTTATCCGAAAGCAAACAAATCCATTTCATACTTCCTTCGAAGCCGGAAGAAGGATAACAAGCTTCGAGCGAATCTTTCCATTCATTATTAATAGATAACGAACCGGATCCGAGCGAACAAGAATAATTGCCGCCAACAACATCCCAATCGGCGGGCAATAAAATTCCAATCAAACCTTTGTGCGGATTTGTTTCCGGAACATCGCTTGCTGTTACCGTGATGTTCACAACTATCTCGGAATTTTTATCGGCAGAGCCCGGTTGTGTTATGTTTGTTATTTTACACGCGCTTATTAACATCGGCATAATTATCAGCAATAAGTTTTTAAATGCTTTCATTTCAGAAAGAGATTCCTACTGTAAACCGGTGAATGTCTTCAAAAACGATTTCCGACTTCACAAACGAATAATCGAACTTGAGATTGACACCGGTTACTTGCGGAGATATTACACCAAAGCCGAAAGAAATTTTTCCTTCGTCTGTATTGAATCTGTATCCGCCGCGAAGAAAAAAGTATTCATACAATTTTAATTCCGTACCAACGTTTACTACTTCAACATTGTCCGTTGAGTGAACAAGTTCTAGCGCAGCAGTCAAACTCATATCTTGCAAGTCAAACACTTCATCGGTTGCGTTGAGACGGAAAAGAAGCGGTGTTCTAAATTCTTGATCAACCATTTTCATATCGGGACCGAAATGCTGCAATGCAAAACCGAGCCGCAGATTTCTGAAACCGGTGTAATACAACGCGCCTATATCAAACAACACATTATCGATGCTGTAGTCGTCAAGTTTTTCGTGAACATATTTTATTTGTCCGCCGATTGACAAGTGATCGGTAAACATTCGTGCGGCGGAAATTCCGATCATCACATCACCGGCATTAACCATTCTGCCGGTGCCTTCCGGATTTGTTACGGTGGTTTCTTCAAATTCATTTATCGAAAAAGAAACTGCGCTCAATGCAATGCTGAAATATCCGAATGGAACCGCAACAGCGGCAGAAATTTGTTTGCTGTCAACAAGCCAATTGTTTTGTGAAAATGATGCTTGATAATTTGTTACGTAAGCCAGCCCGGCTGGATTCCAGAAAACTGCATTCACATCTTTTACTGCGGCGGTCACTGCTTCACCCATCGCACTTTCTCTTGCACCAACGCCGATCTTCAAAAACTGCAAGCCGGCAGAACCGGTTTTTGCAAAATCGAAACCGTAATCATATTGAGCGCGGAGTGCGCCCGATAACAACATCACTAAAACTATCGATAATTTTATTTTCATAATTGTTTTCTACTTTATTATTAATAATGTTCCTTTGGCATTACCGACGGAAGATTCAACTGTCCAGAAATAAATTCCCGGCGATGTTCTTTGACGGGCATCTGTTAATTGATCCCACGTCTCTTCGCCGGATAACTGGCTTTTGTGTTCCATAGTTTTGATCAACTCGCCGTTGCTTGTATAGATTCTAACTTTGCATTCAGCCGGAAGATTTGTCCACACGATAGAATTTTCCGAACCGCTGACCGGAAAGCCTGAAACTTTTTTAAATGGATTCGGAAAAACTTTTACGTTCAATGCGTTCTCTGCCGGATTCCTGATTGCGTGAACCGGTTCTTCGTTTCGATTTGTCATCCAGCTTTCGTTTCCGTCTTTATCAACCGATGTGACCGCATAAAAATATCCGGCACCGAGACTGATTGTTCTGTCTTCGAAGACCCATTTATTTTTCTCGGAATCGTAATAACGGTCTCTGTCCGTTGTTCTGCCCGGGCGAATTGTTTTGAGTAATTCATACGGACCGATAAAAGAAAGACTGCTTCTGTAAAGTTTGTATTCATGAAAATCATTTGTGTTTGTGAACGGATCGTTCCACGAATCTTCAACCGGTTTCCAGTTGATTGTAATTGATTGATTCTCCGGCACGGGAATAATTTCCATTTCGGGAGAAGGCGGCGGAAGAATATTCACTACAAAATTATTTGCATAAATATTTTTTGCTTTGGCGATACTTTGCTTCAACAAATTTTCTCCTTGAGGAAGCAGAGCTTGCGATGCCAAACCTTTTAAAGCATCCGTTAATGAAATACCGGCAACAGCTTCGGCTAAAACAATTTTGACTGTGCCGTTCGCTTCGATATCGTATGGTCCGGCAGAAATCATCGTGAACGGTGTAAGTTTATCCGTCCCGCTTGCTTGCAAAGTTTTGTCTTCGCCGTTTAGAATTTTGTACATGTTCGCCGCAGAACTGCTGGTGAGCGTAAAATATTTTTCGTTATTCAGAAGTTGTGCATAAAAAATATTTGAAGGCTGCGGAATATTATTTTTCGCGTTAGCTGCGTCAACAAGTGCAAATCCGGCATAACCGGTTGTTCGCAATTCGTTTTTATCGTCCCGATAATTTCCGACATCGTTCGGCAAGCTGAAATTCGGCGTATCGTCGTACGCAAAAAGTAATTTATTCTCCGCATCATATTTCACAATTTCATCTGTGCGGTTGAAATCATCTCCCCATCCGTTGTGAACAACAAAATCCTGATAACTCGGTCGTATCAAATACGGAAACCCAAAATAGATATCATTCACACGCGAACTGTTTTTATTCACGAACTCGTATTCAATCAAAATAAAATTGTTACTGCCGGGGTAGCTCCAAACTCTGCTTGTTCTTTTCACTTCAATATTTTCCGAAGTAGTCAAATTCATTTTGATGATTTGTTCAGCATCATTCGGATTGAAGCTGCTGCTTTCAATAAAGTTGTCTGTTTTTTCAAGAAGAGTGAAAGTGCTTTTATCAACATTCAGGAACGGACCGTTTTCGGTGAGGAATAAACTTCCGTCGGAATGATATCCGCCGATCCACAAGCCGGCACCGACCATGTATGATCTTTGATCGTCTTTCAACATTTCGTTTGGTCCGCCGGGCCAATCCATACCCGGATAATATTGAAAGCGGTTTGTCGGATCCGGCGCACCAATTGTGCCGTCGTCCTTCATAGTTTCCCACAGCACGCCTCTATCATGAATTTTGAATTCGGCTTTTCGTGCTTGTGCAAAAATCAGCAGAGGCAGAAATAAGAATATTATTGTTTTCGATTTCATAGTCTGTTTTGTTTTATTTTAAAAACTGTATCTCATTCCGAAAAAGAATTTTCTTGTTTCAAAATAATTTTGCCAGCCGATGTCGTATCCGTCGGCATCAACCGGAGTTACTGTTCCCTTCTCGATATAATTTTTTGTTGCTTCGGCATCAAACAAAGCATCGCCGTATGATCTCAGATTTTTTTCATTCAACAAGTTTGTTACTTGCATGTAGAGCGATACACTGTGGTGATCCCACAACTCAATCAATTTTTCAATCTTCATATCAATTGTTCTGATTGCCCGGAAGCGGTAATTGTTGTACGTGTCCGGCGGATCAGTTGGCTGAAGATATGTGAACGACTGTCCGCTGAAATAATTGAAGAGGAGACTTAAACTCGTTCCGTGAAAAATATTATCGATCAGACCGGGAGAATCACTATCGGGGTATTTTATAAAAGTGTTCACACGCAGAACGTGCGGACGCGAATAACTTTTTTCAACCGGTATTCTTTTGTTTACATCCGAATCCCATGTGTAGTTAACATTTCCATCTTCATCGTAGCGGATAACGCCCGGCGTTGCCCGTCCTTCGGTTGCTCTCGAAAAACTATAATTGATATCGAAGAAAATGATACTGCTGAAAAGTGTTCGCAGAGAAATTTCGAAACCGCGCGAATCGGCGTAATCGCCGGCTAAAAAAGTTTGATACGAACTGTTCGGCGTTGTTACGTTATTTATCGGGTCCCATCCGTAAATGTGATGATCGAACAATCCAATTCGTTCCGATGTTTGATCGAACACATCTTTGTAATATGCCGTTACATCGAGCACCGCGATTCCTTCAAAATTTTGTTTGATGCCGGCTTCGAACATAATTGTCTTTTGCGGTTTCAATGCTTGGTTTGTAAAACCAACAACTCTTTCCGGGTCGCCGTCATTCGAAGCAATGTGTCTCGGTTCTCTTCCTTCTGCTGCTGCAGCGGAGGCTTCCGTAATAATTTTTTTAACGATGTATTCAGGTCTGAAATAACCAAGTTCGAACATTTGATCGAGCGGCGGCATTTGATAATAATGACCGTAATTAAAATGAAGCAAAGAATTCTCGCTGATCGGAAATGAAACGCCAAAGCGTGGACTAATCATGTGGTAAACTTTTGCGGCTTTTCTCGGTTTGTTCAAAACATTTTCAAAAGAATATTTTACACTGCCGTTGTTGTCGATCTGATCTTTATCCGTATCGAGAGCCGGATCATAATTTGGATTAATCGAAAGGTTGTACAGATTAGTTGTTTCGAACCAATCATAGTTGGGATCGAAATAATCGTAACGCAATCCGATATTCAAAATCATGCTTTCAAATTCCATTTTGTCCTGAATGTACAGCGCGCCTTGAATCGGGTGATAAGTTTCCATCAAACCTCTGTTGAGCCACAAAGATTTATCGCGCGTAAAAGAAGGAAGTCTGTAATTTTCTTTTTCATCGTACGTGTTGTAGCGGAATTCGAAACCGCCCTTCAACAAATTATTTTTATCGAACTGCCAGTTGATATTTCCGGTTAATGAAATATCTCCGGTTAAAATATCATTGATGATCACCGGCGAATAATTATCGAAAGGTTCACTCTCGTATCCGTCAAATCTGTGGAAGCCCCAGATAGTCGGATTCTTACTTGCGCCAGCCAAATTATATTCGCTCGGTCGCTCTTTAAAGCGAGACCAGTATGTTCCCAGTTTTAATTCATAGAATAATCTATCGTTAAGAACATGTGTAAAATTATAATTGAGCGAATACGTGTACGTATCCAAAAGCGAGCCCCATCCTCTGTAATATTTTGCTTGATTGGTAAAGTCGCCGTTTTCTTGCAAGGTTGAATGCGCATCGTGATTATAGAAACCGGTGAGTTTCATTTTAATATTTTCGGGACCGTACGAAAGATTGAACAAAACATTTTTCGTATTTCGCGAATCGCGCGGATGCGGCAGTGTGTATGCTTGCTGTTTGAATTGCGTTGTTGTGAAGAAATTTATTTTGGAGCCGCCGAGATTGAAAAGAGGTCCGTCCAAACTTAAGTTGTAAGTGTAATCGGGAATTTCTCTGTAGTCGTAAATTTGAGATTGACGCAGCGGTGTCCACCAATTCGGATCGAGCGAACCATCCGGCAAAGTATTATCTAAAAATTCTTTTTGAGTTTTCGGATCATATAAATAATTGCCGAAGTGATGCTGACCGGCAAGTCCGTAAATTACTTCTGCATTGCCGTGGAAATCATTGCCGCCTTCTTTTGTTACGATACTTACAATTCCGGATTCAGCTTCTCCGTATTCAGCGGTAAATCCGCCGGTCATTACCTGTACTTCTTTTATCGCATACAAATTAATATTTGTGAACGAGCCGCCCCAATCCGCTCTGCCAAGCAAAAGATTACTTACACGCGCTCCATCGATAAACCATTTTACTTCATCCTGGCTGCCGCCGCGCACAGAGTAACGGTTCTCTCCTTTTCCCGCAGATCCCAAACCTCCAACTACCGGAATCGGATCGAAGAACACCCCGGCTTGAACCATCAAACTTTGTTTTGCATCTCTCGAAGGAAGCCTCTCGAATTCTCTGACACCAATATTTTGAATGCTTGCAGTAACATCTTTCTGAATAACCGGCGCTTCGGCGGTAATGATAATTTCTTTGTTCAAAGAAATTGATTCATCAATCATCTCAATATTTACACTTGTGGTTAGATCAACTTTCACAACAACATTTTCGATGAACACGGTTTGATAACCAACCATCGATGCTTTGAGAGTGTACGTACCGGGTTGTATTTGCAGAATTATAAACTCGCCGTCTAAATCTGCCGCCGCACCGAGCGGAGTGCCAACAATAATAACATTAACACCCGGCAGAGGTGTGCCGGAATTTTTATCGATCACTATTCCTTTAATTTTTCCGGTTGTTCCGGCAAACAAAATATTTGTTCCGGATAAAAAACAGATAATCAAAAAAAGTGTAAGTGCATTTGCCTTTCTCAATTGTGCCTCCCGCAATCAACATTTTTTATTCTTTAATTCCGCTCATCGTAAAACCTTTTATAAAATATTTCTGGAAGAAGAAAAAGATTACGATAACCGGAAGCATCATTAAAACCGATGCCGCCATTAATATTGCCCACTCGGGCTGCTGCTGACCGGCAAGTTGTCCCAATCCCAAAGCCAGCGTTCCTTTGGCTTTATCGGATAAATAAATCAGCGGACCGAGGAAATCATTCCACACAAACATGAACGTAAGGATTGCAACTGTTGCAAGTGCAGGCTTCGCAAGCGGCAAAACAATTTTCCAGTAAATTTTAATTTCGGAACAGCCGTCAATTCGAGCTGCGTCCAAAAGACTTTTGGGAACGGTCATAAAAAATTGACGCATCAAAAAAATATTGAATGAACCGCCGCCCAAAAACATCGGAATGGTTAACGGCTTGAACGAATTGAGCCAGCCTATCTCTTTGAAGATTACGAAAATTGGAATCATTGTTACCTGAATAGGCAGCATCATCGAGGCAATTACGATATAGAATAATGCGTTCCGCCCTTTCCATTCAATACAGCCGAATGCGTATCCGACAAGTGAGCTTGAAAGTACAACGCCGATCACCGCAATAGTTGTAATAAAAACCGAATTCTGCAGATACCTCAGAAAAGGAATTTTATCGAACAACTTTACGTAGTTATCGAATTGAATTGTAGTGGGAAAAAAATTTGTTGAGAAAACTTCCGATTCTGGTTTAACGGAAGTAAGTACAATCCATAAAAACGGCAGAAGAAAAAAAACAGCCATAGCAGCCATCAAAATAAAAATGAAATAATTATTTCTTTTGTGATTTGTCATTTCTCAACTCCGCCGCTGTAGTAAACCCATTTCTTGCTGAACTTGAATTGAACAAACGTGATGATGCCGGCAATAATGAAAAGTAACCATGCGAGCGCGGATGCATAGCCCATGTCAAAATCATCGAAGGCTTTGTTGTAGAGATATAAATTGTAAAACAATGTAGAGTTGAGGGGTCCGCCTTTTGTCATTATGTATGCTTCAACGAAGACTTGCAAAGAAAAAATCATTTCCAAAATGAACCAGAGAAACAGAACCGGCGATATGAAAGGAACCGTGACATTTTTAAATTTCGCCCACCATCCGCCGCCGTCAATTTCAACAGCTTCGTAAAATTGTTTCGGCACATTTTGAATTGCCGCAAGAAAGACGAGCATTCTTCCGCCGCCGAGCGACCAGATATTCATCAATACAATTGAAGGCTTTGACCAATCCGGATCGATCAGCCACAACGGTCCTTGAATACCGAAAAATTGAAGGGCGTTGTTTATTAATCCATACTCGGGATTTAACAACCACATCCAGAGAACAGATAAAATTACTCCGGATATTATCGATGGGATGAAATAAATTGTTCTAAAAAATTTGACGCCGGCAACAGCTTTGCTGACAATAACTGCCAATATCAAAGAACCGATAATTACAAACGGCGTTCTAACAAATGTATAAAAGAGTGTATTCCAAATTGTTGTGTAGAAATACTGATCCTCAAATAATAATTCTTGATAATTTCTGAAACCGATAAACTGCGGAACGCGCAGCACATCATACTGACACAAACTATAATAGAATGAAACAATAATCGGGTACAAGCCGAAAATTGAAAAGCCGGCGAGCCACGGAGATGCGAACAGATATCCCCAAAAGGTATTTTTATTGTTCACTTTCAATCAAAGAATCCTTCGGTTTCCATTTTGGAATTAACATAATTGTCATAATCCAAAGCTCTATCCAAAAAAGATTGGATTGTTTTCTCTGCTTGTTTTAAAGCTCGTTCCGGCGTCATAATATTTCGCAGAGACCGTTCGCGTGCCAGCGAAAATTCCCGCCAGAATATATCGTGTGCTAAAGGAACAATTGATTTGGATCTCGTTTGTTCCATTTGTGCGGAAAAAATTTTCATGTATTTATTCTGAGAAAGAAATTCCGGATCATTTGCCGCTTCTTTATTAACAGGAAAAAGAGTTTCTGCTCTACTCATACTTTCTTTTAATTGCGTAGTGCGGCTTACAACAAATTTCATGAACTCCCATGCGGTATTTTTATTTTTCGCTCCCCTTGGAATTGCAAGCCACCAGCTTCCGGCAGATGATACGGAAGGCAAACCGTCAAAAGTTGGAATCATTGCAACACCGTAATCGAGATCGGGTTTATACTTTTTTATTTGATCGATGAAACTGTTATCGTTAACAATCATTGCAACCCTTTCGGAAATAAATCCGTGCTGATTACCGTAACCGAATCCACCCATAAATGCTGAAACTTCGTTAACCGAATACACATCAAAAAAATCATGTTCCCATTGGAAAGCTTTTTCGATTCCCGGTTCGGATAATTTTACTTTCGTGCCGTCATCGTTTATAAATTTTGCGCCGAGTTCAAATGCAATTATTAACGGAGTTTCAATTGTACCGTACTGCGGAACGAATCCCATCCGTACAATTTTTCCGTTTACTCTTTTCAAAATTTTCTTCGAATATTCTTTTACTTCATCCCACGTTCGCGGAGGTTTATCGGGATCGAGCCCGGCTTCTTTGAAAATTTTCTTATTGTACAACAAAGCAAATGCGCCCGTATATGCCGGCAATGCGTAAATACTTCCGCGGTATTTCATTTCGCGCCAGAGTGCTGGAAAAAACTGATTTGTATCCAACCGGTCTTTGTTAATTATTTCATCAAGATTAACAAGGGCTTTGCGCGCTGCCCACTTCGGAACAGGCGTAACAAGATTTACAACATCCGGAGGATCCCCGCTTAATATTGCCGTGAGCACTTTCTTCTCGTGCTCGTTCCATGGAATCGGCGTACACTCAACATAAATACTGTCTTGCGATTCATTGAATAATTTTACACAAGGAGGAATAGCATCATTTACACCGGCGACGTACCAATATTTTACAACATTCTTTTTTTCTTCAGTTGTGCCCGGCAACAAAAGCATTGTAATAACCAACAGAAGAAAAATTCCGGCTGATATTTTTATTATGATTTGTTTCATCAATTCGATGTACGGATGATGAATATTTTTATTTTTTAGCTCGTTCTATTTCTATAGAATAAGTGAATCTTTCGGCATTGTAGTAGCCGACATTAAATTCAACGGGTCTTTTGCCGGGGTCATAAACAAATCTCTTCCTAAACAAAATCGGGTCGCCGGAATTTATTTTTAATTTTTTTGCGATTGGCTTATCGGCAACCATCGCACGGATTTCTTCTTTTGAAAGAGAAACAACAGTGTGATAATCTTCTTCCAAAGTATGATAAAGCGGTTTGGAAAAATCCTCTGTTCCTTTTAATCCAATCCGCGGATGAAAATAAGAAGTGAAGTAAACTATCGGACCTTCTTCCATTCCTCTCAAGCGGTCCATTTTAAGAACGAGCTTCTCTTTTGATATGTTGAAGAACTCGGCAACTTCATCAGGCGGCTCAACCCACTCAACAGAAATATCAATGTTCTGAAAAAGAATCCCCTTCTCGTTCATTTCTTGTGTAAAGCTAAGCCAGCTATCAAGCCGGGTAGTAACTGTTTTCATATCTGCTACTTTTGTACCGATTCCTTTCTTGCGGACAATTAACCCTTCGTGTACAAGTTTATTTGTTGCTTGCCGAACTGTATTTCTTGAAATGCCGAGTCTCTTTGCCAGATCAACTTCGTTCGGAAGAAATTTCCCACCGCTATAGTCAGGCTCGTGGATCAGATCGCGGAGAATTTGTTCTACTTGCGCGTGCAGCGGAATTGCACTGTGATGGTCGATTTTACTTGTCATTTTTTTTAACCTCTTAATTATGTTCATATGTTCAGACATATGGACATAGCAAAACTAATTTTAATTCCTATTAGTTGCAAGAACCGTCAAAATTTTTTTACCTACAATTGAGGAAGTAACTGATTGGTTGTTATCTATATTATAGAGTGGGTGTTCAGCACGCCTTTCCTACTTCGTAACTCGTACTTGCGAAGGTTTCGTATTCTTCAATTCCAAAATCGTAATTCGTAAATTAATTTTCGTCCCACGTAACTCGTACTTATCTTCGTCCCTCGTACTTCGTATTTCGTACTTGCGAAGGTCTCGTATTCTTCAATTCCAAAATCGTAATTCGTAAATTAATTTTCGTCCCTCGTAACTCGTACTTATCTTCGTCCCTCGTACTTCGTAACTCGTACTTGCAAAGGTCTCGTATTCTTCAATTCCAAAATCGTAATTCGTAAATCCAAAATTATTGTTTCGTACTCCGTACTTATCTTCGTCCCTCGTACTTCGTATTTCGTACTTGTACTTAGTGCCCCCACAATTCCCTATCGAGTGTACGGTATTGAATGGCTTCGCTGATGTGCTGTGATAAAATGTTCTCCGAGTTTTCGAGGTCGGCAATTGTTCTGCTTACTTTTATTATTCTATCATATGCCCGAGCAGATAAACCCAAACGTGTCATCGCCATTTTCAACAATTCTTCCGATGCGGAATCGAGTTTGCAAAATTTTCTGATCTCTTTTGTAGCCATATCGGCATTGCAGAAAATGTGTTTCATTTCTTCAAATCTTTGATGCTGAATTTTCCTCGCGGCAATAACGCGCTTTCTTATCTCTTCGGATTTTTCGCCTGTCGAACTTGAGGCAAGCTCTTTAAACTTTACGGCGGGTACTTCGATGTGAATATCAATTCGATCGAGCAGCGGTCCGGAAATACGAGCCATGTATTTTTGTATCTGCGCCGTGTTGCATGTGCATTCCTTTGTAGGATCGGTAAAATATCCGCACGGACACGGATTCATAGCGGCGGCAAGCATAAAGTTAGCCGGAAACTCCAACGACATTTTAGAGCGGCTGATTGTTACTTTATAATCTTCGAGCGGCTGACGCAAAACTTCCAAAACATTTTTTTTGAATTCGGGAAGTTCATCCAAAAATAAAACTCCGTGATGTGCAAAAGAAACTTCACCCGGTCTCGGAATACTACCGCCGCCGATAAGCGCCGCATCGCTTACAGTGTGATGCGGGCTGCGGAACGGGCGTTCGGTTATTAATGCTTTTTCTTTTTGAAGTATGCCGGCAACGGAATGAATTTTTGTGGTTTCGAGTGCTTCATCAAATGTTAACGGAGGAAGGATCGCCGGTAGTCTTTTTGCAAGCATAGTTTTACCGGAACCGGGAGGTCCGATCATCAGAATATTGTGCCCTCCGGCGGCGGCAATTTCCAATGCACGTTTTACATTTTCCTGTCCTTTCACATCGGAAAAATCGAGATGATACGTATTCACTTGCGAGAATACTTCATCTTTATCTGTGTAAACCGGCTCAAAATGATTTTCGCTATTCAGAAATTTTACTACTTCGTTCAAATTTTCCAAACCGTAAACGTTAACGCCTTCAACAATGGATGCTTCTTTAGCAGAATCTTTCGGGATAATAAAATTTTTTATTCCGAGTTTTTTTACTTCAACTGCAATCGGTAAGCCGCCTTTAACTTTGCGGAGAGTCCCATCGAGCGAGAGTTCGCCGAGCAGTAAAGTTTCTTCCAATTTTTCTGTTTGCACAACTTCGTTTGATGCAAGAATGCCCACTGCAATCGGAAGATCGAATGCACTTCCTTCTTTTTTAATATCAGCCGGTGCAAGATTCACTGTAATTTTTCTGTGTGGGAGTTCTATGCCGGAATTTTTTAGTGCGGCAATAATTCTTTCTCTGCTTTCCTTTACGGCATTATCGGGCAAGCCGACAATTGTTACCGAAGGAAGTTGTTTTTCGCAATGTGTTTCTACTTCTACTTTGTAGGCATCAATTCCAAATGTGGAAGCTGAAAAAACTTTTGAAAACATGTATTGCAGCCCTCGGAGGAAGTTTGTGGCTTCAACCTAATAAAAAAATATTTAAAACAAAAAGAGGTGGAAGAAAAACAGTTTCAAATCGGGATGTTAGGTGCTTGCCCGAAGAAACCCTACGGAGAAGTCCGGAGTTAGAAATCAGAAAATTGTAAAAACGCGGGATGGCGTGTCTTTACATTATTGCAACATGAATTATGTATGTAACTTTTTTTGAGATGTTCTCAGAACATCTTTACGTATCAGATGATGTTTAAAAACAAAAAAGCCCCGGTAATTCGGGGCTGATTTGCAAATGGAAATTTCTATTTGAACTTCCGCAAAAATTCGAGACGGTCTTTTAATTTTTCTACCGGAACAAGCAGTTTATCTTTTCCGAAAATTGCATCATCGCGG
>JACOUS010000032.1 GCA_016177735.1 Ignavibacteriales bacterium | reverse complement strand
TGCTTTCGTGTACTTTCCAGATAATACATCTTGAACCACTTCCCATTTGAATGATTCGCTATAATAATTTGGTTTTTGATTTCCCATTTTTGTCCTATTTTTAGTTGACTTTTCTAGTCAACCTATTGCAGGACTATACAGTTAGAAAAAACTACCTCACCCCCGCCAATAAGATGGCGCCGAAGGCGGATAAATTTAAGAGAAGGGGTAGGGGGATGAATTCAAATAAATTTTAACGCCGCTTCATTTCTTTACACAAGTTTAAAAACATCTACCGGTTTCTCTCTTCCTTTCAACGGTACGGAGCCGAAAAATTCCGCATTGTATCCGTTTTGTTCAATCTGTTCCAAAACTTCTTTCGAAATTAGTAATTGCGTACCGAATTCTTTATTCAGTTCTTCGATGCGCGAAGCAAGAATAACCGTGTTGCCCGAAATCGAATACTGCTTGCGCACATCCGTGCCGACATTTCCGGCAACAACCTCGCCGGCATGCAGCCCGATTCCAATTCGTGTCTGCGAAATAATCCCTTCTTTGTTTTTTTGCTCGATTGTTTTAATAATCTCGAGCGAAGCCTTTACGGCATTGAGGCAGTCGTTGCCTCTTGTAATCGGAGCGCCGAATGTTGCCATGTAGCCGTCCCCGAGAAACTGATTTATGATACCGTTATTCTTCGTAATTATTTCTATCATAAAAGAAAAAACATTGTTTTGATATTTGATAATTTCTTCCGGCTGCATCTTTTCGGCAAAATGGGTGAAATCCCGTATATCCAAAAACATGACGCACACAAATTTTCTTTTACTTTCCAGTTCGTGGTAATTTGCAACAAGCTCATCAACAATTTCCCTCGATACCTGTTGATCGAACAGGTTGATTACTCTGTTTCTTTCGAGCAAAGTAATGTGTGTATTGATAATTTTGTTTTTCAATTGGTTGGCAACGTAACCGGCAGTAACACCGCTTAAAAACAACATCACGCATCTCGAAAAATTAATGAAGGGTTCGTAGGCATATAACTCACTTGCGTCAAGCGGATGTCTATCGACAACTAAAAAAATAACAACGAGATATTCGAGAGCGGCAACTGTTCCGGCAACGGCGGATAAATAAAAATCCAAACTGAGTGTTGAAAGAATAATGATTAAAAAGTATCCCCAAATAATCGGCGCTGTAAGAAGTTCCTGAGCATTAGGATAAAACGAATAAACAAAAGAGATAAAAGTGGGAATGCTTATCTCAAAAATAATCCAGACATAGCGGATAAAATCTCTTCTCTTTTTTCTGCTCATTATTTTTTTCATCTTTTCTTTCATCAGTACCTTGCTCATAATAAATCCGCGGATAGTAACAACGGCAAGTATGCCGGCTGAAATGTAGGTCGGAGTTAAACTCATGATGAATGATGAATACTGCGCTCTGAAAAAGATGATGAAGGAAACCATAATTAAGAGCATAACGAAGGCAATCGAGCCGAGAAGTTTTGCACGCATCCGCTCATTGTAGATGATCTCTTTGGTGAGCTGGTCATCAAGAAATAATTTTTCTTCGGGCGTTAATTCACGGTAACTTTTAGACATATTTAATCAATCTAATTTGCATATAAAAAATAGCATTTACTTTTCTATAACAAAAGGAGCGGCAAAAGCATAAATGAACTTTAACTCATTTGAAGTTATATTTGCAGCGACAATGCCGGTTATTAATTCAAATAAAATGATAGTTATAGCAAACGATAAAACTATTCAACAAGCCGCAGAAATAATTAAAGGCGGCGGACTCGCTGCGTTTCCAACGGAAACAGTGTACGGTCTTGGCGCCGACGGATTAAATCCGATTGCATCAGCAAAAATTTTTGAAGCGAAAAAACGTCCGCAATTTAATCCGCTGATTTTACACATTGCCGAGCGTACTTCACTAAAAGACTACACTGTTTATAACGATGAGCGAATTGAAAAATTAATTAAAAAATTTTGGCCCGGACCGCTCACGTTTGTACTTCCCAAAAAAGAAATAGTACCGGATATAATTACTTCCGGCAATCTTACCGTTGCAGTGCGGATGCCGAATCATAAAGTTGCGCTGCAACTGATTGAGAAATGCGGAACGCCGATTGCAGCACCGAGCGCAAACAGATTCGGGCATATCAGTCCCACGGAAGCCGCGCACGTTGCAAAAAGTCTTGGTGATAAAGTTGATTTGATACTCGACGGCGGCAAATGCGCAGTTGGCGTTGAATCTACAATACTCCAATTGGCGGAAGATAAAATTTTTCTTTTGCGCCCCGGCGGTTTATCAAAAGAAGAAATTGAAAATGAAGTGGGACCGATTGAAACGGTTGTTAAATTTTCCGATAAACCAAATGCACCCGGGCAGCTTCCGTTTCATTACTCGCCTGAAATTCCGCTCAGCTTTTTATCCAACGAAACATTGAAAAAATATTCCAGTGCAAAAATCGGAGTCCTTTTTTTCAAAGAGAAAAAAGTTGAGGGTTCGTTCGCTTCGGAAAAAATATTATCTGCCAAAGGAGATTTAAAAGAAGCGGCGGCTAATTTGTTTAAATATCTTCACGAGTTTGAAAAAGAGAAAGTTGAAATAATTCTTGTTGAGCCGCTTCATGAAAGCGGTTTGGGTTTGGCAATAATGGACAGACTGAAAAGAGCGGCAAGACGTTTCTGAGTGCTTTAAAGATATTTTGTCCATAAAAAAACTATTTGTTTATGTTACTGTCAAACTCTTATATTAAAATGTAATGATAATGAACACTCAAGAAAATCCCAGCCGAAATGATCTTGGAGTGAATGATTTCTCGTTTTTCTTCAACGACTCCAATTCCAATTTTAAACTTCTCATCAGTGTTTTAAATTCGATAAAAGAATTCGTTACAATAACAGATTTATCCGGAATAATTCTTTATGTCAACAAAGCATTTCTAACTGCATTCGGCTATGAAGAATCGGAAATCATCGGCAAGTCGATTGACATAGTAAATCCAAGCCCAACTAATTTTGAAATAAGAGAAATTACAAAAAACGGAACATGGCATGGTACGGTTAGAAATATCAAAAAAGACGGAAGCGAATTTGTAATTAGTCTTAATACTTACCCGATAAAAGATGAGAAAGGAAATACCTTTGCTCTGCTCGGAATATCAAGCGACTTAACAGACCAAATAGCCGCAGAACAAAAGCTGCAAGATGTTGAGAATAAATTCCAATCATTGTTTGAAGATCTCGAAGATGTTGTTTATGAAAGTACACCGGATGGGAAATTTGTCGATTTGAATCCGGCGGGTATGGATTTTTTTGGAATTAGTAATAACGAAGAACTGCAAAGAATTAATATTGCAAAAGAAATGTACTTGCACGGAAACGAAAGAGAAAAGTTCAAAGAAGAATTGGAAAAATACGGCTTTGTAAAAGATTACCAATTAGACATCAGAAAACTGAGCGGCGAGGTAGCTACAGTACTTGAAACTTCTTATGCGGTTAAAAACGATGAAGGCAAAATTATCGCTTACCGCGGAATACTTAGAGACATCACGGAAGAAAAAAGAAACGAAACACGGCTGAGGCAGTTACTTGTAAGATTTGAATTCATTAACGACCAGTTAAAAAAATCTCAGGATGAATTGATAAACCTAAACCAGGCTAAAGACAGATTGTTTTCAATTATTGCACACGATCTTCGCAGTCCTTTCAGTGCGTTGTTAAGCTTCTCGGAATTTTTAGCCGATGATATCGATAATATGGAAAGAGATGAAATCAAATCGTTCTCCGAAAAAATTCACGAATCGGCAAAAAATGTATTCACACTGCTTGAAAATTTACTGCAGTGGTCAAGGATTCAATCGGGCAAAATCCCTTACCAGCCTTCAAAATTCAACATGAATTCCAAAATCGAACAAGTAATAAACCTTCTAAGAAATAACGCAGAGAATAAAAAAATTATAATCACCAATAATGCCGAGAGCACTTCGTTTGTTTTTGCAGATGAAGACATGATCTTTTCCGTAATACAAAATCTTCTTTCCAATGCAATCAAGTTTACGAGAGAAGGAGGCTCAATAACTTTCAACTCTTTATTAAATAATGAGCATTGGAAATTTTCCGTAACGGATAACGGTGTTGGAATCAGCGAAGAAGATCTGGAAAAACTTTTTCGCGTTGATTCTCATCATACCACTTACGGTACCAACGAAGAAAAAGGAAGCGGTTTGGGATTGGTAATTTGCAAAGAGATGATAGAAAGGAACAAAGGGAAAATCTGGGTAAAAAGTAAAAAGGGGGAAGGAACTTCTTTCCACTTCACTTTGCCGAAAGTCAATTAAAACCGAACCTAATAATTAACACACCACAAAGCCATTCTTAAAAAGTATTACTTTTTCATCAATAAGTTTTTGGCAATTTGATCCAAGATTGTTGATTTTTGTTTCAATAAAAATCAGAAAAACCAAGGGAGCGGTCATGTCTAAAGAATTAACACTCGAAAAAATCAACCAGGCTGTTAAAATACTCAACGAGAAAAATATAGATATGTGGATGACTTTCGTGCGCGAGACCGGAAACATTAAAGATCCGATGATGGATATGATTGTAGGTACTAATGCAACATGGCAGTCTGCGTTCATAATTACAAAGAGCGGCGATACTCACGCGATTGTCGGCTCACTCGAATACGAAAATATGAAAGCGGTCGGCACGTACAAAAATATTCACCCGTACTTAAAATCGATCAAAGAAAAATTTCTTGACGTAATCAACAAATACAAACCGAATAAAATCGCTCTCAATTTCTCGCGCAATTCAAGTCTGGCAGACGGACTAACGTACGGACTGTATCTCGAATTGCTCGATCATTTTAAGGATACGGATTACGCTGCTAAATTTGTTTCATCGGAAGATATTGTTGCGGCACTGCGCGGAAGAAAATCTCACGCCGAATTACAAATTATGAAAGAAGCGATCAAAGAAACCTTGAAAATTTTTGACGAGACAACAAAATTTTTAAAACCGGGCGTAACCGAAAAACAAGTTGCCGCATACGTTCAGGAAATTACCGGGAAGAAAGGTTTCGGCTTGGCATGGGATAAAGAATACTGTCCTTCGGTATTCAGCGGACCAAACACAGCCGGTGCTCATTCCGGTCCAACAGACCGTGTAATTGAAGCCGGACATGTTATCAACATGGATTTCGGAATAAGTTACAAGGGATATTGTTCCGACCTTCAACGCACATGGTACGTTTTAAAACCGCACGAAGAAAAAACACCCGATCTTGTACAAAAAGGATTCGACGTAATCAAAGAATCGATCACACGTTCGGCAAATGAATTAAAGCCGGGCAAAAAAGGATGGGAGCTTGACGAAGTTGCGCGCAATTATATCCAAATAAACGGATACGAAGAATTTCCGCACGGACTCGGTCATCAAGTAGGAAGATTGGTTCACGACGGCGGATGTTTACTCGGTCCAAAATGGGAACGTTACGGCAACTTACCGATGCTCGAAGTTGAAGAATCAAACGTATTCACAATCGAACCGCGTTTAACTATCGATAACTTCGGTATTGCAACAATTGAAGAAATGGTTGTTGTTACAAAAAACGGCTGTGAGTTTTTATCAGATAGACAGGAAGAAATTTATTTGGTGAGATAAGTAATTACCATACAACCTTAAGCACTGAAAAAACAAAAATAGAACGCGGATGACGCAGATTATACAGATGAAATCAGCGTTATCCGTGGTCTATCAGAATTATAATAATTACAATGCCATATCAAGTTTTTTTCTAAAATTTCGCTCACATTTTCAATCAAATCACTTAATCATAAAAAATTTATAACCAACACCTTCAACTACAGCCTTCAATTTTCCGCTTTCAACTTTCAATTCTTCGCCGTTCATCAAATCAGTAACTGATTTGCAATTGTAAATTTGCGGAAGAAGTAACTCAACGGATTGTTTTGCTTCGTTCTTATTCATCACAATTAAAATTCTTTCGTTGAAATCGGAACGCACAAACGCATAAATATTTTCATCCGCTCGAAGAGTTAGAAAATCTCCATATCGCAGCGCTGAATGATTTTTTCTCGTATTGATAATCTGCCGTACATCATCAAACATTTTCTTTTCATCTTTGTTCAACTCATTTCCGAAGCGCATCATTCTTCTGTTATCGGGATCGGAGGCGCCGCTCATTCCGAACTCACTGCCGTAGTAAATTACCGGCAGACCGGGAATCGAATTCATGTAAGCGTAATAAAGTTTTGCTTTGGCATAATTTGCCGGATTATCAACGCCCGGAGGATTGTTCCATCCAATTTCGCCGGCACTCCACTGACTTACATCGAGATCTCCGTCCGCAAAAGCCATGAACCGGTTTTTGTCGTGGCTGTCCATTATGTTGCCCATTAAATTATTTTCTCCGTAAACAAGAAATGATTTTTTCAATTCCGCATCGAGAACAGAGAATGGAATTTTTGAATCAAGAAAAGTTGGAAGCGCAACATCATACACATTGAAATTAAACTGCGCGCTCAACTGTCCGTTATTTACATACGAGTTGATCAATTCGTAACTGCCGAAAGTTTCACCGATCTGATAAACTTTTTTGCTATTCGGAATTTCAATTTCATTCTTTAGTCTTTTGGTTAACGAGCGCCAGAATTGATTTGTAATATGTTTAACCGCATCTTGCCTGAACCCGTCTGCACCGGTTTCATTCAGCCACCAGATTGCATTGCCCGACATAAAATCAATTGCATCTTGCGAACCGACATAATTAAACTTCGGCAAGTACGGTTCAAACCATGTTGTTAATCTTTGCTCGTCCCACAAACGCAGATTGCGTCTGCCGTCCGGCAGTGTTAAACTTCCAAACCATTCGGGATGCTCTTTGAATAGCGGATGCTGTTCGTGAACATGATTGGCAACAACATCGAGCAAAATTTTTATTCCTCTTTTGTGAGCTGTATTAACAAGCTCTTTTAGCTTATCAAGCGTTCCAAATTTTTCTTCGGTATCAAAAGAATTAACGGGCCAATAGCCGTGGTAACCGGAATACCATCTGTGCGGTTCGGGAGATTCGCGGTATGCTGAATTAGGATTATCGTAAACGGGTGAAAGCCAAATTGTATTCACGCCGAGCGAATCAAAATAACCTTCATTCAATTTATTGATAATGCCTTGAAAATCCCCACCCATGTAATTTGCTTTTGCTAAAAGCGAATCGTGTACAACTTTTTTGTTTGACGTTTGGTCACCGTCGCTGAAGCGGTCAATCAACAACGAATAAATGACTGCATCATTCCACAAAAATTCTTGAGCACGTCCGGCTGGATTTCCATCAACAAGAAAAACAGATTGAAGATTTGAAGCCTTCCCGTTTTTATTTACCGTAACACGAAGCTGTGATTTCTCTTTTAATTCATCTTTATCAAAAATTATTTTTACTTCCGTACTGTTTATCAAAATATTTTTTTCGGGAACGGGTGAGTTATCGAGCAGTGCAATTACGTTTTCAAATTTCAGCGGTTCGTTGTCTTCGGTTTCATAAACAAATGCAAAAATTGATTTCCCGTTTGCGTCATCAAACTTTGAATTGTGCAGAAAATGTTTTCCGGTTTTTGATCCCGGCACAACAAATACGGAATTAAAATCTCCCATGCCGTTCGGTTTTTTATCGGGATTGTGCGGATCAACAATTTCTTTGCCGTCGCCGAAAAATTTGTACTCGTATCTTCCCGGCTCAAGCGGAATTTTAGTTTCGAAAACTCCGTCGCCATCGTCATCTTTCATCGGAAGATTTCCGCGGTCCCATCCGTTAAAACTTCCGAACAATGTAAGCACTTTGTAGTTTTGATCGGGCTTGTACGAAAATTTATATTTCTGCTGCACTCTCGACTTTACCGGGACTGAATAGACATTTCCTTCGTGCGCAAAATCCAAAAGAGTAGTGCCGGAAAAATTCATGTCGGGTTTGAAATAAATCATTCCGTTCGATTTATTGTAAGTTACACTCACTTTTTTGTTCGGGATAAATTCGATATCATAATTTTCCGAATAGAACATATCGCTCACGAGCATCGAATCGGTTTTACCGGCAATTAGATTGACCGGTTTTATAATGTCTTTAATTAGTGAATGATTGCTTGAACAAGCAGCGAGAACGAAAATAAAAAAAATCGGCAGTAAATTTTTGTAACGAGCCATAGAAACTCCGGAGTAAATTTTTTCGGTGGGTAAGATAAAAAAATTATTGTATAGAATAGGAAAACGATATTGAATTACTCTTTAATATATCTATCAAGTTCATCAAGCGAGCAGATGTATTTCACATTTTCAAATTTATCGAGTACGTGTGCTCTACCTTCGGCGAGTGCTTGTCCGCCGACTAAAATTTTCTGTTCGGGAAATCTGCTTTCGACGCTGTTGATAAGTTTGACAAGGCGTGATACGTTGATATAAAAATTTATAGAGATGCCGAAGAGATCCGGCTTCTTCAGTTCTATCAAACGGAGAAGTTCGTTCGTTGGTGTGCTCGAACCGAGAAAAAGCGCTTCCCATCCATTTGCTTCAAAAAAACCGGCAACCATTCTTGCACCGAGTTCGTGATATTCTTTATCGATGCAAGTGAGAATAATTTGTCTGCCGTTGTGGGTTCTGCTCGCAAATTTTTGAGTGGTAAATTCAACGAGGCATTCGGTAATTTTTGTTGCAATGTGTTCTTCTGCTACGCTGCATTTTTCTTTTTCCCACATCTGCCCGATGCGGTACATAGAACGCTGGAAAAGACTTAGATAGATATCTTTGATGCATTCGTTTTTGTCTATCAAATCCGAAACAATCTGCATGCACTGCTTTTTATCACCCTCAAGCAGAGCGCTTAAATAATGTAGATAAATTACTTCCGGTATCATTCTTTCATAATCGTTGGTAAAATTAAAACGTGATTGCACGGAAAAAAATTCCACACGGAAGAAAAAATTTATCCTTGTTTGTTGATCAACAAAGCAAGCCGGTAGGAAGTGTAAGCGAAAAATGGTGCGGCGGCAACATCAATTGTGTAATGGACATGTTGAATTAAAACCGCTGCACCGACCAAAACCGTGCAGACCAAAAAGACCGGGCGCAGTTTTGTGCTCGTGCTTGTTAGAAAAAACAAAAACATCGTGGAAGTGTGACCGGAAAAAAAGAGATCGCGCAGAAGTGTGTCGCCGTTTCCAAAAAATTCTATGAACGGATCATCAAGAGGAATAATTGTTGCCGGCGCATTTAGCGGAAGAAGAAAAATTGTTGCCAGTCTGAATAATGCAATTAAACTGTACGACTGCATTGCAACTATAAATTTTTCAGGCGAGAAAGAAAGACTGACAAGCGCAATTATCAATGCGAGATAGATCAATCCAAATGTAAACCATGTAACATCAATCGGCTGGAAAAGTAAGAGGAGCGGATCCGTAAACGAAAAACCGGGACGTGTTTCATTATAGCATAAAAATTTTGATAGGCTGATAAGCGATACTCCGAGCAGAAACAACGAGAAAAGTAATCTTAGCCTGAAATTTTTATTTAATAGTCTTTCTTGCCAGATATTTTTAATCTCTTTCAAAGAATTCATTTGCCGGTATAAAAATTTCGAAAAAATTGTGCGGCAAAATAAAAACGATCACCCGCAAAGACAAATTTTTTCTCGCCGGCAAACGCCAAAAAATGTTCCGGTTTAAACAGTGTTGGAAATAATTCTTTAAATCTTACCGCTGAGCTTCATAAAAAATTTAATGCACTTGTGCCCGAAATCCACCGGCTGAAGATGCATCACCGGGCATCCGTAGGTAATCGGGATGATGTTGTTTTGTCTGCAGAAATCTTCCGCTTCTTTTGAATAGCTTCCGTTTCCGAACGCGCGATGAAACCAAATTTTACTTACACCGTTTTCAATACATTGTGTTACAACCGCCAAAGATTGTTCCGGGTTTGTTGCAATAAAAACGGAATCAATTTTTTGCGGAATCGATTTCAAGTCACAATAACAAATATCGCCTTCAATCGTGCCGGCATTCGGATTGATTTGAAAAACATTGTAGCCGCTTTGCTTAAATTTTTTGTAGATAAAATTTCCAACACCGCCTTGCGGATTGCGTGAGACTCCGGCAACGGCTATGTTTTTTGTTTGAAGAAATTCGTTGATCAACTGTGAGGTTTTCATGTTACATCTATGTTGTGTTAGAGTTTTCGCGCAACAACAACCGGAGTTTTGATTGTTTCGGAAAATCCTGAATCGTTTATAATCTCGATGAGCAATATATAAATTCCGAGCCTCAATGGTTTGCCGGAATCATCGAGTCCGTCAAAAATAATTGAACCGTTCGATGCAGCAGATAAGTTATGTGCAAGAGTTCTAACAAACCTTCCGATGCTGTCGAAAACTTTGATGCGAACTTGCACAATCTTTTGTGACAAGTTAAAGTTGATCGTCGTAAAATCTTCGAAGCCGTCGTTATCCGGCGAGAAAGGATTCGGCGACAAAGTAACTTTCGATTCGCTCACAAGTGTCTTTGTAAATATCGAATTCTCTTTGCACGGCGTTGCACCTTCGTGCGAAACGGATGTACTCCAATTCATTTTATCTATTGAACCAATCTGCGGATTAATTCTTTCAAGCGATTTACCTTTTACAGATAAAATATTTTTATTGTGCATGCTCGATGAATAAAAAACCGAATCGATAGTTCGGTTTTTCAAATCTTTGATTACAAGCTCACTCCCGTTATTCGGCAGACTCAAATCTTTGTTCAATAAAACAAAACCCTTTTCATCATCAAGCCATGAATAATTTTGGAATACGGTCGTATCACTTGCCAAAATGAAAAAAGTCTGCGGTGGAATTTTGAGAAGCGTTTGTGAAATCATCTTCGAATTGTTTCTGCCGATCAACAAATGCATTCCGCCGATTTGAACCGAATCATTTCCATTATTGAAAAATTCGACAAACTCACAATTGCCGTCAGCCGGTTCATACATAACTTCATTGATGATAATTGTGCCGTTCGAATAAACCGGAATTCCCGTTGACGAATTTTTGAAGCCGGGCGTTGCACCGTATCGATTGAACGAGGTTGTCCAATTTGTGCTGTCGTTTGAAGAAACAGAATAAGATAACCGTTCGAGTGAAAAACCTTTTCTGCTGCCCCAGCTTGAATTGTAAAACACGCTATCTATCACTGCGCCGCGGTTGTCGTAAATAATTATTCCATCGAATGAATTTCCGAGCGAACCAAATTTTGTTTGAAATATTTTGTTAGGCGTATCGTAAAAATATTTGCTTGTATCGATGGCAATTACTGCAAACCGGTGCGGCTCTAAAATAAAATCATCTGCGGTAATTTTAGCTTTGGTTTGTAAAGGAAGAAGATCGGCAGCAGACCAATCTTTTAAATTAATTACTGCATTTGTGCTGTTAATTATTTCAATCCATTCGGTTTCATTATCGAGCGGACTATACATTATCTCGCTAATCAAAACAGAGTTTTTTGATGAGCCGGCATAAAAACTTTTTTCGAGAAAATTGTTTGTTGCCGCTTCATCGTTATCAAAAATTATTTTGACAAACACGTTCAATGAGTCTGCAATTCTGATTTTGTTTAACGATTGCACAAAAACAGAATCGCCGGACAAAAGATTTTTACAGTTCACACCTTCAAAGTAAGTCGTGTCATTTCCGTTGATTAAATAATATTCAACCGCAAAATCATCCGAAGTTTGCAGACCGTTATTGACGACAAGTGCAGACAAATAAACTTGCTCGTTCATATCCGGGAAGTTTGGCACCGTTGAAATATCAACTACTGCAAGATCAAAATTTTTCCGTGTAACACTGTTGATTCGACCGGGCGTGCTCAATTCAATATCGCGTGACGAATTCCAATTTTCTTTTTCGAGCGAGGGACCGTTCAAATTAATTCTCTCAAGTGATTTTCCGTTTTCGCCTCCCCAATTTGATTGGTACATCATTGAATCGATAACTACTCCGCGAGAATCTTTAAACACAATTCCGTCTTTGTCGTTATTCAAATTGGCGATAGAAGAAACAACTATTTGTGAAGGAATACTATTATGAAAATTTTTTATCGTACTGTCTTTTGCAATTACAAAATATTTGTGCGCCGGTACGATTACATTTTTTATTCTCGCCGAAACCGGAATTGCCAAAATATCCGATAACGTCCACTCATCGAAATCGATATCGTAATCACTGTCGTTAAAAATTTCAATCCATTCCGGCTCGCCGTTCACCGGGTTGTACATAATTTCATTTATCTTAATTGCGTTTGGCAGATATGCCGCGCGAATAGTTTTGGCAATTATGTTGTTCGTTAAATTTTCATCTTCATTGCACACTATTTCAATCTCATAAGTATGATGAATCCGGATCTTTTCTATTTTGTAATTGAATTTGTACAGCAGCCAGGAAGTATCCCCGGCAGAAACATTGAACGATTCGGATTCTTCGAGTAAGATTTTATTTCCGTCATCGAGTCTTTCTCGCAAAATTAATTTCATAGCCGCTTCATTTTTCCCAAGATTTTTGTACACAGCAATTATTTCAGAACCGTCTCCGTTAAACGGTGATGGATTTGTAAAAACAATTCCGGAAAGTGCCGGATCAAAATTTTTCTTCGAGACTGAATTTATTTTACCCGGAGTACCTCCAATTGCCGGCGAACTTTTCCAGTTTGTCGAATCAATAGAGGGCGCCGATGCATCAATCCTTTCGAGAGATTTGCCGCCGCTTCCGCCCCACGATGATTTATACGTAACCGAATCAATTACACGGCTGATCGAATCAATCAGCACAACTGCATCGCTGCTATTATTTAATGAAGGGAACGCGGCGATAACTACATTCGCTGCGCCGCCGTGAACCGGGAAAAAATTAGTATCGCGGGCAACAATAACATACTCACCGGGATAAATTAGTTTACCGCTGTTCAAAATTTTTATTTTGTTCGAATTATCGGCAGCGTAATAATTTTTGAGATTGATGCTTTTGCTGCTCTTGTTAAAAATTTCAATCCACTCGGGTTCCGGTAAATTCGGAGCGTACATAATTTCGTTTATGACCAAATCACCCCGCACCTCATTTATTTGATATCCGGTTACAGTCAATGACGCAAAATTATTTTCGGGATATTCATCACCGGCAAAATCGCATTCAATTATAAATTGATTTTTGCCAGCCGTTACATCCGCAGAAAATTCTTTAATGGTACTTTCTTCCGGCTGAAGCAGCGGAATAACTATCTCTGTAAGTATCTCATCAACTTTGCCCGAGTTGTCAAAATCATCATCTCTGAAAATTTTTACACTAATATTTTCTGCCGCTTTATAACCGTTGTTCTTCACTGACACGAGCAATTGAATATTTGTCCCGATTTCTGCAATAGGTGCATTTGCATTGAGCGATACAACCGCAATATCAAAATTCTTTTGGGAGATAGAATTTATTTTGCCCGGAGTTCCTCTCTTTGGCGTTACTGCCGTTTCCCAATTTAATGAAATTGTACTCGATGAATCTGCCGATTTTCTTTCGAGAGATTTCGTACCGTTACCGCCCCACGAAGAAAGATATTTTACACTATCTATAATTTTATTGTAACTGTCCCTCAAAATTACATCATCGCCGTTGTTACTTAATGATGGAATTGTTACGGCAAATATTTTTGATGTGATGTTGTAAAAATTCAGCAGTGCGGAATCCCGTGCGGCGATTACATATTCCTCCGGCTCGACAAAATAATCCGTAGTTGTAATCAATGTCTGCGAACCGGAATCACCAACTCTCCAATTTTTCAAATTGATTGCACGTTCCGATCGATTGAATAGTTCGATCCATTCCGGTTCGTCTCCGGTTGGTGCATACATTATTTCATTGATTACAATTTCGTTTCTTTCCGACGGAAGCGGTAAAACTGCAAATGAAAATGTTACGACATTATTATCAACCTTCTGGTCATCGGAGAAATTTACCTCTGCAATTATTCTACAGCTATCTGTTTTTCCCAAATGAAGTGCCGTAGAAATTTTTTGTTCAGAATTTTTAGCGAGTGAATCGATTCCAAATTCTTCAACTAATTCGTTCGACTCGGTTAGATTATTTTTATTCGTATCACTAAAAATTTTCACTTCAAAATTATGTGCTGTTCTTTTCCCCTGATTACGAATGAGAAATTCGATCTGCACCGAATCATTTTCTACCGGCGCCGCCGGCGTGTATCCGGCAAGCAATAATTGCAAATCATACTCAAGCAGAATAATTGAATTGCCGGCAGAAGGTGTCGAACCGATTTCCGAAATAGAATTGCCCCAGTTTGAAGACTCAATGGAAGAAGCATCGGCATCAATTCTTTCAAGTGATTTCCCGCCGTTTCCACCCCACGAAGATTTGTATTCGAGCGAATCAATTATTCTTCCTATCGAATCAAATAACACAACATTATCGCCGGTGTTGTTCAATGTAGCAAATTCACTGATGATTAAATTCTGCAAGCCCGGATGTTTGCTGAGTACTGCACTGTCTTTTGCAATTACATAAAACTCGCCCGGATTCATTGTAGTAAAATTTTTCACAACAACCGTTGATGTTGTATTATCGGCAATGTTATAACCCTTCAACTGAATCTGTTTTTCGCTTCTGTTAAATATTTCGGTCCATTCAGGTTCGGGCGAATTAGGTGCATACATAATTTCATTTATTACAATATCGCCGCGCTGTTCGTTGTATTGAACTGCATTTACCGTTAGCAGAGCAGAATTGTTGTCGATGAATTCATCCTCTGCGAATTCTGCAACTGCAAAAAATTGATTTGCACCCGCGTTCAATTCCGTAAAAGTAAACTCAGCAAACTCTTCTGCGCCGGATTGGATAGACGAATATTCTTTTGTGTTAATTATTTCTTCATCTTCGGGTAATGAATCGGAATTTATATCATGATAGAATTTGAGCTTAACATTTGCGGCATCAAGTGCACCGTTGTTTTTAATTGCCGCTAAAAGAATCAACCGGTTCCCGATCTCAATGATTTCTTTATCTGCTTTGAAAGAAGTTACAGCTATATCAAAATCCTTCGGCGAGATTGAATTCTTTTTTCCGGGTGTCCCGTTTTCTTCGCTTTGCGATGTTCCCCAATTTTGCGAATTCAAACTTGAGCTGTCTGCTAAAATTCTTTCCAAAGATTTTCCGCTTCCACCCCACGATGATTGATATTTCAGGCTGTCGATAATTTTATTTGTGTGATCAATCAGTACAACATCATCGCCGGAATTGTTGAAAGCGGGAAGCGCAAGCACTAATAATTTCGATGTGATGTTATAAAAATTTGTGATGGAAGAATCATCACTTACAACAAGAAATTCTTTCGGTGATAAATTATAATCTGCAGCAGAAATTGTTACGCGAGATGAGCTGTCGCCGAGTTTCCAATTTTTTATGTTGATCACTTTTCCAGTTCGGTTATATAATTCAATCCATTCCGGCTCACCACTCGGCGGCGCATACATTATCTCGCTCACAATTATATCGTTGTAGAAAGAAGCTTCGTCCGCAACAGCAAAATATTTTTTCGTTTTGTTGTTTGCTTTGTTCTGGTCTTCGTTGAAAATTATTTCCGCTATTACCGCATAATTGCCCGGGCTGTTAAGATAGACGGAGTTCTCTATTGAAATTGAATCTTTTGAAATAAGCGATGAGAAAGAATTATCATAAATTTCTTCGCCGCTTTCTCCGATTGAGTCTCCGTCTGCATCATAAAAAATTTTTACGGAAAAATTTTGTGCAGCAAGGCTTCCAAGATTTTTAACAACAACATCAACTTTCAGCGAATCACCTTTTACCGGATAAGCCGGTTCGATACTTTTGATTGCTGCTTCGAGGTCATAAAACACCGGCGTTACGGAATTAATCTTTCCCGGCGTTCCGTTTTCTATTAACGAGTTCCGCCAGTTCGATTCATTATTGTTCTTATTGAGAAAATATTTCTCGTCCGATATTCCTTCGCCGTTGTTTGCAGTGTAAGTGTAGGTATCAACAACAACATTCGATGCATCAACTAAATAAACAGTTCGGCTTGTAGTGTTCGACATTCCCGATGAGCCGAAAGAACCATCGCTGATTTTTAGCACAGCGGAATTTTCCGGAATCAGAGATTGATACAAACTGTTTTCATAATCGTAATTGTTTTCCAGAATTACAGCAAAGTAACCGGGCGCTAATTTTGTTCCGCTGATGAACTCGACAATATTATCGTAGCTAGATGTGTAATATTTTATTTTGTAATTCTTGAGATCGACTGTGTCGATTGTTGATGTGTTGTAGATTTCGATAAACTCGCCGTTCGATTCGGCGGGACGGAACATGACTTCCGTTATCGTCAATGAGGAACCTGATTGAGCATTCAATTTTAGAGTGATTAGTACGAGAACTAATTCAATCTTCAAAATGAATTTTTTCACAGCACCGCGAAGAATATTTTAGATTGAAATTAGAAAAATTTACCGATAATGCAAATAGAATTATTTGGTGTGAAGTACTCCCGCCAAGGTGGGTTCATCCGCCGGGGTGGATTTACCCGCCGTAGTATTGACGGACAAGAACAGAAAGAAATGCTTGTTTGTCTATTTATTTGGTGCTGTTTTTTTTATGTTGCTCACACTCAATAAAATTTTTTAACCGGGGCTGTGATGAAAAAATTTTCTCTCTTTTTTTTATGTTCCCTATTTTTATTTATCGTTGAAACATTAGCACAAAATAATTCCGAAGGAATTTTTGTTCACCTTAGTACAAACAAAGGAATGATAGTTCTTCAGCTTGATTACAAACATGTTCCAATGACAACCGCAAATTTTATCGGACTTGCAGAAGGAACAATAACCAATAATGCATTTGCAAAAGGAGAACCGTACTTCAACGGAAGTATTTGGCATCGCGTTGTGCCGGAACATGTAATTCAAGCCGGTATGCCGGTCTCAAAAGATACATTGGAAGGACCGGGCTACGAATTTCCGAATGAAATTTATCCGGGACTCAGTCACAACAAAGCCGGTATGCTTGGAATGGCAAACGCCGGACCGCACACAAACGGAAGCCAGTTCTATATTACACTCGGCGACCGTTCGTACCTCGACGGCAATTACACATTATTCGGATGGGTTGTTGATGGAATGGATATCGTTTATAAAATTACTCAAGGCGATACGATCAAAAGTGTGAACATCGTCCGCATCGGAAAAGAAGAAAACGATTTTGTTGTAACAAATGATTCGTTTCTAAAAATGATTAATAATGCAAAAGAAAAAGTGACGATCGATTCAGTCAAGAAAAAGATTGCAGAAGAAGAATGGATTAAAACAAATCTGCCGGATGCAATGACTACAAACAGCGGCGTAAAATATTTGATACTAAAAGAAGGATCAGGAGAAAAACCGGCACCGGGTACGGTTGTGAAAGTGAAATACAAAGGGAAAGTTTTGCTTGGCAATTTATCTTTTGCAAGCACAAGCGAAGAAGGGAAACCAAATTTCGGTGATGATGATGCTGAATTTAATTACACAATCGGAACGACAAAAATTAATTCCGGCTTGGATGGAATTATTGTAGAAATGAAATCCGGCGGGAAAAGAATTGTTATCGTGCCTTCAAATCTCGCATACGGCACGAATGGATTTTATGCAAAGAATATTACCGGGCAAAAACGGTTTGTAATTTCTCCGAATAGTACGTTATACTATGAAATAGAAATACTGTAACTCAGATTTCAAATCTGAGTTTTAAATAAGAACAGATTTGAAATACGCTCTACTATTAACTATTCGCTGCCGATCGAATATTTCCTCATCTTTTTCTTTTCACTCAATCTTTTCTTTACTTCGATTCTTTTTTGATTTGATGCGGCAGAAGGATTTGTTTTAATTCTTCGTTTCCTTTTTTGAGAAGATTTGTCAATCAATACAATTAATCTTGCAATTGCATCCTGGCGATTTTTCTCCTGGGTTCTAAACCGGTTAGCTTCAATAATCAACACGCCATCTTTAGTAACTTTTTTCCCGGCAAAAGATTTTAATCTTGCCTTCACATTTTCGGTAATTGATTCAGAAGAAGAAATATCAAATCGCAATTGAACCGCAGTTGCAACCTTATTTACATTCTGCCCGCCCGGTCCGGAAGAACGAATAAACTTGAATGTTAACTCACTTTCCTTGACCGCTATATTTTTATTAATTCTAATCATAATAACAACATTGTAGCACAGATTTTCAATCTAAGTTTTACTATGAGCAGATTGAAAATCTGCTCTACTTATATTTAGCCGTGGTATCTTTTTCTTCGATTGGGTGCATTGCGACATTCATCCGAGCAGCAGTAATCATTTGCCGTTTTGCATTCATCGCATGTTAAAAGAAGTTTGTCGCAATTCTGATTGTGACAGTTGATATAGTACGATGTCGGTTTTCCGCAGTAATAACATTCGCCGATGTGTTTGATTTCTTCCAATGTATTTGGTGTAACAATTCTCCGTTCATCAAAAATAAAAACGCTTCCTTCCCAATATTTATTCTGATACTGTTTAATATAATTCCAAATGCCGCCGTCCATTTGATAAACGTCTTTGAATCCTTTTTGCACAAGATACGCAGAAGCTTTTTCACAGCGGATGCCGCCGGTGCAATAAGTAACAATAGTTTTGTCTTTGTGTTCTTCCAACTCTTCAACAACTTTGGTCCAGTCGCGGAATGTTTCCATCTTCGGTGCTACGGCATTTTTAAATTTCCCGATAACACTTTCGTAGCTGTTGCGTGCATCAACAATCACAAAATCTTTTCCGTTTTCATAAAATTGATTCAACTCTTCCGGTTTTAAGCGGCGTGCGGTTTGGGAAAGATCAACTTCGCCGAAGCTTGCATTTACAATTTCCTTTTTTAAACGAACATGAATTTTATTAAACGCGTGTTCGTTGTGCTCGTCTTCTTTGAACCAGATATCTGCAAACTGCGGATACTTTCTTATCTCTGCTTTGTACTTTTCAATATTTTCGATTGTGCCTGATACAGTTGCATTAATTCCCTCGTGAGAAACCCAAACTCTGCCGAGAATATCATTGGCTTTGCAAAATTGCAAATGCTCGTCAACAAATTTTGCCGGTTCCGGAAAATCTATGTATTTGTAAAAAAGTAATATTCTGTAATTCATTTTATTATCTGTTTAATTTTGGCAACAAAGATACAAAATCCTATTTTCATCAAAAATCTCTCCCCCTTCTATCTGCAATAAGCTTGAACCGGAACATCAATTGCCTACCTATTTAAGAAAGGCGTGCTTATATTTCGTTCGGAATTTTACTAATATAATTTTATGAATGAACCGCAGATTTCAATAGGCATATTAACGATAAGCGAAATTCGATTCGAACTTTACGGCGATTTTATCTCTGTGTTTTCGAACAAGAAACTAAGCGGAAGATTTACAGCTTCTCTTGATGATAACAGAATTAAAATCAGACAAGAAACGACCGAAGTTTTTTCTGCAAGTGAAATAATTTTTGTACCGAACGATATCGAGACAGAATCTTTTTTACTGCGCGATGTTGTAATCGGCAAAAAATTTCATTGGGAAAAAAAAGAGAATCAAAGATTCCGCGGCTCGCTCAAATTGATTATTGAGGGAAATGAAATTACTGCCGTCAATGTAATTCCACTTGAAGAATATCTTACAAGCGTTATCTCATCGGAAATGAGTCCCAACAGTTCCTTGGAATTACTAAAAGCTCATGCGGTTGTATCGCGAAGCTGGCTGATGTCACAGCTCGAAAAGCAGAAGGACAACAAAAAGAAAAAAATTACCAACGAGCTTATTACCGAAGATGAAATTATAAAATGGTACGACCGCGAAGAACATGCCGTTTATGATTTCTGCGCCGATGATCATTGCCAGCGGTATCAAGGTGTAACAAAAATTATTAACGACAATGCGCTCAATGCAATTAATACAACCCGCGGACTTGTTCTTACTTACGATAATAAAATCTGCGATACACGCTACTCGAAATGCTGCGGCGGATTGACAGAAACTTTTGATAATGTTTGGGGAAACGAAAAGCACAATTACCTCGCACCAATAGTGGATTACAAATTCGAACTTGACGGAATCGATTACGATCTGCAAAACGAACATTCCGCAGAAAAATGGATCCGGTCGAATCCGCATGCATACTGCAACACAACAGATAAAAGAATTTTATCGCAGATACTTGTTGATTTCGACAAACCGACAAACAATTTTTTTAGATGGATCGTTGAATACACGCAAAAAGAACTTTCCGAAATAATTAGAACCAAAAGCGGCGTCGATTTCGGCGATATAGTTGATCTCGTTCCAATCGAACGCGGTTTTTCAGGAAGAATTATCAAACTAAAAATTGCCGGTTCGAAAAAAACAATTACAATCGGCAAAGAATTGGAAATACGCAGAGTCCTTTCGAAAACACATCTATACAGCTCGGCTTTTATAGTTACAAAAGAAGAGATAACGAACGAAGTGCCGGGCAAATTTATTTTACACGGCGCCGGATGGGGACACGGAGTTGGTTTATGCCAGATAGGTGCCGCAGTGATGGGCGAAATCGGTCACGGCTTTGATGAAATACTTGTACATTATTTCAACGGCTCAAAAATTCAAAAGATCTATTAATGAAAATTCTTGTTACATGTTTATCCGAA
The DNA here is from genome assembly GCA_016177735.1 of Ignavibacteriales bacterium. Classification (GTDB taxonomy): domain Bacteria; phylum Bacteroidota; class Ignavibacteria; order Ignavibacteriales; family Melioribacteraceae; genus DYJK01. Next base: position 73,154 of record JACOUS010000032.1, on the reverse strand, counting down.
AGCTGGGGCGGCATGGAGATGTTTGCCCTTCAAACCGCACGGCAATTAATAAAGAAAAATATCGAAACGGAAATTCTCGCATTCCACGGCTCGCGGCTTCATCACGAAGCAGAAAAAGAAAAGATTGTTACTCACACAAATTCATTTAAAAATTATTTCAGCCCGAAAGAAATTTTTAAGACCGGCAGACTTTTTAGATCAAAAAAATACGATGTAATTCATTGCGGAGCTTCCAAAGATTTGTGGCTGTTGGTACCGTCATTAAAATTTTTCGTAATAGATGTGCCGTTGCTGCTTTCCAAACAGATGGGTTCGTACATAGTCAAAAAAGATTTTCTTCACAAATGGATTTACAACCGCGTGAATTATGCGCTTGCGATCAGCAACGTAATTTCAAAAAATCTTGTTGATACGACTCCGTTGACTTCCGATAAAATTTTACTTCTTCACAACGCTATCGATACAAATTATTTTGATCCGGCAAAGATCAACGGCGAGCCGGTGAGAAGCGAATTCAACATAAACAATGATGAGATTGTAATTGGAATGATGGCGCGGTTCAGTCCCGGCAAGGGACATGAAGAATTTCTCCACGCCGCAAAATTTTTATTGGAACATCATGACAAGTTGAAATTTCTAATTGTCGGCGAACCGAGCAAAGGCGAAGATAATTATGCGGTAGAGATAAAAACACTCGCGGCAAATCTCGGAATAATAGATAAAATTATTTTTACCGGTTTCCGGAAAGACACTCCGAATATTTTGGCGGCACTCGATATTTTTGTTTTTCCATCTCATGCAGAAGCATTTGGGATTGCACTTGCCGAAGCGCTAAGCATGGGCAAACCTTCTGTTTGCTCCAGCTCGGACGGAGTGCTTGATATTGCAGTTGACGGTGTTACTTCATATTTATTCGAGAAACAGAATTGGGAAGATTTATCGCAAAAAATTGAAAGACTAATTTTGTCGCCCGAGACACAAAAGGCTTTCGGTGTTGCTGCCCGTAAACGTGCAGTCGAAATGTTTGATCTCGAAATCTTTACGGATAAGTTGATAAAAATTTACAAGCGGGTGCTGATTTAATTTACAGAAATTATATTGTCTCAAAAATAAAATCTCTTAAAGAAATAGAACGCGGACTTGTCCGCCTTAGGCGGATAACCCGCCAACAAGCGGCGGGCAAGCCACGCCAAAAGGATGGCGGGCAAGCCACACCAAAAAGATGGCGGGCAAGCCACACCAAAAGGATGGCGGGCAAGCCACACCAAAAGGATGGCGGGCAAGCTCTGATCGAAACAGCCTGCCCCGCTATGCGGGGGATTTCCGTGGATTCTTTAAGCAATTACTCTTGAGAAAGTATAAAAATTTTTTAAACCCATTAACAAGATTTTAAATGACTTTTCTTAACCCGGCGGTTTTATTTGGTTTGATTGCGGCTTCTGTTCCGATTCTTCTCCACTTTTTGAATCTCAGAAAGCTGAAGAAGATCGAGTTCAGTACGCTTTCATTTCTGAAGGAACTGCAGAAAACTAAAATCAGAAGAATAAAATTAAAGCAGTGGCTTTTGCTGCTTCTTCGGGTTCTGATAATAATTTTTTTAGTGCTCGCATTTGCAAGACCAACAGTAAAATCTTTTTTGCCGGGTTCTTCTGCTAAAACAACGGCGGTGTTTTTAATAGACAACACTTTCAGCATGTCTGTTGTTGATCAAAACGGATCGTACTTCAATCAGTCGAAACAATTGGCAAAAAATTTATTGAGCAATTTTCAAAACGGAGACGAGATTGCCGTTCTGCCGTTTTATATTTCTGATAATTACGATTCATCGCCGAAGACAGATTTCTCATTTGTTAAAAAAGAAATCGACGGAATAAATATTTCACATGCCGGCAAAACTTTGAACGAAGCGTTGATAAAAGCCGGAAAGATTATCTATGAATCAAAAAATTTCAACAAAGAGATTTACATTCTTACTGATCTGCAAAAGAACGGATTTTACAATTTGCAAAATGAATTATCGGATTTGAGTTCTCTGTTCGCTGAAAACGTGAGGATTTATTTGCTCAACATTCCGGGCAAAGAGACTGTGAATCTCGGTGTGGATGATATCAAAACGGAAAATCAAATTTTTGAGAAGAACAAAACAATCGGCTTCACTTCAAAAATTACAAACTACTCGCAGACATCAATCAACAACAACGTTGCATCATTGTTCATCAACGGCAAAAGAAGTTCGCAGCAAAGTATTAATCTTGCGCCAAACGAATCAAAGGAATTTAGTTTTGAAACAACGTTAGCAGATACCGGAATTATTTCCGCGCATGTTGAACTTGAGGATGATGATGTTCTTCATGATAATAAACGTTACACGGCTTTTTATGTTCCGGAAAATTTATCAATACTAATCGTAACCGAAGACAGCGGCGAATCCAAATTCATAAAGCTTGCTTTAGGATTTGGGACATCACAAAGATTTAAGATAACCGAGATAAACCGGAGCCGGCTCCCTTCGCAGAACCTCAATAACTTTGATGTTGTTTGCTTAATTGCTTCGGGTGTTTCCAGCTACAATGAAAAACTTTCCGCATTTGTCGAATCCGGCAAAAGTTTAATTCTCTTCCCCGGTTCAAAAAGTACGCTTCAAAATTTTCAGAACACATGCAGAAGTTTAAACTTGCCAATGCCTCAATCAGCAATTGGAAAAATAAACTCTACGGATTCACCGGCACAATTCGATAAAATTGATCTGGAACATCCGCTGTTCAAAGATCTTTTCGAAGATAAATCAAAAAACAAAATCGAATCGCCGGATATTTTTTATTACTATCGCCTCTTTCCGGCGAAGAACGGAAGAAGCATAATTTCACTTTTCGACGGCTCATCATTTCTCAGCGAATATAAATCCGGCATCGGAAAAATTCTGCTATTCGGTTCCGCACCGGATTTCGGATGGAATACCTTCCCGCTCAAGGCAAGTTTTGCACCTTTGATTTACAAATCATTCATGTACGCTTCTTCGGTTTCCAAAGATCAAAATAATTTCCTTGCCGGGAACGAAATTACCGCAAACATAACCGGCGGAGGAAATCAAATAAAAATTCTGCTGCCGGATAACGGGACAGAATTTATCAACACAGATTCGTTGACGAATAAAAATTTTCTTACTTATAACAGAACGGATAATGCCGGCGTTTACAAATTTTATTCGGGCAGCAGACTGCGCGATTTTATTTCCGTCAATCACGATCAGCGCGAATCGGATTTGCAGAAAGCATCCGACGATGATTTCAAATCGTATCTCGAACAAATAGGCTTTAAAGGCAGCCTCGTTTCCATCTCGATTGATGATGATATTCAAAAAACAATTTATCAATCACGTTTCGGAACGGAATTGTGGAAATATTTTTTGCTGCTGGCATTAATAACAGCATTGCTTGAGATGTTTGTTGCAAAGAGCTCGAAGAAAGATTTAAACGAATAATCGTTTAGTGCTTAGCAAAATTTTTTTCTTATTGAATCTTACAGCCGCCAATTTTGTAATTTTGTATCGAATAAAGAAAGCATTAGAGTTTGATTACAATATCCCCGAAACCAAAAGAACGAGCTATATTAATTGCTTTAGCAGCCGGCGAATTTTCTAAAAGCCGCATTGAAGAACATCTCGATGAACTTGAATTGTTGACCGATACTGCCGGCGCCGAAACCGTTTTCAAAATTATGCAAGAAAGATTGAAGCCCGATCCGGCATTTTTTATCGGCAAAGGTAAAGCGGAAGAGATTGCACAGCTTATCGAACTGAATGATATTCAGCTTGTGATTTTTGATGATGATTTGAATCCCACACAAGTGCGCAATCTCGAAAAACTGTTTGAGAGAAAAATTTTAGACCGGAGCGGATTGATCTTGGATATCTTTGCATCGCATGCAAAAACACGTGAAGCAAAAACACAAGTTGAGCTTGCACAGCTTCAATATATGATGACCCGTTTAACGCGTGCATGGACGCACCTTTCGAAACAATACGGCGGCATTGGTACAAAAGGTCCGGGCGAGACACAGATTGAAACAGACCGGCGTATCATCCGCACACGCATCAGCAAGTTGAAAGAAAATTTAAGAAAGATCGAAGAACAGCAAATAACCAAAAGTGCCGGCAGAAAAAATTTCATCAATGCAACGCTTGTCGGTTACACCAATGCCGGTAAATCAACTTTGCTAAACAGATTAACAAGCGCCGGTGTTCTTGCAGAAGATAAATTATTCGCAACGCTCGATTCAACAACGCGGTCTTTTGAACTCGAGAAAAATAAAAAAATTCTTTTGAGCGATACTGTCGGGTTTATCAGAAAACTTCCGCACAATCTTGTTGCTTCTTTTCAGAGCACACTGAATGTTGTGCGCGATGCCGATATTATTCTGCACATAATTGATGTGACACACGATTACTTTGAAGATCACATTAACGTCGTGGAAGAAACGTTGAGAAATTTGGACTGCGGGAAAACAATACAGTTGAAAATTTTCAATAAGATAGATGCGCTGCCGGATAGAAGTGCACTCGAATATATTTCGAATAAACATCCGGATAGTTTGTTCATCTCTGCCGAACGCGGAATCGGCATCGGCAAATTAAGACAACATCTGCTCGATTTGTATGAACAAAATTTTGTCGAACAAAATATCCGGCTCGACCAAAAAGAATCAAAACTTATTTCAAAAATTTATGAACTCGCAGAAGTACAAAACATAATTTATGAAGATAATTTTGTTGAGCTGACTTATCGTGCAAGTTCGGCAAACAATAATCTTATTCAGAAATTAATTGCGAAATAATTGGTTTATACAATATCCGGTTAAAACCGGGATAAAATTTTTATATTATTTCACGACGTAAACGTCGTGGCAATTTTGCGTGCAAAGTTACAAGCAAGTCTGAATATATTAGGAACAATTGCCACTATCCCGCTTATCGGCGGGCAAGCCCGACCTTCGGCGGGCAAGCTTTAGATAGTGGATTATTTATAAACTCTTGAGTAGGGACTTTAGTCCCAATTTACACAGACTTACAATATGTCACTTACTATAAATCTAATGATAAAAAACCGGACTCAACAAAATGAAATTAATAATCGACGGCAACTCGCTTACACTTGAAAAAATTGATCTGTTCTTAAAAGAGAATCCAGTAGTTGAACTTTCACCCTCTGCAAAAAAGAATGTTATAAAAGCAAGAAAGTTAATTGACGAATGGGTTGAAAAAGGCGAAGTAATTTACGGCGTTACTACCGGCTTCGGCGGATTTTCGAGCGTTAAAATTCCAAAGGAAGATATCGAACAGCTTCAAGAAAATTTGATTATTAGTCACACTGCCGGAATCGGAGAAAATCTTCCGCCGTTTATTGTAAAACTTATGATGCTTTTACGTGCAAACGCACTCGCAAGCGGATATTCAGGAATTCGTTTGGAAACTTTACAACTGCTTATTGATATGATCAACAATAACATTATTCCGGTTATTCCTTCGCAAGGTTCTGTTGGTGCAAGCGGAGACCTTGCGCCGCTCGCACATCTCGTGCTTGCAATGATCGGCAAAGGTGATGTTCAAATCATAAAAAATATTTTAGATGAGAAAGCCGCAAACACAAAAATTGTTTCTGCAAAATCGGCATTCAAAAAATTCGGATTTCTGCCGGTGCGGCTCGCGGCAAAAGAAGGTTTGGCACTTATCAACGGCACACAAATGATGGCTGCATACGGTACATACATTTGCATCGAAGCAAAAAAACTTGCAAAGCTTGCGGATATTTCCGGTGCACTTTCGCACGAAGCTCTCCGTGCAACCGATAAAGCATTCGATCAGCGCTTGCACAAACTTCGTCCGTATCCGGGACAAATTGCATCTGCAAAAAATCTTTTGACACTTTTGAAAAACAGCGGTATCCGTGCATCGCATATTGATGATGATCCGCGTGTTCAGGATGCTTATTCAATTCGATGCATGCCGCAGATTCACGGCGCTTCGCGCGATGCGATTGATTATGTATGTTCGCGTATTGAAATTGAACTGAACTCAGTGAACGACAACCCCATCATTTTTCCTGACGATAAAGATTACATCAGCGGCGGAAATTTTCACGGGCAGCCGCTCGCACTTCCTCTCGATTTTATGGCAATCGCTCTTTCGGAAATTGCAGATGTTTCCGAACGGAGAATTGACCGGCTTGTCAACGGCTCAACTGAAAAACTTCCTAAATTTCTGGCAGAAGACGGCGGACTTAATTCCGGTTACATGCTCGTTCAATATACTGCCGCTGCATTGGTTTCGGAAAATAAAGTTCTCGCTCATCCGGCAAGCGTGGATTCAATTCCAACATCTGCCAACAAAGAAGATCTCAACTCGATGGGCTCGATCTCCGCACGCAAATGTTTTCAAGTATTGAAAAATGTTCAAGCGGTTCTCGCGCTCGAACTTCTCACTGCGGCACAAGGAATTGAATTTCTTAAACCGTTGAAATGCGGAGATGGAACCAATGCAGCTTATAAAACAATACGCAAAATTATTCCTCCGTTGAAGCGTGACCGTATTCTGAAAAAAGATATAGATACAATTTTGAAACTGGTTGTTGATGGAGAGATTCTTAACAATGTTGAGAAAGCTGTAACAATTATTTAGAATGATGTTCCGGCAAAGAGTTATTTTTTTGTATGATCGTTATGGGCAGATTTATTTTCGTTTTCTTTCTTCTCTTTGAAAACACTCTCTTTGCCGAGTCGTTCTTTCCTATCAATCCATTTGTCAAGCTTGCTGATAAGCAATCCGAACAAGCCCAACCCGATTAGCAGCAAAATTGTAACAACTATAAAGACGATTGTGTAGAGATTCATCGCAGCTCATTTTTACGGTTTAGACGCTCGAAAGCTAAAATAATTTTATGAAATTTTTTCAGCGATGTTTTCATGGGCTGATTAAAGTTACCAATATTACTAAACCGTTTCAACGGTTTTTATTTCCGATCATGTTTCTTAAGTTGCTCATAGATTTTTTCAACTATAGGAGAAATCATGTCAATTGTTCTAAACGGAAAAAAACTCACAATCGAAAAACTCACCTCAATCGCACGCCGCAATGAAAAAGTAGAATTAGCCCCCGAAGCACTCGAAAGAATTATAACATGCCGGGCAATGCTCGAAGAAAAAATTCAAGCTCACGAAATTATGTACGGAACGAACACCGGTATCGGAGAATTTTCAGAAGTTGTTTTGAACGATGAACAGGTAAAAGAATTTCAGAAATATTTGATTTACAATCACGCCGCCGGGATCGGTGAACCGGCACCGATTGAGTTTGTGCGCGGTGCAATTACCGGACGCATTAATGTTCACGCAAACGGAATGTCGGGCATTCGTCCGGAAATTACTTTCACACTTATTGAAATGCTTAACAAAGGAGTTACGCCGGTCGTATGCCAAAAAGGTTCTGTAGGTGCATGCGGAGACCTCGCGCCGATGAGCCAGATCGCTTTGCTTTTGATGGGTGAAGGCGAAGCATTTTACAACGGAGAAAGAATGCCGGGCAAATTTGCATTTGAAAAAGCCGGTATAAAAATTCCCGGCTTGCAAGCGCGCGACGGGCTCGGTACAATCAACGGTTCAAATCTTTTAACCGCGATGAGTGCAATCGAACTTTATGATATCAACCGCTGGTTGAAACAAGTAGAGATTGCATGTGCGATGACACTTGAAGCACTATTCGCAAATTTAAGACCGTACGATTCACGTCTTCATGAAGTGCGCGGATTTTCAGGCTCGGTTAGAAGCGCCAAGGCAATTATGAAATGCATTACGGGAAGTGATCTTCAAACCGGAAAACTAAAAACAAAAGTTCAGGATGCATATTCGATGCGTTCGTCTCCGCAAGTAATCGGTGCCGCGCATGATGCTGTCCGCTGGGCAAAAGAACAAGTTGAGATTGAATTGAACGGAGTTGGTGATAACCCAATCTTCATGCCGCAGCACAAACTAACATTAACGGGCGCAAATTTTCAGGGCACGCCGGTTAGTTTGCCGATGGACATGGTTGGTGCCGCTGTTACCATGGTAAGTGTTTTATCTGAAAGAAGATTGAACAGGCTTCTCAACCCGGCTTTGAGTGTCGGTCTTCCTGAATTTTTAACAAAAGGTGCCGGAATGTTTTCGGGATTGATGTTAAGTCAGTACACAGCGGATTCATTAATTGTCGAGCAAAGAATTTTATCGGCACCGGCATCAATTCAATCAATCCCGGCGGCGGCTGATCAAGAAGATTTTGTTTCGATGGGAATGAACACGGCGATTAAGAATGCTCAAATTTTGGAAAACGCTTACGGAGTTTTGGGAATTGAATTTATTGCCGCGGCGCAAGCACTCGATTTCAGAAATTTCACAAACGGAAAGGGTGTTTCAAAAGCTCACGAAGTTGTTCGCAGACATGTTGCACATCTCGATGTTGATCGTCCTCTTTATCCCGATCATACAAAAATGAAAGAAGTGGTAAAGAGCTGCGAAATTTTGGAAGAGGTTGAAAAAGAAGTCGGTTCGCTTGAATTGATTCTGTAATTTTTCGGAATTTCGGTTGCCGCATAATAGCAGATTTTTTTAGATAAAATTTCTATCTTCATTTGTGAATGAGTGAAGATCGGTTTTTGCAAAACCGATTTTCACTTTCTCTCCTAATTTGTACGTGATTATTTTTTCATAACGTAAACAACCGCGAGGTTCATATGAAAATTAAGAATACTGTTTTATTCGCCGGGTTCATCGTTTCATTTTTCTTCATATCGAACAAATACTCTTCCGTTTACTCGCAAGATTTAAGTTCATTACAAATAGATTTTGGCGAAATCCCCTCCGCAACACTTCCGCTTGATATTGCATTGAAGCACCGCTTCAAAATAAGAAACAACGGCACTGCTAATTTAATTTTTGATTTGCAAGCGAGAGTGATTGAAACAAATCAAGAAGCCGTAACTTTTCCACAGCCGCCGGTTTTATATCTCGCGCCATCGGAAGAAATCGAGATCGCCTGCATACTTGATGCGGCAACCGGCAATTTGAGCACACTGCCGGTTGGTCAACACACGCGAAGTGTTAAGTATAAATTTATCAATCACAACAATAATGCAGATTCAATTTCCGCAACAGCAGCGTATTCAATTACCGTAATTGATAAAAATAATATTTCAGGCTCGTACTCTGTTCGTGGAAAAGTGGTAGATGAAAACGGCAGCCCGATTCCGAATGTTCAGATGAATCTCGATACCGGTTCAGATTTCAGTCTGCCCAACGGAACAAATAACAACGGCGAGTTCAGTTATTCTGTTCCGTACAATACCAAATGGATGATTAAAGCAAGTAAAGACGGTTACAACGATGCATATCAGTTTGTCGATTTGGACCAAGCCGGGCAATACCAGATAGTTTTAACGCGTGCAAAATTTTACAGCGTAAATTTTCAAACCAAGGCTTCGATCAATTCCGATTTCGGATTTTGGCAAGGCGCTGTTTCGGATGATGAAAGCAAAATTCTTCTGACGCAAGGAATGGAAATTTGGTACAACGAAAATTTGAGAACTGAGAGCAAATTATTTCTTTACAAACCGGACGGCACAAAAATTTGGGAACACCCGATGGGTTACGAATCGTGGGGAATTTCAATCAGCCGTGACGGTAATTTCGCAGCTTATGCACAGAAGCATATCACCCAACCTAAAATTATTTTGCTCGAAACTTCTTCGCCAGCAGTAGTGTGGGAAAAAAATTTCGACATACAAAACTTTCCAACCGGTTCATTTTTTATCGGGCACAACAGCAACGAAATAAGAATCTCGAACACAAATAAGTATATCGGTCTCGGCAGCGGCGAGGGAGATTTTTATCTTCTTGATTTACAAACCGGAAATTTATTGTGGACTAAATTCGCTGCCGGACAAGTTAGAAATGTCAGGTTCTCCTCCGATGATAATTACGTTTACATCGGAAGCGATCCGTGGCTTTATAAAGTTAACACTGCAGACGGCTCGGTAGTTTGGAAATCTTACATTTATTCGTGGCCTCTTCATTACGGATTGCAATTATCACCCGATGAAAGCTTGATCGCATCGATGGTAAAAAGCGGCGAGACAACCGTAATCAACACAAGCAACGGCTCAAAAGTTTGGGATTTTGATCCGGGTGTAATTGGACAGTGGCTTGAATTTTCTCGCGACGGCAAACAAATTGCCGCTTCTGCATTCGGGGGCGTTTGGGTTTTTGATGTTACGACCGGCAAGCCATCATGGAGAGTTAAAGGTACTAAAGCCGGATACTTTTCGAAAGACAACAACTATTTACTTTTGTTTAACGAACTTTACACAAAAGAAGGAACAAGAATTTACATGCTGCCGCAAAATCAGGGCGGGCAGTTTGCATTCATCAATGGAAATAATACAAGTGTTGTGCTGGCAACCGGACAAATGTATTCGCCCGGAGTTGGATTGGTATTTTACGAAGGAACTGTTACAGATGTTGAACAAGAAAATTCATTGCCGCAATCTTTTTCTTTGGAACAGAATTATCCGAACCCGTTTAATCCATCAACAACAATTGAGTTTCTAGTTCCTAATTTCGCGTTTGTAGGCTTGAAGGTCTTTGACATTCTAGGAAGAGAAGTAACAACTCTTATAAATGAGTACAAACAATCCGGACACTATTCTGTTCAACTTTCTACCAACAACTTACAACTATCATCCGGAGTGTATTTCTACACTCTAACTGTTGGTTCTTATCAGTCTGTAAAAAAAATGGTTTTACTTAAATGAGCCACCGGTAATTTTTATTACGCAACCGTAAAGACGGGATATATCCCGTCTTTACAATTCAAGGTGTGTTTTTAGAATTTATTCACTCAATTCAAATTCTTTCTCAATCGAGATTTTCTTCTGCGAAAAATCATCTGTTACATTGAAAATGATTTTGTACTTGCCGGGCAGATATGCTGAATCGAGTTCAGCTTGAGTTTCGATGGGCAGATCGGCGAATTTCTCTTTTGATTTTTCGTCAATCAATCCGTCACCGATTCCTTCGAGAAGTTTTCCTTCGGGAGTTTTTAAATCAACTGTATAAGAAAGTTTTACGGAATAGATTTCGCCGCTCTCATTCTGTACAAAACCTTTAACGCGGCATGTTGCATTTAATTCCCAGCCCGGGTTGATTGAATATGCAAACGCTTCCGCAGAAAAGAGTTCGAGTTTCTCTTCGTCGTTTGAACAAGCCGCGAAAAAAATTACAATTAAAAAAAGGGTCGAATATATTCGACCCCTACTAGAATTCCGATTTATAAATCTCATATCAATTATTCTTCTTAAAATCTTCCATGAATGCTACCAAATCTTCGACTCCTTTTTTCGGGAAAGCGTTGTAGATTGATGCACGTATTCCGCCGACCGATCTGTGTCCTTTCAATCCGTCAAATCCTTTTTTCTTTGCTTCGTCAATAAATTTCTTTTCGAGTTCTTCGTTCGGCAGACGATAAGTTACGTTCATCAATGAACGGTCTTCTACGACAGTAGTTCCTTTGTAGTAGCCGCCGCTTGCATCGATAGCATCGTACAAAACTTTAGCTTTATCCAAATTGCGCTTGTACATTTCATCGAGCCCGCCCATATTTAACAACCACTTGAAAACTAATCCGGCAATGTAAATGCCGAATGTTGTAGGCGTGTTGTACATCGAATCGTTCTCTGCGTGAATTTTGTAGTTCATGTATGTATGAAGCGAATCGGTGCTTCTTTCCAAAAGATCTTTTCTGATAATCACAACCGTAACTCCAGCCGGACCGATATTTTTCTGCGCACCGGCGTAGATCAATCCGTACTTGTCGATATCAAGTTTCTTGTGAAGAAAATCCGAGGAAGCATCACATATAAGCGGAACATTTCCAACTTCGGGTTCGCTGCGCCACTCTGTTCCGTAAATTGTATTGTTGGAAGTGAAGTGAACATACGATGCATCCGGATCGAGTTTTAATTCCGATTGTTTCGGAATGCGTACAAAGCTTTCACTCTCTGTTGTTGCCGCAATATTTACGGCGCCGACTCTCTTTGCTTCTTTAACAGATTTTTTTGCCCACGAGCCGGTAACTATGTAATCTGCTTTATTTTTCGGCGGCATCAAGTTGAGCGGAACCATTGAGAATTGCAAAGTTGCACCGCCTTGTAAAAACAACACGGCATAATCATCGCCGATGCTCAAAAGTTTGCGCAAGTCTGCATCTGCATCTTTAATAATCCCGTCAAAAATTTTTCCGCGGTGGCTCATTTCCATCACGCTCATTCCACTTCCCTTGTAGGAATACAAATCTTTCTGAGCATCGAGCAAAACTTCTTCGGGTAATATCGCCGGACCAGCGCTTAAATTATAAATTCGTTTTTCCATTTTTCCTTTCTCCGTTTATTTTGGTTTTTTAATTCTGAGTGAAACGAAGAATCCCATACTCATTGCGTTAGAGATTTCTCTTCGAAGCCGTTTCAAAAAATATAGCTTTATTCCCTCAACACACTTCATAAAAAATAACCAACTGATCAAATCCGACTTGCTTGCTGACGCAAGTTCTCGACAATTCTTTTTTATTTTCTTGCGAACATGTTCATACCATTTACACTGAGATAAATCTCTTACTTGTTTAAGTAGAGGAGATTCTTCGTCTTCTCGATTTCATCGGGATTCCTCAGAATTAAAGGGTATGAACGAGTAATCCATCCCGAAGTTTCGGTTCGAACCATGTAGATTTCGGCGGCATAATTTCTCCGGCATCCGAAATGTTAATGAGATCATCAAGTGTTACCGGGTACATCGAAAACGCAACTGCGGCTTTTCCACTGTCAACTAATTTTTCCAGTTCTTCTGTCCCGCGTATTCCGCCGATGAAATCGATTCTGTTATCCGTGCGCGGATCTTCAATTCCGAGTACCGGATGCAATAAATAATTCTGAAGAATACTTACATCAAGATTTTCACCAACAGTAGTTCCCGGTTTAACATTTCCGTTCGGTTTGAGCTGATACCATTTTTTATCAATGTACATTCCAAAAATTTTCTTTGACGAAGGTTTTGATGAAGTTGTTTCTTCAATTGTAAAATTACTTTTTATTTTTTCAATGAACTTATCTCTATCGTCTCCGTGCAAATCATGAACAACACGGTTGTACGGCATAATTCTTAATTGGTCTGCCGGGAAGAGCACGGCAAGGAAATAATTATATTCTTCTGTGCCGCTGTGATTCTGGTTGAGTTCTTTTTTAACTTTCTGTGCACGGCTTGCACTTGCCGCTCTGTGATGTCCATCGGCAATGTAAAGATTTTTTACTTTGGCAATTTCATCAACAACCACATTTGCAACTTCCACCGGCATAATCCAAACTTGATGTTTGATTCCGTCAGCCGCAGTAAAATCATAAACGGGAGAATTTTTTTTCACCGCCTCATTTACAACTCTATCAACTTCCGCTGCACCTTTATAGGTTAAGAATACCGGACCGGTTTGTGCTTCTGTTGTAATAATATGATTTGTTCTGTCATCCTCTTTTACTTTGCGCGTCTTCTCATGTTTTTTTATAACATCGTTATCATAATCTTCAACGGAAAATGTTGCGGCAATTCCGGTTTGAGAATGACTCCCCATCGTAAGTTTATATATGTAAAGTTTCTGTTCGTTTTCTTGAATCAGCGGGGCTTCTTCTTTCAATCTTTCAAAATTTGATTTTGCTTTTTGATAAACTTCTGAAGAATACGCATTAACATCATGCTTCAATTCAATTTCCGAACGGGTAACGCGAAGAAAGCTAAGCGGATTTCCTTTTGCAAGTTCTGCCGCTTCTTCTTTGTTTACAACATCGTAAGGAACGCTTGCTACTAAATGTGCCGATCTCTCATGCGGACGAAAAGCTTTGAATGGTCGTATTACAGCCATGAAATCTCCATATATTCTAAAAAATGTTACGCCAAATTAGCATTTATGGATTTGATTGTAAATACGGCTGGAAAACTGGTGGGGGTAACAAAGTGCCTGAGTGCCAAAGTTTAAATCTTTGCTGCGCTTTTACTTCGTGACTTTGCCACTCTGTTACTCAGGCACTCAGTTACTTTGTCACTTTTTTTACTGAATCATCTCAATCATCAATCCGATTTCTTCTGCCAGTGCTTCTGTGCTGCCGCTGAAGCCGACACTTTTAAAACGGATGTTTCCGTTTTTATCAATGATAAATTTTGTTGGGATGCCGGAAACTTTGAAACTTGTAATCACTTCATTTTTTTCATCGAGCAGAACATGGAACTGATAATTATTCTTTTTGATAAAATCTTCGGCGTTCTGCTTTTTGTTTTCAACATTTTCCCACGCGTTCACAAAAAGAAATTTTGCTTTGCCGGTTTGTTCCAATTTTTCAACTGCTTTTTTCATGCCGGGGAAAGAAGTAATGCACGGACCGCACCATGTTGCCCAAAAATCTACAACAACTGTTTGACCTTTAAAATCGGCAAGCGATACTTGTCTGCCTTCGAGATCAAAAAGAGAAAATTGCGGCGCCGGTTCATTTATTAATTGTTTTTTAAGTTCGTTCATCAGGTGCCGTTTGCCGGCTTCTTCAAACTTCGCATAGTACGAATCAAATTTTTCTTCCGAACCGTTATTTTTTACAAACGCTTCTTTCAACATCTCTTTCATACTTGCAGTTGCAAAACCCGAAGAAGTGTACTGTTCCAATTCTTTTTGTGCAGACGAATACTTACCGAGCGTGATTAACAACGCTGCATATCTTTCGTTGGTTTCAGCTTCTTCTCTTTTACCAAGTGTAACGGCTTCTTCCAAAATTTTTTCTGCTTCGCCGGCTTTGTTTTGTTTGATGAGAATCGCACCGTAAGTATCGAGCAAAATAGAAAGCATTTCTTCTCTCTGCTCTTTCCACTCTTCTGCGGTTGCAAGCGGAGATCGTTTTCCTTTCGGATTTTTTAATTCTTCGTTTGCAATATCAACACCGACTTTTGCGAGACTGTCGGCTAAATTTAATTCCATATCTTTTTCATATAAATTCCACGCGAGAGAATTATACACATTGCTCGCTGCATTTTTATACTTGCCCAGAAATTCAACAGCCTCTTTAGTCTTTCCCTCTTTAGCAAGCAGCGTAATTATATCGTTGTACATGTAATCAATGAATTGATTCCCCGGATAAGCTGCT
This sequence comes from Ignavibacteriales bacterium, assembly GCA_016177735.1. Lineage (GTDB taxonomy): Bacteria > Bacteroidota > Ignavibacteria > Ignavibacteriales > Melioribacteraceae > DYJK01. Next base: position 57,903 of record JACOUS010000032.1, on the reverse strand, counting down.
TCGAAGTTTTGCAAGAATTCAATTTTCTTTGCCGATTCTTTGTTCATCCGGTATTCATTCATTTTGAATGTCGGTATGTATTTGCCGGAAGGAAATTTTTGTTTGTACTCATTTTCGAGTTGGAACGATTTATCCACAATTCTATTACCGCGGTACAAATTAATGATCAACATGTAATCATCTTCGCTTCCTGAATTTGCAGCGGCAAGCTGATCTATTTCTTTCATAATAACTTCATCGGTATTTTCTTTCAATACATTTCTGACGGTGCGTAAATAATATCCAATAAAATCTTTTTTCTTTTCGGGATGCGCTTCAAATTCTTGCTGGAATAATTTGTACGCCGTTGCATAATCGGGATCGATATCAAAAAATTGTATCCATGAAGAGTAAGCTGATGCAGCACCGCCAACAGAACCGGCAAGCAGTTTACCTTCTTTATCATAAAGATTGATTAAATAAAGTTTCTTATCGTTATCATCGAAAACTTCTCCGTCTTTAAAGCGAATCAAAACTCCTTTTGCAGTATCGGATGTCGAAAAATTTCCGCTCCAGGAATCTCCGTCCTTTTTTAATTCATACTCTTCTGTTCTATCAAGAACGTTTGAGTACTCGTGCACAATAATTTTTACGGAACTTGCCGATTCAAGCTGCGTTCCTTTTGCATCGTACCGAATTGTTATTTGTTTTCCGACTTGCGGCTTATCCGGCTTAAAAGAAAAATTGTTGTTTGATGCGGAAAGATTTGGGATGCAAAAAACTGCAAACAAAAAAACATTTATCAGGATCGGAAATCTTTTCATAAAACCCCCATACTTTAAAATGACGTTGTGGTTAAAAATATAAATGATTTATCCGAAAGACAATTTGATTGCTCTACCTATTCATCGCCATATCAAATAGAACCATTTGAGAATTTTCTTCCGCGGAAATAGAAATCTCTTTTTCGTCTGTAATTTCTACTGCGTCGCCGCTTTGCAAAGAAACATCATTCACATTTATTTTGCCTTCGGCAATTTGAAGATAAACGCCGCGCCCGTTATTTATTTCATATTTGATTTCATTTCCTTTATCAAGATTAGAAAGAAAAATTTCCGCGTCTTGATTTATAAAAATGATTCCCTCTTCTTTTTTGCCGCTCACTACTTTTAAGAATTTATTTCTTTTTGATCCGGCAGAAAATTTTTTCTGTTCGTAAGAAGGTTTTAATCCCTGTTCTTTCGGAACAAACCATATCTGAAAAAGTTTTAACATTTCCGAATCGGAAGCGTTGTATTCCGAATGAAGAATACCTTTGCCGGCAGTCATCCGCTGAACTTCATCCACGGTAATTGTGCCTTCGCCGCCGGTGCTGTCTTTGTGAGCAATCGTTCCTTCGAAAACAATTGTAACAATTTCCATATCGCGGTGAGGATGAGTTGGAAATCCGGCGCCGGGTTTTACCGTATCATCGTTCAAAACACGGAGCGGACCGAAATGAATATTAGCCGGATCATAATATTCTCCGAATGAAAAACTGTGATAGCTGTCGAGCCAGTACGTTTCCGTATGTCCGCGTTCGGAACTCTTTTTTATGTTAATCATTTTTTATCCTTTCAATTTGTCACGAATTATTATATCACGAACTCGTAATATAATTGTAAAATTTTTTTAATCGCGAAGAGACAATCCCAATTTTTTCAGCAAGTCGCCTAATTTTTTTTGTTCATCTGCAGAAAGAGCAGAAATGTGTTTTGTTATCTGTTCGGCATGTTGATGAAAAACGCTGTCAAAAATATTTTGCCCATTCTCCGTAAGTTGAACAAGAATTGCACGTCTATCTTCTTTGCTGTGCACTCTTTCGATGTAACCGAGTTTTTCGATGTTATCCAGAACCAAAGTCATATTGCCGCCGGTAACGAGCATTTTATTGCATATCTCGCCCACTTTCAGCGGACCCAAATGCCCGAGGACTTCGATAACCGCAAACTGCGGCTGTGTCAATCCGTATCTTCTAATATCTTCAACAGACTTTTTGTATAACAACGAAAATGCACGCGCAAGTTTCACCCAAGTTGTGAGCGCGAGATCGATTTTTTTGCCGTACTTCTTTGTAGTCTTCAACACTGTCACTAATTAAAATATTACTAACTAAAATAGAATTTTAAATTTGAGTTGTCAATTCGGTTTTTGTATAATTCATTTGAAACTGTGAACGACTAATATTCTGTTTAATTAGAGAGGTGCTCAAATGCCGCAGACCGATTTAAAATATTTTACGCCGGAAGAGGCGAACAAAACTTTGCCGCTCGTAAAAAAAATTGTTAAAGATATTTTGGATACTGTATTCCAGATACGCACAATTGCGGAATCTCTCGGCGGGAATATCGATGGGAATAAAGAGATAGAACAATACAACGCGCAGTTGAATTATTACATGAGAGAGCTTGAAGAAATCGGCTGTTCGTACAAAGATTGGAATTTCCAGATCGGGCTTGTTGACTTTCCGGCAATGATTGAAGGTGAAGAAGTTTTACTCTGCTGGCGAAGTGATGAAGATTCGGTAAAATTTTATCACGGAATTGAAGAAGGGTACGTCGGACGCAAACCGATACCGGAAGAATATTTGTAACGGAACATTCAAAGAAGAAATAGACCGCTGATGGCACAGATTTAATCCGTGTTATCAGCAGTCTATAAAAATTTGTCTTTCAGTTTTTTGTTTCTTCAATTCTATACGAGTGAGTAATCTCAACTGCTTTTTGAAGCATCGCTGTTACACTGCAATAAGTTTTTTGAGATAACTCAATTGCCCTTTCAACCGCATCAACCGGGATATTCTTTCCGTAAAAAACATATTCGAGATGAATCTTTGTATAAACTTGCGGATGAGTTTCCTGAACTTCCGCAGAGATATTCATTTCAAAATTATCGAGTGCAATTTTTTTCTTTTTGAGAATCACTGCAACATCACTTCCCGTACAACCGCCGAGTGCGAGCAGTAATAGTTCTTTCGGACGCGTGCCGGCATCACTTCCGCCGAATTCTTCCGGTCCGTCCATCGCTACCCAGTGATTCGAATCGGTTTTGCCCATAAATGTTACACCTTGAATCTGTTTTACGAGCGCCTTTTTAACAGCCATTTAAACTCCGTAGTAATTTTTATTCATTAGTAAAAATTTTTTCAAAACATATGATGAAATATTTTGAGATGCGATTCAACTTTTTATCAAATCAAAGTTTTTAATACGGATAAAAAACATAAAACAAAATCGAGAAGCAGAAGAGAACCCACATGCCGGGTGTAACTTGTTTTATTTTTTTATCTACAAACATTGTCAACGGGTAGAGTACAAATCCGGCTGTCATGCCGATGCCGAGATTGTAAGTAAAACTCATCAGCGTAATTGTTACAAACACGGGAATTGTTTCCGCCATGTTATCAAATTTTAGATGCGAGACCGGACTGATCATCAGCAGACCGACAACAATTAATGCCGAGCCGTACGCGTAAGAAGGTATTGCGGAAAAGACCGGCGCAAAAAAGAGCGCTGTCAAAAATAAAAATGCAGTAACAACCGAAGTCAATCCCGATTTTCCCCCGGCTTGAATTCCGGCGGCAGATTCAATGTACGCTCCGCTTGTAGTTGTTCCGAATAATGCACCGGCAGTTGTTGCAATTGCATCGCACAACATTGGTTTTTCTATTTCGGGAAGATTCCCATCGGCATCAAGCATGTTTGCTTTGTAACCCAATCCGAGAAGTGTTCCCATCGTGTCAACAAAATCCATTACAAACACAACAAGTATCACTGCAAAAAATCCCCAGCTCAACGCGCCGCGGATATCCAATTGCAAAAATACCGGACTCACATCAGGCGGCAGACTAATCCATTGAGCGGGAAGCGGCGTAACTTTAAAAAGAAAACCGAGCAATGCCGTTACAACTATCCCGATCAAAATCGATCCGTTGATTTTTTTAATCATCAACACGCCGATCAAAAGGAAAGAAAAAATTCCGAGAAGTACGGAAGGGTCTTTCAGATTTCCGACATGCACCGGCGCGCCGGGCACACCAAGTTTTACGATGCCGGCTTCATTCAACCCGATAAATGTTAAGAACAAACCGATGCCGGCGGCGAAAGCAATTTTCAAACTTTCGGGAAGCGCATTTGCAAGCCAGCTCCGTATCTTAAAAATTGTGAGAAGCGTAAACAAAACTCCGCCGATAAAAATTGCGCCGAGCGCGGTCTGCCAGCTGTAGCCGAGCACGTTAACAACCGTGTAAGCAACAAAAGCATTTTCGCCCATGTACGGTGCAATTGCAAAAGGACGTTTTGCATAAACTCCCATAATCAACGTACCGAAAAACGCGCTCATTATTGTTGCGGTCATTGCCGCACCGAACGGCATTCCGGCGGCTTCCAAAATTTTCGGGTTAACAATTATTATGTAAGCCATCGTTACGAAAGTTGTCGCACCGCCGATTATTTCTTGTTTGATATTTGTTCCAAGCCCGTCGAGATTGAAATATCTTTTCAACATGTTACCCTCTAAAATGTTTTGGGAAAATTTTTGCCGCTCACTTTTTAAGCAGATAAAGTATCAGCGAAATAATTATGCTGAGTAGAATTGAAGTAACTATCGGAAAATAGAAAGTGAAGTTTTTCCGTTTGATAATTATATCGCCCGGTAGTTTTCCGAGGAAAGGAATTTTATCCCACAGCATAATTACAGCGCCCACAACAACAATCAGTAATCCGGCAATGATTAAAAATCTTCCGAGTTGATGAAACTCACCCATTTCGTCTCAAGCTTTTTTTGAGAAGAAATATAAAATATTCACGATAACTTTTGCATGAAATTTTAGACAAAAGAATTCTTCTCTTTTTAAAAGCAGATCAAGATTATGAACAAGAGTTTACCCGCCGTTTGTTGGCGGGCATGAGCAAATAAAATTGATTCGTTTGTGACTTGTTGATGCTTTCTTTTATCTCTCTCAACTAATTTTTATATTCGATTCAAGAAATAACATGTTGCGATTTATGTTAACAGCTCACAAGGATAAATTAACTCACACGTTTCGATAAATTAAACAACCGATTTTAAACATCTCTGCACATGGACGAAAATAATTTCCCGAACATTTTTGATGAATCGCAATACCAGCACGGTAATTCATTACCGCCGGTAAAAAAATTAGAACGCTCCGGCAGCGATGTGATTATTGCCGGTGTTTGTTCGGGCATCGCAAAATATTTTGATGCAGACCCTTCCGTTGTCAGATTAATATTTATGCTCGGCTTACTTTTGGGCGGATGGAGCGTTGCCGCATATTTAATTACCGCCGCGTTACTGCCCTTAGAAGTTTCACCGAAACAATTAACCGATGAGGAATTGCTCAAACAAAAGAAAGTAAACTTCAAAACCGTGATTGGGGGAATGATGATTACTGCCGGAATTTATTCCGGTTTTTCGTCACTCGGATTTTTTTCTTCGGGAAGATTATTCGTTCTTCCAAATTCATTTATTGTTCCGCTCGCTTTCTTCGCATTCGGCATAAAATTATTTTCAAAAAAAGAGATTGTTAAATCCGAACCGGCAGTTTATCCCGAAAATTTTTTACGGTCCGCCGATGATAAAAAACTGTTTGGCGTTTGCGGCGGCTTGGCAAAATATACCGGGGTTGATTCAACGACTGTCAGAATTGTTTTTCTATTTGCTCTATTTCTCACACTTGGAATTTTTTCTATCGCTTACATTTTACTTGCACTTTTTACTCAATCCGGATTAAAAGAAGCCGATGAACAGAAACTATAAAATAACAACTGCACTTGCGCTTATACTTTTCGGCGTGCTCTCTTTGCTCGGTTACTTTTCAATAATTTCCGTTTCGGAAAGTTTTACTGCGGCTGCGGCACTAATAATTTACAGTCTGCCGGCAGTTTATTTTTCATTAAACGAAAAAAATAGAATCCGCCTCCTAACAGCTTCAATTCTATTTATGATCGGAATTATTTTTCTCATCAAAGAAAATTTTGAATTGATTAATTCGAGAGGATTGATCTTCACTTCCATTCTGTTTATCGGCGGTTCAACTTTTATGATACTTTTTATCGAAGACACAAAACAGAAAATCTTTTTATATGCGTCGGCAGTTTTAATGACCGCCGGTTATTTATCGGTTACTCTTTTTAGAAATCTCGGAATAATAAATTTTGCAAACAGACTTGCAGATACAGCGGAAGATTTTTGGCCCGTGGTTTTAATTCTGTGGGGATTAAATATTTTCTGGAATAGAAAAAGAGGTTGATTATTTCCCGACCGTTCCTTGAAGATAAGTTTGCACGGACGGAGTCGGCGAACCGGTATTTGATTCAATAGTAATTTTTATCAGATCAATCGCTTCCCTCGGCAGAAACGGAAACGTAGTTAGTTTGAAATACTCGCCGCCGTTCGGAGTGTAAACCCCAATTGAATATGCCTGATTCTTGCTTACGACCCAGATTTGAAAACCTTGATTCGGCTGCAGCAGAATCGTGTTTTTAAACTGTACCAATCCTTCTTTTTGATCGAATGCCAAAAAGATTCTCGCGCTTCCTTTCTTATCCGGACCGGCTGAGGAAAGATTTGCAACGCTCACGTCTTTGTAATTAAAAAATTCTATCAACGAGATGTAACTGCTCATAAAATTATTTGCGGAGGCAAGCTCGCTTCGCAGAGAAGTGATATCATGTTTCATCTCATCGATCTGGCTGTTCAATTCACTTATCGAAGTGTAAGTATAATAACCGAGCAGAGTGCAAAGAACTATAACAAGAATAATCGCGAGCCATCCGGCAATTCCCGAAGAAATTTTTTCTTGCGGCTGAGGCGGTGTCTGCTGTTGAGGCGGCTGGCTGAGAAAAAGAGACTTCGGCTGACCGGTAACTCTTGCGGAAGGCATCTGAACAGTACCGGTTTGAGCAGTTGTTAATTCTTCGCGTTCAACTACTGTTGTTCTCTCCGCTGTTGTTTTTGAATTATCGCCGTTTGTAAAAGTCGGTTTACGAACAGAAGTTTTTGTTCCGGCAATTGTTTCCATGAAAGTTTTTGTTCCGGTCTTCTTTGCCGGCGGCGGAGCGTTCAGTACAACCGTTCTTGTTCTCGATTCACGAATTTTTGTTTTAATTTCTTCTTGCAGACCGATAAGTTTTTTTGCCACGCTGTCTTTTAAAGCCGGGTCGGGTTTTTCCATATCAAGAATAATCGGAATCATCGAAACAATATTCTGAAGTTCGCCGAGTTCTCTCTCCGGTAGTTCACCTCCGGCTGTGAGATAATCTTTGAACTGCACAAAATTTTCTTTATCCATACATCCGGCGGCAAAAGCCGCAATCATTTCCCGCAATGCATTATCCGACATTTCTCTACTCCTTCACCATAAAATCTCTTAAACTAAGTAATGCAGTCATTACTTTACTGCGGACTGTTTCAATCGGGACGTTAAGTTTATCTGCAATTTCATCAACCGAGTAACCTTCATAATATGCAAGGTGCAAAACATATTTTTGCGTATCGGTTAATTTTGAGAGTGCCTTTTCAATTTTCGGTTTCAAGCTTACGGCAGTATTAAAATCAAGACTGTCCATATCGCCCGTGAAAGTCGGGATGATAAAATAATCTTCGTAATCATCGTCATAAAATTGTGAAGTAGTACCGGCGGCTCTTTCGCGGCGAAGCATATCAACAGCTTTGTTCCTTGCCAAAGTAATAAGCCAGCTAAAAACATTTCCGTTTGCAAAATGAAACTTGCCTATCTTCCGCCAAATAATAATGAATACTTCTACAAGAATTTGTTCCGCGTTTGCCGGATCGGGTGCGATTTTTTTAATGACTGTGTAAAGGAGAGGCGAGTACCTATCGTACAATTCTTCCAAAGCTCTCGATTCGAACCTCGATATCTCGTGCATCAATTCCAAATCTGTTAATTCGGCGAACTTGCTCAAATCCCCTCGTAGATAGTTTTACGATTACAATCAAAGGTATAATTAGTAAAACAAATTTACAACATATCATAATATTTAGCTTGTCTATTCTTCAACTCGTTTCTTTTCCGTCAGCTCGTTTTTTGACATTCCGAGCTGAAAGCTATTTTTATTATATTTGTCGCACTTTATGAAAAAATTTTATCGAAAATGACATCAACAGAAATAAGACAACAGTTCCTCGATTTCTTTAACAGCAAAGGTCACAGAATCGTACCAAGCGCGCCGGTTGTTCCGCACGGAGACCCGACATTGCTTTTTACAAATGCCGGCATGAATCAATTCAAAGATGTTTTTCTCGGAACCGGCTCGCGCGATTACAAACGCGCCGCCGACACACAAAAATGTATCCGCGTTTCCGGCAAACACAACGACCTCGAAGAAGTAGGGCACGATACTTACCACCACACATTTTTTGAAATGCTCGGCAATTGGAGTTTCGGCGATCCCGATTCAAAAGACGGCATCGGGACAGGCTATTACAAAAAAGAAGCAATCAAATGGGCGTGGGAATTATTAACAGAAGTTTGGAAACTTCCGAAAGAAAGATTGTGGGCAACTGTTTACCGCACCGATGATGAAGCAATAAATTATTGGGAAAATGAAACCGATATTAAACACGATCACATTTTGCGCTTCGACGAGAAAGATAATTTTTGGGAAATGGGCGAAACCGGTCCGTGCGGTCCGTGTTCTGAAATTCATATCAACTTGAGCGATGATTACGACAATCCAAAATATGTGAACGCCGGCGATCCGAAGTGCATCGAAATTTGGAATCTTGTTTTCATTCAATACAACCGCGATGAAAACGGAAAACTTCACGACCTTCCGGCAAAACATGTAGATACCGGGATGGGTTTCGAACGTGTGTGTGCTGTACTGCAGAAGAAAAACTCCAATTACGATACGGATGTTTTTACACCAATCATTAATGCGATTGAAAAACTTTCCAACATTAAATACGATTACAAACTTCCGGCAGATGACAATTCACCAACCGGGCAGACAAACATTGCAATGCGTGTAATTGCAGATCATATCCGAACGCTTACATTTGCAATTGCAGACGGTGCTACTCCCGGCAATGAAGGACGCAGTTACGTTTTGCGAAGATTATTGCGCCGCGCCGCTCGTTACGCACGCAAACTAAACTTGAAAGAGCCATTTCTCTACAAATCGATTTCTGTTGTTGTCGAAAACTTCTCGCAAGTTTTTCCGGAAATAAAATCGAATCAAACACAGATTGAAAAAATTATAAAAGCGGAAGAGGAAAGTTTTAATGCAACGCTCGACCGCGGAATCGAGCTGTTCGATCAGCTTGTAAAAAAATTAAATACACAAAACGAAAAAGTAATTTCCGGAGATGATGTTTTTAAATTATACGATACTTACGGCTTCCCGGTAGATTTAACTGCGGTAATGGCTCGCGAACAAGGATTTACAATTGATGAAGCTCGTTTCAACGAATTGATGAATGAACAGAGAGAAAGAGGAAGAAAGGGAAGGACTTTAAATGTTTCTACGAGCATAAGAGCATCATTTAATGCAAGTGCTACATTGACTGTTATTCATCCCACAGTATTTACTGGATATGACGAACTATTAACTGATGCAGAAATTATCGAAACCAAAGAAGACGGCAATAAACTATTAGTTGTTCTCGATAAAACTCCTTTCTATGTTGAATCCGGCGGACAGGTTGACGACACCGGTTCTATTTTTATCGGCGATACACATTTACGCGTAATCGATCTCACAAAGATTAACAATCAAGTCGTACACATTTTGGAAAATGATGCGAGCATAAAACTCGAAGCTGGGATGAAGGTTACAGCACAAGTTAACGAGAACAGACGCTGGGATATTATGCGGAATCATTCCGTCACACATTTTCTACACAAAGCACTTCGCGAAATTCTCGGCACACATGTTCAGCAGTCCGGTTCGTATGTTGGTCCCGACCGCCTCCGTTTCGATTTCACTCATTTCGAAAAAGTGAAAGAGAGCGAACTCGATGCAATCGAATCGCTCGTGAATGAAAAACTGCGCGAGAATATTCCGTTGACACATCGCCGCGATACTCCGTTTGAATCGGCAAAAAAAATGGGCGCGCTGATGTTCTTCGGCGATAAATACGGCGACAAAGTTAATGTTGTTCAGTTCGGTGATTTCACAATGGAATTTTGCGGCGGCACACATGTAAAAAATTCTTCGCAGATCGGCTTGTTCAAAATTGTTTCGGAATCTTCCATTGCAAGCGGAGTACGGAGAATTGAAGCGGTTACCGGTGCCGGCGTTGAAAAATATATCAAAGAACAAGAGAACAAAGTGCAGAATGCAGAACGCAGAGTTAACGAAATACTTGATGAAAAGAAGAAACTTGAGAAAGAACTTGCCGATTTAAAATTGAAAGAGAAACTCGGCGGAATTGATGCGATAGTTTCTTCTTCAACGGAAGTAAACGGAATAAAAATTTTTAAGGGCAGAGTGCCGGCTTCGAACATGGACGAATTGAAATCGATGGGCGATGAACTGCGCGAAAAAATGAAGAGCGGCGTTGGCGTTTTAATTTCCGAAATAGAAGGCAAAGTTGGAATTGTTGCGGTTGTTTCCGATGATTTGATCAAAGAGAAAAAAATTCTTGCCGGAAATATTGTTAAGCAAGTCGCACTAATAGTAGGCGGCAGCGGCGGTGGTCGTTCTCATCTTGCAACTGCCGGAGGAAAAGATGTTTCTAAGATTGGTGAAGCATTGGATTTTATAGAGAAGGTAGTTATCCAATAAAAATAAAGTTGCAGAGGTTGTTTCAAAAATAATTTGTGAACGTCTCGCGTAATTTCTTTATAGTTTCTCAAGCCAGCGTTCAAGAAATACATCATACACTAAGTAATCATCAGCTTCTCTGTATATCATTTCTTTATTCAGCAGAGCATTTACGGCTGTGTGAACGGAACTTGGCGTGCCGAGATTATGCTTTTTGATGAAATCTTTTGAAGTCAACAATTTTGCATTCCCTTCCTTCGCAATTGCTTTCAGCACACTCCATTGATAACCCGTCAAAAGATTTCTATAGTTAATATACACGACTTCGTTTTCCATTAATATGCTTTGCATCGTTTCTTTTACAATAGATACATCAACAACATTGTCCCTCAATGAAAATATTCTGTTACACAGATATTGTACATAAAATGTATGTGAGCGGCAGATATTGAGTATTAGTTCAATTGCTTCGCCGCTAATTTTTTTCTTCCCCGATGCAAATTTCTTTTTTATGAAATCCGAATACGACTGCTTGTTTATCCGCTCAAGATGCATCAACTCCGCGCCTTGATAAAAAGGTTTTCCATAGTCGCTAAAAATTGAAAGAAGAATATGCTTCTGACTGCCCGAAAAAATAAAATTGATTTTTGTCGAATGCTGAATGTTAGCTCGCAAAACAGCTTCAACATTTTTTTCAGGATAATTTGTTATTTGTTGAAACTCATCAATGGCGATTACGATTTTCTTTTCGTTCTGGTTCAAATAAGCAAATATTTTTTCGAGGGATTTATTAGTTTCTTCCGCAGATTGCAAATTAAACTGGATATTAGGATTTCCAGTTAATTGATCGTATGAAATCACGGGACGCAAACTCAAAAACATTTCCTGAAGTTTTTTGAGAAATTTACTCGAACCCGATTCGAGCTTTCCAAATAATGAAGAAGCAAACACATTAATAAAGTCATTAAGATTGGATGTGGGAAGAATATCGAGATAAAAACATATAAAATTTTTATCGCTCTTTAATTCATTAAAGACATGTTCGATCAAACCGGTTTTACCGAGACGCCTTATTGAAAAAAGAGTAATGTTTCTGCCGTTTTTTAATGCATTGATTACTTTTTTTGTTTCCTCCTCGCGGTCACAAAAATATTCGGGCAAAACATAGCCCGATATAATAAATGGATTATTCAGTTTCATATTTTACGTTACGTAATTTGCGTAACGCAAAATACGCAATATTTTCCGAAGGACAACTATTTTAATTACCTTATTCCCATAAACTGCTTCGTGTGATAGGGGCGGAAGACGTGATATCTCATGTAGGGAAAGTATGCCGCATGATATTTGCATATCTGTAGCTGAAAGAAAAATCTTCTTCGATATTTTTTAAGTGAACGGTGTAGGTTCTCTCATTGGCTTTTACAATTCTTTCTATGTAATCAAGATTAATAATTGTAGCGCGGTGTATTCGGAGGAATGATTTCGCCGGCAATACCTTTATCCAATTTCTTAATGATTTTCTCACGATAATCTTGCAATTGTCCTTCGTAACAATTTTGCTGTATTCCTTCAGCGCCGTAACGCAGACAATATCCGAAAATTTAACGAGCTTCAATTTGTTTCCGATCTTAACAAGTATGTGATCGTTTCTTTTCTGCTCACCGCCAAATTCTTCGAATGAATTTATTTCTTTATTTATATGCGTTTTCATTCTCGTTAATTTTTCAAATCGTTTTAGAACAGAACCGGGCAGACTGCTTTCCAAAAAAGTTAACGGAATATAGTCGTCCGCACCGAGTTCCATAACAGATCTTTGTTGTTCAAAAGAAAAATTATTTGAGATAACAATCAGGGGAAGCGAGGACGTTGATTCATTACTGCAAATTTTTTTGATGAGATGTAAATCGGTTTCGCCGTTTGTAAAATCGAAGAGAATTAAATCGGGGATATATCGTACGGCAATTTCCAAACCGTCTTTTTTATCGTGCGAGTAATAGATTTCAAAATCGGTTTGCGTAAGCAGCGATTCAACCTTTTTAAGATTTTCGCTTTTGTTTCCAACTACCAGCACCCTTTTCAATAAATCACTCTTTTCAAGTAACAAAACTTAGAAAACATTTTCGAGATATCCATTCACATTTTCTTTTCATACCGTGAGTGATTTTTCAATTAAGTCGTTTTGTCCGTTTTGAAAATTCAAACGTCTGCGACAAATCCGTTACGCTCGTTGCATAATATTATTTCATGTTTGGTTTATTTCAAAATTTTGTGTGTGAATTTTTTCACGATAAAATCAAAAGGTTCTTCAACTATTTAAGGGATCTATTTATGAAAGGAAAAAACTACTATTACAGTCTAATCATCGGACTAATGCTTCTCACCTTCAATTTTTCACATGCGCAGAAATTATCTTTGAGTGCAAATGCAGATTTGGTCAGCAGATACGTATGGAGAGGTTTGAACATCAACGATCAGCCGAATATTCAACCGGCAATCACTTTTAAATTTTCCAATCTGCAACTCGGCTTTTGGGGTTCGTACGGACTTTCGCACACAAATACTACAGACGAACTTCATTCTACAAGCCATGAAATTGACGCATGGATAAGTTACACTCTTCCGATTGAAAACTTCGCTAACATTACTGCAATTGTAACAGATTATTATTATCCGAACGGCGGAATACGAATCGGCAACTTTCATAATTACGACAACAAAAACGGTCCCGGTGCCCACACTGTTGAAGCCGGAATTTCCATTGCCGGAGCGGAATCATTTCCTTTAACATTGAGCGGATACATGAATGTTTACAACGACAAAGGGAACAATGTTTACCTTCAGGCAGAATACGCAACTGCAGTTGATGATTTCGGTCTTTCGATTTTTGCCGGTGCCGCAATTGGCAGCGAAGACACACCGCTTTATTACGGAACGGACAAATTTAATTTGATCAACGCCGGCATTAAAGCATCAAAGCAAATAAAAATATCGGAAAGTTTTTCTCTGCCGGTTTATTGCAGTTACATACTTAATCCAAAAGCTGAAATCTCGTATTTGATTTTCGGAATCAGCATTTAACAACATCAATAATTAATCGAGGTAATTATGTTCGATACCGGAAGTACCGGATTTATGCTGGTTGCAACCAGCCTTGTAATGTTGATGACACCCGGACTCGCATTCTTTTACGGCGGACTTGTTGGAAGAAAAAATGTATTGGCTATTATGATTCAAAGTTTCGTTTCTCTCGGATGGACTACCGTTCTTTGGTTCGCATTCGGTTATTCACTCTGTTTCAGCGGCGGCGAAGGTGGAGTAATCGGAAATCTTAATATGGCGTTTTTAGCCGGAACAGATTTAAATACTGTTTACGCCGGCAACAATGTTATTCCACTGTATGTTTTTGTTGCATACCAAATGATGTTTGCAATTATTACACCGGCATTAATCACCGGCGCATTTGCAAACAGAGTACGCTTCCCCGCATATCTTTTGTTTTTAACATTGTGGCTTATCTGTGTTTACTTTCCGCTTGTTCACATGGTTTGGGGCGGCGGTCTTCTTGCTAAATGGGGTGTGTTGGATTTTGCCGGCGGAATTGTTGTTCATGCAAGTGCCGGAATGGCGGCACTCGCTTCAGTTTTTTATGTCGGCAGAAGAAATTCATTTGAAAGAGGTCCGCACAGCATTCCTCTTGTTGCATTAGGAACCGGATTACTTTGGTTCGGATGGTACGGATTTAATGCCGGAAGCGAATTGATGGTTGATCCAATTACCGTCACGGCATTTTTGAATACCGATGTTGCTGCTTCTTTCGCCGCAATTACGTGGCTTGTTTTGGCTTGGATACTCGAGAAAAAACCAAAGTTAGTCGGTTTGCTCACCGGTTCAGTTGCCGGACTGGCAACAATTACTCCGGCAGCCGGCTTTGTAACAATCGGTCATGCAGTAATTATCGGAATCGTTTCTGGAATTGTTTGCTACTTTGCAGTTGCCATGAAAAATAAATTGAAGTGGGATGACGCACTCGATGTTTGGGGCGTTCACGGTGTCGGCGGAACAATCGGAATAATTATGCTCGGATTGTTTGCATCAAAAGCCGTTAATCCGATGGTACAAGTAGAAGGACTTTTTATTGGCGGCTCTTCTGAATTTTTTATGAAACAATTGATCTCGGTATTAGCTGTCAGCGCCTACTGTTTCCTATTTACCTTTGTCATGCTGAAAGCAATTAATTTGATTACACCGGTAAAAGTAACAAAAGCTGAAGAAGAAGCCGGTTTGGATAGTTCGCTGCACGGAGAGATTGCTTACGAACAAGAATAAAAAAATGGAGCGCAGATTTTAAATCTGCGCTTTTTTTTACTAGTAGTCAGCACATCTAAAAATTTAGGAAAAATTATACACGTAATATTCAACGGCTGTTATGCCGGAAACAATCGACAGTGTGATCATTCACCATTCCAACAGCTTGCATGTAGGCATAGCAGATTGTTGAGCCGGCAAATTTGAATCCGCGCTTCTTTAAATCTTTACTCATCGCATCGGATTCTATTGTCTTTGGCGGAACCTCTTTTATTGTTTTCCATTTATTCTTGATCGGTTTTCCGCCGGTAAATTGCCAGATATATTTATCGAACGAACCGAACTCCTTCTGCACTTCAAGAAAAAGTTTTGCGTTTTGAATTGCCGCATTAATTTTCAGTTTGTTTCTGATAATCTCTTCATTCCGTAAAAGTTGTGTAACTTTTTTCGAATCGTACTTTGCAATTTTTTTGGCATCAAAATTATCAAATGCTTTGAGATAGTTTTCTCGTTTGCGGAGGATTGTAATCCAGCTTAAACCGGCTTGTGCGCCTTCGAGAATCAGCATCTCAAAAAGTTTGCGGTCATCATGAACCGGCGTTCCCCATTCTTCATCATGATATTTTTGATAGAGCGGATCGCTGCTCGTCCACTGGCATCGTGTTTTCATTTTTATACTCCAAGAAATTTATCAAGTCGTGATTTTTGGCGCAAGTGATGATGAAAGTGCATTGGAATTATTTGATACCACTCGCGTGCATTCAAATAACCGAAAGCCGGATGCGGTGTTTTGCTTTCGAGAAGTGATTGTTCAACGGTCTGCAAAATATTTTTCATCTCGATAATTATCTGATTCAATTTTTCCGAAACCTCTTCTTTGTTTTTCGGTTGAGCCGGCGTGTACTGCGGCGAAGGCGGAACTTTTACCCGTATAGGCAAAAACATTCCCAATGTGAAAACAACTTTTCCTTTCTTTGCCTTCTTTCCGTTAATCGTTGCCCCTTGCCTCGATACACATTGCTCAATCTGTTTTATGTGAAGAAATTTTGCAGATTGATAAAGATGCATATAAACTTGTCCGATTGACCATTCATCATCATGCGGCTTACGAAGAAATTGTTCTTCCGTGTATTTGTTGATTTCATTCTGCCAGATTTGAACAAGGGATTCAAATTTAGAAAAATTTTCCGAAGGTGTTTTCATTTTCTTCCTCTTTATTTTTTAGATAATCCTTCAATTGCAATCATTGCCGCTTCCCAAATTAAAGGCGCAATCTGCTTTTTGTTTATTTCACTTTTTTTATGAAAGGTAATTTGTCTTACTTGGTTTCCGTTGCCTGTTAATAAATTGTTCGGGTCATTCAAAAAAATTCCGTATTCAAATCCGAGCACAACTTTATCTTCAGCCGGATAAATAAAGGCGAAGTAGAAACTTTTGTCTCCTTTCTTTGCGCGGTAGCCGATCAATTTCCAGCCGGGATAAACTCTTTCTTCATATTCGGGAATAACTTCGCCGATGAGCGAACGCAATTCTTCCGCACATTCGCGGATGTGCTGCGGAAATTGTTCGAGGTATTCTTCAACGCTTTGTTGTTTTTTCATAATGTCACCAACAAATATAAAAGGCACATGTGACAACCTTATGTCAGCAGTGAATTGCACTATTTTTTTTACGAAGGAAAATTTGAACGGTTTTAAAGCTTTACTTGTATTCTTTTAACAACTTTTCTGCTTCTTGTTTGTGAAGTTGTTTGAGTGAGTGCGGAGACAAAATTTTTATTTTACTTCCCCAGCTTAATATCCACGGAAATATTTGTGATTCATTATCAACTTCGAAAGTGAGCACAAAACCATTCTTATTTTTCTGCTGATTTACAAAACGATATGGCTTGAACTCATTAATCCATCTGATAATACTTTTATCTGCAAAAACCTTAACCTGAATTTTAGGCGAATCGTCTTCTTCCAATTGTTCCATTCTAAAATCCGGCGGTCGAATAAAAATTTTATCTGTAACGGCAAGTGATTCCATTCGATTTAACCGGAACGATCTAATCTCTTTACGCAAATGACAGTAGCCGGCAATAAGCCAATTACCGCCGAGATGAACAAGCGCGAGAGGATTCACTTCGCGTTCGGTCGGTTCGGATTTTTCCAATGTTCGTTTGTAGTAACGGAACTTTATCACTTTCTTTTCAATTATTGCGCGCCGGATTAATCGAAGGACATTCATCAATTCTTCATTATTGTTTTGCGTCATCGAAACAAAGCGGATGCTTTTTTTCAAATATTCTACTTCATGCTTCAATTGTTTCGAAAGAACTGCTTCAATTTTTTTGCTTGCTGAAAATGCCGCGTTGCAATATTGTGAATCAAAATTCTGCGCAACAAAATCACTGCCAAGAATCAGCATTGTTGCTTCATCTTGCGTAAAAGAAAGCGGCGGCAAAAAATATCCATCCAAAATTGAATAACCTTTGCCGGGGATCGAATCGATTGCAACGCCGGCGCCGCACAACGCAAGAATATCGCGGTAGATTGTTCGTTTAGTGACGCCAAAAATTTTGGCAAGGTCTTCCGCGCGGAGTTTTCCTCTGCTCTGCAGTTCCAGTACTATTGCAAGCAAGCGGTCTGTTCTATTCAATTCTATTTTATCCACACAGTTTTGATATTAACAAACTCTTTAATTCCGTAATGAGAAAGTTCGCGTCCGTAGCCGGAATTTTTTATTCCGCCGAACGGAAGACGCGGATCTGACTTTACCATTCCGTTAATGAAAACCGAGCCGCTCTCAATTTTACTTGCAAGCTGTTTTGCTTTTTCGATATCGTTCGTCCACAACGAAGCGCCAAGACCAAATAAAGAATCGTTTGCAACAGTAATTGCTTCCGATTCCTCTTTAACTTTTATCAGCGAAGCAACCGGACCAAAAATTTCGTCATCGTAAGCGGGCATTCCTTTTTTAAGATTTGCAAGAATTGTCGGTGCATAATAAAAACCTTCGCGGTTCAATCTGTTTCCTCCGCATAAAATTTGCGCACCTTTTGCAACGGATTGTTTTACCTGCTGATCGAGTTCAAGCAAAAGATCTTCGCGCGCAATTGGTCCAAGTTCGGTTTGTTGATCCATCGGGTCGCCGATTACCACTTTGTTCATCAACTCAACAAATTTCTTTTCGAACTGATCATAAATTTTTTCAACAACTATAAAGCGCTTTGCTGCAATGCAGCTTTGCCCGTTGTTTATCAGGCGTGCAGTCACTGCAGTTTTTGCAGCAGCCTCAATATCTGCCTCTTCAAGTACAATAAAAGGATCGCTGCCGCCAAGCTCCATCACGGTTTTCTTCAAAACTTTTCCGCAAGCTTCGGCAATTTTTTTACCAGCCGGTTCGCTTCCGGTTAACGTAACAGCTTTTACTTTCGGATGATTGATAACACATTCAACTGCCGATGATCCGATCAATAATGTTTTAAAAACATTTTTCGGGAAACCAGCTTTAAGAAATATCTCTTCAATTGCGAGCGCACTCATCTGAACATTCGATGCATGTTTTAACAAACCCACATTGCCCGCCATCAATGCCGGCGCAGCAAAACGGAACACTTGCCAAAATGGAAAATTCCACGGCATAACTGCAAGCACTATTCCAACCGGATCAAATCGAACATAACTTTGTGATGCGTCTGTCTGTACAATTTCTTCTGCTAAAATTCTTTCGGCATTTTCTGCATAATACTCGCAGACCCACGCGCACTTTTCAACTTCCGCAATTGCCTGTGTTATCGGCTTCCCCATTTCGAGCGTCAAAATTTTTCCGTATTCGTTTTTCTTTTCTCGTAAGATATTTGCGGCGTTTTTCATCAAACGGCTTCGTTCTACGAATGAAATTTCCTTCCAAGTTCTGAATGTGGCGTCTGCTTTTTCTGCCGTGTCATAAATTTCATCAAGCGAAATTTCCTTAAATGTCTTTTCTACTTTCCCCGTTGCCGGATTAATTGTTTGTATCGGCATTTATGTTTCTCCTTTTGTTTGGAGTGCTGGTCGCAAAATAAAATTTTTTCTATCTGTGGAAAAACAAACGCTCAAATCTTACCGGTAAAATAAGGATTGGATTCAAAATGAGGAAAAATTTTTACGGCATCAAAGTTATATCACTTTGAAACTCTAACTCCGTTAATTTTGTTATTAATAATGCTCAAAAATAATCCCGGGAAAAACAAAAGTAGTTCTAATTCATTTAAGAGATTTTATTAATAAAACCGTCTGATTAACGGATATTTTATAATTATCCAGCGGCATAGATAAGAAAGGAGGGCAGCATTTTTATCTATAAAGAAAGATGAATTCAATTACTCCAATATTCTTTCCGCGTTCGGAGCCGTTAGCCGGACAAACTCTTTTTCTGTTTTTCAATCTGCTTAAAATCATTTGAAAAAATTTTAATAGGAGAATAGAAATGAAAATAGCTCTGAAAATTGTATCCTTATTGATCGTGATTACTTTTCTGAGCACCGGTTTGATTTATGCTCAAGACACTTATAAATCCAAAGTTGATGCAAAGCCGATGAAAGCGAAATATTTGATCGAGTTCAAACATACACCGGAAGAATGTCTCTCGGCACTCGATGAAATCAAAGCCAAAGACGCAAAACTTTTATCAAAGATTGAATGGGCATGCATGTCTGGCAATCACACCGGCTATTTTATTACGGAAGGTGCAAGCGAAGAAGGCGTTCTAAATAAACTTCCCGAAAAAGTAAAACCACAAGCCCATGTTTACAAACTTGCCGTATTTACGCCGGAACAGATTGAAGAGTTCCACAAAAAAATGAACAAATAATTTTCGCCAAATTCTTATAGTACAAAAAGCGGAGCGGCAGACTCCGCTTTTTAATTTTTTGTCAAGCCGTGTTAGCTATTCAGCTTAATTGTTTTTTTTATTAAGTTCGGAATGAAATTCATTTAATCCCAATAACGAAATTGCGCGAAAGTTCTTTATGAAAAAATCCCAGCCAAAGACGTTCGTTCTTGATACAAACGTAATTCTTCACGACCCGACTTGTATAAATCACTTCGAGGAAAACAACATAATTATACCTCTTTCCGTAATTGAAGAGCTCGATCATTTCAAACGCGGTAATCAGGTAATAAATTTAAACGCGCGCGAGTTTGCACGCACACTCGATTCGATTACCGGCAATGAAATTTTTAACGGCGGCGTTCCGCTCGGGCGCGGAAAAGGAAAAGTTAGAATTGTTATCACTAAAGGATTGGCAAAAGAAATCCACGATGTCTTCCGCGAAGATAATGTTGATCACAGAGTTTTGAGTGCTGCCTTTGAAGCATCGAAGGCAGCAAAAAGCAAAGTAAAAATTATTCTTGTGAGTAAAGATGTTAATTTGAGAATGAAAGCAAAGGCGCTCGGAATTCCGGCTGAAGATTACACAACCGACCGCGTTACAAATGTTGAAGAACTTTACAGCGGTAAAGCTATTGCAGAAAATTTCGACGACAATATTCTTCAAGAATTATACAGTTCTCCTTTTGAAGTCTCGGCAAAAAAGGCGGCAAAAAAATTAAAAGAGGAACTCGTTCCAAATAAGTTTTTTATCCTCCGCAATTCGAGCAGATCTGCACTCGCCCATCTCGATCAGGAAATGGAAAAATTCAAGCGCATCGATAAACAAGTTGTATACGGAATCAAACCGCGTAACGCGGAACAGACTTTTGCTGTTGATGCTTTGGTAAACTGCGACATCCCTCTCGTTTCAATGACGGGCAAAGCCGGTACCGGAAAAACTTTGCTTGCACTTGCGTGTGCACTTCATACAAGAAAATCTTACAGACAAATTTATATCGCGCGACCGGTTGTTCCGCTCAGCAATAAAGATATCGGATATCTGCCCGGCGATGTTGAAAGCAAACTCGCACCGTACATGCAGCCTTTGTGGGATAACCTAAAAGTTATTCAAGATCAATTTCCTGAGACGGATAAAAATTATCAGCTCATCAACACAATGATTAAAGAAGAAAAGCTTGTGATCGAACCGCTGAGCTACATTCGCGGAAGAAGTCTGCAGAGAATTTATTTTATTGTTGACGAAGCACAGAATCTTACTCCGCACGAAATAAAAACAATCATTACACGTGCCGGCGAAGGCGCAAAAATTGTTTTAGCCGGCGATATTTACCAAATAGATCATCCTTATTTGGATTCGCAATCAAACGGACTTTCATATTTGATCGAACACTTCAAAGGACAAAAACTTTACGCGCATATTAATCTTGAAAAAGGCGAACGCTCCGTGCTGGCTGAGCTGGCAAGTAATTTATTGTAATAACTTCTCGCTAATTGTTCCTAAAGGAAACATATCTATTCTTTCGGAACGAACAAATGGAATGGAAAATCGATAGGTGAGGTATTATATAAGTATTTGTTAAAAACGGCAGTTCGATTCGTCATCATATTTACGAACAACGCACAAAACATATAACTCTACACTCTTCGCTCTACATTCTTCACTCGTTTTTTGAGTTTGCTTCTTTAGCAGCCTCTCTCTAAGTTTTCATACACAAAAAAATTTTATTTGTAGATGACACCAAAAATCTGCAAGCTCTCTTCACTGCCTCATTTATCTCACAGAGACAAATCATGAAAGAATTCATTTTTAAATCATTTGAAGAAATGACCGGCAAAGATTACGAAACTGTCGGCTTCAAATCCGGACTCGAAATTCATCAGCAATTATTAACATCAAAAAAACTTTTCTGCCGCTGCCCGGCTGGAATGTACAGCGAAAAATACGATGCCGAAATTTTGCGGCACATGCGTCCTACCCTTTCCGAACTCGGTGAATATGACGGTACTGCATTGATGGAATTCAAAACGAAAAAAGATATCACTTACAGAATCAACCGCGATACGATTTGTACTTACGAAATGGACGACACTCCGCCTTTTTTAATAAACGAAGAAGCGCTCGATATTGCACTTGGATGCGGAATGTTGTTTGACTGCTCAATCGTTGATGAACTCCACATCGTACGCAAACAATATTTGGACGGCAGTATTCCAACCGGATTTCAGCGCACGGCAATTTTTGCACTCAATGGAAAAATTCCGTTTAAGAACAGGCAGATCGATATTGTGCAGATGTCTATCGAAGAAGATTCGTGCCGCGAAGTTTCCGATTCGGGACACTCGCGCATTTATCTTGCCGACCGGCTCGGTATGCCGCTGATTGAAACCGTAACCGGACCGAATATGAAAACTCCGTTCGAAGCTGCCGAAGTTGCGGAGATGTGTGCTAATCTTGTCCGCAGTACAAATAAAATGCGGCGCGGAATCGGTTCTGCACGTGAAGATGTAAACGTAAGTGTGGACGGAGGAACGCGAATCGAAATAAAAGGTGTTCCAAAAATCGGAAGAATTCCTCTACTCACTTACAACGAAGCGATGCGCCAATGGAATCTTTTGCGTCTGCGTGATGAACTTCATAAAAGAAAAATTACAAAAGATTCTTTCTCTGCGAAATGGGAAGACATTACACGTCTCGTAAAAAAAGTTTACTACCAGCCGGTGCGCAGTGCAATCGAACAAGGTTTATCCGTTAAGTGCGTTGTACTTAGCGGCTTCGCCGGATTGCTTCACTGGCAGACACAAACTGACACTTATTTCTCAAAAGAAATTTCGGACCGTGTTCGTGTAATTGCATGCCTAACAAACATTCCGAATATAATTCACTCGGACAGCCGCGGAGAAAATTTAACATCGGCTGAATGGCTGAATATAAAAAGAGCCGCCGGCGCAACAGACGACGACTCGATGGTTATAGTTTGGGGAAATGAAATCGATACCGATACTGCCGTGAAAGAAATTATTATTCGTGCAAAAGAAGCAGCGATTGGCGTTCCGTCCGAAACACGGCAAGCTTTGCGCGACGGTACAAACGGCTTCGAAAGAATTCTGCCCGGACCCGATAGAATGTATCCCGATACCGATTTGCCGCCGACAAGAATTACGAGCGAACGATTGGAAAAATTACAAGTTAATCTGCCGGAAAAATTTTGGGAACGTGAAGATTGGTACAATCAGCTTGCCATTCCACAAGATACGATTCGTGAACTCTCTATTTCGAAATTCGCAAAACTTTTTAAGTACGTTGTGAATGAATGGAAAATCAATCCGACGCTTGCGGCAGTTGCATTGATTCAATACCCAAAAAGACTGAAGAGAAACGGTGTTGATGTAGCTCTTATTAACGAAGAAATGATGAGAGAAATTTTCAAAGCGTACAAAGACGGATTACTTTCACGGCACGGAATTTTAGTTGCAGTACGGAAATCAATAGTAAAAGGGAAATTCTATTCCGAACTTTTACCCAAACCGGTTACAACAAAAGAAATCGACGAAACAATTTCGGCAGTAAAAGAAGAAATGAAATCGATAAAATTGTTTGACGAAGAAAATACCGCCAAAGTTTTGATGGGCTTGGTAATGAACAAAGTAAGAATAAATGTAGAAGGAAAAATTGTAAGCGAAAAAATCTTAAATCATATTTAGCGGACTTGGTGAATTTTGCATGGGAAAAACATTTCGCACAAAGTGCACAAAGTGCACAAAGAAAATCGCAAAGAACGCAAAGAGAAAATTATGAATGACAATAACTACAAAGGTTACAGAGGCAAAGCATTATCGGTTCTAAAAAATTTTAATGCGCAAGTTTGGAGCGATGCGGAAATAATCACTGCAAACTGCAATTATAAAGGAATAATTTTACCGCGCTCTGAAACTGCCGACTCATTTCACATCGTCATCAAACTTCGTGTTGGTTACAACATTGGAATTGCGGCAGATAAAGTTCTCGATATCAAAATTGAAGGACGCAAAGAAGCGCACTACAAAATTCCCGAAAAAGAATTTCCCACGAGTCCGAACAAACCAAAAGTAAAATTACTCTGCACCGGCGGAACAATTGCAAGCCGTTTGGATTACAGAACCGGCGCTGTTATTCCGGCATTTTCTCCCGGTGAGCTTTACAGTTCAGTTCCCGAACTTGCACACTACTGCAATCTCGAAACGGAAAAACTTTACGGCGTCTTCAGCGAAAACATGGGACCCGAACAATGGATCGGAACCGCACAGGCAATCGGAAGAGAAATTGAAAAAGGAGTTGATGGAATTGTAATCGGGCACGGCACAGATACAATGCATCACACTGCGGCAATACTTTCTTTCATGGTTCAAAATTCTCCGGTGCCGATTGTAATGGTTGGTTCGCAGCGTTCGAGCGACAGACCTTCATCCGATGCCGCACTAAATTTAATGCACGCAGTAAAAACAGCTGCGGAAAGTAATATTGCCGAAGTGATGGTCTGCATGTTCGGTCCTACTTCGGATTATTACGGATTGCTTCACAGAGGAACACGAGTGCGAAAAATGCATTCGAGTTACCGTTCTACTTTCAGAACTATCGGCGATATTCCAATTGCAAAAGTGAGCCGCGATGAAATTATTCCTCTGCGGCATGATTACAAGCAGCGGCGCAAAGACCGCAATGTCATAATCAACACTTCGTTCGAAGAAAAAGTAAGCATCGTTTATTACTACCCGAACATGAAACCCGATATAATCGATTCGTTGATTGACAACGGTTACAAAGGAATTGTTATTGCCGGTACGGGTTTGGGACATGTGAACAAACCGCTTTATCCATCGTTGAAACGTGCACATGAAAAAGGAATTGCAGTTTACATGACAGTGCAGACTCTTTGGGGTTTTGTGCAAATGTATGTTTACGATACCGGTCGCGATATGATGGAACTTGGCGTTGTGCCGGCGGCTAACATGTTACCCGAAGCCGCATACATGAAATTGTGCTGGGCATTGGGACAAACAAACGATCCCGCAAAGGTGAAAGAAATTATGCTCACACCAATTGCCGGAGAAATTACCGAACGCGAACCGAGCAACGGATATCTAATTTACCAAGGCGGCTTGCCGGAAGTTGAAGAGTTTATTTCCAAGTACGTTAAGTAGAAACAGAAATCAGAAGTCAGAATTAAAAATAGAGAAACTTTCCCCTCTCTAGAGAGGAAATAGCTTCGCATTCAAAAACTACCCACTTATGCTTTTGAGTCTTTATCACATTAGTTCTATTTTTGTTCCACTTCAAAAACGAAGGGGGTATTAATGAAAAAAATATTCTTTTGTTTCTCGTTACTAATTATTTCTTTCACAACAATTCACACACAAAATAATTCACAGCTTCTCCGCTACCCGTCACTCAATAACGACGGTACTAAAATTGCTTTTTCATTTCAAGGCGATATTTGGACCGTTCCATCATCCGGCGGAACGGCTTCGCGGCTAACAGTGCACGAGGCTTATGAAGTCTTTCCGAAATTCAGTCCGGATGGAAAAAAAATTGCATTCAGCGGTGCACGTTACGGCAACAACGATTTGTGTGTTATGTCCTCCGAAGGCGGGTTGCCGAAACGCCTCACATTTCATTCCGCCGCCGATAATATTTCAAGCTGGACTGCAGACGGCGATATTCTTTTTTCAACAAACAGAGAATTTAATTTGATCGAACGACCGTCGGAAGTTTATTCAATTTCTTCAAACGGCGGAACCGAAAAAAGAATTCTCGATGCCGTGGGATTCGACCCGGCACTTTCACCCGACGGAAGATTTCTTGCATTCGTGCGCGGCGATATTAACCCGGTTTTCCGAGAAGAATACCGCGGTCCTTCAAACAGAGATATCTGGCTTTACGATAACAAAACAAAAAAATTTTTGAAGCTCACCGATTTTGATACGAATGATATTTATCCGCAATGGGACGGGAACAGAACAATTTATTTTTTGAGTTCGAACACAGGCAATTACAATATTTACAAAATCACAATTGACGAAAACGGCAAACCAACCGGCAAGCCGGAACAATTGACAAATTACAAAGATTATTCGATCAGATATTTCGGATTATCGAGCGACGCATCTGCTTTAGTCTTCGAAAGAGATAAAAATATTTACATATCAAAAACCGCGAAGATCGATCCGCACAAAGTGGAGATAAAAATAAATGCAGATGAACGCTTCGATCCGATCGAGTTCAAAACGATGACAAACAATGCAAGCGAATATTCGGTATCACCTAACGGAAAATTAATTGCATTTGTCGTGCGCGGAGAATTGTTCGTCAAAGAAGCAGACAAGGAAAAAAGCAGAAGCGTGAATTTATCCGATTCACCTTTCAGAGATATGAGCGCTGTTTGGCTCAGCGATACAACAATTATTTTTACTTCGGACCGCAGCGACAACAATTTCGAGTTGTATCTCGTGCGCTCGGCAGACAAAGCCGAGCACAACATTTTCAAATCGCTCAAACACGAAATCATCAGAATCACCGATACAGACGAAGACGAATCGAATCCGGTTGTTTCGAACGACGGGAAAAAGATTGCATATATCCGCGGCGGCGATAAAAAAGATTTGGTCACTACAGAAATTTCCGCCGACGGAAAATTAAGCAGCGAAAAAATTTTGCAGAGCGGATGGGCTGAACCTTCGGGAATAAAATGGAGTCCCGATAACAAATGGCTTGCATATGCTTGCGATGATCTTTATTTCAACACGGAAGTATTTATTCATGCGGCGGATAACTCAGGTAAAGCGGTAAACGTAAGTATGCATCCGCGCGAAGACTCAAATCCGTTTTGGAGCGAGGACGGTTCGAAACTTGGATTCATTTCCGCACGCAACAACCGCACAAGCGATCTCTGGTTTGTCTGGCTGAAAAAAGATGATTGGGAAAAAACAAAACAAGATTGGGAAGACAAAGAACCGGCTTCGGAAAAAAAAGATGATAAGCCGAAAGATAAAGGCGATAAAAAAGACAGCACAAAAACTAAACCGATCCAAATCGATTTCGAAAATATTTATGTACGCATCGTTCAGGTAACAAACTTTCCCGGCAATGAAGCCGATTTAATTATTTCAAAAGACGGCGAAACATTCTATTACACTGCTCAAAGCAGCACTGCAAAAGGACGCGATCTTTACAGCATCAAATGGGACGGAAAAGATCTGAAAGAAATTACGAAGGGCGGATCGAATCCAGCCGGTGTTTCAATTGATAAAGAAGGAAAATATATCTACTACTTCAAAACCGGCGGTTCGTTGAACAGAAACGAAATCAAAGGAGATAAATCGGAAGCGCTTCCGTATTCTGTAAAAATAAAAATTGATTACCCCGCTGAGCGTTCCCAAATTTTTGAAGAAGCATGGCGCGCTATCAGAGATTGGTTTTACGATCCGCAGTTCCACGGAAAAAATTGGAATGATCTCCACGATAAATACAAAGAACTTTGCGTCAATGCATCCACCAATAATGATTTTAGAGACATGTTCAATTTTATGCTCGGCGAATTGAACGCAAGCCATATGGGTTTGTATAATCAGGAGCGCGGCGAAACTCAAAAAGATGCAACCGGTCTGCTCGGTGCCGAATTGATTCCTACAAAAGAAGGAATGAAAGTAAACAGAGTAGTTCCGGAATCGCCGGCGGATAAAGCCGCAAGCAAACTTTTCGCGGATGATTTAATTACTGCTGTTGACGGCGTTCCGTTCAATGACAAAGAAAATTTTTATGAAATGTTAAACACAAAAGCCGATGAAAGAATTTTATTGAATGTAAAAGATAAAAACGGCAAAGAGCGTGAAGTTGCAATTCGTCCGGTGCAAAACCAAAATCAGCTTTTATACAAAGAGTGGGTAGAACAAAGAAAACAACTTGTCGAAAAATATTCGAACGGAAAGCTCGGATATATTCATATTCAGGGAATGGATTTTCCGAGCTTCGAAGTTTTTGAACGTGAGTTGACTGCAGCCGGCTACGGCAAAGAAGGTTTGGTAGTTGATGTACGCTACAACGGCGGCGGTTCTACAACAGATTATTTAATGACCGTTTTGAATTACAAGCAGCACGCATACACAATTCCACGCGGTGCAAGTGATAATCTTGAACGCGACAAGAAAAACTTCCGCAGTTATTACCCGATTGGCGAACGGCTTGTTTTCGCGGCGTGGACAAAACCGTCTATCGCTCTTTGCAATGAAGGCAGTTACTCAAATGCAGAAATTTTTTCACACGCATATAAATCTCTCGGCATCGGCAAGCTCGTCGGTGTGCCGACTAACGGTTCTGTTATTTCAACCGGTGGACGCGGATTAATTGACGGTTCGTTCGTTCGTCTTCCGATGAGAGGATGGTTCACAAAAACTACTGATAAGAATCAAGAACTCGGTCCGGCAGTGCCCGATATAATTGTTTACAATCAACCCGACTGGCTTGCAAAAGGCGAAGATGAGCAATTAAAAACTGCTGTTGATGAACTGCTAAAAGAAATTGATTCAGCTAAGTAGTTTTCTCTGCGCCTCTGTGTCTCTGCGGTTTATATTTCACCGCAGAGGCGCGGAGACACAGAGTAAGATCTTTTCTAATTAGATTTTACTACGAAATAATTTTCACTGCCGGGGGTTTTGATAACTTTCCATCCACTGTTTAATTGAAGCTTCCACCCGTCGCCGGAATAATTTCCATCTTTTTCTTCGAAGGGCAAAGCAACAATAACTTTACTCCAGTTCGGATCAATCAAGGCACCTTTCTCCGTTTCAATTGTTCCCCACTCATCAATTATTTTGAGCGTGGGATAGACAGTGCCGAAATTTTCCAACGATACAAGATTGCGCGGATCGAATTGTATTTTCATCGAAACAAAATTTAGAATAAGAACTGCACCTTCCATAAATTTGGATTTGTACATTGCAATCGTGCGCAGCCGCTCACTTTCTCTTTCATTCTCAAAATTTATTATTGAACTGCCGTTATATTCTGCTAATCTTTTTTCGTATTCATTTTCAAGATGGACGGGAATTTTAATATTGAATGCAGCGGCGGCGAAACTTCCCAAGTCGGAACCGGAATTTATTTTTTTTCGCCACTCTGTTTTTGAGCGGTCTAAAAGCAATCCGTACAATGGACCGGTGAAGTACGCGAATGATCTAACAAACGAAGGAATCTTTTCAATCATCGCAATTATTTTTGCAGCAAATTCATTTCTCACGTTTTCATTCTCGATGCCGAGTTTTACTCCGGTGTATTCGGGAATTCCTTCGTGAATTTCAAGAGCGCTTTCGGATTTAATTCCTTCGGGAAATTTCTTTCTGCGCAATTCACGAAAGATGAGTGCGCTTTCAATATCTTTTATAAAATTTTCTTTCTTGTTTTGAAGTGCACGGTTCAACGCCTCAAGTTCGAGCCGGAGAAGTATTCGTGCCTCTTTTTTATCGAGATGATTATTTATCTCACCTTCGGCAGTAAGTTTTAAATCATCTTGTATCCGGTGGAACATTTCATGAATCAACAACACCCTTCTTGCATTTATATCTTCATCGAGCGGCAGCATAATCATCGTCCATTGCTTGCCGAATTTATTGTAAGCCGTGTTGGCAATTATATCTTTCGCATCGAGTTTGCCGTAATAAACATTCCCTGATTGTTTTAACACTCCTTCGGGGTCGGCTTCATTCGTAACAATTTCTTTTGTTGAAGAATCGACAAGCATGATCGGTCCGTACAAACTAACACCCCAAAAGTCATTCCCGTTATTTACGAGATATGTTTTGATATCGTCAAAATATTTTTGCGCTTGTGTAAAATCTATTGATTGTGCTGTGTTCTTTTGGTAAATAAAAAAGATAAGAAATAAAAACGCGGCAATTAATTTTAACTGCTTCACTTGTTCCCCAATTTTTGTGAGAGGAACTTAACCAGATTAAATTTTACCGCCATGTTAAAAATTGTTAAAACATCGGAGGAACAAATAATACAACACAGAGTTAAATCTCTATCATAAATTTTCTAAAATGAAACTCATCTTAATCATCATAATATTTTCGGCTGCCGCCGCATATTCTCAAATTAATGATTCCGTTTCGAAGCCATCCTTTCAAAAAAATTTTACCGATACCGCAAAATCGATTCAGCTTGAAGATACATCAAAGAAAAAGATACAGGAATTCCCTTCCCTCAAATTGAAATACGAGTTGAAGGCTCTTCTTTACAACGACAGCAAATCTTTTTCGCACTATAAATTTGATCTCACTTCGCCCGAATATTTCAGTGAGGACGAAAAGGCAAGCGGATTAGATCAAGAACAGTTATTGGCATACAAAAAGAATAAAAATGTTTTCAGAGATATTCTCGCAAAAGAATACAACGAGCGGTGGTGGGATAGAGTAAAAGGAATAGATGAATTATTAGGAATACCGCGAGAAGCTGCGATGATTATAAAATTAATTACGGTTCTCTACTTATATGGATTGAGCTACTAATCGTATGGAAAACTGTAAATGGAATTCAGGACTTGTGGAGGAATTATAAACGATATTGATCAACAACACTATTTCGAGAATTACATTTACTTTTCCCATTTCACACGATGTAACATGTCACTGCCGCCCCCGACTCCCACCGGGGGCAGAGAGCTACTAACCCTTTCTAGTTAATTAACTCGCCCCGGTTCTCACAAAGAGAATCCCGCAGTGACACCAGAATAATCGCAACACTTGTTCAAAAATGAAATCCCAAAATTTAATCACACCTTTCGAATTCTCTTCAAAATCTCAATTGGTTCAGCCGGCAATTAACAATTTCTTAGCAATCAGTTAACAGTTAGGTAATCCATCTGTTCGGCAATAACGTTATTATTAACCAACGAAATTTTGGAGGTATCATGTTTGGCTTGTGGTTTGCAATTTACGGAATTCTGTTCGGCTCGCTCTGTTCGGTCAAAGCTTCGGCAAAAAATAGAAACACAAAAAATTGGTTTGTACTCGGTTTTGTTTTCGGAATTTTTGCTTTCGTGTTTTTGATGATCCTATCGAAAGTCAACGACACACTATTCAATAAATTTGAAAACGGGAGAAGTGATTTCGCGTTTAAACCCGTCATGTAATTTTTAGGAAGTCTCACCTTCAGCAAAAAATTATTTTATTGCCGCACTTTTGGAACAAGCATTAACTATATTCCTTCCAATTTCTTATAATTGCACCAGCGCATATAAGGATTTTTCATCATGATAAAAAAAGTTTTTTTGTTGCTTGCAGCCTTATTATTCATTTCAGCTTGTACAAAAGAAGTACCCGAAAACGAAAAGAGAATTTCAAAATCATTCGAAGAGAACGAAGTCCGCACAGTGATTGATATGTATTACAAATCTTACAACGATAACGACATTGAAACAGCCGTTTCATTTTTCCATCCCGAATACAAAGGTGTTGCCGCCGATTCCGAAGATGTTGTAGGAATTCAAGCGCTCGAAAGCGAACTTTATCATTTTAGAAAACAATATCCCGATGGACAATGGGATTTCAAAATAGAAGAATTATTTGTTCAGAACGAACTTGGTTACGTAATCACAAGCGGTTCATTCATGATGCCCGACCCTATTGAAAATAAAATGTCGCCGCGTTATTCGGAAAGATCTATTAGAGTTTTGAAGAAAGTAAAAAATCTCGGATGGAAAATTTATCGTTCGTTCAGTGTGCCGATTTTCAGTTATGATTAAGAGAAATTGAATCACAACTGCCATTCAATTTCGTACCACCAGTCTTCAAACATGTATTGATCAAGATTTATTATCCCCTCTTTGGTAATTGTACCGGGCGGCGGAAAAGTTTTCGAAATTTTATCGTAGAGTGCCGCTCTGTAAGTTCCGGATGCTTTCGGAATGAGCGCAAGTAATGTTAATATATCGCTATCGCTTGCTAAGTCAATGACTTTTTGAATAGCCGCATCACCGCCGTTTTGATAATCAATAAGCTGGATCAGCTGTTTGAGTGTATCGGGTGCCTCTGAGCGGTAAGGTGTTCCGGTGAAACTGCCGGTTCGCAATTCGCAATTGTATCCTTCATCCACAAATAAAATTCTTCCTTCCCCTTTTATTTCTACGTAACCAAGTTCAACCGATATCAAAATATTTTCAGCATCATCAACAGTTAAAGTTACTGCGCCGCCGTGGTCGTGTATTCGGTAATTTTTTATTTGAATTGCTAAATCCGGCATCTGCTCTGTGTTCTCGATCTGGATTTTTCCTCTTTTCATCACAATAGCATTGTCGCCTTTTTTAGCTTTTTCCAAAATCAATAAAGAATTTTCGTTTACTTCCATTCTGCCGGTGCTTGGAATACTTACCACAGCTTTTGAATACTGTTGAAGAAAAAGACTTGTGCCCTCATCCCATCTGCCAAGTTCATCAATTCTTCCGTTAATAAAAACGGAACCTAACAAAGTTCTAACTTTCCACGGGGAATTCATTTTTGTAAAATCATATATATAGTAACAGACTGCAATTATAACGAGGGGCAGTAAAGTCAAAATTGTTTTGCGGACTTCGAGTCTGCCGCTTAAAATATAACTGTGTTTTAATTTGGTTTCTGCTACGGAACGCGTTATCAAACTTTTTCTTCCGGCTCCGCGGGAAATTCTTAGTTCTTTTTCTTGTTTCTTTTGTTCTCTCTTTATTCTTCTGAGATTAATTTTTGGTTTTTCTTTCTCTTCGGAAACTTCCGAAACAGTTCGTTTGAGAAGTTCGCCTGAAAGGTTAGCGATTATCTCTTCGGGTGGTTCTGCCGGGTGAGGTATTTTTTGTAAAATATCAAAAAAATTTTTCAGCTTTTTAAAAGAGAAAATACATTCGGGACATGTTCTCAAATGGACTTCAACTTCTTTTCTTGTTTTCTCGTCAAGAAGTTCGTCAACATAATCATGTAAACTGAATTTTACTTCTTCACAAGTCATAGGTCGAGTTTGCTCATTAAATATCCGCGGGTAGCAATTAATTTGGATTTTATTTCATCTATCGAAAGATCCGGAATAAAACTCTCTATCTCTTTGTAACTATATCCTTCCATATCATGAAGAACAAATATTAATCTTTCTTCATTCGGCAGAGAAAAAATATGTTCTTCTAATTCCGTGAGAGTGTAATTGATCTCTTTTGACTGCTGATTATTTGAAATGCCCGGCGTTCCTTTTTCTAATTCCTTCATGGAATATCTAACAGCAAAATCTTTAAGCCAAATTACGAAAGAGGTTTCTTTGTTATATTTTTTAATATTGTCCCATCCAAGTACAAAAGCGGCAAGCGTGATTTTTTTACTTAGCCGGTAATCTTTAACAATCCTAAAAACCAGAGTAAAGACGCTCCGTAAAATTATACTGCACAAATCAAAGTAAGCATTCTTTCTCCCTGATTGGGAAAGCTCGATAAGATAATTTACGTATTGGGTGTTTTCGGCTGACAAGTTTTACTCAATTAGTAATTGTTATTCTGATTCCGTTGTTATTCACCCGAGAAGTAATACGGACAACCGTTCTATTGTTGCGCCCGATTTCTTTACCCGTTGCTGTAAAATCTATTCTGGTTGGTCTAACTGTAGCTCTGATTGTACCGGCTTGCGTGTTTCGTAGCTGACGCGGAATTGTCCAGCCTGTGTATCTGCTTCCGCCTCCGCCCTGAACAGTTGGCTTTTTG
The DNA here is from genome assembly GCA_016177735.1 of Ignavibacteriales bacterium. GTDB lineage: Bacteria > Bacteroidota > Ignavibacteria > Ignavibacteriales > Melioribacteraceae > DYJK01. The sequence continues at coordinate 24,221 of JACOUS010000032.1, read as the reverse complement.
TAATGCTGCTGCGCCAGTACTCCCAGATCGTAAAGTGTGCTGATTAGCTGATCGCGGTTTGCCGTTTCGAAGTAACTTCTCATCAAGTTAATTCCGGTGAATATCATCAAGGCAACTATTATTACTCCAACGGTAATCAATAATAATTGCTGCATTCCCATAGCTTAATCCGTTTTTGTTAATAATATGTTATTGAAGCCGGAAAGAACCGAAAAATGATATTAACATACTTCATGATATTAATAATATTATTTTACTTCAAGATTTTTTTCTAAATAATATCTATTATTTAGTGTGCAGTTAGGAAATTTTTCTTTGATTATTTTTTAGATGGTTATCTATTGGGAATACCGCTGAAGCGTAATGCCAGATTTTCTTACAACATTTTTGAGAGGGGTACAATGGGGAAACCGGTAATAGAATTTTTATCCTACGTTCAAAACTTAACCGAAGATACAAAACCGTTGTGGGGAAAAATGACTCCCCGGCACATGATTGAACATCTAATTCTTGCCGTTAAAATGGGCAACGGAAAAATTAAAGCGGAATGTTTTAATCCGCCAGAAAAAATTCCTACATTAAAAAGATTTCTCCAAAGCAGCAGACATCTTCCTCAAAATTTTATCAACCCGATTATCGGAGATAAACTTCTGCCGCTTGAATATTCATCGCTCGAAGAGGCAATAACAGTATTGAAAAACGAAATAGATGATTACGAAACTTTCTATGTTGAAAACCCGGAGGCAATTTTAACAAACGCTACCTTCGGAGATTTGAATAAAGAAGAATGGGACACATTTCACGATAAACATTTCACGCACCATTTAAAACAATTCGGATTATTGTGATTCTGAATCTGAACAGAATAAATAAAAAACAAATTGGCATCATTTGATGCAAAGATGAAAACACAAAAACGGGTTCATAAAATGAAACGTAATCTCCCAGCATATTTTTTATTGGTACTTCTATTTTCGGTACCGCTGTCTGCGCAAAACTTTGAAAAAATTTCGATAGTGCCGCAACCGGCAAAACTTGAATTGACAAAAGGGGCATTCGCGTTTGACGGCGGAACAAAAATTTTGATCGAACAAAACGATGAGACGGTCAAACTCGCAAATTTGCTTGCCGGTACTATCAAAAATTTATCCGGTTTGCAAATTCAGATAACAAATTCTGCCGAGGGCGACCCCAAAAATAGCGTTAGAATAATAATCGATCCCGCAATTCAAAACACGGAAGAATATTACTTATCAATCAAACCGGATGCAATTACAATTAAGTCCAACACCGGTGCCGGAATTTTTTATGCGCTGCAAACTTTGTTTCAGCTTTTCCCGGTTGAATTAAAAAATGAATTAACCGTACCGTGCCTTGAAATAAAAGACTCTCCGCGTTTCAAATGGCGCGGCGTCCATCTCGATGTGTGCCGTCATTTCTTCCCGGTCGAGTTCGTAAAAAAATATATCGATGTTCTTGCAATGTATAAAATGAATACTTTCCATTGGCACTTAACCGAAGATCAGGGGTGGAGAATCGAAATAAAAAAATATCCAAAGCTGACCGAAGTTGGCGCCTGGCGGAAAGAAGCCGACGGGAAATTGTACGGTGGATTTTACACACAAGATCAGGTTCGTGAAATTGTTGGATACGCAAAAGAAAAATACATAACAGTTGTTCCCGAAATTGAAATGCCGGGTCACTCGCTTGCAGCACTCGCAGCTTATCCGGAACTTTCATGCACCGGCGGACCTTTTGAAGTTGGAAATCTTTGGGGCGTTATCGAAGATGTTTACTGCGCCGGCAACGACAACACTTTTGAATTTCTGCAAAATGTTTTAACGGAAGTGATGGATCTTTTTCCGAGTGAATATATTCACATCGGCGGAGACGAAGTGCCGAAAACGCGATGGGAGAATTGTGAAAAGTGTCAGGCAAGAATTCAAAACGAAAACCTAAAAGACGAACACGAACTACAGAGTTATTTTATTCAACGGATTGAAAATTTTATTAACTCAAAAGGGAAAAAGATAATCGGCTGGGATGAAATACTTGAAGGCGGACTCGCACCGAATGCTGCTGTAATGAGCTGGCGCGGAACCGAAGGCGGAATTGCCGCGGCAAAAATGCACCACAATGTTGTTATGTCTCCCGGCACTCATTGCTACTTCGATCATTATCAGGCATTGAGCGGTGAACCGAAAGCAATCGGCGGTTACACTACTCTTGAAAAAGTTTATTCATACGAGCCGGTGCCGGATGTTTTAAACAATGAGGAAGCAAAATATATTATGGGTGCACAAGCAAACATGTGGACGGAATACATTGAAACTACAAATCATGTTGAGTATATGCTTCTGCCACGCATGTGTGCTTTGAGCGAAGTAGTTTGGTCGCCAAAAGAATCGCGTAACATAAATGATTTTGTTCAACGAATGACACATCAATATGATCTGCTTGCAAGCAAAAATTTTAATTTTAGAATTCCGACTCCGTTTGCCGAAAGCGGAGAATATTTAATTACGGACAGCGAAGAGATTGCATTAAACAGCCCGGTAAAAAATTCCAAAATATTTTATACGCTCGATGGCAGTGAACCGACTGTTAATTCTACACTTTACACAAAGCCGCTTTTATTTTCGGAAGACGAATTGCTGAAAGCGAAAACTTTTTTAGCAAATGGAAGAACAAGCACAACTTCATCAATTGCGATTACTTTAATTGATACAACTGAGAACGGATTGTACTACAAATATTTTACCGGCGAGTGGGACAGCATTCCAAACTTTTGGGAACTGCGCCCCGAAACAAAAGGAAGGGTTCATAAAATATCTTTGGGGGAAGTTAAACACGCAGATGATAATTTCGGGCTCGATCTTTACGGCTTCATCGAAATTGAAGATGACGGCGAATATACTTTTTATGTTGCTTCCGATGACGGGGCGAATTTGTACATCGATAATAAAATTGTAGTCAATCATGACGGCACACATGCCGCAACAGAAAAGTCCGGCAAAGTTTATCTCGACAGCGGAAGATATCCTTTCAAAATTTTTTACTTTGAAAGAGGCGGCGGACAAGATTTGAAAGTTGAATACGAAGGACCCGGCATTAACAAAAAACAAATTCCGGCAAACAAATTATTTTTTGATAACTATTAAAAACACATTTTACAGAGCGCTCAGGATAACTTTGTAATAGACCACGGATTACACAGATGAACCGGATTCTCACTGATAAAATCCGCGATAATCCGCTTAATCAGAGCTTGCCCGCCGTTTGTTGGCGGGTTATCCGCGTTCCATTAATTTTTGAATTCATTTTTATACAAAAGGAAATGACATGCCTTCACGAAGAGATTTTATCAAAACAAGCGGACTCGCACTCGCGGGACTTACATTAGCGAATAATTCATTTGGAAAATCTTTTGCAGCAAATCCATTTGAAACAAAACGTCCCGAACTATCGAAGCGGAAATTTATCAGCAAAGCTGTTGAAGCAAAAATTTCCGAAATGAAAAAAGAAATCAAAGATGAAGAACTTGCATGGCTTTTCGAGAATTGTTTTCCGAACACACTCGACACAACCGTAACACATAGAATAATTGACGGCAAGCCGGATACATTTGTAATCACCGGCGATATTCATGCAATGTGGCTGAGAGATTCAACCGCGCAAGTCTGGCCCTATCTTCCGTTAACACGCGATGACAAAGAATTGAAAGATTTGATCGCCGGCGTTATCAACCGGCAAAGCAAATGTATATTAATTGATCCGTATGCAAACGCGTTTAACGACGGACCCGGTGAAAGCCAGTGGAAGACAGATATCACGGAAATGAAACCGGAATTGCACGAACGCAAATGGGAAATAGATTCGCTCTGTTATCCAATCAGACTCGCATACAATTTTTGGAAAACAACCGGCGATAAATCAATCTTTGATGCTCAATGGCAAAATGCAATGCGGCTTGTTTTAAAAACTTTCCGCGAGCAGCAGAGAAAAGAGAACAGCGGTCCGTATTATTTTATGCGCGTTACAGACCGCGCGTCGGATACGGTTATGCTCACCGGTTACGGCAACCCGGTTAAACCGGTCGGATTGATTTGCTCGATCTTCAGACCGAGTGACGACGCAACAATGTTTTCTTTTTTGATTCCGTCAAATTATTTTGCTGTTGTTTCATTGCGGCAGTTAAATGAAATCTTCGGAAACGTTATTAACGATAAAGATTTTGCCGGTGAATGTGCATCTCTTGCTCACGAAGTTGAAGAAGCGTTGAAACAATATGCTGTTGTTCCGCATCCTCATTTCGGGAAAATGCTCGCATACGAAGTTGACGGCTTCGGCAACAGACTTTTTATGGATGATGCAAACGTGCCGAGCTTGCTTGCATTACCGTATCTCGGTGCGATGAAATCAGATGATCCTTTATACAATGACACACGTAAATTTTTGTTCAGCGGATACAATCCGTATTACTTCGAAGGGAAAGCCGGAAAAGGAATCGGCGGACCTCACATGGGAATCGGAATGATCTGGCACCTCTCGGTTATAATGCGCGGAATAACAAGTAATGATGAAAATGAAATTAAAGAGTGTATCGCAATTTTAAAACGCTCGCACGCCGGAACGGGATTTATGCACGAAGCATTCGACAAAGACGATGCAAGCAAATACACACGCGATTGGTTTGCATGGGCTAATACTCTGTTCGGCGAGTTTATCTTAAAAGTACACAACGAACGCCCGCATCTGCTGGCGATTAAATATTGATCTCACTTTTTGTTCATTAACTTAGCGCAGATTAAAAATCTGCGCTACAGTATAAAATTTTTTATTTATTCTCCGAACGGTTGGCAATAAACTTTATCTCAAATTTTTTTGTGAAGGTGTTCTCGAAGAGAGTTAATTCCATCTTCACACCCGGAGAAAGTATTTTGTAATTGCCCGTGTTCAGCGTATCTATTTTATAAGCCTGCTGACTGCAGCCGTTCAAAAAATTATTAATCGATTTTTCAGCCTCGCGTTCCGAACCGAACAACAGATCAACTTGAATTTGATAGACCCCTTTTTCATCGGCAATAAATGCTGAACGCCCTCCTTTGGTTTGGTAAAAGAGACATTTCATTGAAGCCGAGTTGAAATCCTGGTGTGCCGGTTTGCCGTAAACTTTTATAACATCATTAACTGTCTTGCCGATCATTTCGCAATATTTTATCTGCTGAGCTTGTCCGGCGCTAAGTATCAGCAGAAAATAAAATACGGTAAAAAATATTTTCCGATTCATAACATTCCCGATCTATTATTAATAGAAAATATTTTCTTGCTCGAACAACAAACATTGCGGCACAAATTGATTGCGTGAGATTAAACGGCGGGAAATTTTTTGAGTGCTGCCCGATTCTATTTTCGCTGGACTGCCAAGCCATTGCTTCACCTCGATTGAAGGGGACATGCAAAGGAACGAATGAATCTTACGACAAAATTACGTGAAGTTCAATTGCGTATTATATCTCTATCTTGGTTACAACTCCGTGCAACTTTTGGTACGGCAGTTCGAGAAATTGAACAAAGTTTGACGAAACTCTTTTAATAAACGAGAAAAGTTTTAGCGAAGGTTTTTTTGTGTGAATATCATCAACACCGTAAAACATTACTTTGGGATCGATATCTACTTCTCGTAAAATTTTCGGGATATCGAGCCGCTCCATGTAGCCGGCTTGAATTTCGAGTCCCGATAATCCGTCTGTAATTTCCGGTACAAAAAGTTTCTGCACACCGAACGGTTTATCCATTGTTGCAACCGATACCAAAAAATTGTGTTCGTAAATGATATTTCCTCTGATTGTGCAGTGAACCATGTACGGCGGAATCATGTGAAGATTTTTTGCAAAAAAAAGTGCGTTGCCCGGCAGAAATTTTCCGGTTTCATACATCTGGTTGAAACTTTCGAGATAAACGTCAATCGGCAGCGACCTGAACGAGCGGTGTACCGCTTTATTTCCGTTCGTCCAAATCTTTATTGTGAAGAACGGAATGAGCGCAATGATAATTGACCAGTACCCGCCGTGCGGAATTTTTGTAAAGACAGCGGCAAGAAAAAATATATTTGCAATAAATACAATCACCGCGATTGCAATTTTTATTCTATCGGAATGTTTGCGGAAAATCCAGATCATAAAAAATGTACTGATAGTCATTGTTGCAGTTACAGCCAAGCCGTATGCGGCGGCAAGATTTTTAGATTCTTTGAATAAAAGAATCATAAAAATAACCGAGAGCAGCAATCCCCAATTTACAGCGCCGATGTATATCTGCGATTTTAAATGACTCGACGTGTACTTCACTCTCATCAGAGGAAAGATATATGTTCTGATTCCCTGATAAACAAGCGAGAAGACAGCGCTGATCATCGCTTGCGATGCGATGATGGTTGCCAGTAATGTTAAAATCAAAAACGGGATGTACAAAAACTCCGCTTGTGATTTAATCATCGAGAACAAAATATTTACTTGTTCATCATGCGCTTCGCCGGCACGCATAACAAATGCGCCTTGCCCAAAATAATTCATCACGAGAGCAGCAAAAACAAAATACCACGCGCGCCGAATCGGGTTTCTGCCGAGGTGACCCATATCCGCATAAATTGCTTCGCCGCCGGTTGCACACAAAATTACTTCCGAAAGAACGAACAATCCTGATAATCCGTTGTTGATAAAAAACTCAATTGCATAATGCGGGCTGAACGCCGCAAATACTTTCGGTGTTTGAATTACGGAAACTGTTCCGCTTATAAATAATGCGAGAAACCAGATAACCATTATCGGTCCGAATGAAGATGCAACTTTATCTGTTCCTTTGAACTGTACAGCAAAAAGTAAAATTGTTATTACGATTGTGATTATTAAAATAGTATTTAGACTTATGTGCCCAAGACCCGGAATTAATTCCAGACCTTCCACAGCGGAAAGAATACTGATAGCCGGAGTGATAACTCCATCGCCCATTAAAAGTGAAACACCAATGTAACCGAGAAATGTAACAAAGCCGATTGATCTTCCCGATTTGATCAAACTGGAAAGAATTTCCTTGAGCACAATTGTTCCGCCTTCACCTTTGGAACTCAAACTCATTGCGAGAAACGTGTACTCCAAAGTAACGAGTACAATTAAGGTCCAAAAAACGAGCGATAAAATTCCGAGTACATTTTCAGGCGTTGGCGGCGTGAGGAAAAATATTACGGTAAGCGTGTAAATAGGACTTGTTCCGATATCGCCGAAAACAAGTCCCATTGCTTTGAGAATATCAAGGAAAGGTTTTTTGTCTTTCTCTTTTTCCAAATTGGTAGATTTATTCTATTTCATTCAGGTTTATTCTTATCGGTAAAATAACAAATGGATAACCTTTATGATATAGTCTTCTCTGCACAGCAAAAACTATCTGGTTGTGAAGAAGTTTAGTAAAGAAAGTTTCCCGGTCGAAAACAAGCTGACCGCCGAAGAAAACAACATTCGGATAATTTTTCATAATTAACTCGGATAAATTTACGCTTCCATCCACAACTTCGGTATCAATTGAGTAATAGCCTTTTGCGTGGTAACCGTTCTTCTCAAGAAAGTTTACATAATTATTTACATCATCTTTAATTTTTGTTTCGAGCGCACCGAGTTCAGCCGAGCCTTTGAAAAATCCGGCATCAACAACTCCGACTTGTGCAAAAACAAAATTCTTAAATGTGTCCGGAAAAGTTTTAATAACCGAAAGGAGTGTGTGAATACCGAGCCCGTTAAATCCGTTTACAAAAACCACAGCTGTTTTATCGTTGGGATTAAAATTTTCGCTGTTCGGAGTAGAAGAGGCGTGCAATAATTCAATTGAGCTTGTTACTGCCGGCAAAATTGTGTCGTCTAATTCTTTCAAATGTTTGTGCGCATCTTCATAATGTTTTCTAATCAAAACGGCGAGAGCAATTAAACTGCCGGTAATAATTAATGTTATCCAGCCGCCTTCAAAAAATTTAATGATCACAACAGAAACAAGTATCAGCGTTGTTAATCCCAAACCGACTCCGTTGATAAGAAGTTTTCTGAGCCAAACTTTCACTTCCTTGCGCACTTCCCACCAATGTTTTACCATTCCAAGCTGTGAAAGAAAAAATGTAACAAACACATTGATACTGTAAAGAACCACAAGTAACCGCACAGAACCTTTTGTAAGTATCATCGTAACAAGTGCGGCAATGCCCATTAACAAAACACCGTTTTGTGTAACGAGTCTATCGCTTAAAATCGAAAAGCGTGTCGGGAACCATCTATCGGCAGCCATGTTTGCAAGTACGCGCGGTCCATCCATAAAACCGGCTTGCGCGGCAACAAATAAAATCACTGCTTCGGAAAAAAGTATGATGAATAAAAATATTGTTCCGAACGTACCCCAGTCATTTGCAATTACTCCGTAGAGAACTGCATTCAAAGTTTTGCCGGGCTGATGTTGAACATTAAAAAGTAAATAAGAAAGTAAAAGACCGATCACCATAAAAGTTAAAGAGACCGCCATAAAAAGCATCGTCTTTTTTGCAGTGTGAACTTTCGGCTCTCTCAAAATCGGAACACCGTTGCTCACCGCTTCGATACCGGTAAAAGTACCGGCGCCCATTGTGTATGCTCTAACAATCATAAAGAGCATTCCAAGAATCCCAACTTCCGAAGCCGAACGGTTCATATCATTTATCGTTGTACTTGCGAGTTCCGAAAAATTAAAAAGATGGCTGATCAGCGCATAAAGAATTATAAACACATGAGTAGCTATAAAAATTAAAAAGAGAGGAACCAGCGGAACGACTGATTCTTTAACACCTCTCAAATTCATTACGATTAAAACGAACACGCCGAAAATTGCAAAGTAAAGTTTGTAGTCTAAAAAACTTTGCGGAAAGAAACTGAAGAGCGCATCGGCACCGCTTGCAACAGAAATTGTAATTGTGAGAACGTAATCTATTAATAATGCGCAGCCCGAAACCATTCCCACTTTCGGAGAAAGAAGTTTGCTTGCAACAAGATATCCGCCGCCGCCGGATGGAAACAATTCAATTATCTGCGAATAACTATAGCTGATAACAATTACAGTTATACCGGTTGCGAGCGCAACAAACACACTCAAAAATTGATGACTGCCGAGCGCAAGGAATGCTTCTTCGGGACCGTATGCCGATGACGAAAGCCCGTCTGCACCCAGCCCCACCCACGCTAAAAATGCAGTGAGGGTTACGTGTTGGAATAATGAAGGGTCGTGAAGGTCTCTTGACTTTCCTAAAAAAATCTTCTTCAAATTACTTAATAATGAACCGTGCGATTGCATAATGTTTCTTTTAATTGTTAGTAGAAATCAAAAAAGAAAAAAGTCAAATGGTGTAATTGTGCGGAATAGCGAGAAGGCAGGTAATTACCAAAAGGACTATTAACGACTCCAAAAATTTCAATACATGCCGGAGCAGTAAACTATCGGTTTTCATATTACAATTGTTCAAATCTGTTTTTAATTCAATCAGCCGAACAAAATTGAGTACAACAAAAAACCCACAATGGCTACAACGCTTGATCCTAAAATTGCCATAAGAAGGTAAAAAGAAAAATCGTTCATTTTATTCTGTGTCATGTCTGTTTCCGTTATATGTCTTTAATTCCTGTTTACGGGTGTTAAAAATAGTGAAAAGAAAATAATTACAGAATAAAAATATTCTGGAATTTATTTTGATAAACTACGATGCCATCTCATTTATTGGCTCATATAAAAACAAAGTGACAAAAATAGGTAATCAAGTTTCTTATCAACAATCAATGCCGGTTTTGGCAGATTATTAAAAGATACTGCAGCAAAATATACAGTAGACGACACACCCATTTCCGTTTCCCCTCTCAAGAGGGGAAGTAACTCCATGCTATTATAAAGATTTATGTGCAAAAAAAGATTTGTCAGAAACATTCACTATTTGTTTAGCAAATTCAATTATAAAAAAGTGATAAAGCGAACGAGTTTCCCCTCTACCAGAGGGGAACGAAAGGGGTGTGTTGAGATTACAAGATTTTTTTTTAATAAGCACACGATGTGAAAATCACCAAAAAGCAACCGTTATTTTTGAGTTGATCATTCCATTTTTATCAAAGCGCAAAAATCCTTACAGATTCACAAAACCATCCATACTTTTTATTTTTTTGAATTGAGAAGTTCGCCGTTGAATTTCAGCAATTCCGCAACACTGTTTGAAATGCTTTCCGATTTAAACAAGATATTTAAGAAGAGCAGATTGGTTCTCGCTTTTGAAGTTCCCTTCTTAATATGCTGTATTTGATTTTTATCGAGCTTCCGGATTGACTTGCTAAGGTTGTGTACCTTTTCTTGCAAGTCTTCAAGCTTTGCAAAATCTTTTTGCGAAAGTTTTTTTGCAACAAGATCGAGCTGCGAAGTAAGATCGTCTTTCAGTTGTTTGAAATCTTCTTTCTGTTCTTTTGCCAAACCGGAATGATTATTATCCACGTGATCGAACGAAAGTTTTGATATTTCCATCAAAGAAAAAGACAACTCGCGGACAGAAGATATTGCTTTGCCCACCGTGAATTCCTCTTTCAATTCGGTATCATCAAAATACTGCGTGCCTTGCATCAATTTTCCGATCATCACCGAACCGTGGTCATCAAGTTCTTTTGCTTCTTTGTATGCTTTTTTCAATTTGGATCTATTTTCATTAACCAAGCCGGAGTAAACATCATCATAAATTTCATGAATGGAGAGCAGCAATGATTTCATATCTTCAACAAGCGAATCGAACAAAACAGATTTGCCTTCTGCAACAATCGCTTCCATCTTTGCGGCTTTTTTCTCTTTTGCTTTGTGAAGAATATTCGAGCGCACAATTAAAAAAACTGCCAACGCAACAATTGCTATTGTTACCGGCAGACCACCAAAGTACATCAGCAGACATAAAATACTCGAACTGGCAAAAGCAATGAATGCAGTGAAGAACCATCCGGCAATAACAGTTAACACTCCGCTGACTCTGTAAACCGCGCTGTCTCTTCCCCATGCTTTATCGGAAAACGACGAAGACATCGCTACCATAAAAGTAACGTACGTTGTCGAAAGCGGAAGTTTGTACGCTGTACCCAGAGAAATCAAACTGCTTGCAACCATTAAGTTTACCGTCGCGCGGATAAAGTCGAACGCCGGTCTTTCTTTTTTATCTTGCTTTGAATAATCTATCTGCGGCTGGTCAAATCTGTTTTGAAATTTATCATAAACTTTTTCAGGAAGAATTTTTTTTATTGATTGTCCGATGCTGATTGAAATTCGCACCAAACTTCTTGCAAATACCGATGAATCGAATTTTTCGTAGCCCTCAAATTGTCTGCCGAGATTGATTTCCGTTTTGGCAACCGTTCGTGCTTTTTTATTGAACCACAAAGTTCCAACCATAACGAGCCCGGCAATAATTAAAATAAACGAATTTGATTTTACCGGTTCGTTCAAAGCGTCCATCGTCATGCCCAAAGGATTTGAACCGCCGGAAGCAATTTGAAAAGAACTTAATCCGGCAAGCGGCACACCGATAAAATTAACGAGATCGTTCGCGGCAAATGCAAGTGCAAGCGAAAATGTTCCGATCAAAACAATCGGTTTGAGAATATTAATTTTTGTGAACCAAAGAAGTAACTGCAAAATTACAGTCCAGCCGAGTATGTTTATCCCGAGCACTATCATTGTGTGATCGGTAATCCATTTAATCATTTCCGGCGTGAGGAATGTTGTTCCTTTTGCACCTTTGATAAAAATAAAATAAGTAATTGAAGTTAACGCAAGCGAACCCCAAATTGCACCGTAACGTTTCAAAGTTTTTTCGAAATTAAAAGTGAATATTAATCTCGATAGATACTGCACAATCGAGCCGGCAGTAAATGAAACCACAACCGATATTAAAATAGCCGAAAAAATTCCGAAAGTTCTGCCGGTGTTGATGTAATTACCGAGCGATTCAATATTTAAGCCGGCTTGATTTATTTTTACGAGAGATAAAACAACGCTTCCACCGAAGAGCGAAGAAACCAGCGAAACAGTTGTTGATGTGGGAAGTCCGAATGTATTGAAAAAATCGAGAAGCAGAACATCGGTAAACATAACCGCCAAAAAAATCACCATTACTTCTTGCAGTCTGAACATTTCCGGCTTAAAAAAACCGGAGCGGGCTACTTCCATCATTCCGCTGGAAAAAAGTGTTCCGACAAGAACGCCCAAACTTGCAACAATTAAAATTATATGCCGCGGTGCAACCTTAGACCCTAATGCCGAATTCAAAAAATTAATTGCATCGTTGGCAACTCCAACTATCAAATCCGATGTAGCGAGCACAAATAATATAATCACTAAAAAAAGATAGGTTTCCACGCGCTTATCTCCGGCTATCACTCTGTTTTAATAAAGCAAAGATTATGAACATCTGAAAAAAAATTGAAGACAACAATATTTTGTAAGTCTGAAGTATATCAACAATTGAAGATATAACAATAAGTACAAAGTAACTACAATTCCTATAAAACCAATATAACAAATGTTGCTTCGCCATAAAAACGTCTCTGGATTCTGGATGCTTGATAGTTTTTGAGTTTCGAGTTTTTTGCTTTTATCCAGAATCGAGTATCAAGAATCTCCGGGGTCTCCTACGTACAAGTATTCGGTTTGAGAATTGTTTAACTATCCTTATTTTGCCGCAACTTTTTCCGGAAAAAGATGTCCACTCCAAACAAAAAAACAGAACTTGTACGCGGATTAAGTTTAACAGCCGCAGTAATGATTGCCGCCGGTTCGATGATCGGATCGGGAATTTTTCGCAAACCTTCCGTAATGGCTGGGCAGCTCGGCTCGCCGGAATTACTGATCATAATTTGGATTGCCGCCGGATTAATTACATTCATCGGCGCACTTGTAAATGCCGAGATTGCCGGCATGATTGATGCGACCGGAGGTCAGTATGTTTACTTCAGAAAAATGTACGGAGATTTTACCGCGTACCTTTACGGATGGTCAATCCTCTCTGTTATTCAAACCGGAAGCCAAGCCGCAATTGCTTATGCGTTTGCAGAATACCTCGGCTACTTTGTAAAATATCCCGAACTATCAAAAGCGTGGACCGATTTTGCATTCTACATTCCGCTTGCCGGCAATATTCATCCGTTCGCGGATTTCGGTACAAAAGCCGTTGCAATTCTTTGCACAATCTTTTTAACCGGAGTTAATTACATCGGTGTTATTTTCGGCGGCGTTGTTCAAACTATTGTTACATATATAAAAATATTTGCGATACTAATTATCGCTTCTCTGCTTCTTTTTTTCGGCAGCGGAAGTTTTTCAAATATTTATACCGGATTTTCTCTACCTCATCAAACAATGACAAATTTTATCAGCATGGTTGGACTTGCATTTGCCGGTGCATTCTGGGCATACGATGCATGGAACAACGTAACTTTTGTTTCCGGCGAAGTGAAGAACCCGCAAAGAAATGTTCCGCTTGGACTTCTTTACGGAACATTGATCGTTATCGGTGTTTATGTCTTTGTAAACATTGCTTACCTCTACGTTTTGCCGATTGACGAGATGACAAAATCTCCGCTCGTTGCAGCAAGTGCGGCAGAAAAAATTTTCGGAACAAACGGCGGCTCGATAATTTCAATTATCGTTATCATTTCAACATTCGGTGCACTCAACGGAAGTATTCTTGCAACAGCGCGCGTTCCGTTTGCAATGGCAAAAGCAAAATTATTTTTCGGAAGTTTGGGAAAAGTTCATCCGAGATTCGGCACACCGCACGTTTCCTTGCTTGTTCAGGGAATTTGGTCGTGTGTACTTGTTCTATCCGGTTCGTTCGATACAATTACCGATTATGTAATTTTTGCCGCGTGGTTATTCTATATGCTCGGCGCATTCGGCGTTTTTATACTCCGCAAAAAAATGCCCGATGCAGCACGACCCTATAAAGTTTGGGGATACCCGTACACTCCGGCAATTTTTGTTTTGTTTGCGTTTTTGTTTCTCGTCAACTCAATTGTTTCCGATACAGAAAACGCGATGATGGGATTAATACTTGTGCTAAGCGGTCTGCCGATTTATTTCTTCTGGAAATACCATGACAAGAAAAATTCCAACGGTAACGCGTAAAATTATTTTTTGCCGTATTCCTTTTTGTAACGTTTAATCGAATCGTTTACGATTTCGTAGGCTTCTTTCTTGCCGTAAATTTTTTCCACGATAACATGTTTGTGTTCAAGCTTTTTATAATCTTCAAAAAATCTTTGAAGCTGAACTGTTGTGTGCGGCGGAAGTTGTTCGAGATCGTCAATGTAATTCATAGAAATATCATTCTTCGCAATTGCAATTAACTTATCATCTTTTTCGTCATCATCAACCATTCTCATGAAACCGATAATTTTCGATTCGATGATACAGAGCGGATCAACTTCAATCGAGCAGAGGACGAGTACATCGAGCGGATCGCCGTCGTCGCTCAATGTCTGCGGAATAAATCCGTAATTTGCCGGGTAGTGAACCGATGAAAATAATACTCTATCGAGCCGCAGCAGTCCGCTCTCTTTATCGAGTTCATATTTCGCTTTCGAGCCGTTCGGAATTTCTATTATTGCGTTTACAAATTTCGGTACTTCGTTTCCATAACTAACGTGATGCCACGGATGGAATGTTGTTGGAAGTTTTTTTAATTGTTTACCCTTTGTTGATTTATTGTTCTTGTTCGTTTTCATCTTTTAACCAAATTATTTGCATGAAAAATAAATCTTTGCGGCACGTAAACAAAAAGTCGTATGATAAATTTTTGTTAAGTTTCGATGAATGCATGAGGTGCATGGAGTTGTTTTTATCGGCTGAATATATACCGCTGATTGCTACTTTTTTTTCTTTGCAGATGCTGCTGCTTTTTTATTTGCTCAATTGCTGTTTTTACCCAAAAGCCAAAATCCTTTTTACTGCTTGTTCCTACAGCATGCACCAACAGCCAACACTTCATAGGTTTTCCGGTAAGATCGAAAAGCCTTACTCCTTTTTTGGTGGGTAACTCATCAGTTCCTTCGGGTTCGCATCGCAACATAATATCATCCTTATCAACGCCTATACACATTTTGTCGTTGATCATAAAAGCGATGCGCCAAACATTTTTTTCTCTACAAGATCTTTTGTTCCTGAAAGTGCTTGCCTGATTCGTTCGGCAATTTTTTCATTGTACGCTATCTGTTATTTCTTTCTGTAAGTTTTTTGAATTAATTCAACAACTCTGTCTCTCTTTTTACAGCAAGTTTAATGAACAAGCCCGAGTTGCTGCATCAATTTTTCTTCGTTCATTATGGGCACAGAAAGTACGGCTTTACCGTCCTTCCACTTTATTGTTTCAACAAAATCAACATCTACTTTTTTGCCGGTTTTTGATAACCCCATCGGAGGGAACTCGCCGTCGTTTGTACCGCGAAGATGACCGGATGAAAAAGTATAATCACCGGCGGCGTATATATGGTCTAAATCAACGCGAACATCAGTGAATCCTTTCCAAAAAGCTTTGTTAAATTCCGAGAGAGCTTTTTTCCCGATGATCGGTTCAGGTTCTTGTTTTTCAATTATATCTTCGGCGAAAAATTCGAACATTAATGTATCGTGAGAAGAAAAAAGCTCGTAAGCTTTTTTAACATTTTCGATATTGTTTTTTTCAATAAGAGAAAGTTCTCTTTCATTATCTGATGAGCTTTTTTTCTCACAAGAGTTAAACGCTATCGTGCAGACAATCAAGAATAAAAGCGAAAGTAATTTATTTATTTTCATTTTGTTCCCAATCTTCTATTGTTTGACTTTTCGGTTATGTTCGTTTTTTTATAGCGGTTTTCGGTCTCCACTTTTTAGTAAGCCGATTTATTCTTCCCTCGTTTTCAACTTAACGAATTCATGTTTCTATTTCAATCTCTATTTCATGTTAACTGAAATTCTTAGGGCACAGCACCAAAAATAATTTCTTTCTTTTCATGTTCTCATAAATTAAATTTCATACAGACTTTTCCGCCTCGACTAAAAAAGAATTTACCAACCAATTACGAGGTGATTTATGCAAACCTACATTTTGATGACGAAACTCTCGCCGGAAGTTTCCAAACAATTGAAACAGCGCGCCAAACTCGGTAGAGCGTGGCTCGATCAAGTAAGGAAAAAATGTCCCGAAGTAAAATTTATTTCACATTACGCATTGCTCGGCACGTATGATTTTATGGATATTTACGAAGCGCCGAATGCAGAGACAGCCGCAAAAGTTTCGATGATTAGTCTTTCCAACGGCGCATTCCATGCGGAAAGCTGGACAGCAATTCCGTACAAAGAATTTTTGAAGCTCACGAAAAAAATTTGATTCTTCTTTTGCGGCTCGCGGCAACCTTGAAGGTTGTTTAAAAACCTTCAAGGTTTATCCCCCGCTTTTAAAGTTGAATCCTCGCAAAGAGAATTCTATTTTTCGAACGACATTCACTTTAACTTTCTTTATATGAAAAAATCTATCCTAATTTTATTCGCACTCACCTCAATCAATTTAATTGGGCAGTTCGGTTCGCAAGATTCTGGCGGCAAACTTCTTCGGGAACAAGCATGTTATGATGTAAAATTTTACGATATCAATCTCACAATTGATACCGACGAACATGTTATCGGCGGCTTTGTAATTGTGAACGCTGAAGCGGTTACTGACTTCAGCAAAATAATTGTTGATCTCGATACCGTTTACAATGTTGAATCCGTTTCACTGTTAACCGATGATGAAACCGAACTTGACTTCATTCATTCAAACGGAAAAATTACGATCAACTTTCCCGGTGAAATTAAAAAAGGAAATTTGATCAGTCTGAAAATTGTTTATGCCGGCATGCCGCGCACTGCAAAAAATCCGCCGTGGGATGACGGATTTATCTGGAAGACAAATAAAGATAATCTTCCGTGGGCAAGCGTAACTTGTCAGGGCGGCGGCGCGGATATTTGGCTGCCTTGCAAAGATCATCCTTCCGATGAACCGGATTCAGTTTCTATTCATTTCACGGTTCCAAAAAATTTAACATGTATCTCCAACGGAAAATTTATCGGCACAACTAATAACAACAACGGCACTCAAACTTGGAATTGGTTTGTTTCCACACCGATAAATAACTACAACATTACATTCTATCTCGGCGGGTACAAAAACATCGAGTACGATTACACAAGCATTGCCGGTGAAAAATTTCCGTTCACTGTTTGGGTTCTTCCCGAAAATTATGAGAAGGCAAAAGTGCATTCGACACAATTTGTTGACCACATGAAAGTTATGGAAGAATTGATCGGACCGTACCCGTTCCGCGCGGATAAATACGCAGTCGTTGAAGCGCCGCATTTGGGAATGGAACATCAAACGGCAATTGCATACGGATTCGGCTGGAAAAATCACAAAGATTTTCCGTTCGACTGGCTGCATCATCACGAATTTTCTCACGAGTGGTGGGGTAACCTCGTAACAAATAAAGACTGGAGCGATTTCTGGATTCATGAAGGACTCGGCACTTACATGCAGCCGCTCTACCTCGAAAAAATGTTCGGCAAAGAAAAATATTTCGCTTACTTAAAAAGCATTAAACATTTTTCGAACAAAACACCGATTGCACCGCGCGAAGAAAAAACAGCCGGCGAATCTTACACGCTCGATGTTTATTACAAAGGCGGATGGATGGTTCATACTTTGCGTTACTATCTCGGCGATGAAATATTTTTCAAAGTCCTCCGTAGATGGGCTTATCCAACAGAAGAACTTGAAAAAGTAACTAATGGCAAACAATGCCGCTTCGCCACAACAGATGAGATGATAAAAATTGCAGAAGATGTTTCCGGGAAAAAATTAGATTGGTTCTTCGAAGTTTATTTACGCAATGCAAAACTTCCCGTGCTGAATATAAAACATGAACAGAACAAAATAATTTTGTGGTGGGAAACTGAAAACGATCTTCCGTTCATTCTTCCGGTTGATGTTAAGATAGCTGGCAGCACTCTGCGCGTAGAAATGAATAATGGGAAAGCCGAAGTCGAACTGCCGCAAAATGCTGAATTCGTTGTTGATCCGAATGAATGGATTTTGATGGATCAAATAAATATCAAAACTAATTAGCAATAAAGTTTAGGAATAAAAACATGTCTGATACAATTATACTTTTACTCATCGGACTCGCCGCCGGATTGGCAAGCGGAATTCTCGGAGTCGGCGGAGGAATAATAATAATTCCAATGCTTGTCGGTCTGCTCGGTTACACACAAAAAGACGCGCAAGGCACATCGCTCGGCTTGCTTCTTCTGCCAATCGGAATTTTAGCCGTGATGAATTACTATAAAGCCGGTCACATCAATTTAAAAGCCGTCGGTTTGATGGTCGTAACATTTGTAATCGGAAGTTATTTCTCATCGTTGTTTGCCGTTAGTTTGCCCGACACAACTTTGAAAAAAATTTTCGGTGTGTTTCTATTTCTCTATGCATTAAAATTAGTACTCGGTAAATAAGGAGTTCGTATTTCTTCAAAAAATCTTTCGCATGTATCTGCAATTCTGACCGCATTGCTCGTTACATTTCTCTGGTCAACTTCTTTCATTATTATCAAATGGGGATTGAATGAAATTCCCCCTTTAACTTATGCCGGTCTGCGTTACGTAATCGCTTTCCTTTCGTTGCTTCCTTTCGTCTTCATCAAAGACAGATTTGCCGAGATTAAAAAAATTGAAAGCAGTGATTGGAAAAAACTTATTCTACTTGGATTTCTTTTTTATACTTTTACACAAGGTACACAATTTCTCGGGTTATCACTTCTTCCGGCAGTTACGGTAAGTTTGCTGCTCAACTTCACTCCGTTGATTGTTGCCGTACTCGGAATTTTTCTGCTCGGCGAAAAACCGACTTTGCTTCAGTGGAGTGGCGCTTTTTTATTTATTACCGGGATCTTCACATATTTTTTCCCGGTTGATCTTTCCTCAAATCGTCTCCTCGGAATTATTGTAATGATCATCGGCGTATTTGCAAATTCATCTTCCGCAATTCTTGGAAGAAGCATTAACAGAAGCGGCAAGTTTTCCCCTTTAACAGTTACAGTAGTTAGCATGGGTGTCGGGTCAATTATCATGTTACTTACCGGAATTATTTTTCAGGGATTGCCATCCATCAGTTTCAAAACAACGCTACTACTTTTGTGGCTTGCAATCGTAAATACCGCACTCGCATTCACACTTTGGAATATGACTCTTCGCACTCTTTCGGCAATGGAATCGAGCATCATCAACGGCACAATGTTAATTCAAATTGCACTCCTCGCATGGATTTTTTTGAATGAACCAATTACCCTTCAAGAAGGAGCCGGAATGTTGGTAGCTGTAATTGGTGCGTTTTTCGTCCAAATTCGTAAGAAATAACCCACACAAAAATTTTTTCCCGAACAAAGGATATGAGAGTCTTGACACTTATTCTTATTTAGACTAAGTTTTGATAAGAAAAAGACAGTAATATCTTTATTCTGAAATTAGGAGACAAAATGGACTTAACAAATCTTAAAAATTTAGAAACCGGACAACGTGCAAAAGTCCTGAAAATTATTTCGAAGGGTGAAACGAAGAAGAGAATAATTGAAATGGGAGTAACGCCCGGTGTAATAATAGAAGTAGAAAGAGTTGCACCGCTCGGCGATCCGATTGAAGTGAAAGTACGCGGTTATCATCTTTCTCTCAGAAAGATTGAAGCGGAAGGAATAAATGTTGAACCGATAGCCAGCAAACTTTGAGAGGAAGTCATTATGCCGCTTACAAAGGTAAATCAAGGTAAGAAAGTTTTTATAGTAGATATACAAATCGATACGGAATTCAGGAAACGGCTTGCCGATATGGGATTGATTCACGGAGCCGGGGTTGATGTAATTCAGAACTCATCAACGGGACCGTTCATCATCGGAATAAAAGGAAGTAGAATCATGCTGGATTATCAAACGGCAGAGAAAATTATTGTTGAACACAAGTAATTCTGTGTTGCTTAAGGAGAAAAAATGAAATCAAAAATAGTTGTTGCGCTTGCCGGCAATCCGAACTCGGGGAAGACAACAATATTTAATAATATAACCGGAGCGCGCCAGCACGTCGGC
The DNA here is from genome assembly GCA_016177735.1 of Ignavibacteriales bacterium. GTDB lineage: Bacteria > Bacteroidota > Ignavibacteria > Ignavibacteriales > Melioribacteraceae > DYJK01. Next base: position 3,999 of record JACOUS010000032.1, on the reverse strand, counting down.
AATTACCCCGGCGTTACTGTTGAACTTAAAGAAGGAAACTGCAAACACAACGATACCGAAATAGAAATTATTGATCTTCCCGGTACATATAGTTTAACCGCGTACTCGGCAGAAGAAGCTATTGCAAGAAATTTTATTATCGATTCCAAACCGGATGCTGTTGTTAACGTCATCGACGCATCCAACCTCGAAAGAAATTTATATCTCTCGCTCCAATTGCTGGAACTTGGTGTTCCGCTTGTGCTTGCTTTTAATATGAGCGATGTTGCAAAATCAAGAGGATATGAATTTGACATTGCAAAACTTTCGTCCTCGTTGAATGCACCGATTGTTCCTACTGTCGGTCATAAAAACGGCGGAATGAAAGAACTACTCGATGCTGTAGTTACGACTGCAAAAAATAATCACCCGCCACAAAAGTTGATTATCAATTACGGCAAAGAAATCGAAACAGAGATTTCAAAAATTCAATCGTTGATAGACATTAATCCGAACGGAACAAGTAAATATGATTCGCGCTGGCTTGCAGTAAAACTTCTTGAAGACGATAAAGAAATCGCGGCAAAAATTTCTTCGCATGAAGTTACCGAACAAGCAAAGGCAAGCGGCGGCGGAATCGAGAAAGAACTCGACGAACATCCGCAGGCAATCATTGCAGATAAACGATACAACTTCATAACAGATGTTTGTAACGAAGCGGTCAAATCAAACGAAAAAAAATCACGCACACTTTCGGATATAATTGATTCGTTTGCAACCAACCGTTTTTTCGGTCTTCCAATTTTTTTACTGCTGATGTATCTCGTTTTTCAATTAACATTCACGCTCGGCGATCCGTTCATGGGATGGATTGAAGAATTTTTTGTATGGCTCGGAGAAACAATTACAACTTTCTGGCCCAAAGGTTCTGAGAGCGCGTTAAAATCACTTTTGGTTGATGGAATAATCGGCGGTGTTGGCGGCGTTATCGTTTTTCTACCTAACATACTTTTGTTATTTCTCTCGATAGCTATACTCGAAGATTCCGGTTACATGGCACGCGCCGCATTTATAATGGACCGGTTGATGCACAAAATCGGTCTGCACGGAAAAAGTTTTATACCGATGCTGATCGGTTTCGGGTGTTCGGTGCCGGCAATAATGGCAACACGTACTTTGGAAAACCGCCGCGATCGATTGGCAACAATGCTTGTAATTCCTTTAATGAGCTGCGGCGCACGTCTTCCGATTTATGCGCTGATAATTCCGGCATTCTTTCCACAACAATGGCACGCGCCGATGTTGTGGCTTATCTATGTTATCGGAATTGTAATTGCAATCTTCGGTGCAAAACTTTTGAGAAGCACCATTCTAAAAGGCGATCCGGTTCCATTCGTAATGGAATTGCCGCCGTACAGAATTCCAACGCTCAAAGGGATTATGATTCATATGTGGGAACGGGGCTGGCTCTATTTGCGCAAAGCCGGAACGATTATTCTCGGCATTTCGATTATACTTTGGGCAATGACGAGCTTTCCGAAAAAATCTGTTTTCGAAAAAAATTACGATGGAGAATCTGCCGCGGCAGAAGAAACATATTTTTCTGAAATAAATGAACTTGGCAAAACGATTGGAATATCTGCGGAGAACAATTCAAGTATTTTAGTTGATGCCGCTCGCGCAGAATTGAAAAAAGATTCCGAACAAGAAAATTTTTACGAAGATGAAGCCGGCTCCGAAAAAGCAGAGAATGATTATCAATCAACAATTACACGATTAACAAATTCCGAAAGCGGAAAAACGCTTGCACTGTTTCTCGAAACAAAAAACAAAATCAACGAGACAAATAATTCTTTCAATGAAACAATTGAAGAGAGCGGGATTGAAGAAGGTTCGCCGGAATTTCAAAAACTCGAAGAAGAACACACCGCTGCTTTGAATGAAATCGAAAAAAACAGTCCGCAAATTTTTTCTGCCACAGTTCAATACCTCGATGTTATAAAAACAAAGTACAACGAAACACTTGTAAGTGTCGAGCAAGAAAAACAAAGCGAGCAGCTTGCTTATTCAATTACCGGTAGAATCGGGCACGTGATTGCACCGTTACTTTCACCAATGGGATTCGATTGGAAGATCGGAACGGCATTAATCGGGGCTCTTGCTGCAAAAGAAGTTTTCGTTGCACAAATGGGAATTGTTTATTCGGTTGGCGAAGCGGATGAAACTTCTCAAGATTTACGCGCGCGTCTTCACGATAGTTATTCGCCTCTCACTGCTTTTGTTATCATGCTTTTCTGTTTGATCAGTGCACCGTGTATGGCAACAATAGCAGTAACAAAACGTGAAAGCAATTCATGGAAGTGGGCGCTGTTTCAATTGGGCGGATTGACTGCGCTCGCATACATTTTAACAACTATCGTTTACCGCGCCGGACTTTTTTTTAACATCGGAATTTAACGGAGAATATCATGGGCGAAACAATCGCGTTGGTTGCAATAATAGGAAGTGCATGTTTTTTTGGAGGAAGAACAATCTACCGCTCGCTTACCGGAAAAAGTGAAAGATGCGGATGCGGAAAAGAATGTCCCCTTTCCGATACATGCAGTGATTCAAAAAAGAAAAAAGATTAACACAAAACAATATTAACAATGACTGCTTACGAATTATTAGTAAAAAATTTCGAGGAAATATATCTCAAAATGTCTGAACAACAGATTCTGCTCAATTCGATAAAAGAAGAGAGCGGAAAAGTTGTTCTGCATAATTGCTCAGTCGAATGTTCGCACAAAAGGCAATTGAATGAAATTCTTCTGGATGCTATTTCGGTTCTCGAAGAATCAAGGAAAGCATTCAAGTCGAAACAGCTTGAAGATTTGAGAAAGAAAATGATAAAAGCGCTCGCAGATAATATTTAGCACAAAGTAAAAAATTCCTACGGCTCGGCACCCGGGGTCGAGAAGTGAGGCGTAAAAATCATCGGTTCATTGCCGGTATTGTTACGCCTTTTTTATTAATTAAATATTTGGAGAAATAAAAAATGAAAGGAGCTTACAAATTAATCATCGCTAATTTTTTGGCAATGGCATTATTAAATTCCTTGATTGCCAAAGAAGGGTTGAACTCATCCACGAACAATAAAATAAAAAGTACGGAACAGAAATTTCATCACGATACGGTTGCTTCTTTTTTGGCATTTAACAATGAAACGGAAAAAAATTCAGCAGAAGATTCTACGTTAATCAAAAAAGAAATGGAGATGGAAAACATAAAAAGTTTCAACGGTCTGTTCGAAAAAGTTGAAGCGGCTTTCGGCATCACCGGAATTTTTGAAGGTGCAGTCGGTTCAAAAGATAAAATCAACAGATATCAGAATGTATCGGATGCTTCCACATCGATGGATATTGAACTTACCCTTCCGCTTGTTGATTACGGGACAACCTTCGCACATCTCGAAGCCGGCAAAGGCGACGGCATCGACGGCGATATCGAAACAATCTCCGGTTTTAATTATGATGCGGACGATAATGAAAATATCCGTGTAACCGAATTGTGGTACGAACACAAGTTTTTCAGTGAGGCTTTTACTTTTCGTATCGGCAAAATTGATATGACTACAAACTTCGATTTGAACAACATCGCAAACGATGAGACCGCACAATTTATTTCATCGGGATTTAGAAACAACTCAGCAATAGAATTCCCGGATAACAACAGCGCCGGGTTGATGATGTGGTTCAATCCAATTCAATCATTAAATATCGGACTCGGTTTTTCCGATGCCGATGCAGATTGGAACAAAGTTTTTGACGATCTCTTTTCAATCATCGAAGTTGATTACTTGACAACAATCGGAGAACACGAAGGTGTTTACAGAATTTACGGATGGCACAACAGTAAGAATCATTCCGATTTGTTGGATGAACAAATAGGACCGAAAAATAATTACGGTTTCGGTTTTTCTATTGATCAACAATTAACAGAAATCGTTTCTCTCTTCGGTCGATGGGGCTGGCAAAGAGG
>JACOUS010000031.1 GCA_016177735.1 Ignavibacteriales bacterium | reverse complement strand
TTTCCGGATTTCTTGAAGATATTCTTTCTTTGCCGAATTACTCATAGGTAACCTCACTATTTTTCGGTTACCTATATTATGGCGCAACGACCTTTTTCTATATCTCCTTGGGTTACCTTATTTATGGCGCAATGCGCCGTGCAACCGCTACAAATAAGTAACTTGCGCCCGCAAAAAAGATGTTATATATTTTATATAGATATCTGAAAGGCACACAAATGTCTGAAGATTTTATCATTTCAGAAGAGGGCAAGAAGCTTGAAGAATTCGAACAACGAATTAAATCAGGCGATATAATTGAACCGAAGGATTGGATGCCCGAACGTTACCGCAAACAGCTTATTCGAATGATGAGCCAGCACGCACATTCCGAATATGTTGGAATGCTGCCGGAAGGAAACTGGATAACGCGCGCACCTTCTCTTCGAAGAAAAATGATTCTCCTTGCAAAAGTTCAGGACGAAGCCGGGCACGGACTTTATATTTACAGCGCAGCGGAAACTTTGGGAGCTGAACGCGGTGAACTGTATCAACAACTACTCAACGGCACCGCAAAATATTCGAGCATATTTAATTATCCTACTTTAAGCTGGGCAGATATGGGAGTTATCGGCTGGTTTGTTGACGGCGCAGCAATTGTAAATCAAACCATGCTTGCAAAATGTTCGTACGGTCCGTACGCACGCGCGATGGTTCGTATCTGTAAAGAAGAAAACTTCCACAAGAAACAAGGTTATGAAATTGTTGGAACGCTTGCGAACGGAACACTACGACAAAAAGAGATGATTCAAGATGCAGTCAATAGATGGTGGTGGCAGTCGTTGATGATGTTCGGTCCGCCCGATAAAGATTCACCGAACTCTGCCGAGTTGATGAGATGGAAAGTAAAACTCAAAAGCAACGATGAACTTCGCCAGCGTTTTGTTGATCTCACTGTTCCGCAAGCCGAAGCGGTAAACTTAACTTTGCCGGATCCGGATTTGAAGTTTGATGAAAAAACCGGTCACTGGGATTACGGAAAAATTAATTGGGACGAATTTTGGAATGTTGTTAAAGGAAACGGACCGATGAACAAAGAACGAATACGCGCACGAAGAGAAGCACACGAAAATGGAACGTGGGTTCGCGAAGCCGCGATTGCGTATTCTGCGAAACACAAAAGAGGTTAATGAATGAAGAACGAAGAATGGAAAATCTGGGAAGTGTTTGTCCAATCGAAAAGCGGTGAGCCGCACGTACATGCCGGCAATGTACACGCACCGGATGCTGAACTTGCGCTGCAAAATGCGCGTGATGTTTACTCGCGCAGAAATGAAGCGGTGAGTATTTGGGTTGTTCCGGCTGATCAAATTACCGCAACTTCTCCATCGGATGCCGGACCATTTTTCGATCCGGCTAACGATAAAGCTTACCGCCATCCGCAATTTTACAATGTGCCGAAAGGCGTGCGGGGATTTTAAATGCAAAAAACAATTATTAATATTGACGAAGCTCTGTATGAATATTTACTCCGGCTCGGTGATGATAATTTAATTTTGGGTCACCGGCTTTCGGAATGGTGCGGACACGCACCGGCACTCGAAGAGGATATTGCACTTGCAAATATTGCACTCGATTGCATCGGTCAGGCGAATGCGTTTTTAACGCTTGCAGTACAAACTATTAACAATGGTCGAACGGAAGACGATCTCGCATTTTTCCGCAACGAAACAGAATTCAAAAATTTACTTTTAGTTGAACAACCGGACACGGATTTCGGTTACACAATTGTTCGTCAATTTTTTTACGATGTGTTCGTTCTGCATTTTTATCAAGAACTTTCAAAAAGTAGAAACGAGCAGCTTGCCGGAATTTCTGCAAAAGCTGTAAAAGAAATTACGTATCATTTGCGCCATTCGCGGCAGTGGATTCTGCGGCTCGGAGGCGGAACGGAAGAAAGCAGCACGAGAATACAAAATGCCGTAAATGATCTTTGGTGCTTTACCGATGAAATTTTTTTCAAAAATGAAATTGATGATCGGTTGATTGAAGAAGGAATCGCTTTTGATCCTCGGTTAATCAAACATAAATGGGAGGAACTTGTTGAACAAACATTGAGCGAGGCTGAATTAAAAATTCCGGAAAATGTTTTTATGAAAAGCGGCGGAAGATACGGCAGACACACAGAATCTCTTGGACATCTTCTCGCAGAGATGCAAATTGTTGCGCGTTCATATCCCGGCGCAAAATGGTAACAAAGAAATTTTGAGATACCCTACTACAAAAAAATTATATATGGTCGATAAAGAAAAAATATTAGAAACGCTGAAAGAAGTTTACGATCCCGAAATTCCAGTGCTCAATATTGTTGAGATGGGAATCGTGCGCGATGTTTTGTTCGAAGGGAAAAAACTTGTCGTTAAAATTACGCCCACATACTCCGGCTGTCCGGCGATGAAAACAATCGAAGAAGAAATATTAAATATACTCCACGATGATGATTTTGATGAAGTAGCAGTAGAAAAAATTTATGCGCCGCCGTGGACTTCGGACTGGCTGACCGGCGAAGCGAAACACAAACTCAAACAGCACGGCATTGCCCCACCTGAAAAAAATTCCGGGATTGATTCTTCGAGAGATTATGCGGTTAAACCGGTTCTATGCCCATTCTGCAATTCGCGGAACACTTCCATTACAAGTTTTTTCGGATCAACTGCATGCAAGTCGCTCCACTATTGTTTCGACTGCACACAGCCTTTCGAACATTTTAAATGCATATGAACAAAAATTTTTATTTGCAGTGCACAACCTCACTCATTTTTGAAACGCCGTTTTCATCAAACGCCTCGATGGCAAAGTAATAATCCTGAGCAACATTTAAAGCGCGCAGTTCCAGTTCTTCTTTTTGATCAGCCCACACTTGATATGTTTGATACAATTTATCTTTCTTAATTTCCCAAAGAATATTACAGCCAACAACTCCCGGAATTTTTTCCCGTATTATACTTTCGAAACATGCAACAGCCAATTGTTGATTATCTTTTTCCCGAAGTCCGTCATGATCGATTCCGGGTGAAATTGTACGCCGCGTACATCGTACGTTTTGTGAGCAAGCGCCATTATTACTTCGTCGTTCGATACCGCTGTAATTGTAAGCTCATCGGGGAAATTTTTTTCAGATACACGCCACGAGTGATACAAACCGGCAGAAAAAATTGGCAGCACATCTTTAAAAAGATATTCCGTTGAATCAACAACCGTGATATTTTTTTTTATGCCGTGTGTTACATTGTTCATGTTTGTCAACTGCGCACCGAAAGCTTCCGCAATAGCTTGAAAACCGAGACAGATACCGAGGATACTTTTTGTAGCTGAAAAATTTTTTATGATCTCGAACATTACCGGGTTTTCTGCCGGAATTCCGGCACCGGGGCTAAAAATAATTTTGTCGAAGCCGGCAGCCGAATTGATATCAATTGCATCACTCTTTTTCACTTCATAAAAACACAAACCGGACTGTTCGATTAGCTGAACGAGATTGTAAGTGAACGAATCGTAATTATCAACAACAAGAAGTTTTAACATGCTCAGCACCCAAATCAAATTTATATTTCAGTAAATTAACACTGGAAAAGATAAATGATTGCTGTTATACAATATTGTTTTTTTAATTTTGGCTGCAATTGATTCTTTACATAACGACCTCGCCCCCGCCAATAAAACGGCGGATAAATTTAAGAGAAGAGGGCGGGGGATGAGTTCAATGACACAGACATAATTATCACACAATTTTGTAAAACATCAGTAAATAACTATGAATAAACCCGATGCAATTTATAAAATGAACACGCTTGCACTCAAGCGGGTTCCTTTTATTTTTATTATAGATTTTGAAATGCACGAGCCGTTTGTTTTTACTTTAGAAGAAGCGCTTGCAAACAAAATTCTTTTTGATGTTGACGGTTTTAAAAATTATTCTATTCAACCGAAATATGAAAAAAAAATATCCTTCAAAAAATTTCCGGTTGAGTACAGCACTTATCTCGCGGCATTCAATAAAGTTCTCGATAATATTAAAAACGGGAACACGTATCTGCTCAATTTAACTTTGCCGACAAAAATCGAAACAAACCTGACACTCGAAGAAATTTTTTACATGGGCAGAGCGAAGTACAAATTATTCGTGCCGGAACGTTTTGTAGTTTTTTCTCCCGAAACGTTTGTGAGAATTACAAATAACCGGATTTATTCTTTCCCGATGAAAGGAACAATTGATGCATCAGTAGAAAACGCGAGAGAGAAAATCTTAAACGATGAAAAAGAATTGGCGGAACACACAACAATCGTTGATTTGATCCGCAACGATTTGAGCATCGCCGCAAAAAATGTTACGGTGGAAAAATTCCGTTACGTTGAAGAAATAGCGACTCACGAAAAAAAACTTCTGCAAGTCAGTTCAAAAATCGGCGGTGAACTGCCCGGTAATTACTTGGAAAGGCTCGGCGAAATAATTTTTGATATACTACCAGCCGGGTCAATCAGCGGCGCTCCGAAGAAAAAAACTGTTGAGATAATTAAAGAAGCAGAAGGATACAAACGCGGTTACTACACGGGTGTGTTCGGTTACTTCGATGGACAAAGCCTCGAAAGTGCCGTGATGATTCGTTTCATAGAGAGAATTGGTGATGATTTATTTTATAAAAGCGGAGGAGGAATTACTGCAATGAGCGATCCTCTTTCCGAATACAATGAATTAATCGATAAAGTGTATGTCCCGATTATTTGAAACAATAAAAGTATCGGACAAAAAGCCGTTCAATCTTACTTTTCACAATGAACGGATGAACGGATCGCGCCGTGAATTGTTCGGATGTTCAGATCAAATCGATCTCGAAAAAATTTTGCACGTGCCCGATCAAATCGGCAGCGGTGTTTACAAATGCAGAGTCATTTACGAAAAGGAAATTGAAAAGATTGAGTGGGTTGAATACTCGCCGAAAAAAATTGAGCGGCTGAAAATAATTGAAGCGGACGAAATTGATTACTCATACAAATTTTTGGATCGAGAAGTTTTTAACCGGCTTTTGAAACAAGCCGGCGCCGGGGCAAATGAAGATATCCTGATTATCAAAAACGGAAAGATTACAGACACTTCGTACAGCAACATTGTTTTGTTTGACGGAAAAGAATGGCACACTCCGGCTGAACCGTTATTGAAAGGAACACAGCGCGCCAAGCTTGTTTCAGAAAAAAGAATCATTGAAAAAGAAATTGCGTTGAATGATCTAAAATCTTACAAGGAGATTAAACTGATAAACGCAATGCTCGGGTTTGAAGATGCGCCAACTTTGCCGTTAAAATTAATTGTGGAATCTTCCACGTAAAGTATATTGCTGTTGTTCTCTTCGTGCCATGCGGCGATATCTTTTCCACAAAAAAATGGCACTGTTTATATAATTATCATTTCATATTTTTATCGAGTCATTTTCAATTACATTCAAAGGGGGATTCAATGAAACAAACCATTCTATTTTTCTTTCTGCTCATCATTTCTTTAACCGCACAAACAAACAGAGACAGCTTGAATTATTATTACGGCAAAAGTGTTACGGCATACCGTCAAAAAGATTACGCCGGATTTTTAAGCGGAGCACAAAAGGCAATCAAGTTCGATCCGCAAAATTTTTCTATTCAGTATAATCTGGCTTGCGCCAATGCATTAAACAACAATGGAGATGAAGCATTAAAAATTTTAAACAAGCTTCTTGATAATGGAATCGGGCTAGTATTCAGCGCAGAGAGCGACGGCGATTTTAACGGCATCAAAGAGACAAAAGAATTTCAGGAGTTTCTCGAAAAAATTAAAAAAGCAAAAACACCTATCGTTAACAGTACAACCGCATTTATTGTTAACGAAAAAGATTTGATCCCCGAAGGCATCGCATACGATCCCGTTGAAAAATGTTTTTATCTCAGCAGCCTCTACAAATATAAAATCTTGAAAATTAGTGCAGATGGAAAAGTAACCGAATTCAAAAAAGAACGTGAAGACGGACTCGTTCCAACACTCGGTATGCGCGTTGATGTAAAGCGTAGAGTACTTTGGGTTGTTAGCAGTAACGGAACTCCGCGCGAGAATCTTCCCGCGGATATTCTCGGAACAACCGGCGTTTTTAAATATGACTTGAATTCGGGTAAGCTAGTCAAAAAATACATGCTTCCTAAAAACGAAGGACACTTTTTAAATGATCTTACCGTTGCACCAAACGGAGACGCTTACATTACCGACAGCGACAACCCGCTTGTTTATGTAATTAAATCCGACAAAGATGAATTGGAAAAATTTGTTGAACTACCGGGCGAAACTTATCCGAACGGAATCGATATTACTCCGGACGGCACTAAATTATTTGTTGCGGCATTTAACACTTTATCTATTGATATAAAGACAAAATCGATTGCTCATATCAAGCGCCCGGATGGTTTAATTCTTTCTGCAGACGGACTTTATTTTTACAAGAACACACTCATCGCAGTGCAGAATATGTATTACAACCGTATAACGCGCTTCATTCTAAATGATAAACTTGACGAAGTGATCGATTACGAAATTCTTGAAGCACACAATCCGGTTTTCAATATTCCAACAACGGGCGCAATTGCTGGAGATGAATTTTATTTCATTGCCAACAGCCAGTTAAGAAATTTTGATGCCGAAGGAAAAATTTTTCCGATGGAAAAACTTGAGGATGTGAAAATTTTAAAACTCGGTTTGTAATTTATGAAGCGCGGACGACACGGATTGTGCGAATGATATCAATGTCGTCCGCGGTCTATTTCTTTTCAATACTGTAAAGACGAGTTGGTGATTGCTTCCCACGCAAAGTTACTTCGCCGATCTCTACAGCTTTATAATCCGGTGCGAAATTTAATTTTGCAATCAAATCTTCCGATGCGAGAAGTTTAACTCCGTATTCGTTACACTTTGTTTGAATCCGCGCTGCGGTATTCAAAACATCTCCGCTGAAAACTATTTCCTTTTTTATAACTCCGACTTCGCCGGCAACGGCTTTGCCGATGTGAATACCCGCTTTGAATTCGGGCACGAATCCGTATTTGGCTTTGTATTTATAACCTACGTTCTCAACCGCTTCTTTTATTTTGAAAAAACAATTGATGCAGTTGTTATCCGCCAATCCGTTTTTAATCTGCCACGAAACAACAATTTCATCGCCGACATACTGATAAATTTCCCCTCTCGAAAAAAGAATCGGGTCGGTCATGTCGTTGAAATATTCGTTGATGAATTGAAAATATTTGTTGTGCCCGAGTTGTTCGGCAATAGTTGTCGATGATTTTAAATCGAGAAACATGAAAACCCGCTCTTCTTCTTTCGGTTCGTGATATTTGCCCGATAAATAATTCAGAAGAACACCTTGCCCGAATTTATCGGATACTTGCAGAACAAAATTTGTAATGATAATTACAACGCTCCAGCTTATTAATTGATTAAAGAAAAGCTCGCTGAATAAATGATGCTTTACCCCCTCAATTACACGCGGATCAAAAAAACTTTTGTTTGTAAAAATTGTTTGATACAAAAAAGAAGCCGCCGTTATAAATAGAAACATGCTGATGATATAAAAACAGCTTTTTAAAAAGAGGATAAATCCGAAAGAAAATTTCCGCAGACGGTCTCTCAAATAGAACACTTCAAATGCGCCGAGGAGAAAAGCCGCAATGAATGCGAAGAGCATCGTAATAAATAACTGCTTGGAAAAATTATATTCTACTTTGTAGTTGATGCCGAGCGGCTTTGCAAAGTGAACAATGTTGAAATACTCGGATGAAACAAAATATACAGCGGCAAACCACCAAAAAATTGAAATGATGCTCAGCCGTGAAAAATTTATTCTCAGTTGTACGGGGTTGAATTTCATCAAAGATACTTTCTGTTTGTTTGAGTTGACTATTATTTGCGGAAAAATACCCTCTCTGTTGCCGCCGTGTTTCAATCGGAACAACAATATTAAATATCATAAAAAGAATTAAAAGAAGGAATAAATTTTTATCCCGTCGGCTTATTTTGGGAGAATGTTTTTAACATTGTCAAAATATTCTCTCATTTTGATTGCGGAGTTTTTGACTTCATCAACATGTTCTTTGCCGGTCATATTTTGTGCGGCGTAATTCATGATTGGTCTGACCGATTCAATTTTGCGCCCGAACTTTTCCATCCAATCGAAGCGGGGAAAGACCCACAGATGAAAATTGTGTTTTGTATCCTCGTTCTGGAAAAAATAAACATCGCGGATATTCAACACGTCTTTCATTCCTTTGCGGAGAACACGGATTAGAAAAATATATTCCAACGCTTCCTCGTTTGTAAATTCATCTATTGTGCGGATGATTCGCTTTGGCGCAATAATAAAAAATGCCGGAATAGGAATTTCCCAATCTTGATGAATTGTAAAAAAATTTGTCTCGAAAACTTTTTCATCGGGGAATAATTTTTGCATTGTGAAATCCTTATTTCAATAAAATCATTTTACGTTTGGCGGAAATTATTGATCTCAACGTAAAAACTTTGCAATAGTATTACAAGGCTATTTATCTGTGCTAAAGATTTATTCTTTTAGGTAATCTAAAGCCGGAACGAGAGTATGACTCGGCGAATCATTCACAAACTGACTCAACAGCGCAAGATGACCGCCTCCGTAGATAACCAAAATTCTGTCGTCGCTGTTTTCTGTAATTCTCATGATGTTTCTGAAAATCCTGAGATTGCGGTTGTACCACGAAGCCGTAACCCAATCCGCACCGCCGTAATCAAACGCTTCTTTTTCGAACTTGAAAATTTCTTTGAAATAAAATTCGTGCTGTTTCTTATAATTTTCCGGCTGATTCATTTCGATCAGAATTTTGTTAATGGAAAGCTCCTTGATACTTTTTTCTTTTTTATCGGAGGCGTTGCTTAGTTTCTTGACCGAATCCATGTAGGTTTCCAGATCGTTCATGAACTTGGCTTTGTCATCCCGTACCGAAAAATTTTTGCCGTCGGCGCTGTTCAGAAATGTTGAAAGATTTCCCCACGTATCAACACAATATAATTTTTTATGTTCGAGTAATTTTGCCAGCCGGAAGCCGATTTGATAATCTTCCCCTTTCGGCAGAACAAAATTGCCGTTCTGATATTCTGTGTAAAGCGAATCGGTTTTGTTTTGGTTCCATGTTTTAACTTCGATAACGATTTTTGTCGGTTGGAATTCTTTGAGTTGGTTTATAATTGATTCTATTTCTATCTGTCTTTCTTCCGCCAAAACATCAATCTTGTCCTTGTCCTCGGTTTTAACCATATCAAGATTCGGATACGCAAAATGAAAGGTACCGAGAATCATTACACGTGCTTTTTTATCACTGCCGCCGGATTTATTATCTGTTTGTGCAAACGATTGTGAAAAAATTAGAATTATACTAACGAGAAAGGGTGTTATGAATCTGCGCATATCAATATTCCTTTTTATGTGAAGTGAATAGCAAAAGTTATTTTTTGTAACTTATGACGAAAAATTTGGCAGAATGGTTACTCATCATAAAAAAAATGAAGACGATTGTTATAACCGGAACGAAACAATTAAAAAACAAATAGAGAACAGATGGCGCGTTTTAAACTTTACATAGAATACGAAGGCACGCGTTACAGCGGCTGGCAGATGCAGAAAAACAGCAAATCGATACAAGGGAAATTGTACGAAACCGCTGAAAAAATATTTAAAAATGAACGTGTGGAAATTTACGGTTCCGGTAGAACCGATGCCGGCGTTCACGCAATCTGCCAGGTTGCACATCTCGATGTAAAAACAATGCTTGCACCGGAAATTATCCGCATGAAATTTAACGACGAACTTCCTTCTGATATTAATATTGTAGAAGTAGAAAAAACTCACCCAAGATTTCATGCACGGCACGATGCTTTATCGCGGAGCTACATTTACCAAATTTCGAGACGCAGAACTTCATTCGGCAAACCGTTTGTGTGGTGGATAAAGGATGAATTGAATTTTGAGAAGATGAATAAAGTCGCAAAGCATTTTATAGGCATGCATGATTTTGTTTCTTTCGCGGATAAAGATAAAGAAGAGAAATCCACGAAAGTTTTAATACAAGATATCGAACTAAAAGAAGAGGGTGATTTGATCTTGATACGAATCATCGGCTCGCATTTTCTTTGGAAGCAAGTACGAAGAATGGTTGGTGTGCTTGTCGAAATTGGACGCGGAAAACTTTCGGCAAAGGATATTGATTATTTTCTTCAACACGAATCGCCGACTCCGGCAAAATATACCGCGCCTCCTTCGGGATTATTTCTCGAACAAGTTATTTATGAAGGGGAAAAATTTAATAACGAATTAAAACCGCTGATCAGCATTACGAATACCATACGGTAAACAGTGATCTAAATACGAGGTACGAAATACGAAGGAAAATATCAATTACCAGATAACAAGTAACAATCAATTTTAAAATGAGAATTGGAAATTGTAATTTATTTGGTGTTTGTTTTTTGATTATTGTTCATTACAACTCTGTAGTTGAGAGTTGTTTAATGTAGCATCTTCTTCTTTTGTGCTGCCGCTTATCGTAAAATCTCCACTGTGCAAGTATTTTGGAATTGGTTTCAAGTTCGGGATTCGACTCGACTACAGTGATGTTGTATTTTCTGTACGTCTTGTTTGTTTCGCTGATCAAAACCGCATTAACGCCTTTGTCCTGATAATCGGGACGTACACCGGTTAAATACAAATCTGCACGGTTGTTATTTTTCATCGCCTTAAGAACTTGTAAAAATCCAAAAGGCAAAAGTCTGCCGCGTATTTTTTGAAATGCTTTTGAAAGGGACGGCATCGAAATTCCGAAAGCAACAACCCGGTTTTCTTCATTAACAATTACCGGCACAAAATCCGGCTTAATAAAACCGAAATATTGTTTAACATATAAGTCTATTTGTTTTTCTGTTAACGATACAAACCCGTGAATGTCTTTATAAGCAAGATTCAGCACTTCAAAAATTTGGTGAGCATATGGGAGAAGTTCTTTTGCTTTTTTTACTTTTAATACACGCAGCTTATATCGTTCCAAAACCGTTTTCGCAATTCGTTCGATTTTTTCCGGGATATCTTTTGTGGGGTACAATTCAAACTCGATCCAGTCAATTTCTTTTGCGTAGCCAAAACGTTCGATATGTTTTTGGTAATAAGGATGGTTATAAATTGTTGCAATGGTTCCAAGTTCTTCAAATCCTTCGATCAACATTCCTTCCGGGTCCATATCTGTAAAGCCGAGCGGTCCGTGAATTGTTACCGAATTTTTTTCTCTCGCCCAGTTTTCTACTGTAGAAAATAATTTTGCCGTTACTTCGCCATCATCAATAAAATCAAGGAAGCCGAAGCGTGCAGTAATTTTTCCAACTTTCTCATTGTAATTTTTGTTGATGATGCCCGCAATTCTTCCGGCAATTTTTCCGTCTTTGTATGCAAGCCAGTAAGATGCTTCGCAAAAATCGAATGCCGGATTCTTATCTTTGCTGAGATTATTAATTTCTTCGGTTATTAACGGCGGAATCCAAAAGCAATTGTTGGAGTAAATGCCGAAAGGAAATTTTATAAACTGATTTAAATCCTTTTTTGTTAATACTTCTTTAATTGTTACGCTCAATTTCCGTCTCTCCCGAAAAAAAATAACGACACAAAGATATCTCAAATTTGCACACGAAGGAAAAATAATTTAGAATTAGTTCTGCAGATTTCAGATTTTCGATTTAAAAATATCGGAGCGCTTTGAATACAAGATCATCACATTACTGGAAACCGTTATTTGCTGTTACCGTATGGGGATTTTCATTTATTGCAACCAAGCATGCACTAGAGGAGGTTTCTCCGGCTGTAATTGTTTTCATACGGCAGATACTCGGAATAATTTTTCTTACAATTGTTGCTGTAAGCCGGAAAAAAAAATTCTCATTAAATGTTCGCGATCACAGCTGGATCTTTGTGCTTGCGATTATTGCTTGTGCACATCTCTGGATTCAGGTCACCGGTCTGCAATGGACATCGGCATCAAACACCGGTTGGATTATCGGTATCACTCCGGTTTTTATGGCAATTCTAAGTTTTACTTTTTTTAAGGAAAAAATTTCATCACTACAAACAACCGGAATCGCCGTTGCTTTTGCCGGATTACTTCTTCTTGTCAGCAAAGGAGATTTGTCATCAGTAGATTTGATAAGCAACAAAGGTGATTTATTAATTGTTGCAAGTTGTGTTACATGGGCAATTTATTCTTTGGTGAGTAAAAAAATTACGCTTCATTACTCGCCGACTCTGACAACACTTTTTTTGTTTGTGTTCGTTGCGATATTAATTGCACCGTTCACGATTAATCAAAAAAACATTGAAGCTGTGATGAACCTTTCCGCCGGCGGATGGTTTGCAATTTTATTCCTTGGAATAATTTGTTCCGGCGTTGCATATTTGTTGTGGGCACAATCTTTAAGTGAAATGAGTGCTTCGCGTGTTGGTGCGTTTCTTTATATCGAACCGTTCGTAACATTTTTCGGTGCGTGGCTTCTGCTGAACGAACAGATAACACTTTTTACTTTACTCAGCGGATTGATAATTATCGGCGGAGTGATTCTCGTTAACAGAAAATAAAATATTGTGTAAAGACTGGATATATCCCGTCTTTACGTTATGCACGATCAAAAAAAAATTTTAACTAATTAGAAAGCCGTGATATGAATTATTCGTTGATCGTTTTTCAAAAAGTTGAAAATGTAGCTGTAATAAAATTCAACCGTCCGGATTTGCTCAACAGTTTTAATAGAGCAATGGCGCTTGAAGTTCAATCCGCATTGACAGAATCTGCCGGGGAAAAATCTATTAGAGCAGTGCTGATAACCGGCGAAGGAAAAGCATTTTGTGCCGGTCAGGATTTAGCCGAAGCGGCTCCCAAAGATGCACCGCTTGTCGATCTCGGAAAAATAATCCGCGAGTGTTACAATCCGATCATCAAATTAATTAGAGAAATTGAGAAGCCGGTAATTTGCGCAGTTAACGGAACTGCTGCCGGCGCCGGTGCAAACATTGCACTCGCGTGCGATGTAATTGTTGCTTCTGGCAATGCTTCGTTCATTCAAGCGTTTTCAAAAATCGGATTGATACCCGACAGCGGCGGTACATTTTTTCTTCCGCGCATTGTTGGACTTCAACGCGCATCTGTAATGATGATGCTTGCAGAAAAAATTTCTGCCGAGGACGCATTAAAATTTGGAATGATCTATAAAATTTTCCCTCTTGAAAAATTATTTGACGAAGCTCTCGGTCTCGCAAATCAATTAGCAGAGATGCCGACCAAAGGACTTGCACTCACAAAGAAAGCGTTGAACAAATCTTTATTTAATAATCTTGACGGCCAGCTAAAATTAGAAGAAGAACTGCAGATTGAAGCCGGAAAAACTTTTGATTATCAGGAAGGCGTAAAAGCTTTTTTGGAAAAAAGGAAACCAAATTTCAAAGGTGAATAAAAGTGAAAGCGGCAAAATTATTTTTAAGCATTATCTCGCTGATGATTTTTTCTTGCGGAGGAAATGAAGTGAAAGACGAAGCAGATCTCGTTTTGTTGAACGGTGTTGTTGCAGCTCTCGATGATGAAAATCCGGCGGCTGAAGCAATTGCAATCAAAGACGGCAAAATTTTATTTGTGGGAACGGGCAGCGAAGCGGAAAATTATATTACCGATGAAACCGAAGTGATTGATCTGAACGGAAAATTTGTAATGCCCGGTTTTATCGAAAGCCACGCGCATTTTATCGGGTTGGGAAAGTCGAAACAAATTTTGGATTTGCGGCAAGCAAAAAATTGGGATGAAGTTATTGCGATGACTGCAAAAGCATGTGAATCCGCACGACCCGGCGAATGGATTCTTGGAAGAGGCTGGCATCAGGAAAAATTTGATCCGGCACCGGTTCAAAATGTAAACGGTTATCCGCTTCATTACGAGTTGAGCAAGGCATCTCCGAATAATCCGGTAATGCTTTCACATGCAAGCGGGCACGCAGTATTTGCAAACGCACGTGCGATGCAGATTGCCGGCATCACGAAAGAAACACCGAACCCTTCCGGCGGAACAATTGTCCGCGATCCGTCCGGCAATGCAATCGGTGTTTTTGAAGAGAACGCGGAAAATTTAATTCGCAAGCATTACGATAGTTATTTCAACAGCAGAAGCCGCGAAGAAATTAAAGCGGATTACATTAAACAAATGCAGATCGCCGCAGATGAATGTTTGCAAAAGGGAATTACAACTTTTCATGATGCCGGCGAAACTTTTGAAATAATTGATATAATGAAAGCTGCCGCCGATTCAAATAAACTTGCGGTTCGTTTATATGTAATGATTGACGATTCACTTCAAAATATAAAAGCCAAACTTGCCGCGTATAAATTTACCGGGTTGGGCGATAATCATTTTACGGTGCGTTCAATAAAAAAATATATTGATGGCGCACTCGGTTCGCGCGGCGCATGGATGCTTGAACCGTATTCCGATCTTCCCGAACATACCGGCTCAAATGTTACGCCGATAAATGAGTTGAAGGAAATTTATTCGCTTGCTCTTCAAAACGGATTTCAAGTATGCACACACGCAATTGGCGATAGAGGCAACCGCGAAGTTCTCAATCTTTATGAGGAAATTTTAAGCGGAAAGAAAAATTTGCGATGGCGGATTGAACACGCGCAGCATTTATCTGCAAAGGATATTCCGCGCTTTGCCAAACTTGGAATTATCGCCGCAATGCAAGGAGTTCATTGTACAAGCGATGCTCTCTTTGTTCCCGAAAGAATCGGGAATGTACGCGCCGAAGAAGGTGCGTATGTTTGGAGAAAATTGATTGAGAGCGGCGCGGTTATTTCTAACGGAACCGATTCCCCGGTTGAAGATGTCGATCCGATTAGATGTTTTTATTCTTCCGTTACAAGAAAATCTGCAGACGGCTCTTCGTTTTATGCCGATCAAAAAATGACGAGAATCGAAGCGCTGAAATCGTACACGATCAACGGTGCTTTTGCTGCGTTCGAAGAAAATCTAAAAGGAACAATCGCACCCGGTAAACTTGCCGATATTGTGGTGCTCTCAAACGATTTATTGAATTGTTCCGATGAAGAAATTTTGAACACAAAAATTTTGTACACAATTGTCGGCGGAAAAGTAGAGTACAAATCAAACTAACAAGATTTTTTAAAATCGTAACTGGAGTTTTACGAGGTTCATTTTTAATTGCGGCTAAAGCCATTGGTAATAGTATAGATATTATGCCGTGACCTAAAGGTCGCGGCATGTAAAAGTACTCAAGAATGAATTTTGCGTGACTTCAAATCATATCTAAAAGGTGAACCCATTGAAAAAATTTCTTTCTTTCGTTTTGCTGGTTTTAAATTTTACTCTAATTCAATCACAGAATAAAATTGCTGTTACAATTGACGATCTTCCTCTTTCGAGAATTCCTTATTATGAAAAGAGTTATTATCAAAATGTTACGGATAAGTTAATCGAGAATCTTAAAAACCAAAAAGTGCCGGTGATTGGATTTGTGAATGAATATAAACTTTACACGGACAGCACGCTGGATAAGTCGAAAGTCGATCAACTGCAAAAGTGGATTGATGCCGGATTTGAATTGGGCAATCATACTTTTTCTCACCGCAGTGCAAATAGTATTCCGGTCGAAGAATACAAACAAGATATTATTAAAGGCGAACAGATTACGAAAGAGCTTCTTAATGCCGATGGAAAAAAGATGCGGTATTTTCGTCATCCGTTTCTGCATACCGGATTATCGCTGGAAGTAAAAAACGATATCGAAAAATTCTTAAATGAGAACGGATATAAAACCGCACCCGTTACCGTTGATAATTCCGAGTGGGCTTTTTCTTTTGCGTACGATAAAGCGTTCAACAATAAAGATTCCGTGTTGATGAAAAAAATTGCAGAGGATTATATCAATTATATGCGCGATAAACTTGAGTACTGGGAGGAACAATCTACAGCATTGTTTGGCAGAAATATTTCCCACGTTTTACTAATTCATGCAAATCCACTGAATGCAGATTATTACGATGATCTTTGTGCGATGATACGGGAAAGAAATTATGAATTTGTTACTCTCGATGAAGCGCTGGAAGACGAAGCGTATCAATCCGAAGACCGCTTTATAAAGAACAACGGAATTTCCTGGATTCACCGCTGGGCAATAACAAAGGGAAAGAAGAAAGATTTTTTTGGAAACGAACCCGAAGTGCCGGAATATATTATGGATTTTACCGGTCTCAAATACGAATAAATTATTATGCTGTAACCGCAGCCTTTATGGTTGTGGAAAAAATACAGTTAGCAGACAGACTAAAATCTGCGGCTACCTTTTATAAATTATGTTATGACTTATTCCGAAATAATAAATTTAGAAGAAGCAGTTCTTCAGGAAATAACTTTTCCTTGGTACAATTCGAGCAGCAAAATTTTTCTTCTCCGGCTCGATCAAATTCATCCGTATTTGAACGGCAATAAATGGTTCAAACTGAAATACAATTTGAAAGCAGCCGCAGAAAAAAATTATGATACTTTGCTGACTTTCGGCGGAGCGTATTCAAATCATATTCATGCATTGTCGTCCGCCGGGAAAATTTTTGGTTTTAAAACAATCGGAATAATACGCGGCGAAGAACGTCTGCCGTTAAATCCAACACTGCAATTTGCCGCAGATAACGGAATGAAACTTCATTACGTAACTCGAAGCGATTACAGAAAAAAGCACACGGAAGAATTTCAAAACAGCTTAAAACAAAAATTTGGAAATGCTTATGTCGTTCCCGAAGGCGGAACAAATCTGCTAGCACTGAAAGGCTGCTCGGAAATCCCGTCTTTGATTCAAACCGAGTATGATTACCTCTGCACGGCATGCGGCACCGCCGGAACTTTATCGGGTTTAATTGCCGGACTCGAAGGAAAGAAAAATATTCGCGGCTTTTCTGTTTTGAAAGACGGAGATTTTTTAGCCGGCAATACGGAAAAACTTGTAGAAGAATTCGTACACAAAAAATTTTCCAATTGGAGGATTAACTTGAATTATCACTTCGGCGGTTACGCAAAAATTAACCGCACATTAATTGAATTCATGAGCGAGTTTGAAAAACTAAACAGTGTTCAACTCGATTACGTTTACACCGGCAAAATGCTTTACGCTATTTTTGATTTACTGAAATCTGGCTATTTCAAAAAGAGCGAAAGAATAGTCGCACTCCACACCGGCGGCGTTCAAGGCAATGCCGGCATGCAGACAAAGATTGAAAAAGTATTGAGCCACTCCGAATAACTTTTTATAAGTTCCTTTAACCGCTTTTCTTTAAAAATACTTTTTGTATTTTTTCTGCACAATTACTTTGCAATATGAAAACATCGGATGAAATAAAAATTGGAATCATCGGCGCGGGAACGATGGGTTCCGGCATAGCGCAAGTTGCCGCAGCAGCAGGTCATCAAATCTATCTTTATGATTCGCAGCCGAATACTCGCGAGAAAGCAAGGAACACAATTAAAGATTCGCTGGATAAATTTGCCGAAAAAGGGAAAATAACAAACGAAGAAGCTTTCGAAATTTTTGACCGCACACGTTTTGTTGATTCAATTGAAGAACTCCGGCAATGCAATTTAATAGTTGAAGCAGTTGTGGAAGATTTGAGAATCAAACAAGAATTGTTCGAAGAACTGGAAGAAATTTTACCGGCTGATACAATTCTTGCAACTAACACTTCGTCATTGTCTGTTACGGAAATATCATCAAAGTGTAAAAGCGCAAACAGAATTATCGGTGCACACTTTTTTAACCCGGCACAGTTGATGCCGCTTGTAGAAATTGTACCGGGGCTTTTAACATCGGGCGAAACACTGCAGCACACAAAAAACTTGATTGACTCGTGGGGAAAAACAATCGTAGTCTGCAAAGATTCTCCCGGATTTATTGTCAACCGCGTTGCACGACCTTTTTACGGCGAGGCGCTACGCATTCTCGAAGAAGGAATTGCCGATTGTGTTACTGTTGATTATGCAATGAAAGAAGTTGGTAAATTTAAAATGGGTCCGTTCGAGTTGATGGATTTGATCGGCAACGACATAAATTATAAAGTAACCGAAACAATTTTCGAGCAATTCAAATTTGATCCTCGCTTCAAACCCTCTCCGTTACAAAAAAAACTTGTTGATGAAGGCATGCTCGGCAAAAAGACCGGCAAAGGGTTTTATGATTATTCCAGCACGCCAAACAATCCGCTTCCAAACAAAGAAGAAAACAATGCAATAGAAATTTTTTTCAGAATATTTTCAATGCTGGTAAACGAAGCATCGTCCGTGGTTTATTCAAAAATCGCTTCCGTGCAGGATGTTGATCTTGCAATGATGAAAGGTGTTAACTATCCCAAAGGTTTGCTGCAGTGGGCTGATGAAATAGGAATCGGCAAAGTTGTGAGAAGATTGGAAATGTTGTATGGACATTACAAAGATGAACGCTACCGCGTTTCTCCTTTGTTAAAAAGTATGAATGAAGAAGGAAAGAATTTTTATCAACAGCAGTAATAAATCTTTTTCATGCTCATGATCTTGATCATGTTCTCGTTCTTCTTTTTAGATTATGATCAAGAGCAGAGCAGAAAAGAATGTGAGGGCGAATGAAATCTGAAGCATTTATAATAGATGCTGTGCGGACTCCGATCGGAAAACTCGGCGGAGCTTTATCCGGTATTAGAACAGACGATCTTGCCGCATTGACAATTGCAGAACTTCTCAAAAAAAATCCTTCCGTTGATCCGTTGAAAATTGATGAAGTTTTTTTCGGGTGTGCAAATCAAGCCGGAGAAGACAACCGCAATGTTGCGCGTATGGCATTGCTGCTTGCCGGAATTCCGGCATCGGTGCCGGGGCAAACAATTAATCGTTTGTGTGCTTCGGGAATGGATGCGGTGGTAAATGCATCGCGTGCAATCAAACTTGGCGACGGTGATCTTTACATTGCCGGCGGAGTCGAGAACATGACGCGCGCACCGCTTGTAATTTCGAAAGCCGACAAACCTTTTTCAGGCAAACAAGAGATTTATGATTCATCACTCGGCTGGCGGTTTGTTAACTCAAAGATGAAAGAAATGTTCGGAACCGAATCGATGGGAGAAACCGCAGAAAATATTGCCGGCATTTATAAAATTAATAGAGAAGAACAAGACCGGTTTGCATACAAATCACAAATGAAAGCCGCTCGCGCACAGAAAGACGGAAGATTCATTAAAGAAATTATTCCGGTTGAAATTGATTCAAAGTCCGGCAAAAAATTTTTTGAAGACGAATTTGTAAAACCGAATACAACACTCGAAGTGCTTGCATCATTAAAACCGGCATTCAAAAAAAATGAAACGGTGACAGCGGGTAATTCATCGGGATTGAATGACGGCTCGTGTGCATTGTTGCTTGCATCTGAAGATGCGGCAAAAAAATATAACCTGAAACCGCGCGCAAAAATTGTTACGTCTGTTTCAGTCGGTGTTGAACCGAGAATAATGGGAATTGGTCCGGTTGATGCTGTGAAAAAAATTTTATCTAAAACTGGAATGAAACTGGATGACTTCGATATAATAGAATTGAACGAAGCATTCGCGGCGCAGTCGCTTGCTGTATTGTACGAACTCGGAATAAATTCTGATGACGAGCGCTTGAATCCGAACGGAGGCGCAATTGCACTCGGTCATCCTCTTGGAATGAGCGGCGCGCGTTTAATTCAAACGGCAATGATAGAACTCGAAGAAAAGCAAAAACGTTTTGCACTCTGCACTTTATGCGTCGGCGTTGGGCAAGGAGTTGCAGTAATTATTGAAAGAGTAGGTTAGAAAAAATTTTTCCGCAAGTTTTTCATCTTACAAAAAATAAGAAAGGGGAAAAGTGATGCGGTTAAAATCATACGCATCCGGAAATTGGGTGGAAGGGAATGGCGGGTTCAAAAAACTTTATCACTCGATAACCGGCGAAATTATCGGTGAAATTTCTTCGAAGGGTTTGAAGTTTAATGAGATGCTCGATTATGCGCGCAATGTGGGTTCGCCGAAACTTCGCGCAATGACTTTTCATCAGCGCGCGAGAATGTTGAAAGAAATGGCGCAATATTTAATGAACCGCAAAGATGAATTTTATCCAATCTCTTACATGACCGGTGCAACAAAAATTGATTCGTGGATCGATATCGAAGGGGGCATCTCAACATTTTTTACTTATGCAAGCAAAGGACGGCACGAACTTCCCGACGAAACTTTTTATGTTGACGGCAGCGAAGAAATCGTTTCAAAGAACGGAACATTTATCGGGCAGCACATTTGTGTTCCTCTTCAAGGATGTGCGGTTCACATAAATGCGTTTAACTTTCCGTGCTGGGGCATGCTGGAAAAATTAGCGCCAACATTTCTTGCCGGAATGCCCGCAATTGTTAAACCGGCTTCCGCTACAGCGTATCTCACAGAAGCAATGGTTCGCGCGATGATTGAATCAAACATTTTGCCCGAAGGTTCGCTTCAATTAATTTGCGGAGAGACCGGCAATCTTTTTGACCATCTCACCGGACAAGATGTTGTTACATTTACCGGCTCGGCAGAAACCGGGATAAAATTGAAATCCCATCCGAACATTATCCGCAACTCAGTCCGCTTTAACATGGAAGCCGATTCGCTCAACTGTTCTATTCTTGGCAATGATGTCACGCCCGATATGGAGGAGTTCAATCTTTTTATAAGAGAAGTTGTTAATGAAATGACAGTGAAAGCTGGGCAGAAATGTACCGCGATTCGCAGAACAATTGTTCCGCTCAATCAAATGCACAGTGTTGTGAAAGCGCTCAAAGAAAAATTATCGAAAATAAAAGTTGGTAATCCGGTTGAAGAAGGCGTACGAATGGGATCGCTTGTAAGCGAATCTCAATTGAATGATGTAAAAGAAAAAATTTCCATACTTAAAAAATCTTCGGAAGTAATTTTCGAAACCGCCGAAGATAACGGAGCTTTTTTAAATCCGGTTTTACTGCAATGCAGTACGCCGTTGATATCGGACGAGCCGCATGATGTTGAAGCTTTCGGTCCGGTGAATACGATTATGCCGTATAATTCTTTGGAAGAAGCAATTGAAATTGCGAACAAGGGAAAAGGAAGTTTGGTTGCTTCGGTATTTACTGCAGATAATGAACTTGCAAAAAAAATTGTGAGGGGAATCGGTGCATATCACGGAAGAATAATGATTGTTAACAAAGATTGTGCGAAAGAATCGACCGGACACGGTTCGCCTCTGCCGCATTTAACACACGGTGGACCCGGGCGTGCGGGCGGCGGCGAAGAGATGGGCGGCATCCGCGGCATTCTAAAATATATGCAGCGTGTTGCGCTTCAAGGTCATCCAACAACACTTGCGAAAGTTTGTAATCAGTGGTTAAAAGGTGCACAGCAGATTACGGATAAAATTCATCCGTTCAAAAAATATTGGGACGAACTTGAAATCGGAGAAACATACATTACTCACCGCAGAACAGTAACCGAAGCAGATATTGCAAACTTTGCCGGAATAAGCGGAGATTATTTTTATGCACACACCGATGAACTTGCGGCTAAAGAATCCATTTTTGAAAAACGCGTTGCACATGGATATTTTGTTTTATCTGCCGCCGCTGGACTTTTTGTTGATCCGTCTCCCGGACCGGTGATTGCCAATTATGGTTTGGAGAACTTAAGATTTACAAAACCAGTTTATATCGGTGATACGATCAAAGCAAAAATTGTTTGCAAAAAAAGAACAGCAAAAGAAAAACGCGAAGGTGAAATTCCGCAAGGCGTTGTTGAATGGTATGTTGAAGTTACAAACCAGAACGATGAGATTGTTGCCGTTTATACTATATTAACACTTGTGAAAAGGAAATCCTTATCGACGGTAGAATTAAATTAACACGGTTCATAAATAGCAACACGAGAAATAAAATTAATAAAGGAATAAACATGAAAAAGTTTTACTCGTTGTTTCTGCTGATAATGTTTTTCGGAACAACTGTTTTTGCACAACTCGATTTGCCGCGTTTGAGTCAGAAGGCGACTCTAACTCAACTTTTTGGATACACAACAATAACAATTGAATACAGCCGCCCTTCCGTGCATGAAAGAAAAATTTGGGACGGACTTGTTCCGTACAATCAAGTTTGGAGAACCGGTGCAAACGAAGCAACAACAATTCAATTTAACACAGATGTAATCGTGAACGGAAACAATGTACCGGCTGGAAGATATTCTTTGTTTACTATTCCATCCGAAACAGAGTGGACAATTATTTTGAACAAAGTTGACAAACAATGGGGTGCGTTCAGTTACAAACAAGATCAGGATTTGTTGAGATTTATTGTAACTCCGCAGAAGAACGAATTTGCTGAATGCATGCTGTTTGCAGTTTCTGATATATCTCTCAATTCCGCAGTAATAAATTTATACTGGGAAAATGTGCGCGTTTCTTTTAAAGCGGAAGCCGATGTTTTATCGCAAACGTATGCAAAGATTAAAGATGCAATTGCAAACGTGAAATCAGATGATTGGCAGACTTACGCCGCAAGCGCCGGTTTCGCCGCAGATAATAATGTTTATCTCGATGAAGCTTTAACGTGGATAGACAAATCAATTTCGATAAACGCGAACTATTTTAACAATTTTGTGAAAGCGAAAATTTATTTCAAAAAAGGAAATCATGTTGAAGCATTGAAGTACATTGATAAAGCACGTGAAGCCGGAAGGAACAATAAAGAATATGAATTTTTCATTCCGCAGATTGATCTACTTGAAAAAGAAGTTAAATCAAAATTGTAGCTTGCGTAAATAAAATAGGACGCACGATGTGTACAAATTTATCCGCGATAATCCGCTCAATCTGCGACATCCGCGTTCTATCAGATTGTCGATGTCGCGTTCCTATACTCTTCTACTGAAAACAAGATTGAGATTCTTCGCTTCGCTCAGAATTACAAAATGAAAAAATTTGACATACCGCATCAGTATAAAAGTTCGATAATTTCGCGCATCAAAGAATTGCGTAAGGCAGATGATCCGCGGAAGAAAAATTTTAAACCAACCGAATTGGACTTCGGCCCGGTAAAATTTTTGATAGCCCGGCATTTCGGTTTTTGCTACGGAGTTGAAAACGCGGTTGAAATCGCATACAAAACAATTGCGGAAAACCCCGGCAAAAGAATTTTTCTTTTGAGCGAAATGATTCACAATCCGCATGTGAACAGCGATCTTCAAAGCAGCGGCATACAATTTATAATGGATAATTACGGCAGTCACTTTGTTGAGTGGAACGAAATAACTTCGAATGATATCGTAATAATTCCGGCGTTTGGAACAACGATTGAGATTGAAAACCTTCTCGCGCAAAAAGGAATCGATACCGTAAAGTACAACACAACTTGTCCGTTTGTAGAAAAAGTTTGGAGCCGTGCTGAAATAATCGGCAGACAAAATTTTACGATTGTAATTCACGGCAAAGCGAAACACGAAGAGACGCGCGCTACTTTTTCGCACAGCATTCAAAACGCTCCATCGTTGATTGTCCGCAATCTCGAAGAAACAAAATTTTTGGCTAAAATTATTTTGGAAGAAACACCCAAAGAAGAATTTCATTCTTTCTTAAAAGGAAAATATTCCAGTGGATTTGATGTTGAAAAAGATTTACAGAGACTCGGAGTCGTAAATCAAACAACGATGCTTGCAAGCGAAACGGAAGCGATTGCAAATTTTCTGCGCGATACGATGATCAAAAAATACGGAGAGGAAAATCTAAAAGAACATTTTGCCGATACACGCGATACACTCTGCTACGCAACTAACGATAACCAATCGGCAACAACAGGATTGATGCAGCAAGAAGCAGACCTTGCAATTGTAATCGGCGGATACAACAGTTCCAACACTTCGCACCTCGTTGAATTGCTTGAAGAAAAATTTCCAACATATTTTATTTCAGATGCACAAAAAATTATTTCGGATAAATTGATTAGTCATTTCGATCTGCACACGCACACCGAACGTAGAACAGAAAATTATCTGCCCTCAAAAAAGCCGGTTGTAATTGCAATAACAAGCGGCGCATCGTGCCCGGATAGAATGGTTGACGAAGTGTTGAACAGGCTTCTCTCTTTTTATGATGATGTAAAAGATTTGGAAGAAGTGACGGCGGCTTTAAAATAAATTGGGGTCGCTCAAACTTCATCCCGGGCTATATTTCATTTGAGAGAGGCATCATATAAAACTTTTTGTTTAATGAAATACAAACCCGGAATGTATTAGAACAACCCCAAACCCCTCTTTGTAGAAGGGATTCTTTTAGTTTACAGCCAGTATCGATTGGCTTTCAATTTTTTCAGCAATCATTTTGAAATATTTATCTGGATTTTCTTTCTCTACAAATTTGATCTCCGCAAAAAGATCGTGATAATTGTAGTACAAACTTGCAAGCTGTGCTTTATATCTGATCGAAGGAGTTCTTCCGTCGATGGCAAGTTCGTTTAATCTGTCGATTAATTTATCATAGTCCGCATTCGGGTAACGATTTTTTACTTGCAGAATAACAAACAATGTTGATTCAACGACGGAACTGTAATCGCTCTTTAATCCGTAAAGGGAATTGGTTGTGATTTGGTTAATCACAGATTTTTGCGAAGAAGGCTTCTGCGCAAACAAATTTGTTGTAATGCTCAAAATCAAAACTGCCGTCAGAACCTTCGCACTCTTTACCGCTTTCATTCTAATCTCCTCAAAAAATTTTAGTACGTGTCTATTTTATCAACGCGTGTGCCAAACACAAAAACATGTGCAAAGTTTTTGTTTTGAAGGAAAAATAACGCTTAATGAGCGCGAAGAAATTTTAAAGAAGTGCCACAAAAATGCTGAGCTATTATGTACAGCCGGTCTCAAAATATTACGAGCAAATAAATTAACGGAAAAGAAATTCTAAAATTAAGTGAGAAAAAATGTGGCATGGGTTTAAAACCACAGAATGCAAAACCTCGAAGACTGCTAAAAACCTTCGAGGTTGTTGTTATGCGCTAATTTTATTTTGCTTTTCTACTCAATCTATTATTCAGCGCTCTGCGGCTGATGCCGAGAAGTTCTGCGGCGATGGTTTGATTTCCTTCGGAACGTTTTAATGCTTCGTTGATAAGTGCGTTTTCAGTTTCATCGAGTGTGGGAAGGTGTTCGGAGAAGAAAATTTTTTCTTCGTGCTCATCGCTGCTTGCGCTAACGAAATCTTTACTGCGCGATTTGGAAAAAATTTTTTCTTTGATTTGTTCGAGCGACATAACTCCCGATGTGTGCACGCTTACCGAATCGAAAATAATTCCTTCAAGTTCGCGGATGTTGCCGGGGAAATAATAATTGGAAAGAAGCGTGTACAATTCTTTCGGCGGTGTCGGTTTTTTCTTGTTGAGCTGGTTCGATGCCTTTTCCAAAAAATGATTGATCAAATACGGAATATCATTTTTTCTTTCTCGCAGCGGCGGGATATGAATATGATGCGTCTGCAATCTGTAATAAAGATCTTTTCTGAATGTACTGCTCGTTTTCATTTCTTCGGTGTCTTTGTTTGTAGCGCAGATAATTCTAACATCTGCAAGCTTTGCCATATCGGAACCGAGCGGATAATATTTTGCATCTTGAATTAACCGCAAAAGTTTTACTTGTGATTCCAAACTTAGATCGCCGATCTCATCGAGAAAGAGTGTTCCTTTTTCAGCTTGTTCGATCAAACCTTTTCGATCTTGTTCGGCGCCGGTGAAAGCTCCTTTTTTGTGCCCGAACAATGTATCGGAAAAAAGATTATCGTCAACGCCGGCAACGTTTAACGAGACAAGTTCGCCGCCTCGTTTGCTTGTTTTGTGAATTGCTTTTGCAATCAACTCTTTGCCAACTCCGGTTTCGCCGGTTATCAAAACGGGGAGAGGAGACTTTGCGATTGCCTCAATGTATTTAAAAACGGCACGCATCGAACCGCTTTTTGTAATTATCTCGCCGAATGCTTCCGGGTTTTGGAGTTTATCTTTCAGAAGGTAATCTTTCAATCTTCTGTTTTCATCGCGGATGTCGCGCAAATCCAAACCGGAACGGATGGTTGTAACAAGCCGTGTGTTATCAACCGGCTTAAGAATATAATTAAACGCACCGGCTTTTATACACGCAACAGCACTTTCAACATCGTTCATCGCAGTTATGATTACAACCGGCGTGTTCGGATACTTCTCGACAATTTCAGGAAGCAAATCGATTCCCGAAAGATGCGGCATGTTGATATCGAGAACTACGAGAGAAAATTCTTCGCTCGATAATTCATTGAGAACGAGCCTGCTGTCGTTAATCATTTTTATATTATTTATTCCGTTGGAATTAAGTGCGGTTTCTGCACTCAACAAAAAATGTTGTTCGTCGTCAACTAATAGAATTGGTTGTTCGGGATAAATAGCCGCTCCCATTTTTTACTCCTTAACTTTTATTTGCCGGAAGGATAATCTCGCAAATAGTGCCCTTCCCTTTTTTGCTTTGCAGTGAAAGTTCGCCGCCGTGGCTTTTAACAATATTGTAAGAAATATAAAGTCCCAAACCGGTTCCGCCGGCGTTTCTCTTTGTCGTGAAGAACGGATCAAAAATATATTTTAGATTTTCTTCATTGATGCCGCCGCCTTCGTCTTTTATTTTTGCGGTGATCATGTTACTTTCTTTTGTATATAAAACACTCACGGTAATACTTTGTTCTTTGCTCGTTAGTGATTGGCATGCATTGTTTATCAGATTAATGAGCACTTGTTCCAATTGTTGTTGATTACCGGTAATCAGCGGAACATTTCTATCGTAGTAAACAATAAATTTATCCGTGGAATTTTTGATTATGTTGCTCGTAATTATGTAGGCATTTTCCACAACGGAATTTATGTTTACCTGTTGATTAAGTTCGCCGGAATCTTTGCGTGCAAAATTTGTAAGGCTTCTTGTAATTTTTTGAATTCTTATCGCTCCATCGAAGATGCTGGTTACGGCTTGCAAAAGTTTTTCGCGCGCTTTGCTGTAGGGCATTCCGCCGATAACAAAATCTCCGTGCGTTTCAAAATATTCTTTCAGTACCGGTCTAATATCTTCCGAAACGGATTTTAAAAACTGTGCGTTAAGAAGAATGAAATTATTCGGGTTGTTGATTTCATGCGCAATGCCGGAGACCATCGTTCCGAGCGATACCATTTTATCGGCTTGTATGAGTTGTTTTTGTTTTAGTGCGGCAAGTTCTTCGACATTTTTCAATTCGGTGATATCATTTATCAAACCGTCGTAATAAAGAACATTTCCGTATTCGTCACGCGAATGAACGATGCTGTTTTTCACCCAGCGAATCGAGCCGTCGCGGTGAATGATTCTGTGTTCGAGAGGTTTTACTTTTACGCCGGCAAGCGCTTGCCGTGCTTGTTCGAGCACGGCGGGTTTGTCATCTTCGTAAACCATTCTGTACCAGAGTTCAGGGTCTGTGTCGTAATCTTCGGAAGAATAACCGGTAACGGTAAAGCAGCCGGGTCCGTGATACGTTTCTACTGCTTTGCCATTCTCGATCCGAACCGTGTAAATGTAATCGGTCAAATACTTGAGAAGCCGGCTGTACCTTTGCTCGCTTTCGTCTGAATATTTATTGTTTTGCATTATCAAATTTCTTTCTCAAAAAAGATTAATAGAATATTTCGTAAGATTTTTTACTCGCGGAAATTTACTTACACCAAATCAGAAATTGAACTGTACTCCGGATCGAATAATCTTCTGTACGTTCGCATCGCATAAGAGTCGGTCATGCCGGCGATGTAATCGCAAATCAAGCGCGCACGGATTTTTTTGTTCTTTTCTCCGCGTACAATTTTATCATTAAAATCCGGCAGTAGTTTTATTTTCTGCTGCTTATCAACATAATTTTCTTTAAGAACCCCGAACATATTTTCAATCATGTAATTTCCTTTGAACTCGATCTGGTGAAGCTGAGAAGAGCGGAAGACGAGATCAGTTGCAATTTTTTTATAAAGCTTTGCAAGTTTCAGAATGTTTTTATCAACAGTTAACAAATATTTGTAACGATTTGAAAGCGTGCTCATAAAATTTTTTGTTTCTGTCAAACTGCAAGCTTGAACAAACATTCCGATCTGCGCGCCGAACCGCGCTTTAAATTTTCCGTTTTGAATCCACGATATAATTTCATCGATAACTTTATTTTGTTCTTCATCGAGTTCGTTTTCTTTCTGCCATCTCGAAAGTTTTACAACGTTGATGAATCCGCCGGAGATGCTGTCAACAAGATCATTTATTGCATAAGCTGTGTCGTCTGCCCAATCCATTATCCGGCATTCGATGCTTTGAAAACCGTTTAGGTTATCGGCATTCGATAATTCTTTCGGAAATTTTTTTCCGCCGAAGACAAAATCAATAAAATGTTTTTGCTCGTCGTAGATAAAATGATTTTCAGGATTTTTGAATTTGGAAAAGTGAGCTTTGTATTTTAGAACACCGTCGAGAAATGCGCGTGTCGGATTCATACTGCGGTGTCTGTCTTCATCACGGTAAAAAATTTCTGTAATCAGCCGGAGTGTCTGCGCGTTCCCTTCAAATCCTCCGTACTGCTTCATCAATTTGTTGAGCGTTCTTTCGCCCGAATGACCGAACGGCGGGTGACCGAGATCGTGTGCGAGGCAGATTGATTCAACAAGATCGGGGTCGATAAAGTATTCTTCGTTCAACAAATTTTTTTCTTTCGATAACAAAAAAGTGCAGATCGATCTTCCAATTTGCGCAACTTCGATTGAATGAGTTAAACGTGTTCTGTAAAAATCGTATTCGCCGGGCAGAAAGACCTGGGTTTTCCCTTGCAGACGCCTGAACTCCGATGAATGAATAATACGGTCGCGGTCAATTTGGAAATGAGAACGGTAATCGCTTTCGCGGCTGCTTTTATTTAATTTTTCTGAATCAAAGTCGTTATAAAATTTGTTTTTCATTTTTGTGATTCTGATTTTTGCAAAACGCAGTATAAATTTAATAATAAATCAGAGAATATTAAGTTTGCCGCACAATCATACGCATAATCATAATCAGTTTGAATCTGCCAGGGGGCGGTTGTTTTTTACAATTGTGCTGAATTTTGTAATCACACTGGCAGAAATCATCGGTGGAATATTATCCGGCAGCCTTGCGCTTCTATCCGACGCGCTACATAATTTCAGCGATGCAATTTCGGTTATCGTAAGTTACATCGCGCTTAAACTGAAAAGAAAAGACAATTCGATGCGGCATACCTTTGGTTTGAAACGCGCAGAGATTTTAGCCGCGGCAATTAATTCTGCAGTGCTGATCGTCATCTGCATTTATCTTTTCTATGAAGCCGTTCAGCGTTTTCTTGAACCGCAAGAAATTAATGCCGGCATAATGAGCGTTGTTGCGGTAATCGGGCTGCTCGCCAATTTTATTGCCGTCCTTCTTTTAAAGAGAGATTCAAAGAGCAGCATAAATATCCGCTCGGCTTATCTGCATTTGCTCGGTGATACCGTTTCTTCGGTTGCGGTAATATTCGGGGGTATAGCAATTGCAATCTGGAATATAAACTGGATCGATCCGGCGTTAACAATTTTGATTGGTCTTTACATTATAAAAGAAAGCTACACAATTCTCGAAGAAGCCATTCATGTTTTGATGGAAGGCGCACCGCTCGAAATTTCCATCAAGGATATTCAAGACGAAGTTGAAAAGTTTACGGAAGTTGAAGATATACATCACATACATTTATGGATGGTCGGCGATAACGATGTTCATCTCGAAGCACACATTAATGTTAACGATATGAAGATCAGCGAAAGCGATTCGCTCCGCAAAAGAATTGAAGAAGCGCTCCATCACAAATTTGGAATTCACCACATCACTCTGCAGTTTGAATGCAACCAATGCCCTGACGTTGGGTTGATTGGACAGCATTAAATTTTTATCTCTTCAAAACTTTCTCATTGATTTCTGTTTTATAACTTCGGATTTTCCGGTGCATCATTAAAAAACAAAAACGGAGGGAACAATGGCAAGTGTTGTTAACTGGTTCGAAATTCCGGCAGCGGATTTAAATAGAGCGGTAAAATTTTACACTCAAATTCTCGGCAAAGAATTCCAGCAGATGGAAATGATGGGATTCAAGATGGCATTCTTTCCGATGGAAGGTGAAGGCGTCGGCGGCGCGCTTGTTCAAGGCGAAGGATACAAACCGACACAAGAAGGCATTGTTGTTTATTTGAACGGCGGCGAAGACCTCAACATTCCGCTTTCGAAAGTTGAAAAAGCCGGCGGCAAAGTTTTAATGCCCAAAACAAAAATTACAGATGAGATCGGCTACATGGGTTTCTTTTTCGATTCGGAAGGAAACAAAGTCGCGTTTCATTCACAGAAATAATTTTGCAAATATTTTTTTGTGAGACGATCCGCGGATCGTCTCACTACTACAACGAAAACCAGTGATTAAGTTTTATTATAAAAATGTTGTCGGGATAAATATCAAAAATTCTGTTCACGATTTGCCCCGGCGAAAGTGATTCATGCCCCGAGACAGCCGAACGGTTTTGCGACCAAACCAAATAAATGGTTGAACCCGGATTATATTCCCACTTCAAAACAAAATTCGATCTGAATTCACGGAAACTCATATCGGGATTGTGAATTGTAAAATCGGCACCGCCGTCTGCATCATTGTCAATTAAATAAGCGCCGGCAATGTTGTTGTACTGAATTTCATTTTGATTATATGTATGAAATCTCTCGTTGTAATTATTTGCGAGCGGGTCTGTGACTTTTTTTATAGATGAATATTTTCTCGCTGCGCTGAACGGGCTTCCGTAATATTGTATCGAGAGATCGGGCGTTATATAAAAAGAAACGCGCGCTGTAATTCCATACACATCCTGATCGATTTTGCCGAGAAAATAAATTTCCTTTCCGCCGCTTTGTTGTGTTTCTATATATTGAAGATTATTCCGCGTAAAATCGTAATAGACATTTCCTGAAAAAGAAAGCGCATCCGTGATTCTGTATGTGAACGATGGCGAGAGATGATAATATTTTGAAACATCATCATCGTAGAATCTATTTTCGTATTCGAAACTGAACGAGAGCTGCCGGGTATGATCGCTTCCGAAATTCATTTTATAATTCCAGTACCCGTCCATTTTAAATAGCGGTCCTCCCCAAATTAAAGAAGGGCTGAGAGAATTAAAGTACCTCGATAAATCAAAATTAACAAACCATCTATTTACGAAAGTTATGTTTGCATAGAGTCCGGTTTTAAATTCATAATTGTCTCCACCGAAATTCCAAATTGAACCTTGATTTAAAAAGACGGAATAGTTTCTCACAATTCCAACCGGTGTTTGAACGAGATAGCCGATATCAGACGACTGGTAAATTCGATCCACTTGCGGAAGATAACCGATGTCGTTTACTTCGAAATTAGTCGAGAATAATTTTATACTTTCAGAGAACCGCCAATAACCGCCCGATTTTCTTAACTCAATTTTTGCACCGTAGCCGGCAAGCGATGTTTTGTTTTCGTCAACTTCCAAGTAATCCGCATCAGGTCTTTGGAAATAATGTGCCGGTGAAAGCTGAATTTGTTTTATGGCTTCTTTATCACCTTTTACATAACTAAAAAGAGCCGCTGCATACAATGAATAATTTTTGTCATCCCATTTAAAAGTAAAATCCAAGCCGCCCGTGTAAGCAGCATCCGGCAAAAAATTAAGATGGTCGTCATCGATTTTTCTATTAACCGCCGTTAATGCTGCTCCGTAAATTATGTTTCCGCGGTTTAATTCTTTTTGAATTCTTCCAACAAAATAATTTGTAAGCGGTTCTACAGTAACGGAATGTCTGCCGGTTGAAGTTTGCACATCTGCAATTTCTTTGTTGGTTACACTTTCCAAAACGCCTATCGAAAGACCATCGTTTGTTTTGCCCGTTATTTTTGCCGCGGATAGAATAGTAGTTTTGTCCGGCTTCTCAACAAACTGGTTCTGCGCTAAAGTAGGTGAATAAGAGGGCACGTGACCGATTCTTCTCGGGTAATACAAATATGGAAAACTTAGAATGTCGTTGCCTTCAATAAAGAACGGGCGCTTCTCTTCGTATTCAAGTTCGTATGATGATAAAGAAATTTGCGAAGGGTCGGCTTCAACTTGTCCGAAATCCGGGTTGATGGTTAAATCAAGATTGAATCCGCCCGGAATCCCGATCTTTCCATCAAGACCAAAATCAATATTTTTATCATGACCGGTCTTGAAAGGATTTCCTTCTTCTTTTTTAAATGAATGATACTTGCCGAGTGTGTATGGCAAAAGTTCGATACGCGAAGGACTTTTGATTCCAGTCAGTCCTTTTATATCACCGTATTGATCTACCCAGGTTGATTTTGAAATCGGGTTGTAGCCCCAATCGTCTTCTTCGCCTTTTCGATAGATCCAACGCCAAACCATAAATCCCCAGGTGTGTTCGTCTTTTTCCAAAAAACGGAGTTGAGAAAAGGGAACTCTCATTTCAACTGTCCAAGCAGAATCTTCGAAGCCAACTATCCCGTCCCATATTGGGTTCCAATTAAAATTGAGTTCGTTACCGTTAGTAATGATTAAATCCATCTTAGCGCCGGCGGCAGTCAAATCAAATTCGAAAGCCGTTCTTCTATCGAGATAACTATCAATAGATATACCGACGAGATCGCCAATAAATTTATCTCTTGCAGAAAGAATTTTCGAAATTTTTTCCGGCTCGCTATCATAAGCGCGGATTGCGGTATAAATGTAATCGTCATCGTAAACTACTTTGAAAGTAGTTTTTTCTGTTGGAATTCCTCCGTCGATCGGTTCTTTTTGATAAATGAAATCGTGCCAGTTCTCAGGGCTCCAGCATTCGTCATCGAGCTTGCCGTCAATCTCCGGCGGAGTGCCGGTTCGTGTTGTTACGTAGGTTCTAATTTTGGGATTAGATCTGTCGTTGGTCGAATCGGTTCCCGCTGATAAATAATTCTCGCCGGCAATAATTTCTGTGCAGCATGATATGAAACTTATCATGATAAGCTGCAAAAGGATTTTCTCTTTCATAAGTTCAGGTAGTTTGTGAATGAATAAGTTTTGTATGTTGAATAAGTACCATTGCCGGTGCAACTTTTTTAATTGTTGTTAAAAATGCGGGCGGAAAAATAGGAAATATTTCATAGAGTTTTATTATTGAAGGAGGGGAAGTCTCGTTTCATTCACCGAAGCAGCAAGATCATCATAATTACAACTCCTACTACAATAAAATTTATTTCTATACGTTTACCGTATTAGAAATATAAGTTTATGATCAACATTACCGAAGATAATCTAATACAGAAATGTTCAAAGGGCGATGCCGATGCTTTCGCGCCGTTAATGAAAATTTACAGACAACGCTTATTTTCTTATTTGTTCAAACTGTGCGGCAATAGAATAACGGCGGAAGATCAGTTTCAAGAAACATTGATAAAAGTGTGGCGTGCGTTCCCAAAGTACGACGAGAGAAATAAATTTTCTTCGTGGCTATTTTCGATTGCACACAATTCCGCAATGGATGCTTTAAGAAAGAAGAACTTGCATGAATTTTTAGAATACAATGAAGAAAGCGAATTTGAAACCGGCACAGACGATCCGCACATGGAGTTGATAAATAGCGAAGCTCATAAAATTATATCAAGAGCTGTTGATCAATTGCCGATTAAACAGAGAGAGGTTTTTCTTTTGAGAGTTAACGGCGAAATGACTTTTAAAGAAATAGCCGAAGCAACGAAAGAACCGTTGAACACTGTGATTTCTCATATGCATTATTCAGTGAAAAAATTAAGAAAGATTTTGAGGCAAGAATATGCCGAATGAAAATAGAATGACGTGCGAAAAATTTAACCGCGATCTTTTTCTCTACATTGATACCGGGTTGCCGGTTGAACAAATAGAATTCTACAGTGAACATCTGAAATACTGTTCCGGCTGCCGCAAACTTTTGGAAGAAACCGAAGAACTGCTTGCGTTATCAAGCACTGCCCTTGGTGAAGATATCGGAGATGCCAAATTTGAATTCATGGTAAGCAAAACGTTGGCGAAGAAGCAGCCGGGCTTGGTAAAAAAGTTTTTTCTGCCAGAGAAGAATAAAAAAGAAAATTCATTTCGTTTGGGTAAGATAGCTTTAAGTAGTGTGTTAGTAATCATAGCTGTGGTCGTTTCTCTTTTAATTGTAAAACCGTACGCAGTGCCGGCAGAAATTACCAACAGCGGGATGATGGATTGGAACGGAGAAGAATTCAATCTTAAAATCAGCGAACTAAGTGATGAGTTGAACGGAGATGAGTGGAACGAAGAGGAAGCAGAATTACTTTTCATTAACGAACGAATTAATCAGTTATTAAAATAGACTAAGCCAAAGAGGTGAAGAATGAAAAAGTTTTTTGTAGTTGTGTTATCTCTTTTCTTTTTGATTTCTGCGGATGCTTTTGATGCACAGAATAACAAAATTAACAGCGGTCAAAAAAGCCTCAGCCAACAATATGAAGATGATTACACAATTAATAAGAAGTATTATGAATATCTCGGAAAAGGAAAGGAACCTTCAAAAAGTGAAGAAGAAAAATATCTCAATGAAATTCCGTTTGATCTAAAAAAGAAATTATCAGAGGCGAAAAAGATTGATCGGAAGTGGTATTACAGACTGCTGAAAGAAGCATGGAATATTTATTATTGGTTTTCTTATCCGGCATCGGATTACCCGTTCAGACTATCTTCTTCTGAGCTTAAGAACAGTCTAATTAAAAAAGAACTTCAAAAAGATATTGAACTACAGATTTTGCAAATGAAATGTATTCACGCAAAAGAAAATGAAAAGAGTAACATTCGTGCGCAGATGGCAGCAAAACTGAACGAGATATTTGACGTAAAAGAAACTATGAAAGCGGAGGAGATAAAATATTTGGAAAGCAGAATCAACGAGTTGAAAGCTTCACTCAAGGAGCGGCAAAAAAATAAGAATGCTATTGTTGAAAAGAAATTGAAAGAAGTATTGCGTGAGAAAAACGATTTAACTTGGGATTGATGCACTCCCGTGTTGAATTAGGAGACGACTCAGCGAGTCGTCTCTACAATTTAAATCACATCGAAAATATTTCTCAGTCCAGTGGAATCCTATCTTTATTTTCTTTTAGCCACTCGTCAAAACTTTTTAACGAAGGATTAATGGATTTTGCAAATTCTAAATTTCTTGCGCCACAGTAGTAATCGTTAAAATCGTGTTTGAACTGAAACATGTTGCCGAGATCATCTGCGCCCGGAAATCCGAGACCGCGGTAAATATCAAACGGAACAGCGTAATAAGAAACATCAGCACCAAGAACTTTCGCAAAAGAATCAGCCATCTCTTTTCCGGTTAGATGTCCGCCCGCAATTCCAACAGTCTGCCCGATAAACTCGTTTCCCTTTTTGAAAATTCCGTAAGCGGATTTGCCGATATCTTCGGCGGCAATTCCGGAAAGTTTTTTATCACCCATCGGAAGAGAAAGTACAAACTTTCCATCCGCTCCTTTTTTGGGTCCCATTCCGAAGTAAAGAAAATTATCCCAGTAAAAAGAGGTCAGCAAAAATGTTGTCGGCACACCTTGTTCGGTAAAAAATTTGTTGGCTTCTCCTTTGGCATCGAAATGCGGCACTTTATATTTTCCGTGAAGAGTAGGCATTCTGTTATCGTCAAGCGAGACCCAATTGCGTGTATTTTCAAGAGTTGACCAGATAACATGTTTCAATCCGTTTGCTTTTGCAGCACGTGCAATTAATTCTGCTTGTGCAAGTTCCTTTTCCGGTGAAAAGTGTTCCCAGAAAAATGTTACGGCATAAACACCGTACGCTCCTTCAAGAGCTGATTTGATGCTTTCGTAATTATCGATATCAACTTCTCTGATTTCTGCGCCGGCATTTGCAAGGGCTTTGGCTTTATCGGAATTTATGCTGCGCGTTAATGCACGCGGTGCGAACTCGCTTGATTTGTCATTTAAAATAGAACGTACTAATCCGCCGCCTTGTGCGCCGGTTGCACCGAGAACAGCAATTACTTTTTTATCGGGCATATTTTTTCCCTTTCATTTATTATCTAATAGAATGGTTTGCAGTTACCTAACACAGTAATGAGAAGAAGGGTTCAAAAAGAATTGGTGAAAAAATTTTTGTGTTGAAGGAGAGTTTGACGTAATCTGAAAATTAAAAAGCCGGTCTTGCTTCATATTCTGATAAATATGAAGCACGGCATACCTCAATGAAAGTTTAGCTGCCGCGCTCATTTATTTCAGAAAGTGTGTTTATTGTTTTGTTATGCGTTCGTTAAAATTACTGTTTGATTCAAAAATAATTTTGGGACGGCGTTTACTTTAAAGCCGGCGGCTTTTGCAATGTTCAGCGTTGATTCAAACTCCTTCTTAGAAACATGAAACGGCGGTTCAACAATGAGCATCTTTCCATTTTCGGATAAAATATTTTTTAATTCACGGAAAAGATTTTCTTTATCGGGTACTTCGTGAATCATGTAAAAGGCGAGAATGAAATCAACCTTTTCAAGCACGTTGATTTTGTTTTGTTCACACTTTACAAGTGTGATTATCTGCTCAAGTAGAGTGCCCCGAATTTTTGTTCTAATTTTTTGAAGCATTCCTTCTTGCAAATCTGCGGCAATTACTTTTCCGTTTTGCCCGGCAAGCTTTGCCATTTCAATTGAGAAGAAACCCGGACCGCATCCGATATCGAGCGCCTTCATTCCTTCTTTAATGTAAGGTGCTAAAATTTTTTTTGGATTCTGAATCCATCTTCTGAACTTGTTATCGAGTGAACCGGAAAGTTCAACCGGGCACACGCGGTTTCTGTCTTCTTGCATAACGTCCCTCTATCTATGAATTAATGTTTTCAACGTCCCTTCTGATAGTAATCAAGCACTCGCCAGAAAACTTTATCGAGTGGCCATTCGGCACCAACGGCACCCTGATTTGTCATTACAATAATTCCATAATGTTTTTTTGATGCGAGCAATGCAGTGGAATAATTAAAACCGTTGCTTCCACTATGGTTTAGAGATTTACCTTCAGCCCAGCTTGCATCTCCCACACCCCAGCCGAGTGAATAGCTCCATCCTCCTCCTTGATCGACTGCCGGCGCAGTAATCATTTTTGCAGTTTCATCGCGCAGTAATGTTTGATGACCCCCGGCTTCAATCGTGAGAGTCCATTGAATATATTTTCCCCAATCGCCAACGGACATATGCAAACCTCCAGCCGGATTATAAACGGGATCGAGCCCGGCATCCGCAATCGCTGTTAAGTGTGCGTGGCTCGGTGTATGTTGAAGAGGTTGATCTTCTTTTCCTTCGATACCCATTGCCCCGAAACCCGCTGTTGTAATTCCGAGTTGTTTGATAACGCGCTCCATCAATAATTCTTCATAATTTCTGTTTGTTAATTTTTCGGCAACGGCTCCGGCAATCGTAAATCCGAGATTGCTGTAAAGAAATTTTCCTCTTTGTTGAGCCGGCGGCTGCTGAAGTGCCCATTCCAATGCTTCGATTCTTCTTTCACGCGTATTTGTCTTATTAAAATTATTATCGGCATCGCGCACAAAACCGGCACTGTGCGAAAGAATATCTTTCACGGTAACGTTTTTGTATTCCGCTC
Source organism: Ignavibacteriales bacterium (assembly GCA_016177735.1). Lineage (GTDB taxonomy): Bacteria > Bacteroidota > Ignavibacteria > Ignavibacteriales > Melioribacteraceae > DYJK01. The sequence continues at coordinate 66,182 of JACOUS010000031.1, read as the reverse complement.
TCATCATGTTTGCATACTCCGGAAAAATTTCGGGCAGAGTTGTATTCCATTCAAGCATACCTTCATCAACAAGAACGCCGATTAAAACCGAAGTGAAAGATTTTCCGCACGAACCGAGATGAAAACGATCTGTGTTCGTTACATTTGCTTCTCCGCCGTAACGCCGGCATCCGACTGCGCGCGCTTCAACAATTCCGGTATCGGTAACAATCGCTGCTGCGAGAGCCGGAAGATCAAGCGCGTAACGAAGTGAATCGAGCAGTGTTGCAAATTTCGATTCGTAATCTTTTGGCGAGGGTGCTTTTATTGCTTCGTAATCTAATAATAAATTTTCGCACGAAGTTGCTGTAAAAATTGTGAATACAATAATGAATGGAAAAATTTTTTTCATATCATCATTTCCTTATTATAGTGAAAAATCAAGACCGATTAAAAAATTATTCATGAATGAATTCATCGATAAAGGTCTTTCGGAAGAAACAAAATGGAAGCGGTAACTTCCGCGCAAGTAAATGTTCTCTTTCAATTTTTGTTTGTAGTCGATTGCACAGTACACAACAAAATTATCCCAAAGAAACTCGCGTTTGCCGTTTACGGCGGCATTAAAAAAATTATCATTAATGATTTCCGAATTTTTGGGATTATTCCAATGACCGTTATACGGGCGCGACACAATTCTGAAAAAAGGAAGTACAAGCTGTGCCAAAAGGGTTTTGTCTTCCGACAATTCATAATCACCGCCGATAATAAAATTAAGAGAGTGCGACCAGTACCAGGATTCATCATAATATTTTCCAAGTCCGGCTTTGCTTTCTGTTACGAAATCCGTATTCATTACTAAAGATGAAAACCCGGCACCAACAGAAAATTTGAGAGGACGTTCTGCTATTTCCCAATTATCTACCACGTGAGTGTATGAATAGGATAACGAAGCGATAATTGACGTAACGTCTCGCGGTTGTTCATCGGAATCAATTTTGCCGGTACTGAAATAAGTTTCGAGCGCATGCTTTCCGTTTTCCGATTCGGCTTCAAATAAAAGTTTGGATGAAAACATTATTCCACCGAAAGGATACGGCGACAAATATTCGTCTTTGATGTGAAAGTCATTTAACCCGATGCTGCCACCGAGCAAATATTTTGTAGTATCGATTTCGCAGCTATTAGAGGTCTGGCAAGCAGTTCGAGAGGGTGTTGTAACTATTGTTAAAAAAAGAAAAATAAATTGTGCATATAAAATATGTTTAGAGATTTTCATTACGACGGTTCTCCATAATCAAAAGTGTAATTAAAGATAAAGCGTACCCGGATAAAGAAGATAGAAAAGTCGTGTATTAAGACGATTTTGTAAACTAAAAGTTTTGCACGGCTTTGCATCGAGAAGAAATTTTTTTTGTTAGTTAATTTAAGCGGGTATTAAAATGATGTGATTATTCGGGCAAGTTTAGTTTTGGTTTTTGATCCGTCCTTTTCAATTATCACTCATGCTTTTGCAATTCTTCCAAATATTTTCTGATCAACTCCTCGTAATCTTTTTTGTATCCTTCGCGGATCGCCTTCATCAATTCATCTTTCAATTTATTCTTTCCTTCTTCGGTAGATAGAATTAAATCCGGCGGCGAAGTACGCGGAATATTTTTTCCGGTGTCCGACTTTCTATTTTTTTCAAAATCTCTTTCGTTGATCGAACGCTGTGCATCGAGCAGACGCGAGAGAATTCTTTCTTGCTGCTTAACAAGTTCGTCATCGAGTTTTTGTGTTTGCAAATTTGTGACTACTTCCTTCATCTCGTTGAGAATTTTTTCAAGATTAACAGCAAGCCGTTTTGATTCACCTGATTCACGTGCTTCGCGGTTTAATTCTTCAAGTGATTTGCGGATTGTTTCTTGCTGCTGCGCGAGCCTCTGCATTTGTGCAAGCATCTGCTGCGTCATCTGCCCTTGGTTCATCATCTGCGTAAGTTGATTCAAGTTCATCTGCTGTTGTGCCATCTGCTGAAGCTGCTGCATCAAACTCATCATTCCGCCGCCTTGCCCGCCGCTCATCATTTGATCCATTCCGCCTTTAACAAGATTTGCGGCTTCATTGAGATGCGACATTGCTTTGCCTTGCAATTGTGCGGCGAGCGGCGCATTCTGATTTTGCATTGCACCGATTGACTGCTGCATTTGCGAGTAAGCTTCGCCGAGTGCCTTTCCCATTTCGGGTGTTATCGCAAAAGATTTTTGCGAGAGGCTTCCCATGTTTTGCAAAACTCTACTTAGGCTGCTTTGCAGATTGCTCTGCATGCGCGAGTTTTCCCGTAACTCCGGTGAAGTCGGGCTCAATTTATTTGTGTTGTTCTTCAATTCCTCCTGATCTTTTGAAAGAGTAACAAGATCATCCAAAATTTTCATCATCTCATAAAAAGTCTGCATCTGATTTTTCTGCTGCATTGCCGATTGCAGAGATTGCAATTGATTTTTCATGCTCTGCATATTTTGCGATAGCTGCTGTTGATTCTGCGAAGCTTTGTTCTTCTGCATCTGCTCTAAATTCTGCTGCGCTTCTTGTGAAAGTTGCTGGTTGTTTTGTTTCTCAAAGTCCTTCAAAAGTTTTTCCATCTCTTCTTTCGGCATATCACTCAGCTCGTTCATTTTTTCATTCAGCTTTTCCATTTCATCTTTCATGTTTTCAAGATTGTTCGAAAGATCATTCTGCCGTTTACCCAGTTCGTCTCTTTTACTTTTGTCATTAAGATTATTTTGCTCGGTTTTGTTTTGCAGCTCATCGAGTTTTTCAGAAATGTCCTCTGTTCGTTTAATTAATTCATCAACTTTTTGTTCTACTTGAATTCGTTTTAAAAGATTCAGAGTTCTTTCGATACTTTTCTTAAAATATTCTTCGTTGGCTTTCAATTCTTCGAGCGACATCTGCACTTTATCGCGCATCAAACTTTGCAAAGATTCTTGCATCCGTTTCAATGCTTCTTTTAATTCTTCGCTGTTGAATTGATCGAGCAAATCTTGAAGCTCATTGTACTTTTGCAAAGTCTCTTCCGAGACGAGGTTATTCTGCATCAATTCTTTCTGCATCTCTGATAATTTTTGCGAAACATCTTCAATCTTATTTGCGAGTTCTTTGAATTTATCCGCGGCTTTTTCCGCCCGTTCCTTTTCCTGCCAAGAAATTTCGCGGGAGTTCTGTTTCAAATCATTGCCGATCTTTTGCATTTCCTGATTCAGCTTTTCAGCTTCTTCCAAAGTTTTGGCAAGGTCTTTTGCGGCATCCTGCTGCGTGTTATCGGCTTGTGCAAACAATTCATCAATCGAAGGAACTTGAATTGTGAAAAGTGAAGTCTTTGCCGATTTCGGTCCGTTCACATTATCGTTGTCAAAGATTTCAAGATAGTATGAAAGTGTTTCGCCCTCTGCAAGTACAAGCGGAGCGAGGTCCCACACGTAATAAATTTCATCTTCTTTAAGATTTTTGTTGATCGAGATCGGCATCGATGTGAACTCTTCAGAAGCAGTTCTGTATTTGGAAGCTGATAATTTATAATTGAGATTCAACGCGCTGAATCCGTAATCATCGGCTATTTTTGTTACGAGAGAAATTTTTCCATCGGTGCCGAGCTTTACGTTCTCATCCGGGGAAATCATTTCGATTGACGGCGGTTCATCTGCAAGTATTTTAATTGAGTATGTAATCGGATTGACGTTTGAAAATCCCTGAACATCTTTAATCGATATTTTATAATCTGATTCGCTGCGAATGCTGAATTCAGCCGAAGCAGATTCGTAATTGATGCTCATCGATTTTTTTGTGGCGTCGCCGAATTCAATTGCAGCGCCCGATAACTCGCGCGATGAATTGATTTTTATTTTCACTCTGCTGCCGGCAAGAGCAGTGATGCTGCCGTTATCTTTTTGAATGATTGACGGAAGTTTTGAATATACCGGCGGAATAATTTCTACTTCAAAATTTGTTATGACCGGTCTATTGATAACAGAAATTTTGTAAAGATCGCTTTCTATTCCTTCTGCCGAAGCAAAATATTCGAATGAACTTTTTACCGCTGCTGCCTCGAAATTAAAATTGCCGAGTGAATCGGGTACTAATTTTTTTTCTACGAAATCTGTCAGTTCTTCCGATTTTGTCGAAAAGATAATTTCAGAAGGCTGCCCGCCGATTGTTTTTACAACGATTGAAATGTTATCGCCCTTTGTAATCTCGGTGCTGCCTGGTTTGATTTCAAAAATAAATTTTGGTGGCGGCGTGAAAATTTTGTTGTAACTGATAATTCTGTAAGCTGCTGAAGTGAGCCCGGGAAAAACGGTGAAAATAAAAATTGCTGTTCCAAGTGTAATAAATGCAAGGCGTAAAAATTTTTTTGTTGAATTAAAATCTACTGCTTCGGTAAATTTAATGTTTTGTGATCTTTTGTAAACTCGTTCGAATGCCGCATCAACAAGCCGCGAAGAATAGTTACCGGATTTTTCATCAACAAGTTGAAGTGCATTTGTAAGCTCATCTCTTATATCATGAAATTTGCTGCCGACTTTTGCGGCAGTTTTTAAATGATCATGTTTTGCAAAATTGAAATACGATTTCAACAAAGGAAAGAAAACCAGCCAGCAGAGTAACCCCACGAATGAAATTATCAGTAAGAAAAAAAATATTGAGCGTGGAGTTGAATCAAATTTGAAAACGGCTTCAAGCAGACTAAACAAAAAAATTGACGAGCAGAGAGCAGAAATAAGAATGTAAAATCCTTTCAGCGAATCGCGTTTGTTCTCTTTCGATTCAACTTCGGCTAATCGTTTCTTTATTTCGTGTAAATAACTGTTATTCATTTCTCTGCATTAATTTTTTTCAAGTATTTTTTCATAATCATTCGCTCAATTCATTAATATCCACACAACAATGTTAGTTCCAAATTCGAGTGCCTCTTCTCGTTTTGCCGCCGGATCTTTGTGCACATTTGCATCAGCCCATCCGTCGCTCGGGTTGCTTTCAAAAGTATAATAAACGCACAACCTTCCATCGGCAAATATTCCATAGCCGCGCGGAGGATTGTTGTCATGCTCGTGTGTTTTCGGCGGACCGTTCCGGAAATCGTACATACAATTATAAATGCCGTAACTGAACGGAAGTTCCGTCAATTCTTTATCGGGGAAAACTTTTTTTATTTCGCGGCGGAACGCTTTGTCCAATCCGTAATCATCATCGACATAAAGAAAGCCGCCGTTCTCGAGATATGTTCTCAGTTTCTGCACTTCGGCATCGGAAAAAACTATGTTGCCGTGTCCGGTCATAAATAAAAACGGATGCGCAAAAATATTCCCGGTGGAAAGTTCAACGAATTCGTATGCCGGTTCGGTTTTAATGTTTGTATTCTGCGCGATGAATTTCAAAAGATTTACTTCCGCGGAAGGATCGTTGTACCAATCGCCCCCGCCGTTGTATTTCAAGCGTGCAATCTTAAAACCACTTTCCGATTGAGAAAAAATTACTTGCGAAAAGAAAATGAGTAACAAAAATATTTTGTTTAATTGTTTCATCGCACCGTTGTTAATCGCACTGCGAAAATAAAGATTTATTGAGTGATTGAGTAGGGACAAAAAAGGGAATCAAAGGAGGGCATTAAATCCATCCTGAATCGTGTGTTAAAAGTAAATGGCAACACCGAGCTTTACGACAGAACTACCCAAATAAAAACTTTTTGTATTGCTATCGATTAGAAACTATCAAAAGGATTTTTGATTTTTTTTTGAAATTTGTGATTGACTGATTTGAGCATAAAGCAAGGTTGTTTTAATATCTTTGTGTCCAAGCAGCTTTTGAATTAAAGAGATATCTGTTCCTTGCTCAAGCAAGTGTGTTGCGTAAGAATGACGCAAAGAATGCACAGAAATTTTCTTTTTTATTTTTGTTTTTGAGATTGCCGTTTTAAGAATTGCCTGAATACTTCGTGTTGAATAATATTTTTCTATCTGTCCTTCAAATAAAAACTCTTTTGGTTTGTACTCTTTATAATATTCTCGCATCAGCAAAAGCATTTTGTTTGATAGGGGAACATAGCGATCTTTGTTTCCTTTTGATTGTATTACCTTAATCATCATCCGTATAGAATCAATATCGTTTACCTTAATATTTACACATTCGCTAATGCGCAAACCACAAGAATAGATTAGTGAAATAATTGTTCTATGCTTAAGGTTTTCTATACTGTCAATTACCAATTTAATTTCTTCTAGACTTAAAACGTCCGGTAGTTTTCTTTCTTTTCTATAATGTGATAAAAAATTGCTGTGCAATTTAATTCCAAGAACCAGTTCTGAAAACAACTTAACTGCCATAATGGAATTTTTAATATGACTAAAAGAAAGGTTTTTATTTTTAAGGAATAAGGCATACTCAAACAGAAGTTTTTGTGATGGGCTGACTTGATTTGAAAAAGAAAAGAAATTGTTTATTGCAGTTAAATAGATCGCTATAGTTTTAGGTGCATAATTTCTTACACTTAGAATTTCCCGCAATAGGTTAATTTTATTATTTTCCATTCGCATAATCCCATTTTTTGTTGGACTACACGCAGTAAAGTTAAGAAAATACTTTAAATAATTTATATTGCGTAAAATAATGAGTTAGCAAACATTTTAAATAGACAACAATGGACAGAATTATTGAAAGTTTTATCGAGGACTTTAAAACGGAATTTAACTATAGCGGAGTTGACAAATCGAAGCTATTCGAACACTTTGTTAATTACGTACTGGTTTCTAAAATCTATCCTGACCGGTCCTCTGTAGACAAAATTAATGTTGGCGGAACAAGAAACCCAGGAATTGACGGGTTGGCCATAATGGTAAATAATCACTTAGCAACTTCTCAGGAGGAAATTGACTATTTCATTCAAGACGCAGACTTATTAGATATTGAGTTTAGTTTTATTCAATCCAAAACCTCTGACTCATTTGAATTAGGTTCTATAAATACATTCATCGCTTCTGTAAAGGAATTTTTCCGAGACGGAGAACTTAAATTTGAAGATGAGCTTCTTAATTTAAGAGACTTGAAGAATTACATTTACAAGAACAGTATTAAGATGGAAAAAAGTCCATCTCTGAAACTGTACTATGCCACGACAGGCAAATGGGTAGAAGACCAGAATTTACAGACCATCATAAATTCGGGAATAAAGGACTTAAACCAATTCGACTTATTTTTTGAGATCAAGTTCATTCCTGTAGACGCAGACAAACTAAAATCACTATACAGGGAAATCAAAAATAAAATCACCAAAGAAATAATCTTTGAAAAGCATACTATACTCCCAAAAATTGACAAAATAACAGAATCTTATCTTGGCATTCTTCCCGCATCAGAATTAATAAAAATCACTAGTGATGAGGACGGAGAAATAATCAAGACAATTTTCTATGACAATGTGCGGGACTTTCAAGGTTACAACAAAGTGAATTCTGGCATCAAAAAATCCATAGAAACCAAAACTGCTAATGACAAGTTTGTTCTATTAAATAATGGAATTACCATTGTGGCAAAAGGATTGAATAAGGTTGGTAGTGCTTTTAAAATAAGCGAATTTCAAATTGTTAATGGTTGCCAAACATCTCACGTATTACATCATCTTAAAAAGGACATAAACGACAAGGTATTGCTTCCTCTAAAATTAATTGTCACGGATGATGATGATACAATTAACGATATCATTCGTGCGACAAATAGTCAAACGGAAGTCAAAAATGAAGCATTTGAAATTTTAAAACCATTTCATAAAAAATTGGAAGAATTTTATCTCACGTTCGACAAGGAGGAGAATAAAAAACTTTACTATGAAAGACGCTCAAGACAGTTTTTCGGATCCAAAGCTAAAAGTGAAAAAATAATTGGATTGTCGTCACAAATAGCATCATTTATTGCTATGTTTTTAAATGAGCCGCAAAGTACTCAAAGATATTTTGGTGAGCTCCTGAGTTCATATAATAATCGGTTATTTCAAGACAATCATTCCTTTTGGCCTTATTACACAAGCGGAATAGCCCTAAATATTATAGAGGAATTTTTCAGGGACTACGAATTAAATCCAACATCAAAGCGCTTTAAATATCATTTATTATTAATGTTCCGCATTCAAGTTGCTGGCGAAAAGGTTCCAATCAATGTGTCTGGAAATAAGGAAATGGAAAAATATTGCAACAAAATTTTAGAAGCTCTTTGGGACAGGACAAAGGCATTGGAAATTTTCAAATCTCTTGAAGCAAAATTGCAATCTGTACTAAACAAGACAACCCAGTTGCCAAGACAAGCACACCTGACGCGGGCCTTTACAGAAGAACTATTACCTGCAATCACTGCCAATAAAAAAGTTGGCAAAATCACATATTACAACTCTCTTAAAGGCTTTGGCTTTGTCCGCATAGACCATACAGAAGACGATGCTTTTGTTCATTACACAGAACTAGAAAAAGCCCATAAGGGAATTGTGCCAATCGGACTCCAGTTGTCGTTCGACATTTTTGAATCGCATAAAGGACAACAAGCGAAAAATATAGAGAGGCTAAATTAAAAACGTTAGCGGCAATTATGAAAAGAGGACCAGAATTAAACTACAATCAAAAACTGACATATAAATCAGAGTGGTGGAGATATTTTGGTGAATATCAATATTGCGTTGACTTGTTATTCAAATCCATAACAGCCGGCGAAATTACAGTAGTAGCTTTGCCACTAGCTTTTCTAATAAGACATACACTTGAGCTAGGCTACAAAATGAATTTGATTGAATTAGAGAAGGTATCAGATTTAAAAGCTAAAATTGAATATAAAGGAAAATCTGCTCATCGGATTGACAACCTCCATTTTGAATTTGAAAATCAGATGAAAGCCATATTTAAAAAGTACAATGCAGATAAAGACGTTGTAAAGCAATTTAACAAATTAAACTCTAAACTGACCAGTTTAAAGAAGTTGATTCATAAGCTAGACGAATTATCTTACGCATTTAGGTATCCAGTAAAAAATGACGGCGTAACTCCTAATTTCGATAAGAAAGCAATAGAGGACAAAACCGATGTCATAAACTTTAAAGAGATTAAAGAGTTATACGATGACAGTATCCTTTTAATTAAGTTCTCTACTGACGTGGTAAATGATATAATTGAGAAACATGAAAAAAAATAACTGCCGCTAACAAGGGGTTTTCTGCTATGCTGGCTGAAGAATATGAACTCATCGACATATCGCTTATCATCTGCAGTCCGGGCTGGACGAATAAAGCCGAGCAACAGAATATAATATCATCTGCATTACCTTTACTCAGCGACAGTTCGGGCTGAAGTAACACGGAATATCAGCACAGCAGAAAGCCCTGGGCGTTATAAGCCAATGCTTACAGACCGACACGTAAAGAATAAACCGACCGACTAAAAAATGACAAAAACTGCCAACGCTTCTGCAAAATCAAAAGAGCTGCAACCCAACCTGGAAAGCAACCGAATAAAAATTATTCAGCATCTCTTATTTCGTCCCAATTATTTGCTATATTTGGGACGAGTTTAAACCATGGAAAGACCAGTAGTAGAAAATAAAGTGGCTGAAAAGCTAAAGAAACTGCAAAAAGGCAGTATTCTGTTTGTGGATGACTTTTTGGATTTCGGCAATTCTGAAAGCATTAAAAAAGCACTATTCAGACTTGAAGAGAAGGGCTTGCTGGTTCGCTTGGCTCACGGCATTTATCTATTCCCAAAAACTGACAAAGACTTGGGTGTATTATATCCTTCCGCAGAAGATATCGCAATTGCCATTGCTAAAAGAGATCGGGCAAGAATAATTCCGACTGGTGTTCAGGCATTAAACAAATTAGGACTATCAACTCAAATTCCTTTAAAAGCAGTTTTCTTGACAGATGGGGCGGCAAGAAGTATTAAAATCGGAAAGAGAACAATCACATTTAAAAAAACTAGCCCAAAAAATTTGTTAGCAAAAGGTGAAATAAGCAGTTTGGTAATTCAAGCTTTGAAAAGCATTAGTCAAAATAAATTGGAAGATGAAAGTTTGAAAAAATTACAGGCTGTTTTGAAAAAAGAAAAAAAAGAAAATATCTTACACGATGCTAAACTTGCACCGGCTTGGATAAATAAAATATTAATGAGTGCAGTAAAATGATATGAATACAGCGTGGTTAAAATTATCTAAAGAAAGAAGGATTGAAATTCTAAATCAAGCAAGTAATGCTTCGGGATTGCCTGCAATAGCTATTGAAAAAGACTGGTGGGTAACTCTATCTTTAAATGCTTCATTCTCTTTAAAATATTCGCCTCATATTGTTTTCAAAGGTGGAACTTCATTAAGTAAAGGTTGGGATTTGATAGAACGGTTTTCAGAAGATATTGATTTAGCTATTGATAAAAAATTCTTTGGCTTTGACGACCACATCAGCAAAAATCAAATCAAAAATTTAAGAAAACAATCTTGCGAATTTATTTCAACTACATTTTTAGCTGACTTAACAAATAAATTTACCGAATGGAAAGCTATTGGCGAATGCAAGTTAAACGCTCAACCAGTAAATGATTCTGACAAAGATCCGCAAGTAATCGAGATTCATTACAATTCTGTATTTGACAAATCAGATTATTTACCACAGAGAGTTTTAATAGAAGTTAGTTCACGCTCATTAATGGAGCCAAGTGAGCACAGAGAAATTAATTCAATACTTACTTCTGTGTTTCCCGACCAAGCATTTAAAACCGAGCCATTCAGTATTTCGACAGTTTTACCGCAGAGAACATTTTTAGAAAAAATATTTTTATTGCACGAAGAGTTTTCACAGGAAATTGCAAAAATCCGCATAGACAGGTTATCAAGACACTTGTACGATTTAGAGAAATTGATGGATACAGAGCACGGAAAATCTGCCATCAAAGACACCGAACTATATAAGGGCATTGTAGCACACAGAGAAAAGTTTAATGCGCTTCGTGGACTTGATTATGCAAATCACATTCCGAGTAAAATAAAAATTATTCCACCGAGTGAAATAATCAATGAATGGGAAAAGGACTATCAGACAATGGCAAAGAATATGATTTACGGAGAACCATTAAGTTTTGACACTTTAATAAAACGAATAAAGGAACTACAAAAAAGAGTGAACGAAATAAAATAGCCAACGCATTTTGCAAGCACATTTAAAAACCGCACAAGCCATCACACAACCAAAGTTTTTAAATAAGCTTGCAAAGCCAACGCACGACAGAGAAATGACGACAACTGAAAACACGAAACAAAGCACTGGCTATAACAGCACCTACCCAAAAGTGGCGGGACAGTGCAACTTTGAAGCTTTGTGCATCTATCAAACCTTTATCGGTAAAGACAGTTCAGTGTTCTAAAATCGCCACCTTCGGGTAGCCGCAAAACGTTGTGCGCCAGCTTAGAAAAAACGACACCGACAAAATAATGAAAATTATTGTTTCTATATTTAGAAACTTTTATTACCTTAGTGACGTTTAACAAGACAGTATTGAATGAGATATTTTGAGACAAAATTTTTAGAAGAAGCGGACGAGTTCATTTCAAAGCTTGACCCTAAGACTATCAAGAAAATTTTTTACAATATTGACTTTGCTGAACAGACCAATGACCCAAAACTTTTTAAGAAACTTCAAAACGATATTTGGGAGTTTCGGACAAAATACGCAGGACTTCAAATCAGACTTCTTGCATTTTGGGACAAGACGGATAAGAAAGAAACTTTGGTTCTTGCAACTCACGGTTTCATAAAGAAAGTGGACAAGGTTCCGGCAAATGAAATAGACCGGGCTGTAAGACTGAGAGATAAATATTTCGAGAACAAACAAAAAAAGTAATCATATGGCAACTAAAAAATTAAAGACATACACGCTTGCCGAGATGAAAGACAAGTATATCGGCAAAGTCGGGACACAAGAGCGTGACGAATACGAATACGAACTTCGTATGGACGTGTTAGGAAAAATGATAAAAGCTGCAAGACAAGAAAGAAACTTGACTCAAGAAGAACTTGGACGACTTATTGGAGTGCAGAAAGCGCAAATTTCTAAACTTGAAAGCAGTGCTAACAGTGCGACAATTGACACAATAATAAAAGTGTTCAGAGCATTGAAGGCAGAAATCAATTTCAATGTAAAACTTGAAGACAACTTTGTTAAACTTGCCTGACAGACAAGAAAGCACGAACGCACAACATCACTTTGCCGCAATGGCGGCTGACGAGCAAACAGAAAGTTTCGTGCAATTAATTTACTTTTGTAGCGGGGGACAGTGACGAGCATTTAATCCGCCACTTCTTAAACCCGCAAACCGTTGTCCGTCATTTTAAAACGACATCCTACTTTTATAACAAGCAAATAGACTCAAATATGAAATTTGACAAAGCAATTCCTATTCTCAATTCCCGAGACGTTTCAAAAAGTATCGCTTACTTTATTGAGCAATTGAAGTTTGAGAATAAATGGGAATGGGAGAGCCCACCAACTTTCGGTGGTGTTTATCGGGACAATGTTGAAATATTCTTTTGCAAAGACAATCAAGGAAGCCCTGCTACATGGCTTAGTTTAGTGGTTGACAATGTTGACGAATACTATGAACTAATAAAAGAAAGTGGTGCAAAAATTCTTTCAAAACCAGACAACAAAGAATGGAATATGAGAGAAATGTTAGTAGAGTGCCCTGACGGACACATCATAAGATTTGGACACAATACGGCTTGCGACTAAACTGTAAATTTAAGAATGAAGAGTTCCTTAAACAAGGACGCTAATTTGACCAAGTATCTTTTACAGACAGAGCAAAGTAGTTTTTGTCGCCGGACAAAAACGAACGTACAACAGGCGGTTTGGCAATATGGTGGCTGGACGTTGTTAGCTTCGGCATTTTATCGCTATCAGCAGCGGTTTGGGCGGACGGAATTCTGTTGAGCTTTTGTTTGGTAACTTCATCTTTTGTATTTTTATTCGGCTGCGGTTCCGGACGGTCGATTTTCAAATTCCACCACATCGCCAAGCCGCAAACCGTTAGCGGTCATTGTAAGACCGACCGCAGACACACCCATAGACACTAACATTTATCTCAATAAAATATTATTGACAAAAACTTGCGTAACACGAAAGTTACGCATACATTTGTAACTTCAAAGTTACGCAATATGCAAACAGACATTAAACACGAATGGATTTATGAGCAAGCCCCAAACGAAGTTTGGGAGTATCTCACACAAGCGGAACTAATCGCTTTATGGCTTATGCCAAACAACTTTAAACCGATTGTCGGACACGAATTTCAGTTTCAGACCAAAGCAATGCCAAGTCTTGACTTAGATGGTATTTTTCATTGCAAGGTTCTTGAAGTTGAACCCTATCGCAAACTTTCATACAGTTGGAAAGGCGGTTCAGGTAATGGGATTTTTACACTTGACACTATCTGCGAATGGACATTAGAACCGCAAGGAAACGGAACGAAGTTGAGTTTGAAACATTCAGGATTCAAAGAGGCAAATTTTGCAATCTTTACAGGAATGACAGACGGTTGGCAAAAGAATATCCAAAAAATGCTCAATCACATTAACGCTAATAAATAAAAGTTGATCAAATGAAAATCGGAATAATTGGTGCAGGACAAATTGGTTCTGCTCTCATAAGGCTGTATAGAAAAGCAGGTCACAGTGTAAAAATGACCAACGCAAGCAAAGTTGAAAAATTAGAAGCATTGGAAAGTGAAACAGGAGCAAAAGCGGTCCCTTTAAATGAAGTTGTTAAGGATGTTGATGTGTTAGTGATTTCAGTTCCCTTAATTGAAATACCCAAGTTGGCAAAGTCTTTAGGAGAGAGTATTTCACTCGATACAATCATTATTGACACCACTAACTACTACCCTATCAGAGATGGACGCATTGAAGAAATTGAAAATGGTATGCTTGAAAGCATATTTGTTTCAAACCAACTTTCTCGACCTGTCATAAAAGTTTACAATAGTATTTTGGCAGGTTCACTTTGTCAGGCAGGACTTCCAAATGGTACAAATTCGAGAATTGCTTTACCTATTTCGGGCGACGATAAACAGGCAAAACAAGTTGTAGCGACACTTTTAAGTGACAGTGGTTTTGACGCATTTGATATTGGAAATCTATCTGACTCTTGGAGGCAACAACCCGGCAGCCCCGTTTATTGCACCGACTTAAATCTTTCGCAATTGAGACGAAACATTCAGAAAGCACAAAAGGAATTTTTACCTGAAAGACGTGAACTTGCTTTACAGTTTATTCTCAAACAAAACCCTGCACTTTGGTTAGAATGGTGGAGAGATTGTGTAACCAATAATCGTATTGTTTACGAAACTGACTTAAACGATTAATTTATGGCGACACCAAATCTTGATGTTTTTCAAGTAATTGCAGACCCAAGCAGACGACAAATTTTGCAATTGCTTACAAAAGACAGTTACAACATAAACAGCATTTCAGAAAATTTTGAAATGAGCCGACCTGCTATATCTAAACACATTAAAATTTTGCAAACAGCAGGTTTTGTTTCCATTCAAGTAATTGGTAAAGAGCACTATTGTATGTTAAATCAAGAAGGTTTTAGCAAAATCAGAAATTGGATAAACCACTTCGATAAATTTTGGAACAACAAGTTGAAGAACCTGGAAACAGTTCTAAAAAACAAGGCAAAATCTTGACTTGACAACAAAACGGTAAACTGACTTACAGCAAATTGAAAAGAAAAACGAACGCACAACAGCACATTGCCAAAAGAGGGGGCGCAGTGCTTCGGCAGAAAGTTTTTCGCATATTTGAAGTGCAGTTCTCCGAATAAACGGTAGTGCTACAATGCCCCGCCTTCGGCAAGCTGAAAAGCGTTGTGCGTAATGCTATGATAACAGTCGCAATCAAATTAATCTATCCAATTAACTGACACCTCAACCAACTCGATTTTTTTAAAAGAAAAACTTGCGCAAGCGGATGCTTGCACTTATATTTGCAAGTAAATACTTGCATAAATGGATACAAGACGAGACATATTTCAAGCAATCGCTGACCCGACAAGAAGGGCTATCATTCATTTAATATCCAGTAAACCAGAAAACCTAACCTCTATATCTGAAAATTTTGATATGAGCAGACAAGCTGTTACGCTTCATATTAAAATTCTTGAAGAATGCGGGCTTATTGCTATCAAGCAACACGGACGTGAAAGATACTGTGAGCTAAAACCCGAGAAACTAAAAGAAGTGGATGAATGGATTTCATATTACAGAACCTTTTGGACTAAAAAGTTCACCTCTCTCAAAACTTTTATTGACAATGAAAATCAAGCTGAGAAAAAAACAAAGAAAGTATGAAAATGAAACAAAAGAATATATCTAAAGACAGAGTCCTTGAAATGACCGAAGTGTTTAATACAACACCTGAAAGACTTTTTAAAGCATGGACAAATGAAAAAGACTTTGCTGCTTGGTATGGTCCTGAAGGTTTTGAAGTAACTTATTGCAAACTTGATGTAAGAGTTGGCGGACATTGGAGAGCAGGCATTTCCACTGGTGATGGTGAAGAATATTGGATGGAAGGAAAATACATTGAAATAATCGAAGGGGAAAAACTTGTTTTTACATTCAATGACGGAAGTGAGAACAAAAACCCCGACCTGGATACGATTGTGATAATAACTTTTTCAAAATCGGGCAATCAAACCATAATGAATTTTAATCAGTCGGTTTTTCCAGCTGTTAGGGACAGAGATAGTCATTATGGTGGTTGGGCAAGCGCTTTTGAATGTCTCAGAGAACATGTTGAAAACTAAATAAATGTTTTATCAATAAAATAATAAAATAATTATGGAAGCTACTACTTTAAAAACCACCCTTGGTTTACATTTCACCCAAATTGCTTGGGTAGTAAAAGATATTACAGTTGCTGAAAGATTTTTTAAGGACACTATGGGCATAGGCAACTTTAGTACAGTTGCAACCATTCGTGCCAAAGATTTTGATGCAACGTATTATGGAGAGCCGTCTGATGCTGAAAGCCTCGTTACAATGGCTTACACAGGTGAAACATTCATCGAATTGATTCAACCTCTTTCAGGACGCAGCATCTTTCAGGATTATCTTGATAAAAATTCTACGGGAGGGATTCAACACGTTGCATATAGCATACCTGTTTCTAATCTTGATAAAGTAATTTCCGAATTTGCGGATAAAGGATTTCCAGTGATAACCAGCTTCAATCATCCAATTGCTAAAATTGTTTTTTTTGATACTTATAAGGAGATTGGCGTTATGACCGAAATAATGGGAATCACTGAAGAAGGTCAGGAGATTGTTGAGAAAATGAAGAATTGAAAAACAAAGGTCGAGTAAATATACGAGCACATACGCACAACGCTAAGCTGCAAACTCTTAGCGGTCATTGTAGGGCGACACTCCAAACATCAACGTACAGACAGAAAATGAAGACTCAAATAATTATTCCACAACTTTCAATTTCAAAATATGTGAGTAACATACTTGTCATTGAAAATTACAGCCAACTGGATAATTTTGTCCTTCCATTATTTGCCAACGGCAGCCCGACACTTGTTTTTAATACAGATAAAGCAACGAGTAATAACAAAACCATCAACAACCTAACACTTTACGGACAAACTGTAAAACCTAACGAACTATTCATTAAAAATGATTTCACGCTAATTGCATATTTCCTATATCCAAATGCCTTAAATTCTTTATTCAACATTGGTGCAAACGAACTGACAGATGGAAGTATGGAACTTGTTTTTTTGAAACAAGCTAAAGCGCACAATTTGCAAGAGCAACTTTTAAACACACCAATGCTAAATTTCCGCTTGGATTTACTAAATAATTTCATTAAAAAATTAGCCGATAATGCAATTGCAGCAAATACAAAAACTGAATTAGCAACAAAGAAAATAAAGCATAACAACGGACAAGTTTCATTACAAAATATTCAGAAAGAATTAGGCATTACAGAACGGACTTTACAACGGCTTTTTGAAACAAACATTGGTATTTCGCCGAAAATGTATGGCAGGATTTGCCAATTCCATTCAGCATTTCAGCAGCTTAATCAAAATCAATTTTTAAAATTCAGCGACATCGCTTTTGAAAATAGATTTGCCGACCAAAGTCATTTTGTTCGTGTTTTTAAAGAGTTTACCAATCTCACTCCAAGTGAATATTTGAAAAACATGAAGTCAATACCAATCGCATCTTAAAGATGTCGGGTCTGTTCTATTTTTTGTTTACCGGTACACATACTTTTGTGTTGTTAAAAACAATATAGAAGGAAGTAAAATGAGAAAATTAGTAGTTTCAGCGTGGGTAACTCTAGATGGCGTCTTTGATGCAGACACAATGCATGAATGGTTTTTCCCTTTTAATAGCATTGCAAAAGATGAATACATAAGAGATAGCATTTTAGGAGCCGGTGCTCTACTCGTAGGTCGGACAACCTATGAAATGCTGGCGGCATATTGGCCATATGAATTGAATGATGAAAATGGGCCTGCAGGCAAAATAAACAGCATGGAGAAGTTTGTTGTTTCTACCAAACTGGAAAAAGCCGACTGGAATAATTCAACAATCATCAATAAAAATATCGTGGAAGAAATCAAGAAGTTGAAACAGCAAGAGGGAAGTGAAATTCAAATTCCGGGCTGTGCCACCCTTGTGCAGTCATTAATGAAAGAGAATCTTATTGATGAGTTTCGATTATTAGTTCATCCTGTTATTATGGGTAGTGGAAAGCGTTTTTTCAAAGACGAAATGAAAACTTCGGGGATGAAACTTGTCAAAACACAAACGCTTGACAAAGGTGTTGTTTTGCTATGCTACCAGTTAGTAAATGAATAACTGTTAAACAATTATTAAATATTCCCTTTAAAGGAACATCACTATGGCAGACATCAATCACCGGATTACAATTAAAGCTTCGGCTAAGAAAATTTATGAACTAATCGCCACCAAAGAAGGTATCCAAAAATGGTTAACAAAGGAAGACGGTTGGAAAATAAAGGGTAAAGAAAACCTTGGCGACACTTTATTATTTTATTTCGGTGAGAATCACCATGAAATGAGGGTCTCAAAACTTGAAACCAATAAAGAAGTCAAATGGGATTGCACTGTTGGACATCCTGAATGGATTGGCACTTCTGTTACATTTATCATTGAAAGCAAAGGGGACGAAAATATTCTTCACTTTGCACACAAGGGTTGGACAAAGCAAACGAATTTCTTTAAGCAATGCAATCAAGTTTGGGAAGGAAGTCTCATTGATATTAAAAATGTGGTTGAAGCGAAATAGTTGCCCGCTATCATATGACAATGCTAAAAATTTCGCACTTAGTTTCATTACGCTGGACAGTTACTCGCTTTGAATCCGCCACTGCGCCAAGCCGCAAACCGTATGAAAATAAAAATTTCATTCCCTCTTTGCATCAGTAAAACAAAGGAACATTGAAAAAGCCAGCTTTGCAGATTTACGATGATTGATCGGTTTTTATCCGCTAAATCAGATTTTATCTGCGTTCTATTTCTCTTAACTTTGTGGTGTTAAAAAATATACAAGAGGGTAGCAATGAAGTTACTCGTAAGTTTTTTCATCATTTGCTTTTTCCTTTTCTCCGCAACATATGCACAATCAACTATTCACTTCGATGATTACTTCACGGATCAAACTATGAGGATCGATTACTTTCACATTGGCGATGCATCCACAGAAGTTGTAACGATTAATCATGTTTACCAATACGGAATTTGGGCAGGCAGCACAAAAAATTTGATTGACAACTTTAACAACGGCGCATACTACTACAAAATTTATGATGGCGTTACTACCAAGTTAATTTTTTCGCGCGGCTTCGACAGTTACTTCAAAGAATATCAAACAACCGAAGAGGCGGCAAACGGAATCAAGAGAACTTATCATGAAAGCGCAATTATTCCGTATCCCAAAAACAAAATTAAATTTGTTCTTGAGAAACGTGATAAGCAAAATAATCTCAATGAAGTTTTCTCGTCGGAAATTGAACCGGCGGATCTTTATATCGTCAAAGATGCGGTAAAAGATAACACAGTGAAAGTTTATAAAAGTCATTACGGCGGGGACCCGCATACAAAAGTTGATGTTGTAATTTTAGGCGACGGTTACTCTGCAGAAGATCAAAAGAAATTTGAAAAGGATTTGAAACGCTACACAAAAATATTTCTTGAACACGAGCCGTTCAAAACAAACAAAGATAAGTTCAACATTTACGGTGTGCTGAAGAGATCCGAAGAAAGCGGAATTGACGAACCCGGTGCAAACATTTACAAGGGCACATCACTCGGCACTTCTTTTTATTCGCTCGGTTCGGAAAGATATGTTTTGACCGAAGAGAACAAAACGATGCGCGATATTGCGGCACATGTTCCATATGATGCTATCTATATTATGTGCAATTCTCCGCGTTACGGCGGCGGCGGAATTTATAATTTCTATTGCACGTTTGTGAGTGATAATCAATTTAGTCCGTACATTTTCTTGCACGAGTTCGGTCATTCATTCGGCGGTTTGGCGGACGAATATTACACAAGCGATGTTGCGTACAACGAATTTTACACCGCCGGATTGGAACCGGTTGAACCGAACATTACGCGCGCACTCGATCCGGAAAATATTAAGTGGAAGGAATTCTTATCAGAAGGAATTGATGTTCCAACTCAATGGGAAAAAGAAGATTATGATAAAATGGATTTGATCTGGCAGAAAGAACGGAGAGAAATCAACAAAAAAATTGCTGAGTTGAAACGAAACCGTGTTTCGCCAAAAGAAATTGATGCCGCACAAAACGAGTACAATCAAAAAGATAAATTCCACAGCGATGAAGTTGATCAGTATTTGATGAAAAGTAAATGCCGGGGCAAAGTCGGCGTGTTTGAAGGCGCCGGATATTCCTCAAAAGGAATGTACCGCTCGATACTCGATTGTTTGATGTTCAGCAAGGGAACAAAACCGTTCTGTAAAATTTGCGAAGAACACGTTGAGAAAGTGATAAAACATTTTGCGGAATAAGTGCAGATATGTAATAGATGTGAATGTGGTTTGCTTAAAAATTGTGTTGAGGAGAGAGTTCGGTGAATTTGTTATTTATTGTGTGTATTTTATAATAGAAGAATTCCCCGGCGCGTTGGTTGGGGAAGTGAATTAAAAAGAGTCAACAATGGAAAAAATAAAAGTAACTGGCAAAAACAAAAAGAATTTGGTAAAAAATATACTTTTAAGGGAGCGAGCTATTATTATAAATTCAATGAAGGCTACGGAAGAAGTATTGCGTAATTATGAAACGAAAAACGGTATGAAATCTTCTAAGTTCTACAAAAAATATTTAAATGGCGAAATGGGCGATGCGGAAGATTTTATGCTGTGGGCGGCGCAAATTCAATCTCTTGAACGATTAAAATCAGATATTAATGATTTGGATGGTGTTAAAGTTGTCGATTGATGAATATTTTGAAAGTATAGATATTCTTCTAAATAACCCCCTCTTTATCAAAATCGAAATCAAAAAAGAAAAGAAATCGATCAACACAGCACTTCTTGTTGGAAAAATTACATTATCAAATTTTAGCGAATTCCATTTTATGGAATATATTGAAAGTGATTCAAGAACGGCTGTGGTAACATATCGTTATCATTATCAAACGAAAAATAAAGAACTGATTTTTCGATACGATAATGCGCCGCACCATGAAGAGATAAAAACTTTTCCACATCATAAGCATACAGCAACTAAGGTGATCGATACGAAACAGAAAACTTTATCGGAGGTTATAGAAGAAATTCTATTATTGAACAGATAATTTCTACAAATGATTTTTCATTCTTTCCACGGCAGATTTTCCAAATCCACATTCCCGCCGCTTAAAATTAATCCTACTTTTTTACCGCTAAATTTTTCTTTGTTCTTCAATATTGCCGCAAGTGTGACGGCGCTTGAAGGCTCGATAATTATTTTCATTCTCTCCCAAATCATTTTCATCGCAGAAATGATTGAACCTTCGTCAACCGTTATTATTTCATCGGCATGATTGCGGATAATGTTAAATGTTCTTTCGGATAATTGAGTGAGCAGACCATCGCAGATAGTTTTTGGATTTACCGATGGATGAATCACTCCGTCACGCAAAGAACGGAATGCATCATCAGCACCTTGCGGCTCGGCGCCAATAACCTTTGTTTGCGGAGAAAAATATTTTGCACTCAAACATGTGCCGCTCAAAAGTCCGCCGCCGCCAACCGGCGCAACGATAAAATCCAAATTGTGAAGTTCTTCCAAAACTTCCTTGCCGCAAGTTGCCTGTCCGGCAATTATTGAATAATTATCGTACGGATGAATAAAAGCCGCACCGGTTTCATCAACAATTTTTGCGAGAGTTTCTTCGCGTGATTTCAATGTGGGTTCGCAGAAAGTTATTTGTGCACCGTAATTTTCAACGGCTCTCTTTTTTATTTCAGGCGCGGTGCGGGGCATTACAATGTAAGCCGGAATGTTTTTCATTTTTGCCGCAAGCGAAAGCGCCGCTGCGTGATTACCCGATGAATGTGTTGCAACTCCTTTTTGTAAATCGTTTTTGTTTAATGAAAGAACAGCATTGCTTGCGCCTCTAAATTTAAACGCACCGACTTTCTGGAAGTTTTCGCACTTAAAATAAATTTTGCAATCGGCAATTTTATTAATTGAGGAAGATGTTAATACCGGCGTGTGGTGAACTTGTCTTTTAATTCTTTCGTGCGCTTCAATTATGTCTTGTTTTGCGGGAATGCGATCTAACATATTGTTTCTGGAAAATGTTAACAAACTTTTTTCTAAAATAGATATTAAACAGTGGAAGTAAAAGGATAGTTTAAAAAGAAATTATCAGTGCCTTCATGCTTTTTGAAAAGTATAAAGGCACACAAATGAAATCATAATTACCGCTGAATGAATATTTGTATCTCCGTCAAATAATTATTCGGATTGCCTTTGAAGATCATGCCCGGTCCTTTGATGTAAACTTCGCGCGACGGAATTAAAGTGTTGTAGTTTCTTGCGTTGATGTAATTGAAAATTTTTCTGTACGATTCTCCGAGAAGTTCGTACGGACCTTTGTGCATGAGGCTCACGCACCTTCCGCCTTTTAATCCGCGGACGGAAATTCCGTCAACATCTTTTCCTTTTCTTACCGGAAAGCATGTTTCAATATCTGCATCATCTTCTTTGTACTCGCCGTCGTAGTACAGGCACATTGCTTTGCCGTTAATTTCACTTCCGAAATTTTTTGCAAGCACGCCGAATCCTTTTCCAACATCGGAATATTTTCCTTTCATTCTGTAAGCTGCAATCAGCATTGTTTCGATCTCTTTTTCTTCGATCTCAAATTCGTTTTCGATTCTCATTTTGTTCTCCTTTTCTTTTTTGATTATTGAATCAATTGAAACGGAGATATCTTTATAGCGGGCGATCTTTTTCTCGATCTCGTTTTTCTTTTTGATGAGTTGTTCAAGTATTTCGGATTCATCGTTGAACTCATCAATTATTTCTTTGATTTCCGCAAGCGAGAAATCATATTCCTTCAGAATCTTAATTGTCTTTGCGAACTCAATATTCATTTCGTTGTAGTATCGGTAGCCGGTAAATTGATCAACTTCGGAAGGAACAAGAATTTCTTTTTCGTGATAGAGCCTCAGTGATTTGATCGAAAGAGAAGTGATACGCGAAAATTCGCCGATGCCGTATTTCATGATTATCTCCTTTTGTTTACAAGCCGTGCACGACTTACATACCAAATATAAAGGCTGTCCCAAGGGGAGAGTCAAGAAAAAAATACGGTGTGTTCATTTTTGTAAAAACTACTTCAAATCTTCCAATATTGCTTTCAACTTTTCAAGCGCCTTTTCCCAATCATTCATTTTCATACGTTCGCGTTCGATTACATCGGCGGGTGCCTTTGCAACGAATCCTTCGTTCGTCAATTTTTTCTTAACGCCTTCGAGTGAACCTGAAATACGCGCAATCTCTTTTTCAATTCTTGTGCGTTCAACATTCAAGTCAATCAATCCTTCGAGAGGAATGAAAATATCGCATCCTTTAACAACAGCAGATGCACTCGCTTTCGGTTTTTCCATATGTGCGTTAACTTTCAATTCATCAATCCGCACAAGTGATTTTATGTATTTGCTCTGTTCTTCGGTTACCCGGTCTGTCTTCAAGAAAACATTAATAGCTCTCGCCGGAGAGATGTTCATTTCGCCGCGGATATTTCTAATTGCAGTTACAACATCCTGAACAAATAAAATTTCTTTTTCGGAATTTTCATCAACAGAATCTTTGTTGAATTTTGGGAAGGAAGAGACGGAAATACTTTCACCGGCTTTTTTTTCATCAAACAACTGCCAAATTTCTTCCGTAATAAACGGCATGAAAGGATGAACAAGTTTCAGCATCTCTTCGAACAATAAAATTGCACGTGTTAGTACGGCAGATTTTTCTTCTTCGCTTCCTTGATACAATCTTTGTTTTGAAAGTTCGACATACCAATCGCAGAAATCATTCCACACGTAACTATAAACAATTTTTGATGCGGCATTAACTTCAAAACGGTCGAGTGCATCGGTAAATTCTTTTATTGTTTTGTTGAAACGCGAAAGAATCCATCTATCTGTGAAATCAATATGTTTATTTTTAAGCGAGGGATCGAGTTTTATGTTTTGTGCACTCGTCTGCCGCGAGGCAAGATTCATTAAAAGAAAGCGTCCGGCGTTCCACATTTTGTTTGCAAAGTTTCGTCCGATTTCAACCATCTCGTTGCTGAAATGAACATCCTGACCGAGCGGTGCAATGTAAGTCATCGTGAAGCGAAGAGCATCAGCGCCGTAGTCTGCAATCAAATCGAGCGGATCGGGAGAATTACCGAGCGACTTGCTCATCTTTCTTCCTTGTGTATCGCGCACCGTACTTGTGAAGTAAACATCTTTAAACGGAATCTCATCCATGAAATGCATTCCGGCAATAATCATGCGCGCAACCCAGAAGAAAATAATATCGGGTGCGGTTACAAGCAGATCGGTCGGGTAATAATATTTTTGATCGTGTTCGTTTGTGAAAACATCTTGCGCCCAAAGCCAGCTCGATGCCCATGTATCGAGCACATCATCATCCTGATAATAATTTTCAATATCATCGGGCTGTTCAACTTCGCAGTAAATTTCGTGGGTCTCTTTGTTATACCAAACCGGAATTCGGTGACCCCACCATAATTGGCGCGAGATGCACCAATCGCGGATGTTCGTCATCCAGTGTTCGTATGTTTTTGTCCAGTGTTCCGGATGAAATTTAACTTTGCCATCGAGCACAGCTTTGATTGCCGGGAAAGAAAGCTGCGTCATTTTCATGAACCACTGCTCGGAAAGGTACGGCTCGATAGGAACATTTCCGCGTTGTGAGTAACCGACTTTGTTTGTGTAGTTATCAACTTTGTGAAGAAGACCGAGTTCTTCCATTCGCGTTATAACCTTTTCGCGGACTTCGTAGCGGTCTAAATTTCTAAATTCTTTCGGAACGTTTCCGTTTGTTGTTGCATCTTCGTTAAAGATGTTGATCATCTCAAGTTTGTGGCGCTGACCCATTTCATAATCGTTAACATCGTGTGCCGGAGTAACTTTTACGGCGCCGGTTCCGAATTCTTTATCAACATATTCATCTGCAAAAAGAGGAATCTCTCTTCCAACAATCGGAAGTACAACAATTTTTCCAATTAGATGTTTGTATCGTTCGTCATCTGGATTAACGGCAATTCCGGTATCGCCGAGCATCGTTTCGGGTCGCGTAGTTGCTACTATCACAAATTCTTTTGAATCTTTAACCGGGTATTTGAAGTGCCAAAGTTTTCCCTGAACTTCTTTGTAAAAAACTTCTTCATCGGAGATTGCAGATTTTGAAGCCGGGTCCCAGTTCACCATTCTGTATCCGCGGTAGATGTAACCTTCTTTGTAAAGTTTTACGAATGCTTCGGTAACTTTTTTATAATAATGATCATCCATCGTGAAGCGTTCGCGCTGCCAATCGCAGCTAACACCAAGTTTGCGCAGCTGTTGAAAAATTATTCCACCGTATTTTTCTTTCCATTCGTAACAGTATTTCAAAAACTCTTCGCGCGAGATTGAATCTTTGGTTATGTGTTTTTCTTTCAGCATGGCAACCACTTTTGCTTCGGTCGCAATTGAAGCGTGATCAATACCCGGAACCCAGCAAGCATTGTAGCCGCTCATTCTTTTGTAGCGGATGTAAATATCTTGCAGTGTGTTGTTGAGTATGTGTCCGATGTGTAAAATTCCGGTAATGTTCGGAGGAGGAATTACAATTGTGTAAGACTTTTTTGTTTCGTCAACGTCGCTGTGATAAAGATTGTAATCGTACCAGTATTTGTACCATTTATCTTCAACATCTTTCGGGCTGTATGCTTTCGGAATATCGGCAAGATTTTTAGGGTGCATTAACTTCTCTGAAATTTTTACAAAAATTAAGTGCAAATATAAGGAAACTTGTTACTTGTTGCTGGATGCTTGCCCGTAGAACTCTTTCGGAGATGCCGGGAATGAACACGAGATGTGAGACGCAAGATGCAAGACAAAGCCCTTTCTCATTAAAGAAAATTTTTTCATGCAATCATTCATTCATGCAGCCATGCGTTCATTCGTCCTTCGTTCCGCCTACGGCGGATCGAACTTCGTACTTGTGCATTGTTACTTGTTGTGGTAACCGGCGTTTTAGTTTTGTTCGGAGAGATAAGTTAGCGATGATTGATATATCGAAGCCAGCTCACTATTGTTAGTGATGCAGATATTCAAATCTTTCAGAAGACCGTTGTGCAAGCCGTAAATCCAGCCGTGAACAGAAAGTTCTTGCCCGCGTTCCCATGCTTGCTGAACAATTGTTGTTTTGCAGACATTCACCGCTTGTTCAATCACATTTAATTCGCAGATGCGGTTGAGTTTTGCGTGTTCATCAATAATTTTTGAAAGAAGAGATGAATATTTTTCAATTACATCTTGTGTGTGGCGGAGCCAGTTATCGATTAAACCCAGTTTTAAATTTTTGAATGCAGCATCAACACCGCCGCAACTGTAATGACCGCACACAATTATATGTTTTACTTTGAGTACATCAACTGCATACTGAATAACCGAGAGGCAATTCAGATCTGTGTGAACAACCATGTTTGCAACATTGCGGTGAACAAAAAGTTCGCCGGGCAGAAGACCTACAATTTGATTTGCCGGAACGCGGCTGTCCGAGCATCCGATCCACAAATATTCCGGCGATTGCTGATGCGAAAGTTTTTCGAAGAAATCCGGTTCAACAGATTTAATACCGTCCGCCCATGCTTTGTTATTTTCCAACAGATTTTTAAGTGCACGCATATCGTCAAATTTTTTTTGGAAATTTTTCCGTGATAAAGTTACAATGATTTATCCGGCTCGGCAACTATTTGAGTATTTACAAGCTTTGTTAATTGGAAAATTCTGTAGCCAATACATGGAAAACAGAATGACTTCATGATAGGTTTGTAATAAAAATAGTCATCGCCAATTTGGTTTATAGTCAAGTAGCACCAAATTTTTCCACTTCTTTCTTCTCTCCTTTGTATTAATTTTAATTATTAGTTTAGAAAGGTTAGAATTATAGCGACCTATTTTTTGTAGAAGCAACAAGAGGGCAATAATCATTTTAGAGCACACAAATCATTTTACCATCGAAAACAAGGAAGTATTTTTTCTACAAAAATGGAGGTGGATGTGGTTTAACTTTTTTGGGAAAAGACATTATTGGCAATTAATTAGTTAGGAGGAAATCTTGATGAAAAGGTATGTTATAATATTTATTCTCTTGTTTTGTTCTGTCTCGGGTGCACAGAAAAAAAGAGATAATAATATTTTCTTCGAGTTGTTTGGAAACGCTGGGGCTTACTCATTAAACTACGATCGAGTTGTTTATTCTGACTTTAGTGTAAGATTAGGTGGTATGGTTCTACCTACAGACACCAAACCAATTGTTTCTATCCCACTTATCTTAAACTATCGTTTCTATGTAGGGGGTAATTATATTGAAACTGGTTTAGGAACGACTTTTTTTTCATCTCCGCTAAATTTTGGTAAGCTTGGAGAAAAAACTGCCCAAGGAGAGATAATGACGGGTGTCGTTAGTTATTGTATCCAAAGTGAAGGTGGGATAAATACTAGAATTTCTTTTACGCCTTTTTACTACAATGAAAAAGTAATACTTTTTGGAGGTTTTAGCTTTGGTTATAGTTTTTGATTAAGTCAGAGGAATTTTTTCAAGTTATTATTTATACGACTAAGTAAAAATTTTATAAACTGTGTAATAATTTTCAGTCTTTTGAAAAGCATTTTCAACAAACTTTGTGGGGCTTAATATGAAAAAGGTTCTAATTTTGTCTTTAATAATTTTTTCGAATACATTCTTATTTGCTGGAGAACATTCGTTTTCAGTCAACTTTGAACTAACACAAACAGCAATCAATCGAGCATTAGCGCAACAGTACGATCAATTAAATTTCCCAAGAGTTGTGAGCGGTACCGTGCCGTCATTAGGGATAACCTACACCTTTTACCTTTCCCGTCCCTTTATCGATTTACAATCAGGTTCTTTTAGGATAAATATGCCCATTCGAGTGGAATCGAATGTAGGTAATTTTAATGGACTCAATATAAATCCAACTATTAGTATTTCACAAGCCAGTATTTCCACTGAGCAAGTAAAAGCTTTTCTGTTAGATTTGCCCGATAAAGTTAATATGCTAAATATACCTGATTGGTTGAAAACAGCACTTGTGTCAACTTATAATTCTTACGAACCATGGTTATATCCATCAAAAATGCTAAATCAAATTAGTTCCCCGTTTTTAAACCAAAGGAGAGTTAACATTAGTAACGTCACGCTTGGCTGGTCAATTAATTTAGATAAATTGCTGTTTACAATAACAACAACTGTAGACTCTTATTTGCCGAAACTGTGGGCGGCATTAGATATTATAAATGGTAGTACCCCTGATTATTTAATAATACTTTCTAACATCGAAGTAACTATTGCTGAAGTAATAGTTGAAGCAGCAGGAGTTGTTCGTTGGCACCGGTACCCTAACAATACTTGTCCAAAGGGGCAATCTATAAGTATTTACATGGGGGACAATATTTTTTATGCCCCTGAATATACTCTAAAAATTATATACAGGATCAATGAAACATTTTATGTAAGGGAGTACTCGTCTGTCCCGAACTACTTTAGTGGTAGATATTGCGGAGCGAGCAAGTCAATAAACTAATAAATAGGTGACAAAATTATAGGAGCATAAAATGTTTACAAAAATACTTTCACACAAAATTATAAGCATTTATATCATAGTTTTTATGATAACTTTTTCTTTGTCAGTTGAAACAAATGCTCAGTATGATGCCAATGTAAAGATTAACGAAACACAAATAAATAATATTTTGAATGCATTGGTTGAGGCACACGGGATTAATTTTGGAGATTATACCGGTGAACTTGGGCTTGAAGCATGGTATGTTAACGTAGATGCTGCTACTGTAAACGTACAACCCAATAATATAATTACTCTAAATGTAAATCTTGCTCTTGTTGCTGAAATAGATATTTTCCTATTTTCATTTCCGGCGGTAGATCATCAACAACTTAGTATTTCAGGGCGGGTTGAAATACAAGGAGATTTACAAACGGGTTACAAATTAGTTTTTATTCATGATCCAATCTCGGTTTCTTTCTATGGTGTTAATATTAATGCTTTCCCAGATAATATTGAAATAAACCTTGGATATTCTCTGTTGCCTGAATCTTTATCTAGTTTATTTACATCAGGGATACCGCAGATTTCTACAAATGATAATGAAATAATATTTGGTTTCAACTTCCAGGGTCCAAGATTTTTTACATTCATAAATAATTTTGATAATGCGAGTAATGGTGGGATTATAAATGTTAATGGTACTCAATATTATTCGCCTATGTCAGTAGAAGCGATGGCGGGAAATACAGTTATAGCCACCGCAGTAGATCAAACTATTTCTGGAATAAATTATGTTTTTACAAATTGGAACAACGGTAGCATCTCAAGAACGACAACTTTTACTCAAGAAGGCACTTACGCAGCTAATTTTGTGAGAGTAATTTCAGCAACAATGTCGGGTCCAACTTCTTTGAGCAACGGACAGAGCGGAACATACGCGGTTACAGCATCCGGTGGTAAGTCGCCGTATACATATAGTTGGTCATATTATGTTCACTGCAATGAAGTGCTTTCACTTAATGCTTCTGCTGAAATGGGTGAAATAACACCCGATAACGTTCCGTGCGGATCGTGGTTTAGTATTTACAATACAACAAATACAGTTACGCGAACATCTGACGGCAGAACGTTCGATCTAAAATGTGTAGTAACAGATGCGAACTATTCAACTTATACCGTAACAAAAACCGTGAGTGGTTCCGCACTAATGAAACAAAACTTTGATGATGAATCTTCAGTAATAGCTGTCGAAAACGAAAATTATGCGGAGTCATTAGAAACTAATCCTAATCCGTTCAATCCAACAACAAGAATTAGCTTTGCAATTCCAAACGCTGGGCATGTATCGCTGAAGGTTTATGATATATTGGGAAGAGAAGTTGCCGAACTTGCTAACAAAATATTTTCAGCTGGTAGATACGAGTATGAATTTAATGGAAGCAGTTTACCCAGCGGAATATACATCACTGCTTTGGTTACAGAAAAAAACACACTCACAAAAAAAATAATGCTTGTAAAGTAAATTTTATTGTAGAAATCAACCTCGTGAGTTATGAAAACTTTCGAGGTTGATTTTTTTCCATTGAGGAAAGCTTTACACTTGTCCTACCTTCTAACACAACATTTTGCTTGCTTTGAGCAATAAACCCAAATTGTTTATCTTTATTTCCGTATTACTCACTAACGGATTACCGGATGGAATTCACAACGATACGACAATGGAGACGAGCTGTTATTAAAGTCGGCAGCGGATTAATCGCACCCGGCGGACAGAAAATAAGTGCGAAGGATATGCTTCCGATAGCATCGTTTATAACCGAATCGAGAAATCAAGGCAAAGAAATTATTTTGGTTTCATCCGGCGCTGTAGCGGCGGGTTTATCAACACAGCCGCAGATGCAAAAGCGTTCGCACCGCTCGATTCCCGAAAAGCAAGCGCTTGCGGCAATAGGACAGACATTATTGATGGCAAGCTGGAGTCGTTTTTTTGATTTTCCGTGTTCGCAAATTTTGCTTACGTACGAAGATATTCACGATAGAAAAAGATTCGTTAACGCAAAAAATACAATTCAAAATTTGCTGGAACTTGGCACGCTTCCAATCGTAAATGAGAACGATACTGTTGCAGTTGAAGAATTAAAAGTGGGAGATAACGATAATCTTGCCGCTTATGTTGCAATGCTTGCCGAAGCCGACCTTTTGATCATCTGCACCGATATCGACGGGTTGTACGAAGCCGACCCGAAGAGAAATAAAAATGCAAAGTTGATTCCGGTTGTTGAAAAAATAGATAATGAAATTTATGCGCTTGCAGAAGATTCAAAAAATCCGATTGCGACCGGCGGCATGAAAACAAAAATTGAAGCCGCTCACAAAGCAGTTGTGCGCGGAATCGATACGGTAATTTTGAACAGTACAAAAAAGGAAGTACTCGATAATCTGTTGAACGGAAAATTGACCGGAACAATTTTTAGAAAAAGTACCAATCCGATGACCGCAAAAAAACATTGGCTGTTACATGCAAAAACAGACGGCAGAAAAATTTTTATTGATGAAGGCGCGGCAAAAGCAGTCTGCCAAAAAGGTGCGTCTCTGCTGGCATCGGGAATAAGTGCGGTTGAAGGTGATTTCAAAAAAGGGGATTCGGTTGAAATACTTTTTAAAGAAAATAAAACAACAAAACTTATCGCAAAAGGAATTACTCGATACAGAAGGCAAACGCGAAGTTGTTCACCGCGATGAGCTTGTTGTAACATTGGTTATTTAACTGGAGTTACGCAAGTTATATTTTTTAATTGCCCCAACATTTTCTGTGCAAACGGAATCCCGCTTTGCGGTGATATGTCGGGGAGAAGAGTATCCTTCAATATATTTGGCTTTAGCCCAAATTGTCTTAAATGGTGGCTAAAGCCAATAGTATCGGATAGATATTATACCACGACCTGAAGGTCGTGGCAATGGAAAGTACCCAAATATGAATCTTGCGTAACTTCAGTTATTTAAAAGGAATAAAAATGGAAATCGATTTAATAGAACTTGCAAAGAAGAGCCGCAGTGCATCAAATCAGCTTGCGCGGTTATCAACAAAGACGAAGAATGAAATTCTTTCTGCAATGGCAGAATCATTGCGAAGCGAAGAAGAAAATATTTTACAAGCCAATGCTGTTGATATTCAAAGTGCGAATGAGAAAGGGTTGTCGTCTGCAATGATCGATAGATTACTTTTGACGAAAGAAAGAATCAACAGTATGGCGGAAGCACTCGAAGAAATTGTACTGCTTGCAGATCCGGTCGGGTTGATGAGTGATTTCAAAGTTCGTCCCAACGGATTGCAAGTCGCAAAGATGAGTATTCCACTTGGAGTAATTGCGATAATTTATGAAGCACGCCCGAATGTAACATCGGATGCTGCCGGTTTGTGTTTGAAGAGCGGCAATGCAGTAATTCTCCGCGGCGGATCGGAAGCGTTCAATTCAAATGTTGCAGTAGTGAATGCACTGCACAAAGGATTGGAAAAATTCGGTGTCGATACTGCGGTGATTACTTTTGTTCCGACAACAGATCGGGAAGCGATGCTGGAACTGTTGAAGCTCGATGATTATATCGATCTCGTTATTCCTCGCGGCGGTGAAGGTTTGATCCGGTTTGTTGCCGAGAACAGTCGTGTCCCGGTGATAAAACATTACAAAGGTGTTTGCCATCTTTATGTTGATAAAGATGCAGACATCGATACTGCGCTTCGTCTTTTGATTGACGGGAAAACTTCGCGTCCCGGAGTTTGCAACGCGCTCGAAACAATGATTGTGCACAAAGAGATTGCGGAAAAATTTCTTCCCCTCGCTGAAATCGAGATGAAAAAAAGAGGTGTCGAAATTCGCGGCTGTGAAAAAACAAAATCAATTTTGCCCGAAGTTGTTGCGGCTAACGATGAAGATTTCGGTACGGAATTTTTATCGTTGATAATAGCTTCCAGGGTTGTAGAAAATTATGATGAAGCCGTTTCGCATATCGAAAAGTTCGGATCGAACCATACGGATGTGATTGTAACAAACAATCTGCGGACAAGCCAAAGATTTATCCGCGATGTTAATTCTTCATCCGTGATGGTGAACGCATCATCGCGTTTTGCAGACGGCGGCGAAATGGGTTTGGGTGCCGAGATCGGAATCTCTACCACAAAACTTCACGCATACGGACCGATGGGTCTCGATGCACTAACCACGAAAAAATTTGTCGTTATCGGCGAAGGACAAACGAGACACAAAATTCAGTAAGCGCAGTTATAAAAATTTCTAATATTTGTTAATCCTCTGTGAATCTCTGTGCTCTCCGTGAACTCCGTGCTATTTTTATTTCACAGAGTTCCGCAGAGAATTGTATGCATCGGGGTAATTTCAGAAAGCAAAAGTTTGTGTGTACTTTATAATTAATGCCTGACTTTCAATTAACGGCTTCGCGGGTGAGAAGCTGTATCTTTCCATGTTCATATTCTGATTCAACACAATGTACAAATCAGTTCCTTCCGCCGGATTGTAACGAAGTCTGATATTCGACCCAGCCTGATTACTTTTGTTATCGTATTGAAGATAAGCTTTGATCGACAGCGCGGAAGAGAAAGAGAAATTTAATTTCAGCGAATACAAAGTTTTTGTCTCGCTTTCTTTTTTGTTCGTCGAATAGATTTCCGGCAGATTTACTTTGTTCCAGCTAAAAGAAAAATTCACGTTGAAATTTTTTCCGAAGATGTAATTAACTGATGGTGCTACGCTAAACTGACTTCCTCCGAAGAATTGACCGAACGTGCCGGTAATTCTGTAATTATAATTGCCGATCAAGTTGGAGAGAAAAGTAAAATTAAGTTTGTTCATTTTGTAATTGCCTTGCGGTACAGTAAAGCTGTCAGAGAATTTCCACGCCTCGATCAAATTTTCCTGATTGAAAGAGGGAGTTAGTGTTAAAGTTTGTCCGCCTGCAAAGCGGGTTTCCAAAATAAAATTGGCTTGCAGAGATTGCAGAGCGTTTGTGGTTGAATTCCAGAAAACAAAATTTTGATTTCCGAAATGAAAACGTGAGAAGAAGGGACTCTCAGAAAAAAGAAATTTGATGAGGTTTCCGGCTTCAAGACGTTTCGAGCCGGGTCTTTGCAAATAACCGATTTCGGGATTGAAATATTTTTGGAAATCTCGATAGTTGTAATAAAACTCCCATCCTTCATTTACGAGTTTTGAAATTCCAAAACCGTAAGCAAGGTTTCTAAATTTCGGATCGTCGCTGCCGGAACTTTGTGCAGCAAAGTAGCTCGTGAAAATTTCGTCGCTGAATCTGTAGATGCCGTCTATACCAAAAACTCTGTTGTAATTTTTTGATTGAGTCGAGATTTTGTTTGTGAAATATCCGCCGATATAAGAATCATTTCCGTTTAATTTTTTTTGAATGCGAATTACGGAAAAATTTTTTGCGGTTATCATTTCGCTTTCAACCGGCGCACTTTGAATATTCATCAAGCCGTATCTAAAATCTCCGCTCGAACCGCTCAAACGAAATCCGCCGATTATCGGCACAATTCTGTTGTTCTCGATTCCGATTGTTCGTGAGTAGAAAGCACGATACTCGAATGCCGGCGAAGCAAAAAGATCTTCATTCTCTAAAAAGAATTGCCGTTTCTCGGGCAAGTAAATTGAAAAACGGGTCAGATTAATTATGCGGTCATCGGCTTCTGCTTGGGCGAAATCAGTGTTAAGTGTGAAATCGAGAGTTGCACCGCTGTTCAATTTATATTTCAGATCGAAACCGATGCCGCTTAGAATTTTATCGAGTGCGGTATTGTTGAAATATTTTTTGCCGCTGAAAAAATCCGTTGTTCTGTTGTAGTTTGTTTTTTCGTTGTTGAGAAACGAAATCTGATTAACTCTGCCGCCGATAAACGGGCTGACATAAACGGGATTAGTGTTGTTGATATTTTGCAGTGTTACTAATTCCGTATTCAACAAATTGAAGTAGGGATTCTCAACATTCCATTGTTCAAGCGGAAAAGTTATCAACTCGCCTTTTTGCTTTACTTGCCTGTACGCTCTGAAACCCATTGTTACATTTTCTGCGCTTTCAAAACGAAGCGATGAAAATGGAATTTTTATTTCCGAGGACCATCCGTATTCTGTCGCTGCAGATTTTGTTTCCCAAAAAGTATTCCATGCTTCGTTAATTGCTCTTCCGTTGTTGGAAAATTCATAATCTCTGCGTGTGCCCAAAAGATTTGTAACAAACATCAGCGCCGAAGTTTTGTCGTTGTAAGTATCGATAGCAATTCCTATCCAATCATCTTCAGCCATTTGTTTGTCGCGTTCTAAAATTGAAGTGTAAATATCATTCTTGTTTGTGTAGTGAACTCTAAAAGCAAAGTAGAGATTGTTACTGTCGTATGTTAATGAAACTTCTGTCAGTTCGGTTGCATCTGTACCGAGCGTTGGGAAAAGTTGTTTGAACGAGGAATATTTTATCGAACGGTTCCAAATATCCTCGGTTAAATTTCCATCGACAATAATTTCATTATCGGAAATTTTTGTAACGGGCATTCCATTTTCACCCGCTAATAATTGTGAATAAAAAATCATAACAAAACAGAACACGAGAAAAGTTTTTATTTGCACAAAATCCCCCAAAACAAATACAGAATTTTTTTTGTGCGATACTTAATTAATTGGAAAGATCATTTCAGAGAATTTAGCTTTACACATTGAAACCGTGATTTAATAACATCGAATCGAACGCAGAAACCGTTTGCAGATGAATTGTTGTCGTTGGCAGAGGAAATCAAATAGTCCGGCTAAATTTGATTGAAGCGGCACTTCGAAAAGCGTAATCTTGTACTGTGATTTTTAAAATTATCGGCGCATTATGTATCTCTTCTCAAAGAATAAATATGTTGAAATAAGCCTCCACATAATTTTTTGGATATGGCATTTTATTACCCGGCTTATGATGGTCGGGTATTTCAATTCATATCACACTTATGAACTGAACGCACAATTGATAATCTTACCGGTACGAATGGCACTCACTTACTTCACTGTGTACGTTATCATTTACCGTTTCCTATTCAACAAAAAATACTCTGCTGTTTTAGTTGGATGGCTTGCTTCATTTTTAATTGCGATCGTGGTTCAGCGCATAATTTACTATTACATTTTATACCCGTATGATATCTATCCGCAGATGAATGATGTTGAGTTTTTTTCCACCAAAATTTTTCTAAAGCAATTAATCTGGATTTACCCGGTAGTGATTCTCTCTGCCGGTTATGTAATATTAAAAAGGTGGTACGAAGAACAGAAGCTGAGTTACGTGCTTGCAAAAGAAAAACTCGCGACTGAATTAAAATATTTGAAAGCGCAGATCCATCCTCATTTTTTGTTCAACACGATCAACAATATTTATTCGCTGGCGCTCGAGCGTTCAGAAAAAACCGCGCCGCTTCTTCTAAAACTTTCCGATCTTCTCAGTTTCATGATTTACGAAAGCAGTGCCGAAAAAATTAGTCTCACAAAAGAAATTAATCTAATTGAAGATTACATCGAGCTTGAAAAAATCCGCTACGGAGAAAGGCTGGCAGTCCAGTTTGATAAACGGGGGGATTATGGAAATCTTCTGATAACACCGCTGGTCTTTCTTCCGCTGGTGGAAAACAGTTTCAAACACGGTGCGAGCGAATCAATCGGCAATGCATGGATTAAAATTAATCTTTCCGTTGAACAAAACTCTCTTATTTTTACGGTAGAGAATAGCAAAAAAGATTGTTCGGGCATTCCAGAAGAAAATAATGAAGAAGGGATCGGGATAAAAAATTTGAAGAAGCGTCTGGAGCTGATGTACAAAGATAAATACACGTTTGATACCGTAACCGGAGAGAATACTTTTCTTGCCGCACTAAAAATATATTTTGAATAACGGGCAGTCGATGAAGTGCATAATTGTTGAAGATGAACCGCTCGCCGCAAAGGTTATCGAAAAATATTTGAGCGAGATCGACGGCATTCATCTTATCGCAAAATGTGCGAATGCCGTCGAAGCGTTCAATGTTCTGAAAAAAGAAAAAGTCGATTTGATTTTTCTCGATATCAAAATGCCGAAAATTTCCGGCTTCGATTTTCTCCGCTCGCTCAATTACCAGCCGAAAGTAATAATTACAACTGCATACCGCGATTACGCACTCGAGAGTTACGAGTACGAAATAACCGACTACTTGTTAAAACCGATTTCGTTCGAGCGGTTTCTCAAAGCAATAAACAAAGCGATGAAATCCGAATTGCCGGTAAACAGCACGGCGGACAAATCGACCGGAACAGTAAGTGAAGACGCGAACGGTTTTATTTTTGTTAAGTCGGAAAAGAAAATGATAAAAGTGTGGCTCAAAGAAATTGTTTACGTTGAAGGACTCAAAGATTACGTTAGAATAATTACGACTAAAGAAAATATCATCTGCGACCTTTCGTTAAACTATCTCGAAAAAAAATTGCCGGTCAAAAAATTTATCCGCATTCACCGCTCGTACATTGTGTCGCTTGAACATATAAAATCTTACACGCCAACCGAAATACAAATTCAAAACAAGTATCTGCCAATCGGAAGATTTTACAAACGGAGTGTTATTAATATTCTTAGCGAAGGGACACTGTAAATAAATTAGAAAACTTATTAAGTAGTGATAGACCGCGGATAACACAGATGACACAGATTAATCAGTGCAAATCCGTTTCATCTGTGGTCTATTAAGAGTAGGTATCAATCGATAATGTAAAGATAATTCGGAAGTTTTATTTTTATTCCGGCATTGCCGCCAACAAGATCACTCCATTGATCGCCGATGCACGCAATAATTTTGTATCCTTTTCGAGTTAACTGTGTGCGTTTTCCGGCTTTAAATTCCGCAGCCGGAATTTTTTTCTCGTCCGGGCTGCGAACGATGAGAGTATCGTATTTTGTGTAACCCTCTTTGTATAAATTTTTTGCAGTAGCTTCGCGTTCCTTTTCGGATCTGCCGGTTAGAAAAATTACTCTAATATTTTTTGAAACGAGCCAGTCGTAAAATTTTTTTGTCTGCGGAATTGCTTTCGCGGCAGCTTTTTGAAGCCATGCGTCCCATATATCCGGTCTAAAACCGAATCCGATTTCTTTGGTGAGATCATAATTTGAAAGCGCTGTTTCATCGATATCAAAAATCACAGCGGAACTGTCGCTTAATTTTATTTTTTCTATTTGTGTGATTGCATCATCGAAAATTTGTTTGCACTCTGCATCGAATGCCCCGGTCTCGTAATAATTCTGTACAAGTATTTTTGCTTCGGAAAGGTTCATCAAACTTTGCGGAGTTGAAACGCTATTGCAGTTGTTGAAAAGAACGGCGATGGTAATTAAGGCAAGAAACTTTGTTAGTAATTTCATTTATCTTTGCAATGTTTGTTAATGGGTAGGGACGAAATTATTCAAATCATTTTTGTTTTACAATCCAATAAATGGGTAGTTTTATAACAAATATTTTTCTACTTGCATCGGTTCATGGATTTCTGCTTGCGGCACTGCTCTTCTTTAAAAAGAAAAACCGGAACGCAAACCGTGTTTTATCCTTCGCAATTTTTATTCTCGCGCTCGATCTTCTTTTTGTTTATTCAACAATTACGGAATTTTATAAAACATTTCCTTCCACATTCGGAATCAACTTTGCCTTTCCGTTTATCTACGGACCGATTTTTTATCTCTATACAAAAATTGTAACCGGGAACGAAACACATTTTAGAGCAAAGCACCTTCTTCATTTTATACCGTTTGTTCTTGCTCATCTTTACGTTTCGCCGTTCTATCTTTTATCGGCTCAAGGAAAGCTTGCCCAGATTGAAATTTACCTGAATGAAATTCAGTACGATCTTGTGTTCATCGGATTTTTGAAAGCCGTTCACGGAATTATTTACACAAGCTTCTCGCTCGGATTGATTCACCGCTTCGATAAAAATTTGCGCGAGTCGCTTTCCAACATCGATAAAATAAAACTGAACTGGCTCCGCTTTTTAATTACGGGAACGCTCATTGTTTGGATTGTTGTTGCGCTAACGATTCTGATCCCGGTTTTTGTCGATCCGTCTCTAAATATTTACGACAGTATAATCTATTTCTTCATTTCGATTTTTATTTATGCGGTCGGCTACGGCGCGTTAAACCAGCCGGAAGTTTTTAATTATCATGATGAAAAAATAAAACTGGCAGATGCAAAAGAAGAAACAGAATCAACCGGAACGGCAAAGTATATAAAATCATCTCTCACGGAAGTAGATATCGAACGAATCAAAACCGAATTGATTGATATAGTGGAAGGGAAAAAACTTTATCTGAAAAGCGATTTAACTTTGAGCCAGCTCGCCGAAGAATTGAAAGCATCGAATCATAATTTATCGGAAGTTATTAATACATCGTTCAACAAAAATTTTTACGACTTTATAAATTTTTACCGTGTTGAAGAATTTAAGCAGAGAATAAAAAAGCCCGAATACGACAACTACAGTCTGCTTGCCGTAGCTTTCGACTCGGGCTTCAGTTCAAAAACATCTTTCAATTCGATTTTCAAAAAATATACGAACACAACTCCTTCCGAGTACAAAAGGCAAATGAAATTACAATTCGTACTCGATGCCGAAAACCGGCACGGTTGACCACGATTTTTCCGCTTTGATTTTATTTTTTGTTTGATCCCACGAGTAAGCCCAAATGTTTTCTCTTCCGTAAAGATTCCAAACGCTGATATAGAGAACGATATTCGAACTGTAGAAATTAAATCGTTTATCGACACGAATATTGAGCGAATGATAATCCGGCAATCGTTCGGAATAAATTTTTGTACGGTCAACAATTCCGCGGTAAGCGGCTTCGGAAGCCGGCATATCAAATGGAGTGTACGGAGTTCCGCCGGCGTAAATCCAGCGCGCGCTGAATTCCCACGACTCATTTGGTTTGTATCCGCCTTCAAAAGCAAAAGTGAAACGGTTATCATACACTCTATTGCGCCACGTGTTTGTGCCGTCCAAATATCTTGCGCGCGAATATGATGCACTCATCATTCCGTAAAAATCTTTTGCAAGTTTTTTCTGAATGATTAATTCAACTCCGCGGCTGTAAGCTTTGCCTGTGCTTTCAAGTCTATCATTGCTCATGAAGACCGAATTTTCAACCGCTTGATCCATCACGAATGATTCCGGCTGATTCGGATTGATCGGGCAGTCGCGGTATTCCTTGTCGTACACTTCAAGTGTGAGGCGCGTATCTTCCGTGATTAAATGACTAATACCGATAATTGCATGATAAGCAGCCGGGTCTTTCAAATTTTTGTACGATTCGCTTTGACTTAATAAAATAAACGGGAGCGATTGATAAAAAACTCCGCCGGATGTGTAAAGCTGTGTTGATTCCGACAAATCGTAAGTAAGATTCAAACGCGGCGAGACGTGTATGTTCTCGTTGAAGTCAAAATAATCGAAACGGATTCCCGGATCGATCGAAAAATCTTTCAACGGTTTCCAATTCAAACTTGCGAACGCACCGAGTTTAACTCCATTGAAATTATTGTTCACAATTAATTCGGGTGTTTCGTAACCGAAGCGGTCTGTGTATTCGTAGTAATGATGTTCGTAATCGTTTGTAGAATACTTTGCATCGCCGCCGAATTCTAATTGTGACGATTCGGAAATTTTGTAATGATTCAAATTGCGGAAAGAAATTTCATGTTCCGTTGATTCGTTGTCGTAAATTTTATTTTGATTGCGCACTTCGGAAACGCGGTTGCCGATATCATTTATTGTATGAGATATGGAAAAATTTGAATAGCCGCTCGTTCCCCAAAGATATTGTAAGTTAATTCCGGCTGTGTTTTTGTTCCCGTTGTAGTATCCGTAGTAGTTATCTTCAAACTCAACGCCATCATCGTATGATTGATTACTTTTATCAATTGCGCCGATATCCAAAAAAGAAATTTTCAGTCTGTCGGAAAGATCATAAACAACTTTTGTGTGGAAATCATAATAAGTTGGGATCGGCGCTTTCATTTCAGTCGCTTTGAAAATCATATCGAGATAACTTCTTCTTGCGGAAACGAGATAAGAACCTTTTGAGCAGATCGGTCCCTCAACGGCGGGCGCTCATTCCTTGAAAACTTAAATCCAACTGCATATCAAATTGTTCTCTGTTTCCTTCACGGAAAGTCATATTCATAATTGATGAAAGTTTATCGCCGTAGTTAACCGCAAAACCGCCGGAATAAAAATTTACATCTTTCAAAAAATCTACGTTGATAAGTCCGATCGGTCCTTCCGATGAACCTTGCGTTCCGTAATGATTGATGTTCGGTATTTCGATGTTATCAACGAAGAAAGCATTTTCCATCGGACTTCCGCCCCGGACAATCAAACTATTTTTTTGATCGTTAAGTTTTGCGAGACTCGGCAGACCGAAAATAATTCTGCTAACATCTCCGGCACCGCCGGGTGCTCTTCTAATTTCTTCCGATGAAAAACTTACAACACTTGCCGGCTGTGCATCAATGTTTGCAAAATATCCGGCATTTACAACTACATCGTTCATTTCAATTGATGATTGTCTCATCGTTACATCAAGAAAAGTAATTTTATCCGGACGAACGATGATATCCGTCTTTGTAACTTTTTCATAACCGATGTAACTGAAAATTAAAGTATAACTGCCGATTGGAAGTTTACTCAATTCATATTTGCCGTATAGATCGGAAGCGGTTCCTATATTTTTATCTTTCACGGAAATATTAACGCCGATCAGCGGAAACAATCCTTCGGAATCCAAAACTTTTCCTTTGATTGTTCCAGCCGGTTCTTTTTCTTGAGCGGTAATTTGAATTGAAGCGAAGAGCACAGATAAAAAAAAGATTAATTGAAGCCGTTGCATTTTTTCCTCTGAAATTTTTTTGGAGGGCAAAGTTATTCGGAAGAATGCGGTTTGTCGTTCAACCCAATTGGTTGGAACGTGTAAATTGGATAAAAAAATTCTCTGTGCCTCCGTGATGAAAAATGTTTACCACCGAGACACAAAGTTTTAAAGAATGTATTTACTCAAATCCCGGTTCTTCACAATCTTATCAAGTTTTTGATTTACCATCTCTCCGGTAATTTCAACTTCTGAAGAAGGCATTTTATCCGGCACATCAAAAAGAATATCTTCGAGTAGTGTAGTTAAAATTGTGTGAAGTCTTCTCGCACCGATATTTTCGACTTGTTCGTTTACATCGGCGGCGGTTTTCGCAACTTCTTTTATTCCGTCTTCTCTGAATTTTACGGTTACTCCCTCTGTTTGAAGAAGTGCGGCGTATTGTTTGAGCAGAGCATTTTCGGGAATGGTGAGTATTTTAATGAAGTCATCCTCCGTTAAACTTTTTAGTTCAACACGGATTGGAAATCTTCCTTGCAATTCGGGAATTAAATCGGATGGTTTTGAAACATGAAACGCACCCGATGCGATAAACAAAACATGATCGGTTTTAACCGGACCGTATTTTGTATTTACGGTCGAGCCTTCAACAATCGGAAGCAGATCGCGCTGAACTCCTTCGCGGGATACATCGGGACCTTGTTGGCTTTTAGCGCCGGCAATTTTATCTATTTCATCGATGAAAACAATTCCAGATTCTTCGACACGCTGAACCGCTTCTTTCTGCACGGCTTCCATATCAATTAATTTATCGGCTTCTTCTTGTTCAAGAATTCTCCGCGCTTCTCGTATCGCAGTTTTTCTTTTTTTCTTTTTCTTCGGAATCATACTGCTGAACATTTCCTGGAGGTTCATCGTCATGTCGTCCATTCCCATCGGACCGAGCACTTGCATTCCAAAAGCGGGGCTCGTGATATCGAACTCGATCATTTTATCGTCCAGTTCACCTTTGCGGAGTTTTTCTTTCATCCATTCGCGTGTTTTTTCGTTTTGAACTTCTTCGCTTTCGCCGTTTTCATCAGTTACCGATGCAGCAGATTTTTTAACCGGAGGAATTAATTGATCCAAAATTTTTTCTTCAGCAAGCCGCGCGGCTTTTTCCTGAACCGCGATTGTTTTTTCCGAACGAACCATGCTAATTGCAATTTCAGCAAGATCGCGTATCATCGATTCGACATCGCGCCCAACGTAGCCTACTTCGGTATATTTTGAAGCCTCAACTTTTACGAACGGAGCGCCGGCAAGTTTTGCAAGACGGCGCGCTATTTCGGTTTTGCCAACTCCGGTCGGTCCAATTAAAATTATATTGTTCGGCATTATTTCTTCTTTGATGCTCGCTTCAACTTTCTGGCGGCGCCATCTGTTGCGGAGCGCAATTGCAACCGCGCGCTTGGCATCGTCTTGACCGATTATAAATTTATCGAGCTCTTTTACAATTTGAGTCGGTGTTAAATTTTTCATTACATCGTTGTTATTATTTTTTTTCATTTAGATATAACCTCAACAGTAATTTTATCGTTAGTGTAAATGCAGATATCTGCTGCAGTCTTTAATGATTCTTCAACAATTTCTTTGGCGGAAAGGTTGCTGTATTTGAGAAGCATTTTTGCCGCCGCCAGTGCGTACATTCCGCCGCTGCCGATTGCAACAATATTGTCTTCGGGTTCAATTACATCGCCCGTGCCGGAAACAACGTATGATTTATCTTCCGAAACAATTGCAAGCATCGCTTCGAGGCGGCGTAAATATTTATCCGTGCGCCAGTCTTTTGCAAGTTCAACAACGGCACGCGATACATTTCCGCGGTACTGTTCAAGTTTTTCTTCGAAACGCTGAAGCAGTGTGAAAGCATCGGCGGTTGAACCGGCAAACCCGGTTAACACTTTTCCGTTCATCAGTTTTCGAATTTTCATCGAATTGTGTTTCATTACAGTGTTGCCGAGCGTTACCTGTCCGTCCCCTCCGATTGCGGCTTCACCGTTTTTAATAATTCCTATTATTGTTGTTGATCTAATTTTCATTTGGTCTCCGACTGATTATAAATTTCAACTCATTAGCGGTTGATGC
The DNA here is from genome assembly GCA_016177735.1 of Ignavibacteriales bacterium. Classification (GTDB taxonomy): domain Bacteria; phylum Bacteroidota; class Ignavibacteria; order Ignavibacteriales; family Melioribacteraceae; genus DYJK01. Next base: position 22,715 of record JACOUS010000031.1, on the reverse strand, counting down.
TGGATACTCGATTCTGGATACTGGATAAAATGCACTGCACTAAAATTAAATCTTACTTTCATGCAATCATGCATCCATGCCATCATTTGTTTTCGTCCTTAATAATGGTTTCTTGTTTTGACGCAGCAGATTATTTTTTTGTTTTAATTCGTAAATCGTATTTCGTCCCTCGTACCTTTCCTCCCGGTATCATTCTCGCCACCCTATTTTGATACTCTCTGTATTCATTTCCAAATTTTTCAATAAGCTTTCTCTCTTCATAAATGGAACCGGCATAAAAATAAATTATGATACAAATGAACATAACAAGATAAAACAAACTCATAGTCGGGCGGAGTCCTAAAAACAGAATCGAAAAAAGATAGATAGGATGACGCACAAATTTAAACGCGCCTTCTATTTTTAGAGCTTGTTGTTCGTCGAGGTCATCGATATTATAAGAACTGTTTAAATATCTTTCGATCTGTTTGACTCCGAGAAATTCCATCATATCAATAGATTTTGCCGACCAAATCAAACCAATAAGTGATAGAACCTGTAGTATAAATGTAATAATATCGTATGGATAATGTAAGTCGTAAACAACTACATCGGGTTTGGGTGAAAGAAAATAAAAGACAGAGAAAAAGAGTAGCGAAGAGAGATTGTAGAATAATCTGTAAAAAGCAATTTTGCCGCCGATTTTTTCAGCGATATTTTTTTTAATCTTGCTTGACGCAAGCCAAGTGTGTGAATAAGCAAAGAGAAAAAACAGAATAGCAATCGCGGCAATTTCTAAAGCGATCATAATTTTTTGCGAAGACGCGCTACCGGTATCATCAACGACTCGCGGTATTTGGCAACTGTGCGCCGTGCAATATGTATTCCTTTCCCTTTAAGAATGCTTGCAATTTTATCATCGCTGTGCGGGTTGTCTTTCGGCTCGTTATCGCAGATTTCTTTTATCAATTCTTTAATATGCTTGTTGGAAATTTCATCGCCGCTGTCTGTTGATAAACCTTCGCTGAAGAAATATTTCAGTTCGTGAATTCCTTGCGGCGATTGAACATATTTTCCGTTCACAACGCGGCTTATTGTCGAAATATCCATTCCGATTTCATCTGCGATATCTTTGTAGATCATCGGTTTCAAGAAGCGCGGACCGCTTTCAAAAAATTCGAACTGCTTTTCCAGAATCGTCTGCATAATTTTCATCAGTGTATGCCGGCGTTGATGCAATGAAGCGATAAACCATTTTGCAGATTCAAACTTCTCGCGCAAAAATTTGTGTGTTTCTTTTTCGCGCTCGGAAATTTTTCTCTTACGTTTGTTCGAATCGAGCATTTCAAGATATGTTCTGCTGATGGTTACAGAAGGAACACTTCTATCGTTCAAAGTAACAATGTAATTGTCTTCAATTTTTTCGATCATGAAATCCGGTGTAATCTGGTTCAGTTCTTCGGATTCGATATTTCCTTCGCCCGGTTTCGGATTTAATTTTTGAATCAAGTCGAGCGTTGACTTCAAAGTTTCCTTGGAAAGATTCATATTTTTTTGAATCGTATCGTAACGTTTGTTCGTAAAATCTTCCCAGTGTTCCGAAAGAACTTTTTCTGCGAGGTACGAGTAGTACGGATCGTACGATGAATTTCTGATCTGCACGAGAAGACATTCCTGAAGACTGCGCGAGCCGATTCCGACCGGTTCCAATGTTTGAATCATCTTCAAAATTTTTTCTGCGGATTCAATCGTAACATCAATGTGCTCAAATTGTATTAATTCGGTAGTCAGTTTTTCAAGATCGCTTTTAAAGTAACCGTCTTTATCGAGTCCGCCGATTATATTTTCGCCGAGAATCATTTCATCTTCGGTGAGATCCAGGATGTGAAGCTGGTCTATCAAATTATCGCGGAGAGATTTTCTTTGCGGTGCAATCGGGTGGATTTTTTCTTCGTCACTGCTTCTGTTCAGTTTATCCAATTCACGTTCTATTTCGGATTCGTTCATATAATCTTCGATATCGAACTCATCGTCTTTGCTGTCGTATTTTTCTTCTTCTTCGCTGGCTTCAATGGTTTCTTCTTGCTCTTCGGGATTTTCTTCGAGCTGTTCGAGCGTTAACTCTTCATCCAAAGTTTCTTCGAGAATAGGGTTCAACTCAAGCTCGGTTTTAATTCTCTGTTCGAGTGCGAGCGTATTCAATTGCAGAAGTTTTTGATATTGTATCTGCTGCGGAGAAAGTTTCTGCTGTAAAGATAATCTTTGCTGTAAAGACAACATACTACTGATTTACCACCTCTTTTGTTTTATCAAACCATTCTTTGCCGTATTCGCGTTCAACTGCATCGCGGCAAAAATCTATTATTTTAATTTTTGTTTTCTTTCCTTTATCGAGTGCGGGCACGCATTCCGAATATTTTTCAAAACGCAGAACCGGTCCGCCGAAGTTCGAAATTCTGATCGGAAATAAATGACACGAAACCGGTTTTATGAAATCAACTTTTCCTTCTTTGTATGCTTTTTCAATTCCGCATTTTGCGATGCCGTCTTCATAAGTTACAAAAACACATGCGCGGTTATTTAAACTGCGCGTCATCAGTTCACCGTACTTTTCAATCCAGAAACCATTCTGTTCAATTTCGCGGATGTGTTCTTTCGGCAGATATTTTTTTACAACCGGAAGAATTTCTTCAATCTTTTCGATCTCTTCTTTTGTAACCGGCGCACCGTATTCGCTTTCCATCGTACAGCAAGCACCTTTACATTTGCTCAAATCGCATGTGAATTCCGTATCGAGCACTTCGGTATTTATCAAAACATTATCTATTTCAACAAAATCGCGATCCATTTACTTTCTTTCTGCTTGTCAATCAAAATAAAAATGTGGAATAATTTTTGACAAAGATACAATTTTTGAACGACTAAAAGAAAAAGACGGATTTGTGCATTCGAATATAAAATTTCAAAATGTTGTTATGTTTGTGTAAAATTTTTTTGGAGAATGTTACTGATGGATTTTAACAACAAAGTAATTCTGATAACCGGCGCATCAACCGGAATCGGAAAAGCAATTGCAGAAAAATTACTTGGTGTAAATTGTAATTTAGTGCTCACGGCAAGGCGACAGGAAATGATTGAAGAATATGTTAATCAATCACAAAACAAAGCTAACATTCCGCTGATATTAAAAAACGATGTTAGTAAAAAAGAAGACGCTGCCGAAGCCTACAAAAAAATAATCGAAAAGTTTGGAAGGATTGATATTGCAATTTTAAATGCGGGTGTCGGCTTTCATGTTAAAGTTGAAGAATACAATTCCATTTTTGCCGATCAAACATTCGGAACAAATTTGCTCGGTGTTGTTTATTGGGTTGAACAGCTTCTCCCCGAATTCATAAAAAGGAAAGGAGGAATCATTGCCGGTGTTTCATCGCTTGCCGATAACAGAGGCTACGGCGGATTCTACAGCTCAAGCAAAGCTGCATTAACAAACTATCTCGAAGGTTTATCGGTTGAATTAAAAAACCACGGTGTGAAAGTTATAACTGTACGTCCCGGTTTTGTTGATACGCCGATTAATTCAAAAAATAATTACAAGATGCCGTTTATGATTAACGCTGAAAAAGCCGCAGAGATTATTCTTGCCGGGATCGAAAAAGAAAAAAGATTGATTCAATTTCCACGGCAGATGGTTTGGATAACAAAACTGATCGGCGCACTGCCCGGAAGTTTGTATGAATTGCTCGCATCAAAAAAAGTAAAATGAGTTCGGAGATTTTTGAAAAAGAGTAGAGACGTTCTACAGAACGTCTCTACGATATTTTTATATACTAATGTTGTAGTTCGTTTCCGTCGATTTCCCATTTTACTGATCACAATATCCATTAGAAGTTGAGCAATTAATTTTTGCCACTTTAGTAGTTATTTGAGAAGTAGAAATATTTAATTTCCAGGGATCAGTATCCTTTCTGGACCAATTTCGTTTGAACCATTTGAAATCGCTGATAGGCGGCATTGTAAAATGTTCTATACCATCAAGTTGTTCTATATCATTTTTTTTCGAACGAAATTTAAATTTAATTCTTACTTTTTTTCTATAGGCTGATTTCGGTTTTGAAAAATCAAATGTCCCCAAGCAATCGCAAGAGTTTTTATTATAATAAACAGGTCCTTTAATTGTTCCATCAAAATTTGTTTTTGCTCTTTTACCATTCTTAAAATTCTTAACTACAGCAACTAACTTATTATTTCTTTCTCTCAGCTTGACATTAATCTTATAGTCACCATTAGTTGAAGTATATGATTGAGTGCATTTAGTTCTGATTCTAGTACAACATAGACTTGGGTCAATCGGATTTACAGTAATTTCTTTACTCTCTGTACAACCATCTTGGTTATAAGATATTTTTATTTTTTTAGATCCGGCGCAATTGTACTCTAATTTTATTGTATTACTTGATTGACTGATAATTGTGGGCGCGCCGTCAATAGCTTGAAAAGTAAAATTATCTTGTATGGATGGATCGTTACAAGGATTATTGACACCCTCTATCGCAACTGTTAGACCATTTACAAATGCAGTTGGGACAACAATACTGCAGCCAGGTGCCGATACAAAAAAATCCATAGTTTTTTCTTGTGTACAATATTTAGTCTGTGAATCTTCTATATAAGAAAATGTACCTGTCATTTTAATACTATAATACGTATTTGTATTGGGGAAATTTATTGGCACAATAAATCCTTTCGTGCCTATTGACCATCCACATTCCTTATTGCCATTATTTATAATAGTAGCGGTATTGATATTTAATGTTATTGCAGAATTGCTGTCTATTTGATATTTAAAATCCGTAAGTGTATACATAGTTTGATAATAACCTGGGAAGTGCATAAAAAAATCTACGATTTCAGGATGGCATACATTACTGGCACAAAAATCAATTTCTATCTCCTGGCAGTTGCTCTGTACCGCTCTGTAATTTTCTTCATCATCACATATATCAATTTTTTCAAAATTAAAAGTTGGTTTAATATTATTCTGTGCATTTGAATTAAGGTTTTTAAAATAATTAAGTGCTTCATTTATATTTTTTCTACAATCTTTACCAGCCGGAAATTTAAATAATGTACAGTCATCATAGTAAAAATAAACCGTGTTTTCTATTACCATCATTCTGTCCTTATTTAATATGGTCTGAAGAATTTCATCATCTTCAAGTATTTCTACAACGGGATTGACAGATAAATCCACACCATTATTTTCTGCAATATCTTCTTGAGTAATAATAAGTTTTCTATACGACTCATGATTTTTTGATGTCTCAAAATCAGTTAATGGTTTTTCTTCATCCACATAATTTGAAAATGTAGTTGAGCTTTCAAATTCTTCTTGTTTCTTTTCAAGGAAATCATAAACAAGGTTATAATGTGTTGAATCTTTAAAAACTAATAACCCGCAATCATTCTTATTAATTACCGTAACCGCGGCATTTCCTATTGAATCAAATGAAATGCAAGATGAAAGAGGTAAAGAAAATGCGATCGAAATAATACCTAGGTTTATAAGTTTCATAACACACCTTTCTTTTAAGTTGCTTTAGAAATCTTATATAACAGAAATATATTTTGATGGGTAGTTCCAGCTCTATTATATATAAATATCTGTTAAATAATAATTACAATTCACACAACGGTTTAGCCGTATGATTCAACACGGTACTTATTTTGAAACTTTGTCATTTGTTTTCTAGATATGCACCAAACGCCCTCTGATGCAATAGTTGTGTTTGCAACTTACTTTAAGAGCTGTAATTATTCAATCACATTTTTTGCGTAGAAAAATATTTTGAACGATGAACTTTTGCCAAACTATATTTTATTCATTGTTTAATTTTTTTTGTTTTGCTTTAAGCGGCAAAAAAATTATCACCGGTAATTACACTTCTACCGGTTTTCAATTCGAGAGCCTTTCTTGCGTCACCGGCAATCTTTCCACCTTTCTTTGCTGGTAATTTGTTTCCATTAAATCCTTCGGTTCGTTAGCTTTCGGCAATTTGTCTCGTAGAGAGCTCGGCATGTGCAGTAATATCAGCTCGGCTTCACTCATATGATCCCGTAAATTTTGTGCCTTTAATCTTTTTAAGGCTTTGTGTTCTTTTACGGTTAAGTCGCTCCATTCCTTGTGAATAATGTTTGTTACAACAGCAAATTCATCTTCCTTTTCGAAGCCGAGTTTCTTGACCGACCATTCTTTGTTGAATCCACTTTTCGCTTCTGCTTTTTTGCTTGGTACTGATTGAATGAGGCGGAGAATTGTTTCAACGTCGGCTACATCGGTAAAATATTTTTTCCATCTGCCAATAACATTTTCAGTTTGTCACAACTTGTGACGATCCCGCTTCCTTCTTTTTTCAACCTATTCTTTAAGGTAGTCCAATAACGTTGAGCTTTTTTTAAAATCACGTTATTCGGTAAGTGCGCCAACAATATCAATTACAGAAAAGTACCACGTTTCCTTTTCTTCGTCGTAGTGCCGGCGGATTTTGAAAGTTTCAAAGACAGTCATTGATTTTTCTTTTTTCATTGCGCCCTCTCAAATATTTAAAATTATTTGTTACGCGTATTAATTTGTAAACCGGTTTGTAGAGACAAACGCAGAACGTCTCGTATGTTAGAGAAACAGATTTTAATGAACACAGCTAATTAAATTTGTTCTAATAAATAATGGCTTAAGGAATGGTAGAGCGGTGGACGTCTCTACAGATTAAAATTTCTCCGTTTCTATTCCCGTCTTCTTCAAAATTTTGTAAACTGGGTACGGCAAATAACCATTTCCCCATTGAGGTACGAGATAATTATCAAAATAATTCCAGTATAAAAGTCCGTCGTCGGTTTCAGGCTCAAGCAGAAACATTGCGACGTTTGCAAACGGTTGTGCGGTTCGAATTACGATTGTGCCTTTATCAAATTTTTTCTTTTCAGTGATGAACTCACCTTTAACATCATTGTTGTAATGCCCTTGATTTAAACGCGGTTCGGGTTTCAATTCGGTGATCTTGAAAGTCTCCACTTCAAATTCTGCCGGCGCGGAAAGAGTTTCTAATTTTATTCCGTGTGTTTTGAGAGTGGAAGTAATTTTCGGATCGTTGACAGTTAGCAAGTAAGCGAAAGGGATTTTCACTTTTCGTGTTGGTGTATAATCTGCAAGGTACGGAACACTAACAATTTTTTTGATATCTGTTTTTATCAAACGCTCTCTTCCGTTTTCTTCCTTTTTGTTTTCAAGCTCGAAAGTGTTGATTGTAATCGGCGTATTTGTGAAACGTACTTGCGATTCAATTGCAAGCGAATCTTTTTCAGTAGGATTCATTCCGCGTGCAATGGTTTGTTCATCAACTTTTTGGAGAAGTTCTTTAATCACGGTTTTATTTTTTATTGTGTAGTCAATAATTGATTGAAGCAGATTGTACGAACCGATGACGCGCGTTTTAAAATCCGAGTAAACATAGTTCTCGTTTAATATTGCAAGGCGGTTCCGCAGACCGATATAGTTTGTAATATAGCGCGGTTCGTACGCGTACGAAATCCATCCTCTCGAAGGATCGCGCTGATCAACAAACTCGCCGTAAAAAACATTTTGTGTGTAGTATTTTTCTTTCAAAGTTTTTGAAACTTGCGGCATCATTTCATCGCGCATGAATGAAATCAAACTTGTATCGCCGGCGGGATTCATCATCCACGTAAACGAAACCGGTTCTTCGCGGTACGATCCGTTTGTAGTGTGAATATCAACAAGTATTGCCGGATCATATTTGTTCAAAACACTTTCGAGCAGACCTTTCACTTCGGGCGTTTCAACTTTCATTGCATCGCGGTTGAGATCGAGATTTTGCCCGTTGTAACGCAAACCGACACCGTTCACCGGTCCGTTTTGATGTGTGCGGTTCTGAGTAGATATTTTTTCGTTGCCGTCCGGATTGAAGATCGGACAGATCAGCAGAACAACATCATTCAAAATTTCTTTTTTATCTATTAATATATCTCGCGCCAGCATTAGCGATGCTTCTTTCCCTTCAACCTCTCCGGCGTGAATATTGCCTTGAATGTAGAGAATAATTCTTTTGTCGGTTTTCAATTTTACGGACGATTTCGGAAGCGGATTGCCGATCACGAGCAACGGAACATTTCTCCCTTCAATAGTTTTGGCGATTGTTTCTACTCGTACAAACGGTGAAATTTTTTTTAATTCATTAATGAAATTGAGAACGTCCCGGTACGTGGAAGTTGATTCGAAATAGGATTTTTCAGCGGCAGTTAAAATTTGTTTTGCGCCCGATTGTGAAAAAACTTTTGCGTGAATGACGACGAAAAACAGAAGAAACAATACACGGAATTTCATAAAAAACCTTTTCGTAATTTCATAAATATGATTGATGATTATCGTGAGTGTAAAATAAATCTTATAAATTAATAATGGAAACAAGCGGTTAGATTTGGATTGTATTGTTTATTTGCCGGTAATTTCCAAAAGCTGGGTGTGGCTGCCGTATGTTGTGTTTTCCCATTTAGCGAAACGTTCGTGTAAAAGTGAGGCAGAAGCGAGCGCACGAAACACATCGCCGGGTTGTTTGACCCACGATTCGTTCTCTTTTTCTTCGTCGCCCTCAATGCATGTATTTGCAAACTCTTTATGCGTTTTGTTGGTGAATTGAATGAGAAGATCAAATGCATCGGCAAGCATCATCCCTTGTTTCCCTTTTTTCGAAAACCATTTCCTTCCGCTGTTTTCGGCGAACCAGCCGGCCCAAAGAAGTCTTTCTATCGAAATGATGTGATAACCGAGTGCATCACGGTTGATCCAATCGTAAGTAGATTTTTCAAAATATTTATCTGCAACGCCGCACCTCTCGAAGCGTTCAATAATTTCTTTTCCCTTTGGCGCGTGACCGTAAAAATTTCTCGGCGTTCCGCCGGGGAATAAATTCCAATCGATCTGTTCATTGTAAACTTCTTCTGCGCGCTTAATAATTTTTTCATCGTTCAGCAAAAATCCGATTGCCGAAATAGTGTAAACGTGATACGACCAATGATTGCCGTAAGCGTGAGCATCGGAGAATTCTCCCGTTATATTTGCCTCTGCAACTTGATAAACATTTCTGAAGAATGATTCTATTCTATATCTATCTTCTTTTGATAAAGAATATCTGATTAGTTCGTATGCCCAAATAAAAGGTACAAGTTGATAAACACTTGTGAAATAACCGGTTTCAGTTCTATCGGTTCTGTATGTTGATGCCCAAGCAAGAATAAACTGCCGTGAGGATTCCAATGATTTTTTATTTCCATTGAAAACGTAATCCGCGGCAAAAGCTTGTGCTAAAGCTCTATCTCTTTGGACTTCTTTCATTCCAATATTTTTCTTTTGGATAATGAACTGCTGCGGATCCGGTTCGGCATCTTTCATTTTATTTGCAGCGGAAAATATTTTTTTTAAATATTCTGTTGTTTTCTTTTCGCCGGCAGAAAAATTTTTTTTAACTCGCTCGATCTGTTTTTGTCCCCAAATTACAACACTGTTTTGAGCGGGTGGTATAAAATCAGTCCCGGATTCTAATTCTGTATTGCAATTAAAAGAGGCTATTAGAATTATAAAGAGTAAAATTGTTTTTACCATTTTTATATAATTAATCATATTCCAAGGTTATGTTTTAAATACCGGCTTACCGGAAGTACAGAGTTGTTTTTGTCTTTCATTCTAACTTTATAACCATTTATTGACCGGCTGATTGTATCAAGGTGTCTGAGGTTTATGATGACGGATCTATGTACGCGTACGAATTCGTTTTCGTCTATCATTTCTTCAAATTTATTTAGCGATAAACTTGATAGATACTTTTTCTCATGAGTATAGATTTCGACATATTTATCAAGTGCGCGAAGGAAATAAATTTCATTAGTATCGATCAACCGTATTTCATTTCCTATTTTAACTTGTATTTTTTTTGACATTGATTGTTTAATAAAACGGATAAGTTCATTAATCCTTTTTTCATAGTCTATTTTGTTAGCCGAAGTAATCTTAAGAAGTTTTTCAATGGATTGAGCAAGACGTTTTTTATCAACCGGCTTCAAAAGGTAATCAATAGAATTGGTTTCGAATGCTTTGAGGGCATACTGATCGTATGCGGTAATAAAAATTATGAGCGGCTGATGTGTGATCTTTTCCAGCAATTCAAAACCATTATAACCGGGCATTTGGATATCGAGAAAAATTAAATCGGGTTTTAATTCGTCAATTTTAGTTATAGCCTCCTCCGGGTTGGTGAACTCAGCTATGATTTTTATTTGATCACCGAATTGTTTGAGCAGGCGTTTCAATCTTTCGATTGCGAGTATTTCATCGTCTATTAATATTGTATTAAGCATGTGAAAAATATTACCGTGATTATTTGTCAATTGCTTTTTTTATGTCTTCAATATTAGCCGTAATGGAATTTATATCTTCATGCCGAGTATTCATTTGAGTAAAAGATTATTGTGAAGAATATTTACTAAAAAAATCCCAGTACAAATTAATTCCGTTTACCGGCGCATTATTTCCATTTGGAAAAACATGTCCCATATTTCTAACAAGTGTGAACACAAATATGTGAGGATCGTTTTGATTTATCGGATTGAAGTCGTACTTGTATGCAAGCGAGAGGTCGGATATTATAGGAACACCCCTCACGGAAAATCTGTTAATGTATGGCTCCAAAAGTTTTTTAATATATGTATGATCAAGAACAGTGTTCGGATTTTCCATGGGCAGCGGCTCGCCGGTTGCATCAACAAAGTATGAGTCTTCATTACCGAATAAAAGCATTATTGGTAATTTTCTAACCGGGGTAGGCGGAATGTTTGCTGCAACACCAAGCGAACCGGAACTACTCACTATCGCAGTAATAATATCGGATTTCTCAACAGCCAAACGACTTGTAAAAGAAGCTCCGTTAGAAAATCCACAGACATATATTCGTTTCTTATCAACCAGCCATTTTGAAGAAATTTCATCTACCATCGCTTGAAAGAATTTTACATCGTCTCTCAACTTTTCTCCCTCACATATTATACTTTCCATATTGTAGCTGTTGAATCGTGTCGTGTTTCTAATTGTGCCCCTATCGTTAAAACAATATTTCCATGAAGTTGGATAAACGGAGATAAATCCTTCTACTTTTCCTTTTTCTACCCAGCCGGATTTTTCATACATGTATTCACCGGTTTCGGAAGTACCGTGGAACATAAATACAACGGGCAGAGATTTACGCGAATTATAAACTTCCGGTACCTCCACAATATATTTTCTCGTGTCTCCATCAACCAATATTTCCAAATCAAATTTCCCGGCAGATGCCGGCGTATCCGGTTCGGTAGATTTATCACTGCAGCCGTGTAAAAATAAAGTTGTCGTAATTATAGAATAGAAAAAAAATCTTTGTATAAATAATTTATTTGATCTTGTCATTATGAAATTTTTCATGTTGATGAAAGTTGAGAGTAATTATTTTGTTCATGTTCCAGTTAAATATCAGCGGAGTAAAATCATTTTTTTTGTAATACTGTTATTGCCATAATTTAGTTTGTAAAAATAAACACCACTTGGTAGAGAGAAAGTGCGGTTTGTTTCTCCACCAAAAGTAACCGAATAATTACCCGGGTTTTGTACTTCATTAACGAGTGTTGTAATCTCTCTCCCCAAAGCATCATAAACTTTTAGTGTAACAAAACCCCCTCCCGTTTTGATTTGCCCGACCGCATGACTGAGAGAGGGGGCTGAGGGCGTGGCGGGAATTGAATATTCAATTATTGTTGATGGGTTAAACGGGTTCGGATAATTCTGGGATAATTTGAATTCATTGGGCAGTTCTGATTCGTTTTCTACAGACGTAGTATAAAGAGACCAAAATTTTAAATTATCAACGTACTCAGAATTATTAAGCTCATTCTCATACAAACTAACCAAAGAGGTACTCTGTTCAATTCTTGTATCACCCCAATCGCTGAAGCTGCCCGATGAACTCCAATCAATGTTGATATAAACAAATAATTTTGTGTTCCCGTTATCTTTAATAAAATTAAAATAAGGTGTAAACCACTCATTCCATACGAGTGGATGCAAAGTGTTACTCGGGCGGAATTTTTGATCAACGGGGGCAGATTCGGCAAGCAGATAAGGTTTGTTATGCTTAACGGCAAATTCATTTTCGGTCTTCCAAAAATCTAAATTTCCATCGTATGAAAAAAAACTTGTGCCGATCCAATCAATATATTCATCTCCAGGATACCATTTTTCCAAAATCGGTTCGAAACTTACTAATGGATGAAAAATAAACTCAGTGTTATCTGCACCGTTTGCTCTCAAAAGATTTACAAAATGGATCCATGCTTGTTTATAAGTTTGTGCGGAATAAATCGTTGGGCGTGAAGAGCCGCCGTAAGATTCATACATAAGTCTTATTAAAATCGGCGAGTTTATTTCTTTAATTTTATCGGCAAGTTTAATTATTTCTTGATCGAATGCACCGTTCATAATTTCAAGATCACTGAACGATATCCCCTGATTCAACAAAGTTGTGTTTGCATTTACAAGAATGCTGTCTCTCAAATTAAATAAAACGAGTTTAGAATTGTCGTCTCCGTTTTTCACAAGCTGTTCGAGATCAATGTTTTCAACATCATATCCTTTCAGCAATAAATTTGACCGTACTGTATCCCACAATTCCGGTTTATTCAAAAAAGTTTGAAAAATATTTAATGAATATGTTGCTTCATTTATGCCGTACTTCTGCATAAGTTCAAAAGTTATTCCGAGTTCATTAAAAAAACCGTCGCTTATAATTTTATTTCTCGTATTGAAATCGAAAGAAACGGCTCCCATGCCGATTAAAGGAATAAATCTGTAAGTGATATTATTAGAAGCGTCTTTCCATCCTTCGGAAATTGTTTTTAGTTGTTCTGTTATTGTTTCGTTGCTGCTTTGTCTGAAATCGGCGAGAGCTAAATAACTGCTGTAGATTACCGGCTTGTTATTAACAGCTTCGAAATACGGAACGGCATCTGATTCCCATCTCGAAATTCCTTGTCCCCAGCCGGTTATTTTTATTGCGGGATTATCTTTAACAAATTGATAAAGTTTGCCGGAACTGCCGCCGGTTTGTGCCGATGAAATATTTCTGCCGGCACATAAAAGTAAAATCAAAAAATAGATTGCAATTCTTTGAATAAATTTTAAAAACATATCACACCGAAAAAATGAAAATTTTTAATTACCCGTTTTTGCCGGAAGCACAATATTAATATTACATCCGCTGCGGCTGTCAATAAACAAATTAAAGTTACTGTTGTAAATTAATTCAAGGCGGGCGCGTACACTTGTTAATCCGAAACCAAAACGAATATCCGATTCGTTGAAGCCGGTTCCGTCATCCGAGATTAATAAAAGCAGATTTTTTTCATCCATCATTCTTGTATGAACCAAAATGTTTCCGCCGCTTTTATTTTTGCTGATGCCGTGCTTGATGCTGTTTTCAACCAGCGGCTGAATTAACATAACGGGGATCAGCAAGTCGTGCGTTTGATGTTCGCAGTCAATAGTATAATTCAACCGGCTGCCGAAGCGCACTTTTTCGATTGATAAGTAAGCTTCAACAATTTCGATCTCTTCACTCAATTTTGAAAATTCGTTTTGATGTTTATCCAGCGTGTAACGGAATAGATTGGAAAGTTTTTGTACCATCTCCTCGGCTTCTTGCGGGTTGGAATGTATTAAGCTTGCAATTGAATTAAGCGTGTTGAATAAAAAATGAGGATTTACTTTTGTTCTCAATAGATCCAATTCGGCTTTTGTTTTTAACTGTATCAGACGCTGTTCATTTACTTCCTTTTCGGCAAGTTTAATTATTGTTTCTTGCAGCGACAAATAACTATTAAACATAAATGCGCCTATTAATGTAAATGGGAAAAGCGTTGAAAAATATCTGAATGTTACCGGTTGAACATTCCCAAGGATTAATCTATTTATCAATAAACCCAAAGAACCGCCTATGATTGCTGATACAGCAGAAAAAAATATTATGGAAAATATTTTGAGAGTTTTTGATTTTATAGATTGTACATTGATTGCAGAATATAGGATATAAAAAATCCACGAGACCAAACTGATCAGAATAAAATTTCGCAGCATTTTTAACAAAAAATCATTGACAAAAAATTTATTCTGTTGTGTAGTGATAAATAAAATAAAATGTGCAAATACAGATCCGATAACCGAAAGAAATATGGTAAACAGAAAAACAGTGCGAATCTGTTTGACACTAAAAATTTTTTTATTTCGAGAGATCAGCTTTTTCATAACCCAAAGAAATTATGAATTATGTTTCCAAAGTCCAAGTAAATTTCCAGCCGGGTCTTTTATCCACGCAAAAGAACCTTGTCCGTGTGCATCGGTTTCGGAAACTACAACAGAACCACCGAGTCCTTCCGCTTTTGCAATCGTTTCTTTTATGTTATCAACTACGATGTACAACATTACATAATTGTAAGGTTCGTGCCCGAGACTTGTGATGAATCCGCCAAGTGTGCTGTTTGATCCTAAATTTAATTTGTGGGAATAGGGTCCAAATTGCTCGGCTTCCCAATCGAAAAGTTCGGTGTAAAATTTGAGAGTCGGTTCTTTTTCTTTACAGCCGATATCGAATTGAAATATTGGATTTCCCATTTTTATTCCTTTCATGTTGTTTTAAAAACGATCGTATAGAAATAAAAGAAGAGGTTATCATTGGTTCTCATTTTATTTTGGTTCAAATAACGCACTGACAGGGCCAGCCGGATCTTGAATAACGCAATATCCGCCGTAACCGCTGATTGTTTTTAGAGGGACAAGAATTTTACCCCTCAACTCAATACATTTTTTTACGCTCACTTCAATGTTTTTCACGGTAAAATAAATTAACCATTGAGAAGGGAGTTCAGCATTCATTTTTTCAAAAGCGTTTTCAAGTGGTACTGTGTTCATCAAATCATTCACATTAATTTTTTTAAGAGAAGTATCCTGCTGAGATTTACTGAAATGAAACCACGCAGCATTTATCATCAAATGAAATGCGCCGCCGGGAAGAATGCTTTTTTCAAGATTATATCCGCCCGATATGCTGAATACACTTTTTAACGATGGCGGATTCTGGCAAGCTAGTACAGCGGCGCAATACGAAAGATATGAACCGCCCCACATTCCGATTTGACCGTTAAACCAATCTTGACCTTCTATCCATCCCAGCATTTCCATACCGTTACGAATTTCGTTGGCAAACGGAATAAAACTTCCTTTCGATTGTCCTGTGCCTCTCACGTCTTGGATAACAACTACGTATCCGTGCTTTGCAAGAAATTCTCCTAAAGAAGAATGTTGTTTTTTATTGTAAGGTGTTCTTATAAAAATTGCCGGGTGCTTTTTTAGCGGATCTGGATAGTACATATCTGCTATAAGATCTACTCCGTCTGATAACGTGTATTTAAATCGGAAGCGTTTAATATTGTTAGCATCTTGCGACGTACTATCAGGCTGTGCAAAAGTAGAAGCGGCAATTAGAATCATGATAATAGTCGGTCTGAAAAATATTTTCTTCATTGGATTCTTTCCCAATAAATTAGTTACCGGAACAAATCTATTTGATGTAGTGAGTTGAAAAAAGCTAATACCGATGAATGGCTGAAAAACTATGATGAGCGGCAGATATTTATCTTTAATAATAATTTTCCATCGGCAAAGGAATTACATGAAAGCACATAAATTTCTTTTTACAGTAGCGCTAATATTATTTTACTCTAGTTTCTTTGCGCAAGAAACGGATTCCGGTTCACTTCAAAAATTGACGGAAGGGAATAAAAGATTTGCGGAAGGGAAGCTGCTTCATCAAAACCAATTACCGCAAAGAAGAATTGAAACTGCAAACGGGCAAAACCCTTTTGCAGTAATCTTAAGTTGTTCGGATTCCCGTGTGCCGCCGGAAATTATTTTCGATCAAGGTTTAGGCGATTTGTTTGTAATTCGCACTGCCGGCGAAGTTGTTGACGACTTTGAACTTGCAAGTATCGAATATGCCGTCGAACATTTGCATGTGGAATTAATTGTTGTGTTGGGACATGAAAAGTGCGGCGCCGTTGATGCCGCAGTCAAAGGCGGTGAACTTCCCGGGCATTTGGGCAAACTGATTTCCGAAATTGAACCGGCTGTTAAGCAAGCAAAAAAACAAGAAGGTGATTTGCTTACAAATGCAGTTCATGAAAATATTTTTCGTGTAGTGAAACAACTAAAAAATTCCGAACCGATAATCAAAGAACTTGTTGAGCATAATCATCTGCAAATAAAAGGCGCTTATTATGATCTTGACGATGGGAAAGTAAATTTTGAGAAACAATGAAAAAATATATGGCATAAGTTCGGACGCTTACATCTCCGGTATTAAAAAATTATTGTTCGTTCCTCTCTAAACCGTCGAACTAAAATTAGCTCCGATGATTTGCTATTTAGTACGATACGTAATACTTTTATCTCAAAAAAAATAGGTAAAAAATGATATCGTATTTGATAAATAAAAAAAACAAAAAGGAAGCTGTTGTTCTTCCGATTGACCATTACAACAAATTGTTAAAAGAACTTTACCGTATCAAAAAACGAAATGAAGAACTCGAAGATGAATTGGATATCAAGCTTGCAAGAAAAGCATTAAAGGAAAAAGAACGCATCGATTTTATTCTAAAGAATTATGTATAAGATACAGATTGTAAAATCTGCACACAAAGCCCTCCTAAAAATTCCATCTGACATAAGAAAAAAAATTGCAGATGCGATTAATAAGCTTGCGTTTAATCCTCATCCAGACGGCTCAAAGAAATTAAAGGGCTCACAATTTTATAGAATCAGAGCAGGCGATTACAGAATCATCTATACGATAGAGGAAAATATATTAACAATTCTTGTTGTTAGAATTGGCACAGAAAAGAAGTTTATAAAAAGTAAATGGTAATCTACTTCTCAAACATTTGTTAAAAGGCTGAACTAACAATGAAAAAACTTATCTTATATATAGCAGAAAGTTTGGATGGATTTATTGCCGGACCAAACCATGAAATGGATTGGCTATTCGGCGATCAAGACTACGGCTTCAATGATTTTCTTACGCAAATTGATACGGTGCTCATCGGCAGAAAGACTTATGATTTCATGAAAACTGCCGGAGAAGCTGATGGAATCAAAGGGCAAATAAATTATGTTTTTACGAGCACGCCTCAAAAATTTCAATCAACAGAAAAACTAATATTTACTTCCGAAAATCCGGCTGAACTTTGGAAAAAAATACGAACGACTGAAGGAAAAGATGCATGGCTTGCCGGTGGAGGAGAAATTGCAAAGCCGTTCATCGAACAAAATTTGATTGGCGAATATTTTTTGTTTGTTCATCCGATAATACTTGGCAAAGGTCTGCCGCTGTTTAAGGAAATATCCGATCGTGTTGATTTGAAAACCATTGATGTTAAATCTTACAGTTCCGGACTCGTGCAAATTCATCTCGAACGAAAATGAAGTTAGTGCGTCTCCGCGCAATTGAAGTCTTTATAAAAATTAAAGATATTTCATTACAAAGATAAACAACTAAGTAAACTCATTGCCTCGCAAGAAAAGAATCTCTCGCAGAGGCGCAAAGTGCGCAGAGAAAAAATGCACGAGAACGAGATTTCACAGATAATTATTGATTGCTCAATCCAAATTCACAAGCAGCTGGGACCTGGATTGCTTGAATCTGTTTATGAAGAAGTTCTGTCTCATGTATTGAATAAAAGAGGATTAAATTGCCAAAGGCAAATAGGCATCCCCGTTATTTATGATGAAGTAAAATTGGAATTAGGATTTCGCGCTGATATAATTGTAGAGAACAAAGTTATTGTTGAATTGAAATCTGTCGAAACAATTCTTGATGTACACAGAAAACAACTTCTCACTTATCTTAAATTAACCGACCTTAAACTCGGTCTATTAATAAATTTCAACGTGAATCTTTTGAAAGAAGGAATTACAAGAATAGTAAACAATTTATAGCTCTGCGCTCTCTGCGTCTCTGCAGAAAAAAAAATCGCAGAGTCACAGAGTGCACGGAGGAATCGGAGTGCAAATGAGCAAATTCAAATTTATGATTAAGCGGAGCGGTGCAGTTGTTCCTTTCAATCCGGATCGAATTGCAAATGTAATTTATAGAGCCGCAGTTGCAGTCGGCGGACGCGACAAAGAAAAAGCCGGCGAGCTTGCTCAAAAAGTAATTGTAATGCTCGAAGAAAAATTTGAAGAAGATTACAAACCGCACGTAGAAGAAATTCAGGATATTGTTGAAAAAGTATTAATTGAAAACGGGCACGCAAAAGTTGCAAAGGAATTTATTCTTTACCGCGAAGAAGCGGCACGCAGAAGAGCGGCAGACTCGCGGCACTTTTCAAAACCGTCCGAATTTATTCCTTGGGCAAAAGTTTGGCGTTCGCTTGATTGGGCTGTTGTTCACAACACGCACACAGTTGAAGCAATTAACGAAAGAATCCGCAAAGGAGAATTTCCGTACATCGTTCACGAAGCAGAAACAGCTTACGAAACACAGCTCGATACGGCCGCAGAGATGATCAAAGAAAGAGCCGGTGAATTGAAGATGGTGATGGTGAGCGGTCCTTCTTCGTCGGGCAAAACAACAACCACTTTAAAACTCGAACAGCGTTTGAATAAAATGGGAATGAAATTTGTTCCGCTGGTTGTGGATAATTATTTTTTTGATCTCGAACTTCATCCAAAAGATGAATTCGGCGATTATGATTTTGAAACTCCGCAAGCGCTCGATCTCGAATTGATTAACGATCATCTGAAAAAATTGGCTGAAGGCGGCGAAGTAAAAATTCCTTATTATGATTTTAAAACCGGGAAAAGATTTCCCGATCAAACTCCTTTGCAGATTCACAAAAACGAAGTTCTATTAATAGATAGTTTGCATGGACTCTATCCCGATTTCAGCAAAGAGATTCCTTCCTCGCAAAAATTCAAAATTTATCTCGAACCGTTGCTGCAGATGAAAATGCCTAACGATCAATACATCCGTTGGACTGACATACGTTTAATCCGTAGAATGCTGCGCGATTCCGTTCAACGTGCATATAATCCCGAGCAGACACTTTTGCATTGGCATTATGTTCGTTCATCAGAAAAAAGAAATATCCTTCCGTTCTGCAACACCGCAGATTACATCGTGAATACATCGATGCCGTTTGAAGTTCCGATTTACAGATCAAAACTTCTCAAATCATTTAAAGAGTGGGAAAAGAAATACAGCGGAGATCCGCTTCGCGAAGATGCACAAGTACGCGCTGCACGTGTCTGCAAAATGTTGGAGGCAATTGAACCGGTTGAAGATGATTCGCCGATTCCCGGCGATTCCGTTCTGCGCGAATTTATCGGCGGAAGTATTTTGGAATATCACTAACGAATGCAGAATGTTGAACGCAGAGCTTGCCCGGCGAAGACGGGTGTGGATGCTGAATTTTAGTTTATATTTTTTACTCGTCACTCTTCATTAGTGTACTAAGATTTGTTCGTTAAACATTACACGTGAAAATATTCTTACTATAAAAAATTTTTTGTGAGAAGTATTATGGATAAGTTTTTACAAGCGGCAATTGAAGAAGCACAAAAAGGTTTTGATGAAGGCGGAATACCGATTGGGTCTGTAATTGTTTACGATGGAAAAATTATCGGGCGCGGACACAACCGCCGCATACAAAAAGGGAGCGCAATTCTTCACGGTGAAATGGATGCGCTCGAAAATGCCGGAAGACAGCTTGCTTCTGTTTACCGCGAATCGGTTTTGTACACAACTCTATCGCCGTGTTCAATGTGCAGCGGCGCAATTCTGCTTTACGGAATTCCAAAAGTGATCATCGGCGAAAACAAAACTTTTATGGGCGAAGAAGAACTTTTAAAATCGCGCGGCGTACAAATTGAAATTCTCCAAAGCCAAACGTGCATCGATATGATGATAAAATTTATAAAAGAAAATCCGGCGCTGTGGAATGAAGATATCGGCGTGTAAAAAAAATGAAAATAAAAAGATCACAGATATAACTGATGAAACAGATTCGAACGGATTTTATCCGTGAAAATCTGTTTAACTTGCTTGCCTATCAACGATAGGTAAACTGTAAGCAAGTCCGCGTCATCTGCGTTCTATTTTCTTTTAAGGAATACAATATGAAAAAGCTACTCTTCCTCATTAACTTATTTTTATCAATTGCAGCTCTTGCTCAATCAAAAACTCCATATGATTACGTTAATCCCTTCGTCGGCACGGACGACATGGGACACACATTTCCCGGTGCGGCGGTTCCGTTCGGAATGGTGCAGTTGAGTCCGGAGACCGACACAGCAATGTACAGTTACGGCAGCGGCTACAATCCCGAAGTTTACAGATACTGCGCCGGATATCAGTACACCGAGAAAACTATCGTAGGATTTTCTCACACACATTTTAACGGAACCGGTCATTCCGATCTCGGTGATATTTTGTTGATGCCGGTTGTTGGTAAATTACAATTGAATCCCGGCACGAAAGAAAATCCGGAGAGCGGTTACCGTTCGCGATTCTCGCACACAACAGAAAAAGCAATGCCGGGTTACTATGCTGTTAAACTTGACGATTACAACATCGATGTTGAGTTAACCGCTTCCGAGCGATGCGGATTTCACAAATACAAATTTTCCAAAACAAAAGACGTGCACATCATTCTCGATTTAACTTCCGGCATTTACAATTACGAAGGAAAAGTTGTTTGGTCATCGGTTCGTGTTGAGAACAAAACATTGATTACCGGTTACCGGCAGACAAACGGATGGGCGCGCACTCGTTACGTTTATTTTGCAATTGAATTTTCGAAACCCTTCGAATCATACGGCTTGCGTAATGACGAGCAATTGATCTACAAAGGCTTTTGGAGAAAGTTTAACGAAAACGAAAACTTTCCAGAACGAGCCGGACACAAAGTAAAATGCTATTTCAATTTTGATACGGAAGAAGACGAAGAGATATTGGTTAAAGTTGCTCTTTCGGCAGTGAGCACAAAAAATGCAATCGAAAATTTGAAAGCGGAGATTCCCGGATGGAATTTCGACGAAATAAAAAATCAAGCAATAGAAAAATGGAACAGCGAGCTTTCTAAAATTATTATCGATGCAAGCGAAGAAAGAAAAATTAATTTTTACACTTCGATGTACCACAGCTTTTTGAATCCGGTAATATTTAACGATGTGAACGGAGAATACCGCGGACTCGATCAAAACATTTACGCGGCAGAAGATTTTACCAATTACACAATTTTTTCTTTGTGGGATACTTACCGCGCGCTTCATCCGCTCTACACAATTATTCAGCAGAAGCGAACAAGTGATATTGTGAATTCGATGCTTGCACATTACGAACAGAGCGTGCACAAAATTTTACCGGTATGGTCGCACTGGGCAAACGAAAATTGGTGCATGATCGGTTATCACGCAGTGCCGGTAATTGCGGATGCTTTCATGAAAGGAATCGGCGGCTTTGATGCCGGGAAAGCATTCGAGGCTTGCATTGCAAGTGCAAATTATGATCCGTACGACGGAATCGGTGCTTACAAAAAATACGGTTACGTGCCGGAAGATTTGAGTTCGAACTCAGCATCAAAAACTTTGGAATATGCGTACGATGATTGGACTATTTACAAGTTTGCGGAGAAACTCGGCAAGAAAAAAGAAGCGGACGAATTTTTCCGCCGTGCAAACAATTACAAAAATATTTTTGATAAAGAAACACATTACATGCGTGCAAAAAAATCGGACGGAACATTTAAAACTCCTTTTGATCCGCTGAGCGTTGCAAATCAAGGTTACATCGAAGGCAATGCATGGAATTATTCTCTTTATGTTCCGCACGATGTGGAAGGGTTTATTAATCTCCTCGGAGGAAAAGAAAAACTTGTAACGTGGCTCGATTTGCTTTTCACATTCGAACTCCCGGAAAAATATTTCGGCGAAAGCGAAGACGTTACAAAAGTAGGAATGATTGGCAATTATGTCCACGGTAACGAACCTTCGCATCATGTTCCGTACATGTATAATTTTACCGGTCAGCCGTGGAAAACACAAGAGCGGATTCACCAAATTGTAAACACGATGTACAAACCCGAACCGCACGGTCTTTGCGGAAACGATGACTGCGGACAAATGTCTGCGTGGTACATTTTTAGTGTGCTCGGATTTTACCCGGTTGCACCGGCAAGCAGCGAATATGTAATCGGCAGTCCGTGTGTGAACAGTGCATCAATAAATTTGGAGAACGGGAAAACCTTTAAGATAACCGCAGAAAATTTTTCGGAGAATAATATTTATATCAAAGAAATTTTTCTGAACGGAAAAAAGATTGACAGAAGTTTCATAACGCACGATGAAATTGTAAGCGGCGGAGAGTTGAAGTTTATAATGCAGAATGTACCGAACAAAAAATTTGCTGTAGAAGAAAAATCATTGCCGTATTCGATGAGCAAGTGAAAGCGAGACGTGAGAGATAATTACCGGTTGAGTTAATTAATAACTGATGTTACGCAAAGTCTATTTTTTATTGCCCCGGCATTTCCCG
>JACOUS010000027.1 GCA_016177735.1 Ignavibacteriales bacterium | reverse complement strand
TCATATCGATTATTTTTCCGTTGAGATCGCAAACGGTAATTGCAGTGTTAAATTCTTTTGTCCACATAAGATTTTTTTTGTCCTTCGATTGAAAATTTTTTTGGGAATATAGCATTACAAAAATATTGATATCATAATGTATTGTTACGTAATACCACCAGGGGTTTGAATAATCCCACTCCTTTAATCGTGTTGATTCAGTACGATATTTGTTTTGATGCAGTTCCATTATTTTTTTTACTGTTCATCTTCGTTCGTGGAGACTCCGTATGTGGCGCCTTTACAGATTTTTAAAAATAAATTTCAGTACTGATTGAAATATTTCTTATCGGGGCAATATTGCCGATGAACTCTACGTAATAATAGTTGAAGATATTTTTTGCGTTCAAATAAATTTTTGCCGGCACACCGCTAATTAATAAATTATATCCGGCTGTAAAATCAGTAACATAAACCGGAACACGTTTAGCCCCGTCTTTTACAAGTACAAGCGGAGCTTCGGTCAACGCGAAATCAATTTCTTCCACTTTGCTCATGTACCGGAAATCTATTCCGAAATCAAAATGTCCGGGTGAATACTTTAGTTGTGAGTAAACAACATTACGCGGACGGTATTTCATCGCTTTGTTTTTTTCGATATCACGCGCCCACATGTAATTGTAACCGACAATCAATTGCAATTCATTAGGCAGAGGAGACCAATCAACAACTGCTTCAAATCCCTGAATGCGTGCTTGTGAAAGATTAACAAATTGAATGTCACCTTCTTTTGTCAAATTCGGCTCGATAAAATTATCGTAGTCGGTTCGATAAAATGCAGCATCAACCGAAAAATTATTTGTGTAATTAAACAGCATTCCAAGTTCGAAAGAGATGCTTGTCTCGGAAGTTAAGTTTGGATTTTCTTTTACATCAATACCGCCGCCGACTCCGGCTGTTGTAAAAACTTCTGCCGGCGTTGGTGCTCTGAAACCGGTTCCGACCGAAGCTCTCAAAATAAAGTTGTCGTCAAGTTTGTAATTTAATCCGGCGCGCGGCGTGAAAGCATTTTTGCCGCCGATGGTATCGAGTTTAAAATAATCGTAACGAAATCCGAATGATGCGGTTAACCGGTCTATCCCTTTGTAATCGAACTGCGAGTAAAGACCCGTTCCGAAAAAATTTGTGTTCGAAAAAATATTTGAACTCACTTTTGCGTATGATAGTTCAGCTCCGGTAGTTAAAATAAATTTTTCAGATGCAGTGTAGTTGGTTAAAATTTCCGCACGATAAAGATTTGCGGTTGAAGTTGTAAGTTCAACTCCGTAGCCGTCAAATTTTGTGCGGTAGTAGGTTGCTTTCAAATCGGCGGATAATTTTGGGCTTAGTGTGCTGTGGTAAATTAATCCGTTGAACGAACGATATGACTTAACATAATTACCGTTGTCTTCATCTTTCGGAACAAGCGCATTGCGCGAGTCTTTCCAGTACAAAAAATTTCCTCTGTTGGAATAAAGATAATCGGAAAAAATTGTGAGATAACTTCCCGGCGATAATGTGTAATTAAGTTTTACGTAGCCGAGATATCTTTTGTAGTAATCATTTTGCCGGTAGCCGAAGTTATCGAATTTTTTTATTGCAAGAGTGTAACCGAGGCTGCCGAACGAGTTTGAATGTGTAAGTTCTGTTCCGTAAAATGTTCTGTAGCTGTCGTCCCATTTCCAGATATCGTAAGAAGGTTTATCGTACGCACCGATGTAAGATTTAAAATGAGTTAAAGAATTTTTCGAAGTTTGTTTTGTGATGATATTAATAACTCCGCCGATTGCAGAAGAACCATAAAGCGAACTTGCCGGGCCTTTGATAACTTCAACGCGTTCAATATCGGCAAGCGGAATCAATTCCCAAACAACATCTCCGTTATCGCCGGAGTAGAGCGGGATACCGTTTATTGCAACAAGCACACGCGCACCAACACCCTTGCTGTATCCGCTTGAACCGCGTATGCTTACTTGTTCGAGATTCATTTGAACGCCCGGGACGTAGCGCAGCATATCATCGAACGAAAGAAAATTTTTTCTGTTTATAAATTCCGATTTGATCACAGTTGTACTTACTGTTAAATCTTCCAATTTCTGTTCGTACTTTGAGGCACTGACAACAATTTGTTCGGTTTCAAAAGCAGTCTCTTTTAAAACAATTGTGAATATTTTCTTCATGCCGCTTCCAACAGCATACGTAACTTTTCTTTTTTCGTAGCCGATACATGATATTTCCAAAGTATAAGTTCCGGCAGAAAGATTTTCGATTTCAAAAAATCCGTTTTCATCGGTAGCATCGCCTTGATTTGTTTCCACAACAATTATGTTCGCGCCGGCAATCGGCTGTGCATTATCGGCAATTACTTTCCCTTTTACTGAGACGGTTTGTGCAAAAGCGGCTGAAAGAGAAATTAAAAATATGAGTACGAAAAAATTTTTCATAGGCGGACTCCCGTTTTACATCGGCGGCTGCGGCGGAGGATTATTAAAATCAACAACGATGTTAACATTGCCGGTAATTTCTCCGGCAGAAAGTTTCAACACCGTCGGTTTGCTTTGATCTCCGTTTTGTGAATAGACGCCAACTACAAACCAATCTTTTCTTTCCAATGAAAGTTCGGGTGTTTTGGATTGCGCAACAACTACGTATGAATATTCTCCCGGCGTCAATTGAAAGATCGGATAGAAATTATCTTCGAAAGAGTTGTAAGTAAACTCAGCGCTTTTGTACGGAATCGAATCAACAACAAAACTGAGATTGGGAGGAAAAAAATCCTGACTATTTTGAATCTGGTTTTTAAATACAACGATGTGAGTTCTCTTTATGCTATCGGGCCAATTGCCCAGAAAAGTTATTTTACCGCCGAATCCGGTTGGTCCGCTTTTGGTTTCCGGTTCGGGTTCAATTCCTTTATCACATCCGGAAATTATAATTAGAAAGAGCGAGAGCAAGCAAAAATATTTTTTGTACATTGATAATCCGCCGCTACTTACATAATTAATATAGAACTTTGCCGGTAAAATCCCCAACGGTAATTTATTCCGCAGTGACCTTGAAGGTTTTTGTCAACCTTCAAAGCCGGCGTAAATTCAATCAAACCAAAACAGATTATTATTTGATTCATCAAATGAGTTTGAGTAGATTTTGAACCACTCAATTTAATGATGTTAAAAAATTTTGAATAAATTGAACAAGAGCGGCATTAAATACTGCATTCATCTTTTCTTCACATTTGTTTTTCTTCTTTCGAAAAGTACAACTGCACAGCAAGATTACTCGTTCACACAATTAAAAATTGAAGACGGACTTTCGCAAAGCACTGTTATCTGTATGCTTCAGGACAGCAAAGGTTATCTCTGGTTCGGAACAGCAAACGGATTAAACAGATACGACGGATACAACTTCAAAATTTTTTCGAATGATCCGCTCGATTCAACTTCTATTTCCGACAACGGAATTGTTTCAATCATGGAAGATTCCGAAGGATATATATGGCTTGGAACTGTTGAAGGTGTGCTCAATCGTTTTGATAGAAAGACGGGACGATTCAAAAGATATTTTATAACAAGTTCGATAACCGTAACGCCAAAAAAAGACGAAGCTTATTATGATTTCCCTCTTCCGTTTTCCCGCAACAGCAATAATACAATTACGTCAATTGCGGAAGGAAAAGACAAATCGCTTTGGATCGGAACGTGGGGAAAAGGATTAATCAAGTTTGATTGGAAAAAAAAAGTTGCTGCAAAATTTTCATACGATCCACAAAATCCGAACGGTTTGCTGTCGAACCGCATTAAATCAATTTTGGTCGATGATGGAAATATTTGGGTCGGTACAATCGGGCAAGGGATTTATAAATTAACAGAGCATCAAAACAGAATTTCATTTATCAACTACAAACATCAAGCGGGTAATCCGAATTCTCTCAGCGATGATAGAATAGTAACTCTATATAAAGATAGAGAAGATAATTTATGGATCGGTACTTACGGCGGCGGATTAAATCTGCTGACGAAAGAAAATCAAAAACAAAATCCAATCAACAGAAAGTTTTTTCATTACAAACATGATTCGAAAAATTCAAACACCCTTTCAAATAATATTGTAACAACTGTAACCGAAGACCGTTCTGGTATTTTGTGGATTGGCACGTTTGGCGGCGGTGTTGACCGGTTCGATTTCAAAAAAAATTTTTTTAAGAATTTCAAAAACGAGCCCGGCATTACTTCTTCTCTTTCAAAAAATGATATTCTTTCTATAGTGGAAGATGCTTCGGGAAGTATTTGGATCGGCACGCATCTCGGCAAAGGCTTAAATAAACTTCAACGCAGTACACAAAAATTCAGACAGATTAACCGCAGCAGCACAAACTTTGCCGGATTGAATGACGATGTAGTGTGGTCAATTATTGAAGACGATAACAATATTGTTTGGATTGGAACATACAAAGGCGGATTGAACAAATGGGACAGAGTGAACGGTAAATTTTCATATTACAAAAATATCCCGGGAAGTTTTTCTTCGATTAGTGATAATCATATCCGCGCAACTGCTGATGACGGCAGAGGAAATCTTCTTATCGGAACTTACAACAATGGCTTGAATATTTTTAATAAACAAAACGGCATCTTTAAAAGATATCTTCACGATCCGCTCGATACAACAAGTCTCGGCGCCAATCAGGTGCAATCTGTTTTTGTTGATAAAGAAAAAAAATATTGGATCGGAACGTTCGGCGGCGGATTGAATCTGGTTAAATATTCTTCAGCCGGCGTAATAAATTTTATCAAGTACAAAAAGAATCCAAATGATCCGTTCAGCATAGGTGACGATAGGATTTACACAATTTACGAGGACAGAGAAGGCACAATGTGGGTCGGCACATTCGGCGGCGGGCTAAATAAATTCGATAGAAAGAACGAAAGATTTATCTCGTATAAAAATATTTCCGGCGATGAAACAAGTTTGAGCGATAACCGCGTCATGTCGATCTATGAAGACAGCAAAGGAAATCTTTGGATCGGAACGTACGGCGGCGGTATGCTCGAGTTTGATAGACGCAAAGAAATTTTTACGCGGTACAATGAAAAAAATCTTCTTAGAAGTTCCGTTGTTTACGGAATCTTTGAAGATAATAAAGGCAATTTGTGGATAAGCACCGATAACGGACTTTTCAAATTCAATACGAAGACGGAGCAATTTACTCAGTATGATTTGCACGACGGACTGCAAAGCCTCGAATTCAGCGGCGGCGCTTACTACAAATCAAAAAACGGAGAGATGTTTTTCGGCGGCATCAACGGCTTTAATTATTTTTATCCCGACAGTGTTAGAGATAATTATTTTGTTCCGCCGGTTGTTATAAGTTCGGTAAGAATTTTTAATGAAGAAATTAAAGGGGAAAAAGATTCGATCAATGTTTCGTACGATCAAAATTTTCTTTCGATTGAATTTGCTTCGCTCGATTACACAAACCCTCTCGATAATCAGTACGCTTACTTGCTCGAAGGGTTTGAAAACGAATGGCATTATGTTGATTCGCGGAGACGAATTGCAAACTACACAAATCTTTCGCCGGGTGAATATACATTACGTGTGAGAGGTTCCAATAACGACGGCGTTTGGAATAATGTCGGAACTTCAATTCACATAATTATTTCGCCGCCATTTTGGATGACATGGTGGTTTGTAACTTTGGCTGTGCTTATTGTCTCGTTGGTAATTTATTATCTCGGTACAATGCGCTATCGAAATCTTTTTGCAATCGAAAAATTGAAGAGCAAGCTTTCAGCCGATCTACACGATAATGTCGGCGCCGGACTTACGGAAATTTCAATACTGAGTGAGTTAACCGCTCAAGAAATCCGTGCTGCTTCGCAAAGTTCATCGCAACGATTACAAGTGATAAGCGATAAAGCGCGCACGTTGATTGACAATATGAGCGATATAGTTTGGATGGTTAATCCGCATAGGGATTCGCTTTATCATTTAATTCTCCGTCTCAAAGATTCCTACAGCGATTTTCTGAGTTCGATGGATATTTCTTTTGGAACTGTTAATATCGAAAAATTTGCCGATGTTAAACTGCCGATGGAATACAAACAGAACCTTTATTTGATATTCAAAGAGGCTGTTAATAATTCGATCAAGCACAGCAAGTGTAAAAAAATTCTGCTCGAAGCAAACATTAGTAAAGATACGCTCGAACTCTCTTTGAAAGATGACGGAATTGGAATCGATATGGAAAAAATTAAGTACGGCAACGGTTTGCGAAATATGAAGAACAGAGCAAAGGCAATCGGCGGCGAGCTGGAAATTATTTCCAACGATGAAGGAACAACAATTAAATTTACCGGAAAGATAATCGGCTTGAGAAAGTTTTTATATTTCTTCAACAAATAATTTGTCCGGTGCGTCAAAATAATTGCGATTGTTTTAATATTCGGATAAAATTGCCGCGAAATTTTCCGTGTAAACGGAATCCCGCAAAGCGGTGATATCTTGTGGAGTGATTGATGGAAATCCAAAACGCTTAGCCGAAATTTGAGTAACTTCTGTTACCAAAAAAAATAATTTTGCACCAACATTCAGAACTTGTTATGATCAAAGTTGCCATTATCGAAGATAACAACACAATTAGAGAAGGACTCGCGGCATTAATTAACGGAACAACCGGTTACAGTTGTGTTGGCAGTTATGCCGATTGCGAAAGTTTTTTGAGCAAGCTTTCTACAATGGATGTAAACGTTGCATTGATGGATATCGGTCTGCCCGGCATGAGCGGAATTGATGGAATCGAACGTGCAAAAAAAATTAAACCCGAGTTGAATATTTTGATGCTCACTGTTTACGAAGACAGCACTTCGGTGTTTAAAGCTTTGTGTGCCGGTGCTTGCGGCTACCTCGTAAAAAAAACTCCGCCCACGCGGCTGCTTGAAGCAATCAAAGATGCGTTCGAAGGCGGCGCACCGATGAGCTCGCTAATTGCACGTCAGGTAATCACGGTTTTCCAGCAGAACCAAGGCGCTTATTCGAAAGATGATGAAGCAAAACTTTCACAGCGCGAAAAGGAAGTGCTAACATCACTGTCTGAAGGAAACAATTATCAGGAAATTGCAGACAGACTGTTCATCAGCGTCGATACTGTGCGGCATCACATTAGAAATATTTACCGCAAACTGCACGTGCACTCGCAATCCGAAGCCGTTGCAAAGGCAATCAGGAAGGGAATTATTTAACGAAGACAATTTATAAATAGACCACTGATTCACAAGTTGCTATCCGTTTATTGAGCGTTATCGACAGTATGTAAAGTAACATTGCTCTGCAAAGATTATTATCCCTCTTACAATAAAATTTTTCTTTTCAATTTTTTCTCACCACTTGCTATATTGTACCGTCGGTAGTCTTAAATCAAAAAAGAAAGGGGAAAAATATGAAGCATGATTGGAGCCGCTTCGTAAAAAGAATTCCTATCAATGCTGAAACAAAAGAAATATATAAATCGTGGGCAGCGCCGCACGGATTGGAAAAATGGTTTCTCAGAAAAGCTGAATTCAAAGACACAAATAAAAAAATCCTTGGTCCAAACGAAATTATTCAAGTTGGCGATACTTACGAATGGTACTGGCACGGCTGGCCCGATGAAGTTGTTGAACGAGGAACGATACTCGAAGCCAACGGAAGAGATTTTCTAAAATTCAGTTTTGGGAAAGCCGGAATTGTAAGTGTTGCAATCAAAAATGAAGAAGGCGAAAATATTGTTGAGCTTACTCAGGAAGAAATTCCAACCGATGAAGAATCGAAAGTAAATTTTCACATGGGCTGCAGTGAAGGGTGGGCTTTCTATCTCGTGAACTTAAAATCGATTCTCGAAGGAGGAATCGATTTAAGGAATAAAGATTTGCGCTTGAAAAGAGTTGTCAATTCTTGATCAATTTTTAAAATCCCTCTCCTTACTAAGAAGAGGGATTTTAAGCTTGCCCGCCGAAGGTCGGGCTTGCCCGCCATCTTATTGGCTGGGGCGAGGTCGTGATTAGAAAAAAAACAACAAAACTGTTTCAACAAATCATTTCGAAGGAAGCGCTTCCAATTCAATATCACCTTTCTCGTTATTCTCTTCAGCGATTTCTTCTGATTCCCGTTTACGTATGAAGCGTGCCAACAGTGTATAAACAATCGGCACCATTACCAAAGTTAAAAATGTTGAGAAGAGCATACCGCCAACAACAACCAGCCCAAGCGGACGGCGCGATTCTGCACCGGCACCAAGCCCTATCGCAATCGGTAATATTCCAAAAATTGTTGCGAAGGAAGTCATCAATATCGGACGCAGACGAATAGTTGCCGCTTCAATTACAGCTTCAATAAGATTCATTCCTTTTTCTTGCTGCTGGTTTGCGAACTCAACAATCAAGATCGAGTTCTTTGTTACCAAACCGATAAGCATTATCAGCCCGATTTGCGAGTAGATGTTCAAACTTTCTCCGAAAACAAATAGTGTTAACAATGCACCGAATACGGCAAGCGGCACCGAAAGCAAAATTGTAAACGGATGAATGAAGCTTTCAAATTGTGCCGAGAGAACTAAGTAAATAAAAATGATTGCGAGTAAGAACATAAAATAGAGAGCCGAGCTTGATGTTTTATATTCCAGAGATTGACCGGCATACTCGCGTTTAATACCCGACGGCAATTTTTCTTGTGCGATTCGATCAAGATCATCAAGTGCTTGACCGAGAGTTACTCCCGGAACAAGACTTGCGCTGATTGTTGTCGAACGAATTCGGTTATAGTGATTCAGTTCTTTTGGCGCAACTGTTTTTTGGACATTCACAACATTTGCGAGCTGTACCAAACCGCCGTTACTGCGGATATATAAATTTTGAATTGCATCTGGTGTTGAACGGGCTTCCGGTTTAACTTGTAAAATAACATCGTACTGTTTTGTGCCGCGTTTAAAATCCGTAACTACGCGTCCGCCCAAAAATGTTTCCAATGTCGAGCCGATATCTGCAACGGAAACTCCGAGTCCCGATGAGCGTTCGCGGTCGATATGAATATCGAGCTGGGGTTTGTTCAATCTCAGATCGGAATCTAAGTTTAACAAGTAACCAAGCTTCGAAGCTTCTGCCATCATTGTGTTGACGGCATTATTTAATTCCTCGTAACTTTCCCCTTGCAGAACATACTCAATCGGATTCGAAGAAAAATCAGCTCCGAGACTTGGCGGATTAATTACAAATGCAAGCACACCCGGAATAGCCAGCAGCCTTGGAAAAAGTTCTTGAACAACTTGCTGCTGGGATTTTTCCCGATCGCCGCGCGATTTCATATTTAAAAACATAAAACTGTTGGTAACACTTCCAGGACCTCCGAAGCCCAGCCCGGTTGCAGTGAAAAGTCCTTCGCGTTCCGGCAGAGCAAGCAAAACTTTTTCGATCTCTCTAACATAGTTATCGGTGTATTCAAGCGTAGCACCTTCGGGCGCAATCACAATTCCGAAACCAACGCCGCGGTCTTCTGTTGGAACAAGTTCGCTGGGCAAAAATTTGAAGAGAACATAACCCGAAAGTAAAACTACAACCGCGCCGGTAATCATTAAAAGACGATGACGTAAAGCTCCTCTTAACAAACGATCATAAAACGTGTTCAAGTTTTCAAAGAATGCATCGAATGTACGCGATGCCAAGCCTTTGCTTGTTCCGTGCAGAGGTCTTAATATTTGTGAAGAAAGCATCGGCGTTAATGTGAGCGCAACGAAGCCGGAAATTAATACAGCAACAGCAACTGCAATTCCGAATTCATTAAAAAGTCTTCCGACATTACCCGATAAAAATGCGAGTGGAACAAATACCGCAACAAGTGCAATTGTGGTTGATACAACTGCGAACCCTATTTCTTTACTTCCGTCAATTGCGGCTTGCCATCTGCTTTTTCCCATTTCCATGTGGCGGTAAATATTTTCGAGAACAACGATCGCATCATCAACAACTAATCCGATTGCAAGTACAAATCCGAGCAGTGTTAAAATGTTGATTGTGAATCCGGCAAAGTAAACTGCGGCAAGCGCACCGATAATCGAAATCGGAATTGCAAGCGAAGGAATAATTGTTGCGCGGAAACTTTTTAAGAATGCAAGTACAACAAGCACAACTAATATGAGCGCGATGATCAAAGTTTCCCGGACTTCGGAAATCGAATCGACAATAAATTCAGAACTATCGTAAGCAACATCGAGTTTCATCCCTTGCGGCAAAAGTTTCGAGAGTTCGGGCAGAGAAGCGCGCACTTCTGTAGCAACATCTACAGTACTTGCTTTTGACTGCTTTACAATTCCAAGCCCCACTGCCGGTTGACCATTCCATCGCGCAACAGTGCGTTCATCTTCTGCACCTACTTGAACATCTGCAACATCGCGAAGCCGTACAATATTATTTCCTTTTTGAGAAACGATAATTGCACCGAACTCTTCCGGTTTGGAAAGTTCGCCTCTTGTTCGAACCGCAAACTCGCGTCTTTCGCCTTCAACTCTTCCGCCGGGTATTTCGGCATTTTCATTTCTTAATGCCGATTCAATATCATAAGTTGTTAATCGATGAGCCGCCATCCGCAGAGGATCGAGCCAAACTCTCATTGCATAACGGCGTTCGCCTCCGATAATTACCGAACCGACTCCCGGCAGACGTTGAATTTTTTCTTTTAAAACGCGGTCGGAAAAATCCGATAACTCCAAAGTTGAATGATCGGTACTTGAAAGCGCGAGCCAGACAATTGCTTGAGCGTTCGCGTCCACTTTGGAAATAATCGGGTCTTCAATTTCTTGCGGCAGAATTCCCCTGATTCTTGAAACTCTGTCACGTACATCATTAGCGGCTTCATTCACCTCAACATTCAATTCAAACTCTATTGTGATAACCGAGCCGCCTTCTCTGCTCGATGAAGTTATTGTTTTTACTCCTTCCAAAGTCGCAAATTGTTCTTCGAGCTGATCGGTAATTTCCGTTTCGACAACACTTGAACTTGCACCTCTGTAAAGAGTAACAACAGAAATAATAGGCGGATCAATATCGGGATATTCGCGCACCGGCAGCTGTGTAAATGAGATTACTCCGAATAGAACAATCGCGAGACTCATCACAATAGCAAGCACCGGTCGTTGTATTGATATATGGCTTAGCTTCATTTTAGAACTCCTTTATTCAAAATTTAGGAAGACAAACATGCATCCATGCAAACACGCACTCATTGCTTCTGTGCACTTTCTTGCGAATTAACCGGAACAACTTTAGCGCCTTCAAAAAGTTTTTGATGACCGGCGCGGATAACTTGCATTCCTTGTTCCAATCCTTCTAAAATTTCTACTGCATCGGCTAATTGCAGTCCGATTTTTACAGCATTACGTTTTACCGTGTTGTCTTTGTTAACGATATAAACAAACGATTGATCTCCGTTCGCAAATATTGCTTCAGTAGGAATAGTTAAAGCCGCGGCTCTTTCGTTGAGGATAACTGTAATGTTTGCTGACATGCCGGAGCGGAATTTTTGTCCCGGGTTTGGAACGCGTGCAACAATTCTTGCCGAACGTGTTTCCGAATCGATCACCGGTTCGATTGCTATAATTCTTCCTTTTACTTCATGACCGGGAAAAGCCGGAGAAGAAACAAAAACTTCGGCACCTCTTTTCAATTGTGAAAGAAAACGTTCCGGCGCCGAAAAACTTACTCGTATCTCATCAAGATTTGCAAGCTCTGCAATTGCCAGTCCCGTTCTCAAAAATGTACCGATGCTTACTTTGCGTGCACCGATTATTCCATCGAACGGTGCCGTGATGTGAGTTTTTGCAAGACGGGCTTTCGCCAATTTCAAATTTGCTTCGGCAACTTTTAAGGAAGCAAAAGCATCATCCAAATCTTGGGGAGTGCCGGCATTCTGTTCAACTATTTTTTTTACACGGGTGTAAGTAGATTGGCTTTGCGTGTAAATTGCTTCTGCACGTATGACTTCTGCCGATAATTGTGAATCATCAAGCTGCGCAATCAATTCCCCTGATTTAATATGATTCCCTTCTTCAAATGGAAGACTTATAACCGACGCATCAATTTCCGACACAACCGTGATTGCTTTGCTTGCTTCGATAGTACCGACCGCTTCAAATTTATCCGCGACGTTTTGTTTAATAACTTGTGCAACTTCTACAGGCATCGGCGGCATCGAAAATCCACCGTTGGCTTTTTGTTCGGAACAGCCGGCGGTAAATAAAATTGCCGGCATCAAAAGAATAAAAAGAATTACCCGGCGGAATGAAGATTTATGGTTAAACATAATCGACTCCTTCTTAATTTGTTGTAACAGGATATTTTCCTGAAGTTAATTGTTTCAATGTGGCAATTGCATTAACCGTTTGAACGAGTGCTTGCGAATAGCTGCGCTGTGCAATTGCAAAATCTTCGTTGAGACGAACAAGTTCGAAAGCTGTAATGCGTCCGTTTTGAAATTCAATTGTACCGATGCGCACTTGTTCTTGAGCCGCTTCAACACCTTCCGATGCGGCTTTAAGACGATTGCCGCCGTGAGATAATTCACGATGAGCAGCGCGTATCTGCTGTTCCAAAATTCGCGAAAGCTCAACATATCTTTGCTGAACATTGAGCGCTGTTGCTTCCAATCTATCTTTTTCACCAAGTCCTTTTCGCAAACCAATCGGCAGGCTTACTTCCACACCGATATTCCATCCCGGGAATTTTCTTTTAAATACCTGGTTCAAAACATCGCCAAAACTTCCGCCCGATGTTGTACGAAGAGTATCGCCGCCGAAAATAATATCTTTCGAATCACCGCCGATACCGGTGCTGACAAGCGAACCGGTAAGATCAACACGCGGCAGTGCTTCCCAGCTTGCGGCATCTGCAAGTATATTAATTGCATCAAGATCTTTTTGCGCAGCTTGCAATTCAAGATTGTTGTCGAATGCATTCTCGATTATTTCTTCAACCGGTACAACCGAAAAATTGTTCGGAGGATTATCAATTACTTTGAAACGCACCGATCCTTTTTCGGGACGCACACCGATTAACACGGCAAGTTGATCGGATTGAGCATCGAGTTGTTCTTCGCGGTCGATAAGTAATAATTCTTGCTGAGCCAAAAAAGTTTTTGCACTTGCCGTTTGATTAGGACCAACCAAACCGGCTTGCTGACGGAGTTCTGTTTCTTTTAAAAATGCTGCAGCACGGTCTCGTGTAAGTTTTTGTACTGCATAATCACGAACCGATGTATATAAGTTCCAATATGTTTTTTCTATTTGGGAATTTATTGCAACAACTTCTTGCTCGTATCGTTTTTGTTCGGCTTCAAATTGAAGTTCGGCACTCGTAAGTGTTTTTCTTCCCGATGCGGTAAACCCGCCGAGCAGCGGCTGCCGGAAACTCAGGCTTCCAAATGCATCGTATTCGGGATTTAAAAATGCAAACTGCGAATTGGTTTTTAAACTGAGTGTGTTCAATGATAATTCTAATTGAGTTCCGATCGGAAGATTCATTTTCAAACCGGTTTGAGATGTAGTCGATTTTGTAATCAAAACATCTGCACCGGCAAAGAATGAAGCCGTTGGTTCTTTTATATCTTCATAATTAATTCTGAAGAACAATTCCGGATCGAAGAAACCGCGTTCTCTTCGAAGAGAACCGGCAGCGGCAAGATATCCGGCTTCTGCTCTGCGGATCGATGTTGAATTTTTTAAAGCATACTCTTGTGCTTGCGCTAAAGTAAGTTCGGTTCCTTCAAGTCCGTTTAAAATTGATTGAAGCGAACTATCGGGATTTACAGATGTTTGTGCTTTAATCGCAAATGATGAATCCAAAAACAGAATTGAAAAAATTAATATTATTCGATGAATATTTTTTTGCATAACAGTACCTTCCTTTTGCCGGGATTAACCGCGGTAAAATTAGATTATGTAATAGTTCAGATTCCGATTGGGAAATAATTTTGTTGAACGAGAAACGGATTAAAAGCTAACACAAGCCGTTCGTTCAAAGCTTCGTTTTATTACTGGTATGTATTCTATTTTAAATAACATAAAATATTCCTTTCAAATACCTAAGTGTATAATTGAGTAATAAATTTTGTTTTTGTTTTGGGGAGAAATGACTTGGCAAAAATCTTCTACCTAATTAAAGAATTGTAAAATTTAATGCAAAACTTATCTCTGAGAACGTTTACTTTTGAAACGTATTGCTATATAAATGAGAAAATGTTTTTACAAATTCTTGAAAGAATCAAAAATCAATGAGCCAAATTCATCCAGAGTTTCTTTATTGACCGAAAGAATTACACATCTGCCGTTTTTCTCTGCCTTTAAGAGCTCCGCTTCCACAAGTATTTTTATATGATGCGAAACAGTCGGCTGTGAGAGATCGGCTATTTCTTCAGCCCCGGAACAAGTTAAGCCGATACCACCTTTCTTTGCAACTTCTTTTAATATCAGCAATCTTGTCTTATCAGAAAGAGCCTTAGAAATTTTTACTATATAATCTTCTGTACCTTTCATGATATATTGAAGTATTTCGATATATTATTTACTTCTCAAACAAATGCAGATTGCATGGAGTTCCAATTCTAAAAAGGACGAATCATTATTTTGGAATCCATGCAAACAGTTACATAAATCAGTTTTTATTTGGCATTCCTTTTCCGTTTACAAGAAGCTCAAATAAACTTTGCAGAAAAAAATCCCATCCTTTTATACAGACGGAGTAGCACTCAAAATCTGAAGTCAGACCCTCGTGTGTTAAATTTAATTTTGTGTTCGGGCTGTCCGGTACGATCTCCCAAATTATTTTTGTCCCTATCCATTCTTTTTTGTTTTCGAATTCATTTACATCAATGTAAGCATCGATACACCGCCAGACTACTTTCTTATTTGGAGCAGCTTCTTCAATCAACATTGTTTTCAATGTACCGCCAAAATGGACAGTAAATTTTTCACTTACTTTTTTTGCAGAACCTTCAAATTTCTCCGTCCACCATTCAGGTATCCGCGAAGTTAGTGATTCAAAAATTTCTTTATCTGCCGAATTGATGCTCAAGCTTTGTTGGTAATCCGATGTTTTCATGCTTATTAAATTTTTTGTTTGGAATTAATGGTTAATTATGAAACCGGCAATTGCTTTAAATTGTGCAAAGACAAACACTATTCCATTTTGTTGAAACTTTGCCTCTACTTACAACTTTATTTACCGGCAGCTTCCAAATATTCTTTGAGTGATCTGCCGATCAAACCCGTCCAGCCTTCCACAAAATTTTCTTTCTTGAATTCCGGAACTTGCTCTATCGGGAAACTTTCCAAGCCGGCATGAGTTAACTTCAATCTTGTCATGTTTTGTTCTGCAAATAATTCAAATGTTACATACGAAATACCTGAGTAGCCGTCGTACTTCCAGCTATAAGTAAGTTTTTGTTTCTCGATCACTTCGGTGATCTTGCAAAGATGCAGCCATTGTTTTTCCGGTGTGCCGCCGTAAAATTGAAATTCGAAACCGACTTCCGGTTTGAATTCTGCGAGATCGAAATACCATTTTTTCATTTCGCTCTTGTCGGTAATGGCTTGCCAAACTTTTTCAATGTTTGCGTTGAAAGTTCGTTCGATGATGAATGGTTCGTTCTTCATCTCTTATCCTTTATAGTTTTTATTGTGAATTTTTTACTCACACTTTTGTAAGATATTCTTCGAGGCGCGATATTGTTTGCTTCATTCCTTCATCTGCTTTAAACTTCTTCACAACTTCATCGCGTTCTTCTTTTGTGTTGAATAGTCCACACATGTAAAGTTTTGTTTTTCCGTCATGTTCTTCAAATGTTACTGTCACATGAAAAAATCCCGGCTTTTCTTCATCTCCGTGATTGTAAACTAGCCGTTCAGGCTTTTTCACTTCGATGTATGTGATTTTGTTTGGATAATCTACTCCATCGGGACCATGCATTATAAAATCCCAAACACCACCGGGGTGTACTTCCATTTTGTGAATTGTGTTTGTGAATCCGTTTGGTCCCCACCAATGTTTTATGTGTTCGGGTTCTGTCCAAACTTTCCACACAAGTTCGCGCGGTGCGTTGAGTATTCTCGTGATTGAAAGTTCGCGGTCGCTGATTGTTTCAGGTTTATTAATTATTTCTTTCATTGATTCTTCCTTCTATTTCATTGATCGATTTCGAAAAATTGCATCAATCAAATTAGGTTTGCGTTTTTTTCTTTAGTAGAGAATCAACGCTCAACGGTCCGGCTCCGGCGGCAGAGAAATAGAGAAAGATAAAGCAGTAAAGAATAGCCGGTATCCCTCCGTTCATTGTGGGCCAGAAACCTTGCTGTGCGTGGAATTGAAAATATGCAACTGCCATCTCTCCCGATAAAATAAATGCAGCCGGACGTGTGTAAAAACCAATAACTATTAATAAGCCGCCGAACACTTCGAGAAATCCGCCGATCCAAACTTGTGTCATAAATTCCGCAGTACTTCCATCCGGCGGCATTCCCATCGGAAAAGCAAAGAGCTTCATTGTTCCGGCAGTAATAAATATTAATGCGGAAATAATTCGAAGTGCACTTTGAAAATACGGTGCGAATGTTTTCCATTTATCAAAGATGAACATGATTTTCTCCCGTAAATTATTTTAAGAACTCTTCAAGTCTATCGAGCGATTCGCTCCAGCCGGTACCGGCCATATCTATCTCAACCTTCGGCAGACCTTCGTGTTTCAATGTCATTTTTGTTTTGCCGCCAAGATCTTCGAATGTTACAGATATCAGCATCTCGAGGGGAATATCGGAACTCATGCCGTAATATTGAGCAGAAACTATATTGCCTTCGGCATCGGCAAAACTATCCGAGAAAACAATTTTTTCGGGAGGATTTATTTCTTTGTAAACACCGATTGCCCATAAGTCATCTCCTTCGGGAGAGCGCATGCAATAAAAAAGTTTACCGCCAACACGTAAATCTATTTTACAAGTAGGTGTTGTATAGTTTTTTGGTCCCCACCATTGCATAAAATGTTTTGGGTCTGTCCATGCTTTCCAAACAAGTTCACGCTGTGCGTTGAAAATGCGCGTAATGGTAAGCACATTTTCTTTTTTGTCGATATCTATTTGTGCTGTGCTCATTTGATTGATCCTTTCGTAATAGTTGAAAGATATTCATCAAGTTGCTCGAATGTACCTTTGAAGCCTTGTTGTACAGACGTGAAGTTGGATTCGAATGTTGTACGTTCTTCTTCGCTTGCATTAATCGGATATCCGCGAAGCGTGAGTAAAGTTTTGCCGTTCTCTTCGGAAAGTGTGAGTATGGTTAAAGTTTCGAGAGGCCATGTTGAACTTAGCGGGTGACGCGTTACGCCGCATTGCTCGTCCGAAAAGGAACTAATGAAAACAAGTTTTTCCGGGGGAATAACTTCTTGATAAACGAACCGCCCCCACCAAACATTATCCGGCGAAGCTTGCATACTGTAATGGAAAATTCCACCGGAACGGAGATCTAATTTGTTTACCGCAATCGGAAAACTTTTAGGTCCCCACCATCTTGCCAAACGTTCGGGTTCTGTCCACGCTTTCCAAACAAGTTCGCGCGGCGCATCAAAGATTCTTGTTATGACAAGTTCCTTTTGTTCAGTTTCTTTAACTGTACTATTTATTTTGTTACTCATCTTTTTTCTCCTTTGCTTGAAGTTCGTTCAAATAATTTTCGAGTGCATCAAGTTTCTCTTCCCAGAATTTTCTGTACTGCTCAACCCAGTTGGAAACCACGTTTAATTTTTCGAGTTGAACCTCACAGTATCGTTCACGTCCTTTTTGTTTAACCGTAACAAGTCCGCATTCGGAAAGAATTTTAATATGTTTTGAAATAGCCGGTCTGCTTATCTCAAAATTTTCTGCAATGCTGTTTAGTGTTAATTGCTTATCGGCAAGCAGACTAATAATTGCTCTTCTGTTGGGATCTGCTATCGCTTGAAAAACATCTCTTCTCATAATTCCGTTTAATAAATGTGTAACCAATTGGTTACATAAATAATGAATCAGATTTTGAAATGCAAGTAGGGAAAGAATTTTTTTCACACAACAGTAAATTTTATGTATGGCGTTCACAACATGTTTACTCAACAAAAAGTACCGAATAAAATGCATTGCGATAGTTGTATCTGATTCAATAAATTTAATATCAATATTTTACTTAATCAGAATTGGAAAGGTTATCATTCAAAAATCTTGAGGGCGATATGAAAAAAATTCTTGTTCTGTCATTAATCCTTTTTCCATTCACACGAGTTTCTTCGCAAGTAGCATCGCAGAATATTACGACACCATTAATTCAAGCATTCAGCAAAGGCGCAATCAGCAGTTATGGCGCTTCCACATTGGTGAATAAAGTAGAGAATATTGGATATCTCAATCCATCTGCTCTAAATAGCTTTGATAATCTTTCCGTAGGTTTTTCATATCAGTTCGAATCTAAAATCGACGAAGCATACATAGCACATATCGGATATTCGAGAATGGCAGAGGAATTGCCGGAATCTTTTGGTATAGTTTATTCGTATGAAAATTTCAGAATTGGATTTGGTTTTGGGCAAGCATATAACGGGAAACTTGATGTTGGTCCTATTTCATTCACAACACCTGAAAATCCTGATGGAATCGGTCAAACTTTTGAGCCGGTCTTTGAAACAACAATACAAAGTTATTCTCTAATAACTTCTTATTCGGTTGAAAATATTTTCCAATCGAATGATGAAATAAGTCTCGGGTTCAGAATTAATAGAAATGTTTTGCATGCACGTGAACAATTAGACCAATTCTTTCTTGATGAAAAGGTCTTTGGTTTCAGTTTTGCTGTCGGTGCAAATTATTATAGTAATCTACCCGGCGGTAATAAATTGGGTGTAGGATTATTTTATGAAAGCCCAATGGAATTTTCGAAATATTCCACATATAAAGATTTAGCTATTAATAGACCCGATACAACGCTGGGGGAACCTTACGTTATAAATTATCTTCCGGTTTATTTATCCGGCAGAATACCGGCTAAATTAATGTTTGATATTGATTTTGGTGTAAATGATGAATTAAGAATTCTCGGCAGTATATCATCCGTATTTTGGAACGATTCGGGCAACGGCTATCTTAATCAGATTAATTTTTCAAGCAGTGCGGCTTACTCGCTCTTTGAAAATATTGCTTTGTCTGCGGGACTTTTTTCTTCGACAAGAAAATACAATACGGAGCTTACAAGATATTTCAATGTGGAAGAAAGTGAGAGTGCCGTTTATTTAACCGCTGGTGTTAATGTTAAATATTCCGGCTTTGATCTGGATCTATCATTAGCAGACAGCCATATGTTTTCCGGCGACTGGCGCAAACAAACAATTGTCAAAATTGGTCTCGGTTATTCGTTGTAGTTTGAGCAGCGAAAAGGCATGCCGATGTTGACGGGATGCCTTTCAAATAAAAAAAAGTTTCCATTTTTTAAAAACTGTTTATCCGAAGGAGTCCTTTGTATAACAGTATTCACTCTTTTATTTTTAATTCACCTAACCGTAAGCCTATCCAAAAAAGATTTTATAATTTCATGCTTGCTTTGCAGAAGTAAATCGGAATATTTTTGCCGTAATTTTTCGATCATGTTTTTTAATCATCAATAGTTTGCGGAGAGGCAGATGGATTTTTCAAGAATGTTCAAGACGGAAGACGGGAAAAATTATTTTCTGACGTTTACACTTATCAGCACACTGTTTCTCCTTTGGGGAACTTGCAACGGAATGATTGATGTAATGGATAAACATTTCCAGGACTTCCTTCATTTATCCAAAGCGCAATCCGCATGGGTTCAATTTGCGCATTATCTCGGATATCTTTTGATGGCACTTCCGGCAAGCTGGCTTGCACGCAAACTCGGTTACAAAGGCGGAATCATTGCCGGACTTCTGCTTGTATCGCTCGGCGGATTTTGGTTTATTCCGGCAACGCATATTTCCGCGTTTTGGGCTTTTCTATTCGGTGTTTGTTTAATTGCAATGGGATTGACAATTCTTGAAACAGTAGCCAATCCATACACAACGGTGCTCGGTCCAAAAAAATTTGCGGCTTCACGAATCAATCTTGCACAATCATTTAACGGCATCGGCTGGATATTCGGACCGATCATCGGCGGCGTATTTTTTTATTCGAATGAAGGAGCCGAAGCCGCACAGAAGCAGCTATATATTCCATACATGGTTGTTGCAATAATTGTTTTGGTGATGGCGGTAATTTTTTACTTCGCAAATGTGCCTGATTTAAATACGGAAGACGAATACAAACTTGATGATACATCGGCTGCCGGAACAATACATTCAATTTGGTCTCATCCGCATTTTATCGGCGGGGTAGCTGCACAATTTTTTTACGTTGCTGCACAAGCCGGAATTTTTAGCTTCTTCATTAATTATATGATTGAAGAAATTCCTTCGATCTCGCAAAGCATTGCAAGCACATGGATTTTTACCGACCGGACAACAATCCGCAACGGCAGTTTTTTCTTGAATGAAAAAGGCGCAACATTTCTACTTGGCACTGTCGGGTTCCCGCTTTTTCTAATCGGACGTGCGACCGGTGCGGCAATTTTGAAAAAGCTGAGAGCACACCGTGTACTCGGCACTTATGCACTCGTTAATGTTTTTCTTTGTGCTGTTGTTGTTTTTAAACTTGGATGGTTATCCGTTGCCGCAGTCTTTCTCAGTTTTTTATTTATGTCGATAATGTTTCCAACAATTTTTACACTCGGTATTTACGGACTCGGCACACAAGCAAAAAAAGCATCGGGCTTTATTGTGATGGCAATTATCGGCGGTGCAATTATGCCGAAGTTGATGGGTTATCTTGGCGATGTTTACAACATGTCAGCCGGATTTATAATGCCGATGATCTGCTTCGTAATAGTTTCTTTGTACGGATTTTTCTGGACAAAACTTTCCAATGCTGATGGATTGGTTGAGATTACAACTACAAGAGGACATTGATAAAAATGCTATGCGCAAAGCACTTTGCGCATAGCGGTTGTTGAAATATTTTTATTGCAGAGTTAGTGCCATTGCTTGCACCGGGTATCTATCGCCGGTAACAAGATCTGAAAATGCGTCAAGTTCTCTCATCTCATCGTCAGAGATTTTAACATATACCGCTTCAATATTTTCGAGCAAATATTTTTCTCTCTTCGTCCCGGGAATCGGAATTATATCTTCTCCTTTTGCAAGAACCCATGCAAGTACGAGCTGTGATGCTTTGATATTTTTCGATCCGGCAATCTCTTCAATCTTTTTTACAACCTTCATGTTTGTTTGAATATTTTCTCCGCTCATGCGCGGCATATTTTTGCGGTAGTCTTTTTCATCCTGAATATTATTGAACTTGCCGGTGAGGATTCCTCTGCCGAGCGGACTATATGCCACAGTCGAAACCCCGAGTTCGCGGCATTCGGTTAAGTTCGCTTTTTCGATATCGCGTGTCCAAATAGAATATTCCGATTGTACGGCGGTAATCGGATGAACTGCATTCGCTCTCTTTAATGTACTTCCTTTTACTTCCGAGAGACCGATATATTTTACTTTGCCTTCTTTTACAAGCTCAGCCATCGCGCCGACAGTTTCTTCGATTGGCGTTTGAGGATCAACTCTGTGCAAGTAATAAAGATCAATTACATTAGTGCCCAATCTTTTTAAGCTCGCTTCGCATGCTTGCTTAACATATTCAGGCTTGCCGTTAACGCCAAAAAATTCTCCGTTCGGTCCGCGCACTATTCCAAATTTTGTTGCGAGTACTACTTTGTCAAATTTATTTCTTAGTGCAGCGCCGAGAAGTTTTTCATTATGACCCGAACCGTACATATCGGCAGTATCAAAAAAATTTACACCGGATTCAATTGCTTTGTGAATTGTTGCAATCGACTGTGCTTCGTTTGTCTCTCCATAGAATTCGGACATCCCCATTGCGCCCAATCCAATCGGAAAAACTTCGAGATTACTTTTGCCAAGTTTTCTTTTTTGCATAACTTCCTCTAATAATATATGAATGTTCAT
This sequence comes from Ignavibacteriales bacterium, assembly GCA_016177735.1. Taxonomy (GTDB): domain Bacteria; phylum Bacteroidota; class Ignavibacteria; order Ignavibacteriales; family Melioribacteraceae; genus DYJK01. Next base: position 42,622 of record JACOUS010000027.1, on the reverse strand, counting down.
TCATTAGCTATTTAAAAAATTTTTAATTCTTTACTGCATCCCAGCATCCCTGGAATGCTAATTTTTTTTCTTCTTCGGTAAATTCAGTCCTTTGTATAGTGTGGGTTTTTACTAATTCACCAACCGGCGCAAAGAAGAGCGCATGAAATATCGAATCGGGATAATCCTTAATTATTTTTTCCCGCTTAGCTCTTTCAACAAGTTTGATCACGGGAGAAAATATTTTTAATCCTTCTTCGGTAGTAGCTTTTTTTATGAAAGGGGAATTTTTGAATTGTTCCATTACACCGAATTCAGCTCCTCTTTTCAGCTTAAAATCAAGGGAATTGCGCCATACCAATTCGAATGCATCTCTCACCGGCATAGTTTCTAAGTAGCCCCTCATCAAAGAATTGCTGTACTTTTCTTTTATTTCAAGATATAATTTGTTCAGCATCTCCTCCTTGTTTTTAAAGTAAAGATAAATTGTCCCGGCTGCAACGTTTGCCTCTTTGGCGATTAACGACATCGGCGTTGAATGAAATCCCCGTTCATTCAGTAATTTTATAGCGGCTTCGTAAATCGCTTCTTTTTTATCTGTAACTTGTTGTGTCATGACGCGCAAAATTAAATGAATGTTCATTCATTGTCAAAATATTTTTTTCGTTGTATGCCTTGTCTGATTTTTGATAAGTTTGCCAAACTCAAAACCCGAAAAGAAAGGATTACTCATGCTCAATAATTCATTAATAGAAATATTCGAAAGAGATTTGAACAAGTTGAAATGGGAAATTTCATCTTATAAAAATGAAAACAATTTGTGGATCATAGATAAAGGAATCAGTAATTCTGCCGGAAATTTATGTCTGCATCTCCTCGGCAACTTGAATCATTTTGTTGGAACTGTTCTCGGCAATACAGGTTATGTGAGGGAAAGAGAAAAAGAATTCAGCACTAATAATATTCCGAAAGAAAAATTAATTGCTGAGATCGAAAAAGTGCTTGAGATAATTAAACGAACAATTCCAAAATTAAATGACGATGATTACAAAAAAAATTATCCCGTTGTTGTTTTCCAAAAAGAAATGACTACAGAATTTCTATTCATTCATTTGGCTGCACACCTTAATTATCATTTGGGACAAATAAATTACCACAGAAGACTTCTTGATAATTGAGCTGTGTTGTTTTATAAATCGCGTGAGATTTGATACAAAATAATTCCAAAATTTTAGAAAGGCGTTTATGAATTTTATTCAACTTGATAATTTTCTTTTGTTTGCATTTGCAAGTTTGATGTTGAACATTACTCCGGGCAATGATATGATTTACGTAGCAACGCGGAGTATTAATCAGGGCATGAAAGCTGGAGTTGTATCGGCAATCGGCATTGCGCTCGGTTGTTTTGTTCACATGGCGGCATCTATTTTCGGACTCTCATCAATCATTGCACAATCCACGTTATTGTTTGATATAATTAAATATGCCGGTGCATTGTATTTATTTTATCTTGGCATTAAATCAATAATTGGTAAACCAATCGAGTACAAGTTAAACGATTCGATTAGTGTTGACAATAAAAAAGTTCTTCTGCAAGGAATAATTACGAACATTTTGAATCCGAAAGTTGCGCTTTTCTTTTTAGCGTTCCTTCCGCAATTTGTAAATTTTAAAACGGGAAACATTCCGCTGCAATTAACTATACTTGGAGTGTGGTTCAATTTTTCCGGCACAATGGTAAATATTTTAGTTGCAATAACATTAGGCAAAATGGGAAACTGGTTAACAAACTTTCCGGCATTTTGGAAATGGCAATCGAAAATCACCGGCGGCGTTTTATGTGCATTGGGCTTGCGGCTCGCATTTGCATCGAGGAAATAATAATTGCAGAATTTCGTTGTGGTTTATACTTTGATAACCCTAATATAATTGGCAAGGATACAAAATGTACAGAAACATTGAGGCACATTGTCCGAAATTTTCAAATTGAACTGAATACCTATTTTTCGAAAATAAAATCTTGAGTTAGCTTATGTCCCAATTTCAAATTGTGTTCACACTAATTACAATTGTTTACGGCTTGGTTATAACGAATCTGTTTGCAAGTATTCATAAATTAATTAAAGCCGGTAAAAAAGTTAAATGGCACTGGCTTCCGGTAGCTACAGTATGGTATATACTTCACGTAATTCTCAAAAACTGGTGGGGTTTAACTGCTACATCAAACAGCGAACATTGGAACAGTATTTTGGTTTTTATTTTTTATGCTCACTTACTGCTAATACTATTTTTGCTGGTTTCTGCATTACTACCGGATGCTATCCCGGAAGTTGGAATCAATTTGAAAGATTATTATATGCAAAAACACACATATATCTGGGGGCTGGTAAGCGCCGTAATTCTTATGTCGATGAGTATTTCAGTAATCAGAAATATCATTAACGAAGTACCGATAAACATAACCGCTATTTTGTTAAACGGAATAATCTTATCATTTACAATTCTTCTTGCATTGAATAAAAAAATATTGGTTCATTCGGTTACTATTGTAATATTTATCGTTGTATTGATTTTTGAAGTAATAATATGATTCCCCGGACAAAAATAATTGCAAAGCGGAAAATGTTTCCGTGAAAAAATACCGGGTATGTTTAAAGAAGCTTTATGTCTGAAGGCATAGCTAAAATCAATTGCTCTTCGTAATCCTTTTTCGTACTTCGATTTTCTTCCATCGTAATTTTTTTTTTTTGGTCATTCTTTATTCGTACCTCGTACTTCGTATTTCGTATTTGTAATTGGTTTCGTGTTGATTGTTATTTGTAATTTTTTTTTGGTCATTCTTTATTCGTTCCTCGTACTTCGTCTTTCGTACTCGTAGTTGGTTTCGTGTTGATTGTTATTTGTAATTTTTTTTTTTGTCATTCTTTATTCGTACCTCGTACTTCGTATTTCGTACTTGTAGATAGTTTCTTGTTCCGCGTTGGCGGATTAGCATTTTTTGTTTGTTATTTTGAAATTCGTACTTCGTAATTACTTTGAAAGGTTAGGAATGAAAAGCAAAATTCTATTACCGCTAATCTTAATTTTCTCACTTCAATTTTACGCACAAGGTTTAAAATTTTCTGTTTCCTATTCAGATAAATTAAGCAAAGAATCGTTTGACGGAAGAATACTCCTTTTAATTTCCAACAACGATAAATCCGAACCGCGTTTCCAAATTAGCGAAGGTCCTTCAACACAGCTTGTTTTCGGTATCGATGTTGACAGATTAAAACCCGGTGAGGAAGTTGTAATCGATGAATCCGTTTTTGGATTTCCGCTAAAAGGTATTTCAGAAATTCCTCAAGGTGAATATTACGTTCAGGCATTGCTTCACAAGTATGAAACTTTTCATCTTGCAAACGGGCACACAGTTAAACTTCCGATGGACAGGGGAGAAGGACAGCATTGGAATTTAGCACCCGGAAATTTTTATAGCACACCTCAAAAAATTTCTATCGATGCGAAGAGTAACAAAACAATAAAAATAGAACTCGATAAAATTATTCCGCTGCTGCCAGAACCGAAAGAAACGAAGTACATTAAGTATGTCAAAATTCAGAGTAAACTATTAAGTGAGTTTTGGGGCAGACCGATGTACATCGGTGCGTTTGTACTTTTGCCATCGGGATTTGATGAACATCCCGAAGCGAGATATCCGCTGGTAATTAATCACGGTCACTTTCCAAATACAGTCAGCGGTTTTAGAGAAGAGCCGCCGGATACAAATCTTGAACCGGATTACAGCGAAAGATTTCATTGGGAAGGTTACAACAAAATAATTCAAGAATATTCATACAAACTTTTTAAAGAGTGGACAAGCCCGAACTTTCCGCGAATGGTTTTGATTGAAATACAGCACCCAAATCCGTATTACGATGATTCATACGCAGTGAACTCTGCTAATCTCGGTCCGTACGGAGATGCAATCACATACGAATTAATTCCGTACATCGAAAATAAATTCAGATGTATCGGCAAAGGATGGTCACGATTTCTTTTCGGCGGGTCGACCGGCGGCTGGGAATCTTTGGCAGCACAAATTTTTTATCCCGATGAATATAACGGCTGCTGGGCTGCATGCCCCGACCCGATTGATTTCCGTGCATATACGATAGTAGATATTTACAAACATAATAACGCGTACTATCTTGATGATACATGGAAAAAAACTACGCGACCCGGCACGCGTAATTATCTCGGTGAGATAAGTTCAACGCTCGAAGAAGTAAATCATTACGAACTCGCTTTGGGAACAAGCAGCAGATCGGGTGAGCAGTGGGATGTTTGGCAAGCAGTCTTTTCACCGCTTGGAGATGACGGATATCCGAAACCGATCTGGAATAAATTGACCGGAGAAATTGATCATTCGGTTGCCGAATACTGGAAAGAAAATTATGACTTGAGATATATACTTGAACGCGATTGGAATAAACTTGGCACGAAGCTGAAAGGGAAAATTCATATTTATGTTGGGGAAGCTGACAATTATTATCTGAATAATGCAGTCTATTTGATGGAAGATTTTTTGCGGAACACGAAAAATCCTTACTATGACGGCGAAGTAGATTACGGTGCACGTGCCGAACACTGCTGGAACGGAGACCACGATTTGCCAAATGCAATTTCACGATTAAGATATGTGCAAATGTATTTTCCCGAAATTGTTGAGCGGATAGAAAAATCAGCACCACATGATGCAGATTTAAAAAGCTGGAGATATTAATTGTTATGCGAGTCGTGAGATGTAAAAGACTACGATTTGTTTTCTTATTGTCTCGCGTTTAACGTCTTGCGTCTAACAGTTATTTGATTTGCTTCTCCGATAATAGCTATCGGAATATTTTATCACAATTTTTTAACATGTTGTCAATTAACAAAGAGTGAACGATGAGCTTTACAATCGAAAAAACACTTGAAATTCTTGAACGTACACCGGACGTGCTCAATACAATGTTGAAAAATATTTCTGCAGACTGGACTTCAAACAACGAAGGCGGCGAAACATGGAGTGTGTATGATATTATCGGTCATCTAATTCATGGTGAAAAGACCGACTGGATTCCAAGAACAGAAATTATTCTTTCCGAAAAAGCCGATAAAAGGTTCGAGCCGTTTGACCGCTTCGCACAATTTAACGAGAGTGAAGGGAAATCATTGATACAGCTTTTGGCTGAATTCAAAATGCTGCGTAAAAAGAATCTCGAAATTCTCCGTTCAAAAAATATTACCGAAAAAGATTTAGAGGAAAGGGGAATTCATCCGGCGTTTGGAGAAGTTAAACTGTCTCAACTTCTTTCAACATGGGTTGTGCACGATCTAAATCATATGGCACAAATCTCACGAGTGATGGCTAAACAATACAAAGCGGAAGTCGGACCGTGGATAGAATATTTGAGGATACTGAATTTGTAATCGACATATATGAATAAAGAACAACTATATGCTATTGAAAAAATCATTTTATAATTGCGAGACGTGAAATCCGAGACGCAAAGGAACAAGGTATAAAATTATTGCTTAGTTGTGATTTGCTTTCCCGATGCCGCTGTACGGCATGCCGAAAAGCGGCATAAAATACATCGGGACAAGTCAAATGTTTCTCCCGTAAAAAGCACGGGACAAGTTTGATAAGTCTTGTCTGCCGAAGGCACGATTAAAACCAAGCCATCCATCGTTTGGGATAGGTCCGGTAGGATAAATATAAATTTCAGCAGTCCAATTAAACCTATAACGCGGCGCCTGACTTGTTTGGTTGTGATTTGCTTTCAAATGTTTCTTTGATAAGTTTAAAACCAAGGAGTATCAAGTTTCCAATCTAAGTCCCCTAGTTGTGATTTGCTTTCAAATGTTTCTTTGATAAGTTTAAAACCAAGAACAACAATGAGCTACATTTTTTAACAAAGGTTGTGACTTGCTTTCAAATGTTTCTTTGATAAGTTTAAAACCAAGCATTTTATAATTTATTTATCGCTTCATCAGTTGTGACTTGCTTTCAAATGTTTCTTTGATAAGTTTAAAACCAAGTTACGCCTCGTTATTCGCATCGTCTTTCCCGTTGTGACTTGCTTTCAAATGTTTCTTTGATAAGTTTAAAACCAAGGGAAGCGCCAAATGGATGCAAGGTGCAGTTGTTGTGACTTGCTTTCAAATGTTTCTTTGATAAGTTTAAAACCAAGAGAAGCGCCGCGAGGTGGATTTTTCCCGGAGTTGTGACTTGCTTTCAAATGTTTCTTTGATAAGTTTAAAACCAAGTTGGGCGCTTGATTTATATTTACTTGTTGAGTTGTGATTTGCTTTCAAATGTTTCTTTGATAAGTTTAAAACCAAGGATGCTTACTGGATCAGCGCATGGATACTTGTTGTGACTTGCTTTCAAATGTTTCTTTGATAAGTTTAAAACCAAGGTGAATTTCTCGAAGGCAGTTCTGCCGGTGGTTGTGACTTGCTTTCAAATGTTTCTTTGATAAGTTTAAAACCAAGATGTCGTCAACATCGGGAATGTATCTCAGCGTTGTGACTTGCTTTCAAATGTTTCTTTGATAAGTTTAAAACCAAGTAATCATGTTTATTTAACTTCCGGATTCACGTTGTGACTTGCTTTCAAATGTTTCTTTGATAAGGTTAAAACCAAGATTTTCATTTGAAAGGTAAATGAACAGTTGGTTGTGACTTGCTTTCAAATGTTTCTTTGATAAGTTTAAAACCAAGTGTAAATAGCCGCCCTTTTATGTATATTAGTTGTGACTTGCTTTCAAATGTTTCTTTGATAAGTTTAAAACCAAGCGGAAGCGATTCGGTAGCAACGAAGATTCGTTGTGACTTGCTTTCAAATGTTTCTTTGATAAGTTTAAAACCAAGCCCGTGCAGAAAAAGGAAACAGGTTTCTTTGTTGTGACTTGCTTTCAAATGTTTCTTTGATAAGTTTAAAACCAAGAAGTGTTTCCTGCATTGATCAGTACCACAAGTTGTGACTTGCTTTCAAATGTTTCTTTGATAAGTTTAAAACCAAGAATTGGAAGCGGTGTTTACGGGTTGTATGAGTTGTGACTTGCTTTCAAATGTTTCTTTGATAAGTTTAAAACCAAGTAATGTATTGGAATTTATCATTTCACATCAGTTGTGACTTGCTTTCAAATGTTTCTTTGATAAGTTTAAAACCAAGAATCTTATGAAAGCAATTCCAAAAGGACTTGTTGTGACTTGCTTTCAAATGTTTCTTTGATAAGTTTAAAACCAAGGTGCACCCTTATATTACAACACGTGCAGTCGTTGTGACTTGCTTTCAAATGTTTCTTTGATAAGTTTAAAACCAAGAAAATTCGTTGGGAGTTGTGGGAAATTAAGTTGTGACTTGCTTTCAAATGTTTCTTTGATAAGTTTAAAACCAAGAATTAGTTCCGCTATGGGACTCGCGTTGCTGTTGTGACTTGCTTTCAAATGTTTCTTTGATAAGTTTAAAACCAAGTTATTCAGCAAATGACAGGTACGATGAAAGGTTGTGACTTGCTTTCAAATGTTTCTTTGATAAGTTTAAAACCAAGAAAAGCTGGCAATCCTGTTGAACTTGCATTGTTGTGACTTGCTTTCAAATGTTTCTTTGATAAGTTTAAAACCAAGGTAAGACAGTGGAGGCAAATTGAATTTTGGGTTGTGACTTGCTTTCAAATGTTTCTTTGATAAGTTTAAAACCAAGCATAGGATGTAGCTAACGTTTCATTGTTATGTTGTGACTTGCTTTCAAATGTTTCTTTGATAAGTTTAAAACCAAGATACTAAGAGAGGGAGGGATAAAGAAGAAAGTTGTGACTTGCTTTCAAATGTTTCTTTGATAAGTTTAAAACCAAGTTTGCAAGAAGAATCACCCTTGCCTATTAAGTTGTGACTTGCTTTCAAATGTTTCTTTGATAAGTTTAAAACCAAGTCACTTGATGAATGTTGCGAAGCATTAGGAGTTGTGACTTGCTTTCAAATGTTTCTTTGATAAGTTTAAAACCAAGTGTAAAATTTCGTTATCCTTCAATCACTGAGTTGTGACTTGCTTTCAAATGTTTCTTTGATAAGTTTAAAACCAAGTTAATTCTTTCTCTAATTGTTCAATATCTTGTTGTGACTTGCTTTCAAATGTTTCTTTGATAAGTTTAAAACCAAGAAAAGTTTTAGAATCTAAGTCTTATAGTGAGTTGTGACTTGCTTTCAAATGTTTCTTTGATAAGTTTAAAACCAAGCAGAATTATGTACAATGATTCCATTGACAAGTTGTGACTTGCTTTCAAATGTTTCTTTGATAAGTTTAAAACCAAGTCGTCCAGTCCGCTTCCACTTATCTCATAAGTTGTGACTTGCTTTCAAATGTTTCTTTGATAAGTTTAAAACCAAGTTTTTTTGGATATTTCTTATTCACGCTAACGTTGTGACTTGCTTTCAAATGTTTCTTTGATAAGTTTAAAACCAAGTACTAACAATACAATCACTGTAGGCGTTAGTTGTGACTTGCTTTCAAATGTTTCTTTGATAAGTTTAAAACCAAGAATAAGCTACCGATTTTATTAGATGATAAAGTTGTGACTTGCTTTCAAATGTTTCTTTGATAAGTTTAAAACCAAGGAGATAACGGCACGGCAAACAAGTGGCTATGTTGTGACTTGCTTTCAAATGTTTCTTTGATAAGTTTAAAACCAAGAAAATTTGCAGTTTCCCTTATGAGTTAGTGTTGTGACTTGCTTTCAAATGTTTCTTTGATAAGTTTAAAACCAAGTTTGCAAGAAGAAGCACCCTCGCCGATTAAGTTGTGACTTGCTTTCAAATGTTTCTTTGATAAGTTTAAAACCAAGATCATCAGCAGCATTAGCAGCAGCATAAGGTTGTGACTTGCTTTCAAATGTTTCTTTGATAAGTTTAAAACCAAGTTTATTTTTGTTATAGCAAACATATCAGTGTTGTGACTTGCTTTCAAATGTTTCTTTGATAAGTTTAAAACCAAGATATTTAAAATGAAAAACACAATGTTAGTGTTGTGACTTGCTTTCAAATGTTTCTTTGATAAGTTTAAAACCAAGAAAAGCCGGAGGGAATGATTTACAATCAGAGTTGTGACTTGCTTTCAAATGTTTCTTTGATAAGTTTAAAACCAAGTAAATGCAACCAATCCGAATATGCATTAAGTTGTGACTTGCTTTCAAATGTTTCTTTGATAAGTTTAAAACCAAGAGAGGCAGAACTTTATATCTCCGCTTATGAGTTGTGACTTGCTTTCAAATGTTTCTTTGATAAGTTTAAAACCAAGTTTAATGAAATGATGCCGATTAGAACCATAGTTGTGACTTGCTTTCAAATGTTTCTTTGATAAGTTTAAAACCAAGCTCTTTATAATGCGACTACTTCAAATGGAGTTGTGACTTGCTTTCAAATGTTTCTTTGATAAGTTTAAAACCAAGAAGTGCTTGGATGTTCAAATTTAGAGTGGTGTTGTGACTTGCTTTCAAATGTGTCTTTGATAAGTTTAAAACCAAGTGAAATTAGAATCAACCCTGAATATTTAGAGTTGTGACTTGCTTTCAAATGTTTCTTTGATAAGTTTAAAACCAAGTCTAAGAAAACAGTAATTAAAAATGTTTAGTTGTGACTTGCTTTCAAATGTTTCTTTGATAAGTTTAAAACCAAGAGAAAAAAATTTTGGCATAAAACTCTTAAAGTTGTGACTTGCTTTCAAATGTTTCTTTGATAAGTTTAAAACCAAGCTTGAACAGTTGTTAAAGTTTCGGAGCCATGTTGTGACTTGCTTTCAAATGTTTCTTTGATAAGTTTAAAACCAAGCTAAATCTCTTTGCAACATCAAAGCTGAAGGTTGTGACTTGCTTTCAAATGTTTCTTTGATAAGTTTAAAACCAAGAATAATAATAGTTTGATAGCATCTATCTTGTTGTGACTTGCTTTCAAATGTTTCTTTGATAAGTTTAAAACCAAGGTAGGGTAAAACAACGCCTTGGAAACAAACAACTTACAAGGATTTTAGGATTAAAAAAATCTTACTTGGTTTTTAGCTTGCTTGCAATCCCTCTCCGAAAAATAAGAGAGGGATTTTTTATTGATCCGCCCGACAAGTTTATCAAAATCAATAACTCCTAATTCCTAAATCGTAATTCCAAAATTCTAAATTGTTATCGCATTTCGTCCCTCGTATTTCAGAATAGTTCAAGCTGATGGGGTTCAACGAACCCATCCTCCTTCTTCTTTCCGTAAAAAATTTCCATCATGCCGAATTGCTTATCGGTTACCGTTAAAATTCCTACGTGCCCTTTTTCCGGCAGTAATTCTTTAACGCGTTTTACATGCACGTTCCTATTTTCTCGGCTTGGGCAGTGACGGACGTAAATTGAAAACTGAAACATAGAGAAGCCGTCTTTTAACAGTTCCTTTCTAAAATGTGTATAGGCTTTCTTCTCTTTCGGTGTTTCAGTCGGAAGGTCGAACAATACTAATATCCACATTATTCGGTACTCGTTAAATCTCATATACTTTCTTTGAACTCATTACCAATCCCTTCTCCCCGTAAACGGGATCTTCGACTTAATAAGAGAAGGGGAATTTAAAAGTCCCTCTCTTTTTAAGAGAGATTCGCCGCGGCGAATTAGGGAGAGTTAAATTTTATTTCCGGATAAATAATTTTTCTTGTTTCACCTTCAAAACATTTTGCAAGCGATGCAGTTGTTCTCTGTGCCGCCACCATCAGCGGACTTCTTTTCTCCTCGATAATTACATCTGCAGTTGCGATTTCCAATAATTGTTTTTTTATAGAAGTGTTGAGTTCGTAAAAATCTTCTCCGTTGCTTACCATTGTATAAACAACTCTATCAACATACGGACGGTACGGTTCCATAATATCATCAGCCAAACAATAGGCGTTGTACTTGTTAGAATGATGGATGCCGAGAGTCGGCATTAAACCTGAGCCGGCAAGTGCTCTTGCAATAATTGCGCGCAGAATTGCATAGCCGTAGTTGAATAAATTATTAGGCGGTTCGCCGTAACGGTCGCGTATAAAATTTGGAATCATCGGAAAGAAATTTTTCCAATAGTAAGCAGCGGCACGTCCTTCGTAATTATCGGGATCGCCGGAGCGTACTTTTTTTGCCCATGTTATCATGTTGTTGATCGGAATTTTTCTTTCATTGATGTTTGCCGCTTGATTGAGAATCTTTGCCGTGATAGTCTGCGACCATAATTGTTTTTTCAACGGTTCGGATGATTCGATCTGCGCTCTGAATTTTTGCGACTGCTCATCGTTTGCTGAAAGCGGCATAAAAAGTCCGCTTGGCATATGAGATTTATTGCACGTTACTATTGCGGAATTATTTTCAAGAAGCGAATCAAGAAGTCCGTGTGTTAATGTAATTTGATGATTATCCAAAACAACAATTCCGATATCTTCAATCGGAACAGTGTTTAAAACTTGTTTTGTAATCTCTTTTCTTTTATAGAGCCATCCTTCGCTTTTTTCCGCAACATTAGTTTCCAGTTCGTTTGTACTATTGTGATATTTTTCTTGCCCGTCAAAATTCTGCCGGGCATAATCTTTATCATAATCAAGGCTTTTAATAACAAGCTGCTCGTTCTTTTTAGAAAGGTACGCCGGGTTACTGAAGTATAAAGTTCGTTTGATCATAGCGCTCTCAATTAATTGTTAACTCAACCTCACCTTCCCCTTCTCTTAATAAGAGAAGGGGACAAAGGGACAAGTTCGATTTTACAAAGCTGGTTTTATGTTACCTAGTCGGTCGATGCTTATTTTTATTCCTTTAAAAGTACTTTGATTGCATCGAATTACTTTTCCTTCAGTTGAATCTAAATCTTTTACGGTGATATCATCTTCTTGTCTAGCACCCGATAAATTATGCCTACTCAAAACTATTATTCCGTTCTTATCAGATTTCCTAACTACAAAAAGACGTTTAAACAATAATTCTTTATCTTCTTTGGTATAGTCATCATTTTTTTTACCGATTAAATGTGTAATTTCATCCGGATGTTCTTTGTAAACCAGTACCATATCTTTCTTCGAAAGAGAAGTAAGAAGTTTTTTACCATTTAATTGTTCGGGAAATAATTGTTCTCCTCTTTTTGTTTTCCTTACAGCTTCAAGAAAGGAAATCGATCTAAATTCACGTTTTTCTTTTTTTTCTACCACTTCGTTACCATATAGAGCAATGCAGTAATTATCTCCAGTTTCAACCCACACTTTTTTCTTGTTTTCTTTAGTGCCTTGTTTGTGTTTCCTTATCCATGTTAATTCTTGTGTGTCACTGGCAATTCGTACTTTTTTTATGGGGGTAGGATTACCATTTTTATTGGGAAGAAATACTCCAGTATCCAATGCCTTTTTCATGCCTACGGAATTAACTTCTTCTATTACGATTTCCCGAATTTTAGGATCGATGATTTTTTCTAATTGTTCTATCTTTCCAAAATACCCTTTCTTATTATACTTTAGAGCTTTTCTTATTACATAAATACCATTCTCTTTTTCATTCCAATCTGATTTATCATTATACGGATATTGGATATTTCCATATAATGACTCCTCATGTAAAGCACCTCTTGCAATATCTCCTCCACTATAAAAAGTAAGATTGTTTTTATGAATTTTTCTTTTTGCTGCAGAGAGAATCCTATTTTTATTACTATAGGATACTGGAATATGTTCAACTGCATTTTTTGTTTTTATCCATAAGTTTGGGAAATTTAATTCGGCATTTATCTCATCTATTATTTTTTTCCTTGTTTCGTTTGCGAGTTCTCCATTCTCATCAAATTTTTTCACCCAAATAGCTCCATCTTCATATTTTTGAATTGGTTTCCCATTTTTTACATAATAACCTTCGGTGTTCTTCTGGATAATATTAGCAATTTTGTTTGAAGACAATGCAATTGTTACTGCATCAATAGAATGATGACGATGGTCGTTGCGTTGCTTTTGCGGCTGAAATCTCTTGCCGTCCTGTCCTTCATATACAAAACCCTTAATAACTCTCCGTGAATGATTTTCAGGTTCCGGTTTTTTATCATCTTCTTTATTCCTTTCAATTAATCTTTCAATTTTTCCTTCTTGATTTACATAAGCCCAATAAAGACCTTTGTTATATTCGCCTTCAAATTTCATAGGTGTATTCAGAACTTTGGTAAATCCCAAGAATGATCTCAGCATTGCTGTGATTTGTCCATTGGTTAGAATGATATCATCTCTTTTAAAAGTGTTGAGTAAATGTTTCTTAACTTCAGATCCGATGTAAGCAGTATTCACAAGTTGGCTGTTTCGAAAATCTTCTAGTGCTTTATCGCCTTCCAAAAGAAATCTTTTTTTCTTTTCATCATTTGCAATTTTGTTAACACGGATGAAGAATTTCTTCTTTTCTACAAGATTCGACGCAAAAAATTCTATCGGAGTTTGCTTACCCTTTAAAGTATTAAATGTTCTGTCAGACAGTGTTTTATTCAAAAAAGAATCGTCCATGCAACGACTGTAGGGGATGATATGTTCTATTTCAATATCTGAATTATCGGAAAGTAACCTTTTCAACCCAATTGGTTGTCCGGTATAAGGAAGAATTCTATTACACTCTAAATATAATCTGTACTTAAGCAATTTTAGATGATTTTTATCAGATTTTTTTTTCTCTTCTAGCTCACCTTCGCTGGCTGAAATAGTTTCATATCCTTTTTCATCTGTATTTTTATTATCGTTTTTTTTATTTAGCTCCATTTTGAGTTCAATGAACTTTTTTCTTGATATAGAAATACTTTCTCCCATTACTTCTTTACAAAAAGTTATAAACTCCTCTACGCTGATTTGGTTCTTTTTTTCTTCAAAATTCTCTTTCTGATGTTCCAGCTCAAGAAACAGCTCAAATTTTGATAGAGTGCTGCCAGAGGGATAAACACCCAACGTCTGTTTCAAAAATTCTTTCCAGTGATTTCTCTCTTTTTCTTTCTCATCATTTTTCTTTTTCATTTCGAGTCGTGCTTTTTTAGGTTTCTTTAATTCGCGAGCCATTTCCAGATGTATCTTGTCGGGTTTAATTCCACCCAATTCTTTTTCAATAATTTCATTAACGAGTTTGATTGTCTCTGTAATTCCTTTTTGCACAATAGGGTTTCGTAAGCTGTTATTTTTTAAGTCAGGCAGTTTATCCTGAAGAAAATTATCATTCCTTCTTTCATCAGAGGCGGATTCATAACCGACTTTTTCTGCTGCTTGTGATGAGTTTAAACCTTGTTTCATCCAAGGCAAAAGTTTTTTAATTGCTTTTAGACTATAATTGCAATAATCTGGTTCAAAAGAAATTCTTGAATATGCTTCAATCTGCGAATCAGTTAATTCATGATCAGTCTTCGTTGCTTCCTCTTTAAGTTTGCTTAAGCTTTCTTTCCATTTTTTGGCTTTGCCTTTCCCTAGGAGCCAGTCAATGCTTTTTGTAAAATTCATAGCAAAGACAATGTTGTTGTAAAATTGTCTTTGCTTATCTGAATATTGAAAGGGGCTTTTAAGTTTTACAATTTCACCAGTCGTTTTATCAATATCTTCTATCTCTAATTCAGTAGTGATTGGGCTTAGTGAATTCCAATAATCCTCTCCTAGTGCTTCTTTTAACTTTTCTACGGTAACATTGCCTTTTAGTTTTTGTTCTTTGAACTTATGCTTGTTAGTTAGTCCTAAGGCTTCCTTAATTTCAGCAGCTTCTTCTTTTTCCTCATCGCTGGCTTTATTTCCGGTTTCAATTGTAAGTGAAGTTACGCTCTGCAGCTTTTCAACCAGAATCTTTCTTTGTTCCAATGTTAAAGAATACTCACTCTCTTCATCATCAACATAGCGGAGATTATTCACCTTATCCCATATTCTGAATTCCTGAAATTCGAGTGAACTTATATGACAGCATGGCAAATAATCTCTCTCCCAAATTCTTTCTTGTGGTAAATGATGAATGAGAGTATGATTCTTGAAAGTTTTATTAACTTTTTGGAAGTCGTCTTTTATCCCAACAAGGTTCTTTAAATCAGCAACATTGATCTTATTCTGCTTACTTAAAAATTCTAAAAGTTTTTTCTTTTGTGTAGCTGTTAAAAATGTCTCGGGCGGTTTTGAATTAGAGAATGTAATAGTATCAACTTGCTGCTGTAATTTTTTTTCATCAAAACAGTAAACAAAATATTCTGTGAATTCATATTTGCATCTGTCAACCAAATGCTTTTGTGATCGCAAATCGCGCTGATAAAAAATACATTCGTCTTTTATTTTTCGTTTGTTCTCATCTGAAAAAGCGCTTAAAACAGTTGGATTATTTTTATTCAGCCCTTTTTGTATTTCCCAAATTGTGTCAAATTCAAATTCGAAAATCTCCCTTGTTGTGTATTCTCCCTTTCCCTCATCGTTGTTACGCAACCTTCCCGTGCCATTTTGCTCAACAAATGGGTGATTGGGATTGTGAGAATTCTTATTTAATTCAATTCTATGATAAAAATATTCTCCTAAGGTGCCATATTTAATTAACCCATTATTTTTTGCCTCATCAATTTTTTCTTGCAATGTTTTTACTTCTTCAATCTCTTTAATTTTATTTTTTATTCCCTTTATTTTTTTCTCTCGTGTATTAATTCTTTTTGCAGCGTCTTTTCTCTGAGAGATTTTTAACTCCTCAATTTCTTTCAATAATTTTTCCTTCCTCTTATTAAGAGTAAAGAGAGTACTTTGCTTTTGTACAAGTGTGTTAATTTTGCCTGCATCTTTTATGTTTGGCTTAAACTCCTTATTTGCTTCTTCTTTTTTATTGCTCTTAAAGCCTCTATGGTTATTTAGCTGAAGGAATATTCTTCCTAAATCTTCCAAACGCAATGGTTTTTCCAAGGCATCTTTTCTTAGTTTGTAAAGTTCAATAGTGAGATAATTTTTTTCATCTTTCTTTTTCTTCATGAATGTGTAATATTTCTCATCAGGCATCATGCCCAATTCTTTCAGAACTTTTTTTAATCGTTCTCTTCGCTTTTTAAAGCGGAAGTTGTTTCTTCTAATACCGCGTGCAATTCGTCTGTCAGCATTTTTAGATTTTTCCTTTGATTGATTAATATCATTAACACCTTCTGGAAAAATTCTCACATTTGTTTTAATAATTTCTTTTTTGGAATCATCAATCAGCGCCCAGCCAATTGAGTTAGTTCCTAAGTCTAATCCAAGAATTTTTGCCATTATTCTTTATCCTTTTGTTTTGAAAAACAATTTATTATTTTCACATGAAAGCTTTTCACAATAAGGTTCCCGAAAGGGATACCGTAGGAAATTTAGCCCTACTTCGGTAGGGCTTTTTATTCTTTCACAATAAGGATTATTCCGTTGTGAAAACATTTACAGTAGTCCCGCCTAACAGCGGGATTGCTGTTTTAAAATGTTCACTAATGTTTTCTTTCATTCATTACCCTCTCGCAGAATAATTTTTACATTTTGTATTTACTTTTATCAGCATTTGAATTAATTAACTGCAATCTCAATCTTTCCGCAAAAAGATTCAAGCAAATTTTATAAATCTCATCCTTTATCATTACCTACATATTCATGTAGGTTAGGGTATTATTTTTTCCCCAACATTTAAAAAACAGCACATCCGTGCGGTTGTTAACCTTTTATGAAATAAGTAATTAGACCTCAGAAACTTCCATTCTTTGTTTCCGGCTTAAGGGGAGAAAGCCGGGAGAAAAATAATTACTCATGTTACGCAAACGCAGTCCGAGGCAAATCCGGCTTCATAGGAATTGAAATCTCGGAAGGGGGAATGGGTATTGAATAATTCTGTTATGGAATCAATCGTGCCAAAGAGCAATCTACGTTTGCGTAACATCAGTTGTTAACTATCACAACAAACGGAGGACGCCGTGGGAGAACTTAAATTAAATCAAACAATTAATCCTCTTGCTGATCTTATTAGTGATGAAGTTTACGACCTATTGCTCAGCAAAAGATTAATTGATCAAAAGTCCGTGAGGGACTACACAATCAGGAAAAAATTCAAAGACTACAGAGCACAAAAACTGAGCGCGGGTAATTCTATTGAAGCCGTTAGAAAGGAATTCCCGTATTTGGAATTCGATACTATCCGTAAGATAGTTTATAATACTACTAATTAAGTAAGACTTCTGAAAATTTGATTACGAAGCCGATAGTCGCAATTCGCCGCGGCGAACTAGATTGTGTTTCCAAAAAACTTTTCTCAGTCTGAAGACTGCGGCTGCTATAGCTTAATTTATTTTTCAGAAGTTTCTAAATTTTACTCCTCTTAATAATTCACCGGGGACAAAATAATAGTTTGGCTCCGGCTTTTTATTTTGTTCACACCCAACATTTACTTAACAAATTTATAGAACCTAATTATTTAACAAGATAATTTTCTCTTTATTTTATAACTTTGCAGTCCATTTAGTACTGTAGTGAAAATTTTTGTTGCAAGAGAAAATAAAATAGAATAAGATATAGACATAATTAATTCATTACATTAACTGAATACGGAGATAACATGGTAAGTGGTTTATTCTGGCTTGTTCCGGTATCTTCGCTGCTTGCTTTATTGTTTGCATGGATATTTTTCAAACAAATGATGAAAGAGAGCGAAGGTACGGAAAAGATGGCAAGCATTGCATCACATGTAAGAAACGGTGCGATGGCATATCTAAAACAACAATATAAAATTGTTGGTGGTTTCTTCCTTCTAATTACTCTCATTTTTTCTTTCCTTGCTTACGGATTGAAAGTACAAAATCCGTGGGTGCCGTTTGCATTTATAACCGGCGGGTTCTTTTCGGGTCTTTCAGGTTTCTTTGGAATGAAAACTGCAACATACGCATCTGCAAGAACAGCAAATGCCGCAAGAGAATCTTTGAACAAAGGATTAAAAGTGGCATTCAGAAGCGGTGCAGTTATGGGTTTGGTTGTAGTTGGATTAGGTCTTCTCGATATCTCGTTGTGGTTTATTATTCTAAATTCTGTTTACCCGGCGGCTTCAAGTACACATAACTTGGTTGTAATAACAACAACAATGTTAACTTTCGGCATGGGTGCATCAACCCAAGCATTATTTGCAAGAGTAGGCGGCGGAATATTTACCAAAGCCGCAGATGTTGGCGCCGATCTTGTTGGTAAAGTTGAAGCCGGAATTCCTGAAGACGATCCGCGTAACCCGGCTACAATTGCAGATAACGTTGGTGATAATGTTGGAGATGTTGCCGGCATGGGCGCCGACTTATATGAATCTTACTGCGGTTCTATTTTGGCTACTGCTGCTCTTGGTGCTGCCGCTTTTATGGACGACGGTGCTCTGCAATTTAAAGCTGTAATTGCTCCAATGTTAATTGCCGCAGTAGGTATTGTTCTTTCGATCGTTGGAATATTTGTAGTAAAAACAAAAGAGGATGCAACTCAAAAAGATCTTCTTGCATCTCTTTCACGGGGAATAAATTTTAGTTCCGTGTTAATAATTATTTTTTCTTATGTGATCATTTACTTGCTAGGGTTCGATAACACTTGGGGAATTTGGGGTGCAATTGTTACCGGCTTGATCACCGGAATTATTATCGGTAAATCAACTGAGTATTATACATCGCAATCATACAAACCAACTCAGAACGTTGCTCAAAATGCTCTAACCGGTCCGGCTACCGTAATTATTTCGGGACTTGGTTTGGGTATGATTTCCACGGCAATTCCCGTGTTGGCAACAACAATCGGAATTGTATTTGCTTTCTTATTTGCGGCAGAGTTTGATTTGGCAAACATCAACATGGGTCTTTACGGAATTGGTATTGCGGCGGTCGGTATGCTTTCTACTTTGGGAATAACACTGGCAACTGATGCTTACGGTCCAATTGCAGATAACGCCGGCGGCAACGCTGAAATGAGCGGTCTCGGAAAGGAAATACGCAAACGCACAGATGCACTCGATTCATTGGGAAATACTACAGCGGCAACCGGAAAAGGATTTGCAATCGGTTCGGCTGCTCTTACAGCTCTTGCTTTGCTTGCTTCATATATCGAAGAAATTAAAATTGGTTTGGCAAGAATTGGAACTGAAGTTATTGATTTGGGCAATGGCGTTATTGTTGCTACTCAGAAAGCGACATTGATGGATATTATGAAATATTATGAAGTCAACTTAATGAACCCGAAAGTTTTAGTAGGAATGTTTATCGGTTCAATGATGGCGTTTATATTTTGCGGTTTGACAATGAATGCAGTCGGTAGGGCTGCATCTAAAATGGTTGATGAAGTTAGAAGACAATTTAGAGAGATTAAAGGAATACTCGAAGGAAAAGCTGAGCCCGATTATGCAAAGTGTGTTGAAATTTCTACCAAAGGTGCACAGAGAGAAATGATACTTCCTTCTTTGCTGGCTATCTTGATTCCGCTGGTAATGGGGCTTGTACTTGGTGTTGCCGGTGTTGCCGGACTGCTTGTTGGCGGATTAGCAACCGGTTTTGTACTCGCAATATTTATGGCTAATGCCGGCGGTGCGTGGGATAATGCCAAAAAATATATTGAAGAAGGTAATCTCGGCGGTAAAGGATCGGATGCTCATAAAGCAACGGTTATTGGAGATACTGTCGGTGATCCATTTAAAGATACTTCCGGACCAAGCCTTAATATTCTTATCAAATTAATGAGCATGGTTGCAATTGTGTTATCTGGTCTCACCGTTGCGTTCAGCATCCTATAAAAAGTGAAATGATTTGGACGGCGCTGTATTTATAATTAACAGCGCCGTCATTATAAATAGTGTGTATAAATTTTCTTCTGTAAGCCGTTCGAAGGTCATCGAAAAATAAAATTTTGTTCTCCGCTAAACAAAGTTCCGGCAGATTTTAAGAATGGCAGTCATCGTCTTCACATCCGCAATGTTTTCCACTCTTTGCTTTTTCAAAAGCTTCTTTTCCTTCTTTGAATGAAAACCATGCAATTGCAAGTGCACCGGCAGAATCAATTCCGCCGATGCCTGTAATTTCATAACCAATGCTTGCGGCAAGCAGTGCAATTGATAAGTAGAGACAGGTCTTTGTGCAGTTTGCATCTGCAATTAATGCTTTTGAATTGAGCGCTCTTCCAACTTGCAGTTTGTAATTGATCAGAACGGACATTGTAATTATCGAGATGAGGGAAATTACGACTCCCCAAAAAGTTGTTTCGGGTTTGTGCCCGGTTGCAATGTTGTAAACAGAAGTTGCTGCAAGTCCGGCAACTAAAAAGTAGAATGCGCTTCCGGTAATTTTCAGTGCGGTCTTTTCAAATTGGTCTCTGTCGTCTTCTCCTTTTTCGTTTATTGTTTTCAGCATGTGCCAGATTCCGATTCCGGAAATAACTTCTACAAATGAATCGACACCAAAGCCGAAGAGCGACAATGTTTCATCTTCCAAACCGAAGAATACCGAGACAACTCCTTCGAGCAGATTATAGAAAATTGTAACGTAGGCAAGAATAAGCGCCCACTTAAATAAAGTGGTTTTTGATTTATCCAAAGTAATATCGGCAATCATAACAGATCTTTCTTGTTAACTTGAGTAATTCTCCATCTCCATCAAAGCACCGAAACCTGATGCAAAGAGTAAAATAATTGCAATAAAATATATTACGGTAAGTACTAACCCGATGATGAGCAGAATCTTCACGATCTTAAAATATTGTCCTTGCAGTTCGAAACCTATTCGCATCGAAGCGGCATCATTAGTGGCTTTGAATATTGCAAATTGATCTGCGGCTTCTCTCATTTTCAGCCCAACAATTATTGTTGGTACACCGAGTAAAGCACCAATAATTGTTAAGCAAGTAATCGCACCGTAAATAATTGAAAACATTCCTACAAATCTCATGTCTTTAATCATTTTTTCGAAATTCATTTGGAAGAGAGAAGGTGGTTTGTATGTTGAGGAAGAATCAACATTAATATTGTTGATGTCGTCGAACTGCTGCATAAATCCTCCACGTTGATAATTTGATGGTTAGTGTGGAGTTAGGGGGATTCGAACCCCCGGCCTATTCGTTGCGAACGAATCGCTCTCCCAACTGAGCTATAACCCCAAAAAACAACGTCAAAAAAGTACGAGAGAACCGGAATAAAATCAATAATCAATTTTTGGTAGCCGGGAAATTATAAAATGGTTCGTCAGAAAATTAATCGACAAAAGCAGCTAATAGATAGTTAGAATATTTTAAGCGAGTTTTGATTTGGCATTTGTTTGAACAACTTTATTTATAGGCACATAGATTTTGTTACAAAAGATAAAGTAAATAACACACCCCTTCTGCCGAAGGCATTCCTTGGAACGTTCAACTCTGTAGAGGAAAGCTCTTTCGCTTTTATTTTTTAAATGATTGAATTAGCTGAGCAGAGCAAGTCCATATGCAACTTTTTTACTAAATATTTTTTGATAGCGTGGCTATTTCCCCTCTCGAGAGGGGAAATAGCCTTGTTATTAAATTTTGTACGGGAAAATAATTTGTAAAAAAACTTAGTTGTTGTTTAGCAAATTCAATTATAAAAAAAAGCGAAGGAGTTTCCCCTCTAACAGAGAGGAACGAAAGGGGTGTGTTGCTACTGAAAAAAATTATAATCTGTGAGCAAGTTGTTGTTTTGTTCTGCTTGTTTAAAAAATCATCGTTGCTTTTTAAAACATGTTAACACTAAAATGGCTTAGTTCTTCTTTATCGTTTTTCTCATTAGTATTTTGTTTGATGCCGAGTTTCTGTTTCAACGTGTTGATGAACAGATCATTTTGAGCGAACCAATCTTTGTGTGTTAGAATTTCAAAAAGAATTTTGTTCTCGCATTCGGAAAGATGGGAGAGGATTCCTCTTTCTTCGAAACTTAATTTTGTGCGGTAGTCAGCTTCCGTTTTATTTTTTTTTGTAGATGTTTCTTTTCTGCGAGCTGATTCTGTGAAGTTCTTCGATAAGATTTTCGTAATAAGGGGAACGATAAAGCGCAATGTCGTAATTTATGCTTGGCATTATTTTATCCTTGTAATTTATTCTGTGTCAAAATACGCCGGTGTTAAACTTTGTACTAATTATCCTATTGTGGAAAAATTATTAAGGGAATGTTAAATGGAAGATGGAAAATGTGAAATGTAATTTTTAGAGGTAACATCAGTTAGTTCCATTTACCATTTTACGTATGATTTATAAGTAATCTTTTTTGTAAAGATTGAACTGCAAGTTTTGCAGTTGTTGTTATACTTTCATTGTACGGGTACTAAAAAATTTTTTATACATTTTCATGAATTTAAAAAGGGGTAAACATGGAATACACATTTCTCGGCAGAACGGGACTTAAAGTAAGCCGGCTTTGTCTCGGCACAATGAATTTCGGTCCCTACACAAGCGAGGAAGAGAGCGGCAAAATTATGAACCGTGCACTCGAACTCGGAATTAATTTTTTTGATACTGCAAATGTTTACGGGTGGGATAAAGGTGTTGGAGCAACCGAACAAATTATAGGGCGATGGCTTGCAGAAGATAAATCGCGCCGCGATAAAATAGTTCTTGCAACAAAAGTTTATGGTAAAATGGGAGACGCATCGAACGAATCAAAACTTTCCGCATATCATATTAAGAAAGCGTGCGAGGATAGTTTGAAACGTTTGCAGACCGACCATATCGATTTGTATCAGATGCATCACATAGACCGCGATACACCGTGGGAAGAAATTTATCAGGCATTGGAACAGTTGGTGCGCGAAGGGAAAATTATTTATGCGGGCAGCAGCAACTTTGCCGCGTGGAATATTGCCGAAGCTTATTACAAAGCAAAGGAAAGAAATTTTTTAGGAATTGTTTCCGAGCAGAGCATTTATAGTTTACGTAACAGGCAAATAGAATTGGAGGTAATACCGGCATGTAAAAATTTTGGAATCGGATTGATACCGTGGAGTCCGCTTGGCGGAGGAATTTTGTGCGGCATACTTGAAAAGGCAAAAGAGGGAAGAAGAACACGCGAACAATTGGTTAAATCAATCGAGAAGTTAAAACCGCAGATTGATGCGTATGAAAATTTTTGCAAAGAGATAAATCAGAAACCGGCTGACGTTGCACTTGCATGGGTTTTAAGCAACCCGGCTGTTACGGCGCCGATTATCGGTCCGCGAACCGTGCAGCAACTCGAAGAAAATGTAAATGCACTCGAATTAAAATTGAGCGAAGAAATTTTAAAAAGACTCGATGAGATTTGGCCCGGTCCCGGTAATCAAGCGCCGGAAGCATATGCGTGGTGAAATTGTAACTGGTGGAATGATTTTAAAAATGTAGAGACGCGATATATCGCGTCTCTACGACCGCTTGGTGACATAATTGGGAAATACAAAGCCGCCGTTAAACGCTGGGCAAACGAAAATGGCTATTCTTCTTTTTCAGGGCAATCACGTTTTTATGATAGGATCATCAGAAATAAAAAAGAATTGTACAACATCAAAAAATACATAGAGCAAAATCCTTTGAAATGGGAATTGGAAAAAGATAGAAGCGAAAACTTAGAATTATAGTGAATGACTTTTCCTCAAACTGAAACAACTTTTGTATTTTAGCAAACACAAATTAGTAGGGAGTACAAATGAAGATTACAAAGTCGCGGCTGATAATTTTTATTGCACTGCTACTCTTCGTAAGTAACCAATCATTTGCGCAAAAGAAAAAATTAACATACAAACAAGTTTATCAATACGCCGAGCCGCGTTTAACACAACAGCTTCCTAAAATACAAGGCTGGCTCGATAATGAATATTATCTCGAATTAAAACCCGACCCGGCAAAGTCCGGCTCGAAGCCGGCACTTATAAAAGTGAAAGCTTCCGACGGCGCCGCAGAAGTTTTTCTCGATTACGAAAAACTCGGCGTCGATCTTCTCGAAGGATTTTCACTTGATAAAGCGATTCCAACAAATGACTTCAAAGGATTTTTGTTCAACCAAAAAAATGATTTGTACCATTTCTCAGTTGATGAAAATACATTCAAAAGATTAACAAACGATGATGCCGAAGAAAAAAATCCACGTTTCTCGCCGGACGGAAAAAAAATCGCATATACAAAAAAGAATAACCTTTACGTTTACGATATTGACGCCGATGAAGAGAAACAATTAACAAACGACGGCGGCGATCTTGTTTATAATGGGAGAGCATCATGGATTTACTACGAAGAAATATTGGGGCGCGCATCGCAGTATGCCGCATTCTGGTGGTCGCCGAACAGCGAGATGATTTCATTCTTACGTTTCGATGATAACCCGGTCCCGGAATTTCCGATTTACCGTGCGGACGACCAGCACGGCGAACTTGAAAAACAACGTTACCCGAAAGCCGGCGATCCGAATCCGTTTGTAAAACTCGGTATTGTAAATCTTGCAGACGGAAAAATTGTTTGGGCTGATTTTGATGGGAAAGCTGATCAATACATTGCGTGGTCCTTTTGGACAAACGATAACAAACTTACCGTTCAGTGGATGAACCGCGCGCAAGATAACATCATCATTTATTTTGTTGATACTGAAACGGGAATGAAGACCGGGCTTCACAATGAAAAACAATCTGCGTGGGTTGAATGGTATGAAGATTTGTACTTTTTCAAAAACAACAACGGATTTTTATTACGCACCGGCGTTGACGGGTGGTATCATTTGTATTATTACGATATGAAGGGAAATCTGAAAAAGAAATTGACCGATGGGAAGATGACCGTGCTCGACATTGTTCTTGTTGATGAAGAGAATAACAAAATTTATTTCCACGGATGGAAAGATAATTCCACGGAGAAACATTTGTTTGTTGTTGGTTTCGATGACGGCGGCGTAAAACAATTAACCTCTTCAGCCGGAACACACACTTGTGCAATTTCGCCAAGCGGAAAATATTTTTACGACCGCTTCAGCAGTATTACACAACCGGCAAAACTTGATTTGTACGAGAGTGACGGAAAATTTATCCGCACAATTGCCGATACGAAAACGAATATTATGGATGAATACGATCTCGCCAAAGTTGAGTTGTTTACGATTCCTTCCGGTGACGGATATAATTTACCGGCGGTTTGGTATTTGCCGCCTGATTTTGAACCAACAAAAAAATATCCCGTTGTTTTTTCAGAGTACGGCGGACCCGGTTCACTCTCTGTTAGAAATTCTTTTCCGTACTGGCTCGGTGGATTTTATCTCGCACAAAACGGAATTATTTATTTCTCCGTTGATCACAGAGGCGCCGGTCATTTCGGTAAAAAAGGAGTTGACCTGATGCACCGCAATCTGGGCAAATGGGAGATGAACGATTACATTGCTGCAGTCAAATGGCTCAAACAAAAATCGTTTGTCGATTCAACAAAAATCGGAATTGAAGGAGGAAGTTACGGCGGATATATTACGGCACTCGCTCTAACTTACGGCGCGGATTATTTCACACACGGTATTGCGGATTTTTCAGTTACCGATTGGAAACTTTATGATTCGCATTACACTGAACGTTACATGGATCTGCCTTCGGAAAATCCGGAGGGTTATAAAAACAGTTCTGTGTTAACTTATGCAAACAAATACAATGGCAAACTATTTATTCGTCACGGTACGATGGATGATAATGTTCACATGCAGAATACAATTCAATTGATTACGGAATTTATTCGTAACGATAAAGATTTTGAAATGATGATTTACCCGAACTCCCGGCACGGTTACGGAATGCCGAATGGAATGCATGCTGTGCGCGAAGGAGTACAATTTTGGATTAAAAATTTTTTAGGGAAAGAACTTAATTAACTCTGAACAAAGTAAAGAGCCACTTAACTCATATTGTTAGGAGATTCTACGTCCCGATTTCATAGGGATTCAGAATTGAAGGAGCCGAATGGATTACAACGAAAACCCGAAAGAATATGATCCGCGGATGCACACTACGGAACATATTTTAAACGGAACAATGAATAAAGTTTTTAAATGCGGAAGAGCATTCAGTGCACATATCGAAAAGAAAAAATCAAAATGCGATTACCGCTTCGACCGCAATTTAACGTCCGAAGAAATTCAGGATATAGAAAAACGCGTGAACACGGTTATCAATTCCGATGCGCCGGTTACGGAAGAATTTATAAGCCGCGCGGATGCAGAGGCGGCGTTCAATCTTTCGCGTCTGCCGGAAGAAGCCGGCGAAGCAATACGAATTATTAAAATTGGCGATTACGATGCATGTCCGTGCAGCGGTACGCACGTGCATTCAACAAAAGAAATTAACGGAACATTTAAAATAATTTCGACAAGTTTTGAAAACGAAGTACTACGCGTTCGCTTCAAAGTAAATTAATTTTTTTGAGATTTTTTTGGAAAGAAAAGTGGTTCTAAAAAAATCAACTTTCTTTCGAACCCAGCGCATTCTCTGTGTCCTCTGTGTTGAAGAATATAAAAAATATTTTTTAGAACCGCGTCCCTTTAACACAGAGTTCACGGAGCCGCAGAGATGAAATTGTGCGGGTTATCAAAAACAAATCTTGTGTAACATCAGTCATATAATTAAAATTGAGCCATGAAAAAATATTCCAAATATCTTTCCAAAATTTTACTGCTGATTTATTCCGTGTTTTCGATAATCACATTATCAAACTGCACGAAGGACAAGAACGAATCTTCCGCACTTGATGATATTAACAACAGCAGCAGAATCAAATTACAACTGCTTGCCGAAAAATACGGCGCAGAGTTGTTCGACTGCAGTACACTAAATAAAATTCTCAACAAGAATACGATTCTGGATACGACTGTTGTACAGATTCAAAAGAATGACGGAGTTTATGCTATCAAAGCAAAAATAAATTCAGATTGCACGAAAGAAATTTTTGCCGAATTAAAATGTACCGGCGATGTTTACAAAAAATTCTGCCGTACGAAAACAAATCATTTATTCATTGCGGCGCATATAAATTCTGTTAATGAAACGGAATTGAGAGCCGAAGTTGACACACTTACAAAAGGAAGCGCGCAAATAAATCTCGGCAAAACTTTTTTGTTAACCGGCGAGTGCCTCGCACTTGTTGAAAACACTTTTTACGCCAATGCAAACTGACATCATTTCTATCGAAGATTTTAGCAGTTTCATTCAATCGAACAAAGCAGCGGTTGTTTATTTCAGCACACCGGACTGCAATGTTTGCAAAGTTCTCAAACCGAAGCTGATTGAATTTCTCTCCGAAAATTTTCCACTCATAAAGTTCGGCTATGTTAATATTGATGGGTTAAAAGAAACCGCCGCACAGAAAAGCGTCTTCACTGTTCCTACAATTCTTTTTTTCATCGAAGGGAAAGAATACATACGCAAAGCCCGCTTTGTAAATTTTGATGAGCTGGAAGGAGAACTGAGAAGAGTTTACTCTTATTTGTTCTGAACGACAAAACCTCTGTGCACTCCACGACTCCGCGAGAAAATAATCTCTCGCAGAGTCCGCAGAGAAAAATTTTATTCCGGAATTCTTCCCGGTGTCCAAGGTGCGCCGATCTTTTCAAGCCCGGCTTCAATTGCTTTCAAATCAACTTCGCTGATTTTTTTCAACGCATCTATTATTGCCGGCAGTTCTTCATTTAATACTTCGTAAGCCGCCTTCTGATTTTTTGTAATGTTCGATGTTGAACTGTTATGCGGCGACATTAGTGCGCTTACTCTCCAATTCAGCGGAACATCTGCCGGAGGAATTTCTTCGTTGCTTGCCTTCGGAGTTTGCCCCGCGAATTTGAAATTAATTTTGTTCAGTTCATCTGCAATGGCATTTACTTTTTTCATCAGCTCGAACGATGCATTCGGTGTTCCGTTCACAGTTTGTTTTATGTATTCGATGTCTTTAAGAAGTTCATCTAAATATTTACGAGCGCCAACAACTTTTTTTACAAGCTCCAAAGATTTTCTTTGGAAAGCCACTAATTCGTTTCTGTTTTGTGCCGGAAGTGTTGTATTGTTGAGCGGCACAACATTGAACTCGACCGGTTCCAAAAGTTTTTTCTCTTCGCCGCGAACAACAAATGATATGCTCACTTTGTATTTGCCGGGCAGTGCAAGCAGACTGCTTGTCGGTTTCGCCGCCGGATCGAATTTATTTTCCTTCGGAACAACCGGGTAGAAATTATCGTAACGCAAATCCCACACAACGCGGTTGATTCCCGATGCAGCAGAAGTTGTGATCTTTTTTACTTCGGCGCCGGTTTCATCTGTTATCGAAAAAATCATGTACGGAGATTTTTCTTCATCTTCTTTTTTCAATTCATCGTAAGCCGGCTGCGGTATCGGTTCACCGTTTTTGAAAAGTTCTTTCTCTTTTTCTTTTCTAATTTCTTTTAATGTCTTCGGCACTTCGTTCAAATAATAAGTGAAGACAGCGCCAAAATCGGGGTTCGGTGCTTTAAAATATGTTTCGCCTTGTCCGTATTTTCCTTCGGCTTTTACGAACATCAAAGCATCTTTAACGGGGAAGAGATGAAATTCTTTTTCAAGAAGCTCTTTCGATACTTCGCGAAGAGGCGAATAATCATCAATTATATAAAATCCTCTTCCGAATGTTGCAACGACCAAATCTTTTTCTCTTTCCTGAATTGTGATATCGGGAATTTTAATATTCGGCAGACCCGATTTGAGTTGAATCCATTTTTCGCCGCCGTCAATGGTGAAATAAACTCCCCATTCAGTTCCAACGAACAATAAATTTTTGTTGACGGGATCTTCAACAATTGTGTTGACCGCTCCGTTAACCGGAAGATTTGCCGCGATTGATTCCCAGGATTTTCCTTTATCGGTACTTTTTAAAACGTACGGTTTGAAATCATCGCGCTTGTGATTGTTGAAAGATGCGTACACAACATTTTCATCAAAACGTGAAGAAAGTATATCGCTTACGAGTGTAAATTTTGGAACGCCGGGAAGTTCTTCAATCTTTCTCCACGTCTTTGCATCTTCGCTAACTTGAATTAATCCGTCGTCGGTT
This sequence comes from Ignavibacteriales bacterium, assembly GCA_016177735.1. Classification (GTDB taxonomy): domain Bacteria; phylum Bacteroidota; class Ignavibacteria; order Ignavibacteriales; family Melioribacteraceae; genus DYJK01. Next base: position 13,584 of record JACOUS010000027.1, on the reverse strand, counting down.
CCGGCAAACAATAAATTTTCTTTCAACGGAGATTCAACGAGCGAAACAATCAATCCGAATGGTGAGGTGCTCACATCTTTTGCAACCGCATCGGCGCTCCAATATTTGTCCATCACTTTAAAAGAATTGCGGTCGGTTTGTGTTGTAAGATCGCCGCTGATTGTCTGCCAGCTTTCTCCGCGGTCATCGCTTCTAAAAACTTTTTCTGCTGCAATGTAAAGACGTGTGTTTGAATGCGGACTGATGAAGAACGGAGTATCCCAATACCATTTAAAAGTTTTTTCTCCTTTGCCCGGCTCGGGACGAATTTCCAAAAGTTCGCCGCTCTTTTTATCGTAACGGATAATATTTCCGTACTGCCATTCGGAGTAAACAATGTTTGGATCTTTCGGATCGATTGCCTGGAAGAAACCGTCGCCGCCCACAGTTTGATACCAATCGCTATTTACAATTCCGTCTTCGCTCAAAGTGCGCGAAGGTCCGCCCATACTTTGATTGTCTTGCGTTCCGCCATAAACATTATAGAACGGAAAATTGTTGTCGGTATTCACGCGGTAGAATTGAGTGATTGGAAGATTCGACTTAAACTCCCAAACTTTTCCGGCATCGTAAGTTTCATAAACGCCGCCGTCTCCGCCGATTAGAAAATGTTTTGTATCGTTCGGATCGATCCAGAAAGCGTGGTCGTCAACATGTCTGTTTGTGGTTCCGATAGCGTTCCATGTTTTGCCGCCGTCTTCAGTAAATTTTGAATAAACATCCATCAGAAAAACTTTATCGGCATCCTTCGGGTCGCAGTAGATTTCGTTGAAGTATTGCCCCGATGAATAAGTATCGCTCATCTTTTCCCACGAAGCGCCGCGGTTTGTTGATCTAAAAAATCCTCCTTTGCCTTCTGCGGCTTCGGCACTTAAATAAATTACATCGGGATTAACCGGCGAGATCGCAAGCCCGGTTCCGCCGATATCAACTGTCGGAAGTCCGCTCATAATTTTTTCCCACGTTGCACCGGCATCGGTCGATTTATAAACTGCAGATTCCGGACCTCCGCCAATTTTTGTGAAGATGTGTCTTCTTCGTTGTTCCGATGTCGCGTACAAAACGTCTGGGTTGCGCGGATCGAACACGATATTATTTACGCCGGTGTTCTCGCTGATGTTCAAAATTTTATTCCATGTTTTACCGCCGTCGGTTGTTTTGTAAAGACCGCGTTCGCCGCCGGGTCCCCAAACCGATCCTTCGGCTGCAGCATAAACAACATTCGAGTTACGCGGATCGATAACAATTCCGCCGGTTTGCCGGGAATCTTTTAATCCCATGTGCGTCCAGCTTTGTCCGCCGTCGGTAGATTTATAAACACCGTTGCCGTAACCAAGTGCGCGTTGATGATTGTTTTCTCCGGTTCCAACCCAAACAACAAATTGATTGTTTGGATCGATAACAACACATCCCAAAGAATAGGGAAGCGTATCTGCAATTGCAGTCCATGTAATTCCGGCATTTGTAGTTTTCCACAAGTGTCCGCTTGCAGAGGCGACGTAATATTCGCTGTGATTATTTGGATTGACTGCGAAGTCTGCGATGCGTCCGGAATTCCAAGCCGGACCGATATTGCGGAATTTTAGTCCGTTGAAAGTAGAACTTGTTAATTTGTCTTTCTCTTTTTTATCATTTTTTTGATCACTCTTTTTTTGTGCAAAAGAGAGAACGCCTAATGATAACAACACGAAAATGATTAACTGAAGTTTGTGCTTCATGCCCGCCCCATTTTTTTTGTGAATGAAAGTTGAATTGCAAAAAAACGAAAAAGTTTTTGATGTGAGTTTTTGATATTTTGATTTACCAAATGCAGCCATGTAAGATTTATGGGCAAACCTATAAAAAAAATTATTGTAATTCTATTAGTAATACTTTTTCTGCCGCTGGCATTTTTTACTTTCCGCGAAGTTTCTTCCCTCGATGAAAACGAAAAGATGATTGGAGAAATTTATAAAAACCAGCTCGAATCAATTCTCTTCTCGGTCAATCAATATTCGGAAGATATTGTACGGAGCTGGATCACCCGCCTCGAAACTATTTTTGAAAATAACCCCGGTGAACGCGGACTGAAAACAAAACTGGAACAGTTCTTTACTGAAACACAATCACTTCGCGAAATTTTTATTTCAGACAGCACGCTTACCAAAAAATTTTATGCCGAAAAATCCGGCACCGGTTTGCAGTTATCCGGCAGCAATAATTTTATTGAAAAAATTAGTGCCGCGAACAGTTCACTGTTGAAAAAACTTTATCGTTATGTCAAATCGGGTTTTGTTAAAATAGAGCCGCTCAAATCAAGCCCTGATGGATTACAGTTCCTCATGTTTGTCTTCGACGAAAATAAATTTTGTGTGCTTGGAATAGATGCGAAAATTTTTGTTCAGAAAAATCTCACTTCAAAAATTCAAAGTGTTGCCAGAGACCAATTTTCTGTTGCGGTTTATAGATCAAACAGCGAAACTAAGATTTATCAAACCGATGAAGTTGATCTAAAAAATATTCAGCAGAGCAAAAATCTTTGGCTTGTTCCTTACTACAATTTGGGAATTTTGTTGAAAGGGAAAACAATTGATCAGCTCGTGAAAGAACGTTCACTTACAAATATAGTTTTGCTCGCCGCTTTTACTGTGCTGATGGTTTTTACCGCGATGTATGCATTCGGAAATATTAAAAAAGAAGTTGAGCTAGCACAGATCAAAAATGATTTTGTTTCGAATGTATCGCATGAGCTTCGCACGCCGCTTGCATTGATCAGCATGTTTGCCGAAACGCTTGAAATGGGGCGCGCTACGAGCGAAGAGAAAAAACGGGAATACTACGGCATCATTAATCATGAAGCGAACCGCTTGAGCAAAATTGTAAACCGCATTTTAAGTTTCTCGCAGATTGAAGCCGGTAAAAAAACTTACAGTTTTTCCAAAATCGATTTGAACAACGTCGCAGCAAAAATTTTTGAAACATATAATTATCATCTAACGAACAAAGGATGCAATTTCCATTTTGAGCCGTCAAAAGAAGCGGTGAATATTAACGGCGACGGCGAAGCAGTTTCGGAAGCAATTATTAATCTGATCGATAATGCCGTGAAATACAGCGGCGATAAAAAATTTGTTTCGGTGAAAATCAAAAACGAAAACGGATTTGCTGTTGTGGAAGTTGAAGATAACGGAATCGGAATTCCTCCCGACGAACAACGCAAAATATTTGATAAGTTTTACAGAGCATCAAAAGGACTGGTGCATAACACAAAAGGTACGGGACTCGGACTCGCACTTGTAAAGCATATTATTGATGCTCACAAAGGAAAAATTGAATTGACAAGTGAAGTGGGAAAAGGAAGTAAGTTTCGCCTTCTCTTTCCGCTGATTGATTCGTAATCTTTGCAAGGGTAATTATTGCAGTTTATTTCGTGTCATGTTTTTTTTGCAGAAAATTTTTGGAGAAACGAAATGAAAATATTAATTGTGGAAGATGAACAAAACATGCGGCTCGGCTTGAAAGATAATCTCGAGTTCGAAGGATACGAAGTTGACATTGCCGAAGACGGTGAATCCGGATTGAAAAAAATTCTGGAGAATAAACATAATCTCGTTCTGCTCGATGTGATGCTTCCGAAATTTTCCGGTTTTGATATCTGCAAAAAAGCTCGTGAGAACGGAATAAAAACGCCGATCATTTTACTTACTGCAAAAGGGGAAGAAGTTGATAAAGTTGTCGGACTCGAACTCGGCGCGGATGATTACATTACAAAACCGTTCAGCTTGCGCGAATTACTTGCGCGTGTGAAAGCGGTGCTGCGAAGGTCGGATAACACTTCAACAGACGATGTTGTGAAGATCGGAAAACTTGAAGTTCATTTTACATCGTACAACGCATTCGAAAACGGCGTGCAAGTGCAGATGTCCCACAAAGAATATGAACTGTTAAAATTTTTGTGGCAGAACAAAAACAAAAATGTAAGCCGCGATGATCTGCTCAAAAATGTTTGGGGGCAAGATGTGTTCACAACAACCCGCACAATTGATAACTTCATCGTGAAGCTCCGCCAAAAAATTGAAACCGATCCGAACAACCCGAAAATAATTATCACCGTTCACGGCATCGGTTATAAACTAATAAGCCTTATCTAATTTTTTTTGAAGCCGGTTCGGTTTGCCTTCGCATCATTTGCGCGCCTTTCTAACCGCGCTGTTAATCAGAAAACATTTCTTTTAAAACGTTTAGAACTTTGATTTGTGTTGTCTTATTCAGCGTATCTATTTTTTTAATTAATCTAATTTTATCAACAGTTCTGATCTGGTCTAAAACGATTTGACCTTGCTTGCCTTCTAATTTGCAGGCAATGCGTGTTGGATAATTACGCAGCTTTGAAGTTAACGGCGCGACAATTACTGTTGCGATATTAAAATTCATTTCGTTGGGAGAGATGATTACGCATGGACGGGTTTTTTTAATTTCACTGCCGATTGTTGGGTCTAAATTAACATAATAAATATCAAAGCGAGAGAACATTTACCACTCCCATTCTTCTTTATCCCATTTTGTTTGAGCAAGTGTTGCATCGGCATCTAATAAAATATCATTTTTATTTTTTGCCATCTTCTTAAATGCAGTTTCCCACGATTCTCTACTTTTTGAAATTGATTTGATGATTATTTGTCCGTTGCCGACTTCAAGTTCAACTTCATTTTTAAGACCGCTCTCGTTGATTAAAGATTTCGGTATTCTGATGCCTCGTGAATTGCCAATCTTAACAACTTTCGTTTTCATTTTATCACTTTCGTTAAAAATTGTGGTTACAAAGTAATTACAAGAGCAATTACAAGCAAGTAAACTTTTAATACATTTTTACGCGGCAGATTTGTTTATCAAAACAGTGACAATTTTTTACAACTCCTTACTCTCGCGTGACAACTTACCTTTGAACTCCTCTGTCTAAAGTATCAGAAAAACAAAAGAATAATTGAACAGAGGAGATACAAAAATGACACGCACAAAAAATAGTTTCGTTAAGAAAGTTGTTTTGGTTTTAACAGCGGCATTCGTTTTAGCAGAATCGGCAAACTCACAAAATCAAACAATAGATAATTCCGGCTTCAAACCAAACGCGGTAAAAAGTTTGATTACCGGAATTTCATCGAGCAACGAAGGATTGAAAAGAGACTGCATCTATTTTACCGCAAAGTACTATGTCAAAGAAACAGTTGATGCTTTGACTGCTCAAATGAAGGCAGAAAAAAATCCGCGCAACAGAGTTTTAATTGCTTTCGCTTTATACCAGCTTGGCGTTGATGACGGGATAAAAGTTGTTTATAACACGGCATTAAAAGATGATGATGCGCAAGTCAGAAGAATGTGTGCCGCTCTTTACAGCGAATACAAAAATTCAAGCCACTCGGTTGGGCTTGGCAAATAAAAATCCGTGACAATTTTTTACAATTTGTTGCACCGGTATGACTAAAAAAGAAAAACCTAATTTTATATTGGCATTAAAGTTTAAGATGATTATGAAAGCTTCAAAATTTCTTCATGCACTCCCCTTCATGCTATGCTTCTTTCTCTTTGTTGACGGAAAGGAAGTTCTATCGCAAGAATTAAATAAGATTGTTGATCTGCGCGGTTTGTGGAGATTTACAATCGGCGATGATGAAAACTGGAAAGAGACAAACGTAAATACCGATGACTGGGAAATTATTCGCGTTCCTTCCTCGTGGGAAAACGAAGGCTTTCACGGTTACAACGGTTTTGCGTGGTACAGAAAAACTTTCAAAGTTCCGCCGGCTTATAAAGGAAGAAGTATAGCATTATTATTGGGAAGAATTGACGATGCAGACGAAGTTTATCTCAACGGCAAGTTGGTCGGTTATTCGGGTTCGTTTCCACCCGATTATTCTACTGCATATTTCGCGTGGAGAAAATATCCTGTTCAGGAACATATGATTAACTTCGATAAAGAAAATGTTATTGCAGTGAGAGTTTACGATTCCGAACTGGACGGCGGAATTTTGGAAGGCGCCGTTGGTTTATATGAAATGAAAAATTGGGATATCGATTTAACCGGCATCTGGAAAATTAATTTCTCCGATAAAGATTCGTTCAAAGAAAAAAATCATAACGATAAAGATTGGGAAGACATTTACGTTCCCGGTTATTGGGAAAATCAAGGTTATAAAAGCTACGACGGATATGCGTGGTACCGTTACACATTTTATGTGCCCGAAAAATTAAAAGGGAAAAAATTTGTTTTGCTTGCCGGCAAAATAGACGACTTTGACGAAACATTTATCAATGGAAAGTTTGTCGGTTCAACCGGACCGATAAATAATATTCCCTACCGTATGGATAACAGAAAAGAGTGGCAAGAATTGCGCACTTACGATATACCGGAAAATGTTTTGCAATTCGGAAAAGAAAATATAATTGCAATCCGTGTTTACGACGGATATGTAAACGGCGGAATTCACGAGGGACCGCTTGCAATATTAGCACAAGAAAACTATACGAAATTTTGGCGCAAGCACGGCGCTACCGGCAGCAAAAATTTGTGGGAAAAATTTTGGGAAGGATTTTTTGATTGATCTGTATTAATGGGGCTGTCTCAAAAGTAATTGTTCTACGTAGGAGTCCAAGGGACAAATAAAAAATCTGTGTAAATCCCCCGCATAGCGAAGCAAGCTGTTTCAATCAGATTTTATTCCGTGTGCAATTCTATAAAAAGAAATACTTTTGAGGCAGCCCCTTAAAAATCTTTTTAGTAATTCAATTTTATACCGAGATAAATTTGTCTCGGCGGTCCGTAAAAATATTGCTGCCCATCCCGCGGGTTGTATTCCAGATTCATTTTGTAAAGATCGAGATATTTTTCGCCATACGACTGAACGTAAATATGGTACAATTCAGGATCTGAAACATGTGCATCATAATCGGGTGACCCGCTTGATCGAAAAACATCATAAACATTTCTGCTGTCAAAAAGATTGATAATCATCAGATAGACTCCAACGTTTACTTTATCAAACAAAGAAATATTCTTTTCCAGTTTGAAATCTATTTGAGTAATTGACGGCGTTGTAAGTCCGTTAATTTCTCCAATCGGTTTCATATCCCTGATATCCGACTCGGTTCTACTGTAATTTTTGATTAAGGTATAAGGATGACCGTTATTGAAAGTAATCATTAATGATGTGTTCATGTTTTCAAAAAGAGATGAAAACTTTTTTAGGTCAAAAAAATTATAGCTGACGAAAGCTTTTAGATTAATTTCATTGTTACTTGTAGTAGGTGCAGAAGTGTAAATGAAATCTCCGTAAGAGTTATCGTGAGAAGTTAAAAAAGAACCGCGTGCATTTTGATAAGAGAGCGAAGAAAATATTTCAAAACGCTTATCTAAAAACTCCAACATTAAATCGGTACCGTTGACGAAAGAGTTTGATTCCCCGGTTTGTATTACATATTTGTAAAATGCCGAATTCCGATCAACTTTTTGGTAATCTAACGACGATTGATTTTTGATCTGCTTATAAAAGTAATTGAAACGTAGGCTGATATTATCAGCCGGGTTGTAATCTGAAGAAAATTCTACGAGGGAAGTCTCGATCGGTTTTAAATCACCGTTTAAAAACGGATCATTCCCGTTCCATCTGCCATATGTCAGCAAATATCCTTGATGAAAAAACCCCTGGAACAATTCATTGTAATTATGCGATTGAACATTACCGGAATATCTTAACGAAAAAGAGAGATTGTTGAAGAGCCGGTAATTGATATTAAGTTTCGGCAGAATAAACGAATAACTTTTTGTATCAGTGAGACCGTCTTCTTTTATTTCATTATTAAAAGAGCGAATAAAAGTTTTATCGGGAAATAACGGGTCGATAATCTTTCTGTAATTGTAATCTCTGTATTCGTAACGCAATCCAATATTCAGTTGCAGTGAATCAGCTAAAGTAAAATTATCATTTACAAAGAGAGCAAAAGTTGTCGGTTCCGGCGGTGCAAACAAACCTGAATTGGCTGCGTTGCCGAGAAGATCATAACCAAAATTATTCACTCCATAAGTTTTCAATATCATTTCTTTTATAGATTCTTCAGAACTATTGCGAGGATCTGCACTTAGGTTACGAAAGATTCTTGCAAAAGAAAGTTGATAGCCTACTTTCCAAAGTCGAATAAGTTCGCTTGTATATTCCCCTCCCAAATAAATATTGTGAGAATCAAAAAAGTTTAGTTTTGCCAAACCTTTTAAAGATATTTTCTGTTGTTCTGATTTTGCATAGTTAACCGGCGGGGCACCGTCACGTATAAAACTAAAATCAAATACATGATAACTTCTAGGAATAACATATCTCCCGTAATAGTTGCGCTGAAAATCCCTTGCTGTGCGGTTCCAAACAATGCCGGCATCTGCATTTGCCACGCTGTCGCCATAACCCCAATAATTATCTTTCAGATAAGGATCGAATGTCTCTTCGTTTCTGAAAAAATAACTGCCGGTTAACTCGTATGAAATATTTTCGCTGATGTTATGAGTAATGTTAGCGGAAAAAAGTCCGGCTTTGTTTTCTATTTGTCCGTAACGGTGATTTAGATATTCTTGAATATGAAGCCGCTCAGCATCTTGTCTTTGAAAAGAGTAAATGCCGGAAGTTTTTATTTTCAACTCACCAAAATCGAACAGCAGTGTTGAGGTAAAATTGTAATTATCAAGACCGTTGCCCGGTACTATTCCATTGGGAAGATTTATTCGTATCGAATCATTGGTAACTTTATCAAAAGCAAAAAAATTATTTACGCCGGAATATTTTTGAGGATTACGATCGCGCTTAAAAAGATAATTTGCATCAACAAAAAATCTAATATTATTTGTGAATAAAGGTCCGCCAATGTTTGCATTAATTTCATTGTAGCCGTACCAAAAAGTGCCGAGCCGTTCCTTTTCACCGAACGGATCACCGCTGAAAGAAATATTATCGCTTGTGTTCTCGATATTAAAACGAAGCTGTTCTCCGCCGGTTTTTAATTTGAAACCAAACATGCCCGAAGAAATATTTCCGTATTCTACCGGAACATAGCCGGGATATAAGTTGATCTCATCCAACGATTGCGGTGACAAACGAAAAGGATTTTGCCATGTGAACAAATCATTGATTTGAACGCCGTCAACAAAAAAACCAATTTCATTACTTCTGCTTCCGCGTAAATAATAATTATTATGGTACGAAATAATTCCGGGAAAAAATCTGATAATGTTGTCAATTCCTTTTTCGGGTAACTTACTTATCAAGTCTGTTTTGAACACATAACTTTCTCCAGAAAAAATTTGGGTGTTGTTTAATGAAAGGATTGAATCTGCGGACTGCGAAAAATTTGTGGATACTGTAAAAACAAATACTAAAAAGAACAGAATTTTGTACATGATTAACCCTCATACTGACTGCTATTTTAATAGAACTTGTTAATGAAAAATAATTTTTAGCCTGAATTTTTCAAATGCAATTTTTTGGGTAGGGACGACTAGTCCCCAAGCCGGCAATATTGTTTATGACAATTAGTAAAGGCAAAAACTATTCTTTTAATAGTACAAAACTTGTTTTATCGGCGGCAATAACCTGTTTCAAGAATTCTATAAAATCTTTATACTGTTCGAGCGAAATCAAATTCATTTTTATTTCGTAAAACCTTTTGTAAAATAATTTGCCGTTGTTAAACTCAAAGGAAGAAAAATATTTGCCGAAAGAATTTTCAAAAGAACTTCCTTTTGGCTTTGATTCTAAAGTGTAGCCTAGCGGCAGCTCGATAGCGACCGAATCAATTATTTGATACGGATAACTAAAAAACACCGGAAATTTTCTTTCGGAAACACTTTCTCCGGGCAAACTTTTACTGTTCTTCCTATTTATTATTGCGGGATTAACAAAAACTCTTTTATCGACCATCGGCAAAAATTTGTTGTAAACCCCGTTCAGCGTAATAACATATTTATGAATCTTATCGAATATTTCTTGTGTCGAAAAATTTTGTAAGCTGAGGTATCTATAATTATCGGTAAGCTGATCGTGCAGAAATTCTAAATCATCCTGATCATCATAACTGATTAAGTATTCTTTAAAATAATTTTTACGATTGCCTGTAGTGTTAATCTCTGTTTTGAAATTGAGATTGCCCGTCAAATCAATAGTACCTTCCAAAGTTGAAGCAAAAACATTTTCAGAAGATTTCTTTACGGATGTTCTTTCCAGCTTCCCGGAATTTTCTTTTACTACAAGCACATCGATATCTTCAATTGAATAGGGAACATCACCCAACTCGAGATACGGGTTTGTTGTTTCTATCCATAAAGTATCACCTGATAAAGGAACACATAAAATGCAGTGATTAAATTGAGGACTCGGAAAATCTTTATTTACTCTGCCGTTATCGCGCGTAAGCGCCAAAGCCGGGTAACTTTCGATGCCGATTGTTTTTAATGCGGCGACCATGTAAGTAGTTAGATCTTTGCAATCGCCGTAACGGTTTTTATAAACATCTGCCGCCGGCTGCGGCTGCCAGCCTCTTATTCCCATTTCGATGGCAGTATATTTATTTTTTTCCTGGTGAAGTTTGTATATGGATTTAATTTTTTCTTTCGGGTCGGTGATGTTTTTTATTCTGTTGGAAATTTCATCTTTTGCCGCCGGAGGCAGTTCATATCTTTCTTTTGTTAAATCCCGGTACCATTGGGCAAACGAATTCCAACTGATTGAATTGCCTTCGTATTCATCTAAAATAAAATTAGCCGACTTGAAATAGAGCGCCATTTGTTCTTCGCTTTCAGGCGGCATATAATCTTCATGCAGCCGCGGAGGAATGTTTTCCAGCTTCCAAGTGTAAACAGAATCTTCACCGATTAAATTTTTCTCCGGCTTTGTATCGATACCAACAGAATAGTAGTTGAAACTAATTGGAGTGTGCAATATCAATTTATACGAAGACGAAAGTACCGGCACTTCATCCTGAGGGTACCAATCGTGCCAGAAGAATAAACTTTTTATGTCAACTCTATAACTGCACTCAAATATATACGGGTAAGTGTTGTGTGTTAACGAAAATGATTTATATGAATTGCCGGCATATAAAACATATCCGCTCGATATTTCATTTTCTTCGATATCATCGGTGTCGAGTGTTTTAATTGTTCGTTGATTAGTATCGAGTATGGCTGCTTCAATATCATTTACTTCCCGGTATTCATTTTCCAGCAGACGAACCTTGCCATATTTTTCACCGCCTTTATTCTTGATAAGTATTCTCAGATGAACAGAATATTCGGAGTCTTTGTGGCTGTTGATTTCGAACGTATGATCGTCCGATAGAATTACGGCTTGAGAGACTCTCACCAGTGAATCCATATTAACTTTATGATTGGCAAAATCCTTTTGCCCGTAAAGAGCGGGGGCAAATAATGCAAAATATATTAAGAAGGAAAAAAGATTTTTCATTTTTCGAATTCTTTTATTTGTTGGTAGTAGTATTCTCTGCTGTTTTAGTGAGTACAATTTGCCGCTGGTCGCCGGCAACCATCTCTTCGTAAATAGTTTTTATTGCCGGATAATTTTTACCCGGAATTTTTCTGTTGTACAGATTTGTTCTTCTCTGGCAAAGAATAAAATTATCACTCCGCGAATAACCGATGTTGTAAACGTAAAGATTATCTATGCCGCTCCTTTTGGATTCCGGCAGTTGAACAGCATCTAAATTTTTCGGCAAGTTAAGTTTGAATTCTTCGTTTGTAATTAAAGGATAAGGAAAATCTATAGATGAGTAACGCATTGGTTTTACAAAAGGATTTGTTTTTGTACTTGTTATTAACGGCAGAGTCAAATAAACATATTGATCGGTTTCGTTTAGATAATCCGGCATACTGTATTTGATTGTTAATGTAATAGGTTTGTTAATCGAGTCTGCATCGGTGTAATAAAAAGTATCAACAACAGCCTGGCTGTAAATATTTTTTACAAACTCTTCGATGCGTTTATTTGCTTCCAATTCTTCCATCGCCGTGCGTTCTGTTAAAGCTTCATATCCGCTGTGCGTTATCTGTGTTGTAACTTTTATAATTCCGTCACCGCCCAAATCGGCTGTAGTTTTAATGTCGGTTCTATTGAGCATTTTTAGAGGTTCTATTTTGATCAAGCCGGATTTTTCTTCTTTTATTAACAACCCGGTTTCAATATCTTTTTCCGAAGGGAGATAACCGAACGGCAAAGCTTTTATTCCAGTATCGAGGAAATATGATTTGCTGTTAATTGTTAACCGGCAGATAATTCTGTTGAACTGATCGATATCGATATAATTTGGTATTACGGCACCGTGAGATTTTGTACTCACTAAAACAACATCTGCAGTAAAACCGGCATGATGCAGTAAATTAATTAGCAGCATATTTTTTTCTGATGAACTCCCGGCTTTATCTTTTGCCGCTGCTTCGGGTTTCTTAAATTTATCCCCGGCAAGTGTTTTGTGTTCGGTAGTTTTAATTTCGGTACAAACGTATTTGTAGATTTGTTTTGCTTTTTCCAGACCGGCGGAATTTTTATAAACCTCCAGAATGTTCCTTAATACGTTATCATCTTCTTCCACACAGTTTTCGTATTCGTCCTTGAAATATTTTACAGCCTGGTCCCATGTTTTTGAAAAATCCATATGAACAAATTGGTTCTCGTAGGATCTTAATTCGAAAAACATTTTAGCATACTTGTCGTAAATGTTATCTGTAAACGGTTCATCTTTAATGCCGGGTAGATTTCTGCACGCGAAAGTAAATTTTGTGTATTGCTTATTATTGTTAAAATGATCTTCAAATTTTTCTTCTTTCTCTTCCAGATTGTAGTTCTCCAGATTAACATTTAATCTGTTGTAACTAAATCCTACCGGAAGCGAGACGGCTAGTTCGCTCAATTCCGTGAATATCTGGCTTTGGAAAAACCATGGTTCCAAATCCCGGATATATTCCGAAATCAACCGGTACTTATATTCAACAACAGAACCTTTCTCAACTCCGGGGATAGAGAAAGATACTTTGTTGAACTTACTTCCTTCTTCTTCAAAAATATTGTCGTCATCTAATTCATATTCTTCTCCGTCGGGTGAATATGAAACGGCTTCAAGTTTTCCTAATTCATCTTCGTGCCAGTATGGAATTTTAATGTTGGTATATTGCTTCCCTTGTTCAGTAAATATTTTGAATCTTATGTGGCGGGTTATCTTTAATGTAAAATCTGTTTGAATAGTAATGGTACCTTTATCAAATAGAATTACTGCATCGGCATCTGCGTATTCTTTCTTCGGCAGCATTTCGAGTTCTTCTTTGCCGATGTCTCCGAAGTCTTGTGCGGATAAATCGATTGTAAATAGAAGGAAGAGGACAGTTATGAAAAACAGTGTTCTCATTTTAACCCCGCTCTTTAATTTTGATGTTTGTACTAAATATTACAAATGACTATTCTAAAATAATAATATATAGAAATTTTAAAAATGATAATTACACTTTGTTGCAGTTTGGAAATG
>JACOUS010000028.1 GCA_016177735.1 Ignavibacteriales bacterium | reverse complement strand
TCCGCCGGTGTATTCAACAATTGTATTGCCCGGTTTTAATCTTCCGTCTTCTTCGGCTCTTGAAATCATTGCCTGTGCAGCGCGGTCTTTCATACTGCCGGTTGGATTTTCCCACTCAAGTTTTACAAACACTTCGGCACAACCTTGCACAGTTTTACCATCGATGTGTTGCCGATTGCATGTAGAATATTTTGATTAATGTTCATTCGGTTATTCTCCTATTTATCAGCGGGGGGAACGCAGCTCCATCTTTATCGCGGGAAGATGTGACTTTACTAATAAATTTACGACTCGGTTTCTTTTGACCTTTCAATATCTTGCCGCCTTCTTTTATACTTTTTTGCAGATCATAAAATAACTCGTCTTTCATTTGAACTCTTTTCTGCGGAGATAATATTCACTTTTGTTTTTCAAATTATTGCAGCAAATGTGGAGACGCACCGCGCGCGTCTCCGAAAACAATTAGTTGTTCTTTTTAGAATAAGTCTCAGCAATTTTTTCCAAGGCTTTAACGATGCGGTACATCATGTAAAGAATAAATCCAACCACACTGATAGTAATTATAAAATATAAACCGGATAGTAGCCCAATTATGCCCGTCATTTTTCCTCCGCGATGGTTTTGTGTTTATTTGAAAATAGATAAACGCCGAATGAATTTTTTTAGCATCTGCTTTTGCAGAGCGGGCAAAAATTTTTTTTATCCTCTTGCTTGCCCGGCGGTTTATTGACGGAATTTTTACTTACATGTCCGGCGTTATTTTGACGGATTAAAGAGGTTAGCTTGCGTTTTGGAAAACTTCATTAAATATTTCATTCAATGACTCTTCTGTATAATCTCCATCTTTATCGAATGGGATATTTAAACTTTCAAGAATAGTTTTAAATCTTTTATAACCATTTTCGCTTCTAAGCTCTACCCAGTTAACATTAAGACTGTTCAATTGATTTTTATTAGTTTCTGAAAGTTTATCCGCAACAAAAACTTCACTGGCTCTAGCAATAACTGCATCAGCACTTTCGGGATTACCAATCCCCATCAACTTGACTTCACATTTATAATTCTTTGAATCGTCCACTAAGTAGAAATCTATTTCTCTTTCGAAATCAAATTCCACTTTTTTCTTTTTACTTTTAAGCTTAAGTAAATAATTTGATTGTGGTACACCATATAACTTGCATAAAGTTTGCATCAAAGGTTTCTCTACACGTTTTCCGGCTGTGCTCCAATAGCCCCCTCGCAAGGCTGCACGTTTGACAGCAAGTGTATTTATAACAATCAGACTTTCTCCAATATTAAGCTCTACGCTGACAGCTTTAATTTTAATTGTAAGTTTCAAATTAAATTCGTTTTCACTATCTACTAAACTTTTAATAGCTTCATACAGTTGTTCGTAATGTTGATAAGATGCGTCAATTACAATTTCCCTAGTTTCGGAATTATACATATTCTTGATCGTTTTTTGGTTTAAACCAGAATGTATAGCTATTTCTTCTTTTGGTAAACTTTTCGATAAGAATTCTTTTTTATACCAATCAATATTAATGTCTTGGTTATTAAGTTTTGCCTCAACAATTTTTTTAAAGAAATCAATTGCATATTGCAGAAAATCAGCATTAATAAGTGCTACAATTTCAATACGATAGTCCTCACCTTTCAAAAGTTTTTTGATAATATTTTTTGCGACTTGTTCAGTAAGCGTCATTTGTTAGCCTCAATAATTTTGTAGAATTCTTGAAATGAAAAATATTTATTTGGAAACTCAGTATTAAACAAAACATTTTGACCAATGTTTTCTTTTATTCGTTCAAAATATTTGTTTGATATTTCGGTTGTGAAGAAGTATCTGTTAAGGGATTGAGCCGCTTTGCTAAAAGTTCCGCTACCACCAAACGGGTCGAATACTAAATCGTTTTTGAAGGAATAATATTTTAAAACTCGTAGGCATAATTCCATTGGAAAAACGGCTGTATGCGTTTTATCAAATGTCGGGTCAATATTCCAAGTGTTTATTTGGTCAACTTCACCAAGAACTTTACTTTCTTGAACAGTTTTATAATCGTATTGCCTAATATTCCAATCAATTAATTTATGTGTCTTTTTGCGGTATACCATTAAATATTCTGTTACAGCCGTGGGTTTGTAAGCTAATGGTTTTCTGTGTTGACGAAAACTGGAATTGCGATCTTTTGCACTGAATTCTGGTTTTACCCAAACAATATCGTCGATAAATTCCCAGCCCATTTCAATTAAAAAAGGATGTATGTCAAATGGTATTGGGTATCTTTTGCTTGAATGTTGACGACTAACTCGTGGAATAATTATTGGAGAAGTATTTAATATAAAAAATCTTCCTTCTTTAGTTATGCGATGAACTTCTTTGAAAACATCTCTCAAAAATTCTAAATATTCATCATAGCTTTGATAAATTGAATAATCTCTTGCATTATAATAAGGTGGAGATGTAAAAGTAAGGTGAATTGATTCATTAGGAACGATCTTCAATATTTCAAGCACATCACCATTCACAACAACGTTTTTAAGATAATTTGGAGATTTACAATGGTCACCATTGTATTCTGATTTTGATTCGTCAAAATATTCTTTTTCAATTACGTTTTTAATTACTTCATTTGGATGATCAATTAATTTTTTTAATTCTGAAATAACCATTTCATCTTCATTAAAAACTAACAAACCTCTAATTGCTTGTAATACAATTTTAGGGTCAGGATCTTTCAAACTTTTGATCAGAATAGGAATTGCCTTTTTATTTCGCATTCTCCCGATAGAAGAAATAGCTTCCCGTCTAACCATAGTGCTCTCATCGGAAATAGAAATATTTTCTAATTGATTTAAATATTTTTCATCACATAATTTACCTATGTTTTTAACTGCCAATAATCTGATCTTTTCAATTGGATGATTACAAAGGGGAATGAAATATTTGCCATCAAAATTTTCGGGTAATCTTCCCAATTTATCTAAAGTAAAAAATAGTGTTTTGGTATCATTAGTTGGATTCAGATACTTACCAAGTTCACCATTGTTACCATTTTTTATTTCAGATATTTCAGCTTTTGTCACAATATTTTCTTCAAATAATAATTCTTTGTCCTAAATTTAATCAATTATTCAACCGGAATGTACATTAAAAAAGAAGCAAGCTAACGTTAAGTGTTTTATCCGAACTTGCCTGCTGCAAGCAGGGTTGAGACAAAAAAATAAATAACAGTTCTCGCACGTAAGATTATAATCGGCATATTGGGGGCATTGTCTCAATGCCTCAATTTCGGATAAAATACAGTTGGACTTTTTACCCCCATAACTGTTTTCAAAACATGCGTGCAGCAAGTTGTTAAATCTATTCCAAAAAATTTTTTTCGTGTTTTGGTTTTGTGTTTCAGCGGAATGCAAACGGTCAGTTCGACGGAAGAAGAAATCATTAATGCCCTCATCAATTTTTCTTCTGTCGTGAATGCTGCTCACGGCATCCGTGAAAGTGCTTCAAAAATTTGAAATCAATTTAATTCAAGTTCGGTTTTTTGTCAATTGGTTTTCTTGTGGGGATAGCTAGTAGAGAATAAATAGCCACGGCATTTTCCGTGCAAACGGAATCCCGTTTTGCGGTGATATGTCGTGGAAATGAATAACATCCGGATACCGGACTTTAGTCCAAAATTAATTTTTAATTTGGGCTAAAGCCCTAAAGTGTTGTGCCCCGACTTAAAAGCCGGGACTATTCTCACCTTAATCTTGTTAAGATGTTGACATGAGTTCAATGTTGCGTAGTTGCTGTTGAGACGACTCGCCGGGTAGTCTCTGCTATTGGCGTTGTGTTTTCGTATTAAGATTGATAGTCCGCAAATTTTTCAATCGGACGGTTCATCATCATTTAAAAACACTTTCGTTATATTGCACGTCAAAATATGCACACATATTTGAGGGAATAGATGCATGCACTCGAAGTAAAAAATCTAACCAAACGATTCAATTCACTTACTGCCGTTGATAATGCTTCGTTCGAAGTACCCGAAGGATCGATCTTCGGACTCATAGGCCGCAACGGAGCGGGCAAGACTACTACAATACGAATGATGATGGGAATTTATCTGCCCGATGACGGCGAGGTTGTTCTGCGCGGCGTTAAAGTCGGACAAGAATTTAAGAACAAAGTCGGTTACCTTCCCGAAGAACGCGGTCTCTACAAAAAAATGAAAGTGATCGAAACGCTTCAATACTTTGCGGAGCTCAAAGGCAAAAGCGGAAGAGAGATTCACAAAAAAGCTAACGAGTATTTAAAAAGATTTGATCTCTACGACCGCCGCTTATCCAAAGTGGAAGATTTATCAAAAGGGAATCAGCAGAAGCTTCAATTCATTACAACAATTCTTCACGATCCAGATTTCATAATTCTCGATGAACCGTTTGCCGGTCTCGATCCGGTTAACACAAATCTTTTAAAAGATATTATTCTTGAAATGAAAGAGAGAGGAAAGGTCATAATTTTTTCAACCCACTTGATGGATTTTGCGGAGAAACTTTGCGACCACCTTGCGATGATCGATCACGGAAAAATAATTTTGAAAGGATCGTTGAGCGAAATAAAAGCAAGGCATGCACAAAAAAATGTGAGCCTAACTTACAACGGAGATATTTCATTTCTGAAAAATCACCCGATAGTCGAAAAGATAGAAAACTTCGGCAACACAACCGGGATACGGTTGAGAGAATCGAACCAAGCACAAGAGTTGTTAAAACTTCTTGTTGAAAAAGAAGTGAACGTAAAGAAGTTTAACGCAAACGATATATCGCTTCAGGAAATTTTTATTGAACTTGCCGGAACCGACGGCGTGAATACGGAGGCGCACCATGTTTAATAAAAGAGTTATCGCTGTTTTCAAAAGGGAAGTTAGGGAAAGAATCATCTCGAAGGGATTCATTCTGATGACGATTCTTCTGCCTCTTTTCATGTTCGGAATAATCGGAATCCAAATGTTGTTGATGAGCGAAGGCACAACAAAATTCAACATTGATGTTGCGGCTGAATCGGAAGAACTCGGCGCGCGGATCGAAAAAGAATTGAGAACTTCGGATTTGATGAAAGAAGGGAATTATCATTTCCAATTTTATACGATGAGCAAAGAAGAATTCAAAGAATTTTTGAACAAGAAAAAACAAGAGCTTCTCGATGAAAAAATAACCGGCGTAATTTACATTCCGGTTACTGCGCTGAAAGATAAAAAAATTGAATACTACTCGAAGACACCGAAAAACATGCAGTTATCGCAGAGACTGGAAAGATTCGTCAACAAAGTTTTGATCGATCAGTATTTCAGCAACCGCGAACTTACGCCCGACGAACTTGAATTTGCACGACAGGGGATAGATTTCACCGGATTCAAAGTAACAAAAGAAGCCGGCTTTGAAGAAGAAGGTTACGGAAGCCTTGTGCTTTCATATCTGTTTACTTTCTTGCTTTATATAAGTCTGCTTATGATGGGACAGATGATAATGCAATCGGTGATTGAAGAAAAGAGCAGCAGAATTGTTGAAGTGATTTTATCTTCCGTAAATGCGCGTGAATTAATGGCTGGAAAAATTTTGGGTTCTGCAGTTACCGGTTTATTGCAGATGGCAATCTGGTTAACGCCGGTTGTGATGATTGTTTCGACTGCATGGTTTGTTCTTCCGGCGGATGTGATGTTCCAGGTGAGTACACTGCAAATTGTTTTTTATCTCGTAAACTTTTTCCTCGGACTGCTCGTGTTCCTCGGATTGTTTGCAACTGTTGGAGCGATATTCGATAATCCGCAAGATGCACAGTCGGGTTTGTGGCCCGTGATGATGCTTGTGTTGATTCCGTTCTTTATTGCGATGTCGATGATACAGAATCCGAACAGCGACATTGCAAAGATTGCTGCATTCATTCCGTTTGCAAACATAATTGTTATGCCGGCGCGTATGACGATTTTAGAAGTACCGATGTGGCAGTTAATTGTTTCGCTCGGAATCAGTCTTGCTACATTGTTTGCAATCTTTCCGCTTGCCGGAAAAATTTATCGCGTTGGAATTTTACGCACCGGCAAAAAACCAAAATGGTCGGAAGTAGTTAAGTGGGTTAAGTATAAATTCTGATGAGCGAAGCGGCGAAGAATCTCCTAACAATACGAGTTCGTAAATTCGGCTCTTGTTTATAAAAAGATTTTTAACATGAAAAGGCAGGAGATTCTTTGTCCCGATTTTATCGGGACCCAGAATTAAGGGGCGGATGGAAAACCAACTCTACACAGCACTGCTTCAAAAACTCTCGCAAGATTTTTCTCTCGAGGAAAATTCTTTGCCTGTTGAAGCCGATATGAATTTAATCCGCGAACATTTGATCGAGCGAATAAAAGAATTGATGTCCCGCAATTACGAAAGATTTTTGAACAGCCTCTACCGGATCGATTTGAGCGAAGCAAACGTGCACGAAGTTCTTCATTCGAAGGATAAACTTTCCATCCCATCACAACTTGCCGACCTTATTATCGAGAGACAATTGCAAAGAATCAAAACACAGATTTTATACCGCGAAGGGAAGTTATAACACGAAAACTTTCTGCAAGAGCATTTCTTATTATTTATTTTCCGTGTGTAAATTTTAAGAGAGTAACAGATGCCCGACGAAGGAATTTTTACACCCGACCAAATACGATCACTTGCAGCGTCATTTCAGCAAAGCCGCGTTCTGCTGACCGCAGTTGAACTCGATTTGTTTACACAGCTCGGCAGACAATTACTAACCTCGTCCGAAGCTGCGAACAAACTTGGAACAGACGAACACGCAACCGATAGATTGATGAACGCACTTGTTGCACTCGGATTTTTGAGAAAGGTTCACGGAAAATTTTACAACACTGAAACAGCGGCAAATTATCTTGTGAGAGGCAGTGCAGAGTTTATGGGGAATCTTCTCCACACAAACAATATGTGGAATTCGTGGAGTACATTAACGGAAGCTGTGCACAAAGGAACATCTGTTCATGAATTCGAAAATCTAAGCAGCGGGAATTGGCTCGAAACTTTTATCGATGCAATGCATTACCGTGCAGAACGTGAAGCAAAAATAATTTCTTTGATGATCGATTTTACCGGCGTAAAAAAAATGCTTGATGTCGGCGGCGGCTCCGGCGCTTTCTCGTTTGAGTTTGTTAGTAAAAATCCCGGCATGATCAGCGTTGTGTTTGATCTTCCCGAAGTAATTAAACTCACCAAACGTTACGCGGAAAAATATTCGCTCGAAGAAAAAATAGATTACATCGAAGGCGATTATTTGAAAGATGGTTTCGGAACGGGCTGCGATCTTATTTTGCTTTCGCAAATCGTTCACATCAACAATTACGAACAGAATAAATTTTTGATAAAGAAATGTGCCGATGCACTCAGCAATGGCGGACAAATAATCATAAAAGATTTTGTGATGAACGAAGATAGAACCTCGCCGGCAATCGGTGCTCTATTTGCGTTGAATATGCTTGTAGCAACAGAATGCGGCGATACCTTCACCGAAAAAGAAATGAAAGAATGGTTTGAAAAAGCCGGTATAAAAAAGATCACAAGAAAAAATACAAGCTACGGCTCGGATTTGATTATTGGGAAAAAATAATTCGTGCAAAACTCTCTGCAGTTAGAATCCGCCGCGGCGGATTTCACGCAAAGACCGCAAGGGAGGCGCTAAGGACGCAAAGAAAAGACAAGATTTCAAGTTATGTGACTCTCTTTAGATAGTGTAGCCAAATAATAAAGGAAAACGAATGAAAAAATTTCTGATTTTGTTAGCGGTTCTCGCAATTGTTTCGTGCAGCAATAAAAAAGAGATTCATGAATTACTCAAAGATGAATATCAAGCAAGTTACATTCCCCAGCCACAGAAAGATTCTGTGTTGAACGTAGATAAAAATCATCACAAAGAAATTTTGGTTCTGTTGAATAACGGAATTGACGAGGAAGTAATAAAAGAATACTTCAATCTAACCGATGTAAAGTATAAAGAGGTAATCAACGAACTCTACGGCGAAGGGCTTATCAAAAAAGACGAAGAAAATAAATTCGTTCCGGCTTGCATGATTGTTGACGGGCAGAACGGTGCACAAATCAAAAATGAAGTAAAAAATGTCTCACGAATCTTTGCGGAAATTATAGTTGACCGGTATTCCCAAATAAAAGCGGCTTATTCAAAAATTCCTTCGTTTAAAAATATTCCATTCGATAGTTCCGCCGGGCTCATTATAAATAATGCTGTGTTGAACGGTTTGCAGACGAAAAACATAAACGAAAAATTTGTAAAAGCCGATCCGCCGAAACACGGCGCCCGGCGCTATTATTTTTTGCTTCAACGGAAAAATTATTTCTCCAGCAACGAAAAAATTTTTGAGGCGAGCAAAGCCGATGAAAAAAAAATAGAGGAGATGACCTCGATAACTTCGGAAGACATTTTAAACCAGCTTGAAATAAACCGTCCGCTTTTCGTTAAAAATTTTCTCAACTCACCGTACAAAGACAAAGTCTCTTTCCGTGAATGGTTCGTTTGGATTTACCAATTTGCATGCAAAGATGCGGTTGAGATTTTGAAGCAGAGAAAATTTATTAAATAAATAAACCACGGATATTCACGGATTTTATCTGCGAAAATCCGCCTCATCCGCAAGCTATAAATTTTTTGATAAATTAACTGGTTGTGTGAATTGATTTGTAAACCTTCCGTCAAAAAAAACACCGGACAGGTAAAACGGATTTGTTTTTTATTTTTTATCCATTAACACACAGCTAAAGCCGTGTGTTAATGAAAACGGATTCTCTTTTTAAAACTGTTTCAACAGTTTTTAATTTTTGTTTTCCGATTCACACTACGGGTTAAATAATTTTTTTGTAAAAACCAGAAATTGGATTTATTGATTCGTAAGATTTTTATACATTTAGACTGAAGTTTATCCTCATGATATTTTAGCCGGGGCATCGGCTTTTATATATATAATTCTAGAGTTACTGCTGCGCTTTCATTAACACAAAAATAAATGAGGATGAACTATGCCCGAAAAAATTCTTGATCACCGCAAACTTTACCGCTTACCGTGGACACTGCCCGATAATGCAATCTCATGGCTTGAACCGACTGCAATGTGTAACCTTGCATGCGACGGCTGTTACCGCAAGAATACAAAAAACTCTCACAAAACTTTGGAACAAGTAAAGCACGAACTCGATGTATTTCAAAAAAATAGAAATTCCGATTGCATTTCTATTGCCGGCGGCGACCCGTTACTCCATCCGCAAATTGTTGATATCGTTGCAGATATTAAATCGCGCGGATTAAAACCAATACTCAACACAAACGGAGCCGCACTCAATCCGGCTTTTCTCAATGAATTAAAAAAAGCCGGCGTGTTCGGATTTACTTTTCATGTGGACAGCAAACAAGGGCGCGGCGGCGAATGGAAAGGAAAAAATGAAATTGAATTGAACAAACTGCGCTATCATTACGCACGCATGCTTGCCGATGCCGGAGGAATTGCATGCTCGTTCAACTCGACTGTCTATGATGATACAATTCAATATGCACCGGCAATGATTGAGTGGGCACAGAAAAATATTAATATCGTCAACACGATGGTTTTTATCTGCTTCCGTTACGTCGTTCCTTCGATGCCGTTCGATTGGTATTCAGGCGGACAAAAAGTTGACTGGCAGACGATCACTTATCATTCCGATAAAGATAGAAAAGTTGATATACTTTCTACTGATGTATTAAAAGTTGTGAAAGAAAAATTCCCGGATTTCATTCCGGCTGCTTATTTAAACGGAACGGAAAAAGTTGATTCGTTCAAATGGCTTTTGACGGAGAGAGTGGGGACAAAAAATAAATTGTACGGCTATCTCGGCCCGAAATTTTTGGAACTCGTTATGACTGCGCATCATTTCTTTAACGGAACGTATCTTTCGTATGCTTCGCCGAAAACTTCGCGGATGGGAATATCGGCAATGCTGTTACTTTTTCCGTTCGATAAAGGATTGAGAAAAGCCGCCGCCAACATGTTGAAAAATCCATTCAGACTTTTTAAGAAAGCATATTTCCAAACAATCATGTTTATACAGCCGGTGGACTTTATGGAAGACGGAAGACAGAGCATGTGCGACGGATGCCCCGATATTACAGTTTGGAATGATGAACTTGTTTGGTCGTGCAGACTTGAAGAGCAGAAACAATTCGGAACATTTTTGAGATCCGTGCAGAAGGACTAAAATTTTTTTGTAGAGACGACTCGGCGAGTCGTCTCTACCTTTGAGATTTGATTTCTTATTTGAGCAGCAGCATCTTTTTCACAGCAGAATATTTGCCGGCATTAATTGTGTAAAAATAAATTCCACTCGATAAATTCGATGCATTAAATGTTACTGAATAACTGCCGGATATCTTTTCTTCGTTTACTAACTCAGTTACTTCTTTTCCAAGCACATCGTAAACTTTTATTATTACCCTAGAATTTTCCGGTACGCGGTAATTTATTATTGTTGCTGGGTTGAACGGGTTGGGATTGTTAGATAAAAGTTCTTTCCCCGTTTCGGCGGTTTCGGTTAATCGCTCAACCTTTTTCGCATTTGGTTTGTTGTATCGTTCTTCATTTAACAACATGTTCGCGTAAGTCAACAACTCATCATCAGGATATTTCTCTGCAAGGCCATCAAATGTTTTCACTGCGTTCAAAGTGTCGTTAAATAAATCAAGGTAAAACGCGCCTATTCTGTACAATGTCTGTTTTTCGATTTCAGTGTTGTAATTATATTTCTTCAAGATTGTCTTCAAATTATTCATCGCATAATCTTTATAACCCACATTGTACAATTGATGTGTCTCCAATTCCAGCAGTACAACATACAATTCCTTTTCTTCTTTGATTAACGGCTTCAATTCTTTTTTAGAAAAATCAAGAAAGTTTTTCTTCCCGGCTTGAGTAAAACATTCTTCAATTTTGATTAAGGCATATCTTCCTTTCGAGTTCTCTTTTTCTTTTTTGAACACTTCGAGAAACAAATTTATAGCTTCGTCATACTTGCCTTCTTTTTGTTTTTCTTCGGCTGAATTAAGATCATCTCCCACTGTGCTCACGATTGAGAACATTGGCGCTTTATAATTGTTTTCGGAAGGAAGCATACTTCTGTTTGGGTTCGGGTTTGTCTGCAAAGGATCATTTCGGTTAATTGTTGAACTGCTGGCATAAAATTCTGCATCCGGTGGAGGGAAGACACCCCAATACACTTTATTTGCATTTACTGTCGAACTGTAATAAGCAACAACTTCCTGATTTGTGTTATCGAAAACGCTGTTGCCGTATGTCATGTAACCATTGAGGTTTGGATTACAATTGTACGCCGTGTAAACTCCATTCAGATTATTTCTAATTACGTTGGAACCGGGATAACCGTTATCGGTTAGATTTGGCGAACTATAAACATTACACCGCAGCCCGTATGATGTATTGTATCTAATATTATTACCTACTAAAACCGGACTGGAATAGTAATCGCAATAAACACCAACGCCGCTGCAGTTATCAATCGAACTATGTTTAATAGTTGGCGAAGAGTTGTACATATTAATACCGGTTGCTGCATAAGTTACATCGCAATAATCAAGCGTACCGCCGCTGCCGGAATTGAATTGAATACCACCCCAGTTACCTGAACCATCGATAGTAAAAGTTATTCTGCTTGTTGAATTGCCAACTGCTGATAAACTTCCATTAACAATTAATTTTTTACCGGAAGCAAATTTTAATATCGCCCCTGGTTCTATTGTTAATGTTATACCTGAATTAACGGTAATATCCAGATCGAAATACCAGTTCCCTTTTTTCAATGTAGCACTTTCAGATATTATGTTGGCGTTAGCACCGATACTGAAATCTGCTTTCACAGTACCGCTTTCGACCCGTAAGTTTATCATTTTAAGATCCGATCCGATTGTACGACTATAATTTTCACTACTGTTATTTAAAGCACCATTACTATTTGGATTTGTGTAGAAAGCCAATGTTTTTGGGCTTGATGGATTATAAAAACATGAAGCACTTCCAACTCTATAATCAGAGTAAACCCCTTCTGCTGTCCACCAATGGATTGAAGGTGTCCATCTAAATTTTATGTAGGAATAACGAGTTTCCAAACTATCCAATCCTTTTATTGGATCAGGGATACTGGTATTTACAGCTTCACTTAATGAAATATTTACGCTATCTAACTTAGCGCGAGACAAATCCCACTGCCATTTACCATGTGCTGAAACAATATCAATTGGCATGTGATATTTGTTACTGTAACTTCCGTTGGGTGAATTATGCCAAATCATTACTCCTCTTTTATTATTCTGTGCATCTTGCGGTAATGGCCACGCGCCTTCCCAGTAATTGTTGACAGAGGGAGTATGATAAGTTAAATAGAATTTTTGGTTTGATGCTGCTGAAGTGTAGTAGGGTAAACTGTATTGATAAATTTGGCCAGTGGTTTGGAGATCGGAAAACAGTTGAGTGCCCGAAGCTAACGTTGTAGTAGTCAACCAGCCGTTCTGTATTCTAAATAACGGATTGTATGGAGACGGACGACCGCTAAAACCTATTGATGAAGACATTGCGCAGAAATGCCCGAGACTGTAATGATCATACGTATAACCACCGATATGATCCATGTCCGGAAGACCAAAAAGAGCATGGCCAAGTTCATGTACACTAACTGCTATAACTCTGTTTGCATCTGCGTTAGTATTTCTTTGTATTATAGCACGCTTGCCAGAATATGAAAGGTAACCATTCCCGTCTATCTTAATATAAGTCCCGATGGAAGTTGTATCGTTTGTTGTATAATAGGAATTAATACTAAGACCGGTAGTTCCATTTGCCCAGCCGGATGCAAACTTAATTACAAAAAAAGCAAGAAAATCAACTATACCGTCATTGTTAGAATCATAATCTGCAAAATTATAATCGCGGTCCGCTTTTGCCAAAACATTTTTAACCATCCATGGGGCGGCAACAAAGTTTGTATCGATTGGCGGTTTTGGCACAAGCATACCCGGCAGTTCATAAGCAAACGCACGATCATTTGCTGTATCCATACTATCAACCAAAATATTTATTACATTAACATCATAATTGTTGTTGGTTGTTTTCAAAAAGAAATCAGGAATTTGATCTCTAAGTTTGTTTACAAAATCAACGATTGAAATTATCCTATTCTGCCCTTGCTCTACACAAAGTACGATTGCGAGATTTGTAGTCCCCGTAGTAGTCACAGCTATGGAATTAATTTTTTGGAGCTGCATTCCTTGATCGCTTACATAACAATGGAATTCTTCGTAACCGGATTGCCCGTAAATAACGAAAAACGGAATCAGAAATATTAGCATTACACATTTTTTGAGTTTCATAAAACACCTCGTGATTAGTTACTTTAAATAAGTTGTTTTTTGAACAGAGAAACCGGAAGAAGTATTTAATACTACAAAATATATTCCGCTTGATAGTCCCGAAGCATTGAAAGTTGTTTTGTATTTACCGGCTTGTTTTATACCGTTAAATAATTCTTTTACTTTTCTTCCGAGCGTATCATAAACAGCGATGCTTATTTTACTTTCTTTATTAAGTTCATATTCGATTGTTGTTGACGGATTAAAAGGATTTGGATAAGGAGAATAGAGATAAAAATTAGAAGGCAGTTCAGGTGATACATTGTTTACAGAGACTGGATTGCCATTCTCATCAATAAGCATATGAGAAATGTAAACAGTTTGTTGACCGTGATAGGTAGCAACGAAAAAGAGTGTTTTTCCATCAGCAGTTATTGTTGGATATGCTTGCCCCCTTTCAATATATTCACCATTAAAGTAAAGTGTATCTGCTAGATAACTGATATTAAGTACATATGCGCGACTATAATCAGTTGAATTTGCTTTCTTATACCTGACAATTAAATCCTCTTTCACATAATATTTACCGTCAAGCGTCGTATCGGTCTGTGTTGTTAGATAATATATTTTAGATAAGTCTTGAGTAGTAAAAATACCATAAGCAGAAACAAAGTTTAATCCTTCGCTAGGAAAATTTTTTACATTATCATATTGTCTTGTTTCTTTGTTGTAACATGCAATATATGCAGGTTCATATCTCGTAAATATTATTGTGGTGTCATCCGGCGCTGTAACACCACCTATCCCATAAGGCTGGTTTACTTCTGGTCCGCAGTTAATAGGCTGTCCCCAATCATTTTTAACGTTGTCCCAATCACTGTAAAACAGATACCATAAATCACCGACCAGCCAAGTATAAAATAATCTTTTGTCACTTGGCGTTATCGCTTGTGCCCGTACATAGTAATCTCTATTAATGTGGCTTCCTAATTTGTATGGTGTTGTCCAGCCACTATCACTTAAATGAGTCACAGCTACTCCCGATACTGAAATGTACAAAGTTTTTCCATCCGCACTCGTTGATATGTTATCGACACTACCAGCCCAATTGCTTATTGCTTTTATTTCTTCGGGTTTACTCCATATCTCAGTAGCTTGTGGATACTTTTGTGCATAAAGTAGAGTTGGAAATAAGAAAAATATCATTACACGTTTCATTTTTTCGTCCTAAATTTTTGTGATATATATAAATTTGTTTCTAACTGGTAGAAGAGTAAGTTTCATAATTTTTTCAGCCCTCTTGTTAAATTTTAACAAATTGTTCTTTTATTTACAAGAGTAATTTTTTTCTCTTTGAGAGAATGAGTCTTGTTTCCGCATGTTAATAAAAGTCAGCGGTGCAGCTTTGTGTAAGAAATTTTCAGAAATTAAATATCAAAATTTTTTGTTGGAAGTCATCTTAGTTGTAAAGACGCGTGCAGTGCATCTTTTAAAAAAAATTGTTACAAATAATATCTCATAATCGGTCGTGTGGGTGAGCGGCGTATAACTTCTTCGAAACCGGCTTTGCGGAATGAAGATGCGTAGCCTGTCCAGGCAAACACGGAAGGGTAATTTTCTTTTTTGGGTTCTACCGGATAGCCTTCAATTATTTTCCCTTTCTTCTTTCCAACGTACTCGATTACATTATTCAGCATTTCCAAAGAAATTCCATTTCGTCTGAATCCTTTTTTGATGAAGAAACAATTGAGCGACCAAACTTTTTTGTCGTCAACTCTTTTTAGTATCCGTGATTTTTCGAGCGTCGGAAAATTTTCACGCGGTGCAAGTGAGCACCAAGCAATTACTTCTTTGTTGATGTAGAAAAGGAGACCGGGCACATTTCCCGAGGCAGCAATTTTTTTCATTTTCTTTTTGTTGCCTTCGCCTTTGTTTTTGTTGAACTCAGATCTTGTAAGATGCCACCACATGCACCAGCATCCGCCGCAAGCGCCGTTCTTTCCGAAAAATTCTTCGAAATCATTCCATGTTTTTGTTGTCAGCGGTTTGAATTTGATTACGGTTGGTTTACTCATTATAAGTTACGCAAGTTTTGTTTTTTAAATTGCCCCGGCATTTTCCGTGCAAAAGGAATTCCGCTTTGCGGTGATATGTCGGGGAAAAGAATACCCCCAATAACTCGGGCTTTAGCCTAATTGTCTTAAATAGTGGCTAAAGCCATTTGCATAAGACAGACATTGTAGCACGACCTAAAGGTCGTGCCAATTGTGTAAACCCATTAATTTTGGACTTTAGTCCCAGTTTATGTTTTACTCATTTAAAAATGTAACGCGGAAAGTTGTTCCTTTGCCTTTTGCGCTCGTAACTTTTATTTCGGCTTGATTGATATCGCAGTATCTTTTTGCAAGTGCGAGACCGAGACCGTTCCCTTCAAAATTTCTTGTGTAGCCTTTCTCTTCGCGGGTGAACGGAGTGTAAAGCATGTTCATGTATTCTTCCGATATACCGATGCCGGTATCAATGATATCGACATATAATTTTTTGCGCGGGTCGCGGTCGATTATTATTTCTACTTTTCCTTTCGGAGTATATTTTATCGCGTTATCAACAAGATGATTAAAAATTTGGTTCGCAGAATATTCATCCAAAAGCAATGAAGTCTGCTCGTTCAATTTTTTTATATCGAACTCGATTTTCTTTTGTTTGGCTGCGGCAGAATAACTTTGGTGAAGTTTTTCGAGAACCTCTTTGTGAATATCTATCCTTCTCGGTTTTGTGCTGTATTGACCGGTCTGCAGTTCGGACATATTGATGATCAGTTCGATTGTCCTCATAATCCGTTTGCCTTCTTCGGTAATCACGTCAAAACCGTTATTCAATTCTTCGTCCACTTTTCCCGAAAGCTCTTCTTGCATCATGTTGATAAAACTAAGAATAACATTCAACGGCGTTCTAATTTCGTGGGACATTTGCGATAAGAATTCGGATTTGAGTTTATCGGACTGCTCGGCTTTTTCCTTTGCTTTGATTAATTCTTCTTCAGCCTTTTTCTTTTCGGTTATATCTTCAATAGTGCCTTCGTAGTAAAGAGCATTTCCTTCATCATCGCGGACGAGCCGCGCGCTTTCACGAATGTATAAAGGTACGCCGTCTTTTTTCTTCCACAAAGATTCGAAACCGAATATTCTTCCTTTGAGATCGAGTTCCTCCTTAAATCTTTTTCGTGTTTGCGAATCCAAATAAGTTTCTTCTACGTTAATGTTTTTTATTTCTTCAAAAGAATTGTAGCCGAGAATTTTTATTAAAGTCGGGTTTGCCATTAATACTTTGCCGTCGTGGGTAGTGCGGTAGATGCCGATGGTTGCATTTTCGTATAAGCCTCTGAATCTAAGTTCGCTTTCGCGCAGAGCATCTTCTGCTTTTTTCCGCTCGGTAATATCCGATTTAATAGCAACAAAGTTTGCAATTGCGCCATCGGAATTTTTCACCGGAGTGACCAACATTTCTTCATTGTAAAGCGAGCCGCCCTTTCTTTTGTTGATAATTTCGCCGCGCCATGTATCGCCGGATAAAATTGTATTCCACAAGTACTCGAAGTACATTTTATCGTGTACACCCGAATTGAGGATGCGCGGATTTTTTCCGATAACTTCTCTTGCGGAGTAACCGGTTAATTTTGTGAACGCAGAATTTATCCAAAGAATGCTGCCTTCTTTATCGGTAATAACAATTGCATTTGCAGCCGCTTCGAGTGCGTTGCTTTGCAATTGCAGTTGATCTTCTGCGGCTTTTTGTTCGGAGATATCGGTTATAAATCCTTCGAGTGCAACAATCTCATCGTCTTTTTCGGAATAAACACCGGTGCCTTGTTCCCAAACCCAGCGGATAATTCCCGGTTGAGTAATAATTCTGTAAACAAGCTGATACGGTTTCCTTTCTTCAACTGCTTTCTGGATTATATTCCAAACTTTTAATCTGTCATCTCTATGAATTATGTCTCCGAAA
The DNA here is from genome assembly GCA_016177735.1 of Ignavibacteriales bacterium. Taxonomy (GTDB): domain Bacteria; phylum Bacteroidota; class Ignavibacteria; order Ignavibacteriales; family Melioribacteraceae; genus DYJK01. Next base: position 19,516 of record JACOUS010000028.1, on the reverse strand, counting down.
GCAACTCTGTAATTGTTAATTAGGTCGTCCGGTTTGTAACCGGTTATATCAATACTTTTTCCGCTTACGAACTCCATAGTCCACGAAGTATTATTCTTGCACCGGTAAACCATGCCGGGCAGATTTTGAATTAGTGTTGATAGTTTACGCTGAATCTCTTGTAATGCATCCTGAGTAATCGAGGTTTTACGCAGCCCTTTTTCGAGTGTAATATTCACGTTTTCTATTTTTCTTGTGAAAGAATCCTTCTGCGTTTTGTATTTATAGTAAACGTAAATCGAAATAAACGAGAAGATCATCGAAAATGCCGCTAACGAAAAAATCGAGATGTTGAAAGAGGTAATCTCACCTTTTTGCAATTCTGTAATGTGGTTATCAATCCGGTCGCTTTGGGTGTTGAGAGTTTCAAAAGTCTTTTCCCACTGAACATGGAGGCTGTCGTACAGTAAAAATTTATTATTGATTAACCGGCTTGATACGCCGCGGTATTCGAGCAACAAAGTTTGTAAATGCTGTAAGGATTCTCTGAGTTGGGCATCATCTACAGATAATGTTAAAAAAGCATCTTTATCTTTTTCCTCAAACAGTTTTGTTGAATGATATTCCGCAATATCCAAATACTGCCATGCCGATTGGATGCTTATGTTTGAGCCGTCAATTTTACTCTTTAAAAAATCCTGGTGGGCAAGAGCAACAAAAGTTTTAACTTTTAGCGCGGTTCCTTTCAGATTACCGGAGATGAAATTTATTTTGCCGCCTATCATTAAACTGTACAGAACAGTTAAAGCAACACAAATTCCGGTAAGCAGAATTAAGTAATAAAAAAGAGATGTAGCCGTTGTTATTTTTCGCCGATGACTCATGGTAAAATACTTCCCTTTGTGTAAGTATTTTGTAAAAATAATTCTTATTAGAATTACTAAATCCGTAAACCGTTACCATTTCTCCTCGGCTGACAGAGAAAATAGTTACTTCCTTCTTTTCAGAACTATTGCTATAAACAGCAATAGTGTAACGGATTATTAGTCTGCACTACGAGTTAGTACGATATAAGAATACGGTTCAATGTTCAATTCGTATTTGTTATCAACAGTAACAACAGCATCTGAAAATAGATTTTTAAATTCGCCCGTTATTTTAGTTTTGTTGAACGATATTTTCTTTTTCCCGGCAGATAAATTGAACACTGCAACAACTTTATCGTTTTCCTTTTCCCTTGAGAAAGCAAAAATATTTTTGTCGTTCAATTTTATTTTTTTCAAAGCGCCGCCTTCAATTCCGTTCCGTAGAGCTTTGTTGTTTTTTTTCAATGCGAAAAGTTTGGAATAAATATCGGCGTACTTGCTTTCCTTCCATTCAATCGGGTCTTTTTCAAAGAATAGAAGTTTTTTATCGAGTCCGTTTTCCATCCCGGAATATACAAGCGGCATTCCGTTTACCAAACCGGTAATTACAGTAAACGCTTCGGCATATTTTCCGAATCTTTCCTGATCTGTCCCGTGCCATGAATTTTCATCATGATTTGTAGTAAACACCATCCGGTAAGCATCTTCGGGATATGTTTTCTTTTCTGTTTCGAATAATTTAAAAAGTGCGCTTGCTTTTTTCTTTCCTTGTGCGATATCAACAAAAATATCTTTCAACTGCCAGCCGTAAGTCATATCAAAAGCTTCGTGAAGTTCCGGCTCGTGCGCTTCGGCAAGCATAAAAACGTGTTTGATCGAATCGAGCTGCGGTTTCACCCATTTCCAATAATCGAGCGGAACCATCGCGGCAACATCACAGCGGAATCCGTCGATATCAAATTCTTTTACCCAGAATTTCATTGCATCTGCCATGTAATTCCAAACTTCATTGTTGTCGTAATTCAAATCGATTACATCGCTCCAATCAAAAGGCGAAACAAAATTTCCTTTTTTATCTTTTGTAAAAAATTCGGGATGATTTTCCGTCCACACATTATCCCACGAAGTATGATTTGCAACCCAATCGATGATTACGTACATGCCGAGATCATGTGCTTTCTGCACAACATTTTTGAAATCATCGGCTGTCCCGAATTCAGGGTTCACTGCTTTGTAATCTTTAACAGAATAATAACTTCCGAGAGTTCCTTTTCTGTTTTGTATGCCGATCGGGTTAACCGGCATGAACCACAGGATATCTATTCCCAATTTTTTTAAGCGCGGCAAGTGTTCTGCGAACGCGTTAAAAGTTCCGTCGGTTGTGTACTGACGCACGTTAACTTCGTAAATAGTTGCATTTCGGCTCCACTCCGGATGCTTTACGGATTTAATTGAAACGCCGGTGCGGGTTCTTGCGTGAATGATAAATGAAAAGCCGATTAAAATTAGTGCGAGCACTAAAAATATAATTATGCCGGGGTGTGATGACTTGTGCAACATAGCTCCTCAGTGGTCTGGAATTGTGAACGACCAAATTTAACTAAAATTAAACGTTATAATAAAATTTTTTTGGCTATTTTTTAACCGTGTCCAAGGAATACTTTCTATGAAAAAAACTTTAAGCGATCCGGTAATTAAATTTTTTGTGTCGGTTGTGGGCTTGTTCGTAATCCTATTCGTGCTGAAGGAACTGCAGCATATTTTTCTTCCGTTTGTTATCGCGTATTTTCTTTTTTTCATCTTCGAACCGCTCAACAATAAACTTACGGAATTAAAAGTCCCATTAGGCTTGATCATCTTCGTAAATATTTTAGTTACTGTAACGGTTCTCGGGGGAATTTCACAAATTATTATAGATGCGTTCGTACAGTTCGGGAAAAAACTTCCTTTGTTCGAAGGCAAGTTGAATCACATTGTAAGTTCAACCGCTGTTTCTTTCGGAATAAAAGAACCGGCGTTTACAGATTTCAAAATATCCGGCATACTCGAAAACTTTGATTACAGCAGTCTGGCAAGCGGAATCTTTGCATCTACAATTGATGCACTGTCATACATTTTTTTGATTCTCTTCTTTTTCATTTTCATCAGCGGCGGTCACGATAAAATAGTCGAAGCGATCAGGCTTCGTTTCGTTGAGAAGGGCATTAAATCGACAATAAAAAAAATGAAAAGAGAACTGAGCGATAAACATGAAGGAGAAGAAGAACATTCGACCGGCGAAGATTTGGCAACAATGACCATTCAACGTGAGATAAAATTACAGAAAACTTATAAAGACATTACCGAGCAAGTGCAGAAATATATTGTAACAAAATTTTTTATAAGCCTTCTGCTTGGAGTTGTAATCGGACTTGTCACGTGGTCGTTCAGAATCGAGTTCTTTGTTATTTGGGCAACTCTTTCAATTGTGTTGAATTTCATTCCGAACATCGGGTCGGTGATCGCCGTTCTGTTGATTTCGGTAATGTCGCTCATTCAATATGAATCTTTCGGATATACTTTTTTGATTGCCGCAACGTTGATACTGATACAAAATATTATCGGAAACATTCTCGAGCCAAAAATTTTCGGCAACCGGCTCGGCTTGAATCCGCTCGTTATTTTATTTTCATTAATGCTTTGGGGTTATTTGTGGGGAATTATCGGAATGTTTTTGTCGGTGCCGCTGACGGCAGTAATAAAAATTATCATATCGAATTCGTCTTCAAAAAACATGCGCTTCATTACAAATTTGATGAGCAATTAAAACCGTAAATTTCATGCTTTATCACCGCTGGTATTTTTGCTAATGCGGACAGAGTCTATTTTTATTATATTAGCCCCAGTTGAAAAAAAATAATATGTATAATAAAAGAGTAAGTAGAAGAACAGTTGATGATACGTGTTGGGCAGTTGCTACCCCCTATTTAGAAGGGATAGAGGAAAGTCCGAACTCCGCAGAACAAGGTGCCGGGTAATGCCCGGGGGCGTTGTAACGCAAGTTCAAGGCTACGGAAAGTGCCACAGAAAAAATACCGCTCCGATTTGATTCGGGGTAAGGGTGAAATGGCGAGGTAAGAGCTCACCGTTCCGATAGTAATATCGGAAGCTGGGCAAACCACACCTGGTGCAAGGTCAAGCAGAAAGCATCCCGATTTATCGGGGCAAGGCTGTTCGTCTTGGTTGTCTGCTTTTTTTTAGCAGACATTGTTTTCGGGTAGACCGCTGGATCATGGCAGTAATGCTGTGGCGAGATAAATAACTGCCGCCCCTGATTTCAATCGGGGGAACAGAATTCGGCTTATAAACACGTATCATTATAGTGTTCTTTTATGAATTGACACCATGATAAAACACCGCTGGAAGTTAAAAGAAACGCCGGATGAAAAATCCGTTCTTGTTCTTGCAGATAGTCTTAATATTACGAACTCTCTTGCCGGCTTATTAATACATCGGGGAATAAACAACTTCTTCGAAGCCAAATCTTTTTTCCGTCCCTCGCTCGATTCTTTATTCGATCCGTTTCTAATGAACGGAATGCACGAAGCATCGCATCGTGTAATTAGTGCACTCACATCGAATGAAAAAATTTGTGTTTACGGAGATTATGATGTTGACGGCACATGCTCTGCGGCTTTGATGTATTTATTTCTGAAAGAACTCGGCGCCAATGTCGATACATACATTCCGAATCGTTTAACCGAAGGTTACGGAATTTCGATACAGAGCCTCGATATTATAAAAGAGCGCGGAACAAAATTATTGATTTCGGTTGACTGCGGAATTACTGCTGTTGAAGAAATCGATTACGCAAACTCGCTCGGTATCGATACTATTGTGTGCGATCATCACCAGCCGAAAGAGCAAATCCCCAAAGCCGTTGCCGTGCTCGATCCATTGAAGCCCGGCTGTAATTATCCTTTCAAATATCTTTCGGGCGCCGGGGTTGCATTTAAACTTGCATCTGCAGTCGGTTCAAGCATTGGCAAAAAAGAGATGGCATTGAAATATCTGGATCTTGTTGCTCTTGCCGGTGCGGCAGATATTGTTCCGCTCGTAAGTGAAAATAGAATTCTTGTTCGCGAAGGTCTGGAAATTATTAATACAAATCCTCGCCCCGGAATTGCCGCACTTATTAAAAGTGCGCGGATGGAACCCGGTAATTTAACCGCCGGACAAATTGTCTTTACAATTGCACCGCGCATAAATGCTGTGGGCAGACTCGGCGATGCAAACAGAGCTGTAGAACTTTTCACAACCGATGATCCTCAAAAAGCGGTTCAGCTTGCGCAAGTATTGGAGGATGAAAACTCCAAACGAAGAACTATTGATGAAGCAACTTTTTCACATGCTATTGATATCGTTGAATCTACAATCAATCTTGAAAATGATCTCGGCATTGTACTGCATGATGACGGATGGCATCCCGGTGTGATCGGAATTGTTGCTTCAAGACTGGTCGAAAAATTCCACAAGCCCACTGTTATGCTAACAACTATTGACGGAGTTGCAAAAGGTTCCGCACGAAGCATTCCCGGTTTCAATATTTACGATGCACTGCAAGAATGTGAAGATCTACTTCTTCAGTTCGGAGGTCATGAAGCCGCAGCCGGGCTTGCTGTTGAAATCGACAAACTGGGAAATTTCCGTACTCGTTTTAATGAAATTTTAAAACGAGATATGAAAGAAGAACAAATTCTCCCGGAGGTAAAAATTGATTTTAAATTATCTTTTTCGGAAATATCGCCAAAGTTTTTGCGGATACTCGATCAATTTGCGCCGTTCGGTCCCGGTAATATGCGCCCGGTTTTTTTGAGCGAGAATGTTTCGGTTGTTTACCCGCCTAAAATTGTCGGCTCAAATCATTTGATTACATGTTTCAGGCAAAACGGCAACGATAAAATTTTCGATGCTATCGGATTCAATCTCGGTTCATTTGCGGAGTGCATTGATAAAGAAAAAAATTTGGTTGATATTGTGTACACAATCGAAACGGTAAACAAAGACGGAAGATCGTTCCCGCAAATAAGAATCAAAGATATCAATGTTAAAGAAAACGGTACTGCAAACGTTAAGTGAAATATAGAGGAAATGTAAAATGTCCGGTCACTCAAAATGGGCAACAATCAAACGCAAGAAAGCTGCCATTGATGCAAAAAGAGGAAAGATGTTTACGCGCCTCATCAAAGAGATTACAATTGCGGCACGGCACGGCGGCGGCGGCCCGGACGGCAATCCGAGACTGCGGCTTGCAATTGATAACGCTAAATCTGCAAACATGCCGGCGGATAATATTGACCGCGCGGTTAAAAAAGCAACCGGCGAACTCGAAGGCGCACAATATCATGAAGTTATGTACGAAGGCTACGGACCCGGCGGAATTGCACTACTCATTGAAGCAGCAACGGACAATAAAAACAGAACTATTGCAGAGATAAGGCATGCGTTTTCAAAAAACGGCGGAACTCTCGGCGAAGCAAATTCGGTTTCATGGATGTTCGAACGCAAAGGTGTCATTACTGTTAAACGTGACGGAAAATCTGAAGATGAGATGATGGAAATTATTCTCGATGCCGGCGCGGATGATCTTCAAACCGAAGAAGATTTTTTTGAAGTAAAAACTTCGCTGGAAACTTTTGAACCGGTACGGAAGGCAATTCTTGCAAAAAAAATTATTGTCGAAAATGCTTCGCTTCAATGGACTGCAAAAAATCTTGTGAGCGTGAACGGCGAGAATGCGGAAAAATTAATGAAGCTTATCGAAGCATTTGAAGACTGTGACGATGTTCAAAATGTTTTTTCCAATGCAGATTTTGTCGATTGATTTTTTTCTTTGCGTCCTTCGCGCATTCTTTGTGACCTTTGCGTGAAAATCCTTAAACCGCAGAGTCCGCAGAGAAGTCGCCGAGTTCGCAGAGAGTTTTGCAAATGTTACCATACAGCAAACTTGGGTTTTGAATGCGGATAATCGGGATTGACCCGGGAACCATCACAACCGGTTTCGGGATTATTGAATATGACCGGAACGAAATAAAACATATCCATTCGGGAATCATCAGCATACCCGCCGTTAAAGATTTTGCACCGCGCTTACAAAAAATTTATGATGAACTAAACTTGATAATAAAAAAATACAAGCCGGATGAGTTCGCACTTGAAACCGCATTCTACGGAAAGAATGTACAGTCGGCATTAAAGATTGGTTACGCACGCGGAGTTTCTCTGCTTGCCGCCGCTCACAACGGTTTGCCGATCAAAGAATACTCTCCGCGAGAAATTAAAAAGGCTGTCACCGGCAGCGGCGCTTCGACAAAAGAACAAGTGCAGTACATGATCAAAAAATTAACGAGCATCAACAAGAAGAAAATAAAATTTGATGAAACGGACGCACTTGCCGTGGCTGTCTGTCATGCATTTAAAATCACTTCGTTAACCGGTGTAAAGAAAAGCAGAAACTGGAAAGAGTTTGTTGAAGCAAATCCGGATCGAGTTGTTCATCCCTAATTTTTTCCCTTCCCCACATCGATAAAATATTTTAATTTTGCGTTGCATTATTCACAATTTTAATCATCAAAATTTAGGAGCGGCAATGCACACCAAAAAAATGTTATTCGTGATTTCATTATTTCTAATTTCCATTTCTAAAATTTACTCACAAACAGATTCAAGCAGTTACAAGAATGAATTTCAGTTTCACATAGTGAACAGTTACTCATTGTCATACGTAAATTTTATTTCGGAGAATGCTGCTATAAGGTATATGCTTGATATTAATTTAAATGCAAGTGGAAGTGATGGTGACGCAACAAGTAATTCCAGTTCGGGCAGCTACACGAGCGCTCAAACAAAAAGTTCATCCGACTCAGAGAGCAATAATCAATCCATAGGTTTTTATTCGGCTTATTTAATTTATCCTATAAGAGAATCAATCTTTACGATGTATGTTGGCGGCGGTCCTTTTTTATCTTTGCAGAGATATTTTTCAAGATATTCTTCTGATACGGATAATGGAAATGGAATTGGCCATTCAACGAGTAGCAATTTGGGGTATTATTTAAATCTCGGTATTGAAGGAATTATAGGTGTAGAATGTTCTATTGCTGAAAAAATTTCACTGCTTGCCGAATACGGACTATATGCTTATTATGGCTGGACTAAGAGCAAAGGAACGGGTTCATTTAGCAGTGAGACTTATACTAATAATAATACTCATGAAAGTAATGGAAATAGATGGGGAACTGGTTTATCAGGCGTGAAGCTTGGAATAGCTTTCCGTTTCTAAGATTTTTCACAAATGGAAATTTCTTTTTGAGTATTTTGAATACAGCAGTTAAGTATTGTCCAGCAAATTAAGTTAAAAAATATGAAAAGAAATAGACCACAGATAACACGGATCACCACAGAATAAATCAGTATCATCTGTGGTCTATTGTTGGGATAAGAAATGATCGGTTACATTAGCGGAAAAATAATTTCAAAAAAACCTACGCGCGTTATTGTTGATGTTAACGGCGTCGGTTACCTGATAAATATTTCAATCAGTACTTTCGAGAAGATCGGCGATAAAGAAGAAGTATCGCTCTTCACATATCTTGCCGTAAAAGATGACGCACTCGATTTGTACGGTTTCTATTCGATGAATGAAAAAGAAATGTTTGAACTGCTGATAAGTGTAAGCGGAATCGGACCGAAGACAGCACAAAGTATTTTGTCCGGCATCCAAATAAATGATTTGAAGGTAGCACTCAAAACCGGCAACATCGCACGGATAATTTCCGTACCGGGCATCGGAAGAAAAACTGCCGAGCGGATGATGGTGGAGCTGCGCGATAAAGTTGAATCGCTCGGTGAAGGTATCGAAGGAGTTTCGTTCGGCGTTTCAAGCGTTCGCAGTGATGCAATTGCCGCACTCGGCAATCTCGGTTACAATCAAAAAATTGCCGAACGTGCCGTGCGTGCAATTACGGATAGAAGTCCGGAGATATCAATCGAAGATTTGATCAAAGAGGCGCTCGTTAATTTGAATAAATAGACTTCCGAAAAATTTCGAACGATAAAAACCAATCAAGTTCTTTTGCGGCTTTAACATTACCTGAATTGTACTCATCATAAATTTTACTAATCTTTTTATAATCATAGAAGAAACATTCATTCACGGATTTTGAATTCACAACATCATCAACAAATTCTTTGATGTGCGAAAGAAATATCTGAGATTGATTTTGATAACCATACCGTCCATTCAATTTGTTCGAAGCAAAATTCCACAATCTTGCTTGAAACGTGTTCAAGAAATACGGGTGCGAAGAAGCACCTTTCACAAGTTGATATCTGGATAAGCCGTTGTTGTTATTGCGGATAATCTTTTTGAACAGTCCGGCATTCTTTCTTGATTTTATTGGAATTGAAGCAAGGATTTGCAGCAGCGAAAATTGTGCGAACGGCATAAATGAATTTATAAAAAAATCCGTGCGCGACTGCTCGTGCCCGTAATAATTGGGAAGACGTGTTTTGATTGCAAATAGATCGAGCCAGTTTTCCACTCCGATTTCTTCGATTGACGGAAGTTCGTTAAAAATATTTGCAAGCTGTTCTTTGCATCCGGCAAGCATTTTTTCTTTTACACCCTCATCGAAAATATCTGCGCGGTGAACCATCATGTGCGGTAAAACCTCGTCGTAATTTTTTTCGTGTAAAAATTTTCTCCCGCTAAAGAGAAGCCGGTATAAAAATTCCCTCCGCCATATTTCACCGAAACCGCCGTCAATAATTATTGTGTTTTTAAAATCTTTCAGCAGTTTGTAATTATTTAGCTGAAGTATTCCAGAAGCAGAGCCGTTAACAATTGTTTCATTTGTGTAATTGGTCAATTCTTCAATACAATCTTGTGCAGAAGGAAGCGGTCTGTTAAAATTATGATGCGCGATTCCAAAATCGTTCGCGATTTTATTTGCGACAAAATAATCGGGATGGTCACTGCTTCCAAATGTATGTGTTTCAAACATCTTTTTGTTTGAGTCATTTAGCAAGCACGATAAAATTACGCGCGAATCCATCCCGCCCGAAAGGCTCAGCGCAGTTCTAAAATCATTTGCCGGCGGTGCCGAAATAAATTCTTCGAGCTTTTCCGAAAAAGAAGAAATGTCGTGAATTGAATTGTTGTGCGCAAAACTAAAATTACTCTTTTCAATTTTGTATTCGAGCGAATGCAGATTTACTTTAACAATTGAACCGGCAGTAACGCGAGTGATATTATTGAGAATGCAGTTTGTAGAAATTTGGTTGAACAAAAGCCATCTGCTTCCGAATTCACCAAAATTAATTTCTGCGTTAACGGATTTTGCGAGCCAGTCGATACGTGTGGAAAATATTATACTGCCGCTAACTTGTGAAAAATAAATATCCCTCAAGCCAAGCCGGTCGGTGATGATTTCAAAATTGTTTTCGTTCCATTTGAGAATAATGTAATGCCCTTCAAGTTGAGCTGCTATGTTCGTGCAGTCTAATAAATTCTTCCACGCGGAGTTATCTAAAATTTTATAGCTGTTGTTAGATTTTAACAAACCGATACCAACGACAAGCCAGCCGTTAAGCGAATCATTAACTGTGTTGTCGTAAAAAATATTTCTTTCATTGCCGCCCGCGCAAATACTTATTTCATTACTGTGTATTGTTTTTAGCGCGCGGTTCTTAATTTCTTCAGGAAGTGAAATTTGGGATCTGTCTGTGTGAATTATTCCGTAAATCCAGCTCATAAAATTTTAGTAAGAAAAGTTATACGACAAAATAAAAAATAATTTGTGTACAAATTTAAAAATCCCTTCCCGAAGGGAAGGGATTTAGGGATGGGCTGTTAGTCGTCAATTTTAATTCTTTGCTTACCCTCTAATTTTTTACCGGTGTGTTTTTCGTACATGTCTAAATATTTTTTATGTTGTTCTTTCGAAAGTTCCTTGCCGTTAACTGTCATTTTATTTTCGGAAATCAAGAGATCATCGATATCATCGCCCGATTCAATAACGCCTTCGCTGATCAATTCATCTCTCATTTCATGAATGAAGTCTCCGAACTTTCTCATTTCTTCGCCAAACTCTTTCATGTTCTCGCCGAATTTTTTCATGCCCTTATTGAATTCTCTCATGTTCAAATTGTGTTCTCTCATTTCATCGGAAAACTTTTCCATATTTTCTTCAAACTCTTCATGCCAGTCATCATCAAAATTTGCCGGAGGAATTGGCGGAATATTTATTTCGGGAATATCAATATTCGGTATGTCGATTTCCGGGATATTAATTTCGGGTATGTGAACATTTACCGGCGGAATATGCAGAGAGCCGTTAACAAATTCATCACTTAAATCTTCACGCAACTCTATCATTAATTCGCGGAGTTCGGATAAATCCGGTGCGTTGTAATCAAAGTCGAAATCGAAATCGTTATCCCGATTCAATTTATTCCGTTCGTTTTTATACTCGCGCAGTTTCTCGCGGTAGTTTTTGAGTTCTTCCGAATATTTTTCAGCAAGCTCACGATATTCTTCTTTTTTGCTTCTGTAATCTTTTAACAAAGTATCGTATTCATCAACTTTCTGCTGAACTTTGTTTTCGTATTTGCTTACTTCATTATCAGGAATTTTTTCGCCGTCTATGTAAAGTAATTCAATTTTTCCGTTGTTCAGTTTTGCTTTATACTTTTTACGGTTTTCACCTTCGCTTTCATAAAATTTTATTGTGCGTCTTCCTTTGCGGAGGCTTGTTGTATCCTGAACAATAGATTTTGAGTTTGCGTTGTCATCTCCGGATTCGGAATTCAGGAAAGTAAACGGATTAAGAAATGATGCTTCCGAAACATTTTTGTTCTTTGACGCAAAAGATGAGGGTGAATAAACCGCTGCTGCCGCAATAACGAGAATCAACAAAAACAACGCGGCGAATTTTATTCCGTACGATAACCGTTTTTTACTGTTGCTGTTCATTCTTTTTATCCTTCTAAATAATTGACTTTCATTTCCAACTGCGGCGAGCGCGAGATTTGAATTGCCGGAGTTAATCTGTTGAATGTTGAAGAGTGCTTTTGAATATGTGATTGTGCTGCCGCATAATTCTACGGTGATATCGTCGCAGCAATTTTCTCTTTCGGATCGGATGACCGAAGAAATCCACCAAATTGCCGGATGATAAAACATGATTGTTTCTGCGAGAGTCTGCAAAATGTTAACAAGGAAATCGTAACGTTTGATATGCGCGAGTTCATGAACGATAATTGCTTCAACTTGACTTTGCGGAAGCCCGCTTATCATTCCAAGCGGAAGTAAAATTACCGGTTTGATGTAACCGATTGCAGCCGGCATTTTTGTTAATGCCGATTCAAAAATTTTTACACCGCTTTTTACTGCGGCTTTATTTTTAAGAACTGCAAATTTATCCAGCCAATCTGCCGGCAGTTCATAAATGCGTCGTGTCTTTAGACGTTCAACGTAAATTAATCCGCCGATAAATTTGAAAATGAAAAACAAAATACCGGCAAGCCACATTGTTACTATCAACGGAATGTTGTTTGAGAAATAATTTTCGAATTGTGAGACAAAATTTTTTAAGGAATCGGAAGATTGAATTTTCGCGGCGATCTCTTTTGCGGAAGTATCATCAATAATTGTAATTAAGTTTGATGCCGTTAAACTTACGGATTCATTTCCCGGTTGATAAACTTTGGTGAAAGTAACTATCGCGGAAAAAACAAGCAGAGCCAGCGCACTTACGGAAAGCTTGTATCTGAAATTTGCACTGCGGTGATTTGAAAGAAGCAGAACAGCCGCAAGTACAAACGAGATAATTACTCCTTGCCACAAGGAGTGAAAGATAGTCCAGCCGATTGCATCAATAATATTTTGCGGAATCAATTCGTAAATGAAGTTCATCATTCACCCCTTTCAATTTGATTCAGGTATTCGCGGATTTTTTTCAACTCTTCTTTTGATGTATGTGAATTGCCGAGTGCTTGCATAACAAGTTTTGCCGCAGAACCGCTGAAAGCGGTTTCCAGTAATTTATTCACCAGCACTTTTTGAATATCCGTTTCTTTAATAACCGCGCTGTAAATATGACTTCTTTCATTTTCGTTTCGTTGTACCAATCCTTTTTCAAACATGATCTGCATAATTTTCAAAGTAGTTGTGTAGCCGGTTTCCTTTTTTTCGTTGAGGGACTCATTCACAGTTTTTACCGTGCAAGCGCCGTTCCGCCATAAAATCTGCAGAATCTCCAGTTCTGAGTCCGTAGGTTTTGGTATTTGTTTCTTTGCCATTAAGCTCTCCGGTTTCTTTGGTTATTGAGACGAAAGCATTTACGAAAAGTTTCGTAGTAAATTTATACGAAGAGTTTCGTAGAAGCAAGGGAAAAATGAGAGTGCTGAGTTCTGAACGTAGAGTGAGAGTGAAGAATGAAGTCCGCCTTCGGCGGAGCAGAAATTAGAATAGCGAACGATGATGGCTTTTGCTAAAACGAGAGTGATATAAAGAATGGTAAAGGAAGATGCGGGGAATCAATCTTCCTTTTTGGTTATCAATCTTATTCTAAAATTTTTTGAATCGATTACAAAAATTTTATCTTCGGCGGCGTCCATCGCAATTCCACGTGGATAATTAAACATTGCGTTCGAACTTTCACCGTCATGAAAACCGGCAGTACCGTTTCCGGCAATTGTTGAAACTGTTCCGTCAATGTTGATAATTCTTACACGGTTTCCGAAAGTATCGCTGAAAATAATTTCTTGATCGGGGGTTACAAATAATTCTGTTGGTGTGTTCAGAATTGCGGAAGAATTGGCGCCGTCTGCAAAACTGCCGTTGTTCCATCCGCTGTTTCCGTTGCCCGCAATTGTGGTAACATTTCCGAAAGTATCAATTTTTCGAATGCGGTGGTTCAGTGCATCTGCAACGTAAACATTTCCAAAATTATCAACCGCAGCACCGCACGGTGTAAAGAAACGTGCAGTTGTATCCGGTCCGTCAACCCAGCTTCCTTTGCTGTCCACTCCAATTTGATTTCCGCCGCCGGCGTATGTTGTAACATTTCCATCGGGAGTAATTTTTCTTATACGATGATTCCAGCTATCCCCAACAAATAAATTGCCTTCGTTATCAACTGCAATTCCGCGCGGATAGTTGAACTGTGCTTGGTTTGCATATCCGTCTGCAAAACCGGGATTGCCGGCTGAACCGGCGAGTGTTGTAACGTTTCCTTCGTTATCAATTTTACGGATTGTGTGATTCATAAAATCTGCCACATAAAAATTTCCCATGTCGTCGGAACAAATTCCGGTTGGCGAATTAAATGTTGCGGCGTTTGCTGTGCCGTCATCGTTTCCAGTTTGCCCCGTTCCGGCAAATGTAGAAACTATTCCGTCCGCATCAATTTTTCTGATGCAGTTGTTGCCGGAATCCGCTGCGTAAATGTTCCCTTCTTTATCGATGCATATCCCGAATGCCGTGTTGAATTTTGCTTCCGATAACTTTCCGTTCACGTAGCCGGAATCCGTACCGGCGAAACTTGAAACCGTGTGCTGAGCGTAGAGTGACGAGTAAAGAACGAAGTCCGCATTCGGCGGAGCAAAATTCAGAATGCAGAACAAAAGAAATTTTTTGACGAACATTTGTATGCCTTTTTGATAAGTGCTTTTTCAATATTATAAAATAGTATGTTGGAATCAAAGGGGAAGAAAAACTTATGGAGGAGTCGGGAGACAGAAGTCAGAATAAAAAAGCGAAGGGGATTTCCCATTTCAAGATGGAAACGAAAGTTTATCCGCCAATTTTTTATTGAAGTATCCGTTTCTTCGTAAACACGAACTTTACGTTGTTCGAGCGTTTATTATTATCTTTAGTTCAACTCATAACTTTTTGTTATCAACAATTTAGCTTGTTCAAAGTCGTCGAAATTTTTTATTGTAACTTCAAGATTGCCTGTACCCCAATGCCCTACATTTCTCACATCTCTAGTAAATCCTTTTTCTAATTTAATTTTGCTTGGATCAACGGCAAGATAAAGAACAATAGTTTTATTTTGAGGGTGGATTTCTACAGAAACAAAATTTCTTATTTTTTTAAAGGCATAGTAGAACTTTAACTCTTTTAATTGAATATCGTCACCAAGACTCAATATAAATGCTTTTAATGCTTCGAATAAATCTTTTACCTCTTTGGATGATTTATTAAACAATTCAGCAACTGTAGCATATTTGATTTTCCTTTTTTGTTTTTCTGCTGATAGTGTTTGTCCGGTAACCGCATTTACTAATTCAAAAAGTAATAAGTCCTCAAATTTTTTGTAACGAATTAGTTCTATGTTTCTATTGATTTGTTGAACAGCATAGGAATCGTATTTTGTATAATCACCGGCAATGCAGATTAGGCGGGCATTTTCCCATTCGATTGATTCTGAAATCTTCTTGTCCAATTTGTGCATAACCAAGAGCTGAAATTCTGCTTTGTGATCGAGGAGCCAATCGAGATAATAAAGACCTTGGTTTATAACATTTTCATTAGTAGCCCTTTTATATTCTATAATTACCGGGCAGTTATTTTCATCAACACCAAGTGTATCTATTCGACCTCCGTGTTTTACACCGGTTGAATACTCAGTCACAAGAAACTTGATGCCGAGAAAATCTTCAAGATGATTTTCTATTAATATCTGCAGAGATTTTTCAACTGAAACAGATTTGCCTTCAAGTTCCGTTATTTTGTTTTTAGCGATATGAAATAGTTTGATGTCTGACATGATTAGTTCTTCATATTATTATTACGAATATTATTTATTCTATTCAGTATTCCTTCATAAACTTCTTTTACCAAATGTTTGGATGCAATTTCTTTGAACTGATCGTCATTCATAAGTTTAACAAATATTTCTTCATTGCCGTCTATCCGTTCTACAAAAAGATTTACCAACAATTTATCGAAAACGTAACTAAAGTTTTCCAACGAATTTACTTTTGCGGCTTCTTGAAGTTCTTCGTTTGCGATTGCAGTTTCTTTTACTTGGTCAAAAAATAATTGATCGGCAATTGCGAAATCTGTTCCAAATCTATCATTAAGAACATGGATAAGAGAGGAGAGCGGGATTTCTTCATCTACCATTCCGGTTCCAACATCTTTTGGACCGTAAATTACAGGTGGTTCACCGATCTTTAACGAGATTGCGCCTTCAACAATCTTTTGCAAACGGTAATATTTTAACGCAACATCTTCACCAAGTTCATAACCTTGCGAATCGCGGCGCGGTAGTTTTCTTAAAAGATTTCTTAAATAAATGTATAGTTTTTCAAGGTCGGATTCGTTGTAAGGAATTATCTGAGATAAAAAATTGTAAAGGTTTTTGAATTCATAAAACTGTTTCTTTATAGTTTGCTGTTCTTCTTCGGTTCTATTTTTGAAGCGTTCTACTGCGGGATCGAGAATTGCATTTAGTTTTTTATGTTCCGAAGAACGTAATTCTTCTTTTGTACTGAACCAAACATTACAGAATTCATCGACTTGGTTTTGATCGAATATCTGCCATTCACGAATAGTATGTTCCAATTCATATAATAATTGCGGATCGGTTAATTCATCGAATGGGGTTGCTTCGTAATAAGGTTTGAAGGAGTCAAATATTTCTTGACGATCATTCACGAAGTCTAAAACGAATGTATCAACTTTACCGGGAGCGGTTCTATTTAAGCGCGATAATGTTTGAACGGCTTGAACACCGGCAAGACGTTTATCAACATACATAGTATGTAATAGCGGCTGGTCAAAGCCGGTCTGGTATTTTTCAGCAACAATTAATACTTGGTATTCGTAAGACTCGAATTTCTCAGGGAGTTCAGATTCTCTTATACCGTTATTCATGCCTACTTCGGTGTAAGTAACATCGGGGATTTCATCATCTTCAACAATACCCGAAAAAGCAACTAACGCTCTTATGTCTGTATATTTTTTCTCTTTGATGTATTCATCAATGGTCTGTTTGTAACGGACAGCATGTAATCGAGACGAAGTAACAATCATAGCTTTTGCACGACCGCCGATTTTTTGTTTTGTAAAGTTTCTAAAATGCTCTACCATAACTTCAACTTTTTGACGAAGATTATGAGGATGGAAACTTACAAAACGGGCAAGAGCTTTCGCGGTTTTACGGCGCGGAACGTTTGGATCTTCTTCGATAGATTTGATCAATCTATAGTATGATTTATACGTTGTATAATTATCAAGTACATCGAGAATAAATCCTTCTTCAATTGCTTGGCGCATACTGTAATGATGGAATGGAGATTCACCAGTGGGACCGGCTTCATCAAAAACACATTTAGTCTTGAATTTAGGAGTAGCGGTAAATGCAAAGAAACTAAGGTTGGGCTGTTTACCACGAGCCAACATTTTTCTTTTCAGTTCACGTTTGGCATCCGCACTTAGATTTTCTTCTTCTGTATCAAGAACTTGTTCAGCAATAATTGATTCGATCCCATCTCTATTTAGTATTCGCTTTAATTCAGATGCAGCTTCACCACTTTGCGAACTATGTGCTTCATCAACAATTACGGCGAATCGTTTTCCCTTTGTGTTTAGCTGGTATTCAAATCCTTCCTTCGCTAATTTATCTATTGCCTCAGTGATGAAAGGAAATTTTTGAAGAGTTGAAATGATAATGGGAACATCTGAAGCAAGAGCTTCAACAAGCTGCTTTGTGTCTTCATCAATCTTTTGAACTACACCTTGTTTATGCTCGAACTGGTAAATAGTATCTTGCAATTGCTGGTCTAAAATTCTACGGTCGGTAATCACTATCACTGAATTGAAAATCTTTTCGTCATTCACATTATGCAAGCTTGATAAACGATAAGCAAGCCAAGCGATAGAATTTGATTTACCACTTCCGGCAGAATGCTGAATTAAATAATTATGACCGGAGTCATTGGCTTTAGAATGAGTTGTTAATTTTCTTACGCAATCAAACTGGTGGAAGCGAGGGAAGATCAGCATTTCTTTTTTCTCTTTGAAGATACCTTTCTCCGTATAAACTTTCTTCTCCACAATTTCGAGATGGAGGTAACGACCAATCAAATCGAGCAGACTATCCTTGTTCAATACATCTTGCCATAAGTACCCAGTTCTATAGTCAATACCTTCAGCAGTAGGATTACCCGCGCCGAAATTAAAACCTTTGTTAAACGGAAGAAAGAAAGTATCGTCACCGGCAAGTTTAGTTGTCATATAAACTTCTTCGGTATCAACGGCAAAATGCACAAGGATTCTTTTCTTGAATTGGAAAAGCAGTTCGCGCGGGTCGCGGTCTTTCATGTATTGCTTTTTTGCATCTATAACGGTTTGACCGGAAAGGGGATTTTTTAATTCGAGTGTTGCAACGGGAATACCGTTTACAGCAATTACAATATCAAGCGATAGATTTGGATTTTGGTTGCTGAAATGAACTTGACGGTAAATCTTTACAATGTTTTTTTTATAATCTTCCCATGCCGAAGGATTCAAATTTGTGTTCGGTTTATAAAAGGCAAGTTTGAAATTGATACCGAAAAATTTGAAGCCGTGACGTAATACATAAAGAGAACCTTTGGAATCAAGTTCTCTTGAGAGCGCTTGAATAAGAACTTCAAATGATTTGGCTCCGTGGTATTCTTCTATCTTCTTCCAATAGTTCGGTTGAGAATCTTTGATAAAAGAAATTACATCGCTGGGGAAGAGAGCGTATTCACGATCGAAATCTTTAGGATCGCCTTTTAGATAACCGTCATTGAATAAGTCTTGTTCGATAGCTTCTTCGAAACGGATTTCAGTATGTTTTTTCATGCTATATCCTTTTCTTTTCTTCCCGTAAAAAGCACGGGACGGCTTGAAAAAATCCCGCAAAAGGACTGCGGGACAAGTATCAACAAAAGTTCAAGACTGCAAATAAATAAGATATTTTTCTTTTCTTGGCGCAAGAAAAGAAACAAAAGAACATGCGCTTAAAAAGTATTATGGAAATATCGCTTCGTTACGTTATGAAAAATGAACTCGTCCCGATGATGATAGTAATTGAATTGCATCGGGACTCAAACAACATTTTTCATTTAACACTTCACTGCGCTCTATTTCTCTACGTAATACTTTTAATGCGCGAAAAAACATCTTTTGCTGCAGAATCAAACGGAACCACGTTAGTATTACATGGGTCATTTTATTGAAAAATGACGCACGTAAAGTCTGTCATGTGTCCGGTTGACTCATAAAACCCATTCAATGCACAAATCCGCCAAATAAGCGGCGGACAAGTTTTTCGATTATTTGGGCGAACGCGCTTTTTAATGCACAACCGGTGTGCATTGGTATAACCATATGCACAAAATTTAAGAATTTTTGTGCATATCCATAACCTATGCACAAATTTTCTGATTATTTGGGCACAGCTATTGAGCTATGCACAATTTTATTAATAATTTGAGCGTACTTACTTAACTGGAGTTACGCAAAATTCATATTTGGATACTTTCCATTGCCACGACCTTCAGGTCGTGGAAGTATAATCACAAAGAAAAAGTGGCTTTAGCCACCATTTAAGACAATTTGGGCTAAAGCCCAATATATTGGAGGATAT
>JACOUS010000026.1 GCA_016177735.1 Ignavibacteriales bacterium | reverse complement strand
GAGAAGATAGAAAATTATGCATGGAAAACTGCATAAGAGAGGAAACATTTTTGTTTTTTTTAGATAACACAAAAATCACGATAGTAAAGAGCTGGTACCACTAACATGAAGATATCCAAAGCAATTTTTCACACAACCTCTGAAGGTCGTGGCAATTGGAAAACCCCAAATAATATTTCCTCTAATAGAGATATTTTAAAAAGATTTTTTTGAATTTAGTTACAAGCAAAAAAAATGGAACTACCGATGCAAAAATTTACTCGTCTGAAAAAAATAATAGATGAACACAATTCGTTTTTATTAACCACTCATGTTAATCCGGATGCAGATGCACTCGGCTCCGAATTGGCTTTGCACGCTGTATTAAAAAAACTTGGGAAAAAAGTTAGAAGTATTAACCACAGTGCTACTCCGTACAATCTTGAATTTCTTGATGAAGAAAAAGTTGTTGAAAAATTTGATGAGCAGACTCACTCGCAAATTTTTAATGAAACCGAAGTGGTGATAGTTTTGGATTTGAATCAGGCGAACCGTGTTGTAAAAATGGAAAAAAGTTTGCGGTCTTTTAAGGGACTGAAAATTTGTATCGATCATCATCAAGACCCCGAAAATTTTGTTGATTATTTTTTCGGTGGTGCGGAGTACTCGGCAACCGGCGAAATTATTTTTGATTTCATTAAAGAGACCGGCATTGTAAAAATTGACAAGTACCTCGCCGAACTTCTCTACACGGCAATTATGACCGACACCGGCTCATTCCGTTTTGAAAGAACTTCACCGAAGGTACATAAAATTACTGCTGAACTTCTCGAAGCCGGTGTTGTTCCGTCTTTTATTGCAGATAAAGTTTACGATCAATTCAGGTCCAGCAGAATTAAACTTCTCGGCAGAGCGCTCACTTCAGTTCAGACGAACACAGACGGGAAAATTGCTTATATGATGGTCACTCTTCAAGATATGCAGCAATGCGGTGCGAGTGATGCCGATGTTGAAGGATTTGTTAATCACTGTCTATCCATTCAAAATGTTGAAATCGGAATTTTATTTTATGAGTTGAAAGACGGAATAAAAATTAGTTTTAGATCAAAAGGCGAAATTGCAGTTAATAAATTGGCGGGCGAGTTTGGCGGCGGCGGGCATTTGAATGCCGCCGGCGCAAGATTATTCAATGTACCGCTAAATGAAATCAAAGAAAAAGTGCTGCGTTCGGCACTTAAATATGTCGATGGAGAAGGAGTATGAACTTTAATCTAAAAATTAAATCAGCCGGAGATGATCTGAAATTTTCCGCTGAGTCTGCACTTGTTAAATTTTTTATCGATGCCGATAATCTCGAAAAACTTGTCGAAGATTTTTTCACCAATTTGAATTTCAAATTGAGCGCTATCCAAAAGAAATTTTTTATCGAAAAGAAAAACGATGAACTTGTTTATTACTCAAGCGATGGGGTGCCTTCCGCAATATTTCTAAAAAAAGTAAAAGTTGATAAAGATTTTACGGCGGATTTTTTTAGAAATTATTTTGCCGGATTGATCAACCAACTAAAAGGGAAAAATTTTAAAACTGTTCATGTTGTTGTGCCTTCATTCAGCCACTTCCCGGGAAGCTTTGCAAGCGATGATTACATGATTCAAACAATTGTTGAAGGAATTCGACTCGGCAATTATAATTTTGATAAATATAAATCCGATGCAAAGAAAATTACTGCGGTCGATTTTGTTCTTCATTACAGCGATAAAAAAATGGTAGAGAAGACAATTGACGGTACCAGCAAATTAATGGATGCTGTAAAATTTGCGCGCGATCTCGTGAACGAACCGGCAATTACTTTGACACCGAAAGAATTTGCAAAGCGAACAAAAACTGAATTGAACAGAACTGGAGTTGATGTTAAAATTTTCAATAAAAGAGAATTGCAAAAACGAAAGATGAATTCGATACTTGCAGTCGGCGGTGCGAGCGAACATGAACCGCTGATGATGCACCTTCATTATAAACCGAAAATTGCAAAGAAGAAAATTGCACTTGTCGGCAAAGGAGTTACATATGATTCCGGCGGACTTTCGATCAAACCAACAAACGGAATGCTTGAAATGAAAGCCGATATGGCTGGCGGCGCGCTTGTTGTTGGCGTTATTAAAGCGGCGGCATCTTTGAAACTGCCCATCGAATTGATCGGCGTAATTCCTTGTGTTGAAAACATGATCAACGGTGCATCATTTAAACCGGGCGATGTAATTGTTTCATATTCGGGAAAATCAATTGAGGTGAAAGATACTGATGCCGAAGGAAGAATTATTTTAGCAGATGCACTTCATTTTGCAGTTCGACAGAAGCCCGATGAGATAATTGATTTTGCAACATTGACCGGCGCAATTGCCGTTGCGCTCGGTTTGATTATTGCCGGCTTGTTCAGTAAAAATGATGAGCTTGCACAAAAACTTATTGATTCCGGCAATAAAACTTTTGAGCGTCTGTGGCGGATGCCTTTCAGCGATGATTACAAATCAATGATCAAAAGTGAAATTGCCGATGTCTCAAATCTTGGACCGAGATGGGGCGGCGCAATTACAGCCGGAAAATTTCTCGAACATTTTGTTGATGAAAAAATTCCATGGGCGCATTTAGATATTGCCGGTCCGGCTATTAAGCATGAATTCAATAATTACACAAAAGAATTTGATACCGGCTTCGGCGTTCGATTAATGATGGATTACTTAATGTGCGTGTAGGTTACTGTTCTTAAAAGTTTTTTTATAGATGCCGGACTCTCTGGGAACTCTGCGACTTCCCCGTGATCCTCCGTGAAATAAAAAAAATACACAGAGTACACAAAGCAAGCACAGAGAAACACTGGGCAAAAAATATTGACAACTTTGTTAAGCCAATAAAAACTATGCTATACCAAAACTAATCTCGCGATGCTTCTTTTAATTTATCTTCACTAATTTATCTTCACTAATTTATCTTCACTAATTTATTTTCAACAGCATATTGATTTGCTTTCGTTTCCATTTCACTCATTTGGATGGGGGATATCGTGTATAGTTTATCAACGTACTTGCTGAATAGTGCACTGCTTTTATCCCTTCTGATTCTGCCCATCGTTTCGTATGCACAAAGCGGCAGACTTGTATTTATTTCGTTAAATAAATTCAAAATCTCTTTTGAAATTTTCATTCTGTCATCATCTGAAATTGCTTTGTCGTGGTTGATAACAAATGTTAGCAACTTCAAGCCTTGTGCTTCGCCGTAACCCGGAGTTATCGAAAGAGCTTTATCCAAAAAGGAAATGCTCTGTTCGAATTTTTGTTTGGAACCGTACGCTTCGTATTCATCAATAAAGCAAAGTGCTGCGTTTACCCAAGTGGGTGAAAGGAGCGGATATTTCTCATAATTTTTGATTAGCTCATCAATCTCTTTTACTTGCCGCCCGTAATAATAAATACGTACAAGTTCATCAATAATGTACGGTACCAAATCGTCATCAGAAATTTCATTCGATTTCAGCAGAAGCTTGTTAAGCTCTGTTACATTTTCTGCGCGCGGATTTATTTTTTGTTCGCTCTTAATTCTTTCCAGTTCAACACTGTAAATAAATTTTTTGGATTCATCTTGAAACCGTTTCAAGTTGCTCAGTTCGTTGTCTATTTCCGATTTTAATTTCGCTCTCGCGTTTTCAATTTCGCCGATAACACGTTTGGTAACTTCGTCGCTCACATATTTTTTTGCCGCAAAAACAGAAATGCCGCCGAGAAAAGTCAGCACAATTCCGATTATTGAAAACCAGAAAGTGAATTTGTCATTCACTTGCTTTGAAATTTTGATATCAATAATGTTTTCAAAATCTTTATTCGGAACCCTCGTGTAAAATTTGTCGTCAAGTTTGGCTTCGAGCACTTTTAGTTTTTCTATCGTGCTGTCTGTGCTGGCTGATTTATTTTCTGCGATTGCATCGCGTGTTTGTGAATTGATGTTTGGAAGTGTTAGAAATGAAAATAGGAAGATGAGCAGCATTAATATGGTTTTCATATTACGTCTCCAATCTTCTTGAAAATATTAGTTCACATCTTTGATGTTTATTTAATCAGTTTCTTTAAGAGAAGCAAGGAAAAAAATCTTTTAAATAAGCCGTATAGCAGTTAGAAAAGAGGCGGAGTTTTAAAGACCGGTTTGAAAATTTTTGAAAAACTTAGAAAACTTAACTCAGCGCGTATCTTTTATTTGGTTCAAATTGTATCCGCCTTCTCCAAACGGTCGAATTTTTTCGAGCCATAATTCTTCAAGCGCGGCTAAATCTTCGGTGTAATCGTAAGCAATTCCTTCTTTTGGCTCGAGATAATCAATAACCTCAAAAGAAAAATTTTCTATTCCGAATTGATTGAAATCGTTTTGTAATTTCTTAATAACATGACAGTTGTTCTCAAGCTGAAATTTATGACTGTTCAATTTGCCGTTGAGATTTTTACTGCTTCCAATAAATATCTTTTCGTTTACTAAATTTTTAATTTGATAAATGCCCATCGGCGGCATAGTTTCTTTGTATTTTTTCTTTGCCTCAGCTTTGTCGATCATTTTTTGTCTCCGCTATTAATGTTTGTCAACCAATAGATTTGGTTCTCTCTCGTCATGAAGCTCTCTTCAATCAAAAGTCTTCGTATCGTGCAGTAATCATCAAAAACTTCTCTGATAATATCATCCACTGTCTCTTCTTTATATTTTTTACCGTAGTCAAATTTTTTTACGAACTCTTCGAGAATAATAATTCTTTTTTTTCGTTGTACCGGAAGTTTGATAAGCTTATTTCTTTTGATAAAAGTTTTCAAAACTTTGGAGCGGTAACCGGTAATCCGCTCGTCTTGAATATATTTTTCAATGTTGTCGAATGAAACTAATTCTCTTAAAGAAAGATTGAACACTTCATCGTTCGCGTGATAGATGATGTAATATTGTTCTTTCCGTTTATTTACCAGTCCGGCTTTCTCAAGTTTTTTAAGGTGGAATGAGACGGTGGAAACTGCCAGATTGAGTCGATGAGCGAGCTCTTCAACGTATTGCGGTTTATCTATTAGCGAGTTCAAAACTTGCAGACGGGAAGCATCTGCCAACGATTTCATTATCTCAATGCTTTTTGTTATTTCCATAATTAACTGTCAATTTATTTCGACAAATGTCGAAATAAATATATAACTGGCTCTTAGATAAGTCAATTTATTTCTATAAATATCGAAATAAATTTTAGAGGGGTGTCTTGCGGAAAATTTAATTGAACAAATAAAGAGTTGCTGAGCACTCAAAAATCAATACCCCTTACCGTGCCCGTCAAAGCAGGGTAAATATCAAGCATACAGTATCATTTTTTTTTGTGGATCAAGCCGTCTTTCATCTCAAAAATTTTTTCGCCGAGTTTTACAAGTTCCGGATTGTGTGTTACAATAAGAAGAGCGATACCGAGTTTCTGTTTGAGATCAACAAAAAGTTTGTGAAGCAGTTCGCTGTTTTGCGAATCGAGGTTGCCGGTCGGTTCATCTGCGAAAATTATCGGGGGATTATTTGCGAGAGCACGTGCAACGGCAACTCTCTGTTGTTCACCGCCGGAAAGTTCAGCCGGTTTGTGATTTGCACGGTCGTTCAAGCCAACTACACTTAACAATTCTTCCGCACGTTGAATAGCTTTGGAATGCGAAAGTCCGTTAATCATCAATGGTAGTGCCACATTTTCTCGTGCGTCAAACTCTGGCAAAAGATGGTGAAACTGAAAAACAAATCCGATATTTTTATTTCTGAAGGAAGAAAGTTTTTCATCATTCAACTTTGTGATTTCTGTTTCCTTAATTTTTACAATGCCAGAATCTGCGTTATCGAGTCCGCTCAAAATATGAAGCAGTGTACTTTTGCCGGCGCCGGATGCACCAATGATAACCGTTATCTCGCTTTCAAAAACTGCGAGCGATACGCCTTTTAATATTTCTAATTTTTGTTTCTCGCCGTTGTAAAAAGTTTTTCTTATTTCTTGTGCTTCAACAATTGGATTTAACATAGTCACTCGTACTTTATTGAATCAATGATGATTGTATTTGCCGCACGTTTTGCCGGATAGAGCGAAGCGGAAAATGCGAGGAGTAAAGCCATCGCGCTTATTGCAAAAATATCAAACGTTCTAATTTCTACCGGTAGTGCACTAATTATATACTTCGAAGGATCGAGCGGGTAAAAATTATATGCGATCTGCAGCCAGCAGACAATCAAACCAACCAGCACACCGATGATT
This sequence comes from Ignavibacteriales bacterium, assembly GCA_016177735.1. Classification (GTDB taxonomy): domain Bacteria; phylum Bacteroidota; class Ignavibacteria; order Ignavibacteriales; family Melioribacteraceae; genus DYJK01. The sequence continues at coordinate 137,389 of JACOUS010000026.1, read as the reverse complement.
GTTCCGATAACTCCAATCAAAATTCCCTCGAACATAAAAATTTTTAGAACAGCTTTTTTGTTAACGCCCATCGAGCGCAAAACGCCGATATCTTTTTTCTTTTCAATTACAGTCATGGTTAGCGAAGCAAAAATATTGAACGTAGCCACAGCTACTATCAAACAGAGAAGAATATATGCAGACCACCGTTCGATCAGCATTACATTGTAAAGTTCTTTGTGAAGATCGTACCATGTATCAACAGAAAAAAGATTTGTATCAATTGCTGATTGGATTTCCTCCTTCACATCATCGGAAGAATGAAAATCGTTCAAGCGAATATCGTATCCGCTGATTTGATTTTTCAGTCCAAAAAGTTTTTGTGCAGATTGAACGGAAGTGAACGTGTACGAAACATCGTATTCTCTGTTCAGCGATTCAAAAATTCCTGAAACGATGTAACGTTTGGTTTGCGGGATTGACAATGTAGTAATTGTTTTTTCAATGTTGTATGCCGAAGTAACAGTGATTGTATCGCCAACGCGTGCAGAGATGCGAAGTGCAAGCGGCAATCCTAAAATTATTTTGTTTGCCGAATTATTCCCGAGATCAAATTTACCGCTGATTATTTTTGTGGAAACACCCCAATCATTATTCTCAGTGTTCTGTATCCCCCGCAAGTTGATGATCTCGTATGTCTCCCGGTTTAGTAGAATTACTTTGCCTTCAACAAACGAGTAAAAAGAATTTATTTCTTTTGATGAGCCTAAAATTTTTTGGACATCATTAAGTTTGTTCAATCCTTTTTCATCAGTAATGGTGATCCTAACATGCGGATCGAAACTGACAAGAATGGATGAAACGAGTGAACCGAATCCGTTGAAAACGGAAAGAACAATTATCAAAGCCGCAACACCAATTGCAATTCCAGCAGTTGAAAGAATTGAAATTATTGTGATGAAGTTTAATTCCCGTTTTGATCTCAAATATCTTTTTGCTATGAAATATTCGAACATGTTAACTGAATTTTATTGCAGAGATTGGTTTTATTTTTGTTGCAATTAATGCAGGCAGTAAAGACGCGCTCAATGAAATTATGATAGTCACTATGCTCACAAGTAAATAATTATCCGGGCTAATCTGTATCGGTACTTCTGAAACAAAATAAATTTTGCCGGGAAGAGTTATGATGTTAAAATTAATTTGTACCCAGCTGAAAATAAGAGCAAGTAAATTGCCAAGCAGAACACCGATTGCGGTAATAAAAATAGAATGATACAAAAACATTTTCATGATTAGTAAGCGCGATGCACCGAGCGATTTCAAAATCCCGATTGAATTTGTACGCTCGAGTACAATCATTAAAAGTGTTCCAACAATATTGAATACTGCAACGAATATTATTAACCCCAAAATTATAGGTATCGGTTCTTTCTGAAGTTCGAGCCATGTAAAAATATTTTGATGGATTTGAAAAATTGTTCTAACATAAAACGGGTAGCCGAGTAAATCTTGCAAACCTTCTGCTGTATTTTTAATGTGCAAAACGTCCTTCAGTTTGATATGATAGCCCGAAACCGTGCTGCCCATTCCAAAAATACTTTGTGCAACTGAAATATTTACGTAAGCATTCAAGTCGTCGTATTCAGCCATACCGCTTTCGTAAATGCCTGTAATTTTCAATTGGATAATTGATGGCGGATTTGCGATCGAGGGTATTTCATCTTTCTTCAAAGCAAAAATTGTTACGTTATCGCCGGTTTGCACAAATAATTTTTCTGCAAGCTTTTTGCCGAGAATTATTTTGGGTACGGAATCCGATCCGCTCAAATTAAAATTACCTTCTGTCATGAAAGTTTTTAACTCGCTTGCAGATTCTTCGCCTCGTATTCCGTTTATAGTTATTCCTTCTGTTCTTTTTCTTGATTTAATTATTGCAAGTTTTGATGCAAACGGTTCAATGGCAGCGATATTGAGTTCATATTTTTGATTTATATATGGAATAACTTGTTCCGGCGGCGGCAGATTTCGATTCCCAAAACTTGTAATTTTAATATGGGAGTTCATCCCAACAATTTTTTCCGAAACAACTTTTTCGAAACCATCGAGAACACTCAATGCGATAACAACAACAATAATCCCAAGAGCTATGCCTATAATTGTTATTAACGAAATGGCAGAAATAAAGCGTGAATCTTTTTTGGACATCAAATATTTCTTTGTTAGGAAATAAGAAAGCTGCATTTAATCAGTCAGTTTTATTTTTTTTGTAAAAATAGGCATAATCAATATCAATAGGAATTACAGATTCGAAATTGACATTTCTCGCTCAAAGCTATATTTTTGTTAGCCATTTTTGTAAGTGATTGCAAGTTCATTAGTTATAAATGTGTAATTGTGCAAGAAACGCGTCCCGATTTGTAATCGGGAAAGCCGCAGTTGATAGAAACTAAGTTCATAAAAATTTTGAAGAAGTAAAGAAGAAACGGGGAGTAGTCCTCCTTTGGCGGATAAACTCAGCCCGGCAAGAGCGTCCCGATTTGTAATCGGGAAAGCCGCAGTTGATAGAAACTAAGTTCATAAAAATTTTGAAGAAGTAAAGAAGAAACGGGGAGTAGTCCTCCTTTGGCGGATAAACTCAGCCCGGCTAGAGCGTCCCGATTTGTAATCGGGAAAGCCGCAGTTGATAGAAACCAAGTTCATAAAAATTTTGAAGAAGTAAAGAAAAAACGGGGAGTAGCTCAGCCCGGCTAGAGCGCTTGGTTTGGGACCAAGAAGTCGCAGGTTCGAATCCTGTCTCCCCGACGAAAGAATTTTTGTTTTTTAACTTTTTGAAGAATGCGCCCGTAGCTCAATCGGATAGAGCACCAGCCTTCTAAGCTGGGGGTCAGTGGTTCGAGTCCACTCGGGCGTACAGGTTGAAATAACAGTAATCAAATTACAATCAACAACTTTTCTAAATTTGTTTTTGCTATTTGGAAATTGTTATTTGAGATTTTATATGGTGAGCATAGCTCAGTTGGTTAGAGCACCTGGTTGTGGCCCAGGAGGCCATGGGTTCAAATCCCATTGCTCACCCCATTTGTACTTTTTGTTGTTTGATATTTTGGAATAAGTAATTATAGAATTGGCCCCATCGTCTAATGGTTAGGACATCGCCCTTTCACGGCGGTAATATGGGTTCGAATCCCGTTGGGGTCACTTCCTTTCAGTTTGTTTACTCCAATTTTTATGGCTTCGCTATTTAATGATTACACATCACCTTTTTATTACGATAATATGGGTTCTGCCTCAGGCGTCCCTTCGGGAGAATCCCGTTGGGTTACTTCCAATAAAATTTGATTGGCACCTTCCTTTTAGTAATTTTCGCACTACAATTTCAGCAATTGGATACTATTTATGCTTGAGTATAAAAGAATTCTTTTTGAAAACGACGAGTATGTCACAACAATAAAAACTCCGAGAAGAATTTTCCCTTCTCTTTATTTTTATCTATTGCATGTAGTGAGAATTGTATATTGCTCAAACAGACAAGCCGCAAAAAATATTTATGACGATGTTAAGTGGGTAAATTCTTCTATCGATATTATTACCGGACTCGAAAAAACCGGTGTGCGTCTTCATGTAACCGGCATCAACAATATCAAAAAAGTTGAGGGTCCAGTAATCTTTGTATCAAACCACATGAGTATTTTAGAAACGTTTGCGTTTCCTTCCCTCATCCATCCAATTAAAAAAGTTGTTTATGTGATGAAAGAAGAACTGACAAGATTTCCTCTTTTCGGAAAAGTTTCTTCTGCAAGGGATCCGATTATCGTAGGGCGCGATAATCCTCGCGAAGATTTGATGACTGTGTTGAACGGCGGCAGTGAAAGAATTGCAAAAGGAAAATCAGTAATCATCTTTCCGCAAAGAACGAGGTCGGATAAATTTGATCAAGCAGCATTTAACACACTTGGGATAAAACTTGCAAAAAGAAATAATGTACCGGTTATCCCGGTTGCAATTGTTACGGATGCGTGGGGCAAAGGCAACTTGTTAAAAGATTTCGGCAGAATTGATCCAAACAAAGAAGTAAAAATTTGTTTCGGCGAGCCTATCACAATTAAAGGAAACGGAAACGAAGAACACCAGAAGACTATCGAATTCATTTTAAACAAATTCAAGGAATGGGGTCGGAACGATCTTATAGCTACGAGCGAGGCCTGACTTTTTGTATGAATGCTTGGAAAAGATGCATGGTTGCATGAGTGTATGATAACAAGTGATTCTAAATTTTTCTGCAATCATGCCGCAAATCAATTTTATCTTATCACACGAATTGTATTTCACACTTCATCAAAAAACTACAACTATTTTAGAATTGCCGCACCCTTCTAAACTTAACATTTCGTTAACACTCGCATAACTTTCAGTTAACACTGCGTTCCTACCTTTACCGCATCAATTTTGTCTTTGTGAAAGGAGAGAAAAATGTATTTGCTAATTAACAAACAGCGGGATACCTATATCTTGCCTAAAATTTTTTATATGCTGTTTTTTTTTACAATGATTTTTTCAGTTTCGTTTGCTCAAAGCAAAGGATCAATCAACGGAAAAGTTGTTGATAAAACGAGCAGCGATGTACTCATCGGTGCCAACGTTATTATTGTTGGCTCAACTCTTGGGGCGTCGGCAGATTTGGATGGTTTTTATGCAATCAAAAATTTAGAGCCGGATGTTTACAAAATAAAATTCTCTTTTATTTCCTATCAAAGCGTAGTTGTTGAAAATGTAAAAGTTGATGCCGGTAAAAACACAAAGCTCGACATTCAACTTTTGCCGGCTTCGACAGAATTAGAAGAAGTTGTTGTAACTGCGGAAGCACTGAAATCCACCGAAGGTGCAATTCTTAACATCCAAAAAAATTCTTTGAATATTGTTGACGGTTTAAGTGCGGAACTTATCGGCAAAAACAACAGCTCCGACGGCACAGATGTATTTATCTGAAAATTTCTGCAAAAGATATTCTTGTTCAAGACATAAAATTTATTCAAAGAACGCCGAAGGGTGATAAAGATTCTGAAGTAACAAAACGAGGAGAAAACATCACGGTGGGATTCACTTTCCAGCTCTGATAAAATTATCACTGCAACGTGAACCGGACTGTAAATCATTTTAATAAAAAATAATATAGGAGGAAAAATGAAAAAAAATTTTGGAATTTGGAAGATGAGAAGATTTACCCGTTTGTTCTTACTTATTTTATTATTTGCTGGTGTCCAAATTTTTGCTCAAGAAGACACCACCTCAACAAATGTTGAAGCCAAAGTTGAAGAAATTAAAGGTGCACTCGACGGTTTGAATGAATCGTATCTTGAAACAAAAACAATCGTTGATGCGCTCAAGAAAATTAAAATATCCGGTTATGTTCATGCGCAGTATCAATCAGCCCAAAGAGACGGTGCTGCTTCTTATGCCGGTGGAAATTTCGGCGCCGGAATTCATAACCGTTACACGGTACGCCGCGGAAGATTAAAAGTTGCCTACGATAACGACATCACTCAATTCGTTTTACAAATTGATGCTACCGAAAAAGGACTCGGTTTGAAAGACGCTTACGCAATGTTCAAAGAACCGTGGATGAGAACTTTCGGTTTGAAAGCCGGTATCTTTGATCGCCCATTCGGATTTGAAATTAGTTACTCATCAAGCAGCCGCGAAAGCCCCGAACGAACACGATTATTCCAAACATTATTTCCGGGTGAAAGAGACCTCGGTGCGAGTTTGGAAATTTCTCAACCCGAAGGTGATTTCAGTTTCGTGAATTTCAAAGGCGGGTTCTTTGCAGGCAACGGTGTAAATCCCGAAGTTGATAATCAAAAAGATTTTATCGGCAGACTCGGTTTCTCATTTCCATTTTACGAAGAGAATCTCGGAATAGATTTCGGATTATCAACTTATATCGGGAAAGTTAAACGCGCCGATGGTAAAACAATTTACACGGTTAATTCAGCTTCGCTCGCTTCGGCATCAACATCGGAATTGTGGGCAGATAGAAAATATTTCGGATTCGATCTGCAAGTTTATTACAGTCTGCCGGTACTTGGCGGATTCACACTTCGCAGCGAAGTAATAGGAGGCGATCAAGCCGGAAGCAGTGCAAACAGTTCAACATCGCCAACAAGTTTACTCACCGGCGATATTTATCAAAGAAATTTTCTCGGATATTATTTGATGTATGTGCAGAATATCGGCGAGCAAAATCAATTTGTTGCAAAGTATGATGTTTACGATCCGAACAGTGATGTTGCCGGCAATGAGGTTGGTGCTGTTGCTGCTGCACGACTCGGTAGCGGTGATATCAAATACTCAACGCTTGGCTTGGGTTTGGTTCATTACTGGGACGACAACATCAAGTTCGTTTTCTATTACGATATAGTAAAGAACGAAACATCAAAAAATCTTTCCGGGTTTACGGAAGATTTGAAAGACAATGTGTTCACACTAAGAATGCAGTACAAGTTTTAAAGTTTATAAAAAAAAATAGAAGGAAGATAAAATGAAGAAAATAATTTTTGCTGTTGTAATTATGGCGGCGGCATTTGGTTTCTATATGCAAAGTAAAGTCATTACCGTAAAAGGTTCGGACACAATGGTAATTGTTGCACAGCGCTGGGCAGAAAAATATATGTCTGAAAAATCCGGCATTACAATACAAGTAACCGGCGGCGGTTCGGGAACCGGCATTGCCGCATTAATAAACGGTACGACTGATATCTGCAATGCATCGCGTCCTATGAAACCGTCCGAGCGCGAAAAATTGAAACAAAGATTCAACACACTTGGCGTTGAAGTTAAAGTCGCAAAAGACGGGTTGAGCGTTTATTTAAACGAAGTAAATCAGGTTAAAGAATTATCGCTTCAGCAGATTAAAGATATTTACACCGGCAAAGTCACAAACTGGAAAGAAGTGGGCGGTAAAGATTCAAGAATAATTGTTTACGGAAGAGAAAACAGTTCGGGTACTTATGTTTATTTCAAGGATAATGTTTTAAATGGTGCGGATTACACAGCAACAATGCAAAGTTTACCGGGTACAGCAGCAGTTGTTAACGCTGTTGTCAAAGATAAAAATGCAATCGGGTTCGGCGGTGCGGCGTACGCAAAAGGAATTAAATTCACTGCGGTTAAAAAAGATGCAAACTCGCCGGCATTCCTACCTACAGAAGAAAATATTAAGAACGGTAATTACCCGATTGCGAGATATTTGTATTTGTATCTCAGAAACAAACCAACCGGCGAAATTAAAGAATACGTCGATTGGATTTTGAGCAAAGAAGGTCAAGAAATAGTTTCTAAAGTTGGTTATTTTCCGGTCAAATAATTTTGGGATTAATGCTAACCAAGAAAAAGAATAACGGAAACTCACTCAAACGTAAATTCAGATTGAGTGAGTTTCTTGCCGAATATACAATTAAATCTGTCTCGTTCATTTCGCTGGCAGTTATTGTTTTAATCTTCGTATTTGTTTTTAGAGAAGCTGCGCCGATCTTTTTTCCTAAAGAGAAAAAAATTAACACGGAGGAATTTCTTCAGTCCGAAACTTACGGCGAAGAACCTTCCGATTCTTCAGCATCGAATAGTTTAGAAGGTTACTCATCATTAAACGGCAGCGGTGATGTTGCCGATTTTAAAAATTTGACCGGCAAAGATTGGCAGCCCGTCGGCGAAAATCCGAAATACGGTTTAATACCGATTTTTATCGGCAGCTTAAAAGTTACAGTCATTGCAATTCTTTTTGGTGCACCGATTGCAATTCTTGCGGCAATTTATTCATCACTCTTTGCAAATAAAAAACTCCGCGAGTTTATCAAACCGGCAATAGAACTGCTTGCAAGTTTTCCTTCCGTCGTAATCGGGTTCTTCGCGTTGATAACAATTGCAACAATCATTCAAAATATTTTTGGCGTGAGTTACAGATTGAATGCATTTGTCGGCGGCGTTGCGATGGCTCTTGCAGTTATTCCGATTGTTTACACAGTTACCGAAGATTCGTTAACAGCTATTCCGAAATACATGTCTGAGGCAAGTCTTGCACTCGGCGCAACAAGATGGCAGACCGCACTTTTTGTAGTGATGCCGGCGGCAACGCCGGGAATTTTTGCGGCGCTTCTGCTCGGATTCGGCAGAGCATTCGGCGAAACAATGATTGTTTTGATGGCAACCGGAAACGCGCCGCTTACTTCATTTAGTATTTTCGAACCGGTGCGAACAATGTCCGCAACTGTTGGTGCTGAAATGGCGGAAGTTGTTTTTGGCGATACACATTACACGGTTTTATTTTTTATCGGTGTTCTGCTTTTCATAATCACTTTTATAATTAATGCAATTGCAGAGTTTTATGTGCGCGCACGTTTGATGAAAAGGTTCAGAGGCGAATGATGATGAATAATAAATTTCTTGGAAAAGGAATCGTAATAATTTCTGCTCTCTCTGTTGCTGCAATCATCGCATCGTTGATTTTTATCTTGTTCGAAATTTATTCCGGTGGCCGTGATTATCTTACGTGGGAATTTATAACCGGCTATCCCAAAGAAGGAATGACCGAAGGCGGAATTTTCCCGGCAATTGTTGGCACTGTACTGCTTGTGTTGATTATGTCAGTCGCGTGTGTTCCTATCGGTACAATCACAGCAATTTATTTGAACGAGTACGCGAACAAGAAATCTATTTTAACAAAGATAATTCGCTTCGGTGTCAATACGCTTTCCGGTGTTCCGTCAATTGTGTTCGGGCTTTTTGGCTTGGGATTTTTCATTCAGTTTGTCGGAACCGGAATGGATAAAGTTTTTTCCGAACCCGGACAATTACAATGGGGACAACCGAACATTTTATGGGCAAGCATGACGATGGCTTTCCTAACAATTCCGGTTGTGATTGTTTCTGTTGAAGAATCTCTTAAAACAGTTCCCGATGATTTACGTGCCGGAGGTTTGGCGCTTGGCGCAACCAAATGGCAAACGATTAGAAAAATTATTATCCCGAATTCTATAAACGGAATTTTAACCGGAACAATTTTGGCAATCGGCAGAGGAGCCGGAGAAGTTGCGCCTATTCTTTTTACCGGCGCAGCATATTTTCTTCCGAACTTGCCGGGCAAACTCACGGATCAATTTATGAATCTCGGTTATCACATTTACGTGATGGCTACACAGTCAACGGATGTTGAGGCGACAAAAGGAATTCAATATGCCACGGCATTTGTTCTGTTGATTTGTACTTTTAGTTTGTCGTTCATTGCAATTTTTGTAAGATATAGATTCAGGCAAAAAATAAAATCTTAGGAAAGATTAATGTTTGATAATCCCAAAATAGTTGTAGAAAATCTCGATCTCTACTACGGTAAAAAACAAGCGCTGAATAAAATTTCAATTCGGATACCGGCAAATCAGGTTACTGCGCTCATTGGTCCATCGGGATGCGGCAAATCTACTTTTCTACGTTCCTTAAATCGCATGAACGATTTGATTGACAACGTGAAAATAGAAGGTAACGTTATGATTGAGGGGCGGAATATTTATGATAAAGATATCGATGTTGTTGAGCTGAGAAAGAAAGTTGGAATGATTTTTCAAAAGTCGAACCCGTTCCCGAAAACTATTTATGAAAATATTGCATTCGGTCCGAAGATAAACGGCATCAACGATAAAAAGGGATTGGATGAAATTGTTGAAACAAGTTTGCAAAGATCGGCATTGTGGGATGAAGTGAAAGATGATCTTCACAAAAGCGGTTTATCATTGAGCGGAGGGCAGCAGCAGCGTTTATGTATAGCGCGCGCTCTTGCAGTCGAACCGGAAATTCTTTTGATGGATGAACCGGCAAGCGCACTCGATCCGATCTCTACTACCAAAATCGAAGACCTGATTTTTGAATTGAAAGACACTTACACAATAATTATTGTTACGCATAATATGCAGCAAGCATCGCGCGTGAGTGATTACTGTGCTTTCTTTTACATGGGCGACTTAATTGAATATTCCGATACAACAAAAATGTTTACAGCGCCCGAGAAAAAACAAACCGAAGATTATATCCGTGGAAGATTCGGATAAGAGGGGGAACCATGCAAGAACATTTTAACCGAGAAGTTGAAAGCCTTAAAACCAATTTGATAAAAATGGCTTCCCTTGTTGATGAGCAAGTGATCCGTGCAATTACTGCACTCGAATCAAATAATATCGAGCTGTGCCGCGGAATGAAAGCCAAAGACAACGAGATCGATGCATACGATAATTTGATTCAAACTCAGTGCGAAAATATTCTCGCTATTTTCCAGCCGGTGGCTTCGGATTTAAGATTCATGCTTTCTGCTTTAATGATTAACAGCCAGCTCGAAAGATGCGGAGACATTGCTGTTAATATTGGTCAGCGTGTAAAAAAAACCGGCGACTACAAAGACCTCATTGTCGAATCGCAAGTTATCGATATGGGTCACCGTGCCAAAGACATGTTGAAAAATGCTATCGATTCATTTATTCACAACAATATTGACATGGCAAACAATGTGCTCGTTAGCGACGGTGAAGTTGACAAACTGAACAAACAGATATTCAAATTTTGTGTAGCAAAGATGCAGACAAATCCCGAATTGATTGAACCGTGTGCGCATTTAATAGTTTTAACAAGGCATATCGAACGGCTTGCCGATCATGCAACCAACATTTGCGAGAATTTAATTTTCTACCTTGAAGCGAAAATTGTTGCCCACCACAAACGCGACAAAAACAAAGAAGGGTGACCGAATGGAAAATGGGAAAAGATCAGACATTTTTAATCTTCCATTTTCCATTTAACATTTCCGTTAATTTGCTACTTATAGGTTTCTACCTGTCCAGTTAATAAAAACTTTTCCAATCTACATTTAAATTCTTTGCATCAGTAAAGTTCGTTTGTTATATTGAAAGCAGTCAGCCACTCAATTTTACTGAATGGGAATAATCAAACCAAAACGACTTAAACCGGGGGAAGTGATTGGAATAATCTCTCCGGCATCTTCGCCCGACGATCTCACCAAAATAAATTCCGGTGTTCAATATTTGGAAAAACTTGGTTACCGCGTTGAAGTTGGAAAGAATGTCGGCATTCAACAAGGTTATCTCGCCGGAACAGATGCACAGCGCCTCGTAGATTTGCATTACATGTTTCATAACAAACACGTGAAAGCAATTTTTTCGATTCGCGGCGGTTACGGCTCTGGCAGACTGCTCGATAAAATTGATTACAAACTGATTCGCAGCAATCCCAAAATTTTTGTCGGCTACAGCGATATCAACGCTTTGCAGATGGCGTTTTATGCAAAGTGTGGTTTGGTCACTTTTGCCGGACCGATGGTTGCTGTTGATTTCCACGATGAAGTTAGTCCGTTTACAGAAGAAGTTTTTTGGAGAACGATCACATCGAATAAAAAAATCGGTAGGATAAAAAATCCGCGTAATGAGAAAATATTTGTGCTTACAAAAGGAAGGGCAGTCGGAAGACTTATCGGCGGCAATTTGAGTTTGTTCACTTCGCTGATGGGCACCGAATATTTCCCGAAAATTAAAGATGCAATTCTTCTGCTCGAAGATGTGCACGAAGCACCATATAGAATCGACCGCATGTTTAATCAACTGCGGCTTGCAAAAATTTTCAAACAGATTAGGGGGGTTATCCTCGGGCATTTTGTTGACTGCGTTGAAACCGACCCCACAAAAAAATCTTTTACATTGAACGAAGTAGTTATCGAATATTTCCAGAACCTGAAAATTCCGGTTATCTACAATCTCCGTCACGGACACGTAAAAGAAAATATCACAATGCCGTTCGGTGTGAAGTGCGTCGTCAACGCCTCACGCGGATTTATTGAGATTAATGAGAATGCGGTGGGGTAGGAGAAAAAGGCAATTAGTGATAGGTCATAGAATTGGTAAATGTAATTTTATAGTGAATTTAACTTTATGTACATGGCGGCCGTTCAATCTGGGGAATTGGATGACGATTGAGGGGATTCTCCATGTAAACCAATTATTGAAATTGAGCCCCAAGGTAAATGGTTATCAATTTTAAGGGGTGATGACGGCACTCTTTATCGTTATTTAAGAAATGAATAGTATTGAAAAGGCAAATGCAGTTGCCAAATATCTCAAAGAAAAAATTTGCCGCGGTTGTAAATGGGGATATCAAAGCGGCAAAAGAGACGTCTCAAAAGCAAAATGCAAAATTAAAATCTGCTGTATCAACAAAAGATATAATTCATGTGCAGACTGCAGTAACTTTACCTCGTGTAATACCATTCAAGAATTTTACAACAAGAAATCCTACAAGTACAAAAAATACAAAGAAGCGGTCGAGTTTATTCAATCGAACGGTTATGCAGAGTTTGTAGAACTCGCAGACAAATGGAAAATGCAATACGGGAAATTGTAAACAAAAAAGCAATGAAAGAACGGCGAAGACAACTTCGTGCAAATATGACTTATTGTGAAAAACTTATGTGGGCATATCTTCGCAAAAAGCAAATAAAGGAGCTATTTCTTCGTCAATACTCTGTTGATAGTTATGTAATTGATTTTTACAGTCCTAGATTAAAATTAGCTGTTGAAGTCGATGGAGATATACACGATTTACAAGATCAAAAAAAGTATGACAAAGACCGCCAAGAATATTTAGAAAACTTCGGCATACATTTCATTAGAATAAAAAATGAAGAACTTACGAGTCACCCTGATAAAGTATTCCAAAGAATTGAAAATGAAATAAAAATGATCATAGACAACAGAGCAAAAATAATACGGGCTAATTAATGTCAAAAAAATATCGGATATACCAAGTAGATTCTTTTACAAAAGAATTATTCAGCGGAAATCCCGCCGGCGTAGTTTCTAATGCGGACGGATTGGCGGATGAGCAGATGCAGAATATTGCAAGAGAACTTAACAATTCCGAGACGGCTTTCATTCTGAAACCGGCTGAAAATAATCATGAAGTATGGATAAGATTTTTTACGCCGACAATTGAAGTCCCTTCTTGCGGGCATGCAACAATAGCCGCTCATTACGTCCGTTCGGTAGAAAACAATTACGATTCATGTACGGTAATTCAAAAAATCGGTGCCGGAATTTTACCGGTTGATATCATAAAAGAAAACGATGATTATAAAATTGTGATGACGCAAGGGCAAGTTGAATTTGAAAATCCGTTTGAAGATGAAGTGAATAAAAAAATTTGCTCAGTATTTCATCTGAATGATGATGATATCGATGAGCGGTGTCCGGTACAAATAGTTTCAACCGGTCATTCAAAAGTTTTGATCGGAATAAAAAATCAAAAGACGCTTGATTCTCTCAAGCCGGAAATAGAAGCACTCTCAAAACTTAGTAAAGAAATTCATTGTAACGGTTATTTTGTTTTTACATTTGATACGAACGAAGAGGGCATTCTAACAAAAGGAAGAATGTTTGCGCCGGCAATCGGCATTAACGAAGACCCGGTTACGGGAAATGCAAACGGACCGCTTGGCGCTTATCTTGTTCAACACAAATTGGTAAACACGAAAGGGAAATATTTTTCCTTCAAAGGAAAACAAGGCGAAGCAATCAAGCGAACCGGTGTTGTTGAAGTGGAAGTAGATATTGAAAATGATTTGCCGGTAAAAGTTAAAGTCGGCGGCAATGCCAGAATTGTTTTCAAAACGGAAATAGAGATATAAAAAATAACTTTGTCGATGTTGATTATTGGCAGCAATGTAACTTTAAAAACGGGGGGCAACAAATATGGAAATCGAGAATATCGGTTATGCTGAAAGTGATTATTTGCTGACCAAGTTGAAATTTTATCTCAACTTTGAATTGTCGGCTTCTGCGCTTTACATTTTATCTTATTCCTACGGCAGCGTACTTGTTTTATCGGCGGGTGCGGCGCTAATTTTTACGCCGTTTATAATTTATTCGCTTTATAAGACGCAGAAATTTTTTTGGCTCTCGTCTTTTTTTGTTTTAATAATAATACCGTCTCCAATCGTTTATCTCGTTAGTGAGGATAAAACTTTTTTCTCGGTACTCTTATTTGTTGAACTCGGAGTATTTTATTTCTACTGTGTAATCCTACGCTTTGTTGTTAACGACTGGGCAGAAGAAATTAGATGGAGAGAGATTCGTAAACTTCAAAAAGCGGAATTCGAGATGAGCAAGAAAATGTTTATGGAACAGTTTGATGAACCGTCAACGTAATTTGCTGTGTCAAGGAGTGGTCATTGACAGCCGTGCGAGTGAGCCGGTTATTAACAACCATTTCTCAACGGAACGTTGCAACTCATCAAAATTAATTTCGGCTCAAATATCCAAATTTGCTTAGAATGTAGAATAACTAATTCCACTCATTCTCTTTTTTAAGAAAAAAAGCCGCGAACCCCTTGTTTTATAAGCCTTTTCGTCCATTGGCGCTATGGTATGTTTGTTGTTCAATAAGGCAAGATATTTATTCTAATATGCAAGGGGTTTGCATGGAATTTATCAATGAAGTTTACATCTCGTCTCTGCTTGAAAATGAAAAGCTGAACGATCCGGTTCTGCAGAGAGAAGCAATTCAAAAATCCAAATTTGCAAAAGGCTTGTCGCTTGAAGAAAGTGCAGCACTGTTGAACATTTCCGATCCCGAAATACTTGATGAATTATTCCGTACCGCCAAAGAAGTTAAAAAAACTATTTATGGAAATAGATTAGTCCTTTTTGCGCCGCTTTACGTTACAAATTTATGTGTGAACAATTGTTTGTACTGCGCTTTCCGGAGAGACAACCGAGAGCTAATCAGAAAAACTTTGAGCATCGATGAAGTACGTGCAGAAACAGAATATCTTGTTAGGCAAGGGCACAAAAGAATATTGCTTGTTGCCGGCGAGCATCCGAAAAAATCTTCGATGGAATTTATCGGCGATGCAATCAAAGCAATTTACGATGTTCACATTAACGGCGGGAATATTCGCCGTGTTAACATTAACACAGCGCCTCTTTCGATTGATGAATTTAAGACGCTCAAAAGTTTCGGCATCGGAACATATCAATGTTTTCAGGAAACATATCATTACAAAACTTATATGCAGATGCATCCCGATGGACCGAAACGTGATTACGCATGGCGCTTATATGCGATGGACCGCGCACTTCAAGCCGGTATTGATGATGTTGGTATTGGCGCTCTATTCGGGTTAACCGATTATAAATTTGAAACGCTTGCTTTGTTGAGCCATGCATTTAATCTCGACCGCACTTTTGGAGTTGGTCCGCACACAATTTCGATTCCGAGACTTGAGCCGGCGTTCAACGCACCGCTTTCGCACAAGCCTCCGTTTGCTGTTGATGATGAATCTTTCAAAAAATTAATTGCGGTTATAAGACTTGCTGTGCCGTACACCGGAATAATTTTATCAACACGCGAGCGTGCGGAATTGAGGCGTGAACTTTTTAATTTCGGTGTCTCGCAAATCAGCGCCGGCAGCAGAACTTCGCCGGGTGCGTATGCGGAGTCGAAAGAAAGTTTGGAAGAACACGAGATGGAACAATTTCAGCTCGGCGATCACAGAACATTGGACGAAGTTGTTAAAGACTGCTGCGGACTTGGTTACTTGCCGAGTTTTTGCACGGCTTGTTATCGTTCATCGAGAACAGGCGACCGTTTTATGGAATTGGCGAAATCGGGAAACATCGGCAAACTTTGTACGCCGAATGCTATCTCGACATTTCAAGAATATGTTGATGATTATGCATCCGATGAAACACAGAACGTTGCAAAAGAATTTGTTCAAAACGAAATTGAAAAACTTGACGACAGTGCGACTAAAAATAAAACGATCAAAATGCTCGAACGCGTAAAGCAAGGCGAGAGAGATGTTTTCTTCTAGTGATTGCAGTTGTGTAAAAATAACTTTGGTGGTTTTAAGGTTGAGTGTTCATAACGACCTCATCCCCGCCAATAAGATGGCGGATAAATTTAAGAGAAGGGGCGGGGGATGAGTTTAGAAAAGAACTTGTTCTCAATGTGATTATAAAGAATTGTAAAATAAAATAAATTAATGAACCTTCACGAACTATTACATAAGGATGAACTGACACGCGAAGAGATTGTTTATCTGCTGAGTTTGAAAAACGAAGACGATAAAAATCTTTTATACACGCGCGCAGATGAAGTACGCCAGTTCTACTGCTATGACGAAGTTCATTTGAGGGGTATTATAGAAATTTCCAATTACTGCGATCAAAATTGTTTTTACTGCGGATTGCGCGAAGCTAATTTAACTCTAACTCGCTACAGAATGTCTCCAGAAGAAGTAATTGCAACCGCACAGATGATTACTAACCTCGGAATTTTTACGATTGTTCTGCAGTCCGGCGAAGACCACGGATTTGATACCGATTTGATTGCGTACATTATTTATTCGATTAAACAACAGACGAACGCGGCAATAACATTAAGTCTTGGAGAACGCGGCTTTGATGAATACAGAGCCTGGAAAATTGCCGGTGCAGACCGTTACTTGTTGAAACACGAAACCGCGAATCCGAAATTGTATTCTCTTTATCATAACAAGCAAAAATTAAGCGACCGCATCGAACATCTAAAATTTTTGAAGAACATCGGTTATCAAATCGGGTCGGGAAATATGATCGGTCTTCCGATGCAGACAGTTGAAGATATTGCTGATGATATTTTGCTTTGCAAAGAATTCGATCTCGATATGGCGGCGTTTGGTCCGTTCATTCCATCGCCGAATACTCCGTATCAATCAAAAAATTCCGGCAGTGTTGAATTAACTTTGAACACGATGGCTGTGGCGAGATTGATTTTGAAAAATGTACACATCCCGGCAACAACTGCGCTTGCAACGCTTGATGAAGACGGCAGAATAAAAGGATTGAATGCCGGCGCTAACATTATCATGCCGGATTTTACTCCGAATCCGTACCGGGAGCAGTATCAAATTTATCCCGATAGAAAATGTTTGAAAGACGACCCGCGCAAATGCCGTTCGTGCTTGCAGCTTCAGCTTGAATCAATTGGAAGAAGAGTTTCTTCGTCGCGCGGCGATTCGTTAAAACTTACTCCAAACGAAATTATAAACTGGTCATTCAAATAAATCCCTTTTTACAACCTCATTTTGATTGTATATTTCCACCCGTAAAAAAAATCTTTTTGGAACTTCGGATGAAAAAAATCATTACACTTTTTTTGCTTTCTATTTTTTTAGTAAACGGCTGTAACCCCGTTAATGATAAAGAAATGTACGATTCGGCAAAGAAGAATCTTGACGACAAAAAATATAATGAGGCAGTTGGAGGATTTGAAAAATTAGCTGTAGAAAATCCGGAGAGTAAATTTGCCGCGAAAGGACTTCTTGAATGTGCACGCTTGTATCATAATTCTATTATTCCAGATATCGACAAACCGGTGAGCCTTTCGAAAGCACTCGGTTATTACAAAAGAGTTTTCAATAATTACCCGCAAGATTCAACTGCAGAACTCTCGCTTTTCTTAACCGGATTTATTTTCTCGAACGATCTCGGACAGATGGATTCGGCGAGAACATATTATGAATTGTTCATGAAAAAATATCCGAAGAGTCAATTTGCAAACTCTGTTAGATTGGAATTGGATAATCTTGGATTGACGCCGGATGAAATATTAGAGAAGAAACTCAAAAGCAATCAGTAATGTCTGTAAAAGTAAAAGATTACAAAACATATCTCGACCCATCGGTAATTTCCAAATTAAAGACTCTCGAGTTGAAAGCACGAATGGTAGTTGAAGGATTTATGGTCGGGCTGCACCGCAGTCCTTATCACGGTTTCAGTGTCGAATTCAGCGAACACCGCCCGTACATGCAAGGGGATTCGCTGAAAGATGTTGATTGGAAAGTTTACGCGAAGAGCGAAAGATATTTTATCAAACAGTACGAAGAAGAAACAAATTTGATCTGCAATATTTTCCTTGATATCAGCAAATCGATGCAGTTCAAACATGAAAGCAAAATTTCAAAACTCGATTATGCAATTACGCTTGCGGCAAGTTTGGCTTACTTGATGATTAACCAGCAAGATGCTGCCGGCATTACAATTTACTCCGATAAGATTCACAATTATCTTCCGTCGAAAGCGAACCGAGTTTATCTGAAAACTCTTTTGACGGCTTTGAACGGAATTAAACCTTCGGGCGCAACTTCCACTGCTAAATGTCTCGATGAAGTTTCCGAGAAAATAAAAAAGCGCGGACTCACGATTATCATTTCCGATTTTTTTGATGAACCGGATTCGATAATTTCTGCGCTGAAACATGTTTATCATAAAAAAAATGAAGTGATAGTTTTTCAAATTTTGGATCCGGCGGAAAGAAATTTTGGATTTGACCGCGATGCCGTTTTTGTTGACCTCGAAACGGAAGAACGGATAACAACACAGCCGCATCAAATTCAACGCGCCTATAAAGATGCGATGAATGAATATTTAAACCGGCTTAAAAGCGGTTGTTTGAATTTCGGTATCGAATATAATCTAATAGATACAAGCCAGCCGTTCGATAAAGCTCTCATGAGTTATTTTGCCAAAAGAACAAGAATGAATTAAAAAAATAATCAACATTAATTCTTACTCTTGCTCGTGATCTTATTCTTTTTCACATTCTTTTCAGTTCTGTCGTGTAATCGTCCAGAGCAAGAATAAGATCAAGAATCAAGGGCAAGAGATAGTAGAAGTATTATTAAAGGAGTTCAATGAAAAGTATACGCAACATAGCAATAATAGCACACGTCGATCACGGGAAAACTACTCTCGTTGATCAAATACTTAAACAATGCCACGTGTTCAGAAATAATCAGGTTGTGCGCGAAAGATTTCTCGATTCGAATGATCTTGAAAGAGAACGCGGCATTACTATTCTCGCAAAAAATATCAGCATTCCGTATCACGATTCTAAAATAAATGTAATTGATACACCCGGTCACGCAGATTTCGGCGGCGAAGTTGAACGAGTTCTTAAAATGGCAGACGGTGTTCTGCTTCTAGTTGATTCGTTCGAGGGACCGATGCCGCAGACACGGTTCGTTCTCGAAAAAGCTCTCAGTCTGCATCTGCGCCCGATTGTTGTGATTAATAAAATTGACCGCCCCGATAACCGTCCGCTCGAAGTGCTCGATGAAATTTATGATCTCTTTATTGAATTGGGAGCCGATGAAAATCAGCTTGATTTTCCGTACGTGTATGCAAGCGGAAGAGACGGCTGGGCAATAGAAAATCTTGATGATCCGCGCGAAGACTTGATCCCATTGCTTGAAATGATTATTGCAAAAATTCCGCCGCCGCCTATCAACGAAGGAACTATTCAATTGCAGATAACCTCGCTCGATTATAATGATTATGTGGGGCGTATCGGCATCGGCAGAGTATTCAGAGGTACACTTAGAAAATCCGATAAACTTTGCATTATAAAAAGAGACGGCTCGGAACATAATATTTCGTTGCGTCAGATTTTTGTCTTTGATGGATTGAACAGAGTTGAAGTTGAAGAAGTAACTGCCGGTGATATTTGTGCAGTTGTTGGCATCGAAGATGTTGACATTGGCGATACAATTTCCGACGCGGAAAATCCCGAACCGCTTCCGATTATTTCTATTGACGAACCGACGATCAGCATGACTTTCACGGTGAACAATTCTCCGTTTTACGGAAAGGAAGGTAAGTTCGTTACATCGCGGCAATTACGGGATAGACTTTACAAAGAATTAGAACATAATGTTGCTCTTCGTGTGCAAGATACAAGCTCGCCGGATTCGTATAAAGTTTCCGGTCGCGGCATTTTACATTTATCGATCTTAATCGAAAATATGAGACGCGAAGGTTACGAACTGCAGATCCGCGAACCGAAAGTTATTTACAAAGAGATCAACGGAAAGAAAGCAGAACCTATTGAAGTTCTTGTTGTTGATGTGCCGGTCGAATCAGCCGGAAAAGTTATCGAGCTTGTCGGTCAGCGCCGCGGACAGATGGTTAAAATGGACAACAAAGGGAACATGAATAAACTCGAGTTTCATATTCCATCACGCGGAATTATGGGACTCCGTACAAAAGTTTTAACGGCAACTTCCGGCGAAGCAGTGATGCATCATCGCTTTTTCCAGTACGAATATTTTAAAGGAGCAATTGCGGGAAAAACAAACGGCGTGGTGATCTCGATGGATGAAGGTCCTTCAACTGCTTATGCAATTGATTCGCTTCAAGATAGAGGAAAGTTTTTCATCGATCCGGGCGATGTTGTGTACCGCGGACAAATTATCGGCGAACACACCAAAGAGAATGATATCGAAGTAAACATTCAGCGCGGAAAAAAACTTACAAACATGCGCGCTTCCGGTTCCGATAAAGCAATTAAAATTACTCCGGCAATTAAATTTTCTCTCGAAGAAGCGCTCGAATATATTTCCGATGACGAGATGGTTGAGATTACCCCGAAGTCTATCCGCCTCCGCAAATTATATTTGGATCCGAACGAGCGGAAACGCTACAACTTGAGCAAACTTGAAAGCAATTAAGAATTTGTTTGGAACGGTCACTGACCGTTCCTCATTTTTTTTTGCAGCAGATCGCATTGTGATGTTTGCAATGTTAACGAAAAGAAATATTTTTTATTGAAATTATGAAGAACCGTGAAATGATTATGTTGTTTGGAAGGAAGATAAATATTTTGTTTCGCGCTGTCTGAATGTTGAAGTATCTTTTTTTTGGCGAAACAATCAAAGAAGCGATTAACAATTTGAAAGAGGCTGTTGAGTTATATTTTGAAGATGATGAAGTTGGCTCTCCTTCATTAACAGCTCTACCGCATTAATAATTTTAATAGACCACGGATTACACTGATGAAACCATGTTTACGGATTTCATCCGCGTGAATCCGCTCAATCAGAGCTTGCCCGCCATCCTTTTGGCGTGGCTTGCCCGCCGCTTGTTGGCGGGTTATCCGTGTTCCTTTGCACTTTTATGTGTGGCAAGTTTAACTTTTCAGCTCTCCGAAATATTTTTTTGCAAGCACCTCAGCATCTTTTTTCGTTTTTGCTTCAACGATACAGCGGATGATCGGTTCTGTGTTGGATTTTCTGAAGTGTGCCCAGTGATCATCAAAATCAATCCGCACACCGTCTTCAAGATTTATTTTTTGGTCTTTGTACTTGTCGATCAATTTTTCTAAAGCGCGGTCGGGGTTGAGCGAGCCGGGTTCAATTTTTTTCTTCGCAATAGAAAATTGCGGAAGAGAATTTTTTAGCTGGCTCATCGTTCCGCCGAATTCCAGCAAATGCTGAAGCATAATCACAGTTCCAACAAGTGCATCTCTGCCGAAATTGACTTTCGGAAGAATTACTCCGCCGCTTCCTTCGCCGCCGATTACGGCTTTCACTTCTTTCATTTTCTTCACAACATTTGCTTCGCCAACCGGCGAGCGGAAAACTTTTGAGCCGAATTCATTTGCAACATCTTCAACTGCCCGTGTTGTCGAAAGATTTACAACAACATTGCCTTTCTTTTTCGAGAGATAAAATTTAACCGCTTGCGTAATTGTATTTTCTTCTCCGAATGGTTCGCCTTTTTCCGTAATTAGAACGAGACGATCAACATCGGGATCAACAACAATTCCAATATCTGCTTTATATTTTTTTACTGCTTTCATAGTTGCGGTTAAATTTTCGGGGAGCGGTTCGGGCAGACGCGGAAAGACACCGGACTTTTCACAATTTACTGCTGTTACTTTGCATCCGAGTTTCTCCAAAAGCTGCGGCATTGAATATGCCCCGGCACCGTTAACGCAATCGAGCAGAACTTTGAATTTTCTGCGGCGGATTTTTGCAATGTTGATGTAATCCATTTTCAGCACAGCGTTGACATGATCATCCAAACCTTTTTCGTAACGCGTGAGTTTGCCGAGTTTATTCCACCCGGCAAATTTTTTATTGGTGTTATCGAGAAGCTTTAACATCGCGGCATTTTCATCCGGACTCATGAATTCGCCTTTGCGGTTGAGAAGTTTAAGTGCATTCCACTCATTCGGGTTGTGGCTTGCAGAAATTTGTATGCCGCCGACAGCTTTTAAATTTTTTACGTTGAACAAAACTGTAGGAGTTGGACAGATACCGATATCGACAACATCATTTCCTTTTGCGAGAAGTGTTCCGATAACAATGCTGCGCACCATTTCACCGGAGATTCTGCCGTCATTGCCAATAACAATTTTCCCTTTGCCGCAAAAATCAGCGTAAGCAGATGTATATTTTACAAGCACGTTTGGATCTAATCCGTCGCCAACAATTCCACGGATTCCCGAAATACTAACCATCAAAGTCGGCATAGTTCCTCTATTATTTTTTTTTGATTTGTTCGAAAAAATTATCAAATCTGTTTGTAACAATATCAAAAAATGAAAAACTAAACAATCTCAAAAAATTTTCGATAATCATAAGAGGGTAATTATAACCATGCTTTAAATTTCTGAGAGGAAAAATGTTTTTGCAGAAAAAAGAAAGTGATAACTATTTCTTCGAAAATATTGATTACGAACATCTATTCGAAGCGATGATAAATTCAACCGATGATTTTTTCTGGTCGCTTGATAACGATTACTGTTTCCTCGCATTTAACGAAAACTTCAGAGAATATTTTTTAAATAAATTTTCCGTTGAGATAAAAACCGGCGATAACTTTCTTGCGTTAATTCCTTACAAAGATGTGGAATACTGGAAGAATCACAGCGACCTCGCGTTAGCCGGTAAAAAATTTACGGACAAATATTCTTTTGAGTTTGGTGACAACTGCGATTTTGGAGTTCATTTCAATCCGATTAAAAATTCATACGGTGTAATTACCGGCTTATCCATTGCGGCGCAAAAAATACAAAATGAAATTAGCGCGGAAGAAAAATTTATAAAAAGTGAATTGCTTTCCGAGTCGATTCTTGCTACTTCGCCCGATGGAATTGTAACAACCGAACTTGACGGAACGATATCATTTGCATCCGATAAATTTGTTGAAATGGTTGAAAGCAGTACAGTGGAAAACTTGTTCGGGAAAAAGCTGAGTGAATTTATCTTTGATGAAGATCAGCAGATGTTTTCGGAATACCTGAGAAATATTTTAGACGGCGGTCACTTAAGTTCTTGCACATTCAGGCTGAATAAAAATAACGGCACGGTTTTTCATGTCGAATCAAACATAGACGTAATTAAAAACGATAACGGCAGACCGATACTTGTGCTTTTTATTCTGCGGGATATTTCCGAGAGAATACTTGCAGAAATTGAGAGAGAAAAAATTCTTCAAGATATTGCTTACTCTCGCGATCAAATTGAACAAGAAGCCGGAAAATATGTTGAGCTTAATAATCAGCTTGCCGAATCAGAGTATAAACTTCAGCAGTTGAATTCATCGAAAGACAAACTCTTTTCAATCATCGGGCACGATTTGAAAAACCCGATATTTATAATGCTCGGCACATCTCAAATTATTGAAGAAGATTATAACGAATTAACCGATACCGAGAAAAAAGAACTTATTAAAATAATTTACGATACTGCAGCAAACACGCAAAAATTATTGGAAGATCTTTTGTGCTGGTCGCGTGCTCAATCGGATTTAATTCAGGTCAATCATGAATCGTTATCGTTGAAAAATATTATTAAAGAAAACCTCAAGCTGGTTAATACACAAGCCGAGAATAAAAAAATTACGCTGAAGGTTAACGCAAATTCAACATTGCTGGTTTATGCAGATAAAAATCTGTTGTCAACCGTTATCAGGAATTTGCTGACCAACGCAGTTAAATTTACGCCGGAAGGAGGTGCGGTAAGCGTAAACGCAGTAGGAGACGGCACATTTGTCCAAATGTCCGTTGAAGATACCGGAATCGGTCTGAGCAATGATGATATGAAAAAACTTTTTAGAATCGATGTGAACAACAAAGAGATCGGGCATTCAAGAGAAAAAGGAACGGGACTCGGATTGATTCTCTGCAAAGAATTTTGCGAGAAACAAGGCGGCAAAATTTGGGTCGAAAGCGAAGTTAATAAAGGAAGTAAATTTTATATCACAATTCCGATTTATAAAGTGAACTGATTTTTTGTTCCGCTAATTTTTCTATCTTTTGATTATCATTTATTGCCCATTGAATTGATGATCACTGTAAACAAAATATTGATAAACCATTTCGGTGTGCCGGAGCGGAGTAAAAAACTTCCAGATCCGCTCGATCTTTTGATCGCTACAATCCTTTCCCAAAACACAAACGATAACAATTCGTACAAAGCTTTCCGCAGTTTGAAAAACAAATACAAATCGTGGGATGAATTACTCCATGAAAAAAGAAGTGTGATCGAAAAGATAATCCGTGTTGCCGGTTTAGCCCTACAAAAATCTTCAGCGATAAAAAATCTAATTACAGAACTCGATAAACGTGGGAATATTTCGCTGAACTTCATCCAAAAGTTTAACAATGAAAAAGCGATTGAAGAATTGACATCGTTCAAAGGAATCGGTGTTAAAACAGCAAGTTGTGTTTTATTGTTTGCACTCGATAGAAATGTTTGTCCGGTTGATACACATGTTCACAGAACAACAAACCGGATTGGAATTGTATCGGCAAAAACGCCCGATAAAACTTTCTACGCACTTAATAAAAATTTTCCGGATGGAATCGCTCATTCATTTCACACAAATTTAATCCGGCTTGGACGAGAAATTTGCAAACCGGCAAAGCCGAATTGCGGAGCTTGTCCGCTCGCGGAGATTTGTAAATATCCCAACAAAAATTTGGACAACACTTCCACCGGGAAGAAAAGAGATTTTATGCTGCTCGATAATGTCGGAACCTGATTCTGGATGCTCGATTCTGGATACTTGATACTTGATGATGATGTTAACACTAAACTCCAAACCCGAAACTCAATTTTTTCAGATTCAACTTTCAACTCTACACTCGTCACCCGTCGTAGCCGGGCAAGCCTGAACTCTGCACTCGAATGAACATTTACCGCAAAAACCTTGTTAGGTTTAATAATTATTAAAAAAGGAGCTCATGTTTTTTTATAAATGCTTTGTTATGTATATTTCGCTGCCTTTAGTTCAATCAATTCGGAAAGATTAATGAGTAAAAATTATGAAATTGCAATTCTTGGCGGCGGGCCCGGCGGTTACGTCGCGGCAATAAGAGCCGGTCAACTCGGCTTTAAAACCGTAGTTATTGATAAAGAAAATCTTGGCGGTATATGTTTGAATTGGGGATGTATTCCTACTAAATCACTTCTCAAAAATGCAGAACTTTATGACTTGATGAAAAATCATTCGAATGATTTTGGTATTTCTGTACAAGGATTGAGTTTTGATTTTGGGAAGATAATTAAGCGCAGCCGCGATATTTCCGACCGGATTACTAAAAATGTTGAACTACTTGTAAAGAAAAATAAAATTGATAGAATACGCGGACTCGGAAAACTCGCTTCAAAAAATCAGATCGAAGTTTTTGATAACGATGGGAAGAAGATTGATTCTATTAACGCAGATAAAATTATAATTGCAACCGGTGCACGACCGAAAATTTTTCCGGCTATTCCGGTTGATCGAAAAAATATTATAACATCGACCGAAGCGATGATTTTGGAAAAACAACCGAAGGAATTGATCGTTATCGGTGCCGGTGCAATCGGTGTCGAGTTCGCTTATTTTTATTCCGTACTCGGCACAAAAGTTACGATTGTTGAAATGCTCGACAGCATTCTGCCGATTGAAGATAAAGAAGTTTCCGATCTGCTCGCAAAGAATTTTAAGAAGAGAGGAATTGAGATTTATACTTCGGCAAAAGTTGAAAAAGCAGAAGCGAAGAAAGATTACGTTGTTGTATCAATTGAAAAAGACGGAAAGAAAATTGAATTGAAAGCCGATAAAGTTTTGAGCGCAATTGGTGTCACCGGAAATGTTGAGGGTTTTGGTTTGGAGGAACTCGGTGTTGAAATAGAAAAAGGTCACGTCAAAGTTGATAAAAGAACATATCAAACAAATGTGCGGAATATTTATGCGATAGGCGATGTGATCGGTGCGCCGTGGCTTGCACACGTTGCTTCGGCAGAAGGAATAAATTGTGTAGAAACAATGAAAGGTTTGCACACGGTTCCGGTAAATTATGATACAATTCCCGGATGTACTTACTGCATTCCGCAAGTTGCAAGTGTTGGAATGACCGAGCAGAAAGCACGCGAAGCCGGTTACGAAATTAAGATTGGAAAATTCCCGTTCATGGCAAGCGGAAAAGCTTTCGCAGTAGGCGAAAGAGACGGATTTGTTAAACTTATTTTCGATACCAAATACGGCGAGCTTCTCGGTGCTCATATTATTGGTCCAGAAGCAACCGAATTGATTGCGGAACTTACTCTTGCAAAATCCGTTGAAGCAGATTATGAAACAATTGTTAAAACCATTCATGCACATCCGACTTTATCGGAATCAATAATGGAAGCGGCAGCTAACGCGTATGGCGAATCGATCCACATATAGAAAACTAATTTACTCTGATCTTGGTTTTATTGATTATAAACAAGCATGGGATTTGCAGAAGGAAATTTTTACGCAAAGACTGCGCGGCGAAATTGACGACACATTATTTTTATTGGAACATCCGCATACTTACACTTTGGGCAAAGTTGCCGATAAAGAAAATCTTTTGAGTAATGATGATCAATTGAAAGAACTCGGCATCAGTGTTTATGAAATTGATAGAGGCGGCGATATAACTTACCACGGTCCCGGACAAATTGTTGGCTACCCGATAATCAATTTGAGCGAATGGAAAGAAGATACGCACGAATATTTACGCGGACTTGAAGAAGTTATTATGAAAACTTGTGCCGAGTACGGGCTGCAGACAGAACGCAATTCAAAATACACCGGTGTGTGGATCGGCAAAAGAAAAATTGCCGCAATTGGAATTAAAGTGAGCCGATGGATTACAATGCACGGTTTTGCTTTTAACATCAGCACAGATTTGAATTTCTTTGGCGGAATTGTTCCGTGCGGAATTAGAGATAAAGATGTTACTTCATTAAAAAGGGAATTGGGAAAAGAGATCGACATAAACGAAGTGAAAAACAAAGTGAGAGAAAATTTCAAAATTGTTTTTGGATACGATGAGATAATTGAAAAACCGAAACACGAATTTGAGTTTGCGAAAGTTAGTCCCGAATTGAAAGAGACTAATTGAAAAACAAAACGAGGGAACTTCAGATGACAAAAAACGGCAAGACAGAAGAAACTACCGTTTTAGATAAAAAAGGGAACGGCACACTGCCGACCGGCAAGATCGATTCATTCGGCGGATTGACAAAGGATGAATTGATGAACGCGCTTCGCATAATGCATGTATCGCGCGCAATCGATCACAAAGTGATGACATTGTTGAAACAAGGGAAAGCATTTTTTCATATTGCCGGCGCCGGGCATGAAGCGACACAAGTTGCCTTTGGTCTTGCAATGCAGAAAGGTGTCGATTGGGCTTATCCGTATTACCGCGATATGTGCTTTTCAATTACAGTCGGAACAAAACCCGAAGAATTGTTTCTTGCATTTCTTGCCAAAGCAGATGATCCTTTAACCGGCGGAAGACAGATGCCGTGTCATTGGTCTTCAAAAGAATTTAATATACCAACGCAATCGAGTCCCACCGGCACACAATTTTTACAAGCTGTTGGAACCGCGCTTGCCTTGAAGCGAAAAGGAATTGATGGAGTTGTTTACGTTAGCAGCGGCGAGGGAACTACATCGCAAGGTGAATTTCATGAAGCGGTTAATTGGGCTGCAAGAGAAAAAATTCCCGTTGTGTTTGTAATTCAAAATAACAAATGGGCTATTTCCGTTCCGGTGCAGAATCAAACTGCCGGAAAAAATTCTTCGATTCTCGAAATGATGAAAGGTTACGAAAATCTTTTGCGGCTCGAAGTTGATGGAACCGATTTTTTACAGACTCATGCCGTTGCACAAAGTGCTTTCAAACATGCACGTCAGGGCAAAGGTCCGGCATTGATTGAAGCACACGTTGTAAGATTATTCTCGCATTCTTCTTCGGATGATCAAAAAAAATATCGCGAACAAGATTCTTTGCAAGAAGATTTGAAGAAAGATCCGATTGAACTTTTCAGCAAAGTTCTGATTAAAAAAGGAATTTTGACCGAACTTGCTTATCAGGAATTCAAAAAAGAAATTACGCAGCACATCAACGAAGCGGCTGATTGGGCATTGAAACAAGCAGACCCAACTTCAGAAACGGCAATCAGGTTTGTGCTTGATGAATCGGGCAAACGCGATAAACTTGAATATGAAAAATTATCGCACGAAGGAAAGCCGGTTGTGATGGTTGATGCAATCAATCATGCACTGCGCGAAGAGATGGAGCGGAACGAAAAAATTTATGTGCTCGGTGAAGATGTTGCCGATCCGAAAGGCGGTGTGTTCACTGCAACAAAAGGTTTATCAACAATGTTCGGCAACGATAGAGTTTTTAATTCGCCGCTCGCTGAGGCAAGCATTGAAGGCGTAGCAATCGGAATGGCTCTTGCGGGATTGAAACCGTGCGCGGAAATTCAATTTGGCGATTACATCTGGCCCGCATTTATGCAGTTCCGCGATGAACTTGTAATGTACAGATACAGATCAAACAATTTATTTGAAGCACCGGTAGTCACCCGTGTTGCAGTCGGCGGATACATTCACGGAGGTTTGTACCATAGTCAAAACATAGAAGGATTTTTTGCACACATGCCCGGTTTGTTGATTGCGTATCCATCCAACGCTGCCGATGCAAAAGGGCTGCTGAAGACTGCACTGCGTTTGAACGATCCGGTTTTATTTCTTGAACACAAAGGTTTGTACAGACAAAGTTATGCAACTGCGCCGGAACCGGATGCAGATTATTTAGTTCCGTTCGGCAAAGCAAGGGTTATGAAAGAAGGAAATGATCTTTCAATAATTACTTACGGTGCGATGGTGCACGAATCTAATTTTGCGGTTAAGAGACTTGAAGAAGAAGGTTACTCGATTGAGTTGATAGATGTCAGAACAATTGCACCGCTCGATACCGAAACAATTTATAACTCAATTAGAAAAACCGGCAAAGCAATAATCATTCATGAAGATACTTTGACTGCCGGATTCGGTGCGGAGATTGCCGCTCAGATTACGGAAAATTGTTTCGAAAGTTTGGACGGACCGGTGCGAAGAATTGCCGCTAAAGATGCACCGATTCCGTATCATCCAAATTTGGAATATGAAATTCTTCCGACAAGAAATAAAATTTATAATTCATTGAAACATTTGTTGAATTATTAATGCTGGTGTAAAGAGGAATCTCGAACGTAAAATGTTTGGAGATCCTTTGTCCCCGACTGAAATCGGGGGACTCAGAATGACAAAAAGGAGTGGAAATGAAGGTAAACGTAGTAATGCCGCAAATGGGTGAAAGCATCACGGAAGGAACACTCATTAAATGGCACAAGAAAAAAGGCGATAGAGTAAAAAAAGACGAGATCATTTATGAAATAAGCACAGATAAAGTTGATACCGAAATTCCAAGTCCCGAAGACGGAGTACTTGTTGATATAAAAGTTTTTGAGCAAGAAACTGTTGTTGTTGGAACAATAGTCGCAATTATTGAAACCAACGGCGGCGCCGTTCAGATAGAAGAAGTAAAAAAAGAGGATGTGAAAAAAGATGAAACGCCTTCAACAACTCAAGTAGGCGGAGAAATTATTGATGTGCCTATGCCGAAGATGGGCGAATCGATTATGGAAGGAACAATTATCAAATGGCATAAAAAAGTTGGGGATGCGGTAAAATGCGATGAAATTATTTTTGAAATAAGTACCGATAAAGTTGATACCGAAGTACCATCGTCGGCTGATGGAGTAATCACGGAAATTCTTTTCAACGAAAATGATACCGTGCAAGTTGGAACCGCCGTTGCTAAAATTAGAACAAGCAGCGGTTTGGTCAAACAGAAAATTGAAGAACAAGAGAAACCCGCCAAAGGCGAACAAGAGTATAAACAAGAAACCAAACTTCAAACTTTCCAGCCTTCTAATCATCAAGCTGATAACTTACAGCGTTCAGCCGGAAATAAATTTTTCTCGCCGCTTGTGTTGAACATCGCGCGCACCGAAGGAATTTCGATGAGCGAATTGGAAAATGTTTCCGGTTCGGGCATCGGCGGAAGAATTACAAAGAATGATGTTTTGAATTATCTGAAAAATAAAAAGAGCGGCATTACTGCTGTTCCGCAAATTGATTACTCAAAAGCAGAACCGCTTCCGGTGCGAAAGACAGATGCGCCGAAATATACACCGGGTCAACGTGTCGAAATTATTCCGATGGATAATATCCGCCAGCGGATTATGTATCACATGACTAACAGTCGCGACACTTCAGTTCATGTTACGGCGATGATTGAAATTGATATGTCGCGTGTTCATAATTTTATCGAACAGAACCGCGAAACATTTTCGAAAGACGGCATCAAGTTAACTTACATGCCGTTCATCTCTTTTGCGGTTATAAAAGCACTCAAAGAATTTCCGTTGATGAATGCATCGCTTGACGGGAATAATATTGTTGTTAAAAAATTTATTAATCTTGGAATTGCTGTTGCAATCGAACCGAACGGTTTGATTGTTCCGAACATTAAAAATGCAGATGAAAAAAATATCCGCGGACTTGCAAAAGCAATTGCCGATCTCGGCAATCGTTCGCGTACAAAAAAACTTGTGCCCGATGATATTATGGACGGTACATTTTCAATTACTAATTATGGTGTGTTCGGTACGCTGTTCGGAACACCTATTATTAATCAGCCGGAAGTTGGAATACTTGGGGTTGGCGCTGTTACTAAAAAACCGGTTGTTATCGAAAATAATGGAATAGAAAGCATAGCCATCAAACCGATGATGTATTTATCGCTCAGCCACGATCACCGTTTGGTAGATGGAATGCTTGGTGGTAAATTTCTGAAATCAATTAAAGATACTTTGGAAAATTTTGATACGAGCATAGTTTAAAATCTTGCCCATTCTCCTGAACTTACTCTTGATCTAAAATTAAAACAGAGCAAGAATAAGATCATGAACAAGAGACATGAGTAGGAACGAAAAATAAATGTGGAATAAGAAACAATGAAAATCAATCAACACCAATTGGCTTTTAAGGAAACGATAGAACAAGAAAAAACCGATCTCGGCAAGAGACCGGAGTGGTTAAAAGTACGTTTGCCGAGCGGACAAAATTATAAAGAAGTTTATGAATTGATGCGCAAGAGTAAACTTCACACTGTTTGCGAAGAAGCAAAATGCCCGAATCTTGCCGAATGCTGGAATAGAAGAACAGCAACATTTATGATACTTGGCGATACATGCACACGCAGCTGCGGATTTTGCAATGTTAAAGTTGGTCTGCCGAATGAACTCGATCTCGATGAACCGCGCCGCGTTGCGGAATCCGTTGAATCGCTGAATTTAAAACATGTTGTGATCACATCCGTTAACCGCGATGAATTAAAAGACGGCGGAGCTTCTATTTTTTCCGAGTCGGTTCGGTTGATCCGCGAAAGAATGCCGGATACTACAATTGAAATTTTGATTCCGGATTTCAAAGGTGAGCAACATGCTTTCGAAATCATTCTCGAAAATCCGCCGGATATTTTGAATCATAATCTGGAAACTGTGCAAAGATTATATCATGCGGTGCGTCCACAAGCAAAATATGAAAGAAGTCTCGATGTTATCCGCTGGTTCAAACAAAAGGGTTTGAGAACAAAGAGCGGGATTATGGTCGGCATCGGCGAAAATAAAGAGGAAGTAACCGAACTAATAAATGATTTACACAACAGCGGTTGTGATATTATGACTATCGGGCAATATCTGCAGCCGACGAAAAATCATTTGCCCGTACACCGTTATGTTACACTCGACGAGTTTAAATTCTACAAAGAGTACGGATTGCAAATTGGTTTGAAAGCTGTGGAATCATCGCCGCTTGTGCGCAGTTCGTATCACGCGGATAAACATGCGGAGCTTGTGTAAGGCAAGTACGATCCGCCGTAGGCGGAACGAGGTACGAAGGACTAATTTTTTAATAACCAATTGGCAAGTAACAAGTTACAAGTAATAACCAAAAACAAATAACAAAAGACAACAAACTCGAAACTATTGTGAGTAAGAAATACGAAGTGCAACTATGAAAAATTAATTACTAGATACCAATTGTAGATAGCAATGAATTACTAATGTAAAATGACAATATGAAAACACGAATATTCAGTGTGGAGTATTAGGTATAAGAAACGAACAGCCATCTTTCAATAAAGTACTACTTCCAGCCAACAAGTAACAAAAATATCCGTTTTGCTTCCTGTTATTATTAATCGATTCTTTTGCTTGACAATAAAACTTTTTTTTCATATTTCTGAAACAATTATTTCATTAATAATGAATTTTGTAAAAAATGTTACATAAGAACGACAATAATTTGATAAATCTCTTTTTGCAGCTTACAAAGATCAATGCACTTTCCGGTAGTGAGAAACCAATTGCAAATTTTATAGATACATTCTTGACAAATCTTGGTTATGAAGTAACAGAAGATAATTCTAGAAATAAAACCGGTAGTAATACAGGCAATGTAATTTGTAAAATTGGTGATGGCGGTGATTTTGTTCTATTAGCTCACATGGATACTGCCCGCCCAACGACCGGTGTAACTCCAATAGTTACAGAAAATAGAATAACTTCTTCCGGGGAGACAGTACTCGGAGTTGACAACCGTGCCGGTGTTTCTGTTCTACTTTATACTTTAGAAATGATTGCGAAGGAACAAATTCCAGTTAAAAATTTTACGGTTGCTTTTACGACTTGCGAAGAGGCGACACTTTACGGCTCATTAAATCTCGAATTAGATAAAAAAGTAAAAAAAGGATTTGTATTCGATTCGAGCTACAGACCCGGCAACTTTATTTATTCTGCGTGTGGTGCTATTGCATTTCAAATAAAAGTAATCGGGAAAGCATCTCATTCGGGTATTGCACCCGAAAGGGGAATTAATGCATTGCAAATTGCTGCAAGGGCAATCAGCAAACTTCCCTTAGGAAGAATTGACGAAGAAACAACACTAAATATTGGAACACTTAACAGCGGTTTTGCGGTCAATGTCATTCCCGAATTTGCAGAGCTTAAAGGGGAAGTTAGATCATTTAATTCACAAAAGGCTGAAAACCATTTTAATATACTCGCTGACGTATTTAAGAAAGAAGTTGAAGCCGCTAACGCTTCAATAGTACTCGATCATAATTGGGATTTTTCCCCGTACACAATTTCCGAGAATTCGGATGTTTATACGGAAATTGTACGTGCTCTAACTGCTGTGGGATTAATACCACAGCCTAAAATATCACTTGGCGGAAGCGATGCAAATTCTCTGAACAAAAGAGGAATCGGGTCTGTAAATCTCGGCATCGGCGCTCAAAATCCTCATGGTAATGATGAATTTATTTACATCGAGGATTTAATAAAGTCCGCTGAAATAGCTTTGGAACTTGTGAGGAGAAATGGAAATGATTAAAAAAATATTTATCGGTTTGTTTTTAACCGTCTTACTATTTAATTCATATGTCTATTCAAAGGAGAGGGGAAAGTTAGTTATAATTGGCGGCGCGCAAGTAACATCCATCATGAAAAAATTTGTTGAACTTGCCGGTGGACCAAAAGCGAAAATTATAATTATCCCTAATGCCGGTTCAGATCCAATCGAAAATTCTCTCATACAAGTAGAAGAATTTAAGGAATTGGGTACTTACTCCGATTATTTAATTTTTACAAGAGAAACAGCGGATGCCGATAGCAATTTAAAAAAAGTTGACGAGGCAACCGCTGTCTTTTTTCTCGGCGGTGATCAAAGCGATCTTACAAGAGATATGCTCGGTACCAAATTACTTGCAAAAGTATTTGACTTGTACAACAACGGAGGGGTAGTAGGGGGCACGAGTGCCGGTGCTGCTGTTATGAGTGAAGTTATGATTACAGGCAATGAATTGATAAATAAAGACTCTACAAAAAGTTTTGTAACAATTGAAAGAGGAAACGTAGAGACAAAACAAGGATTCGGATTTCTAAAAAACGTAATCATTGATCAACATTTTCTTAAAAGAAAAAGGCACAACAGAACTATATCAAGCCTAATTGAACATCCCGATCTTATTGGCGTTGCAATCGACGAATCTACCTCAATTATAGTATATCCTGATGACACATTTGAAGTAGTCGGCAGCAATCAAGTTCTTGTTTATGATCCGACCGACTCATGTAATATCCGCGAAGATAAAAACGGAAATACCGGCATAACCGGCATGAAGTTACACGTATTGATAGATGGGGACAGGTTCGATCTCAAAACAAAAAGAGTAATTGAATGAGCCGGAGAAAAAAAATTAGATTCAGAGTTCCCAATACTTACTTGCTAATTTTCTCTTTGCTTGTTTTGATAGCAGCATTAACATGGATAATCCCCGGTGGGAAGTACGAACGGACGGTCATTGACGGCAAAGAAGTTGTAGTGCAAAATTCATTTCGTTACGTTGAAAGCAAACCGCAAGGGCTTGGGGCGCTTTTCATTTCTCCAATAAAAGGATTTGTAGAAGGTTCGGTGATAATTGGATTTGTTTTGCTAGTTGGCGGAGCGTTTAATGTTTTTCAAAAAACCGATGCAATAAATTCCTTACTTAATAAACTTGCAAAAGCTCATCAATCATCAAAGACATTAAGAAATCTATTCATCCCGGTTTTGCTTTCTTTATTTTCACTTGGCGGGGCAACATTCGGAATGAATGAGGAAATAATTCCATTTGTTTTGATAATTGTACCTATTTGTTTGGCTCTTGGCTACGATTCGATTACCGGTGTTGCAATTCCTTTAATTGGTGCTCAAATTGGTTTTGCATCTGCATTCATTAATCCGTTTAATGTTGGTATTGCTCAGGGTATTGCCGATGTCCCTATTTTTTCAGGTATTGGTTATAGACTTGTTGTCTGGTTCATATCCAATCTTATAGCCGTAGTATTTGTTTCCTATTATGCAAAAAAAGTTTTGCACAATCCTCAAATCAGTCCTACCTATAATGAAGATAGTGAAAGAAGAAAAAATGAAAAGTTCGAAGAACAGTATAACAATAACGTGACTTTTTCCGTACGACGAAAAATTGTGCTGGTGACGTTTTTGCTTTCTCTTGTTTTTTTAGTTGTTGGGGTAATTGAGCTCGGCTGGTTCATAGAAGAAATATCTGCTCTCTTTTTTATTATGGGGATATTAGTCGGAATTATTGGAGGACTAAAATCCGATGAGATTGTAAAAGGTTTCGTAGAAGGTGCAAAAGATTTAGTAGGAACTGCCATAATAATAGCATTGGCAAGAGCCACTTTAGTTATTTCACGTGATGGACAGATTATCGATACTGTGCTTTATTCACTTACTCCCTTTGTTCAATCTTCCTCGCCGGTTTTTGCATCACAAAAGATGTTCATAATACAAGCAATCATAAATTTCTTTGTTCATTCCGGAAGCGGACAAGCAGCGCTCACTATGCCGATAATGGCTCCGCTTGCAGATTTAAGCGGAGTAACAAGACAGATATCCATTCTCGCATTTCAGTTTGGAGAATACACAAACATTATTATCCCCACTTCTGCAGTAACTATGGGAGCTCTTACTATGGCAAGAGTGCCGTGGGATAAATGGGCAAAATGGGTTTTACCGTTGATGATCATTTTGATTCTGCTGGGATTAATACTACTGATTCCGCCAAATTTATTTGGCTGGCAATAATTATTTGATTCACCAAATTTTTAATTAACCAACGAGGTGCGTTATGAAAAAACTACTACTCTATCCAGCCGCTGTTATTAGTTTCTTTTTTATTTTTAATCAATCGGCGTTTGGTCAAGTCGATTTGTATCTCGATAAAATAAATATTTATGTAAGCGACTACGGAAGAGTTGCTATCTATTCGCTGCCCGATACTACCCGGCAATTATATAGGAATGCATTGCTTGTCGGTACCGGAGAAAATAGTGTCTTCGATCTTATAAATGACCTTGATATTGAAGAGCCGACTCAAATGCTTGCCTCTCCAACTTATGGAGATTATGAAATTTACGGCAGTTACAATAATAATTATTCAAGCGCACCACCAAATGTATTGGAAAAAGTAAATGTTTATTGCTGGCAGAACCTAACATCGTTTCTTGTTAAATACACAGTTACAAATAGAGAAACAAATTCTATTGATGCAATAATCGGTTTTGAACATCTACCGCGGATAGATAATAATAGAAACGGTGGAGATACAGTTACGTATTCAAAAGCAAGCGGCATAATTAGTACAAAGAATGGAAAGGTTGTTGGTTTCAAACCTTTGTCTGAAAATTTAAAATCCTTGAGTGCTTTCTATTATTTTACCGACTATGAGAAAGACTCATTATTCTACAGCAAACTTAGCTATAACTCTTTTGATTCTTCTTTTGTAACGAATCCGAATGATGCAGATGTTGACGCTCCAGCTCTGATTCCGTCGTTCAATTCCAGGTCTATTGCCACCGGTGATTCGGTAACTTATTACATAGCTCTTTCTTACGGCACGAACGAAGCTGAAATGCTTGCCGGTATGGAACAAGCGCAGCAAAAATATAATCTCATAACCTCGGTAGAACCGGGCTTGAATAAACTACCAACTGATTTTACACTCGAACAAAACTATCCGAATCCGTTTAATCCGGAAACAACAATTCGTTACAAGTTACAAGTCCCGGGTTACACTGCTTTGAAAGTATATGATGTTCTTGGGAACGAAGTAGCTTCACTTGTGAATGAATATAAACAAGCCGGTACATATTCAATTCAATTATCAACCAGCAGCTTGCAGCTTTCGAGCGGTGTCTATTTTTATCAACTGAAGTCGGGAAGTTACACTGCCGCAAAGAAAATGATAGTGTTAAAGTAATCTTTGAACAAAGCGGAAGTATTTCTTAAATAAAATGGTTTGATAAAATGGCAAGGTACCAGGAAATAAAAAGCAAAATTCAGAGCAAGTTTAATGCTCTTCCAAAAAATCAGAGGAAGATTGCAGAATTCTTAATCGATAATTTGGATGAAATACCATTCTTGAGTATTCATGAACTTTCTAAAGCTACAAAGATAAGTGTTGCTACAATAGTTCGTGTGGCTCAGAATATCGGCTTCAGCGGTTTCAATGAACTGCGTGCAGAGGTTGCAAACTCTCTTAAAAGCCAATTAGACAACAAAGAAATATTTCCGCTTTTTAAACACAGTGCAAAAGAGGATCTTTTAACCGAAGTTGCCAACCTCGATATAAAAAATATAAACGACACACTTCATTTAATTGATAGAGAAAATTTTAACCGCAGCGTTTCTGCAATGGTTAAAGCACAGCGGGTTTATACAGCCGGGTTAGGAATCTCCTATCTTCTTGCCGAAATACTTGCATATCAATTAACGCAAGTGGGAATTGATGCTTCTGTTTTGAAGCACACGAGTGTTGTCTTTCACGAACAGATTTTATTTTTGAATAAGAATGATCTGCTGGTATGTTTTTCCTTCCCTCCATATTCCAATGAAACAATCGAGACGGCAAAATTTGCGAAAGAGAGAGGCATTAAAATAATTTCCATTACGAATAAAGAGGCTTCGCCAATCACACTCCATTCAGAAATTTGCCTGACGGTTAAAAGCGACAATATGCTTTTCACAAATTCCTTTTCGGCAATTTCGGTTATTATAAATGCTATTGCTACTCAATGTGCAGTGCAGAGTAAAATTAAAGCCAACAGATTCTTAACCGAAACTCAAAAAATAATGGATAGTCAAAAATTGATAAGTAAGTAATTACTTTTTCAGCAAGAGGGTTTTGACGGAAACAATTATGAAAAAAATAATTTTCTTATTGATACTTGTACAGATTAATTTGTTTGCCGGAATTACCGGAAAACTTGCCGGCAAAATTACAGATGCACAGACCGGCGAAGCACTTGCCGGTGCGAATATTTTAATTATTGGTACTAATCTTGGCGCCGCAGCGGATGAAGAAGGGAAGTACGTAATTCTAAATATTCCTCCGGGCACTTATCAGGTAAAAGTAAGTTTTATTGGCTACGAGCAGATTACAATCAGCCAGGTTAAAATTATTGCCGATCAAACAACTTCATTGCCGGTTCAACTCAATCAAGGATCGGTGGAAGTTCGGGGGGTTACAGTTACGGCACAAACCCCGTTAATTCAAAAAGACCTGACAAGCAGCATTTCGGTTCTTTCGCGCAAAGAAATAGAATCTTTGCCGGCTTCAAATTTTACAGAACTTCTTGCGCTGCAAGCCGGTGTGATTGGCTCTGGAAGCGAGCTTCATATTAGGGGCGGAAGATCTAACGAAGTTGCTTATTTGGTTGACGGAATGTACGTGCAAGACCCTTTGCTTGGCGGACTTGCAACCCAGCTCAATAACGATGCTATACAGGAAATGAGTCTGCTTAGCGGAACATTCAACGCTGAATATGGAAATGCATTAAGCGGCGTTGTTAATATTGTTACCAGAGACGGCGGTGAAAAGTTTGACGGAAAGCTTGAAGTAAGAACAAGCCGCTTTGGAGTTAAAAAATTTTCTGAATTAGGTGAACTTAGAATTAACGGCAGCATCGGTGGACCTATTTGGGGGAACGATCTTAAATTTTTTGTTTCGGGTGAACATAACAGCAAGTTAAGTTATCTTCCATTTGGTTATGATACTACTCAAACCTTTTTCATCAAGTTCACTTCGAATGCTATCGAATCTTTTAAAATTTCTTTTTCAAACCGTGGAAGTTTAGATAAACATCAAGGTTATAATCACTCGTACAAATATATTCCGGGACAATATCTAAGACGCCGAACCGACAGCTGGCAATCTTCTTTAATTGCTACACACACGGTTAGGTCTAATTTATTTTATGAACTGCGTCTCTCTTATTTTAACCAAGGATATTATTCCGGAATAGATAAAGACACATCGCAATATTTATCAACTTCTCAGTTTGAATATTTTTCCGGTATCGGGAATGGATTTGAATTCTACAAAGCTGCCGACCCGCTTGAACTAACCGATAGCCGCACGGCAACTATTGATTTGAAAGCCGATGCTGTTTGGCAAGTTGACGGCTTGAACGAAATTAAATTCGGCGGTGCCTTCAAAAAAAATTGGCTGAAACTTTTTACTATTTATGATCCCAAAAGAACATTTCCTTATATCAACGATTATAGAACAAATCCGTTTGAAGCTGCGGCTTATGTTCAAGACAAAATAGAATTTCCTTTTCTTGTAATTAACATTGGATTACGATATGACTATTTGAATGCAAATGCGGAGTTTAGAGACAATCCGTTAAATCCAAAATCAATAATTAAAGTGAAAGCCCG
Organism: Ignavibacteriales bacterium; assembly: GCA_016177735.1. Lineage (GTDB taxonomy): Bacteria > Bacteroidota > Ignavibacteria > Ignavibacteriales > Melioribacteraceae > DYJK01. The sequence goes on along the minus strand of JACOUS010000026.1, from coordinate 97,829 downwards.
TTCACAATTTTCACCGCGCATAGGAATTGCCCATCCGATCTCGGATAAAACCAAACTTCATTTTGCATACGGTCATTTTTTCCAAAATCCTGAATTTCAATTTCTTTTTGAGAACAGGCAGTACGATGTTAACGTCCGCGAACCTTTGTTCGGTCAAGCCGATTTGGATGCACAACGAACCATTGCTTATGAAGTAGGCATCTCGCATCAATTTTCCGACCGCATTGCAATGAGTTTGACGGCTTATTATAAAGATGTTAGCGGATTAATAGGAACAAAATATTTTTTCCCATTTGTAGATGGACGATACACCGGGTACACTCTTTATGTTAATGAAGATTACGCAAACATGAAAGGTTTTGAAGTGAATGTTGATATCCGCCCGGATAAATATTTTTCGGGAGGTTTAACTTACACTTATTCTGCAGCCAAAGGCAGTGCTTCATCGGAAACAGAGCAATATCCCGGCACGCAAGAATCTACCCAGCTTTATTATTTGGATTTCGATAAATCTCATGTGCTCAATCTTTCCGGAACACTCACTATTCCCGAAAATACCGGACCGGAAATTTTCGGCAGCCAAGTTTTTGAACAGATGGAGTTGAGTTTAATTGCCAGAGCTTCTTCGGGCTATCCATATACACCAAGCGGAAGAGATATTGGGTTTGTAGAAAAAAATTCACTCAGGCTCCCTTCAACCTATTCGATTGATTTGATAATCGGCAAACGATTTAATCTTAGTGAAAATATTGTTATGAGATTATTTCTTGAAGCAATTAATCTCACCGATCATAAAAATGTGCTTTATGTTTATGGTGATACCGGCGATCCGTCTTTCACTTTTGAAGGAAGTCATTCCAAAGAATATATGCAAGATCCTTCTAACTTCGGTCCGCTGAGAACAATTAGATTAGGAACGACTATCAATTTTGGTTTTTAAAAAAATAATCATTCTCATAAAGGTTTTGAAATGAAACTGCCGCTAAAAGTTTTCTTTATCACCATGTTTTTTACTTCTATAATATTTTCTCAGAATAGTAAAGAAAAAGATGAGATAGAAAGAGCCGGGCTTGAGAAAGTTTTGGGAATAGTGGACAGAGCCGGCGGAACGCATAACGCGAGCAATATCGGTTTGTTTTTTGAAAACAGAGGCAAACTTTATCCGCGCAGAATTACACAAGGTCCTTCCGGAGAATTTCCAATTAACAGCACAAAACATTATATCTATAGAATCAATCCTTATGTAGGTATTCCGGGCAATGTAATTCAAGCAAGATATACCAATAATGAAGAATGGGAAGCTGCAGCCGGTTATAATAATAAGGATACGGCACGAATCGCATTCAGCGATGATCCCAATTCATGGAATCCGGAAAAAGGATGGCACGCCAAAGATGCGAATGGCGATCCTTTGTTTATTTCTGATCAGGACAGCTATGCTGTTTATAATGACAGTAATTCTACAAATGGAATTATCGGCTTAGAAGTTATTCAAACCGGATATGCATTTGGTGTTAAGTTTGTTAAGAATATTATCTTCTTCAAATTCCAGATAGTTAATAAAAGTTCCGGTACCCTTAACGGATTATATTTTAATCTGTACACCGATTGCGATGTTGGCAATGTAAGTGGCGGCGACCCGGAATATCTGGATGATAGAATCGGTTTCGATAAAACAAAAAATCTTCTTTACTTTTATGACGACGGCATATCGAACGAATGGCCCGACGGCAAAACCGGTTTCATGGGTGTTAAATTTTTGAAGACTCCGGAGATTAACGGAACGGAAGCCGGTATAACCGACATGCATTATGTTATTTATGATGATGATGAAATTGCAGACAAGGATACGATTCTATACGGAATTATGTCGAGCAGTAAATCTTTATACAATTCACCCATTGGCAGCAAGTATTTTCATACCGGTTCAAGTCCAAATCTTCATTACGATGATCCGGCTGCAATTCCGCCATCCGGTTTAGATTTGTGTGCACATATTTCATCCGGTCCTTACACATTAAACAGAGGCGATACCTTAACATTTGTAACGGCAATTGTTGCCGGTGAAACACTTGATGAATTATTGGATGCCGCAGCGCAAGCGCAAAATACTGCCGATGTAAATTTTCAATTGCCAAAACCTCCACCCAGACCAAAACTCAGCGGCAATGCCGGCAATAACAAAGCAGTATTGATTTGGGATAGTGACGCAGAGAACAGTCTTGATGGTTTTTCAGGCGAGTATGATTTTGAAGGGTATAGAATTTATAGAAGTATTGATAAAGGACTCAATTGGACAAAACTTGCCGAATTTGATTTAGTTAATTCTATTGGCAGCAACACGGGACTTCAATATAGCTATACCGATACTACAATAATTAACGGATTTGAATATTGGTACTCGATTACTGCTTATGATCGTGGTTCGGGCACTCTCGAAAGTTTGGAAAGCGCTTTGGGAAATACTCTTGATGCGCCGAATATTGTTTCTGTTATTCCTCATTCGTCTGCATTAGGGAGAAATCCCGTTTCGTCTTCTAATGTTGAATATACCGGAACGGGAAAATCTAATTATCTTTTATTAGTTGATCCGGTGGACAATGATTCTCTCGGTGGAAATGTTTACGATATTTTCTTTTCATTCTTACCCAAAAAAGAAAACGGCGATTTGGCTACACAGGTTTCGGTAGTAGTTAATGATTCTGCAAAAACAAAACCGTACAAGTATGAAATTGAATTTACCTCTTCTTCCGCTTTCAATGTTACAAATCTATCAACCGGTGAAGTAATACGAACTGGCTATCCGTATCCTTATGGCGGAAGAAATCTTGCTCTTTCAACAGAAGGAATTACACTTAAGTTGGTTGACCCGGAGGGCACTACGTCTTCTCTTCGACCGGAACAAGGTGATCGAATCACGGTTAATTTTTCGGTTAATGCAGTTAAGAATAAAGTTGATTCTTTAGTGCATTCAAGACCGTTTGAAATAGGGCAGAGACAGTCAATTCCTATCGGTGTAATTTTCAAAATGACTCCGCCGGATCTCATAAAAAGTATTTCACGAATTGGCGGAAGCGATATCGTGCAAATCTCTTTTGAAGTTGTTGATACAAATTTAGTGCAGAACAATTTTTACCTGATTAATATTGAAGGAAATGGCATCGATTCGGAAAACCGCAAATTTGTTTCGCTAACCGTAAAAGATACCGGATTAATTTTAGCAGTTGATACACTCTACTCATCGGGTACTTTTACGTTTGATGGCATTAAAGGCAAAATCATCTTTTCTGAAAATCAGCCTCCTTCTGCCGGTAATAAATTTTCTTTAGAAACAGTTAAGCCGGTTCTGCCAAACTTAATGGATAAATATAAATTCAAGATAGAAGGTTCTACTGTAGATCATTCGGCGATAACACAAAACATCAACAGAGTTAGAGTTGTACCCAATCCGTATTTGGCTTCTTCTTTATACGAACCTGAATTTGGCGAATTGCGGCGCGAACCTTTGAGGCAGATTCAATTTATTAATCTTCCGCAAGAATGTACCATTCACATCTTTACTGTTGATGCCGATTTGGTTAAAACATTACATCATAACAGCAGAAGCGGAACGGAAGTTTGGGATTTACGTACCGAAAGCGGTAGGGAAATTGCTTCGGGCATGTACATCTATGTTTTAAAATCTCAAGATGCAGAGTTCATTGAAAGATTTGCGGTGATAAAATGAAAGCACTAAAAATTATTTTTAATAAATTTTTCAATCTAACGACGGGCGGATTGGAAATGAAAAAAATTTTGTTCTTACTTACTATGGTTAATACAATAATGTTTGCGCAAAATCCAAATCTTGGAACTTCCGGTGCGAACTTTTTACAAATACCGGTTGGAGCGAAAGCAGCCGGAATGGGTAGTGCCGTTGCCGGCAATATTCAAGATGCATCTTCGGTGTTCTGGAATCCGGCCGGGTTAGTAAAAGTAAATTCGGCTCAAGCTCATTTTTCTTATATGAATTGGTTCAAACTCTTTGACTTTAGTGCCGCTGCCGTTGCTTATAACGTTGATGGATATGGGGTTTTTGCTTTAAGTATGATTACATTCGGTACGGATGGAATTGAAGTTACTACCGAAGAAAAACCAAACGGTACCGGAAGATTTTATGATGCCCGGGATTTGGCTCTTGGATTAACGTATGCAAAATATCTTACTGATAAATTCAGCTTTGGCATAACGGTTAAATATGTTTCCCAAAAAATTTGGAATGAATCTGCCGGCGGTTTTGCTTTTGACGTAGGGACACAATATCAACTCGATTTTCAAAATCTTACAATTGCAATGTGCATGAGCAATTTCGGCAGTGATTTGCGATTCGATGGACCCGATCTCGATATTCAATATCTGAAAAATGACAACTACCCGTTGAGCAGATTGACGCCGGCACGGCTGCAAACAGACGATTACCCTCTGCCGTTAAATTTTCAAGTAGGAATAGGCTTCGACATATATCAATCCGATTTTGTAAAAGTACGCGGCGGAATTGATGCCGTACATCCGAATGATAACAGTGAACGGCTTAATTTTGGTACAGAGTTTTCATTCTTCGACCGTCTTTATTTAAGAGGCGGCTATAAATATAATTACTCTGATGAAGACTTTACTTTTGGTGCCGGTGCTTCTGTTCCGTTCGCATCAACATTGATCAGATTTGATTATGCATATTCTGTGTATGATATTCTGCCGAGTGTCCACCGTGTCTCATTAGATATTAACTTTTGAGGAGCTATCCAACCGTGAAAAAAATCTATAGTTCGGTTTGTGTATTAATGTTGTCGGTTACAATTACTTTTGCACAACAAACACCGCTCGAGAAAAATAATTATTCACAGATTACATCTTACGGCGAATTATCCGGCTTTGTTAATGAACTCGATAAATCTTCCGACCTTTTGACTGTTGAGATAATCGGCAAGTCTGTTGAAAATAGAAATTTGTATGTGATGAAATTTTCTAACACCGAATTCGGGAAAGATGAAAATAAAATCAGCGTGCTCATCTTTGCACAACAACACGGCAATGAACAATCGGGCAAAGAAGGAGCGCTGCTGCTTGCAAGCAATTTGTTGAAACCCGAAAACAGATACTTGTTCGAAAAGATAGACTTTGCCCTGATTCCGCAAATGAATCCCGACGGTTCGGAAAAAAATATGAGACGCAACGGAAACGACGCCGACTTGAACCGGAATCATTTGATTCTTACTGAACCGGAGACAATCGCGTTACATAAATTATTCGATAAATATCTTTTTGAAGCAACGATGGATGTTCATGAATACTTTCCTTACGGAGATACATGGAAAAATTATGGCGCTCGTTTTAACAATGATGAAGAGATAGGAACAAATACCAACATTAACGTATCCGATGAAATAAGAAACTTTCAGAAAAAAAAATATCTCTCTTTCATAAAAAATTATTTGAATGAAAGACGTTTCACTTATTTTGAATATAGCCCCGGCGGACCACCGGAAATTGATTACATACGCCACAGCACTTTTGATATCAACGACGGGAGACAAAGTCTCGGAATACAAAATACTTTTTCTTTTATACAAGAGGGCTTGAACGGTAAAGATAATTTTGTAGATAACATTCGTCATAGGGCAGAAGGACAAATGACCGGCATGATTGGCTTGTTGGAATTTTGTTTTAACTATAAAGATGAAATTAAAAATCTTGTTCAAAAGGAAAGAGAAAAATTAATTAGCAATGATGTGCCGAATAATGTCGCCGTTCAATTAGAGCATTTTCCCGACGGTAGTAAATTGGAACTTCCTCTTTTATCTTATTATTCAAATAACGATACTATTGTCACGGTGAATGATTACCGCCCGGCAGTAAAATCTATTTATAATGTTCAGAGACCGAAAGGATATTTAATTCCTAAAAGTTTACTGGAAATAATTGAGTGGACAGATAAACACTCGTTAACTTACTCCAATTACAAAAAATCCGATGATGAACAAATTGAACAGTATTATATCAGTAGAATCGACTCGATGGATTTTGAAAGAGATACTGTGGTCGATCCGGCTGTTGAAGTAAAAGAGATTAAAAAAAGTTTCCGTGAAGATGAATATATTTTTATCCCGGTTAGTCAATTAAAGAATAATTTGATTGTAACTGCTTTAGAGCCTAAATCCGAAATAGGGTTGGTTACATATAAAAAATTTGAGTATCTGTTAAATGTAGGAAAAGACTTTCCGATACTGCGGGTTGTTAGCCGGCAGTAGAGAAAAAATTTATTATTCTATATTGAAAATGATAATATTGTGCAAATTATTAGTTGAAAATCTTTTCTTAGTTTATTGAGGCGGTTGAACTATCTAATTGTATATTTTTAGCCGATAACATTTTGAGAAAAAAAATGAATGTACTAGTGCTTGGTGCCGGATTAGTAGGCCGCCCGATGGCTGTTGACCTGGCAAAAGAAAAATTATTTAACGTAACGGTTGCCGATCTCAACAAGCAAAATCTTGATAAAATTCAGAACGGCATTCCGGTTAGAAAAATAGTGAAAGACCTTTCGGATACTAAGCAGCTGCGTGCCTTACTCAAAAATTGTGATTTAGTATTGAGTGCTGTTCCCGGATTCATGGGATTCAGTACACTTAAAGAAATTATTAGTGCCGGCAAAAATGTTGTTGATATTGCTTTCTTTCCGGAAGATCCTTTTGCACTTGATAAACTTGCTCTCGAAAAAAATGTAACGGCGATTGTTGACTGCGGAGTTGCACCGGGAATGAGCAATTTGCTGGCTGGTTTTGTCAATTCACAGCTTGATCGATTGGAGACAATATTAATTTATGTAGGCGGCTTACCGGTTGTTAGAGAATATCCCTTCGAATATAAAGCCGGGTTTTCTCCCATTGACGTGATTGAAGAATATACTCGTCCGGCACGTTATATAGAAAATGGAAAAATAATTATTCGTCCGGCATTGTCAGAGCCCGAGTATATTAATTTCCCTGAAGCCGGAACGCTTGAGGCATTCAATAGTGATGGGCTGCGGACACTTGCTGTTACGCTGAAGGTTCCGAACATGAAAGAGAAAACGCTCCGCTATCCGGGTCATATTCAAAAAATGCAGATACTCCGCGATGCCGGTTTTTTTAGCAAAGAGGAGATAAAAATAAATAACACGAAAATTAGACCGGTTGATTTGACGGCAAAGCTTTTATTTCCAATGTGGGAACTAAAACCTAATGATAAAGAATTTACGATTATGAAAGTGATTATCGAAGGTGAAAAAGAGAAAAAGAAATTTCGCTATGTTTATGATTTGTTTGATTGCTATGACGAAAAGACTAACGTTCACTCTATGGCAAGAACAACCGGATATACAGCAACGACTGTACTTCGCATGCTGGCAGAAGGATTGTTCAATAGAAAAGGAATTTGCCCGCCTGAATATATCGGGCAAAAAAAAGAATGTGTAAATTTTGTTCTGAACGGTTTGAAAGAAAGAGGAATAGTTTATAACGAACACAAAGAGATATTGGGATAGTTCGAAATAAAAAACAGAGAGATACAAAAATGAAATTAGAGAAGATCGAACTTCGCCACATTAAAATGGAATTAGTTTCTCCTTTCACAACATCAATGGGAACCGAATATGATGAAGAACATATTATTGTTCGCGTTGACGGAGAAGGTTTGACCGGCTGGGGAGAATCTGTTGCAGAAGGGACACCGTTTTATTCTTACGAAACTGTAACAACTGCCTGGCATATACTTTCCGAGTTTTTGATACCGGCAATTCTTGGAAAGAACATTCTTAATATTGATGAAGCAATTGCTCTCAATGCCAAAGTACGCGGGCACATGATGGCAAAAGCCGGACTCGAAGCCGCACTGTGGGATTTGTTTGCAAAGTCAAAAAATATTTCTCTCTCTAAAATGCTGGGTGGAACAAGAAATAAAATTGATGTAGGTGTAAGTATTGGTATTCAACCTTCCGCCGCAGAGTTGATAAGGAAAGTAGAAGGTTATCTTGCCGATGGTTACAAACGAATCAAAATAAAAATTTCTCCGGGTAACGATATTCAATTTGTAAGTGCGTTAAGAAATCAGTTCGCTGATATTCTTCTGCAAGTTGATGCAAACTCTGCGTACGAATTGAAAGACATAGATTTGTTTAAACAAATGGACGATTACAATTTGTTGTTAATTGAACAGCCGCTTGGGTATGAAGATATTTACGATCATTCAAAACTTCAACGTGAACTTAAAACTCCATTATGCCTGGATGAAAGTATTCATTCGATTGATGATACACGCGCCGCAATTGAATTGGGCAGCTGCCGGGTAATTAATATTAAGCCGGGTCGTGTTGGCGGGTTTACGGAATCGAAATTGATACACGATTATTGTGCATCTAAAAATATTCCGGTTTGGCACGGCGGTATGCTTGAATCGGGAATTGGAAGGGCTGGGAATGTTGCGCTTGCATCGCTTCCGAATTTTACTCTGCCCGGTGATATATCTGCAAGCAAAAGATATTATAAGCAAGATATCGTTGAGCCTGAATTTATTGTAAACAAAGACGGGACTATGAATGTACCGTCTTTACCGGGAATTGGCGTAGAGGTTAATTTAAAAATGTTGGAGAAGGTTACAGTGAAGAAAGAACTATTTTGCAAATAAATTTTTATTGCCGGCAGTCTCTATATAACAATTTGCAGCAAACATGGGATTTGGAAACGAGGGAGAAAGAACAGATAAAGTACGAAGTACGAATTTTTTGATTTATGAATTACAATTTAAAAAACAAGTACGAGGTACAAAGTTCGAAGTACGAAAGGCAATTTTTTAAAATTCGTCCTTCGTAAATCGTACTTCGTACTCATTTCATGCAATCATGCTTATTACTTTTTCATCTAACCATTAACAACACAAGACTATAACAACAATCCATTTCTCAAAGAAAGTTATGCTTTCTCATTTATGAAAATCAGAGCGGCGGTCTGCAATTGTATTCTAAAAAGAATTCTTACACCGCTTGTTTTTCAGAAATAATCATTATTTTTTCACTGTAAATTTTATGGAAAGGGCAGTGAAGTTTGGCACGTTAGTTTCTAATAAAATGCTTTCGACTTTTATAGACTAAAATATTGTTGGCAATTATTTCTTCGCACTTTAATGGAGAAAATAGAATCAAAGCTGGAAACAATTTAGAGGTCGCAGTGAAAGAAATTTTGGTAGAAATACTACGAATTAAATATAAAAACCGAACGAAAGGTTATAGCAACAACTATAACCTTTTTTTGTTTTAAACAAACCTAGAGGCATCTATGGCAAAAGTAAAAGGCGATATCTTAATTGATATTGAGAAATGCAAAGGATGTGAACTTTGCGCTGCAGCCTGTCCACAAGATACGCTGGAGCTTTCTCGAAAGCTTAACTCAAAAGGTTATCATTATATCGTTAAGATTCAGGATAATTGTACGGGATGCACCAACTGCGCGCTTGTTTGTCCCGAAGCAATTATCAAAGTCTATCGTAAACTTGAAAAGAAAAAAGAACCGGTTGCAGTTATCTCTAATGTTACCGGCGATTTAACAGTGGCGGTGGGCTTATGAAAGAACTAAAATTAATGAAGGGGAATGAAGCGCTTGCCGAAGCAGTAATTCGTGTTGGATGCGACGGCTATTTTGGTTACCCGATTACCCCTCAATCTGAAATTCTGGAATACTTGAGCAAAGAAGCTTACGTGCGAACCGGCATGATTGTTCTTCAAGCGGAAAGCGAAATTGCATCAATCAATATGATTTACGGCGCTGCCGGAACCGGGAAGAAAGTGATGACTTCTTCATCATCACCCGGCATTAGTTTGATGCAAGAAGGGATTTCGTACATCGCTTGTGCTGAGCTTCCATGCTTGCTTGTTAATGTTGTTAGAGGTGGTCCGGGATTGGGAACAATTCAACCCTCTCAAGGAGATTATTTTCAAGCAGTGAAAGGCGGCGGGCACGGCGATTATAAATTAATTGTGATTGCACCTTCTACTGTTCAGGAAATGGTTGATCATGTTAAACTTGGTTTTGATCTCGCATTCAAGTGGCGCAACCCGGTTATGATTTTAGCGGACGGTGCGCTCGGGCAGATGATGGAAAAAGTAGAATTGTTTGAACAGATACAGAGAAGCTTCAATCCTCCTTCGTGGGCAACAGTTGGCAAACCCAAAAACCGCGAACGTAATTTTATTACATCACTTCACATGGAACCCGAAGCGATGGAAGAAATTAACAAGCATCTGCAAGCTAAATACAAAAAGATCGAAGAGGAAGAAATACGTTTTGAAAAATATATGTGCGACGATGCAGATATTATTTTAACTGCTTTCGGATTAGTCGCACGCATCTGCAAAAAGACTGCAATGCTTGCAAGAGAAAAAGGAATTAAAGTTGGTGTGTTCAGACCAATAACTTTGTTCCCGTTCCCGTACGATGAACTGAATAAACTTGCAGACAATGTAAAAGGATTTCTCGATGTCGAAATGAATGCCGGGCAAATGTTGGAAGATGTTAAACTTGCAGTCAACGGAAAAACAGTTGTTGAATTTCACGGAAGGATGGGAGGAATTGTGCCGGCACCCGAAGAAATTCTTCACAAGATTGAAGAAAAATTTTCTGTGGAGGCTTTATGAACGAGAAGACTATGCTTGAAGAAAATAAACACTTCGAAGAAATAATTGCTGAAGAAAGTATCTGCACAAATGAAAATTTGGTTTATGAAAAACCGGAAACACTCACCGATATACCGATGCATTATTGCCCGGGCTGCGGACATGGAGTTGCACATCGAATAATAGCCGAAGCAATTGCAGAACTTGGAATTCAAGAAGATACAATCGGTGTTGCGCCGGTCGGATGTTCCGTATTCGCTTATAATTATTTCAACATTGATATGACCGAAGCCGCACACGGTCGTGCATCTGCTGCTGCAACCGGAATCAAAAGAGTTCTGCCGGAAAAATATGTCTTCTCGTATCAGGGTGATGGGGACCTTGCCGCAATCGGAACCGGCGAAACAATTCATACATGCAACCGCGGTGAAAATATTTTGATCGTATTCATCAATAATGGAATTTACGGGATGACCGGCGGACAAATGGCGCCGACAACTTTGCCCGGAATGAAATCAACTACTTCGCCTTTCGGGCGCGATGTTGCAATGATGGGCTATCCTCTCAAGATTACCGATCTCATCGCCACATTGCCGGGTGTTTATTATGCAACTCGATGTGCAGTTAACACGCCGAACAATGTTCGCAAAGCAAAGAAAGCGATTCTCAACAGCTTCAAATATCAGAAAGAAAAGAAAGGACTTTGCTTTGTCGAGATAGTCACTAATTGTCCTTCCAATTGGAAGATGACACCGCTCGAATCAAATAAATGGCTCGAAGAAAACATGCTGCCGTATTATCCGCTCGGCGATCTTAAAACACCAAACGGTAAAGGAGAATAATTATGACTGAAGAAATTATCATTGCCGGATTCGGCGGTCAAGGTGTTTTATCTTTGGGGCAAATTCTCTGCTACGGCGGAGTTATGGAAGATAAAGAAGTCAGCTGGATGCCTTCATATGGACCCGAAATGCGCGGAGGTACTGCAAATTGTATTGCAATTATCAGCGATACAAAAATCAGTTCGCCAATCTTAACAAAATTTGATACGGTGATTGCACTCAATCAGCCGTCGCTCGATAAATTTGAACATGCCGTTAAACCGGGCGGGCTATTAATTTACGAAGCGAGCACAATTATGAAACCGCCGGTACGAACCGATATTGATATCGTGCCGATTGAAGCCGCTAACGAAGCCGCTAAATTGAGCAACACGAAAGTGATGAACATGATAATTCTCGGTGCGCTGTTGAAGAAGAAACCGGTGATTACTTTTGAATCTGCTTTGGAAGGATTGAAAAAAGTTTTGCCGGAAAGATATCATCACTTAATTCCGCTCAACAAGCAAGCAATTGAAAAGGGAATGGAGCTTGTTGGAAGACTTGGGATGACAGTGTAATAATTTCATGTAGGGCGAATCCATTGATTCGCCCTTTGATGTTATAAATGCTTTTCAAAAAATAAAATTTCATCCCCGTCTCTCTTTGGAAATAAAGCCGCTTCTTTTTAATTTTACGGACTAAAATTTGAATTCAGGGTGAAAAAATGGCTTCCAATGAAGGTGTGATTGTCCAAGTAATTGGACCCGTAATTGATATCGATTTTCAAGACGGTTACTTACCAAAAATTTACAACTCGATTAAAATTCCGAGGAAAGATATAGAAGGTTCTGATCAAGAATTAATTGTTGAAGCTCAACAGCATCTCGGTGAAAATCGTGTCCGTACAGTAGCGATGGATTCTACCGATGGTCTCGTACGCGGTATGAAAGCATACGATACAGGCGAACCGATTACCGTTCCGGTTGGTCCACAAACTTTGGGCAGATTGATAAATGTAATCGGCGAAGGAATTGACGGATTGGGCAGTGAAATCAAAGCAGAAAAAAAATATGCTATTCACCGCCACCCACCAAAATTTGAAAACCTCACAACCAAACAAGAAATGTTTGAAACCGGTATCAAAGTAATCGATCTCCTTGAACCATACACAAAGGGCGGCAAGACCGGTTTATTCGGCGGTGCCGGTGTTGGCAAAACAGTTATCATTCAAGAATTGATTCACAACATCGCAAAACAACACGGTGGTTATTCAGTGTTTGCCGGTGTGGGTGAAAGAACAAGAGAAGGAAACGATCTCTGGCTTGAGATGAAAGAATCCGGAGTGCTGCCGAAAACAGCGCTTGTGTTTGGACAGATGAACGAACCTCCCGGGGCGCGTCTTCGTGTTGGATTAACCGGGTTAACAATTGCAGAATATTTTCGCGATGAAGAAGAAAGAGATGTGTTGTTATTCATCGATAACATTTTCCGTTTTACACAAGCCGGTTCAGAAGTATCAGCGTTGCTCGGTCGTATGCCTTCTGCGGTAGGTTATCAACCAAACCTTGCAACAGAAATGGGCGAACTTCAAGAAAGAATTACTTCAACTGCGAAAGGATCAATTACTTCAGTGCAAGCTATTTACGTTCCGGCAGACGATTTAACCGATCCGGCGCCGGCAACTGCATTCTCTCACCTCGATGCAACAACAGTATTAAGCCGTCAAATTTCCGAGCTTGGTATTTATCCGGCTGTTGATCCGCTCGATTCTACTTCAAGAATTCTTCAGCCTGATATCGTTGGCGAAGAACATTACAATGTTGCTAAAAAAGTAAAAGAAATTTTGCAAGCATATAAAGATCTTCAAGATATTATTAACATTCTCGGTATGGATGAACTTTCCGAAGACGATAAAATTACAGTTAGAAGAGCAAGAAGAATCCAAAGATTTTTGAGCCAGCCTTTCCACGTTGCTGAACAGTTTACCGGATTCACCGGCAAATATGTAAAATTGGAAGACACTATTCGAAGCTTCAAAGAAATTCTCGAAGGTAAACATGATGATTTACCAGAGCAGGCATTTATGTACGTCGGTACAATTGAAGAAGCTGTTGAAAAAGCAAAAAGCATGAAATAATATGAAAGAGCTTATTGTTGAAATAATAACTCCGTCAAAAACAGCTTACAAAGGTGAAGTAAAATCGATTACACTTCCCGGTACGCTCGGTAATTTTCAAGTGTTGTTTAATCACGCTCCGCTGTTAAGTTCACTGGAGATCGGCAGAATAAAAATTGTTGAAGCCAAAGGAAATATTTTGGAATTTGTAACAAGCGGCGGTACGGTCGAAATTCTCAAAAACAAAGTTCTTGTGCTTGCCGATAGCGTTGAATCTGTAAACGAAATTGATGTTGAACGTGCACGCCAATCATATAGCAGAGCAAAAGAAAGGTTGGGCAGTAGAAAAATTGATATCGATGTTTTGCGCGCAGAAGCTTCTTTACAAAGAGCTTTAAACAGAATAAAATTTGCCGGTGCCGGATTGTAATTTTAGATATCGGTATTGAGATTTGAGTAAATAGAAAAACCCCGATGACGGGGTTTTCTGTTTTAAATCATGTTTGTTTCGGCAAATTTTAATTACGGTTCTACGATAGAAATCTTGTCGAGATCAACTTGGTCGGAGCCGGGTTCAAATCCCCAAAGATCATCAAAGTAATAGTTCGAATTTCTTCCGGTAGTTACGTAGCCACAATCTCCAATTGCAAAGCCGACAGCTTCAACACGAGCAGTGGCTTCAAGCGAAGTTTTTTGCGTCCACAAATCCGAACTTGGATCGTATTCCCAAACGTTAGTTTCGGCACTGCTTGTGCCGCCGGCTGCAACGTATCCTTTACCGTTAACTGCGAATGCTGCTTTGTTGATGCCGGTTATGCTGGTGTAATCGTCATCGTAGTTGCCGGAAGATAAATCTGCAATGGAACGTTTCTTTGTCCACTCATTTGCTGCCGGATTGTATTCGAGTAAATCATTTTCGTAGACACCGTTATCGACTCCGGTGCAGATAAATGCTTTGCCGTCGATAACAAAAGCCACTGCATCGCGGCGTTTGCCGCCAGACAAACTAATTTTTTGAGTCCACTGATTTGTTGAAGGATCGTACTGCCAAAAATCTTTTAATGAGTTGCCGTCGTAGCCAGTGCCGACATAACCTTTGTTATCGATAGCAAAAGCTGCAGCGCCGTATCGTGCAGTCCCCTCAAAATCTGCAGCTTGTTTCCAAGTATTGGTCGCCGGATCGTATTCCCAAAAATCTTTTAACTTGTTTGTGCCGTCGTATCCCGTTCCGATGTAACCTTTTGTATCCGTACCAAAACCAACCGCACCGCTGCGAGCAACTCCGGGGAAGTCGGCTTTGCGTGTCCAATTGTTTGTTTGAGGATCATATTCCCAAAAATCTTTTAATCGATTTTCGCCATCGTAGCCGGTGCCCACGTATGCCTTATTACCGATTGTGAATGCAACAGCATCCGAGCGGGGGACACCTTCAAAATCGGAAAGTTCTTTCCAGTTGCCGATTAGTTCTTCGTCGTCGTTGTCATCTTCTTTGCACGCGGCAGTCAATAAAAGAAGAAACGAAAAGAGAAATACTTTTATGAAAATATTTATTGCTTTGATTGATAAATAATTGAAAGGGGTTTTGAACTTCACATTTGTCATGATTTTCACTCTCAGTATTATGAAACTAAGAGCAAAAGTATTTCATGATTCTGTAACAAGAAAATTTTGTAGATGTATTAAAAGAAATTATAGACAAACATATTTATTTAATCGATGCTCTCACTTAGTGCTGTTGGGCGAAGAAAAAATATGAAAGGAGATAGAATGCGGATTGCCCGTCAAAAATAGCCGGGCGGATAATCACAAATAAGATTATCAACCGGATAGAATTGTTTGTCTACAAAAATTCAGCATTCGTATAAATATTTTTTTTTCGTCTGTAGAATCTATTTGATTTGCAAGGCACGGTTACTAAAACAATGAAGGCTGCTTAAATTACATCAAAACATTTATGAGTGTGAACAAAAAATCTTTTGGAATTTCCCGCGTCCGGTCGGCACTATTAATAATTTTTTCTTTTGGCTTATTCTTTACCGCATGTAAAGAAAACTCAACAGAATTTACACTCGGTGAAAAATACATCGAGTCGCAAACGAATCTAACTTTAATTGATACATTTTCCGTAAGTCTATCGACCGTAATTCAAGATACACTTGTTACTTCCGGAACGGGGAGTATGTTGATCGGAAATTACAGCGATGCTGTTTTCGGAAAAGTAACTTGCAGCAGTTATTCCCAGATCGGGATACCTGATAATTCCGGTTCAATTGATAACGATGACGTGTATGATTCATTGAGTTTGGTGATCAGCTACAACAAATATTTTTACGGCGATACGACCGGAAGTCAAAAAATATCTGTTCATCAATTAACCGAGAAAATAAAACTTGACGATAACGATGTTATCACAAGCGGCACGGAGTTTAATTGCGATGCCGAACCGATCGGTTCAATTATTTATACTCCGCAGCCAAACAACACAATTGACACATTAACAATTAGAATAAGCGACCGAATCGGTCTTGATTTGTTCGACAAGTTAAAAAGCAAATCCGAATTTATTGCCGATGACGAAAGTTTTATCAACTACTTTCACGGATTAGTATTGAAGGCAGACGATTCTTACGAAGGTTCTATAATTGGTTTTTCTGCCGCCGATTTGAAATTAGTTCTATACACGAGCAGATATGAAGAAACTGATGTAGAAGAAATTAATTACGAGTTTCCGTTGAACAATTCCGTTAAGCAATTCAATAATATTAAACACGATTTCTCATCAACGCAGTTGAATTCTCTTGTTGAACAACGGAGCGAACAATCAAGTGATAAAACTGAAGGGCACTCCTTTCTGCAAGGCGGGGTTGGATTATTTGTAAAAGTAAAATTTCCGACATTGCCGGAAATATTTTTGAAAGAGCGGGGCACAATCATGAAAGCTCAGCTTTTACTTGCGCCTTTAAAAGGAAGCTACGATTCCTTTGATCTTCCAACCGATCTGATTCTTTATAAATCCGATAAGCTAAACCAACGAACGTATGCTCACAGCACTTCAACATTAAACGTGGATGAACTCTATCATGAAGAAACAAATTACACATTTGATATCACAAGCTATTTAACGAATGAATTCGCCGATAATTATATCGACCCCGGACAAGGACTTTTGATAATGCTGCCGAACGACGAACATCACAAAACTTTAGAGCGGCTGATTCTTGATTCGAAAAATCAAAATACAAAACTGAAAATTTATTACTTGTCTTATTGAGAACTTCCGCGATGAATAAAAAAAATATCGTTCTGTTTTTTTTGAAGAAGTGTCCGCAAAAAATGTTGTTGATAATTTTTTTGATAACATGCTGCACCTTTTGTTATACACAGACTTCAAATGCTCAAGTCCGCAACTCAATTTATTCAATGTTTGGTGTCGGGCAATTGAATGATAATAATTACGGCATCAATAAATCTTTGGGCGGAACGGGAATAGCTTTTCAATCCGGGCGGTCGATAAATAATGTGAACCCGGCATCTTATCTTGGATTTCGCGATTCGTACGTTATGGAAGTTGGCGTTGCCGGAATCTATTACAAGTCAGAAAATAATTATGCTTCTCAAACCGGCGGCGATGTTACTCTCAGTTATTTTTCCGCGAGTTTATATTTCACAAACTGGTGGGCAAGCAGTTTCGGATTTGTCCCTTTTAGTTCTGTCGATTATGAAATTAATTCGAGTGATGAAGTGGGCGGCGAACTTACTACGTTTGATAAAACTTACAAAGGAAGCGGCGGACTCAACAGAATCTATTGGGGCAACTCATTTAAAATATTTGACGGTTTGTCTCTCGGTTTCAACACCTCTTACATAGCTGGAACAATTTCACAAACAGAAACCGCTGAAAGCAACGGAAGCTTTGCCGGTTATGAACTAAAGAGCGAACGTTCGGCACACAGTCTCTATTTTGATTACGGTCTGCAATATTCTACCGGTGAAGATAAACAGAACAAAGCCGGACAAGATTGGGTTTACACTTTTGGATTAATTTACGGCGCCGGCAAAAAACTCAACACAAAAGATGATCTTTGGTTTACGTACAACGGAACAGCGACTTCGCTGGATACAAAAGATCAGCCAAGCATAAAGATTCCTCAAAAGTTTGGCATTGGAATCGCTGTTAACAAAGGGAATAATTTCAGAGCCGGATTCGATTATGAATGGTCGGAGTGGTCTAAAATAAATTTTTCTAATCCAAAGCTTGATACAAAAGACAACAGCCGCATTTCTGTTGGAGCAGAATATTTGCCGGCTCAAGGCAGAAATGATTCATGGTACGAGAAAATCTATTACAGACTCGGCGCAAATTATAAAAGTTCTTACATGGAAATTGACAACACACCAATCAATTCAAAAGGAATAAGTTTCGGCGTTGGTATTCCATACGATTATACGAGTACAATAAATCTTTCCGTTGAATACGGCATGGAAGGAACGACAAATAAGGGGCTAATCAAAAACAGTTACTGGCAATTTTATTTGAGTCTCACTTTGCCGGAACTTTGGTCGAGTAGATCACGATTTGATTAAAATTTTTTTGTGAACTCAGAGTCTTAGATAATTAATTTTTTCGTAGAAGGAATCTTTAAACTGCATCCCGATCGGAATTTTATTTTGCCCGATGAAGATGTGGTTGTACTCAATTTTGTCAATCTTGTCTATTGATATGATGTAAGACTTGTGCACTCTTGTAAATTGTTCGGATGGAAGTTTGCTTTCCATATTTTTGATAGTGCTTTTGGTAATAATAAATTTATCGTTGATATGAATTTTTATGTAGTCTTTCAATCCTTCCACAAATTTTATTTCATCGAAGCTGACTTTAACAGTGCTGTAATCTACTTTCACAAAGAAATACTTATCAGGTTTGCTCATCACGAAATTTTGAGCACCGGGCTGCACAAATTGATTGAGGTGTATTAGTTTTTTAGCGGCGGCATCTTTGTAATTTCCCACTTGTTGAATAGCCTTTTCGTTTATTGCCTGATGAATTTTTCAACGAATAAATTCGGGGGGATTGAACTACAGAATTGATTTCTGTTTACTAGTTCTAAAAGATTGATCGTATTAATTGTGAAGCTTTGCAAATAGTATGGCAAGCAAATCAAACCACAATCCGTAAAATTTTTCCCCGTGTTTATGTTGCTTTTACTCTAAGTTTGTTTCGTTAGTTCCATAATCAATTTTAGTTTGTTGGTTATTTATTATGAAGATAACAAACATGCTGCCTGAAGTTTTTTGATTGGACATCAATCCCACTTGTTAAGTTTAAGTGGAGATAAATTTTTGACCATGAAAAGGGAAGCGGTTCAAAGGCAGCTTGTTAAAAAAACAAAACCCCGTCGCCGGGGTTTTAAATCTGATCGCAATAATTTTTGTTTTGTATAAAATTTACAAACACTCCAAAAATTATTTTACCGAAGCCAAACGTTTTGCCACTTCATCCCAGTTTACAACATTCCACCAAGCGGCAATGTAATCGGGTCTGCGGTTTTGGTAATTCAGATAGTAAGCATGTTCCCAAACATCCAATCCCATTACCGGGAAGCCTTTTACATCTGCAAGGTCCATCAACGGGTTATCTTGATTTGGTGTTGAGGTAACTGATAGTTTGCCGTCCGCTGCAACAAGCCAAGCCCATCCCGAGCCGAAACGTGTAGCCGCAGCATTATTAAACAACTCTTTGAGTTTATCAAACGATCCGAAAGAGCCGTTGATTGCATCTGCCAAAGCACCGGCTGGCTGACCTCCTTTATTTGGTCCCATAATATTCCAAAACAAAGAGTGGTTGTAATGCCCGCCGCCGTTATTTCTTACAGCCGCCGGAAGTTTGGAAACATTTTGAAATAATTCTTCCAAAGATTTTCCTTCGAGGTCTGTTCCGTTAACTGCGTTATTCAAATTATTAACGTATGCTGCGTGATGTTTGCCGTGATGAATCTCCATTGTTCGCGCATCAATGTGAGGTTCTAATGCATTGAATGCATAAGGTAATGACGGTAATTCGAATTTGCTCATTACTTTGTTACTCCTTTCGTTATTTATTTTTTTTGTAATTGCTTCAATTTTTTGTGCAGCAGATGCGGCACCAATCAAACCGAGTGATAATAGAAATTTTCTTCTTTCCATATCAAACGCCGAATGATTCGCCGCAGCCGCATGTTTTGGTAGCGTTAGGATTATTAAAAACAAAACCTTTACCGTTAAGTCCGTCGCTGAAATCGAGAACGGTACCACTTAAGTAAAATAAACTTTTACCGTCAACAAATAGTTTCAAACCTTCTTTTTCAATAATGGTGTCGCCATGTTTTGATTCGGCATCGAAGCCGAGCTGATATGTTAATCCGGAACAGCCCCCGCCTTTAACGCCTATACGCAAGCCATATTCTGCCGGTATGTTATTTTCTTCTTTTATCCGTCGGACTTGCAGAATAGCCTTCTCTGTTATATCTATCTCGTTCTGTATAGTTGTCTCGTTGTTCATTTTAGATTAAATCCTTTCTAAGATAAATTTTTTTGATGTTCTGTTTCTTTAACAGCGGCTGCAAAAGAAAAATTCAATTTCCATGAATTATTTGAGATTCGAACCAGCTCTTTGCTCTTTTCGAGATGATCGATGAAATCAAGTGCTGTCTTTTCTGTAACGGAATAGCTGAGCTTCTTATCCTTCTTTTCAAAGAAACTTTTGATTGCGTACTGCAGATCTCTGAAAAAAATATTTGAGTTATTGAAAACGGGGTATTTCTCCTTCATAAATTTGATAAAGATTTCCTTTTGCGAAATCAATTCGTCAACATAGTTCATAATAAAATCCGGGTTAATTGAGATTATGCGAAATTAGATAACTTAAAAGCAAAAAAGATGTCGTGTAAAATTTGCGTCAAAAAATTATAAAAGCGAGCACTCAGACGCAAGGTAAGAAGGTGTAACTTTTATAAACCGAGAATCACGAGACAATTCTTTGCAAGATCAACTATGGGCGCAAAATAAATACCAAATATTAACACCGGTGCCGCAAGAGCTAGAACCAATATTCTGTTATTCAGTGAAGGAACAACGGTGGCAGTCGATTCGGTCGGTTTAACAAGATACATGTGTTTGAGAACGCGGATGTAGTAGTACAAAGAAACAACACTATTGAGAAGTGCAATCACCGCAACGAAAATCATTTTTGCATCAACAAGTGCGATGAATAAATAGAGTTTGCCGATAAATCCGGCAGTGGGCGGAAGTCCGGTTAACGATATTAAAAATATTGCGAAGGACACTGCGAGCAGCGGAGAAGTGTAACCGAGCCCGTTGTAATCGTCAATTTCTTCAGAACCGGTTTTGTTTGCAACCAACATTACAATTAGGAATGCGCCGAGGTTCATCAATAAATAAACGATGAAATAAATTAGTATTGCAATCAAACCTTGATTGGAAAAAACTACCAAACCAAGCAGTAAGTAACCGGCATGTGCTATGCTCGAATATGCGAGCATTCTTTTAAGATTATCTTGCCAGAGTGCGGAAAAGTTTCCGAGCGTCATTGTAAGAATTGATATGCCGATCAAAATAGGTTTCCAATCGAACACGTTAATGAGTGTCCACGAGCCGTTGCTGTCAATGTAAGAAACAAACGTTGTTTTGATGAAGCGGATCAAAAGTGCGAAGCCGGCGGCTTTGCTTGCAACCGAAAGAAATGCCGTGATTGTTATCGGTGCGCCTTCGTAAACATCGGGTGTCCAAAAATGAAAAGGTGCAGAAGAAATTTTATATCCGATTCCGGCAAAGATTAACACAATTGCAAATGAAAGTGCGAAGAGATTAATCTGCGGAGCTTGTATCAAAGAATTTATTACGTAAAGGTTCGTACTGCCTGTCATTCCGTAAACGATGGAAATTCCGAACAACATTAAACCGGAAGAGACGGCGCCGTAAATCAAATATTTTAATGATGCTTCGCTGCTGCGGTCTCTCAATTTTGTGAAGCCGGCTAATACGTACGATGAAAGCGACATCATTTCCATCGATAGGTAAATCAAAATCATATCTGTTGCGGAAATCATGAAGAACATGCCGAGAATCATTCCGAAAATCAATGCGTAATATTCGCCGAGTCTGTCTTTAGTTTTTTGAATTTCGTTCGATGCGTGAGAGAAAAAGAGAATCAATAATGAAGAAGCCGTAACAATTAATTTGAAGAAAACTCCGAATGAATCAATAGCCATCATACCGTAATTGCGGACGGTTTGCGAAGAAGTTTGGAATGCAAATCCGGTGATACCGAATTGGTTAATAACAAACGCGCCGGTAACAATAATTCCGAGCCCGGCAATGAAGGGGATAACTCTTTTATCTTTGTGAAAGATCAAATCCGAAAGCACCAAAATAATTAGTACGCTCGATACAACAATTTCGGGAAGGATGAGCAGTATTGATTGATATAAGTTTGTCATTTGCATCGCCAAAATTAAAACCCGCTGATTGATGTTATGTTAATGTTGCCAGACAAAAGATTCACAAGTGAATTAACAGATGTATTCATAATGTTCAACATAGCAGAAGGATAAACACCCAAGAAAATTATAACAATCGTTAGAGGAATGAACATTGCATACTCTCTGAATTCAAGGTCTTTCAGGTTAGCCCATTTTTCATTGAGGGGACCGAAGAAAATTCTTTGTAAAGTCCAAAGCATGTAACCCGCTCCGAGCAAAATGCCGAGAGTGGAAATTATTGTTAATGTTCTTATCGCATCGATACTGAAAGCACCGACGAAAACAAATGCTTCCGAAATAAATCCGCTCATGCTTGGCAGACCGATTGCAGCAAAGAATGCAACGGTAACAAACCCGGTGTAAATGGGAAGCTGTGATGCAAGTCCGCCGAAATCATTTAATCCTCTTGTGTGGGTTCTATCGTAAATTACGCCTACAATCAAGAAGAGCATTGCGGTAATTGTTCCATGATTAAACATCTGGAAAATTGCGCCGTTGATGCCGACACTTGTAAGCGAAGCCATCCCGAGCAGAACATATCCCATGTGAGAAACGGAAGAATATGCGATCAACTTTTTGAAATCTTTTTGTGCAAGCGCAACAAGTGCACCGTAAATAATATTTATCACTCCGAAGAGAGCAATCCACCACATTAATTGTTTTGTGACATCGGGAAATACCGGGTAACTGATTCTCAAAATTCCGTATGTACCCATTTTCAGAAGAACACCGGCAAGAATAACGCTGATGGGAGTCGGTGCTTCAACGTGTGCATCGGGCAGCCATGTGTGGAAAGGGAACATCGGAATTTTAATCGCAAAGCCGACAAACAAAGCAATGTATGCAGCAAATCTCATGTTGTTCGGATTTAACGACGAGAGAATTCCATCCGCAGTATAATTAGCAGAGTTCATTAACTGGAGAATGTTGAATGTAAATACTTTCGATCCGTCTGCGAGAGTTTCGGTAGCGCTGAAATACAAACCGATCATAACCAATAACATGAACACGCTTCCGAATAAAGTATAAATGAAAAATTTAATAGCCGCATATTCTTTTCTTGGTCCGCCCCAAATACCGATCAGGAAGTACATCGGCAGAAGCATTAATTCCCAGAAAATGTAGAAGAGGAAAAAATCGAGCGAAACAAACACGCCCATCATTCCGGTATCGAGCAGAAGGAAAAGTGCAAAGTAGCCTTTGAGCGAGTGATTGATATTCCAAGAAGATAAAGTAGCAATGAATGAAATTAACGCAGTGAGAATAACCATCGGCATACTCAAACCATCGATGCCGAGGAAGTAATCAACTTTTACCGTGCCGAGCCACGAGATGCCGGTAATATTAATCCATCTGAATTTTTCTATGAACTGAAATGATTTTTCTTCATAAACGCCGGCTGCAGAGTAATTATAATTCATCAGCAGAACGAGAGCGAGCACAACTTGCAGCGCCGTAATGGCTAGCGCTGTGTATTTTATTACAGCAGTCTGCTCTTTCTTTAGGAACAAAATAATTATCATTCCTAATACCGGAAGAAATGTTATTAGCGAAAGAATCGGGAATCCAATCATATTATCAACCTATATTTTTTTTGTAGCGAACGGCTTGTGACCGTTCAGTTATAAATTTTTTTACAATGTGTTAAAACGGTTTAAAGAACAGTAACAAAATGATTACTGAAAAAACTACGAGTACAATGTAAGTCTGCACTTTGCCGGTTTGCAATTTTCTAAAACTCAATCCGATAAATCCGCTGAAGAAAGCCGTAAAGTTTACAAAGCCGTCAACAGCATACGTATCAAACCAGCCGCTAATTTTTGAAACAATTCTTGTGAGCCGGGCGGAACCGTTAACGGCGCCGTCAACAATTTTTTGATCGAACCACGAAAGACCGCTTCCGGTTTGCAATGTTCCGTTTATTGCAGTCGCATCGTACGCTTCGTCAATTTTCCATTTGTTGAGCGAGCCTCTGTAAAGTGCATTAGTAAATTTATTCTCAATTAATTTATCAACGTTAATTTTTTTCCATTGATAAAACATAAATGCAGTTAAAATTCCGAGACCGGCTACAACAAGCGAAAGAATCATAGCGGGGTAGTGAGCCCAGTGCATTGTTTCAGTGTACAGAACAGAGTGCACAATTTCGCCGTGATGTCCGCCGTGAATATTTTCTGCGGACGGTTTTAAGAAATCAAATCTTGTATCAACGGGTGTTACTTGTTCCGGAGTTTTAACCCAACTACTCATAAACCAGCCGGCATCGGGCGAAAGCGGATTTGGTGTGTAGAAAATAAAAATAGAAAGTGTTGCAAGCACTGCCAAAGGCGCGATCATTACAAGCGGCGATTCGTGTGCATGATCAAATTTGTGATGATCTCTCGGTTCACCGTGGAAAGTTAAAATTACCAAACGGAACATGTAGAATGCAGTCAAAGCCGCAACGGTAAATCCTATAATCGGTATGAGCCAATGCCCGGTTAATTTGCCGAAAGCAAGTGTTCCGGCAAGGATTCCGTCTTTACTTAAAAATCCTGATGTTAACGGCACACCGGAAATAGCAATAGTTGAAATCAAGAATGTCCAGTAAGTAACCGGCATTTTCTTTTTGAGTCCGCCCATGTTGCGGATATCCTGTTCGTGGTGCATCGAATGAATTACCGAACCCGAACCGAGAAACAAGCAAGCTTTGAAGAAAGCATGTGTAACAAGATGGAAGAATGCAAACACATAAGCACCAACACCAAGAGACATAATCATGTAACCCAGCTGCGAAACAGTCGAGTATGCTAAAACTTTTTTGATGTCATTTTGTGTGAGTGCAATTGTTGCGGCTATTAAAGAAGTGAATGCGCCGACTACAGCAATTACGAGCATTGCATCTGCAGTGAGCATCACAAAAATTCTTGTAACAAGATAAACACCGGCGGCAACCATTGTTGCGGCGTGAATTAATGCGCTGACCGGAGTAGGACCTTCCATTGCATCGGGCAGCCAAACATGAAGCGGGAACTGTGCAGATTTTCCAACTGCGCCCATGAATACCAGAATTCCGGCGGCTGTTAACCATGCAGAACTTCCGAACGGCAAATTACCGGCGGCTATCTGTGCAAAGATTGTATCGAATGTAAAAGTTTTGTAGCTCGTGAATAAAATTAATATACCGATGAACATTCCAATATCGCCGATTCTATTAACGATAAACGCTTTCTTTGCGGCATCTGCGGCAGATTTTTTTTCGAACCAGAAACCAATTAACAAGTATGATGAAAGACCAACCAATTCCCAAAAAATGTACATCATCAATAAATTGTGGGTGAGTACGATACCGAGCATCGAAAATGTAAAGATGCCGAGATATGAGAAGTAGCGTGTGTATCGTTTATCGCCGCGCATATATTCAATTGAATATATGTGCACCAGCATGCTGATCAAATTAACAACGAACAGCATTATTACTGTAACGTTGTCTATCTTTATCCCAAGTTCAATATTCAGCACATCAGAAAAAGGAGCGTTGCCAGTGCTGATCCAAGTGAACGCGCCGATAATATCTTTTGTGTTGTAGTAGGCAAGTTTGGAATACATCACAAAGACTGAGAGGGCAAAAGCAATTGAAATAATTGCTACTTCGAGCAGATAAAGTTTCGGAAATTTTTTGCCGAAGAGAACTACTTTTATAAAACCCGCCAAGGGGAGAAATAAAATGATTATAGATAGATTAATAAGTAAACTTTCGCTCATGAGCTATTCTTTTAATTTGTCGATTTCGTCAACGTTTACATTTGAAAATGTTTTATAAGTATTGAGTACAATTGCGAGCGCTATTGCGGCTTCGGCGGCGGCAAGTATAATTACGAAGAGTGCAATTATTTGTCCATTCAACCCGAAATTGCCATACTTAGCGAAAGCAATGAAGTTAATGTTTGCGGCGTTTAGTATTAATTCGATTCCCATCAAAACCATCACGGCATTTTTGCGTGTTACAATTCCGTAAATGCCGAGTGAAAAGAGGATTGTGCTTACAACAAGAAAATGTGTTAAACCAACCTGAAACAAATTATTTCTCCTTAAATTCTGAACTAAGTGAAGAATCTCGATGAAATCGAGTTAGAGATTCTTCGTCCCGACCAAAACCGTGACTCAGAATTGAAAATTATTCTTTCTCTCTTCTTGCAATTGTTGCTGCGCCGATTAATGCAACAAGTAACAGCATTGCAAGTAATTCAAAAATTAAAACGTAATCCGTGATTAGTAATTTACCGATATCGACAGTTGTTGTTTGCGGTACTAATCCGGGTTCCGATTTCCATCCGGTGAAAACCATAACAGCGGTTAATGCGCCGAATAAAATTCCAACACCGATAGCCGCCGGCAGCATGTGCGAAGCACCGGTTCTTATTTCTACATCGACAATTTTGTTTGTCAGCATCACACCGAAAAGTATCAGAATCAGAATGCCGCCGACATAAACCATAATTTGAACAACCGCAATAAAATCAGAACCGAGCAAAACATAAATTCCGGCAACACCGAAAAACGTAAACAGCAAACTGAAACCCGAGTAAATTATATTCCGTGAAGTAACTACAATAAACGCCGAGACAATTGTAATCAAAGCGAATAAGAAAAATATGATATTGTAAAAGTCCATAACTAATTAACCGGTTTCTGTTCTTCTTTTGGTTTAGCGGCTGCAGCAGCTTTCTGTGCTTCTTTTTCTGCCTGAAACTTTTCGAAGTTGGCTTTTTTCTCAACCGCTTCAGTTTCAGTTAATGCGGAAAATTTATAAACTAAATTTTCTCTTTCGTATTCTGCAAATTCATAAACGTCTGTCATGTAAATACATTCAGTAGGGCAAGGGAATACACACAATTGGCAGTAACAGCATTTTGCAATATCGATATTAAATTTTGTTACCCATAGTGCTTTCTTTTTTCCGTTTGATGTTGTGCCGAGGTCTTCGCCCGGAATAGCTTTTGTTGTTTCAATTTCGATACAGCTTACCGGACAAGCGCGCGAACATTGATCGCAGCCGATACAGTCGTCAATGTTAACATAAAGCCGGTTCCGAACACGTTCGGGCAGCGGTACTTTTACATCTGGATATTGAATTGTTACTGCCGGTGTGAAGAGATGTTTAAAGGTAATCTTCATACCGATAAGTACAGTCCAAATTCCGTCCCATGTATTTTTCAAGTATTGTTTCATAATCTTTATAAGAGAGTAATAATTCCAATGATTATCAAATTAACGAAAGCGTACGGTATCAAATATTTCCAGCACAAACTCATAAGTTGATCGACACGTAATCTCGGTAAAGTCCAGCGTAACCACATTTGTACGAAAACGAAAAACCATCCTTTTGCAATAAACCAAAAAACTTGTTCGAAAGGAATCATCCAGTGCACACCAATTGCATCGCCGAAGTAACCGAGCGGCGATTGGTATCCGCCAAAAAATAAAATTGTAACGAGTCCGGAAACGGCAAACATATTTCCGTATTCAGAGAGCATGAACATTGCCCATTTCATTCCGCAGTATTCGGTAAAATATCCGGCAACAAGTTCGGATTCCGCTTCGGGAATATCAAAAGGTGTTCTGTTAACTTCTGCAAGTGTGCTGATGTAAATGATAATAAATCCCACAATCATAAACGGGATCAACAAAAATTTTGCGAATCCGAATTCCGCGCCGCCTAAAATATTCCAGTTCCAGAAATATGCCGTCTGCATCTGACTCATTTTATCGAGGCTCAATGTGCCGGTGTACATCACCATTGAAAGAACAACAATTGCAGTTGGAATTTCGTAGCTGATAATTTGCGAAGCAGAACGCATAGCGCCGAGCAAAGAATATTTATTGTTTGATGACCAGCCTGCCATTAAAATTCCGGCAACAACCAAACTTGAAATTGCGAGTAAGTAAAAAATTCCAACTTCTGCTTCTGTTCCGATCACTTTGCTCGAAAAGGGAATAACTGCGTACGCTGCAAAAGATCCGGTAAAAACAAGCACCGGCGCAAGGTTGTAAAGTTTTTTATCAACTTCTGTAGAAACAGCATCTTCCTTTTGCAGCATCTTGATAAAATCTGCAACGGTTTGAAAAATTCCGTGCCATCCGGTACGCATCGGACCGAGGCGGTCTTGCATGTGAGCAGAAACTTTTCTTTCGAGATAAACACCGATTAATGCCGCAAGCAAAACATTAACAAGCGGAACAGCCGCGGTGATTAACGTTGCAAGTATTTCACTGCCGAGTAATTCGTAAAAGTATTGATACATTATCTATCTACTTCTCCCAAAACTATATCTACGCTTCCGAGAATTGCAATTACATCTGCAACGAGATGCCCTTTGCACAGTTCTCCGAGCACTTCCAAATTAACAAATGATGGAGCGCGCACTTTAACACGGAACGGATTTGTGCTGCCGTCGCTTATAATAAAATATCCGAGTTCGCCGCGCGGGGTTTCTACTCTTGAATAAACTGTTCCTTTCGGCGGTTTGATTCTTTTCGGAATTGCAGATTGAACATCGCCTTCGGGAATATTATCGATTGCCTGTTCTAAAATTTTTAGGCTCTCTTCCATTTCGCGCACGCGCACATAATATCTATCCCAGCAATCGCCGACCGTACCAACCAAACCTTTGCCGACCGGAATATCGAAATCAAATCTGTTGTAAATTGAATACGGATCATTTCTGCGCAAATCGAATTTGATTCCGCTGCCGCGAAGCATTGGTCCCGTTACTCCATAATTGATCGCGGTATCAACCGGCAAAATGCCGATGTTTGCAGTGCGTTCAATAAAAATTTTATTGTAGCTCAGCAGGCTATCAAGTTCTACAATAGTTGGTTTGAAATAATTTATAAATTCTTTTGTTAGTCTCTGAAAATCCGGGTGAATATCATGCGAAAGACCCCCGACCCACATGTAATTGTAAAGAAGTCTCGCGCCGCAAGTCATTTCGAATAAGCTTAATATTTTTTCGCGGTCTCGGAATAAATAGAGGAAAGGAGTGAATGCGCCGATATCCAATCCGTAAGTACCGAGTGCGACAAGGTGCGATGCAATTCTTTGAAGCTCGCCCATGATAAGCCGTATGTATTGAACACGTTCGGGAACTTCGATGCCCATTAATTTTTCTACGGCAATCACATAACCGAAATTATTGTACATCGAAGCGAGATAATCCATTCTATCCGTATAAGGAATTACCTGATTGTACTGCATAGCTTCGGCGTGTTTTTCAAAACATCTGTGAAGATAGCCGATGTGTGGAATTACTTTTTTAATCAGCTCGCCTTCAAGCTCGAGTTCGAGTCTCAACACTCCGTGAGTGGAAGGGTGTTGAGGACCCATGTTCAATACCATTGTCTCGGTTTTTAGTGCCATCTCTTTTTTAGTATTCAGTATTGAGTATTTAGATGTGTGACCGGTTAATGAAGACTATTCATTAAAACGTTCAGCATCTTTTGTATCTCAATAATTCTATCACTGCCTTCTTTTAATTCTTTCTTTATTAATAAGGAACTTTCATTCCCTGATAAAATTCAGGATTCTTATAATCTTTTCGAAGCGGGTAACCGGCTTCCCAATCGTAGGGCATCAATATTCTACGCAAGTCCGGGTGGTTCAAAAAAATAATTCCATACATATCGAATGCTTCACGCTCGTGCCAATCTGCACACTTCCAAATGTTTTCAACAGATTCAACTTTTGGATCTTCTCTTTGTGCAGATACTTTTAAATTAATTTTATGATTCAGCGTAGTAGAGTATAAATGATAATAAACACTCAGTGTTCCACCTTGAATTGTATCGAGCCCGGCTTCATCTTTAACTTTTGTACCGTTGGCATCATCAACACCCGATAGACACATCAAACTGTCGAACTTTAATTCTTCGCTGACGCGTAAAAATTCTCCAACAACATTTATCTTCAGCGGATCAACAAAGATAATTGGTTCGGTAGGCGTTTCTTTATCGATTTGCAGAACAGCATCACCGAACTCTTTTTTTAACAGCTCAAAAATTTCTTCTGTGTTTTTCATGCGGATTTTTTTCTAAGAGATTCGTTACGGATTTTTTCTTGTAATTTCAGGAGACCTTCGAGAAGAGCTTCGGGTCTTGGCGGGCAGCCCGGCACATAAACATCAACCGGAATGACACGGTCAACTCCTTTCAACACGTGATAGCCGTGTTCCCAATACGGTCCTCCGCAGTTAGCGCAGCTTCCCATTGAAATAATGTATTTGGGATCCGGCATCTGTTCGTACAAGCGTTTGATGCGCAGAGCCATTTTAAGAGTAACTGTACCGGAAATTATAATAGCGTCTGCTTGTCTCGGCGTGTTACGCGGTATAACACCAAACCGGTCAAAATCATAATGAGAAGCAGAAGTAGCCATCATCTCAATTGCACAGCATGCAAGCCCGAATCCTAACTGCCAGATGGAGGAAAGTCTTGCCCAGTTAAAAAGATCATCTACTTTTGCTATAACAATATTGCCGTCGGAAAATTCTTTATCAAGTAAACCCATATGTTCAATTGGAATTTAGAGTTTCAGAATTACGATTTAGTATATCGGATAATTTTGGTGGTTTCGGCTGAGGTCGTGCCCATTCTAAATCTCCTTTCCGCCATTCGTACGCCATCCCGAGTCCGAGTATCAATAAAAATATCAACCCGACTGCAAAGCCGTAAATTCCATATTCTTTGTAAATCAAAGCCCACGGAAAAAGAAGTACAACTTCAACATCAAATATTATGAAAATCAGTGCAACAACATAAAAACGTATGTTGAATTTCACCCACGGAGAACCTTCCGGGTTTTCACCGCATTCATAAACTTTCTGCTTCTCGAATGTTGGTCTATTAGGACGAATTAGTTTACTAATTAAGAGGGTGATTATTACGAATACTATTGCTAGTATTATAAAGATCAGAATTTTTCCGAAATCAGTAAGCATGACCTTTCAAAAAAGTTGGTTCGAAAATAATACAACCATGTACGATTGTCAAGAAATCAGACTAACATTTCTTTTATTTCATTGTAAAATTTGATGAACAACTTTTAAAATTTTTTATAGATGATGATGAAGAGAAAAATTTTTCACACACAAAATAAAATTGTTCTACGATTTAACATTACGCCGGATTTAACTAAATTTATTATGAATAAAAATTATCAATAAATGAAACACGCATTAATTTTTTTATTCTGTCTTGTTATAATTGTTCCAAATGTAAAGGCACAAGCACCGAACGCAAAGTGGGTGAGTGTGTTTGCTACTGCGGAACAAAATGTCTATTTGGATACATCGAATGTAAAACAAACAGAATCGCAAATTACTTCCTTGTGCCTCACTATTTATAAAGAACCGGTGCTTGTCGGTTCGATAAATAAAAATGCAAAGAGCATCAAGTCGCAGATTTTTTTCAACAAAACGGAAAAAAAATATACTGTAATCGGAACTTTGTTTTATGACGGCAACTGGAAAATTATCGGCGAAACATCTTTGCCCGGCTTATCTGTTGGAAATCCTACGTTAGCTGTGCCGATTGATTCCAACGAGATTATGAAAGCAGTTTATGATAAATCGGTAGAGATAATCACTAAAAAAAATAACGAAAGTGCCGCCTCAGAAGTTTCAAAAAATACAGTTAAAGGGAAAACTGCTTCAACTAAATCCGAGAAAACGCAAGCTGCAACAAAGGATACTTCAAAAACTATTGATAAAAGGGAATCGTTAACGGAAAAATTTATAGACAAAAAATTAAGTGAGGAAACAGAAGCCGCTCCAATGAGTAAACAAAAAGAGAGTAAACCTTCCACAAAAACTACAGCTGAAGCTAATTCGGATTATTCGCTTTCCGAAGAGAAGAATTTGCACGGAACGATTTTTACCGATGGTACACAATACTGTTTCCAAGTTTCCTCGTGGAAAATTAAATCAAAAGCTGAGTCTGAAGTTGAACGTTTGAAAAAGTTGGGACACAATGCTTTCATTACCGAAGTGTACATTTCAAACCGCGGCGGCACATGGTACCGTGTTCGTATCGGTTATTTTAATTCCCTTGAGGAAACCGAAAGCTATTTGAAAAGAATGAGATAGCACTTCTGCTTGTAAGGAAAATCCGATCTATCCGTCTATACCGATAAAAAAGAAGGTAGTACCGTGAAAAGAAATTATTACCCGAAAATTTTCTTTGCCGTAATCTTTTTTCTGCTCTTAACAAAATGCAGTGCGCAGCAATCAAACGATACAAAAGAAATTAAGAAAGGGAAATCTATGTCTGAGAAAGTGAGTAAATCCGACAAAGATTGGAAAGAGATTTTAACGCCGGAGCAATATCACGTTCTCCGGGATAGGGGAACAGAAAGACCATTCACCGGCAAATATTGGGACAGCAAAGAAGAAGGCATTTACAAGTGTGCCGCTTGCGGTGAAATACTTTTTGAATCGGATACTAAATTTGATTCAGGCTGCGGCTGGCCTAGTTTTTATGCGCCGGAATCTCAAAGTAGAATTGCAACTCAAGATGATTACAGCCACAGTATGTACAGAATAGAAGTGCTATGCAGTAAATGCGGCGGGCATCTCGGTCATGTGTTTAATGACGGACCAAATCCAACCGGGCTGCGGTACTGTATTAATTCTGCCTCGTTAAATTTTGAGAAGAAGGAAGAACAAAAAAAATGATTCGCACTTAATTACTCCATTGATGTTGATGGGGAAGATTATTATTTACTCGTCGTAAAATGGAGTCGAAATGAAAAGTGGAATTATTTTTTTTGTTTTGTTTTTTGTGTCAACATTTTATCCGCAGAATAAAAATTCCAACATCAATTCTTTGATAGCCGCAGAGTTTTCGTTTGCTGCAAGGGCAGCAGAAGTCAATACGCGAGATGCATTTATTGAATTTATTGCTGAAGATGGAATTTTATTCCGACCCACCTCGGTTAACGGGAAAAACTTTCTACTTAATAGAGAACCGGCCGCCGGCTTATTGAGTTGGTATCCGGTTGCCGCTGAAATATCATCCGATGGTTGTATGGGTTTTACTATTGGACCGTGGGATTATAAAAAAGATAAAGATAGTGCTCCTATAGCTTTTGGAAATTTCTGTACTGTGTGGCAATTACAAAAGGATGGCAGTTGGAAATTTTTAATTGATTTTGGAAACTCCAACGATAAGCCCGCTGAGATTGAATCTCCGCTCAAATATAATACTGATTTCGCACGTTCCCAAAATCAAAAAATTGTTGAGCCGCTGTCGGCTGATGGATTGATTTTACTCGATAAACAATTTGCTAACGAGACGAATAGTAATGGGTTACAAGCATCTTATAAAAAATATATTGACTCATCAACTCGATTACTGCGCGATGAATTATTACCAATTAATGGTACAAAATCAATAGAAGAATATTTGTCGCGATTGGAAGGGAAGCATGAATTCATTCCGGCGGACGGCAAAATTTCTTCATCGAAAGATATTGGTTATACTTACGGTACTTTGCTCGTCCACAAAAGCCCATCCGAACAACCTATAAAATATAATTACATGCGAGTATGGCAGAAAAAAAAATCCTCATGGATTATTCTTGCCGAAGTAACAAATCCACTCCAATAAAATTTTTTTTAGAAATTTTTTCAGCAAAGAGTTGTAAAATTACTCTCTCTAATTTATATTTAGTCTAAATAAAAATTACATTTACCAATATAAAAAGGGAGCTGTACAAATGAAGAACTTGTTTTTTGCACTCATTTTAATCGTTTTCACAATAAATCTTTCAGCACAAAATGATGAATTCTTTGAACCCAAATTGACTGTTTCTGCTTATGGTGAACTTCACTACAACAGTGAAAAAGTTGATAACAAGCCGGTAACGCAGTCATTTGATTTTCACAGATTTGTAACATTTCTTGGATATTCGTGGAGCGAGAAGTGGTCGTTCAAATCCGAACTTGAATTGGAACATAATTATGTTGAAGGAGGCGACGGCGAATTGGAATTGGAACAAGCATATATTAATTATCATTACGCAGATTGGTTTGGATTTCAAGCCGGCGTTGTTCTTCCATCAATCGGATTAATAAATGAATATCACGAGCCGCCGATATTTTTTGGTGTTGAGCGCCCCGAATACAACAACAAGATTATTCCTACAACCTGGTTTGGAAACGGAATTGCGTTTTACGGTAGGCACATGTCGTTCGATTATAAAATAACAATTATGGAAGGGTTGAATAACGAAAAATTCAGCGAGAGCGGCGGAATCCGCAGCGGCAGAAGAAAAGGATTCAAAGCCGATGCAAAAAACTTACTCTATAATTTCAGATTGGATTATGTCGGTTTCCCGGGATTAAAAATCGGCGGATCGTATACATACAATAAAGCATCCGGCGATACTTCTTCTAACAAAATAAATATAATTGATTTGCACGGGCAATATGCAAAAGATAATATCTATGCAAATTTTGAATTCGGCAACATCGATTACGAAAAAGGAAATTTGCAGACTTCACGCGGATATTATTTTGATCTCGGCTATAACGTTAGCAGTCTTTTGAATATTGAAACGAAAGTGATTCCTTTTGTACGATACACCGATTATAACACAGCATACGAAACAGTGAGCAGCGGCAATTCCGAAAAACAAAATCACTACACATACTGGATGGTCGGTCTTTCGGTTAAACCGCTTGATCAGGTTGTATTCAAAGCAGATTATGGTGTTCGCAAACGTGAACTTGGCGATCTCAAAACCAAATCGTTTAATCTTGGCGTAGGCTACATGTTTTAATAAATGAGGAAGCGATGAAATTTTTTACGATTGCCTTTTTATTATTTGATTTGATATTTTCCAATGCGAACAGAACATTGAAAGATGAAGCAGAAGAATTTCTTCGATCATATTATTCGAACCGTTACGAATTGCGGTTCGAAAAATTTGCAATACCGGCTGATGTAAAGAACAAAGTTGAAAAATCTGCCGGACAAAGATTTCACAACGATTTTGTTTATGTGTGGAAAATTTTTGACGGGGAGAAAAACATCAGTACCGCAATTTTAGATAATGTAAACGGCAAATCGCTTCCGATAACTTTTCTTGTTATCCTCGATAATGACGGGAAAGTAATAACAAGCGAAATTATTAAATACAGAGAATCCTACGGTGGACAAGTAACCGAAGAAAATTGGTTGAAACAATTTAAAGGGAGGGACGAGAATTCGTCCTTCCAAATTGGAAAAGAGATCAATTCAATCAGCGGGGCAACCATTTCGGTAAATTCGGTAACACGCGGCATCAAAAAATTGGTTCTTCTTTACAAAGAGGTAAAAAATATTTTATGAGTATTTGTCTTTATCTGCTGCCGAAAGAATTAAAATCTTTTTTGCTGATATTTGTTGTTGTAATTTCAATCGGCACCGGTGTTGGCTTGGTATATCTAAGTACAACAACATCATTAACGCCAAAAGGTGCGGTAGAAAGATTTAACGGTTCGGAAACCGCAGAAAAAAATCAGGGTGATGATTTTGACATACCCGATCAATACGCAAAGCCGATCAGTGAAATGTTGATTACAACACACAACCACATTTTCGGGCTTTCATTAGCTTTTTTTTCTATCGGAATAATTTTTTACTTCAATTCTATTATTAACGGATTTTGGAAAAGTTTTTTGATGGCAGAACCGCTGATATCTGTTGTTCTAACATTCGGTTCGATCTGGCTTGTGCGATACATCGATAAAAATTTTATTTACCTCACAATAGTCTCATCAACTTTGATGTTTCTTACTTTTTATTTTATGTGCGGCGTAATAATTTTCGAATTGATCTTTAAGAAGGGGAGACCGGAAACAATTATTGTGTAACTTTTATGTACGACACTTTAAGAATACTTGCAATCAACACAACAACGCCAAACCACTGAACTGCATTCAAAACATTTCCGTGAAGAAAATAATCGAGGATTACTGCAGTTAACGGGAATGCAAGTTCGCAAATTGTCGCGACCGATGCGGAAATGTTTTTCAATCCGTAGTAATAAAGAAAGATTGCGGCTCCGCCGGTTGTAAATGCAATCAATAAAAATATTCCCCATTGAGTATTTGAAACAGAGTTTATGTTCGCGATATCACCATAAAAACTTGCGAGCAACAACATAATTAGTGCAGCGAGCAAAAATCTTAAGTATGTTCCGGTTGCATAGTTTACGTTTCTCAATGCGCGTTTGCTGAAAACTGTCGATGAACCAAAACTGATTGCGGCAATTAATGAAAGCAGCGCAGCAATTGTTGTTTTATCACCTGTACTAAAATTTGGGAGATTGAAGCCGAACGTCATTAAATATGCGCCGATAATTGCAAGACCTGACCAAAGGAAAAATTTTTTTGTTAACTGTTCCCTTAAAAAAAGTGCGGCGAGAATAATTGCAAAAACCGGCTGTAATTTTTGAATCAGAATTACAACGGATAGATTTACAAAATTAACATAGAACAATGCTTTTGTGATTGCCATTGTGCCTATTGCACCGCCAAAGAAAGCAACTCCGAAAAATGCAAGCCAATCTTTCTTGTTCAATTTTTTGATCACATTAAAATCTTTAATAAAAATTGGAGAAAGAAGAATTGCAACAATTGTGCTTTCAATAAAAACAACAAGCGGAACGGGCAGACCGTAAAGAGCGGGTCTCAAGACAATGCCGTCGATCCCCCATAAACTTGCGGCAACGATAACAAATAAAGGAGCAAAACGCATTCAGTTCCTTGATGAACTTTGATAGATTAATTACGGTTACATTTAATGTCGGCAAAAATAAAGTTTTTAAATCACTACACCAACAATTATTAGAAAGGGTAAAACTATGCAAGAAGTACTTGATCATGTTTATGTCCATTCTGATATGCTTGTTACTACAGACTGGGTTAATGAACATTTGAACGACCCGGGAGTAAGAATCGTTGAGTCCAATGAAGATTTGCTTCTCTATCCGAGCAGACACTTGCCGGGCTCAGTGCAAATTGATTGGACAGTAGATCTCAACGATCAAATGATACGCGATTATGTGAGCAGAGAAAATTTTGAAAAACTGATGTCTGCAAATGGAATAGATAACGATACTACCGTTATTTTTTACGGCGATAAAAATAATTGGTGGGCTTGTTATGCATTTTGGATCTTCCAGCTTTTCGGTCACACAAAAGCGGCGGTAATGGACGGCGGAAGATTAAAATGGGAAAAAGAAAATCGCCAGATGATCAAAGATGTTCCGAAATATTCCCGAACCAATTATAAAGCTCCAATGCGCAACGATCATGGCATTCGTGCATTCAGGGATGATGTAATGGAACACATCAAAAACAATCTGCCGTTGGTTGATGTGCGGAGTATGGAAGAATACACCGGCAAAAGACTTCACATGCCGGAATATCCGAACGAAGGTGCATTGCGCGGAGGTCATATACCGGGTGCGGCAAACATTCCGTGGGCAAAAGCTATTAATCCCGAAGACGGCACATTTAAAACTTTTGATGAGTTGAAAAAACTTTACGAGATTGACAATAACTTGAATCCCGATGATGATGTTATAGCATATTGCCGCATCGGCGAAAGAAGCAGCCACACCTGGTTTGTACTTACTTATTTGCTTGGTTTCAATCATGTAAGAAATTACGACGGCAGTTGGACGGAATGGGGCAACATGGTTGGTGTACCAATCGAAAAGTAGTTTTGGGTTTTTTTATGGAAGAAACAAATGGTGGAAAATATCCGGTACGTTTGCATGAATTTCTTGAGATAATTGAATATTACGATAACTTTAACGACCGGATTAATTTTTTAATTGATTATGCCGAAAAGTTCAAACGTGTGCCCGAAAATATTTCTGTTAAACCGTATCCGCCGGAAAATAAGGTAGAGTATTGTGAGTCAGGGGCATACGTTTGGACTTTAGCGGAGCCTAATAGTACGTTCAAATTTTATTTCGATGTTGAAAATCCGCACGGCATTTCCGCAATGGCTCTCGCAAAAATTTTTGATGATACTCTCTCTGGTGAAACAGAAGAAAGTATTTTGAGTGTGCCCGATGACATCGTTTATAAAATTTTCGGTCAAAGTCTTTCGATGGGGAAGAATCTCGGTTTAACCGGAATTCTTTTGGCAATGAAGAGGGATGTAAAAAATTTTCGAAGGATGAAAAACGTAGAATAAAATTTTTTCTGATTTTTAATCAGCCGGATTTATTTCTCTACTTTTTATATTGAATCTCACAAAAAGAATTATTCCAACAGATGCCAAGCCAAGCAGCAAGCCTATCCAAACGCCGAGCACACCCAATTTAAAAATGAAAGCAAGTAGAAATGCAACCGGAATTGCAATAACCCAATATGAAAAAAGTGAAGTGTACATCGGAACTTTTACATCTGTTAAGCCGCGCAAAATTCCAACTCCGGTAGCTTGCAATCCGTCAAACAATTGAAACATACCGGCGATAATTAACAGCGCACTTGCATATGATACAACCTCCGGATTGTTGTTATAAAATGTCGGCAATATGTTTTTGAACAAGAGCATAATTACTGCGAATAAAAACATCAGTGCCAATGAAAGTCCGATTGCCGTAAAACCGGCGAGCCGGATTTCATCAACATTTTTTTTGCCAAGCGCATGCCCCACTCTAATTGTTCCGGCGGCAGAAATACCGAGCATAACCATGTAAGTGAGCGATGCAAGATTTAAAGCTATTTGATGTGCCGCTTGTTGTTTGCTTCCGATCCAGCCGACCATAATTGTTGCAAATGAAAAACATCCGATCTCCAAAAAATATTGAAAGCCGCTTGGCAGACCGATGCGGAATAATTTTTTCAGCAGATGGTTGTCAATATTTTTGAAATTAAGTGCCGGTTTATAATTAGAAATTTTTTTGTAGTAAATAACAGATAGAAAAAGTGCGGCAGCCATAACATATCTTGTAATAGTTGTAGCCAAACCGGCGCCGTACAATCCCATTTTTTCGGCTCCAAGATTTCCATAAATGAAAACCCAATTCAAAAAAGCGTTTAAAAAATTTGCGGCAACAGCAATTATCATCGGGAAATTGGGCAGAGAAATTCCTTCGAGAAATTGTCTGTAACACTGGAAAATTACAAACGGAAAAATTGAGTATGTCAAAACTTTTAAATACGGT
Source organism: Ignavibacteriales bacterium (assembly GCA_016177735.1). Lineage (GTDB taxonomy): Bacteria > Bacteroidota > Ignavibacteria > Ignavibacteriales > Melioribacteraceae > DYJK01. The sequence continues at coordinate 58,468 of JACOUS010000026.1, read as the reverse complement.
ACGGCTTGCAGAGCAACCTCTTTCGGCTGATTCATATACGGGATTAAAAATGACAAAGAATAGATTGCTGCAAAGATTAGAATTGATGTCGAAAGATTTGCAACCAATGAATGATTTAAAATTTTTCCGCACTCGGCTTCTTTGTTTTCCCCTTTTGCAATTGCGATGAGCGGTGTTGAAGCCCACGACATTCCGATGCCGATAACGAGCACCAAAAAGAATAATCCGTTTACAAGTGATGCCGCTGCAAGAGGCGCATAACCGATTTTCCCGACCATTATGCTGTCAACAACACCCATCATTATATGTCCTAGCTGTCCTAATGAAATGGGTGCGGCGAGCTTTGCAGTTTCTTTTATATGAAGTTTTAGATTTGTCAAAAATTTTATTCAGAAATTTGTAATAGAAATAGCCGCCGCAAAGTTACTAAATTGTATTGAAACTGTTTTTGTTGCTTCACTTTTCTTACCAGTTTGAATCCGTTTAATCAGTTAAATCAGTGTGCTATTGGGAATAAGAATACTCTGATAAATCTGATTTGGAAAGCAGCAATAATTTCAGCGCGATTATTTTTTCTTATGAAAGCGATTGAAATAAATCATATATTTGGTCACAAAATTTGGGAAGTAATATGAACCTCGGTGCAACAGAAATAATACTTATTGTTCTCGTGTTAATACTTTTATTTGGCGGCAAAAAAATACCGGAACTGATGAAAGGGCTCGGACAAGGAGTTAAGCAGTTCAAAAAAGGAATGCACGAAGACGATTCGAACGAAAACAAAAAAGCTGAGTAATTAATCTTATCCAAGAATATCCCGCTTTTCAAAAAGACTGCAGCATGTAATTTTGTGCTGTTCGTTTCTGCTTAATGGAAATAAATCTGTTATTACAATTTTATCTATGGAGGAATCTATGAGCGAAATCGCCAACACAAAAAAATATGAATTCAAAGCCGAGATAAAAAAACTGCTTGATATTTTAGTCCATTCACTCTATACGAGCCGCGAAATTTTTCTACGCGAATTAATTTCCAACTCATCCGACGCACTTGATAAATTAAGATTCGAATCCAACCGTGGAACTGAAATTGCCGGCAAAGATTTACTACTCGAAATTAATGTTGATTTCGACAGCGAGAAAAAGATGCTAACAATTTCCGATACTGGGATCGGCATGACTCACGATGAAGTAATCACAAACATCGGAACAATTGCAAAATCCGGCACGGAAGAATTTGTGAAGATGATTTCCGAAACAAAAATTGATGCAAATAACATCATCGGCAAATTCGGTATCGGTTTTTATTCGGCATTCATGGTTGCAAAAGAAATTGTCATCAAAACAAAGTCATTCAAAAAAGATGAACCGGCAGTCGAGTGGAAATCAGACGGGCTCGGCGATTACGAAATTTGCGAACTCAATGAAAAGATTGAACGGGGAACTAAGATTGAAATTCATTTAAAAGATGATGCGCAAGAATTTGCGGAAAAATGGAAACTTGAAAGCATAATTAAGAAACATTCCAGTTTTATTTCTTTCCCGATTTTTTTGAACAAAGAAAAAATTAACACGATCAGTGCAATTTGGCGCGAGCCGAAAAGTTCTATTACAAAAGAAAAGTACGAAGAGTTTTATAAATTTTTGTCTCATGATACAGATGCACCGATGGACGTGATTCATAAATCCGTTGATGCACCGATTCAATTCAATGCGCTTTTGTTTATTCCCATAAAGAGTTTTGAGTTTTTCTGGCATGACAGAGAAAATTACGGACTCGATTTATATGTCCGGCGTGTACTTATCCAGCACAAAAACAAAGATATTCTTCCGGAATATTTAAGCTTTGTAAAAGGAGTTGTTGATTCGGAAGATTTGCCTCTCAACATTTCGCGCGAAACACTTCAGGAAAATGTGGTATTTAATAAAATTTCTTCGAGCGTTACAAACAATATTCTTTCTCATTTACTCGATAAAGCAAAGAACGATGCCGAATGGTACAAACAGTTTTGGAGTGAACACGGGAAAATTCTGAAACTCGGCTACACTGATTTTCTAAATCATGAAAAAATTTTAGAACTGCTGCGATTTAATTCTACCAATTGCCAAGATAAAGACGAGTTGGTTCCGCTTGCAGATTATGTGTCGCGTGCAAAGAATGAACAGAAAGAAATTTATTACATCTGCGGCAAAACACGCGAAGCAATGATGGCTGATCCGCATATGGAAATTTTCAAAAAGAAAGGTCTCGAAGTTCTCTTCTTGCCCGATCCGGTTGATGAGTTTGTTGTTTCTTCTTTGAGAAAGTATAAAGATTATGATTTCAAATCAGCCGACACAATTGATCTGAAAAAATTTGATGAGCTTCCAAATGTTGAAGAACAAGAGCAAAAGTTTGAAGCGCTTACGGATGAAGAAGCAAAACATTTCAGCATTATGCTTGCAAAAATAAAATCAATAATCGGCGATAAAGTAGTTGATGTGAAGGAATCTAAAAGATTGGTAGAAAGCGCCGCATGTTTGATTTCGGGAGATGATGTAATGTCTGCTTCGATGCAGAAAATTTTGAAGATGGCAAATCAAAACACGGAGTCTCCCCAAAAAATTCTTGAGATCAACCCTAATCACAAACTAACGCGCAACTTGTTAAAAGTTTTTAAAAAAGATTCCAATGATGAGTATATAAAAAATACAGCCGAGCAATTATTTGAAACTGCTCAATTGCAAGATGGTAATTTGGATGACACACATGCTTTGGTAAAAAAGATTAATAATTTGTTAGAACAGTCGAGTGATTGGTACTGTACTCTAAAAAATATTTAGCTGCAAGAAATAGTATAAATGAAAAAGCCGCTCATGCGGCTTTTTCTGTTTCTCAGAATTTATTCGACTTCATATTATGAAGTAATTAGATCAGCCGGTCTGCCGATAATATGTCTAAATGATTTTTTGCTCTCATAACCGGGATAGTTTTTTACTTCTTGAGCATTCATATCGAGCAGCACAAAATTTTGTTGATTGTTTATTTCTTTCACGTTATCGGCAGTAACGGAAATTTTTTTACCGGGCAGAAGAGAAAACCCGGTGTTAATAATCATATTACTAATGTACCACGCTTCGGTATTTACAATAAAATTATCAACAGAACCGATTTGTTCATCAACAGCTTTAACTTTATACACGTGCATCTCGTGTGTGCTGTTGATGCCGGGTTCTGTATAAATTTTTTTAGAATAAGGATTGAACGGAGTCCAGCCATATGTAAGATGAGTGCCGACCCAATAATTTGGCCAGTAATAATTTGTTTTCTTTACTGCTTCAACGGAGGGGGAGTTAATGATTTCTTCTTTTGTTAAGTTGACCAAAAATTTTTCTTCGTCCGTATCGCAGCTTACAAACTCTTCCGGTTGAAGCAGCACAAGATTTTTCATAAAAAGATTACCTGTGTTTATAACTATATAACGGACGATCCATGACTGTTCGTCAAATAATAATTCGTGGATGTTTCCCACATTTCCGTCGAGTGCTTCTACTCGGTATTTACTAATCGATCTAAAATTGGTTAACATTTTTTCCTCACTTTTATAAACTATTTTTTTGCTGCAATGATTTTAAAATCATCACTAAGTTTCGGGTTATATCACAATCATAATGCCAACCAAATAAAATTTCTATCAAGTTGTTCATTTGCAATGCGTTACGGTGGGGAGATGATTCAATTTAATTGCCGCAAGGATGCCACAAAATGTTAAGGTTGATTGAGCATATGTTGTGCAAAACATGCAAGCGAAAGCACTACGTACAAAAAATTCAGATATCGATTAGAAAAAAATGTGGCACCCATTATATCAGAATGATAGTCTGTATTGATAACTCTTTCGAAGAAACTTGAGACACGGTTTTCAAAAATATTTTTTTATGCGAGTTCGAATTCTTTAATGCTGTGGTTGCTTGGTAGTAATTTTTATTCTCTTTGTTGGTCGTGCAATTTGAATAACAACAATTCATTTTACCAAACTCTGGATATTTTATTTTTGTACTTAATTGGTTATAATTAAGGGAAACAATTAGTCGGTTTACTATTTCACTTCCTTCTAATTGTCGGGGGTAAAAAACACATTTAATTATCAACAGCAATTGGAGGGTACAATGAAAATTATCAGGATGAACAAACTTGACGGCGGTAAAACTTCCGCTTTCTTCGATATCCAAACTAACGACAACATTATTATTAAAGGATTCCGTTTGGTCAACGGCTCAAATGGATTTTTTATTTCAGCTCCCGATGAAAAAGGCAAAGACGGCAAGTATTATGAAACCGTAACTCTCCCAAAAGAGATGAAAGAAAAATTGCAGAGTATTGCTATTGAAGAATACAACAAATAGTGCTAAGGACGAATTGCATAGTATTCAATTATGCAAATAGCAAAAAAAGATTAGACACAAAAATGAATAAAAAAGAGATTGTCTCAGCAAAGTAATCGAAAATAAAATTCTAATTATTCGCGGGTAAAAAGTAATGCTCGATCGTGATTTAGCTGAGTTGTAGGGTGTTGAAACTAAATATCTCAACCGGCAAGTAAAACGTAACATTGATAGATTTCCACCGGAATTTATGTTTCAATTAACTGCAATTGAGAAAAATGAACTGGTGACAACTGGCACCGGTTCAATTCTCTTAAACATTCCACATCATTACCGTATGTTTTTACAGAACACGGGGCAGTTATACTTGCAACTGTTCTTAATTCACCGTGAGCTGTGAAACAAGCATTTTGGTTGTGCGTGCTTTTATCCGTTTAAGAGAAATAGTTGTTACGCATAAAGAGCGGGCACAAAAATTAAAAGAATTGGAACTGAGAATAGAAAGGCATGATGAGCAGATAGCGGAGATTTTTGAAACTATAAATCAGCTGCTAACATTACCTAAAGAACCAAGAAGAAAAATTGGGCTTACTGTTGAAGAGAAAAAAATGAAGTACAACGTGTGATAGAATTAAAGGTATATCGAGGGTAAGTAATGATAATTAAACCATGCAGATTTGCAAAGTAGTTTTTGCTGGCATCCAGAATCTTATATCCAGTATCTACTTTAGTTTTTAGTTTTAAAAGAAGAAACCCCGACAAAATCGGGGTTAAGCGGTGGGCCCAGAAGGACTTGAACCTCCGACCCGCTGATTATGAGTCAGCTGCTCTAACCAACTGAGCTATGGGCCCCTAAAAAGTGATGCAAAAATACTGCTTTGCTACTATCTGTGCAAATAATAGTTTTTCACGATTCGAAAAATATTCTCTTCATCTCTGCGTAGTATTAAGCATTAGCAAAGTCTTCATAAAATTTTCATTAAGTGAATTTATAAAGACATAATTATTGCAAGGAAATAAAAAAATAGATTATATTTGCATTCCGTTTTGCCGGGGTGGCGGAATTGGTAGACGCACAGGACTTAAAATCCTGTGGGTGTTCACACCCGTGCCGGTTCGAGTCCGGCCCTCGGTACTAGTAAACTTGAAATTAACCTATGACTAATTAGTTTTTTTTTTGGTTTTTAGCTCAGTTGGTTAGAGTGCCCCGACTTCGTCGGGGAGATCATGGGGTCAAACAAATAGTTTGCATCAATCAAAAGTATTGATAATGAACAGATAATTTTTTGAGTTTTTAGCTCAGTTGGTTAGAGCGTTCCGACTTCGTCGGAGAGGTCATAGGTTCTTGGCAAAACATTTTTTTTAAATAACAAGTATTAATAATGAACAGACAATTTTTGGGGTTTTTAGCTCAGTTGGTTAGAGCGTCTGCTTGACGTGCAGAAGGTCATAGGTTCGAATCCTATAGAACCCACATTAACCGGAGTTAGCTCCGTTTTTTTTGCTTATGAATACAATAAAAATAAAATTTCCCGATGGTTCAGTTAAAGAGTTCGAAGAAGGAATTTCTCCTTTAGAAATTGCTCAAAAAATTTCCAATCGTTTAGCTGAAGAAGCACTCGTTGCAAAAGTTAATGGTATCATTAAAGATTTATCAACCAAATTGAATAACGATGCCGAACTGGAAATCTTAATGTTTGATCATCCTGAAGGGAAAGAAACTTATTGGCATTCAACATCGCATTTGATGGCACATGCCATTCAATCAATTTACCCCGAAGCAAAATTTGGTGTTGGACCCGCAATTGATTCCGGGTTCTACTATGATATTGATATCAACTCTGTTTTGACAGAAGAAGATTTGGTGAAAATAGAAAATCGTATGATGGAAATTTCCAAACAGAAAAATCCATTCAAGCGCAGCGAACTGAGCAAAACAGATGCTGTGAAGTTTTTCGAAAAGAAAGGCGACAATTACAAACTCGAAATCATAAGTGAACTTGACGATACAAAAGAAGCAATCAGCATTTATGATGAAGGCGATTTCACAGATCTTTGCACCGGTCCGCATGTGCCGGATGCCGGAAAAATAAAGTATGTAAAGCTGTTAACTGTTTCCGGTTCATATTGGCGCGGCGATGAACACAATAAAAGAATGCAAAGAATCTATGGCATTTCTTTCCCGAAGAAAAAAATGCTTGATGATCATCTTTTATTTTTAGAAGAAGCAAAAAAGCGCGATCATAGAAAACTTGGCAAAGCACTTGATCTTTTCAGTATTCACGAGGAAGCCGGTGCCGGTTTGATTTATTGGCATCCAAAAGGTTCAAGAATTAGAAATACTATCGAAACATTTTGGCGTTCGGCACATACTAAAAACGGATACGATCTTTTATATTCTCCTCACATGGGCAAAAGCTGGTTGTGGGAAACAAGCGGTCATCTTGTTACTTATAAAGAAAATATGTACGCACCGATGTCTATAGATGAACAAGATTATTACATCAAACCGATGAACTGCCCGTTCCATATAATGATTTACAAAACAAAACTTCATTCTTACAGAGACCTTCCGTTACGTTGGGCAGAACTTGGTACTGTTTACAGATACGAAAAGAGCGGTGTACTACATGGTTTGCTGAGAGTGCGCGGTTTCACTCAAGATGATGCACACATTTTCTGTGCACAAGAGCAAATGGAAGATGAGATTATTGAGGTGCTTAGGTTTTCGCGATATATGTTAAAATCTTTTGGCTTTGAGGACTTGAATTATTACATAGCGACCAAACCCGAAAAAGCAGTTGGCGAAGATGAACTTTGGGATAAAGCAACAAAATCTTTAATTCGCGCGATTGAAAAAGAAGGTGTTCCGTACGAAATGGATGAAGGCGGCGGTGCATTTTACGGACCGAAGATTGATATCAAAATTAAAGATGCGCTTAACCGTCAATGGCAGTTGAGTACTATTCAATTCGATTTTAATCTTCCCGAACGTTTTGATATGAAATATATCGGCGAAGACGGAAAAGAACACAGACCGTTCATGGTTCACCGCGCTCTGCTCGGTTCAATTGAACGATTCATGGGAATTTTGATTGAGCATTATGCCGGCGCTTTTCCAGCATGGCTTGCACCGGTTCAGGCGGCTGTAATACCAGTATCGCAAAATTATTTTGATTACGCAAAAGAAGTCTATGATTATTTGTCTTCAAAAGATATCTTTGTAGAACTCGATTTGAGAAATGAGAAGATTGGATACAAAATACGCGATTGGGAAACACAAAAAGTTCCGTACATGTTGATTGTTGGCGAGAAAGAAAAAGAATCAAAAACAGTTTCGGTACGTCAGCACAAAGTTGGAGACAAAGGAAGTTTTTCACTTGAAGAGTTCGCAAATAATTTGAGCGAAGAGATTGGCAACAGAATAAATCACAATTAGCGAGGTAGTTTATCACAGAGATTAAATATCGCGTCAATCAGGAAATTAGAACGCCTGAAGTACGATTAATAGACGCAAACGGAGAACAAGTCGGAATTGTTTCGATAAAAGAAGCATTGAAAAGAGCTGAGATAGCTGTAATGGATTTGGTGGAAATTGCACCTCAAGCTACTCCGCCGGTTTGTAAAGTGATCAATTACGGCAAGTTCATTTATGAATTACAGAAGAAAGAAAAGCTTCAAAAGAAGAAACAGCAAGTAAGCGTTTTAAAAGAAATTCGTTTGCATCCGAATACGGATACACACGATTTTGATTTTAAAGCACGCCATGCTGTTAATTTTATTGAAGAAGGAAACAAAGTAAAAGTTTCAGTGATATTTAAAGGAAGAGAACTCGCATACACTGGATTAGGGGAAGCTTTGCTGAATAGATTTATCGAAAGACTTCAAGATGTTGCAAAAGTTGAACAAGAACCAAAATTTGAAGGCAGAGCGATGCACACAATTCTGGCACCGCAAAAAGGTAAAAAGAAAAAATAGATAGGTGATCAAATGCCAAAAATGAAAAGCAATAGGGGAGCCGCTAAAACATTTAAAAAAACCGGATCCGGAAAAATCAAAAGAAACAAAGCTTTTAAATCGCATATCTTAACAACCAAATCAACTAAAAGAAAAAGAAGTTTACGCAAGTCTACTCTTGTTTCGAAAGCTGATGAGAAAAGATTAAAAATAATGCTACAATAGGAGAAAAGTAAACTATGCCACGGTCAGTTAATTCGGCAGCGTCTAAAGCAAGACGCAAGAAGTTATTGAATAAAGCTAAAGGCTACTGGGGTGCACGCAGTAAAGTATTAACAGTTGCCAAGCACCATGTTGAAAAAGGTCTTGTGCATGCTTACAGAGACCGCAAACTTAAAAAGAGAGAGTACCGCTCTTTATGGATTATCAGAATAAATGCAGCCGCAAGAGAACACGGTATTTCATACTCGAAATTGATACATCTGCTCGATGCTAAAGGAATTGAAATTAATAGAAAACTGTTAGCAAGTATGGCTGCTGAAAATCCTCAAGCCTTTACAGATGTTGTTAAGTTTGCAATGAACTAATTATTGCCCTCACGAACTTTCTGTTTGTTCAAAAAGTTTGTGAGGGTATTTTTTTAAATTCTCGGGATAAAAAATGCTTGCAAAAATTTCTGAGACCCGGAAAGATTTCGATGACGACCTTTCGAAAACCACCGATATACAATCCCTCGAAGAAGTGCGCCTAAAATATCTGAGCAGAAAAGGACTTGTACCGCAATTGTTCGAAAATTTTAAGGATGTTTCCCGCGTTGAAAAGAAAAGCGTTGGACAGGCTTTAAATGAATTGAAAAATTATACACAAGCAAAGTTTGATGAAGCAAAAGAAAAATTTGAAGCGGCAGCAAAAAATGAAAAAGAATCCGAACTGGATTTAACTCTTCCGGGCAGAATGAAAACTCTCGGAAGCCGTCATTTAATTACTCAAACTCTCGATGAGATGAAATTCATTTTTAAGGGACTCGGTTTTTCTGTTTTCGAAGGACCGGAACTTGAATCCGATTACAATAATTTTGAAGCGTTGAATTTTCCGGACGATCATCCGGCGCGCGATATGCAGGATACGTTTTTTGTTACGCCGAAATTTTTACTGCGCACACACACATCACCAGTACAGATTAGAGTAATGCAAAGCATGAAGCCGCCGATCCGCGCAATTATGCCTGGTAAAGTTTTTAGAAATGAAGCGATAAGTGCAAAGAGTTATTGTTTGTTTCATCAAGTAGAAGGTTTGTATGTAGATACAGACGTAACGTTCGCTGAATTGAAAGCAACGCTTGTTGCATTTATCAAACAATTTTTTGGCAAAGATGTAGTTTATAGATTCCGTGCGAGTTTCTTTCCGTTTACAGAACCGAGTGCAGAAATGGATGTGTGGTGGCAGCCGAAAGGAAAAGAAGGAAGATGGCTCGAAGTTCTCGGATGCGGAATGGTTGATCCAAATGTTTTGATAAATGTTGGAATCGATCCTGAAAAATATACGGGCTATGCTTTCGGAATGGGAATTGAAAGAACAGCAATGCGCAAGTACGGCATTGATGATATTAGAATTTTATTTGACAGCGATATTCGTTTCTTGAAGCAATTTTAATTTCGGGTATGTTATGAAAATTTCACTGAATTGGTTAAAAGATTATATCGATTTAAGCGGCATTTCAATCGATGAAATTGTTCACAAAATTTCAGTTGCCGGTTTGGAAATTGAAGACGTAATCGATCAATCGAAAAGTTTTGAGAACATGGTTGTTGGTTTGGTAAAGGAACATAAAAAACATCCTGACGCAGATAAACTTTCCGTTTGTAAAGTCAGCGATGGAACAGAAGAATTTAATGTTGTGTGCGGTGCGCCGAATGTTGCTCAGGGACAAAAAATTGCTTTTGCAAAAGTTGGTGCCGTTATTCCATCAAACGGAATGAAATTAGAAAAAGCAAAAATCAGAGGAGAAGTTTCTTTCGGAATGATCTGTTCCGAAAAAGAACTCAACATCAGCGATAATCACGAAGGCATCATGATTCTTGATAGTGGATTAAAAGAAGGAACTCCGCTTGCTGAAGCACTTGGTTTCGATGATGTTATACTTGATGTTGCAATTACTCCAAACCGTTCGGAAGCTTTGAGTCATATCGGTATTGCACGTGATCTTGCCGCAATTTTTAACCGTAATTTAAGAACCCCGCAGATTGAATTAAAAGAATCATCGACAAAATCGGAAGACGCAGCAAAAGTAGAGATTGTTGACGCTGTGAATTGTCCGCGTTACGTTGGGAAAGTTGTGACGGGAGTGGAAATTAAAGAATCACCCGAATGGTTAAAAAGAAGATTGAAAGCCGTTGGACTTCGCCCGATTAACAATGTTGTTGATGTTACAAATTATGTTTTGTACGAAGTTGGTCAGCCGCTTCACGCGTTTGATCTCGATAATCTTTCCGGTAAAAAAATTGTTGTTAAATCTGCAGATGAAGGTGAAAAATTTACAACCCTTGATTCGAAAGAGAGAATACTCACTTCAAAAGACTTGATGATTTGTGATGGAGAAAAGCCCGTTGCAATAGCCGGAATTATGGGCGGAGAAAATTCCGAAGTAACAAGCAGAACTAAAAATATTCTGATTGAGAGTGCGTTTTTCAATCCGTCGTCAATCCGCAAAACTGCAAAGCGTCTCAGTCTTTCGACAGATGCATCGTACAGATTTGAAAGAGGAACCGATTATAACATCACAAAATTTGCGGCACAGCGTGCGGCGCAGTTAATTCAGCATACTGCCGGCGGAGAAATTGCTTCGGGTGAAATTGATGCGTATCCGAATCAGTTTAAAAATAGAACGGCAAACGTTCGCTTTGCCAGAATTACAAAAATTTTGGGTTATGAAATTCAGAAAGAAACTGTAAAAAATATTTTGTCGAAGCTGGGTTTTGTAATTGAACAAGAATCTGAAACAGAACTGAGGTTAGTTGTTCCAAGTTACCGACACGATATCGAAAGAGAAATTGATGTGATAGAGGAAGTTGCAAGAGTTTACGGGTATGATCACATTCCTGAAGTGAACAAAGTTGCTACAACTCTCGAAGATAAAATTGATCAATCGGCATTCAATGATAAACTGCGGGATATTTTAACATCACTTGGATTTTTTGAAATTGTTACCAACTCATTGTTGAAGGAGGAAACGGCATTCAAATTTGGCAAGCCGATTGCAATGTTAAATCCGCAAAGCAGTGAAATGTCGCATCTGCGTCCGTCACTGATTCCGGGGATGCTCCATGCGATTTCCAATAATTTGAAAGTGAGTGAGCGTAATTTATCTCTTTTCGAAATCGGGAAAGTGTTTGAAAAAATTGCGGACGGCGAAATTAATTCATTCGATGATTTTACCGAATCCGAGCACACGATCATTTCTGTAACTGGTCATGCAATTCAAACAGAATGGTTTGAAAAAGACAGGCAAACTGATTTGTTCGATTTGAGAGGGACTACATTAAGTATTTTTCAAAAATTATTTCCATATCAAGAGTTTGGACTGAAATACAAAGAAGAAAATAAATGGATCGAACAAAATTTTGTGATATCCGGAAACAACATTTGCGGCATAGGCGGCAAAGTTAAAAAGGAAGTTAATGATCTATTTGATGTGAACCAGGATGTTTACTTATTTGTTTTTTATTTGGATGTAATAAAACAAATAGAACTCTCGAAACGTGTATTCAAAGAACTGCTTAAGTTCCCAAAGGTGTACAGAGATTTTGCTTTTGTGCTCGACAAAAATATTGAAGCCGATAGCGTTGTAGATGTGATAAAAAAGGCAAGCTCTAAATTGTTGCATCAAATAAAGTTATTTGATATCTTTCAAAGTGACAGTTTAGGTAAAGGCAAAAAATCTTTAGCATTTCAGTTAGAGTACTATAATTTAGAAAGAACACTTACTGAAGAAGAAGTTGATAAAGATTTTAGAAAAGCAATTACCGCTGTAGAAAAAACTTTTAATGCGCAGCTTAGAGGTGCATAATTGGCAGAGGGTTCCAAATACGATTTGTTTATTGACGAGCTGAATGCTCTCGAAAAACAGATTTATTTTTTTATTCAAAAAGGAGCAGAACTGCTTGAAGCAAATCAAGCTTTGGGCAATCGCCTCACTTTGTTGGAAAGGGAAAACGATAATCTCAAAAAGAAAATTTCTGAAATTGAATCAAAAGTAAGTAAGTCATTATTTAATGAAGGCAATCTATTCGGTACCGAATCATTAAAATTGGAGGATCGAGAAGCTTTAAAAAGCAAAATAAGTGAATTGATAGCAAGAATAGACTATCATTTACGTTCATAATTATAATGTAAGATGATGGATTAGACATAAAATGACAGATAAAAAGAAGCTCAAAGTAAAAATATTTGATAAAGAATATTCTTTACTGGTCGAAAATCAAGAAATAGCTGCTGAATTAGCTGAGTATGTTAATCGAATGATGGAAGAAACTAGAGAAGAATTACCCGATCAGCCGAAAGATACAATCGCAATCATTGCCGCTCTTAATATCGCGTACGATTTATTTGTTGAAAAAAATAAATTCAGAGAATTCAGCATTCAAGCCACAGACAAAATCAAAAAGATCAAGCTTCTTTTAACCGAATCCAAATTTATGTCAACCCCATCATAAGTTTCCGCACTGCCGGGTCACTTTATAAAAAAGAACTAACATAATTTATAAACCTAAGGGTTATCGACTCGCGGCGTGTATTACAGGCCTCATCCCGATTCGTCGGGATCCCGTTTAACGGGACAGTGGAAGTAAAAAGCGTCGGGCGGTTTCCCGCACTGTTAGGAAATAAGTTCTTTACTTTTATTTAAGTGCCGGCAGTTGCGTTGTATAAATTTTTCGTTTCATGGAGGAAAAATGCAATTGGATTTGTTTATGGTATTAATTATTACTGTTGCTACAGCAGTACTGACTTTTATCTTTGGATGGTTTATTAATTCTAAAATCGGCAAAAACAACGTTGCCGTTGCCAAAGAGAAATCTCAAAAAATTGTAGAAGAAGCAGAAAAAGAAGCCAAGCACATAAAAAGAGAAAAACTTCTCGAAGTTAAAGATGAGTGGTTGAAGAAAAAACAAGAGTTCGATACTGAAGTAAATACAAAAAAACAAAAACTGCTCAACCACGAAAAACAACTTGAAACTCGTGAAGAAAATCTCGAAAAGAAATTTGATTTAGTTACTCAAAAAGAAAAAACCAACAAAGAACTTGAAAAGACTGTTCAAACTCTGAAAGAGGATATTGAACGAAAACACAACGATCTTGATATTTTGATTGCTGAACAGAATGTCCGTCTGGAAAAAACAGCCGGCTTAACTTCCGATGAAGCTAAGAAAATGCTGATGGAAAATATGATCAGCAAAGCTAAATCGGATGCTTCGCAAGCCATAAAGGAAGTGAGAGATCAAGCGAAGGCTGAAGCTAAAAAAGAAGCTCAGCGGATTGTTGTTCAGGCTATCCAAAGAACTGCTGTTGATCACTCGGTTGAATCAACCGTTTCGGTTGTGCAAATTCAGAATGATGAAATGAAAGGGCGCATCATTGGTCGCGAAGGAAGAAACATCCGCGCATTTGAAGCCGCTACCGGTGTTGATGTTATTGTTGACGATACTCCCGAAGCTGTTATTCTTTCTGCGTTTGATCAATTCAGAAGAGAAGTTGCAAGAATTTCTCTTGAAAGATTAATTGCAGACGGCAGAATTCATCCGGCACGCATAGAAGAAGTTGTAGAAAAAGTTCAGCAAGAACTCGATGAAGAAATTCAACGCGAAGGCGAAAACACACTTATTCAACTTGGTCTGCACGGCGTTCACCGCGAGCTTATTAAACACATCGGCAAAATGAAATATCGTTCGAGCTACGGACAGAATCTTTTGCAACACAGTATTGAAGTGGCATATCTAACCGGAATTATGGCGGCAGAACTTGGTTTTGATACAAACCTTGCCAAACGTGCCGGTTTAATGCACGATATCGGAAAAACAATTGACAAAGATGTTGAAGGTCCGCACGCTCTGCTCGGATATGATCTCACGAAAAAATATAACGAGCATCCGATAGTTGTAAATGCAGTTGGAAGTCACCACGAAGATATTGAAATGGAACATCCGATTGCGGCACTCGTGCAAGCAGCAGATGCAATCAGCGGTGCAAGACCCGGCGCAAGACGCGAACCTCTCGAAAGTTATGTGAAGCGTCTCGAAAATTTGGAAGCGCTTGCAAAATCTTTCGAAGGTGTTGCAAAGACTTACGCTATTCAAGCCGGTAGAGAAGTGAGAGTTGTTGTTGAACCCGATAAAGTTGATGATGCTGTTGCTGATCGTCTCTCGTATGAAATTGCAACGAAGATTCAGGAAGAGATGGAATATCCCGGGCAAATAAAAGTGATGGTTATTCGGGAAGTGCGGAAAATTTCTTACGCAAAATAAAATTACAAACCCGGTTCTGCCGGGTTTTATTTTTTATGAAGAAAAAATTAGTAATCGGAATCACCGGAAATATAGGATCGGGGAAATCAATTGTATCCGATTTGATTGAAAGCGAAGGTTATTCCGTAATTCGTTCCGATCTGCTTGCAAAAGAGTTGATGCTCACCGATTCCAAAATCAAAAAACAATTGGTAAAAAATTTTGGCGAAGAAACTTTTTCCAACGGCGGGCTCAATGCCAAATTTCTCGCGGAAAATGTTTTTTCAAAAAAGAAGAACGTAGAAAAAATTAATTCGATCGTTCACCCGCCGGTAATTCGTGAAATAAAAAAAATAATCAAAGAAACGAAATCGAAAATTGTATTTGTTGAATCGGCGTTGATATTTGAAGCCCGCATCGAAAAAATGTTTGATTATATACTGCTCGTCAGCAGTGATGAAACTACAAGAATAAACAGAGTTATTAAAAGAGACGGTGTGCAATCCGACGAAGTTAAAAAGAGATTGATGTTTCAACTGCCTGATTCGAAAAAAAAAATATTGTCTCACTTTATTATTGAAAACAATTCTACAAAAAAAGCTTTGGCGGAAAAAATTTTCTTCATGCTTCGAATAATTAAAACATTAGCCGGGTAAGCCGGACAAGCATATCTTACCTTGACTTAAGCGGCGGCTTCGCCTAATTTTGTTCCTACGAATTTTCAAAAAAAGGTGCTGAAGTGAATCCCATTAATAGTCTAATCGTTTCAGTAGTAAAATTACTTCCCAAATCAGTTGTCCATGTATTTGCGAAAAAGTATATCGCCGGCGAAAAATTAGAAGAGGCTGTTCAGGTTGTTAAGGAGTTGAATGCAAAAGGCATCTGTGCGACGATGGATGTACTCGGAGAATCAATCACAACAAAAAAAGAAGCCGAGGAAGCAAAAAAAGAATGCTTGCTAGTTTTGGACGCAATCCACAAAAACAACCTCGATGCAAATTTATCGTTGAAACCTACTCAACTCGGTTTGGAAATCGATAAAGATTTATGCCTAGCACAAGTTGAAGAAATTTTAGAAAGAGCAAAAGGTTACAATAATTTTGTACGGATTGACATGGAAGATTCTTCAACTACAAATGCAATTCTTGAATTGTACCGAAGCGTTCATCAAAAGTATAATAATGTTGGTGTGGTTATTCAGGCTTACTTGCGAAGAACAATTAACGATGTAAAAGCTTCCGGCATGAATGGAACAAATTACAGAGTCTGCAAGGGTATTTATATCGAACCGGAAGAAATTGCTTTCAAAGAAAAACAAAAAGTGCGCGATAATTTTGTAGAAATTGTCGATTACCTTTTGGAACACGGAAATTATATCGGCATTGCAACGCACGATGATTATCTCGTTGAAAAAGCTTACGAGGTGATCAAACAAAAAAATCTTTCGAAGGATAAATTTGAATTTCAGATGCTCTATGGTGTGAAAGAAAGGCTTCGTGATAAAATTAATGGCGACGGTTACAAAATCAGAATATATGTTCCGTTCGGCGAACACTGGTACAAATATTCAATCCGCAGACTGCAAGAAAATCCGAACATGGCTTGGCATATAACAAAAAGTATTTTTTTATTTAACTAACCCATGAAAGCTTCCATCTTTTTAATGTTCAGGTTATTGTCGAAGTATCAAAATGAATTAATTGTTTGCAAAGCATAGGAAATCGAAAGGTGGAAACACTAAACGTTCTGGGAATTGAAACATCGTGCGATGAGACTTCTGTTGCAGTAATTAAAAACGGAAGCCTTTATGCCAATCTTATTTCTTCACAAGATTTCCATACGGAATTCGGCGGAGTAGTGCCGGAACTTTCGAGCAGAGCACATCTGCAAATTCTTCTTCCGCTAATCAAGCAAGCGCTGCAAAAATCCAGCATTACTTTGAGCGATGTTGATTTAGTCTGCTCAACAGCCGGACCCGGATTAATCGGTGCACTGCTTGTCGGATTAACATTTGCGAAAGGGCTGTCGTACTCATTGAACAAACCGTTTGTACCGGTTAATCATATCGAGGGGCATATATTTTCAGGATTTTTAATGGATGACAAACCTGAATTTCCGTATTTGTGTTTGGTTGTTTCCGGCGGACACACATTGTTGTTAATTGTCAAAAGCGATACCGAAATAATTCAGCTTGGTACTACAGTTGATGATGCTGCCGGCGAAGCATTCGATAAAGTTTCTAAACTAATCGGGCTCGGTTACCCGGGCGGACCAAAAATTCAGCAGCTTTCAGAAAATGTAAAAAATGATTTCATTGATTTCCCGGTTGCGCAATGCAAAAATGAATTTGATTTTTCTTTCAGCGGATTGAAAACTGCCGTATTAAGATTTATCCAAAAAGAATACGGCACGCCCGAACGAATTCCCAAAGATGATCTCGCATTAATTGCGGCATCGTTCCAAAGAACTGCTGTGAAATCATTAACGAACAACGTTGAAAAAGCGTTGCACAAATTTAATGTAAACTCAATTTCGTTAGCGGGTGGTGTAGCTGCAAACAAATTATTGCGAACCGAATTTGAAAGGATCGCAAAACAATACAATAAAAAATTGGTTATTCCGGCAAATGAATACTGCGGAGATAATGCCGCAATGATTGCTTACCGCGGATTGAAACTGTACGAATGCGGATTCGAATATTCACTCAACGCAAATGCTTTCCCAAGTCTGCATCAAAATACACTTATTAAAACATCTGTACTTACTAATTAATTGCCTCTTTCAGTAAAAAGATTTTGAATATCTTTCAGAAGTTAAAAGGAATATCAGTTGGAGCAGAATAGCAAAAAAAATATAAAAGAAATTTTTTCGCGGAGGGAAATTCATTTTGTTGCCGGATTTTTCTTCTTTGCGCTGGCATTACTGGTCTTCACATTTTTTTCACCGAATTATTATGATTCCAAAGAACCGGTTCAACTAGAAGTGAAAAAGGGAGAAATTTTATCACATATTGTTGACACACTTTACCAGCGTGGAGTTATTCCGAACAGAACAAACATGAAAATTGCGGCATTCATTTACGGAGCCGAAAGAAAATTACAACCGGGCAGATATAATATTCCGAACGGGTTGAGCTACCTTCAACTTGTTGAATTATTGATCGGCGGCTCAACAATTACCGAGGTACTTGTTACGATTCCAGAAGGTATCTGGCAGAATAACCTCGCTTCGCTTCTTCATGAAAAACTTGGAATCGATTCAAACAAAGTTATTGAACTTAGTAAAAGCAGATCGTTTCTAAATTCGCTTCGAATCGATTCTGATAATCTTGAAGGACATTTACTGCCTGAAACATATTATTTTTATTCGAACAGTACTGCAGAAGAAGTTTTACGAAAACTTTCCGAAGAGATGAACAAAATTTTTGATGACGAAAAAGTGCAGAAGAGAATGAAAGAATTAAAGATGAGCAAGAGTCAGATTTTAAATTTGGCATCAATAATAGACGGCGAATCAAATCTGTTCGGAGAGTTTAAAACTATATCCGGCGTTTATCATAATCGTTTGAAAAGGGGAATGCTGCTGCAAGCCGATCCAACAGTTCAATATATTCTTCGTAATAAAAGAAAAAATAAAATTTACCGCAAAGATTTGGAGATCGATTCAAAATTCAATACATATAAGTATGCCGGTTTGCCCCCGGCACCGATTAATAATCCGGGCAAGCAGGCAATTATGGCGGCGTTGTTTCCGGAGAAGCACAAATTTTTATACTTTGTTGCCAACGGAGAAGGCGGACACTTTTTTTCGTCAACTTATAATGATCACTCTCAAAACGTAGCACGGTACAGAGAATGGCGCGCAAATCAAAATTAATTTTTCTTCTGCTCTCTATAATTATTGCAAGATGTGCAAACCAACTTCCGCCGGGCGGAGGAGAAGTAGATAAAGTTTCTCCGCAAATTCTTGAAGTCTTCCCGCTTAACGGTGCAATCAATTATAAAGGTGATTATTTCGAAATAACTTTTAGCGAGTACGTTGAAAAAAGATCTGCACAAGAAGCAATTTTTATTTCACCGCCGATTGGAAAAGGTGTGGAATATGATTGGAGCGGAAGAACACTCTCGGTTTATTTCAAAGATACACTCAAAGAAAATACAACGTACACAATTACCATCGGTGCTGATGTAGCAGATTTGAACAACCATAACAAAATGGAAGAGCCCTTTACGTTTGCATTTTCAACCGGCAGCCAAGTTGATAACGGAACAATAGCCGGCAAAGTTTATGATGATGAACCGGTCGGTGTGATGGTTTTTGCATACAAACATTTGAATGACGAGCCCGATCCTACAAATCAAAAACCGGATTACATTTCGCAAGTCGGGAAGAACGGAAAATATACTTTGCTCGGTTTGGGTTTGGGTAAATATGATTTGTTCGCATTCAAAGATAGGCTCAGGGATTTCAAATATGCCCGCAACGAAGATGAATACGGTGTGCAGTTCAAAGAAATTATTTTATCAACAGAAAAAAATAAGATCGAGAATGTGGATTTCTTTTTAACGATTGAAGACACTCTGCCGCCCTCAATATCAAATGTTAGGATGAATGATGCAAATCATCTGCTTGTTGAATTCACCGAACCGGTTGACAGCAGTAAAATTTCGGTATCGAACTTTTACATTTATGATTCAACCGCTCAAAAGCAAAGAGTGCCGAAATATTTTTTCAAAGGTTCGGCACGCGATAAACAATTTTTTATCGGCATTGCTGATTCGCTTATCCCACAAAACAATTATTATCTGGTCAGCGAGAAAATTATTGACCGCTCCGGCAATCTTTCCGGCAGAGAGGAAACTCAATTTTCTGTCAAAACGGAAAAAGACACTGTTGTGCCTTCGGTTAGTAAAATAATTGGTCAGTATCAGGAAAATAAAATTGATTACGATGAGCCGGTAGTTACCGTGAAGTTTGATGATGGCGTTGAACTAAATGATATCGAAAAGAAAATAGTAGTTGAAGACAGCAAGAAAATTTTTGTTCCTTTTGATGTCAAACGCAAAGATGATGCCGAGTTTGATATTCGTATCGGGACAAACTTAAAACAGAAAACCGATTACGAATTGAAGATCGATTTGCGGGATATAAAAGATGCAAGCGGCAACAAACGCGATACGGTTTATGAATCGAAATTTACAACCGCAAGCGAGCTCGATTTTTCCGGTGTATCCGGCAATGTTGTGAACAGTGAAGATTCCGCAAATACTTTTGTTGTGTTAAAAAGTGTCCCTCCCGAAAAAAATATTTACAAACAAAAAGTTAAATCGAACAAAACATTCAGCATGAAGAAAATTGTGCCGGGCAAATATTTGTTGTGGAGTTTTATCGATAGCAACAACGACAGCGTTTACAGTTACGGTTCGGTAAAGCCGTTCAAACAAGCGGAGAAATTTACATTCTATCCCGATACTCTAAATCTCCGTGCACGCTGGCCCGTGGGAGAGATAATATTAAATCAAGATTAATTGTACCTTACATTTGAATGTTGACACTCCTTATTCTTTTTTCGTAGCCTGCCGGTAGTGAATATGTGAAAAATCATAATAGGAAATAAACAAATGGATATTTCGATAGGAATTAATATCACGCCCGAACAAATTATTAATGCAATTAGAGAATGAAAAAAAATGAACGTGCCTTATTGATTGAAGATATTCTCGCCGCAGTGAGTCCAGAATACCTAAAGAGTATTCGAGAAGCCCGAGAAGATTATAAGAAAGTGTGTACATACACTCACGATGAAGTTTTCAAAAGCAAATGAAATTCGAATTTGTTTATACGAAACGCGCCGTCAAAGATATTCAACGGCTTGATGGACATACTAAATAACGACTTAAATCCGCTTTAGAATTTTTTACCGACTCGCCGATAAAATACTCTGAGAAACTCATCAATTCTGAAATAGGAAGTTACCGTTTTCGCGTGTGGGATTACCGTATAATTTTTGATTTAGAAAAAGATAAAATCGTTATTCTACGTGCAGGGTACCGGAAAGAAATTTATCGCTCAAAGTAGTTTTATGATCAACATTAATTATACAAATAATACTTTGCCGATAGTTTTTTGAAACTATCAACATCTTTGTCCAAATATTCTTTGATGTCATCAACTTTGTAGCACTCCGAAAATTTCAGTCTAATTTTATCCGTGCCTATAACTTTATCAAACATTTTTATACGTGAAGAATCCGCGAGATCAAAAATTTTTTTGTTGGGGCACAACTCGTTATTGACTTGCATAAAATAAAATTGGAGTTGTAGAAGATTGACACTATTGAAATCTGTGATATGAATTTGAACGCCGTGCAAAATTTTATCGAGCCATATTCCGTAATTGGTTTTGTACGAAAGCGGTCTGAAAATTACTCCGCTTAAATTTAGTTTGTTCATTCGGTCTGCAAGCGTGTCTGCATTAATCCACTCTGCGGCAAAAGTTTGGAAGGGGAGAGTGTAACTTATGCCGATAGAAATTGTCACAAGTTCGCCAAGCACGCCGGTGCCGACCAAATAAAAAGGAATTTGACTAAACGGAACATTTGCAGAAGTGGGCACCCAAATTAAACCGGTATCTTCAAAGTGCATCCATCTTTGCCAGCCATTCATTTTTACAATGTTAAGTTTGCAGTGAGCGCCGCCGTTTAACATTTTTTCTTCATTTAAAAGGTAAGCAAGCTCGCCGCAAGTTAAGCCGTACACGTAAGGAATTTTAAAGCGGCTCACGAATGAAATAAAATTATCTTCAACAATGTTTCCTTCTATCCGCAAGCCGCCGAGCGGATTCGGGCGGTCGAGTACAATAAATTCAATATTGTTTTCTGCCGCCGCTTCCATGCAGTAACCCAAAGTTGAAATATAAGTGTACGCTCTGCATCCGATATCTTGAATATCGTAAACAAGCAGATCAATATCGGCAAGCATTTTTGCCGTAGGTTTTTGCCGTTTGCCGTAAAGCGAATAATATTTTATGCCGGCGGTGCTGTCTGTGTAATCCTCAACAGATTCACCGGCAGAATTAAATCCGCGGAATCCGTGTTCGGGACTGAAAACAGAAACGAGATCAAAATTGTCTGCTTTGTTAAAAAGATCAACCGTTGATACAAGATTGCTGTTAACGCCGGTGTGATTGGTTATTAATCCAACGCGCTTTCCGTTTAGTATCGAAAAGTTATCACGTTCAAGTAGATCAATTCCTAATAATACTTTTTGATTCTGCGCGAACAGAACAGTAACTGAAACAAAAAGTAGAATTAGAATTTTTTTCATGACGGCATCATCGATTTTGTAATCGAGTCGAGAAGAACAGTTGTAAGATTTTCAACCTCGTCAAAAATAATTTCTGCGCGCTTTCTAATTTCGTCTGCAATTGTTTGATTATTCAACGAAGAGCAGTTAATCAGCACATTCAAATAAGCGCCGTGCACTGCAGTTCTTGTTAATGCAATTGCAACTCCGGCATCCGAAAGAGAATTTTTGTTTCCTCGTTCTGCAACAATCTTTAATAGTGGAAGAATGTCGTAGCAATTTTTCATCGCATCGGAAGGAACTTCGGCGGCTTCAATTGTGGCTTCTTCAATTTTTTGTGAACGAAATTCTTTATCGGCATCCGTTTCTTTCGGAAGTTTAAATGCATCCATCACTTTGTTAAATGCTTCGTTATCTTTTTGTGCAAGCTCGAAAAAGTTTTTTTGATACTGTTCGAGTTTTGGTTTCAACTCCTTCATTTCATTTTCAACGTCGGCATATTTTTTCTTACCGATTGTAAGACTACAAACCATCGTTCCCAAACTTGCCGACAACGCACCGCACAAAGCTGAAACGTTGCCGCCGCCGGGTGTTGGTGCGTTGGATGATAAATCATCAAAGTATTGCTGTAATGTTTGATTCAGGTTCATGACAACTCCTTATTTTTAAATTCTGAGTTCCGACTAAAGTCGGGACGAAGAATCTCATAACTTATTGTGTTTGCTAATCCCAGTTTTGCGTCAGTAGTTTGTTCATTGTAAACTTAGACTCTTGCCAAATATTAAATCTCAAACACAAGTAGGTAGGGGATCCTCCGTCACTTCGTGCCTCAGAATTTCAGATCATGTATTCAATTATTTTTTCTTCCGGCTTGAATGGATTTAACGAACTCAAACCGAGATTTTCAATTGCTGATTCAACTAATTTTTTCTTGTTTGTTTCTTTGTTATTTGTGTAAAATTTTCCGGCTTCGAGCAAAGCTTGAAGAGGAACGAGTCCGACAATTTCACTTCCTCTGACTTCAATGCCAAGCCGAGCCGCTTCTTTTTTCACTTCTTCAAAAGCAATGTGCACCGGTGTAACGTTATAGTTTGTTAAGTTCATCGATACTTGTGTTAAATTATATTTTTCCAAACTAACGCCCATGCCTTTAACTTCTTTCAATCTGCCCGGAACTTTGACGGGTTTGCCTTCTACTTTTATTATGTTACCGTCGGCATCGCGTTTTGAGTAGCCGCTCTCACGCAGAACTTCGCCGATCTCTTTTGCGAACTTTACATCGGTGGATCTGATGTTCACATTGTATGCAATCAAAAAGAAACGTGAGCCGGTTACAATTGCGCCGAGTTTCGGATTGAACACTGCTTCGCCAAAATCCGGCAGCCATTTCGGATCTTTTAATTTTTCTTCCAGACCTTCGTATTCACCTTGCCGTATATTCGGCAGACTTTTTCTTTCGGGTCTGCGTGCGGCGCTTTCATAAAGATAGACCGGCACATTTAATTCTTTTGAAATTATTGCAGCAAACTTTTCGGAAATTGCAACGCATTCTTCGGTAGTTGAATTTGCAACCGGTACAAACGGTACAATATCAATTGCACCCAGCCGCGGATGTTCACCTTTGTGAACGCGCATATCAATATGTTCAGCGGCTGCGCGGCATGTGTTCAATGCACCGTTTAAAATTCCTTCATCGTTTCCGGCAAGTGTAACAACTACGCGGTTATAATCTGCATCGGGTTCAAGACTCAACAGTTTAACATCTTTTGTAGAACTAATTGCCTGCTTAATTGCTTCGAATGTCTGATGATTTCTTCCTTCGCTGAAATTTGGAACACATTCGATGATTTTCATTTTTTCTCCGCATTACTTTTGGAAAATGATTTCGCCTTTTTTTACCGTCATAACATTTAAGTTACTTCCGATATTATAAATAATTTCAGAATATTCTTTTGCATCGAACACGGCAAAATCGGCTTGCTTGCCGATTTCAATGCTTCCCAATTTTGTCTGTAAGTCCAATGCCTTTGCCGCGTTGATTGTGACGGCACTAATAATTTCTTCTGCGCTCATTTTCATTTGCAGAGCGGCGAGCGACATTATGAAATGCAGACTGCTGATGTTCGATGAACCCGGATTAAAATCAGTCGAAAGCGCAACAGCTGCACCGCTGTCAATCAAAGTGCGCGCCGGTGCATAATTGCAGCCGAGGAAAAATGAAACTCCGGGAAGAAGTACAGCAACAATTTCACTATATGAAAATTTTTCAATATCATTTTCCGAAATTACTTCGAGATGGTCTGCCGAAAGGGAATTATGTTTGATCGCAACATCCAAGCCGCCAATATTATTAAATTGTTCTGTGTGGAGGCGAAGTTTATAACCGAGTTTAACTGCTTTGGAAAAAATTTTATCAACTTCGTTTGCGCTGAAGGCACTTTTTTCGCAGAACGCATCCACAAATTCAGCAAGATTATTTTTTATGATGAAGGGCAGCATCTCGTCGGTAATCAACTTGATGTAATTCTGATGATCATTTTTGTATTCGGGCGGAAATGTGTGCGCACCGAGAAAAGTCGGCACGATATCAATCGGCATACTTTTTTTGAAATAGTTGATAACCTGAAGAAGTTTTATTTCATCATAATAACTCAAACCGTAGCCGCTTTTAATTTCGAGAGTGGTGATGCCTTGCGAAATAAAATTTTCGATGCGCGGTTTAATTATTGCAATTAATTCTTCAAACGAAGACTGACGGACGGATTTTACGGTAGAAATAATTCCGCCGCCGGCTTCTGCAATTTCTTCGTACGAAGCGCCTTTTAATCTCATTAGGAATTCGTTTGCCCTTGAACCGGCAAAAGCCGTGTGTGTGTGGCATTCTACTAACCCGGGCAGAACAATTTTATCTTTTGCATCGATTATAAAATCAACTTTGAGTTTTTCGGCAGAAGAATTTTTTACAAAATCTTTTATCAAACCGTCTTCAATTAGAATTGAATAACCGGTTAACAGATTAACCTGAGAAGATTCTTTTCCATTTTTGCAATGTTTGCCGTTGGTGTCAACAGTAACAATTTGAGATGGGTTTTTAATTAACTTTTTCATTTGCCAGCCGTAAATTTTTTATGAGAGTTCGGCATCAGAGTAATTCGACGGTTTCAAAAATAGACAATTTGAAGGCTTATTTTCTAATGTTTTTGGTCGAACGAATCAATTTTCGTATTTTTGTTTGTTAAAAACAGAAGGAATACTAATAAATGCCTTCAAAGTATAAAATCCTTTTTGTTACTTCGGAAGTAGTTCCATTCATAAAAACCGGTGGTTTAGCAGATGTTTCCTCGGCACTCCCTCAAAAATTGCAAGAAGCCGGGCATCAGGTTCGCATTGTTGTGCCCAAATATGGTGCGATTGATGAGAGAAAATTCAAAATACATGAAGTAGTTAGATTAAAAGACATTAAAATAAATATTGGCGAAAAAGAGGTTGTTTTTGCACTGCGTTCTTCTTTTTTGATTGGTCCGAAAACCCGCGTACAAATTTATTTTCTTGATAACCCGGAATATTTTGGAAGCCGCCACAGCCTCTATTCTGATCCGCTTAGCGGCGAAGATTATCCAGACAACGATGAAAGATTTATTCTGCTTTCACGTGCTGTCTTTGAATTAATTACCAAACTCGGCTGGACACCGGATATTATTCATTGCAACGACTGGCAAACCGGGTTGATTCCCGCTTATTTGAAATCAACATATAAAAAAGATCCTTTGTTTGCGCCGATCAAATCATTGTTTACAATTCACAATTTATCTTTTCAAGGTGCTTTCCCGAAATCATCATTTGCAAAAACAGCTTTGCCGAAAGAACTCGAAAGCGAGAAGGGAATTCTTCACAAAGGTAAAGTCAACTTTTTGAAAAGTGGTCTTCTTTTTTCAGATATGATTAATACGGTTAGCGAAACTTATGCGAAAGAATTATGCCAGTACAAAGATTTTGGTGCGGGCTTGCAAGATGTATTGAGTAAACGCAAAAAAGATGTGTACGGAATTATCAACGGAATTGATGAGGCAATCTGGAACCCCGAAGTTGATACAAGAATTCCGCAAAAATATTCAGCAAAAAATCTTGATCAGAAAAAAGAAAATAAAAAAGCACTTGCAGAAAATTTCGGTTTCAAATATGATGAAAATATTCCGGTCATCGGCATGATTTCTCGTTTGTTCGAAGACAAAGGGATTGATCTGCTGCAGAAAGCATTTCCCGAATTGATGAAATTGAATATCAGGCTAATATTGCTCGGCACGGGCGATAAACAATATCAGAAATTTTTTACAAGCTCCGCATCAAAATATTCCGAAAAGTTCTCTTGCTTCATCGGGTTTGATGAAGAACTTGCGCATTTAATTGAAGCCGGTTCCGATATGTTTCTGATGCCTTCGAAATTTGAACCGTGCGGATTGAATCAAATGTACAGTTTGGTTTACGGCACTGTGCCTATTGCACGCAAAACCGGAGGTTTGGCTGATACAGTTCAACCGTATGATTCTAAAAACGGAAACGGCAACGGGTTTGTATTCGAAAAATATTCTGCAGCCGAGATGCTTTCCGAAATCAAAAAGGCGATTAAGATTTATTCGAACGATCAAGAAACATGGCATGCTATCATGAAGAACGGGATGAAGTCCAACTTTAGCTGGATTAATTCGGCTAAAAAATATGTTGACCTTTATAAAAAACTCACCGATTAATTTAGATGTACAACGCCGCAGTTTTTTTGGACAGAGACGGGACGATTAATTATGACTCGGGTTATGTGAAAAATCCCGAACAAGTTATTCTGCTGCCCGGAGTTGCCGAAGGAATCAAAAAATTAAAAACAGAATTTCATTTCAAGGTAATTGTTATATCAAATCAAGCCGGAATTGCATACGGAATAATGACGCACGAAGACGTTCGCAAAGTAAATGCAAAGATTAATGAGCTGTTGAAAAATGCCGGAACAGAGATAGATGATTTTTATTATTGTCCGTACCATCCCAAATACAGTACGCCCGAAGAATCGGAATGTAGGAAACCATCTCCGCAAATGATTGTACAAGCATCAAATGATCATAAGATTGATTTAAGCAAATCATATATGATCGGGGATAAGGGTATTGACGTCCTTTGCGGAATTAACGCCGGCGTAAAAACAATTTTGGTAAAACAAGATAACTTTGATGAAGAAATTAATAGCTTGCATAATCAGGGGAAAAAGCCCAATTTTGTAGCCGCTAATTTTAAGGACGCTTGTGATTTCATACAGAAAGATTTTTCCGGAGGTTTATAATTGAATAACCTTTTTAAGTTTGTCTTCCTTTCTTTTTTGTCATTTGCAATTTTCACTTCGTGCAATGATGATCCGTCCTCAAACGGTTTGAATTTGATACCGGATCAGGATAAAATAAAATTCGGTGAGTATAATACCGATTCTGCCAAAGCACAGCAATCATCACATTTTTATGAAACCAACGAAGTCCTTGGACTCTCTTCAAGACTTATTATCGGCAAGAATGATTATGCCGAATCTTCGCTGTTGTTTCAATTCACAGTTTATTTGCCGGATTCAATAAAAGAGTATATTAAAAATAACGAAGCAACCGTTGAACGTGCGTGGATTAAACTGTTGCCTTTATATTCCCTCGGCGATAAAACAGAGCCGTTTAATTTTTCCGTTCATAAAATTTTGAGCAAGTGGAGTTCACTCGGATTTGACAGAGACAGTCTGGAAATTTACGGCTCTTCTTTTTACGATGCTGCCGATGTTGCAATCTCAAAAGTTGTTAACCAAAGTGATTCAACATTTCAATTCGATCTCGATCAGCAATTGGTTTTTGACTGGCTCAGATATATTTCCGATACAACTCAAACTTCTCTCAAATATCACGGCATAATTGTTAAACCGAATGTTACAAATAGTTATATCGGAGTGGGTTCATCACAAGCGAACAGCGATTCCGCACAGCCGCATTTAACGATTGTACTGAAAAAATCTTCGAACGATAGAGACACGTTAACTGTAACTCCGTACATGGATACTCATGTATTTACCGGAACCGTTCCGCAAGAAGAAAATAAAATTTATCTTGAAGGAAGTTATCCGCTGCGCGGCTTTTTGTTTTTTGATTTATCATCACTTACAAAAGATTTGATAGTCAGCAGAGCGATGCTCGAACTAACAGTTGATGAATCAAAAACAACAGACGGCGCACAGAAATCCGATACAATTATGGTTCGCATGTTGAAAGACAGTACGGCAAAAACTTTTACATCGGATAGCTTGATTGTTTCTTATTTATCGAGATCGGATAATGTTTATTCGGGGGATATTTCGTGGATGGTGCAGCGCTGGCTGCAAGGCACTGCTAATCAAGGTGTAGCTTTAGAATTATTTGATGAACAAACAAGTGCCGCAAGAATTGCGCTTTACGGAAGCAAAGAAGCAAATCTTAGTCTGCGCCCGAGAATCAAAATAATTTATTCCCGGAAGAAATAATTATGATAAAAAAAATAATAACACTATTTGCAATTATTCTCTCATTGAGTGTTGAATCATTTGCCGGCGGCGGATCGGTTTATTCGCGGTACGGTCTTGGCGATTATTACTACTCCTTTTCCGCAAGAAGAATGGGCTTCGGTGAATTAGGAATAGCAACAACAGATTTTGATTATCTCAATTATTTGAACCCGGCAAGCTGGAGTAAATTACGTCTCACACGTTTTGAAACCGGTCTCATTTATAACGGAACAAAAATTTCTTCAAGCAATGAATCGGTTTTTCATTCACAGACCGTTGTTGCCGGTGCAATGATTGGGTTCCCGATTGCCGAAGATTACGGCATCAGTTTTACAGCCGGTATAACTCCTTATTCAAAAGTTAATTATGAAATTGCGGGAGAAGAGCGAAGTGATTTAGTCGATCCGTATAATTCTGTTTATTTGGGAGAAGGCGGAATCACAAAAGCTTTTGCCGGAATGTCGTACAAACTTCCGCTGGATATTTCTATCGGCGCAGCTTTCGAATATTACACCGGTAAAATTCAATACAAAACTTCGATTGAGTTTAACGACACGTCGGATTTTCGAGATGCGTCATTTAAAACCGATTACAGCTACAAAGGCGTTGGATTTACGCTCGGGCTTATTTCAAATAATCTTTCAGAAATTTTCGGCGTTGAAAATCTCAATGATGTAAGATTGGGATTAACTTTTTCTAATTCGGTAAAATTAACAACCGATTCAACAAATACTTCTTCAACAGTAATCGGCGATGTTGTTTCTTCAAGCGGAACATTTAAAACAGATTTGCCGTACCGGCTTGGTATCGGGCTCTCGTTAAAATGGGCAGACAATTATTTATTCTTATTGGATTATTTACGGCAGCCGCTGAGTGAGCTGAAACGCCACGGTGTTAAATCCGAGCAGATGAGAGATTTTCAAAAATTCAGCTTTGGTGTTGAATATCGAAATGCCGAATCAAGATCACAAAGTTTTTGGGCACACATAATGCTTCGCGGTGGTATAAGCTACGAGCAGTCACAATATGTAATTAACGGAAAAGGATTGAATCAGTTGTCGTTCTACTCCGGTTTTTCTGTGCCGCTCGGTTTCGATAATACTTTGGACCTTGCTTTTCAATACGGTAAAAGAGGAACAACAGACAATAATTTATTGACAGAAAATATTTACAAATTTTCCATAACTTTAAGTATTGGAGAATTCTGGTTTATAAGAACTGATAGATAACTAAATAAAGGAACACAAAATTGAAACGGGGACATTTCTTCTTGATAGTTTTTTTAGCGGCTCTTTCACTGAGCAGTGTGAAAGCACAGAATGATCACGTAGCTAATTTTAGTCTCTTCTATGAATATCACAAGAACAAAGATTTTGCAAGCGCACTTCCTTACGGATGGAAAGTAATCAACAATGATCCTTCCCAATTTTTGAAGAACAAAATTTTCCAGAAGATGGAAGAGATACTCTGGTTTGACCATGACAGCACTCAAATATCAGATCAGGAAAAGAAGGCGATTCAGGATACTATAATTTATTTTTATGATAAAGCAATTCAATATGAACCGAAGCTTGAAGGATTTTATACTGCACGCAAAGCGTATGTAAAAGAAGTATGGGTGCAAGCAAATCCCGAAGAAACAATGGCTTTATATGAAGCCGCAATTGCAAAAGATCCGGCTCTCGATGCTTTCTATAAAGATAGACTCGGTGTTCTTTACGTGAATAATGCCGCCGAAACGAATGATTACAAATTGAAAGCTCTCGATCTTTATTCCAAACTTGCAGAAGAAGATGCCAACAATCCCTTGTGGAATCAGAAACTCGAATCGATTGCCGAAAATATTGAAGAGCTTGTTGCCATTACAAAAAAATCATGGGATTTTGATAAAGAAAATTTAGAAAAAGCGTGGAAGTATGTCGCTACTTGCATCAAAGCACAAGATTTTGAAAAAGCAATTGAGCCTCTCGAATTTTTAACAGCAAAAGCACCGACAGTTATAAATTACTGGAAACAACTTGCAAGTATGTATGATAAATTAGAGCAGACTGATAAAGCTCTTTCTGCTTATAAAAAATTAATTGAGTTACAGCCGGACGGAAAAGATAACTATGTGAACATTGCTCTCATTTATAAAAAGATGGATCAGCTTTCTGTTTCAAGAACATATTTACAAAAAGCAATGAACATTGATGCCAATTGGGATTATCCTGTTATGATTGAAGCACAATTATACGAACAAGCAGCCCGTGCTTGCGAATTTGATTTTATGGCGAAGTGTGTTTATCTGCTTTCGGTAAATACATATCGCAAAGCCGCAACAATGGGAGGTCAGAATTCATCTACTGCCGCCGACCGTGTGAAAGCATTGCAAAATTCGATTCCGACAAAAGAAGATTATTTCTTCAGAAAACTGAAAAGCGGTGATGCTATTAAAATTGAAGGTCCGTGTTATCCATGGATCGGAAGAAGTGTTAATGTACCGTGATAAAATTCTATAACAACAACTACGGATGTTTATGTTAAATTTTCTTACTGCAGATCCTGAAGTTCTGAAGATAGCAAAACTTGAAATTGAACGTCAGCAGACAAATTTAGAATTAATTGCTTCCGAAAATTTTGTGAGCCTTGCCGTGCTTAGCGCAGCCGGTTCGGTACTTACGAATAAATATGCCGAAGGTTATCCGGGCAAAAGATATTACGGCGGCTGTGAAATTGTTGACATGGCTGAAGATTTGGCGCGCGAACGTCTCAGAAAATTATTCGATGCCGAATATGTAAATGTTCAGCCGCACAGCGGCTCGCAAGCGAATATGGCGGCTTATATGGCGCTATTAAAACCGGGCGATACAATTCTCGGTTTGAGTCTCGATCACGGGGGGCATTTAACACACGGCTCGCTTGTAAATTTTTCGGGACAAATTTACCGTGCCGTTCCATACACACTAAACAAAGAAACAAAAGTTCTCGATTACAATCTTATCGAAGATATTGCCAAAAGAGAAAAACCAAAATTAATTGTTATGGGCGCAAGTGCATACTCGCGTGATTGGGATTTTGCAAAGTTCAGACAAATTGCAGACAGCGTTGACGCAATGTTAATGTGCGATATTGCTCACCCGGCTGGATTAATTGCTAAAGGTTTGCTGAGTAATCCGCTTCCGTACTGCGATGTTGTAACTTCCACAACACACAAAACTTTACGCGGTCCTCGCGGCGGAATTATTATGATGGGGAAGGATCGCGAAAATCCGCTTGGTATCAAAACAATAAAAGGCGACCGCTTAAAATTAATGTCCGAAATTTTTGACGGAATGGTAATGCCCGGTATTCAGGGCGGTCCGTTGATGCACATAATTATGGCAAAAGCTGTTGCGTTCGGCGAAGCTTTGCAAGATTCATTCACGGGTTACGCAAAACAAATTATTAAGAATGCACAGACACTTGCCGGCGAATTGATAAATTACGGATACGATATTGTTTCAGGTGGAACCGATAATCATTTGATGCTTGTGGATTTAACGAAGAAAGATTTAAGCGGCAAGAAAGTTGAAAACGCACTTGGCGCAGCCGGCATCACTGTAAATAAAAATATGATTCCCTTCGATTCGAAAAGTCCGTTTGTTACAAGCGGAATTAGAATTGGAACGCCCGCAGTTACAACACGCGGCATGAAAGAAAATGAAATGAAAATTATCGCATCATATATTGATAGAGCGATCAGAAATCTTGATAACGAAACCGAACTGATTTCAATAAGAAAAGAAGTTGCAGAATTGTGCGGTAAGTTTCCTTTGTACCCTGAATTAAATTAGTTGAATTCAAGTGAGCACAGAGGAAAAAAATCATTCCGATAAATCATCCGGGCAAGAAATTGAAATGACATTTCTCGACCACCTCGAAGAATTGAGGTGGCGGATTATCTATTCGTTGATTGGAATTGCAATCGGTACAATCATCGCATGGATCTTTATCGACTTCTTTGTTGATAAAGTTCTTCTTCTTCCGGCACGTACATCGAATCTTAAACTTCAGAATCTCCGCCCCTTCGGACAGTTGTTTATCTATTTTCAAGTTGCAATAATTCTCGGCTTGATA
The DNA here is from genome assembly GCA_016177735.1 of Ignavibacteriales bacterium. GTDB lineage: Bacteria > Bacteroidota > Ignavibacteria > Ignavibacteriales > Melioribacteraceae > DYJK01. Next base: position 25,692 of record JACOUS010000026.1, on the reverse strand, counting down.
CTCAGCTTCCCGAATGTTGTTTATCAACTCTGGAAATTTATTGCGCCGGCATTAAAGGAAAGAGAAAAAAAATTTATTACTGCAATTGTTGTCTTTACAACATTATGTTTTTTGCTCGGTGTTGCTTTCGCATATTTTGTTATGCTGCCGATGGCTTTAAGTTTTGCCGCGCAGTTCGGTTCGCCGATGATTGAAAATAATTTTTCGATTGACGAATACTTCTCGATAATTCTCAGCGTAATTTTGGGCGCCGGACTCGTGTTCGAACTTCCGATGCTTTCGTTTTTTCTTTCTAAACTCGGAATTCTTTCGCCGAAGATTATGCGCAAATACCGCAGACATTCTTTCGTAGCAATTTTAATTCTCGCTGCAATTTTAACACCGGGTACAGACCCGGTTTCGCAAGTCATCCTCGCAGTTCCGTTGGTTATTTTATATGAAATAAGTATTTTAGTCTCAAAAATATTCCAAAAGAAAACTTGAATATAAAATCACTTCCGGAAATTACCCGCCTTGTACAAGACGAACTTGAAATTTTCAATGATTATTTCAAGAAGTCTATGAAATCTAAAGTTAGCATTGTTGATCTTGTTACAAGGTACATCTTACGGCAAAAAGGAAAAAAAATAAGACCCATTCTCGTTCTGCTTGCAAGCAAATTAGCGGGCAATGTTAATGAAAGAAGTTTCCGCGGCGCCACACTTGTCGAATTGCTTCATACTGCTACGTTAGTTCACGATGATGTTGTTGATCATGCAGAACAGAGAAGAGGATTTAAATCCATCAATGCTGTTTTCAAAAATAAAGTTGCCGTGTTGATGGGGGATTATCTGCTTGCAAGAGGACTACTGCTTGCTGTTGACGGAAACGATTTTGATTTTCTTCGTGTTGTTACCGGAACAGTTAAAAGAATGTCCGAAGGTGAATTATTACAGATTAACAAAACGCGCAAACTTGATAACGACGAAGAAACTTATTTCAAAATTATTTCCGATAAAACCGCTTCGTTGATTTCTACATGTTGCGAAATTGGAGCGCGTGCCGCAACTGATGATGAAAACAAAATAAACGCGATGAGAGATTACGGAGAAAATCTCGGCATCGCTTTTCAGATTAGAGATGATATTCTCGATTATGTAGGCTCATCTAAAATTTTCGGCAAGCCGCTCGGCGGAGATATTAAAGAGAAGAAACTCACGCTTCCGTTGATTTACGCATTAAAAAATTCGAGCGACGGCGAAGCCAAAAGTATTTTGAGTGCGATTAAAAACGGCGGCAAGAAATTAAATGTTGATCGCGTCATTGAATTTGTAAAAACTCATAAGGGTATCAGCTACGCAGAAAATGTTTCGAATGAGTATGCACTGAAGGCAATAAATAATTTAAGTGTATTTGAAAACTCCGAAGCAAAAGCCGGGCTCGAATCGCTTGTTCGTTTTGTTGTTGAAAGAAAAAATTAATCTCATCACTTAAGCATTCTTGTTGTAAATATTTTTCTCATTTGTTCGTTCAAACAAAAACTCCTTCTCTTTTTGAAAGATTAAAAGGTCTTTTACAAGAATTTTATTTTTCAATTTTTCTCTCTAATATTTTTTTGTTTTTGTTTCTCATTTCTTATTTTAGTTCACAAAATTTTCGTTAACTATATATCATATCCGAATAACCTGATTTTTTATAAATGATGAATCCTAAAAATAGCACGAGCTACAAAACATTTTCGGATAAGATATCAATTCATTATTAACCCACTTTAAAAGAATTAACGAAGGGAATTCTATTAATAGGCTATAAATGAAAAAAACCGTTCTTGATCACGTTCTTAAAATTCGTTTGCCTTTAACACTGTTTGTAATTGCGGCTACATACGTTTTAACATATTATATTTCAAGACCGGAGCGGGACGGGATAGGATACGCTCCAGAGCAGCCAATCAAATTTTCTCATAAGCTTCATGCCGGTACAATGGCAATTGATTGCCAGTATTGCCACGTTGGAGTAACCAAAAACCGATTCGCTACAATTCCTTCCGCGAATATTTGTATGAATTGCCATTCGGTTGCACGCAAAGACAAACCAGAAATTATCAGACTAACTCAGTATTACGAAGAAGGCAAACCAATTCCTTGGAAGAGAATTCACAAGGTGCCGGACTACGCGTACTTCAATCACAGTGTGCATGTGAATAAGGGAATTGACTGCGCAAGCTGTCACGGCGATGTTAAACAAATGGAAGTTGTAAATCAGGTTCGGCAGTTTACGATGAAAGCTTGTTTGGATTGTCATCGTGCACCGCATGAAAATCTTCCGTATTTGAAACAAGTAAATATCGGTCCTGAAAATTGCTCTGCCTGTCACCGTTAATAATTGTGAGGGAATGATGAACGAGAAAAATTTTGACAGAAAAAAATTTTTAGAAATAATCGGTCTCGGTGCATTGATTGGATTTATTGTTTCGGCACTGCCGGTAAAATTTTTTAGATCAAAGCAAATCAGCGGCAAGAAAGTGAAAGTTAATCTACACCCATCTGCTGTTAAAAGAACAAATAAGGTTTAGAAATGAATAATTCTCGGAATTCCACAGATAACAAAAAAGAGTTCTGGAAAAGTTTGGAAGACTACAACAGCGATCCCGAAATTCAGAAGCTGAAACAAAATGAATTTTTGGAAGGCGTTACTGATGATTTTGATTCATCGAAACTGAGCGGAATATCTCGCAGAAAATTTTTGGCACTCCTTTCAGCATCGGCTGCCGTTACTGCAACTGCATGTACCGATTACCGCGACAAAGGTGAGATTGTACCTTACAACAAAAGACCGGAAGAAATTCTACCCGGTATTCCAAATTTTTATGCATCAACTTGCAGCGGCTGCGAAAACAATTGCGGCATTCTTGTAAAAACACGGGAAGGCAGACCGATAAAAATTGACGGCAACCCCGACCATCCGATTAACAAAGGAAAAATCTGCGCAAAGGGACAAGCAAGCATACTCAATTTATACGATCCGGAAAGACTAACCGATCCAACTATTAATAAATCTAAAGTTGATTGGAAAAAAGTTGATGACGAAATTATTTCCGCACTGAACATTGCTCGGAATAACTCAAAAGAGATTGCGATAGTAACGGAAACGATTACATCGCCGACTTATTTAAAGTTGTTGAATGATTTTTCGGCGAAATATCAGGGCACAAAAATTTATCCTATTGAACTGATTAACGATGCAAACAGACGAAATGCATGGTTTGATTTTTACGGCACTTACGAGTATCCGTCTGTGAAGTGGGACGAAGCAAATATTATTCTTGCACTCGATTCTGATTTTCTCGGCAGTGAAGGAAATCATATTGAAGCCGTAGAAAAGTTTACAAGGAAAAGAGAGCCGCTGAACAAAATTGATTTCAACAGATTGTATGCAGCGGAAGGAAGAATGAGCTCGACCGGTATGATGGCGGATTACAGATTGAGAATTTCTCCCGATGAACAGTATGAATTTGTTATGGCGCTTATCAACGAACTTGTTCGTAAAGGCTCTGCAATTTCAATTGATTCGGCTGTTCAATCAAAAATTCAAAAATATTCTTTCTCAAAATTTGAAAAGAGTGCCGGCAAAGATAAACTTAACAATCTGGTAAACGACTTTAATTCAAACAGAGGCAAAGCAATTGTTTATGCCGGCGAAACACTTTCGAAAGATGTGCACATTGCTGTAAATCTACTCAATGAAATTATCGGCGGCACACTTCTTTATGATTATTCGAGAGCTTTTAAAAATTTGGCAAAGCATTCTTCGAAAGAAGAGATTGAACAATTAATTGATTCGATAAACAAAGGGAATGCCGGTGTTGTAATTCATTGCGGCGTAAATCCGGTTTATCAATTGGCGGATGATTTCGGTTATGCTTCCGCTCTAAAAAAAGTTTCAACTGTGATTTCACTTACCGAAAGTGAAAATGAAACGTCCGCGTTTTCTCATTATACACTTCCGATAAACAATCAATTGGAAAGCTGGGGAGATTTTAGTTCGCGAACGGGAATTTACAGTTTGCAGCAGCCGGTCATTTCTCCACTCTTCAACACGAGGCAGAAGGAAGCAATTCTATTAACATGGATTAACGGCTCTTCATCAAGTTATAAAGAAGATATCTATCATAATTATTTGATGGAGAATTTTAACACGGAAGTTTACGCGAAGAAAAATCCGTTTACGGATGCACGCACATTCTGGCTTTCTGCTTTGCATGACGGCGTTGTAACATTTGATGAAAACGTTCCAACATCTTCGAAGATGAATCAATCATCTTTATTGAATACGAAAGAAAATCAGAAGGGCGGATATGTTCTTCATTTAACAAATAATTGTTTTGTCGGCGACGGCAAATTTGCGAACAATGGCTGGTTACAAGAGATTCCTCATCCGGTAACAAAAATTGTATGGGATAATTACGCAGCTATTTCGCCGTCAGCTTCAAAAAAATTGAATGCAGAGAACAACGATCTCGTGGAAGTTTCTGCAAATGGTCATAAACTTACTTTGCCTGTACTTGTTCAACCGGGCATGAGCGATACTACAATTAATATCGAACTCGGTTACGGAAGAACTGTCTGCGGTGAAGTCGGAAGAAATGTCGGATTCAATTCGATCAAATTGATGTCGAAAAATTTCGACTCATCGCCTTTCATTTATTCTAATGCTACGATTACAAAAATCGGCGGCACACACAAACTTGCATCAACTCAAGAACACCATTCGTTGGATGAAACATTTGTTAAAGATTTTCATAGAAAAAGAAATATAATTCGCGAAGGTACTGTAGAAGGTTACAAAAAAAATCCGCATTTCCTTCATAAAGAGAAAGAAGAAATATTTAGCATCACAAGAGAACACAAATATGACGGCGCAAAATGGGCGATGGCAATTGATTTGAATAAATGTACAAGCTGCGGCGTTTGTGTTGCTTCATGTAATGTAGAAAATAATGTTCCGGTTGTCGGCAAAGAACAAGTTTTGCGCGGCAGAGAAATGCAATGGATTAGAGTCGATCGTTATTATTCGGGCACACCTGATGAACCGATTGTAAGCAATCAACCGATGTTGTGCCAGCATTGCGATAATGCACCGTGCGAAAATGTCTGCCCGGTTAACGCAACAAATCACAGCCCGGACGGACTCAATCAAATGGCATACAACCGTTGTGTTGGAACGAGATACTGTTCGAATAACTGTCCGTACAAAGTAAGAAGATTCAACTTCTTCAACTTCCGCGATGAGTTTGCAGATTCGTATTATGAAAATGATTTGACTGCGCTTGTGAACAATCCCGAAGTAACGGTACGTTCTCGCGGTGTGATGGAGAAATGTACATTCTGCGTGCAAAGAATTATGGATGCACGTTCGAATGCAATTAGAGACGGAAGAGAATTGAAGGGAAGTGATGTTGTTACTGCTTGCCAGCAAGCATGTCCTTCAAATGCGATCGTCTTCGGTGATGCAAATGATTCGGAATCAGAAGTTTCAAAATTGCGCGAGCACGATCTCGCATATCATGTTTTGGAAGAATTAAATGTTAAACCGAACGTAACATATTTAGCAAAATTGAGAAACACCCATTCGGAGGAAATTGCGTGAGTGTTGTTGATTACACAAAAGAATTATCTGTAATTGAAGGCAAGCCGCCGCTAAGATCACTCGATGATTTGATTTCCAAACCGCTTGAAACAAAGCCGGATAAAAAATTCTACATCGCTTTGTCGATTACTCTTTCGATGCTCGGATTGTTTGTGATTGGTTTGGGGTTAACATTTTGGTACGGTATCGGAATGTGGGGAAACAATAATCCGGTCGGCTGGGCTTTCGATATTGTGAACTTTGTTTTTTGGGTCGGTATCGGTCACGCCGGAACTCTTATTTCTGCAATTCTATTTTTATTCAGGCAAAAATGGAGAACCGGTATTGCCCGCTTTGCTGAAGGAATGACAATCTTCGCAGTTATGACTGCGATGTTGTTTCCGTTAATTCACGTTGGAAGACCGTGGCTTGATGGCTGGCTTTTGCCGTATCCAAATCAACATGGAATTTGGACAAACTTTACATCGCCGCTTCTTTGGGATGTGTTCGCGGTATCAACATATTTTACAGTCTCGCTGATTTTCTGGTATGTTGGATTGATTCCCGACTTTGCCGTGTTGAGAGAAAGAACATCCGGCAAAGTGAAAAAATTAACTTATTCGATCTTCAGTTTGGGATGGAGATTTTCCAACCGTCATTGGAATCATTATGAAATGGTTTATTTGATATTAGCCGGATTTGCAACGCCGCTTGTTCTTTCGGTTCACACAATTGTTAGTTTCGATTTTGCAGTCTCGATAATGCCCGGATGGCACACAACGATATTTCCGCCGTATTTTGTTGCCGGTGCAGTTTTTTCAGGTTTTGCGATGGTTCAAAATGTTTTGCTCATCATTAGAAAAATTTTCAATTACGAACACATAATTACTGTTGATACACTCGATAAAATGAATAAGATAATGCTTGTTACCGGTTCGATGGTCGGTTACGCATACGCAATGGAATTTTTTATCGCGTGGTACAGCGGTGTAGAAGCAGAGCAGTTTACATTTGTTAACAGAGCATTCGGTCCGTACGCATGGGCATACTGGATAATGGTTTCATGTAATGTTATCTCTCCCCAGCTTTTCTGGATTAAGAAAATTAGAAGATCGGTTCCGGTGATGTTTGTAATTGCGGTATTTGTAAATGTCGGTATGTGGTTCGAAAGATTTGTAATTGTTGTTTCTTCGCTCTCGCGGGATTATCTGCCTTCGAGCTGGGCGTATTACAAGCCTACGTATGTAGATTTTATGATATTGATCGGCAGTTTCGGTTTTTTCTTCACGTTTATTCTTTTGTTCACAAAAGCACTGCCTGTAGTCTCACTTGCCGAAGTTAAAGCTGTGGTTGACGGAGCTCAACCTTCTCATAAGGATCATTAAAATGAGCGAAAAGATTTTATACGGTTACACGGGATTATTCGATAGCCCGGATTCAATAACGCACGCTGCAGAAAAAGCCGCTTCGAAAGGATATAAAAAATTTGATGTTCACACGCCGTATCCTTTGCACGGAATGAACAAGGCGATGAAACTCCCTACATCGAAGCTTGGTTATGTTTCGCTTGTAGTTGGGCTTTCCAGCGCACTTGCGGCAGTACTTGCAATGTTTTGGATCTCTGCAAAAGACTATCCGATTGTAATTGGCGGCAAGCCTCTCTTTTCATTTCCGGCTTACGTTCCGGTAATTTTTGAAGTTACTGTTTTATCGGCTTCCATCGCAACAGTTTTAACTATGCTGCTCATCTTCTTCAAACTTCCGAATAATGGACATCCTTTGCACGGAACCGAATACATGAAAAATGTTGCTGTGGATAAATACGGAATTTTAATTCAAGCCGAAGATGAAAAATTTAATGAGGCTGATGTAAAGAAATTTTTGGAAGAGTGCGGCGCTGTAAATATTTCGCCGGTCTATTTTGATGAAGAAGAGATTAATCATAAGCACAAAATATTGGAGCCGAAGTTTATCGGCTTTCTGCTTTTAACCGCTTTGTTTACTTCGGGCATATCGTATCTCACATTGAATAAATTACTTTACCTTCCGCCGTTCGATTGGATGATGGAACAAGAAAAGTTAAATCCGCAAAGTACTTCAACAATTTTTGCAGATGGTTTCGGAATGCGAAAACCGGTTGAAGGAACGGTTGCACGCGGATATCTGCCGTACGCTTTCAAAGGGCAGCCCGAAGCTGCCGGTGAAAATCTTGTGAATCCGCTTCCGGTAAGTAAATCGGTACTCGAACTCGGGCAGAAAAAATTTGATGTTTACTGCAGCCCGTGTCACGGTTATCACGGAGAAGGAGAGAGCCGTTTGCGCGGTCAATTCCCGAATCCGCCAAGCTTGCATTCCGAAAAAGTTAGAACATGGAGTGATGGAAGAATTTTTCATGTGATTACCGATGGACAGAATATAATGCCGTCATATTCAACACAACTTACTGCTGAAGAAAAGTGGGCGGCAGTTCATTATATAAGAGTTTTACAAAGAGCGCTAAATGCCAAGGAGTCTGATTTACAATGAGCTCAATTCATAATGCAGAATATCAAAAAAGAGAACTTCCGAAAAAAATTCAAACAATCGGGTTGATTCTATTTGGTGTTGGTTTGCTTGCTGTGATTTTAGGTTATGTCCAAGATTCTACGAGAGCGGCGTTCAACAATATTATACTCTACGTTTTTTTGGCAAGCATCGGGTTAGGTTCATTGTTTTTGGTTGCGGTTGAATATTTATCCGGTGCAGTTTGGAGTACTCCGTTCAGAAGAATACCGGAATTTTTATCAGCGTTGTTAATTGTTTTACCCTTTGTGCTGATTCCGGTTTTCTCGAATATGAGTCACATATTTCATTGGATGCATCCCGAAGTAGTGAGTGCGGATAAAATTTTACAATCAAAAGCACCGTATTTGAATTCTACGTTTTTCATTATTCGTACGGCAGCGTTTATATTTTTATGGCTTGTGTTCTATTTCTTCATAATAAAAAATTCGAAGAAACAAGATGCAAGCGGTGATCAATCTCTGACAAAAAAGAATATAAAAATCTCCGCTGTCTTCATGCCGGTTTTCGCAATCACAATTTCATTCACAGCAATTGACTGGCTGATGAGTCTCGAACCGCACTGGTTCTCTACAATTCTCGGAGTTTATTATTTCTCCGGTTCGGTACTTGCCGGTTTAGCGGCGGCAACAATTATTATTGTCATGCTGAATGAAAACGGTTACCTTGTAAACGGGTTGAACTCGAATCACTACTACAGTTTGGGTGCTCTCCTTTTTGCATTCACAAATTTTTGGGCGTACATAGCTTTCAGCCAGTTTATGTTGATCTGGTATGCCAATCTTCCCGAAGAAACTTTTTGGTTTTTACAGAGATGGGAAGGGACGTGGATAATCTTTACAATCGGGTTAATCTTTGTGCGCTTTGTTATTCCATATTTTGGTTTGCTTTCGCAGCCTTCCAAAATGAATCCGAAACGTTTGCTTGTAATGTCGTGCTGGATACTTTTTGCACACTGGTATGATATGTACTGGCTTGCTATGCCGAACTACAGCAAGGATGGCGTATTATTCGGCTGGATCGAACTTGGTTTTGTTTTATTCGCAATAGGATTGGTAATGCTGTTATTCAATCAACTTGCAAAGAAAAACAATCTTGTTGCAATCAAAGATCCAAAACTTCAAAGAGGAATTGATTTCAGACTATAAAACTTAACTATGAATACTCAAAGAAAAATCGAAGACGAAATTAAATTTAGAGAACTAACGAAAACACCGATCCGCTTGTTTGGGTGGGTGTTCGTTTATTTTTTCATCGCACTGCTTGCGCTTGGAATATTTTTTGGGCATAAATTGATCCCGATCTCTTTCAACGAACAAGTAGTGAACGCTTCCGATACTGCAAACGTTAAAAAAGAGGTTGCAGAAAAGAAGGGTGGAGTTACACCGGCAATTGATTTGAATCTGGTTAAAACTCCGACACCTGAAATGATTGCAAAAGGGAAAGAATTGTTTGATGCAAATTGCAAATCGTGCCATGGCGATAACGGAATGGGAGACGGTCCGGCTGGCTTAGCATTGAATCCTAAGCCGAGAAATTTTCATGCAGTTGACGGCTGGACTAACGGAAGAACTATTGATGCGATGTATAAAACTTTGCAAGAGGGAATTATTGCCAGAGGAATGGCAGCTTATGAATATCTTCCGCCGGCTGATCGTTTCGATATTATCCATTACATAAGAACTTTTGCAGAATTTCCTCCGATCACAGAAGATGAATTAACTTCTATGAACACAAGTTATAATTTGACAGCCGGAGTTGTTACGGCGAGTACAATGCCGGTTGTTAAGTCTGAAAACATAATTTTAGCAGAATCGTTGAACGCAGTTAGCAAGATTCAGATCGCAAAGCAAAAATTACTGCAAATGAGTGACGATGGTGGAGCAAAGTTGTTGACCAAAAATTCGTACAGCCTTGAAAAAGTGCTTTGGTCTTTTTCTTCTCAATCCGGTATAAGCTTTGATAAATATCTCGCTGCGCTATCAAGTTCTTCGTTATCGATGGGGTATAAGCCTTCGGTTCTACAATTATCGAGCAGTGAACTAAAGTTGATTTATGATGTTTTGAATTCATTATGAGGTTGATAGATAAACTATTATGAAAATCAATTCATCTAAAATAACTTATTTGTTTTTAAGCGTTTACATTCTTTTAGCTTCCGAAAATTATTGCCAGAAAAGAATAGAAGCTGGAATTGACGAGCAGTTGGGGAAATATCTTCCCTTGGGAACCAAACTTGTAAATTCCGACGGAGATACCGCCAGTTTAAAAAGTGTGATTGATAAACCGGTGCTCCTTGCTTTTGTTTATTATGAATGCCCGGGCATCTGCAGTCCGATGCTAAACGAATTAACATGGACAATTGATAAAGTCCAATTGGAGCCGGGGCGGGATTTTAAAGTAGTTACAATCAGTTTCGATCCGAGAGAAACTCCGGCTGTAGCCGCAAAATGGAAAAAGAATTATCTCAAAACTTTGAAGCGTCCGTTCGATGCAAAAGATTGGCTCTTTTTGACTGCTGATAGTGCCAGTATAAAAAAATTAACAAATGCCGCCGGGTTCTATTATAAAAAAAGTCCGGACGACCAGTACATTCATGCGAGCACAATAATTTCAATTTCGCCGGAAGGAAAAATTTCGAGATATCTCTTCGGAACAAGTTTCAATCCTTTTGATGTAAAGATGGCTTTGCTTGATGCGAAAGCCGGAAAAACAAATCCCACTATTTCCAAAGTACTGGAGTTTTGTTTCAGCTACGATCCGGAGGGAAGACAATACACATTAAATGTTACGAGAATTATCGGTTTAATCATGCTCTTGGGAATCGGAATATTTCTGGGAGTACTTGTGCTAAAGAAAAAGAAAACAAATTTGAATGAAGGAGTTTAAGTAAATGATGGGTCAAACTGCTGTGGCTGTTAAAGCAGATAATTTTTATCACCAGAGTACAAATAAATATTCGGGAATACTTTCGTGGCTGCTGACGATTGACCATAAAAGAATCGGGTTGATGTACATGGTCTCGATTATCTTTTTCTTTTTGGTCGGTGTAATTGTTGGAGTGTTAATGAGACTTGAACTCATGGCGCCGGGCAAAACGATTGTTGATGCACAAACTTATAATGCATTATTTACGCTTCACGGTGTGATAATGATTTTCCTTTTTATCATTCCCGGTCTGCCGGCAATATTCGGCAACTTTTTCCTCCCGATACAAATCGGCGCACGTGACGTTGCGTTTCCAAGATTGAATTTACTTTCATACTATTTGTATGTGATTGGTGCAGTGCTTGCGCTTTTATCTTTGGTTTTACCGGGCGGTCCTATTGATACAGGCTGGACATTTTACATTCCTTACAGCGTTAGAAGCACAACAAATATTTCGCTTCCTCTGCTCGCGGCATTCATACTTGGTTTCTCATCGATATTAACCGGATTAAATTTTATCACAACAGTTCACCGTTTAAGAGCACCCGGCATGGGATTTTTTAAAATGCCCTTATTTGTGTGGGCAACTTATGCAACTGCGTGGGTTCAAATTATTGCGACACCGGTTGTGGGAATTACAATTCTGCTTGTTATCATCGAAAGATTGTTTGGCGTTGGAATTTTTGACCCGGCACTTGGCGGAGACCCGATTTTGTTCCAGCATATGTTTTGGATCTATTCTCATCCGGCAGTTTATATTATGATTCTTCCGGCGATGGGAGTTGTTTCGGAAATCATTCCAACTTTTTCGAGAAGAACAATTTTTGGTTACACTGCAATCGCAATGTCGAGTCTTGCAATTGCATTTGTCGGCTATCTCGTTTGGGCGCATCACATGTTCACAAGCGGAATGAGCGACACCGCGCGATGGATTTTTTCATTACTTACTTTTTTGGTCGCACTGCCGAGCGGTGTGAAAGTTTTTAACTGGGTTGCAACAATGTATAAAGGTTCGATTGATCCCCAGCCGCCGTTTTTGTGGGTGATGGCTTTCATTTTCTTATTCTCAATCGGCGGATTAACCGGATTGGTTTTGGGCGCGCTTGCAACCGATGTACACGTTCACGATACATATTTTGTTGTTGCGCATTTCCACTTTGTAATGTTTGGCGGAACCGGCACGATCTTTTTTGCCGCGCTCCATTACTGGTTCCCAAAAATGTTCGGCAGAATGTACAATGTTAAGTTTGCAAGAATTTCCGTTGCAACTTTCTTCATTGGATTTATGCTTCTTTATTTCCCGAAATTTATAATGGGCTACATGGGAATGCCGAGAAGATATTACGATTATCTTCCGCAGTTTGCTAATCTGCAAATGATCTCGACAATCGGCTCGTGGATTTTGAGCGGCACAATCTTTTTCATTGTAGGATATCTTTTGCATGCGCTTTTCAAAGGACCGAAAGCGCCTTCAAATCCGTGGGGAGGAGTAACATTGGAATGGCATATTCAATCGCCGCCAATTATGGAAAACTTTAAAACGATTCCAACAATCACGCACGAACCGTACGATTTCAGTCAACTCAAGGAGATGAAAAATGCGTAACGACCACGAGGCAGTTGTAGTAGAACAACATGTACACCGCGATGATGTCGGCGCAAGAATGGGGATGTGGCTCTTTTTGTTCACTGAAGTTCTTCTTTTCGGCGGAATGTTTTTGGTTTATGCTGTTTATCGTTATCAACACACAAACGATTTTAGACTTGCTGCGATGGAATTGAACACCGGCATCGGCACGCTGAACACAATTATACTTTTAACAAGCAGTTTGACTGTTGCTCTTGCGATTGCAGCAATTCAAAAAAAGAATAAGTTCCTCTCGATTCTGCTTTTATCGGTAACTATTTTGTTTGCGTTTATGTTCATGGTGAATAAATATTTTGAGTGGTCTGCAAAATTTGAGCACGGCATTTATCCCGGTTCGGAAGAATTATTGAATAGATCAAACGGACAAATTCTTTTCTTCGGTCTTTATTATGTTATGACCGGGCTGCACGGATTGCACGTTATTATTGGTGTAGTTATTCTACTGTTTATTCTCGTCTTCATAATAAGAGACAAAGTTACTTTCGATAATTATGTGAAATTGGAAAACGCCGGATTGTACTGGCACCTTGTGGATTTGATCTGGATTTTCCTCTTCCCGTTATTTTATTTAATTCAATGAGGCAGTGATGCAGCACGAAAATCCAAAACACAAACATCATCATCCGGGTTATGGAACTTACATCTTAGTTTGGCTTGCTCTGCTTGCTTTTACTTCGATTACCGTAACAATTGCCGGTGTAAATTTAGGACGTTATACTTTGTTCGTTGCGTTATTGATTGCCGCAATTAAATCTTCGCTTGTTGTAAATATTTTCATGCACATAAAGTTCGAAGAGAAAATTTTCAAAGTGTTCTTGGCATTAAGCGGAATGACGCTCGTTGTCATCTTCGCTCTAACATTTTTTGATTTTATTTATCGTTGAGGTTTGTAAATGTCGCCAGCTCCAACACAACATGTTGAAACGGTTGATTTCATAATGATATATATCGTTGCTATTTCGGTAGTTCTTCTTTTGGGAATTACCGCCGCAATGATCTATTTTGTTTTTAAATATCATAGAAAAAAAGGGCATCAGCCGGTTGATATTCACGGCAATCTTCTGCTTGAAATAGTTTGGATTGTAATTCCGACTCTGCTTGTTCTCTCGATGTTTTATTACGGCTACACCGGCTTCAGAGAAATCAGAGACGTTCCCGAAGATGCTTACATTATAAAAGTTCAAGCAAGAATGTGGCAGTGGGAATTTAATTACGACAACGGAAAGAAAAGCGATACTCTTTATGTTCCGATCGGCACGCCGATTAAATTGGAACTCTTCTCGCAAGATGTAAATCATTCCCTCTACATCCCTTCTTTCAGAATTAAGGAAGATGCTATTGTTGGCAGAACCAATTATTTGTTTTTCAAGCCGGAACAAGCCGGCTCGTATGATATTGTTTGTGCGGAATATTGCGGCTTGAAACATTCGATGATGTACTCGAAAGTTGTTGTACTTCCTGAAACTCAATACACGGCATGGTACAACAGCAATGCGCCCGAAACTCTTAAAGCCGGAATAGGAAATTGATTTGAAATCTTTAAAAGAAAATATTGATATTCTTTTAGAACTCGGTAAAGTTAGAATTACATTCTTTGTTGCGGTGTCAACGTCTGCCGGATTTTTACAACACGCCGGAAAATTTACGTGGGCTATTCTGCTTCCATCGTTCGGAGTTTTTGTACTTGCTTGCGGCTCGTCTGCATTCAATCATTATCAAGAAAGAAAAACTGATGCGCTGATGGACAGAACAAAAGGAAGACCGCTTCCATCCGGAAGAATTTCCGAAACAAATGCTTTGATTTATGCTTCATCGCTTGTGTTAATCGGGTTGGCGTTAATTTATTTTTCATCCAATATTACTGCGATGCTGCTCGGCGTAACGGCTTTGATTTGGTATAATCTCATTTACACTCCGATGAAAAAAAAGTATGCACTTGCAGTTGTGCCCGGCGCATTAATCGGTGCCATACCGCCGGTAATCGGCTGGGCGGCTTCGGGCGGATTTCCGTTTGATTACAAAATTTTGGCAATTGCTCTTTTCTTTTTTATCTGGCAGATCCCGCACTTTTGGCTTCTGCTTTTGATCTACTACAAAGATTACCAGAAAGCGGGCTTCCCGACTTTGAACAAAACTTTTACGGAATCACAGTTGAGCAGAATAACTTACATTTGGATTGCAGCCCTCGCAGTAAGCAGTCTGCTGATTCCTCTGCTCGATATTTCTTATCACGTTTATACTTTTGCCGCAATGGTTGCGCTCGGCGTCTGGCTTGTACTCGATACAAAAAAAATTCTTTCAGGTTATCTCGAAAAAGTAATTTTCAGAAAAGCATTTATTGCTATAAACATTTACGTGCTTGCAGTTATAATAATTATTTCAATTGATAAACTCTTACTAAACGAATTATAACGGTTGGAGATATGGAGTTTTTAGATAAGCTTGTTTTACCGCAGTCGGCACATCACATGGTATTGTTAAAATATCTTCTTGTGCTCACTTTTATTTTGTTGATTCCTTATTTGAGCGTGTTATTCGGCTCGTTAACATTGTCGCTTTACTTTGAAAGAAAATCGGCAAAGACTTCCGATAACAAGTATTATCATTTCGCAAAAGAATTGATCGATCAGGTTACATTCAACAAAGGAGTTGCGTTTGCTCTCGGTTTGGTTCCGATGCTCAGTGCCGCATTCTGCTACGCCCAGCTTCTTCATCTTTCCGGTTTGAATGTACCGGGATATATACTGATTTCATTTTTGTTTTTGCTTGCGGCTGTGATTCTGATTTACACTTACAAGTACACTTATCACTTGAAAGAAATTTTTGAATTCGCTTCCAACAAATCTGATTCACAAAGCGGCATCATCGAAGAACTCGAATCATACAATTTTAGAACGTCGCATTTGCACAAACGTGCCGGCTGGTACGGAATTATTTTTCTGACTATTGCGATATATATGTTTATCGGTGCAGTACAATCTGCAGTCGATACAAGTAATTGGCAAAACGGCAGCGACTTGATTTCGATAATCATTTCGCTCGATACGATAACTTACTTCTTGCAATTTCTCGCCGCTTCAATCGGTTTGACTTCTGCGTACACTCTTTATAGAAATTTCAGATCGAATTCCGGCAAGGAACATTCTTCCTCAGGCAGCATCGAGTTTGTAAAAAACTTTTCTCTCAAGACCGGATTAATCGCAACAATCATTCTTCCGGCTTTGATAATATTGAACATTTTTTCCAAACCGGTTGAATCGCTTTCGTTCAATATGTTTGGTGCATCGCTCGCTGCACTCTTTTTACTTTTGTTCATCAGCATTTTGTTTTACGTGATGATAAAAGAATCCAGCGTAAAATTCAGCTCGATGGTGATTTATTTATTCGTCGGCGTGTTCACGTTTATTGTTATCAAAGATCAATTTGCGTTTGATACTTCGACCAAAAAACAATTTGCGATGCTGGCGGCTAACTACGAGGAATATCAAAATAAAATTAAAGAGGAATACGGGCTAGCTGTTGAAGCAATCAGCGGAGCGGATATTTACAACGGCAAATGTATTGCATGCCATAAGTTTGATCAAAAACTTGTTGGACCACCGTACAACGAAACTTTGCCGAAGTACGATGGCAAACGCGATCAGCTGATCAAATTTATTATGAACCCGGTAAAAGTTAATCCGGATTATCCCGCAATGCCAAATCAAGGTTTGAAACCGAAAGAAGCCGAAGCTGTTGCAGACTATCTTCTTACGACCTACAAAAAATAGTACTGTGAACGTAGAGTTTAAGAAATTATAGTTGATTTGCTAAGCCAATTGTGAGCATAAATTTTCAGATTGTTTTAAGTCTCCATTCTTTACCCGTCTTCGCCGGGCAAGCTCTACGT
The DNA here is from genome assembly GCA_016177735.1 of Ignavibacteriales bacterium. Taxonomy (GTDB): domain Bacteria; phylum Bacteroidota; class Ignavibacteria; order Ignavibacteriales; family Melioribacteraceae; genus DYJK01. Next base: position 9,058 of record JACOUS010000026.1, on the reverse strand, counting down.
TCTGCACTCGTCACTCTATATTGTCCTCCGAAAAACACTCAATTATTTTTTGCAAAGCTTTGTTATATTGAAACGCACAAAAAATAATTTCTTATGCTCACTGTACTAGAAGCAATAAAACTTTCAACGGAATATTTGGAAAAGAAGGGGATCGAATCTGCACGAACAAATGCAGAACTTCTTCTTGCGCATATTCTAAATTGCAGCCGGCTCGATTTGTATTTGAAATTCGATCAGCCGCTTAAGCAGAATGAAACCGATCAATACCGCGAATACATTGCGCGGCGCGGAAAGTACGAGCCGCTTCAATACATTACCGGCACAGTCGATTTTTTCGGATTACGGTTGAATGTCGATTCTTCGGTTTTAATTCCGCGTCCCGAAACAGAATTGCTTGTCGAAATTATTATCGAACAGTACAAAGAAATTCCCAACACAAAAATTCTTGATATCGGAACCGGCAGCGGCAACATTGCAATTGCACTCGCAAAATATTTGGAAAATTCTTCCGTTGTTTCAATCGATGTGAATGATTCCGCACTCGACACTGCAAAACAAAATGCCGGGTTGAATGATGTTCATAACGTTGAGTTTATTCAAAAAGATATTTTGAACAATGTTGATTTCAGAGGAATCGTTTTTGATCTAATCGTTTCGAATCCGCCGTATGTTTCTTCCGAAGAATACGAACAGCTTCAAAAAGAGATAACGGAATACGAACCGCGCAATGCCGTTACCGATTCCGAAGACGGACTGAAGTTTTACAAAAAAATTTCCGGGTTTGCATCAAAAAATTTAACAAGCGGTGGAAAATTATTCTTTGAAATCGGAATCGGGCAGTCACAAGCCGTAGCAGATATTCTAAGAGAGAACGGCTTCACGGAAATTCAAATACAAAAAGATTACCAGTTAATTGATCGAATCATTTACGGAATAAAACAATGAGGGCTTTGGTTCAACGGGTTACGGAAGGTTCCGTCGAAATAGAATCTGAAAATTATTCCGCATCAATCGGGAAAGGAATGGTAATTCTGCTCGGCGTTAAAGAAGGTGATAGTGAGGACGATATGAATTTTGCTGCCGATAAATGTTCCAACCTACGAATATTCGAAGATGAAAACGGAAAGATGAATTTATCGCTGAAAGATACCGGCGGAGAAGTGCTTGTTATTTCGCAGTTCACTTTGTACGGAGATGCACGGAAAGGGAACAGACCAAACTTTACCGATGCAGCAAAGCCGGAATCGGCAAAAGAACTTTACGAAAAATTTATTCTGCGGATGAAACAAAATCTTGGCGATGAAAAAATTAAAAGCGGAATTTTTTCCGCTATGATGCTCGTAAAAATTTTTAACGACGGTCCCGTTACTGTTTTGGTCGAATCAAAATGACCTCCCACTTTTATTCCCCCTCCGAGGGGGATATAGGGTGGCTGAAAAAAAAGGACTTCTAATTTGCACTCAACAATTCTAATATTTATCGATGGTGTCGGAATCGGGAAGAAGGATTACGAGTCCAATCCTTTTTTCAAGTACGGGTTCAAAACATTTACGGAAATTTTCGGAGAGATTCCTCATCTCGAAAAACAAAAATTGAAAAGTGAAAACGGTTTTGTATTCCCGGTTGATGCATCTATGGGCGTGCCGAAAATTCCGCTAAGCGGCACGGGGCAAACTTCGATCTTCTGCGGTGTGAATGCACCGAAAATAATCGGGCAGCATTTCGGTCCGTACCCGTATTCAACTTTGGTTCCGATCATAAAAGAGAAAAATATTTTTCATGAGTTTAAAAAACGAAGAAAAAAAGTTTCGTTTGTTAACGCATATCCAAAAGTATTTTTTGAGTATATAAATTCGGGCAGAAGAAGATTAAGTGTAACAACTTTAAGCTGCCTGCTGAGCGGAATCAAATTGAACAAGATTGCCGATCTCCGCAGCGGCAAAGCACTTGCGGCTGATATCGATAATATCAGATTTGTCGAAAAGATGAATTACAAACTTCCGGTAATCCCGCCGCAGAAAGCCGCAGAACGTCTTTTGAGAATCGGTTCGCAAAATCATCTCACGGTTTTTGAAATTTTCCACATGGATCATTTGGGACACGGAAGAGCGGCAGAATATCTTGAACACACATTACGAACACTCGATGAATTTCTTTTGCACGCAATAAAAAATCTCGGCAAGAAAATGACGCTTGTTGTTTGTTCTGATCATGGAAATTTTGAAGACCTTTCGATCAAAATGCACACACTGAACCCGGCACTCGGCATGGCATTCGGTTATAACGCAAAAACTCTCGCTAAGAAGATTAAAAAACTTTACCACATCAAACCGGCAATAATGGAGATGTATGATTGAATGATTATCCGCTTGTAAAATTTATAATCTATTTTATCTGCGGTATCATACTCCAATCAATTTGGGGAATTGCACAAAGCGCTCTGCTTTTTGCATCTATCTTGCTGATAATTTCTACACTTGCTCTCTCACTTATTTACAAAGATCAATTTATTGCGGCGAAAAATATTCTGCTTGCACTTGCAATTATCTTTTGCTCGATGCTTTATTACTCGGAATTCAAAAACGAAAAAGCAGTCTATCCTTTTGCACAGCAGAAATACCCCAATGTTTTTCTTTACGGAACTGTTACGAACATCGAGTTAATAAGAGACGAGAGAATAATTTTTAATGTCGAATCCGATTCTATGAAAATTGGTTCGCTGACAGCTTCGGGCAAACTAAAATTTATCTGCTCGCTGCGAGATTCCAAAAACAAAATAGAAAAGAAGTACGGCTCGCTTGCAGTCGGCAATAAAGTTATCTGCAAAGGGAATATTTTCCGCGCACGCAACGAAAGGAATCCCGGTGAGTTCGATTACGAAAAGTATATTCTCGAAAAAGGTTTTTCATCATTGCTTATTATCAACAATGCGAGCAATGTTGAAATCACCGGACATTCAATCAACGCTTACGATAATTTCATTTTCGAAATACGAAAAGCAATCGACAAACAAATTTTGCGACTGCACAATAAAACTACCGGCGGGTTACTGCGCGGTTTACTGCTTGGCGATAGAAGTATGATCGATTACGAAATTGAAAGTGAGTTTGTGAATGCCGGTGTTGTGCATGTTCTCTCTGTCTCAGGGCTTCATGTTGGGTTTATTATTTTAATTTTTGTTGTGATGTTCAAAAGGTTCAACGTTTATTCGCGGTTTGTTTTTACGTTCACCGGACTTTTGATTTATACTGCAATAACATATTTCCAGCCGCCGGTTACACGCTCTGCAATAATGGGATTGGCACTTCTATCTGCGCCGCTTTCCGGCAGAAGCCCAAGCAATACTAATTCTTTGTGTTTGGCTGCGTTGGTTATTCTCATCTTCAGTCCGGGTGATCTTTTCAATCCGGGTTTTCAACTTTCGTTCTCGGCGATACTTGCAATCATCATTCTTTACCCGCCGTTCAGCCGGTACATTTATAACATGAAACTCAAATCCCGTGTGTTGAAATATATTTTACTTTTCTGCACAGTGTCGCTCGCGGCGCAAATCGGAACACTGCCGTTCACACTTGTTTATTTTCATAAACTCTCTCTCATCGCGCTCATTGCAAACATGTTTGTTATTCCGCTCAGCGGATTTGTGGTCGGTCTCGGAATTTTTACAATTGCAATTGGAACGATCTCAAATTATCTCGGTCTCGTTTATGCTTCAGCGAATGAGTCGCTTACTTTTGTTCTCTATTGGCTCGTTGATTTTTTCGGCAAGCTCAAAAATTCGTTTATCGCAATCAACCAATTCAGTTTGTACGATGGAATACTGTTCTACGTAATTCTTGCTTTCATATTTGCTGCGTGGAAGAAACTGGCGGGAAAGCCGGCAAAAATTTTTGTTGCTGCATTAACACTACTTTCCGCCGCTTTGCTTTTAAGAATTGATAACAAAGAATTGTTGCCCGATGGGAAATTATCGGTGATGGCGATAGATATCGGTCAGGGCGATTCGTTCCTCATAAAATTTCCGAACGGCGAAACGGCATTGATAGACGGCGGAGATGCAAATGCTTATTTCGATAATGGCGAAAAGGTAATTGCACCTCTGCTCGAACGATTGGACATCGGCAAAATTGATTACGGATTTATCTCGCATGTGGACTCAGACCACTACCGCGGATTAATTTACTTGATACGCCAAAATAAATTTAGAACACTCTACAAACCTAAAGCCGATTCAACGCTCGATAAAGATGTTGAGCTTGAAAAGATAATACGCGAACAAAAAATTCCTATTAAATATTACGGCAAAGGAGTTGTGAAAATTTCTAATGCACAGATTTACATTTTGAACGATACTGCGAGTACGTATTTTGAATCGTTCGGTACAAACGATAAAAGCGGAATGTTGAAAATTGTTTACGGTAAAACTTCATTTTTGTTTACCGGAGACGCCGGCGCGAAAGCGGAAAAATATTATTCACTGAACTATCCTGAATTTTTGAGAAGCAATGTTTTGAAAACCGGTCATCATGGAAGTAAAACAAGTACATCGCCGCAGTTTCTAAATTTTGTAATGCCGCAATTTGCAATTATCTCTTCCGGAATATTGAACAAGTTTAATCACCCGAGCCCGGAAATAATTGAGAGGTTGAAAGAAAACAATATTGAGGTATTTCGCACGGACAAATCCGGCGCAATACTTTTACAATCGGACGGCTTATCGATAAAAAATATTAATTGGAAAAACGAATAAAGCGGATTTATATTTTGAACGAAAATTTTGAACTATGCGCTGCTATGCTGCTCAAATTAAAATCTTATTTTTCTTTTTTGCGATCTTTGCTTGAAATCCGCCGCGGCGGATTTTTACCGCAGAGTTCGCGGAGAATTATTTGTGAGCTTTTTTATAGTGAACACAATTCGGTTGTTTTTTGATTAACCCGATTTCAAACCAAAATGGAACTACATGATAATTCAGGAAGACTTTTCACTGAAGCAGCTCAATACACTTGGCGTCGATGCCAAAGCCAAACATTTTATCGAACTTGAAGACGAAAATGATCTGCTGGAATATCTTGATTCAAAGGAAGCGCCAAAGCGGAACCCGATGATTCTCGGCGGCGGCAGTAATGTTCTCTTCACAAAAAATTACGACGGGACAATTCTGCGCTATCCCGCAAAAGGGATAAAAATTATCGAAGAAAACTCAAGCTATGTTTTTGTCGAATCGAGCGCCGGCGAATTGTGGGACGACCTTGTTACTTTTTGTATCGAAAAAAATTTTTATGGGATTGAAAACCTTTCGTTGATTCCCGGAGAAGTTGGCGCCGCACCGATTCAGAATATCGGCGCATACGGCGTTGAACTGAAAGATGTGTTCGATAATCTCGAAGGATATTTCCTCGATACGAAAGAGAAAAGAAAATTCAGCAAAACGGATTGCCGTTTCGGTTACCGCGACAGCATTTTCAAAAAAGAATTGAAGAATAAATTCCTGATCACCAAAGTTGTTTTGAGATTGAGCAAAGAGAAAAAATTCAACCTTTCGTACAAAGCGCTTCAAGAACAACTTGGGGATATCAATCCCGATAAGCTTACTATTTATGAAGTAGCCGCAACGGTTCGTGAAATACGTGAAAGCAAATTGCCCGACCCGAAAAAAATCGGCAACGCCGGAAGCTTCTTCAAAAACCCTGAAATTGGCAGCACACAGCTTGCACAAATACAAAAAAAATATCCCGATATAACTTTTTATAAAACCGGTGATGATAGTTTTAAAATTCCAGCCGGATGGTTAATTGAAAAATGCGGCTACAAAGGGAAGCGGATCGGCAATATAGGCTGTTACGAAAAACAAGCATTGGTAATAGTGAATTATGGAAATGCCGGCGGCGAAGAGATACGTGCATTTGCAGAAAAAATCCGCAATGCAGTTAATTATGGTTTCAATATAAAACTCGATTATGAGGTAAGCATCATATAATATTTCTTTTAACGATTGACAGAGGCAATTATGTCGCAAGAACAATTCACACAAGAACAAACCGTGCAAGAAAAAAGCATCTTGCAAAAAACTTTGGAAGAAATCACCCAGCCGTTCATCGATCTGTTTCATACTTCGCGCGCGCTTTTCGGATTGAATTTATCTTACGTTCTCGAAGGATTAACTTACTTTGGTGTTGTCGGATTACTCGCAATATTTTTTAATGAATATGTTCAGCTCGATGATATCCGAGCCGGAAATATGGTAGGAGTTTTAACCGCGGGAATTACACTCAGCATGTTGTTTCTCGGTGCAACTGTTGATTGGATCGGGTTAAGAAAAGCTCTGCTTGCCGCTCTATCTTTTATGCTTGTCGGCAGAATTTTACTTTCCGTTGCGCCTAATATCGGCGCGCCCGGTTTGTGGGGCTCCGCTCATATTTTTTCGATGCTCGGAATATTGGGAATCGTTTTAGGTTACGGAATTTATCAGCCGGCTTGTTACGCCGGAGTAAAAAAATTAACGAACGAAAAAACTGCCGCGATGGGTTACGCGATGTTGTATGCTTTGATGAATCTCGGCGGATTTTTACCCGGATTAATTTCTCCGCCGGTTAGAAAAGCTTCAAGCATACTCGGCGTCTTTTGGGTTTATGTTGTGTTAACGGTTGCCGGATTGTTTGTTGTCTATTTTATCATGTCTAAAAAAGCTGTTGATAGGGCGATTGAAGCTGCCGGAAAGGAAAGGGGCGAGAATATTACCGATGAGAAAGATGAATTATCAAATATGACTTTCAAAGAGAAAGTACAATTCTATATTAAAAATTTTCCGCTGAGGGATATGCGTTTTCTCTTTTTCATTTTTGTTTTGATTCCGGTGCAGACATTATTTGCACACAACTGGTTAACACTTCCACTCTACACAAGCCGTGCGTTCAACGGGTTTGTTCAGGATAATTTTGAATTTTTTGTGAACCTCAATCCAATATTGATTTTTATTCTCACGCCGATTGTTGCAGCGCTTACTACGAAAAAGAATGCTTACAACATGATGATCATCGGCACCTTTGTGATGGCGTTTCCAACTTTCATTTTAGCGCTCGGACCGAACATTTACACTTTGATGGCGTACTTGATTATAATGACAATCGGCGAAGCGATGTGGCAGCCGAGATTTTTACAGTGGGTTGCTGAAATTGCACCTAAAAATATGACCGGTATTTACATGGGCATCGGACAGTTTCCGTGGTTCCTAACAAAAATTATTACAAGTTTATACTCCGGCTGGTTCTTGATGAATTTCTGTCCGGCAGATACACAACCTTTGCAAATGAATACCGAAATGATGTGGTTGATTTACGGGTTCATTGCAATATTAAGTCCTGTTGGATTATTATTTGCCCGACGCTGGATGATGAAAGGTTTTAAAACTAAACACGGCGGGTGATGAACGCAGAGCTTGTCCGGCGAAGACGGGTATAGAATGCAGAATTGAAAAAATGTATTGGAAGTGTGATGGTAAATGGAAAACGGTAAATGGTAGAAAATTATATCACAACAAAAATCCCATTTTACATCTTCCATTAATTCTGCATTCTGAGTTCTTCATTCTTCACTCATCACACTACACTATTTTTATGAATATAATTCACTACGCATCATTATTTGTAATTTTGTTTACACTCTACGGAATTGCCGTGGGCAGTTACCCGGCATTCAGAATGAACCGTGCAACGATAGCACTCGTCGGTGCTGCAGTGTTGATTTTCATCGGTGCGATTCCGCTCGAGAAGGCTTACGATGCTGTCGATTTGAATACAATCCTTCTTCTTTTTTCAATGATGATAATTAACGGCAATTTGAGAATCAGCGGGTTCTTCAAATTGGTGACGGCAAAAATTATTGCACTCGCTCATTCGCCGAAACAGCTGCTTGCGTTAATAATTTTTTCATCGGGAATTCTTTCCGCATTTTTTCTGAACGATACAATCGTGATAATTTTTACTCCGCTTGTAATTGAAGTTACACTTTCGTTGAAGCGGAACCCGATACCGTATTTAATCGGACTTGTAACAGCGGCAAATATCGGTTCGTCTGCAACAATAATCGGCAACCCGCAAAACATGATTATCGGCGTTTCATCGGGAATTCATTTTGCAAAGTATGCACTCTATCAAACGCCGCCTTCGTTAATTTGCCTTTTCATTGCGTGGATAGTTATTGTTCTGATTTACAAAAAAGAATTCGGCGGTTCACATTTCGCAAAAATAGAACTTGAAAAAGTGAGACCGTACAAACCTCTTCTGATAAAAAGTATTGTTGCTTCAACACTGATGATCATTGCATTCTTCGCCGGAGTTTCGATTCCGCTTGCCGCATTCGGGGGAGCGGCACTTCTTTTAATTACACGCCGACTCAAACCTCAAAGAGTCTTTAACGAAATTGATTGGTCGCTGCTCGTATTTTTTTCGGCTTTGTTCATTGTAACAAAATCAATTGATACCGCCGGGTTCGGAAAATATTTGGCGTTGACGCTTCAGCCGTTTTTAACGCAAAGCACTGCATCGTTTGCGGTTTCTTCGGCGGTGTTGAGTAATATAGTTTCTAACGTGCCGGCTGTTTTACTTTTCCGTCCGGTAATTCCCGCGCTTCAAAATCCCGAACAAGCATGGATGCTGCTCGGAATGGCGGCAACATTCGCCGGCAATCTTACTTTGATCGGCTCGGTCGCAAATCTAATCGTAGCGGAATCTGCAAAGAAATATTTTATCAACTTATCTTTTGTGGAATATCTTAAAGCCGGTGTGCTGATTACAATCCTCTCGCTGACTGTTGGCGTAATTTGGTTTTCTTTTATAAGCTTGCCCGCCGTCTAATTGGCAGGCTTGCCCGCCTAAGGTGGGTGTAGAGTTTACACGCCGTTTGTTGGCGGGCTTGCCCGCCTAAGTGTATTACTTCAGCAATTCGGTAACAGCACGTAAACGATCTAAAGGAGTCAAGTAATTTAATGATCCATGGCGACGTTGATAATTATAACGATAAAGAAAACCATTTAACTCTGATGAGAAAGTATCTAAAG
>JACOUS010000001.1:47755-91709 GCA_016177735.1 Ignavibacteriales bacterium | reverse complement strand
TAAGCTCCCAAGAATATGTCCACATCTTTATAATGATTTGGTGACCACAAATCGCACATGTTCTCACTTTCCCAGTAAGCTTCTTCGCCTGTGCCGGTCTTCGATATCTTCAAACTGCGTCCCATCGATCTCGATTGATCGATTGCCCATGTTAAGGAAGCTCCGCTTGGTTCATGTCCTTTGTTCCAATATGAAGGCAGCTCTTGTTCAAAACTGCCTATCTCACTAAGTGAAGGTACATCCAACTTTTCTACTGTCAAGTAATCACAGTAAACTGTTCCCTTAAATCTTCCGAGAGGATGTAATCTTACCGATATTGTTTTGGCTCCTTCTTGTACCGGTACATCTACATAATATTCCATCCAGTCAAATTCAGTTACTGCCGGGAATTTCAACGGTATATCTCTCGACCAAAATTCTCCCCAGCCTTCGTTGTTGCCTGATGTATTATGAAAAATAGGTGTTATTCCAAAACTTGCTTGGTCGCCTACTTGTGCCACATTGGTTGGATCTAAATCTTTTCCTTTCAACCATACTTTTATTCTTAGTACGTCTCCTACTTTTATTTCATCGCCTATCAAATATTTTCTTGTTCCGACAAATCCGTCATGCGTACCCGGTAAGTTCTCGAACTTCAAACTGTACTTTCCTTGATATGATTCTTCATCGGTTATCTTCGTGTTTTCGTAGCCGTCACTCAATCTTCCGTCATTGCCTCCGCCCGGCGGCACCCAGTAGAACCAGCCGGTCGGAACGCCTACCTGGGTGTTCCAGTCTTGACCCGCCCACGATCCATTGCGTCCGTACAACATAAAATCATCTGCCCATACCGTGCCCGTTGCATTCTTGCCGGCTACGAACTTTATTATTGTCGTGTAGGAGTCTTCAGGTAATATTGCACTGCCTACTGCATTTGTATCGGCTATCCAGCCGCTGCTGCTTGACGCACTCTGATCGATTGGTAATTTTACTTCGCCTATTAATCCTCCGCTCTGTCCGTAGAAACTATAACTGATCCACCACTTATCATCATCACTTGACGGATTTGTATTCACTCCTTCGGTTCTTACATAAGCGTAAGCTTCTTCGCCTGTGCCGGTCTTCGATATCTTCAAACTGCGTCCCATCGATCTCGATTGATCGCTTGCCCATGTTAATGCAGCTCCGCTTGGTTCATGTCCTTTGTTCCAATATGAAGGCAGCTCTTGTTCAAAACTACCTATCTCACTAAGTGAAGGTACATCCAACTTTTCTACTGTCAAGTAATCGCAATAAATTGTTCCTTTAAATCTTCCGAGAGGATGTAATCTTACCGAGATTGTTTTGGCTCCTTCTTGTACCGGTACATCTACATAATATTCCATCCAATCAAATGATGTTACCGATGGGAATTTCAACGGTATATCTCTCGACCAGAATTCTCCCCAGCCTTCGTTGTTGCCCGATGTATTATGAAAAATAGGCGTTATTCCAAAACTTGCTTGGTCGCCTACTTGTGCCACATTGGTTGGGTCTAAATCTTTTCCTTTCAACCATACTTTTATTCTTAGTACGTCTCCTACTTTTATTTCATCGCCTATCAAATATTTTCTTGTTCCGACAAATCCGTCATGCGTACCCGGTAAGTTCTCAAACTTCAAACTGTACTTTCCTTGATATGATTCTTCATCGGTTATCTTCGTGTTCTCGTAGCCGTCACTCAATCTTCCGTCATTGCCTCCGCCCGGCGGTAACCAGTAAAACCAGCCGGTCGGAACGCCTACCTGGGTGTTCCAGTCTTGACCCGCCCACGATCCATTGCGTCCGTACAACATAAAATCATCTGCCCATACCGTACCCGTTGCATTCTTGCCGGCAACAAACTTTATTATTGTCGTGTAGGAGTCTTCAGGTAATATTGCACTGCCTACTGCATTTGTATCGGCTATCCAGCCGCTGCTGCTTGATACACTCTGACCGATAGGCAATTTTACTTCGCCTATTAATCCTCCGCTCTGTCCATAGAAACTATAACTGATCCACCACTTATCATCATCACTTGACGGATTTGTATTCACGTAAGCTTCTTCGCCTGTGCCGGTCTTCGATATCTTCAAACTGCGTCCCATCGATCTCGATTGATCGCTTGCCCATGTTAATGCAGCTCCGCTTGGTTCATGTCCTTTGTTCCAATATGAAGGCAGCTCTTGTTCAAAACTGCCGACGAGATTAATACTCGTCTGTGCGTTAATTATTACGGTTCCGGTTATTAGAAATTGCAGCAGCCAGAACAGTTTGTTAAATCTTGTAATGGGAATTTTCATGGCCTCTCCCTTTATTGATTTTGAAATTGATACTTTAATATTTGCCGGTTATTACCTTGCGCAAAAACTTTTGTGAGATTATCGAGATTTACTTTTGTTATCGTGAATTTCTCCACATCTATTTTTTTATTGATGAGTAATTCCACCGCCCTTTCGAAAGTATATGGATTAAGAAATGATGTTTTGATTGAAAGCTCCTTCCGGAAAGCTTCTTGAAGGTACAATTCAATTTTGGAATTGACTGGTGCGAGACCGAACACAACAATTTTTCCGCCGCGCCCGGTTAATTCGATCCCAAGTTCAACAGCTTCAGGTTTTCCAACACATTCTATTATTGTATCGGCACCGCCGTTTGTAATACCTTTAATAGAATGAAATAAGTTTTCCACATCCGGTGCAAACACAAAATCGGCGCCAAGTTTTAGAGCGAGTTCACGTCTGTATTTATCAGGTTCGATAACAATTAGTTTTGCTGCGCCGGAAATTCTTGCCAACTGCATCATCATCAATCCGATAGCGCCGCCGCCGATAATAATTACATTTTCGCCCGGTTTAATTTTTGCTCTGTCGATTCCTCTAATACAACATGAAAGAGGTTCGGCAAAAGAAGCTATATCGAGAGGAAAATCGGATGGAATTTTATAAGCTTGTTGAACCGGCACTAATACAAATTCCGCAAAGCCGCCATCTTGCGTAACGCCAAGTGCTCTGTGATTCATACAAAATTGTACTTTGCCTTCTCTGCAGTATGAACATCTGCCGCAATAGATATTCGGATCGATAGCAACTTTATCACCAATAGAAAAACCGCCGCACTCATTTCCTTTCTCAACAACAACTCCGCTGAATTCATGACCAAGTATTGTGTTTGTTTTTGCCGGTGCGGTTCCGTGATAAATATGAAAGTCTGTTCCGCAAACTCCGCATGATTCTACTTTGATCAAAAGTTCTTCCTCTCCGCACAAAGGGAAATTTTTTTCTACTACTTCAAGTAAACCCGGAAATTTAAATTGCAGAGCTTTCATATTCTCTCTAAATTTTTCTTGTTGAGCCGCGTACAATTAATTCAACCGGCACAACAATTTTCTTAGCACAGTTGGCGGATTTACTCGAAAGCAGATTTACCATTACATTCATCGCTTCGGTACCCAGTTCTACTTTCGGAACTCTTACGGTTGTAAGCGGCGGATTTAAAAGCAGATCAGCTTCTACGTCATCGAAGCCGATCAGCGAAACATCACCGGGAATTTTTATGCCGTTATCGGCACAATACTGCATCGCACCGATTGCCATCGCATCGTTGCAAGCAAAAACTGCCGTAACATTTTTATTTTTTTCGAACAATCGCTTAGCCGCATTGTAGCCATTCTGCCGCGCCGGATAATCTTCGTCGATAATTATGTTGGACTGTTTGATTTCAATGCCGCTTGTTTCAAGTGCTTGTTTGTAACCGGTTAAGCGGTCGGAAATACTCGGGTGAGTAATATCGGCTCCGATAAATGCAATTTCTTTATGACCCAAATCTACAAGATGTTTTGCCGCTTGATAACCTCCGCGAGTGTTATCTACCATTACAACACAGTGATCATCAACTGGTGGGAAATAATCAACAAATACCAGAGGCATATCAAACTTGGAAAGTTTTTGTATGAAAGCATCAGGAACTTTGCCGGCAACAATAACTCCGTCAACACTCCTTTCGAGAATGAATCTCGGCAGTTCATCTCCCTCTTTAAAATCTTTATTGATCGTTGCCAAAAGAACATAATAGTCATTTCCTCTTGTTACGAATTCAGTTCCGAGGAAAATCATTGTGTAGAACGGTTCGGTTTTAAGGAAGTGATCATCGGTTAACACAAAACCGATATTGCCTGTTGTTTTGGTTACCAATCCTTTGGCAGATCTTGATGGGTGATAATTCAACTCTTTAATTGCCCGCAAAACTTTGTTGCGCGTTATCGTAGTGATTCTTTGGTTGTTATGAATCGCTAACGATACTGTTGCAATTGAAACACCGGCTTTTTTAGCTACATCTTTTATTGTTGGCGACATATTTAGGTTAAACGTTTAACTGAAGCCAAAATTAATTTCTTCAAATATCATTGTCAATAGACATAAAAGGTTAAATTTAGTTAAATAACAAAATTTTTTGAGTTTGTTTTTTGCTAAAACGTTTTAACATATTCCTTTTCCACAGCTCATGCGTCAACAAGAAATTAGTATTAATGCGTTTCGTGCTAGAATAGAAGTCCGGAGTCAGGAGACAGTGGAAGAATAAAAATTTCGTAACCGATTGCGTGAATTCAATGATAGCTGTTTCAGAACAAAATTATTTTTACTACGTGCAGGTCGAGCAGTCTGCTCGACCTACAAATAACAATTATACTTTTTAAAGGGGGGTTCGAAAAATCCCGGTGACGTTAATCCTTGGCAATGTTGTTTACTTTTCGGAAGAATAGGAATACGGGAAATCTTCTTTTTGAATTCCTCTCTTTTCATTCGGAGTATCACCCATTTTAAAAATTAATTTTCCCCCGTTCATTATTTCGCCGTGAGTGATAAAATTTTTAGAATAATTTTTCCCGTTAAGTTTTGCATCTTTTATATAAACATTTTTCTCGTTGTTTTCTTTTGCATCAATTACAAATTTATTTCCGCTCTCAAGCGATAAAGTAATTTTGTTGAACAAAGGAGAACCGAGTACATACTGATCCGTTCCCGGGCAAACCGGATAGAAGCCCATCGCAGAAAAAACAAACCATGCGGAAGTTTGTCCGTTATCTTCGTCGCCGCAAAGTCCGTCCGGAGTTGGTGTGTATAAAACATTCATCACTTCACGTACTCTCTGTTGTGCTTTCCAAGGTTGACCGGCATAATTATACAAATAAATTCCGTGCTGAATCGGCTGATTGCCGTGAGCGTACTGTCCCATTCCGGCAATTGCCATTTCGGTTATTTCATGAATCTGTTGACCATAATATGAATAATCAAAAGTAGGAGATGCAGTAAAAACAGAATCCAGCTTGCGCACAAAATTTTCTTTACCGCCCATCAAATTTATTAGTCCTTGCGGATCGTGAAAAACAGACCACGTGTAATGCCACGAAGAACCTTCAGTGAAAGCATCACCCCATTTCTCCGGTACGAACGGAGACTGCCAGCTTCCGTCTTCATTTTTTCCTCTCATAAAATTTGTCGAAGAGTCGAAAACATTTTTATAGTTGAATGCTCTTTTGGCGAATCTATTTATTTCTTCTTCGGGTCTGTTCAATGCTTTTGCCAATTTGTGAATCGTAAAGTCGTCATAACTATATTCTAAAGTGCGCGCTATGTTTTCATTTATTCCGGCATCGTACGGAATGTAACCGAGCGAGTTGTAGTATTTAACACCCTTTCTACCAACAGAAGAAAGCGGTCCTTCGTTTTCAGAATTCTTCAGAATTGCTTCGTACAAAGTTTCGATATCATAACCGCGAATTCCTTTTAAATATGAATCTGCAATTAACGAAGCAGAGTTCGAACCGATCATGCAATCGCGGTGACCCGGACTTGCCCATTCCGGCAGCCATCCGCTCTCTTTGTATGCGTTTACCAATCCTTGCATGATTTGGCTATTCAACTCTCTGTACATGATTGTTAAAAACGGAAACACAGCACGGAATGTATCCCAAAATCCGTTATCGGTAAACATGTAACCGGGTAAAACTTTCCCGTTGTATGGACTGTAGTGGACAATTTCACCGGCAGAATTATATTCAAAAAATTTTCTCGGGAATAACAACAAACGGTAGAGTGCGGTATAAAAATTTGTGCGCTCTGCTTCCGAGCCGCCTTCGATTTTTATTCTGTTTAATTCTTTATTCCAAACTTCTTTTGCGATTGATTTTACTTCATCAAAATTTTTATTGCCGATTTCTCTCTTCAGATTCAACTCTGCTTGCTCATAACTAATAAACGAAGAAGCAATTTTTATGTTAACGGTTTTCTTCAGCAAGCCCTTAAATTTTATAGCAGCACCAACATGTTCGCCTTCCTTCTCAAAAATATTTTTTGTGATTCCGTTTTTATCCCATGTTGATGCTTCTTCAAATTCCGTATCGAATTCGAGCACAAAGTAGTTGTGAAAATTTTCGGGAACGCCGCCGGAATTATTTCTGCTGTACCCGATAATCTTTTTTTCTCCGGGAATTATTTTCACATATGAGCCTTCGTTAAATGCATCGAGAACAAGATAAGATTCTTTATCAGCCGGATAAGTTATGCGGAACGATGCGGCGCGTTCGGTGGGAGTCATTTCAAACCAAATGTCATAATCGCCCAAATAGACTTTGTAATAATGCGGCTGAACAATTTCTCTTTTATGACTGAACCACGATGCTCTTTCATCGGAATCATATTTAAGATTTCCGCTGACCGGCATAATTGAAAAAGTACCGTAATCATTAATCCACGGCGAGGGCTGATGAGTTTGTTTGAATCCTCTTATTTTATATGCGTCGTACGAGTACTGCCAGCCGTCGCCCATCTTGCCCGTGTTGGGCGTCCAGAAATTCATTCCCCACGGAAGCGCAATTGCCGGGTAAGTATTTCCGTTTGATAATTTATATTCCGAATCGGTGCCGATTAGCGGATTAACCCATTTCGTCAAATCATCTTTTTGCGCTTTGATCAGCAAAGCGGAAAAGAGAAATACTAAAAAAATTTTTTTCATTTCTTCTCCTGTTAATGAAAATTTATCATCAAAAATATTTTGCGATGTTTGATGTGTTAAATTAATTACACGCGAGAGATTGCACAAACATATTCTACTTCGTAGTACTTAGTTCGTAGTATTGAGATGTGAGACAACTGCTTTCTAATTGTTTGCGGCTGTGGTTACTAAAATATTTCTTGAGGCGGAACAAGATTATTTAATTTGTCTTTCAGTTCATCATTTAAAATTGTTAGTCCTACTTTGAAAGAGGCATTCATCCATCCAAATCCTTCGCGGCAGATGTAATCGAATTCGGTCCCTACGTTTCCGTACTCGGCAAAAACTTTATGAGTGCAAGAAACAACATCATATTTTTCCGGTATTGTCCCGTTGTAGTTCACAGCATTTTTAAGAATGAGGTAAAGCCATTTGTATGCGAGCCGCTCTGCAATTTTATCGTAGCCGTAATTTTTTAATCCTTCCCAAATTAATATTTGATGCGGCGCCCAGCCGTTTGGATAATCCCATTGCTTCTGCGGTCTTTCGTCATTGATTGTACCAGCTGAATCTTTTGATGTACCGGCAACACCGCCGTCAAATTCCAAACGGGGCAGAGCTTTTTGAACAAGCGCGTCTGCTTGTTTTTGTTCTGCAAGTTTTGCCCACAACGGGTAAAATGCAGCTGCACTTTCAAAAAATGTCTGCCCGCTTTTTACAAAATTGTAATCGAAGAAAAATCCACTTTCTTCGTTCCACATCAATTCGTTGATAAGTGATTTTCTTTCCGCCGCTTTTCGCAGCCATGTTTCGCTGTTTTCAATAATACCTTCATACGAAACAAAATAATTATCGAATTCACTTTTAATAATTTCGGCGATGTCTATTTCATATTTATAAAGAAGTGAATTGAGATCGGCAGTATTTAAGTGTGCACAAACTTTATCGAGCCGGTACGAAGTATCATGCCCGGATTCTCTAATACCGCGGTCATGTTTTATCAACTCTTCGATTTCCGGATCGATAATTTCTCTCGACAAATATTTTTTGTGATACTCTCTAATCGAAAGCCCGGCTTTTTCTGCAAACGGTTTCAACATCGAATCATACTGAGTAAGTTCTGTCTCCGGCGCCAATCCAATTCCTTTATCGTAATAGCGGCTCAAGTTGTTCGAACATAATTTCGGTTTGCTCATCCAAACTGTTTTGTATTCTTTAATCGAAGCATTCAATAATTTTTTAAGCCACTCTTTATTTTCGGTATTGCGTGGTAGTTCATTATAAACTGCCAATGCAAGTGAAGTTAAAAACGGCGGCTGCGACCGCGTGAGATAATATGTTCTGTTCGCGTTTAATATTTGCCCGTAATGTTCAATCTCATAAACAAAATTATCTGCCATCGCTTTGGCGAGTTCGGCTTTGCCGTCAATGATTAATCCGAGCGATTCGAAGTAACTATCCCATCCGTACATTTCGTTAAATCTTCCGCCCGGCACAACAAAAGAGACTCCCGCAATTTCATCATCACTATTTTTTTTGAGAGCAAGCGATAACATTCCCGGCTTGTTGTTTATGCTGTAAACATATTCCGCAGTTATTTTTTGCGGAAGCTTTACAACATTAACATTTACTTCCTTTATGTCCCCGGCAACTTTTCGATAATAATTGTATGCGGCTTCATCAGCGAACGGTACGTACAAATAAAATTCTTTTGATCCGGATTCCGGCAAAGCCCCGGCAAGCTTAGCCGAGCCGCTCAGTCCGGCAGTCTTTGTATCCACTAATATTTTTCTGATTCCCGATTCGTCAATTCTTCTCGTTAACCCGTCCCAGTAATAATCTTTGATCATCCTACTCAATCTGTCGATCGGTTTCTCGAAAATTTTTTCCGAATCGATTTTGGCAATTTCATATCCGTTCTCTTTTGCCAGTATCAGCTCTTGTAAAAAGTTAGATAAAAAATATGTGCCTTCAATTTTTAATTTGTTGCCGGAGGCATCAACTATTTCAAAAATTTTAGGACCGCTATCTTCTACAGTAATTTTTTTATCGTTGTCGGTATCTTCTTGTTGAAGCAGTTTCAAAAGATTTGCCTCGATGTCTAAAACAATTTTCATAGTGTTTTTTTATTCAATTCATTATAAGGTATGATGTTCAATCCCAAATTTATCCGATAATTTTTTGTACGGAATTAACATGAACGCAAGCAGTGTAATCGGAATTAACGGGAAATAAAACGCGCTGTGCACACTGAAGTTTTGCGAAAAGAATCCTATAATCATCGAGCCGGATGTTCCGCCGAGTGCGGAAAAAATTATTATTAACCCGGTCATAGAACTGTGTTTACCTTTTTCAAGTTTGCTTAACACAATAGAACAAATTGTGGGATAAATGGGACCGAGAAAAAATCCGATCATAGAAAAAATAAATGCAAGCGGCGGGGCTTCATACCAATTTTCATGTACTTCTGCGGTAAAGTCGATTGTCTGAATTAATATTATCAGCGTAAGCAGAAACGCGCCGGCTAAATAAACCAGTTGAATACCGAGCCACGAAAAACGTTTCGATAAATATCCGGCAAAAAATCTGCTGAACGCAATCGAACCGGCGTAAATACTTAAGAACGATGCCGACTGTGCTTGCGACAAATGAAATATTTCTCTGTTAAATGTTGGCAGCCATGTGCCGAAACTTTGTTCAATCATTACGTATAAAAATGCACATGCTATAAAGACCCAAACCATCGGGTACTTGAACAACAAAAACATTTTTAAGAATCCGGAATCTTTTGCTTCGGCTTTCACTTCGCTCTCATCAATTTCCGTGAACAACATTAATACGAGAGAGATTGTTGTTAAGATTGCGATTATCCAATATGTGTTCCGCCAATGATTCAAACTTATCATCAAAGAAAAAATTAACGGACCGGTAAGCGAGCCGGTCATAAATACTCCTTCGAGTGTATTCATAAAACCGGTGTGTTCTTTCTGAGTTTTTGTAATCAATCCAACGCTTGAATAAACGGAAACCTTCATCAGCGCGAAACTTGAGCCGGTGATTGCATATAAAACCGGCGCCGACCAATATTGTGTTATTGCCGCGATGATCATACTTCCGAACGTAACTGCAACGAGACCGGAAATCATTGTTCTTCGATAACCGAATTTCGGAACGAACGATGCAAACACAAATGAGACGGTCATAATCGAAAGATCTTTGAATGCTTCGAGTGTTCCGGCGGTAAGTCTGTTTACATTAAAATCTTCGATAACCTGTGCAATAACAATTCCTACCGTATTCAGAAGAATTGCGAACACAAAGTAGTTCAAGAAAAGTGATGTTTTAATTTTCCATGTGGGCATGTGAGATCATCCGGCGTTTTATTCAATTGTATAGATTATTTTTTGTTGTGCGAAAATTCAACCCATATATAGCGATTCGTCCGGCTCAACTTTCGTCAAGCCGGATGTGCCGAACCGCTCATGGGAGTCATGAGAAAAAATTTTAAAATTCGAGACAATATTTCGTTCTACGTTTTTCATACAAGCTATTATTCTAATTTTATAAAACTGGTTTTGTGAATTAATTTGTAAACCGTTCCGTCAAAAAGAACGCCGGACAGGTGAAACGGTTTTGCTTTTTATTTTTTGCCCATTAACACACGGCTTAAGCCGTGTGTTAATAAAAACTGATTTACTTTTGTACAACTGTTTTAACAGTTTTTTATTTTCTTAATTCACACAACCGGTCTTTATAAATTGTGTTAAAACAAAAAGTGAAATGAACCGATACACGACATCTGCGATTAATTCCGCGGAATCTTTTCGATCTTATTATTTTCAACAATCACATCGTACTTTCTATTATTCAGGGTAAAGTTTTTGAGTAGAAGCCGCTTTACTTTTTTCGGAAGCATCGGGTTGTACTTTTGGATTACTCCGTCATTGGTTATTCTTAAACCGGTGTAACCGAAAATAACTTGCTGAAGAAATGATCCGGCTCCCGTCAAAAAATTTATTGATTTATTTTCATGAGTTTCGGAAAGAACATAAAACGGAGGCTTGAGATATCCTTTTAATGTTTTGTCCAAAGTGAAATTCAACAAGCTGTCGCTTCCCAACTCTGCCGCAATAATTGATAAGAAATTAACTCCCATCATTGCGCCCGCACCGTGAAGCTCCAAACTTTTTACGGCATGAGTCAGATCGTTCCTTTTTGCATTTTCAGTCATTCCTACTTGTAGAGGATAACACAACAAATTAACCACACTCGACCACAATTCCGTTGCACCTTCACCGGCGCCGGCATTTTCAAAAGTCGGGTGATATTCTTTTTCAGCATTAAAAGGAATAAACATTTTTTTGCTTATCTCATCCCACTGCGGATTTTTTTCAAGACGAAGTAAATCACTCACTTTAATTGCCAGTTCCAAATTTATTTTGGCAATCGTATTCGTATAAGTTTCGTTGCTTACGTCGGTCAATCCTTCGCTTACGGAAACAAGTTTGCCAATCTCGTAACGATCTTTCTCTTTATTGTAGTTTACTCTCGAAGTCCAAAATTCTGCTGTCTCTCTAATAACTTCCGCGCCGCATTTGCTCAGCCAGCTTGTATCATTTGTTACAGTAAAATATTGCCATTGAGAAAAAGCCACATCACCAACAATATGATTCTCGCGGAGAGCATTTTGATATGCAAAGAACGGTGTTGTTTCTTTTCCGATTTCATCGGCTTCCCACGGATACATTGCACCTTTGTATTTATTGATCT
Organism: Ignavibacteriales bacterium; assembly: GCA_016177735.1. GTDB lineage: Bacteria > Bacteroidota > Ignavibacteria > Ignavibacteriales > Melioribacteraceae > DYJK01. Next base: position 79,946 of record JACOUS010000001.1, on the reverse strand, counting down.
TTGCATTTTCAAGTGCACTCTTTAAAGTAGAATGCCTGAACATCACAAGCGATTTTGCTTTTTCGGGGTACATTATTAAAAGCGGCGGCTGCATATAAATATCGGAATCCCAAAAGATATGCCCGAAATATCCGGCAGTTGCAAGTCCCATCGGCGGAATTCCGAATCCGGTATTTTCATCAACACTGCAGAGAAGATAAAAAATCATTGAGCGGACAATCTTTTGAAGTTCGGCATCACCTTCGATGATAATATCCGTCTGCCATAAATTTTCCCACTCGGCTTTATGGTCCGCAAGTAATTTGTCAAATCCGGCTCTCTTTGCTTGCTCAACAATTTTTTGTGCTTGTTCAACTAAATTGCCTTTGCTTTCAAATTCCGGAACAATAGAGACAAGCTTATAGAAAATATATTTTCTTCCTTTTTGCGTTCTGAATTTAAATTCAATCTCTGCTGATTTTTTTGTAGATGTAGTTGATATTTCCGGAGTCTGTCCTAAATCTTCGTAATATATTTCAGATGCCAATGCGGCTTTTGTTCCTCTTCCTTCAGTTTGAGAAAGAGCCCGCAACTTAGCGCCATTTGCTTTCTTTGCAGAGTTTATTTCCGTTACTTCTGTAAATCCGGGATACCAGAAAGGGGACCATTCACCGGGCTTGCCGCTTTCAACTTTTTCGAGAACGGCAAGTTCAATCCTTTCAGGTTTCTGCCGTTCATTTAAAGGGAAAGATAATTTTATCTCGTCTGAAAAATCTGCTGCGAATTCAAATTTAATAACGGCAAGATTTTTTTCTTTCCTTGAAACAAATGTAAGTATGTCAATATCGGTCTTATATTTTTCGTTTTTGTCATCGGAAAAATTCCAGCTGTAACTTGTGCGAAGAAGACCGTTCAACATATCCAAAGTTTGTTGATAATTTTCAAAATGATCGGATTCTATGTTTGATTCATTCAACCATTTCTTTCCGTTGAAATAATTAACCTCGTTCCAAGCCGGAAGATTAGCTATCCTTGGAATGTCGTTCTCTCCGTGGTCATAAAATTTTATCATGTAAGATTCAGCCGGAAGAGTGCCGAGCTGAGTTGATGCAACACTAAAATGTCCATTGCCGATGTACGTTGGGAAATATGTTTTAACTTTCGCAGTAGATATTTCGTATTCGGAATTCCGAGCACAGATAAAATTTGCAAGCATAGTTAAACTGAAAAAAACCGTTGCAATTTTTTTTACGAGTGGATTCATTTTATTACTCCGTAAATGCCGGATAAAGACAAAACATTATAACTGACCGCGAAAGTGATATTTTAATTTTCCTCGTGAACATATGAGATAATCCACAAATTATGAGCGACAATAAGGGGCACAGGCTTTTATAAATTATAAACTAAACTGCCTGTGCCTCAAACAACATGATTTATGAAGAAACATTTTGCATTTTTTTAAATGCCTTATCAACTGTTTTTTAGAAATCTACACTGATAGAAAAAGTAAATGAGCGTCCGAACAGCGGGCGCCCGTTTTTAGCTGTCGGGTCACGAGGATCTCCTTCTGTTAAACCCTCTGAGTCTGTTAGATTATCGCCGCTTATGTTAAATGTTAAGCCTCCGGTTGTAGAAAGATTAAGACCAAGATCCAATTTTGAATAAGAATCTAATTCATAAGAATTATCTCTATCGTTCCAGCGTGAGCCTACATATCTTATTGCACCGTATAATGTAGCCTGAAGGTTATCGCTTAACTGGAAGTCGTAACTCGGGGCAAGACGGAATTGGACGCTGGGCTGACGCCAGATTTTATTGCCTACTGTTTCCGGTGCATTCGGGGATTCTGTAATTTCTCCGCTTTGCAGTGTTCCGGTTAATCCAACTTTGAATTTACTGATACTTAAGCCGGCATCTACTTCGGTGCCGAATGTTCTTGTCTTTAATTGAGCAGCCGCAAATGTGGAACCAACGCCGCCGTCATAAATTTCCACTGTGTTCACGAAACCGGTTAAGAATAAACTGAAATAACTGTGTTCGTATTTAAATCCAAGTTCATATTGGTTAAACAAACTTGATTCGATTGTTCCATCTTGCAAAGTACCGCTTGTTAAGTTGTAATTATTCCCTTCTCTGATATTATCAAAGTTCGGGTAAAACAATCCTTTTGAACCGCGGACAAAAACTCCGAAGTCTGTATCGATTGCATAATTGATAGCTGCTGTACCAGCCCAATCGTTGCCATCTAATGAAGCAGTTAAATCTGTTACACCATCGGGTTGAGCTCCGTGATCTAATGTAAAGTTGAGATTAAAGAAATGATATCTTGCACCGAGGTCCAATCTTACTTTCTCATTCAACTGCCAAGAATCACCGGCATAAATTGCAAATACTCTTGCATCGCCAGCTTCGTTAAGTCCGTAGTTCCAACTTCCGGCAACTTCATTTGGGTTAACATCTTTTATTATGTCGCCATTCTCAACATTTTCTACAAGAATATGATTGCCGAGAGTCCAGAAATCGTTTGTAGTCCAGTATGCTTGATAAGCACCGATGGTGAGTTTATGGTTTTCAACATTTTTTGTTAAGCTTATATCGTTTGTTAAAGATTCCAATTCTTTTTCTACTACCCAGCTTCCATAACTTTGGACATAACCTGATGTAAGGTTTTTACCGCCGACTGTTTGAATTGTATTTGCACCTATTTTTGCTTTTAAGGCGCTTACGCTCATAGGGTTGCCATTGGGTACAAAACCGTAAGTATTGGCATTACCTTTTGTATAAGAGAGATTATCTCTAACTGTCCAGCCTCCGCCTAAATCATAATCAAAGTTCAATCCGCTTATTGCGCCTTTCCATCCGCGTCCTTTTGAAAAATCAAAAGTTGCACTGTCGCCTTGTGCATTTATCTGCAGAGTACGGAAGCGCGTTGAATTGCCGAGTGGTGAGAATGTACCAAGATCGTTGCCCGTACCTAATGCCATCGGAAGAACCCACTGTCCGTGGTCATCTGTAAATCTTGAAAAAGCATTTATAACGCCTTTGTCATATACTTTGGTAAGCTGTAATGTAATTTGCTGCCCGTCTTCGGAATTAAATTGAGTATTTCTAATTCCCGGTGATGTTCTAAAAAAACCGCCCACCATATAATATAATTTATCTACAACGGGACCGCTTAAAACAGCATCAACTCTCTGCAAGCCAAAATCAGAAGTTGAGTACTTAACTCTACCCTTAGTTATATCTGTTCCTTTTTTCAAATTAAAGTTTGTTGTTAAGCCGGCTTCGCCGTTTGAAAAAACAGAACTTGGACCACCTCTCAACGCTTCGGTTGATGCAACAGTTTCGTCAATGCGGAAGATTGTACTCTGTTCAAAAAACGAAAGTGTTTGTGCACCGTAAAGCGGCGCTCCGTTAATAGACATAGTTACGAAAGGAGCATCTCCACCTGAAGGCAAACCTCTAACCATAATATTTGCACCGGCTACTCCGCCGGAACTTTCCGACCAAACACCGGGCACCAGATCCAAAGCCGCAGCCGTACTTGGCGGCGCCAATTGTTCTAAAGCTGCGGGAGATATTGTCGTAATAGCAAAACTTGCGTCTTTCTTTTTAACTCCCGAACCGCCGGCAGTACCGGTTATTACAACACCTTCCATTTGCAGAACATCTTCGGCAAGTGTGAAATCTTGTGTTGTAGTTTTGCCTGCTGTTACATTTATTTTTGATTTAGCTTCGCGATAACCGATTACAGTAGCACTAAGAGTATAATCGCCTGGAGGAACTTTCTCTACGGAATAGTTTCCGTCAATATTTGCCGCCGCTCCTATGGTTGTTCCAACCAATACAACATTTGCAAAAGGAATCGGGCTTCCTTTCGTGTCGGTAACTTTTCCGGTAATTGTGCCAGTGTTTTGTGCTGATATCAAAACCGGAATTAGAAAAAGAACTAAGACAAGTCTTAGTAACTTTTGGTAAATATTTCTACTCATATGCCTCTCCTTGTAGTTTTGAAAAGTAATATTATTTATGTACGGGTAAGTTTCAAATAATCGTAGCCTTTCAAATGATTGACAAATTACCCAACATGTATGCCAAAAGAGAAAAAGTTTTTATTCCGGAATAGTTTGCAAGGGGAAAAAGTTAAACGGTTACTTTAGGTTACTTAGTTACAACAACTTGACTAAGTTTATTTTTGGAGTGGAAAAACAGCTTGTAAAATTTTAACTCACTATAAATCTTTTTGTGTTATCAATTTTACAACATTGTTTTCTTTTTGATAATCTTTTATGTGCCGCACACGGAAGATTACAGCAATATTAGCAGACATTTCAAAGACCAAAAGTGGTTCTAAAAAATTTCTACTACCTCTGCGTTCTTTGTGCTTCCTTGCGCTTGCATGTTGTTTTGCGCGGCTTCTCTGCGTTAAAGAATTTTAAAAAATATTTTTTAGAACCGCACTGTGTTACTTTAATCCCAGTTCTTTACAGAGACGGTGAAAATTTGAACGTGCAATGCCTATTTTGTTTGCCGCTTCAGCATCAGTTTTGCAGTTGTTGCGAACAAATTGTACAAACCTTTTTTTGAATTCAAACTCCGCATCTTTGAGATGGGGAATTTCTTCTCTCGAATAAATCGGCAAAGTGTATCCGCCGAAAGCAATTTGATTTTTTATTCCGAGAGCCGCTTCTACTTCATCGATGCCGATAACATTTGAACTCATCAATACAAGCCGCTGCACAACATTTTTTAATTGCCGCACGTTTCCCTGCCATTGATAGTCGGACAAAAATTTCAAAGCTTCATCGGAAACTTGGGGAGGATAAACATGAAATTCATTGCACGATTTTTCCATAAAATTATTCAGCAGCCGCGCGATATCATCTTTCCGTTCTCTAAGAGGAGGCAGATGAATGTTTAGAATATTCAGCCGGTAATATAGATCTTCTCTGAACTGGCGTTCGCGCATCAACACTTCGATATTTTTATTTGTAGCCGCAATTACCCTTACATTAACGCCGTAACTTTTTTTCCTTCCGATTTTATCAATCTCGCCGCTTTCGAGCACTCTCAATAATTTTGCTTGCGCAAGTAACGGCAGTTCGCTTACTTCATCAAGAAAAATTGTTCCGCCGTCTGCTTGTTCAAACAAGCCGCGCTTCTCTTCTTTCGCATCGGTGAAGGCGCCTTTTTCGTAACCGAAAAGTTCGCTCTCTATTAGCTCGTTCGGAATTGCAGAACAATTCACAGTTACAAAGTTTTCAAATTTTCTTTGACTGTAATAATGAATATTCCGCGCGACCAATTCTTTGCCCGTCCCCGATTCACCAATTATCAGAATATTTGCATCGGTCTTTGCATACGTTTCGATCGCACGTTTAATTGTTTTCATCGCAAGAGATTCGCCGATCAAAGAATAATTGTTAATCATTTTTTGAATATTATTTTCCAGCTTCGATTGAGAACTTGAATGTTCTTTCCTCAGAATTTCTTTTTCTATTTCGAGTTTTCTTTTTTCAAAAGCATTTTTAATGGCAAGCACAAAATCGGTCGGTTGATAAATGTAATCAATGTCCGTCGGGTTTTTCGTACCGAACCACGAAGCGCCGCTTTCAATCAATTGAGTTGCAAATTGCAGATCGGTTTGATTTATCGTCATCTTCGTAATAACAATTACCTGAAGTGTGCCGTCGATCTTTTTTATTTCTTCGATTAATTCTTCGCCTTGAAGCCCGCCGGAAATTTGATAATCAAGAATAACTACATCAAATAGATGTTTGTTATCCTTTATTAATTGCAGAGTGTCTTTTCCCGAAGAAACAATTTCTTTGATGCAGATAATTTCTTCAAAAGGTTTCAGCGTTGCCTGAATTCTTTTGACGTCGAATTCTTCATCCTCTACAACAAGAATATTAATTTTGCGGTTATTCATAAATTATTTTCTCACTTGTGTGGAATCTCGATAAAAAAGACTGCCCCCTTTTCGCCGTTATGTGCATCAATTTTCATTCCGCAGCGTTTGCAGTTTTCATAAGCAATATAACATCCGTAGCCCGAGTTCTGAATTTTTGTTTTTGTTGTTACTTTTTCCAAAAATAATTTTTTTATGCCGTTCGCGTCCGGTTGAAGAATTTCCTCGTTGAAACCGGCGCCGTTATCTTCAATGATAACATGTGAAATTTTTTCTTCAGGGAAATATTTTGTCTTTATCGAAATAACAATATCCTGATTTTTATTATGATCGATACAATTTTGAATCAGCGGTTCGATGATTTCCCAAATCACATATTCGTTTATATAAAGTGCCGGCATACCCGCATCAAGGTCTAATTCAAAATGATATTCTTCATTCTTTTTATAAACCCTCTTCAAAACATTTTTTATGAGAAACTCGATTACAGCATTCAGATTCGTGTTAAAGTTAACATTGCGGATTACATTTATCGGCGGGTTGAAATTTTTCATATCGTAAACAACTCTGCCGACAAAGTTGGCATATTTTACAATCCGGTGTCTGACAGCTTCAAAATTTTGCGCTGTCAAATTTAAAACATCATCTTTTATAAAGCCCATTATCTTTTCTGCTTTGTGCTGTGCGTGATAAATTCTTTTCGTAAAGAGTGCTTCTTTCTGTTCTTCTATTTTTTGAGTGAGCTGTTTTTCTCTTTGCTGATAAAGTTCGTGCTGCATCTGATCACGTTCCCGGACAAGAAATGTCGTCATAAGAAACATCAAAAGAATGCTGAATAAAATTAATGCCGAAAAGAGCGCGCCGGTTTGATCGGACGAACTTGTTATTACTTTCATGATATCGGTGAAATCCGGAATAATTTTCATGTAAACCGAGCCGACTACTTCGCCTTTGATTGAAAAAGGAACAAGCACGTGAAAAACTTGAGACGATTCTTTTTTGTTCAGCACCGCTTCATTCTTAAAAAGACTTTCGCTCGAATTGATGAAAAGTTCTTTAGCTTGTGAACGGAAAGGTCGACCCGTTGTACTGACGGGAATATGATTTACATAATAGTAAAGCGAACGTCCGTCATCAATATCAACAACGCGGCTGCCGTCGTAGAAGAGCAGACAAATATCCTCAATATTTTTTTGAAGGCGCTGCTGATTCAAAATAAAATCGAGCGCTTCTATCTTTGAAGAAAGATCTTTCGTATCATCCGAAGAAAAGTTGCTGCTCTGAATCAGAAGTTCCAGCGAAGTTGTCGTTAAATCTGCAATTCGTTCTGCCGTATCCCACCGGTAAACATCAATCGATTTGCCAATCAAGTTTTGTGTTGAACGCGTGTTGATATATGACAGCGTAATTTGCGATATACTGATAATTACTATCAGTATTATAAAATGGTAGAACTCAAACCTGTACTTTTTTATACGGTGTAATATGTTCATAATTTTTTGCCGTGCTGTTATTAATTTTATTTATACGACAAATTTAGAATCGCGTTAATCTGCATCTGCGATGCCTTAAGAGCTTCTTCAACGGATAATTCTTTTTTCAAAGCTTTGTTCAAGTACATCGCAAGCACATCCGAAATTTTAGTGTAATTGTAATCGGATGGTCTGTGCACTCCGTTTTGAATAATATCTTTGAATTTATCCAAACGCGGATATTTATTCAGCAGTTTGGAATCGGAATAGAACGATTTTAATATTGGAAGATAAGAACCCGATTTGTAATTCAATTCCTGAATCTCTTGCGACAAAATAAATTTTATAAAAGTTACCGCTTCTTTTTTTACAGATGAGTAGCGCGATAGTACAAGATTCCAGCCGCCGATAGCTGCCGTTGAGTGATCGCCTGAATTTTTCGGCAGCGGCGCTTCGCCAAGCAAATTTAATTTGCTCATAGTCCGCGAGACCAAATTTGAATACCTGATTAACGTGGGCCATCCTCTAAAAAAAGGAATATCGTTTTCAAGTGCATATTCATAAGATTTGCTTTCGTCAAACTCTGCAACTTGTGCGGGCGTTACTTTATTTTTATAAATCATATCAACAAGTTTCTGCGCGCTTTTAATACTATGCGGATTGTAAACATCGTACTTCCCTTTGTTATAAAAACTTTCTCCTTTCGCGCCGAGCATCTCAAAATAATTGCATATTAATCCTTCGTACGCATCGCCCTGAAAAACATAAACATAATTGCCGTTCATGCTTTTATTTTTTAGTTCGATCAATTCATCCCATGTAATTCCTTCTTGCAATTTTTCTTCAACGTAATCATGATTTTTTATTTTTTGAATCAAGTCTTTTCTGTAATAGAGAACACCAACATCAATAAAAAAAGGGACCGCGAATAGAGAGTCGTTAAACACACAAGTGCCGAGAGCTTGAGGAAGTAATTGATCCAATTCATTTTTTGAGAAATAACCGCTTAAAGGTTCAGCCCATTTTGCAAATCGAGGGACCCAAATTTGATCGACTGCAAAAATATCGATGCGGCTGTTTCTGCTCCGCAGAGTGCGTGTAATTAATTCTTTCCTTTTGTTCGTTGTAAATTTTACGGTGGGTAAATCAACCGGGATTACTTCTATTTTCCCTTTATACTTTTGGTTGAATATTTTTATCAACTCGATGTGTGCGTTGGTAATGTTATCGGCAAAATAAACTTTTGCAACTTTTTCGTTTCCAATAAACTCGTTTTGAAAAGGAAAGAGGTAGAATACAACAGAAGTTATGATAGCAATAAAAATCAAAAAGTAGATCAGCCAATTAGGAATGTAACTATAGATTTTTGATTGCGGAAAAGAATCATTTGTACGTTGAAATGGATTCATAATCTTTCTAATTTTTAATGAAAGCAACAATCATTATGCCAGTACAAACCAGCTGCTTGTTAGTACCTCGTTGATCCCGAAGATGGAGAAATTTAATTCTTTTTAACCAATATCCCCATTTAAAATAAAAAACCCCGATACAAAATTGTATCGAGGTTTCATTTTCTTGGCGGAGAGTCAGGGATTCGAACCCCGGAAGGACTTGCATCCTTAACGGTTTTCAAGACCGCCGCATTCAACCACTCTGCCAACTCTCCGGGTATTATTTATTTTTTTACTGCATCCTCATAACGGTTTTTCCCGACAAGTCGGGATTTCGTTTCTCTCAACAAGACCGCCGCATTTCCCGCAAAGCAGGACAAGCAACCTTTACTCCGCTATGCGGAGACTCTGCCAACTCTCCGGGTATTATTTATTTTTCTACTGCATCCTTATAACGGTTTTTCCCGACAAGTCGGGATTTCGTTTCTCTCAACAAGACCGCCGCATTTCCCGCAAAGCGGGACAAGCAGCCTTTACTCCGCTATGCGGAGACTCTGCCAACTTTCCGGGTATTTTATTTTCTATAAAAAGAACTCTCAAAAAACGGTTACAAGGATACAAAAAAAGAACTTAATTCTCCATCAACAGAACTTTCCAAAATCCTTTTTCAAAAGATAGATATATTTGTCTATACAATTTCTATTCATACGGAGGCATCATGAAGAAATTATTTGCTGCATTTTTATTTCTAATATTTTTATTGACCTGTACAGCCCAGCAAAAAACAAGTCCGCCGCAGCGGACGAGCATTAATGAAGTACCGGCTTGGGCAAAGGAAGCAGTGTGGTATCAAATTTTTCCGGAAAGATTTTCCAACGGAGATCCTTCAAACGATCCGAAAGCAATCGACATGGAAGGTGCATGGCCTTACTTTACACCGGAAGGATGGCAAACTCATCCATGGACTTCCGATTGGTACAAGCTTCAGCCGTGGGAAGTGAATCTGAAAAAAAATTTTTACGACATCGTTAACATCCGCAGATACGGCGGTGATCTTCAAGGCGTGATAAACAAACTCGATTACTTGAAAGAACTCGGCATAACAGCAATTTATATCAACCCGATTTTTGAATCGCCGTCACTACACAAGTACGATGCCTCGATGTATCACCACATCGATAACAATTTCGGACCCGACCCGGAAGGCGATAGAAAAATTTGGGCGCAAGAAAATCCCGCCGATCCTTCTACATGGCAATGGACTTCTGCAGATAAATTATTTCTTAAACTAATTGAAGAAGTTCACAAGCGCGGAATGAAAATTATTGTTGACGGCGTGTTCAATCATACCGGAACACAATTTTGGGCATTCAAAGATATCGTGAAGAATCAGCGCAACTCGGAATTCAAGGATTGGTTCGTAATAAATAAATTGGACGACCCGAACACTCCCGAAAATGAATTCGATTATTCCGGCTGGGTTGGTGTAAAAGATTTGCCGGAAATCAACGAAGATGCAAACGGTATTGTCAAAGGTCCGCGCGAACATATTCACGCTGTTGTTAAAAGATGGATGGACCCGAACAACGACGGAAATACTTCCGATGGAATTGACGGATGGAGGCTTGATGTTGCAGAAATGGTACGACATGAATTCTGGAAAGAATTTAGAAAATGGATACGCGAAATAAATCCCGAAGCGTACACAGTCGGTGAAGTCTGGTGGGAAAATTGGAATCAATACAAAATGTTCAATGCGGCTCCGTGGCTGCAAGGAGATCAGTTTGATGCCGTAATGAATTACCGCTTCACACGCGCTGTTAAAGATTTTCTATTCGCAAACAAAAATAATATCGGTCCGCAAGGGTTTGTTGATTCGTTAAAAAATATTATGAGCCAATACAAAGAAAATTTTTATGTGATGATGAATGTACTCGGAACGCACGATAGCGAGCGGCTTGCTTCGCTGATTGTTAATCCGGACGGACAATACGACCACAAAGGCTGTGTAAAAGACGATATCAATTTTGATGTGCGTAAACCGAACGAAGAAGAAAGATTGAAACAAAAACTTGCATACGCAATCCAGTTTACACTGCCCGGCGCACCACACATTTACAACGGCGACGAAGCCGGTATGTGGGGCGGAGACGATCCCGATTGCCGCAAACCGAATGTATGGCCCGAATTCATTTATGAAACAGAGACAACTCATCCGTTCGGAAAAGCGAGAACTGCAGATGAAGTTAAGTTTGATCAAAACATGTTTGATTGGATAAAAAAATTAACCGCGATCAGAAAAGCTAATAACGTTTTATCTTTTGGTGATGTTGAGTTTTCTGTTGCCGATCAACAAAACAATATTCTTGTTTACAAACGCTCGAACGAAAACGAAACAGTTACCGTTATGGTGAACAACAACAAAACAAAGAAAAGCGTTGAAGCTAATTTTATGAATGGCGATAGAACAGATTTGATTACAGGAAAGAATTTTTCTGCACACAACAAAATTGAATTAGAGCCGTACCAGATATTGATACTTAAATAACAGCACGACCCCGAAGGTTTAGTAAATTTTCGGGGTCTATGTTTTCATTTACTTCTCTGCCAAATACCCGAAACGATTGAGAAGGTATTGCTTTTCGAACTTAATAATTTTGTTGGCGTGGATGTAGCTCGCAAAAAATCCCAAGCCGCCGTTAATGTTTGATAAATCGCCCGGATAATTTCTTACGGTAAAACCGAAATCAAAAAACAAACCGGCGGAATAAAAGCGTGTTAAATTATCATCGAAAAAGAAAACATCAATTTCGAGCGGAGCTATCGAATATCTTCCCTTCACTCCATCTCCTTCAGAAATTTCTTCGAGTGCTTCCTCAAGTAATTTTCTATTGATCTTCAAATAACTGTTGAATGTAATATCAATATAATTTTTTACCGTATCTGTTCCATCAACAACAAGACCAAGCGTAACTTCTTTTTCATGTCTGATTTTTTCTCCGCTCAATTCTTTGTGGAAGTAAACAATCTTTACTTTGCCTGCTTTGAGAAGATCGAGACTGCTGCTCTTCCACGCAACAGTTATGTTAACAGTATCGCGCCCGATAAGTGGACCCGGAATAAAAGGCGTAGTAGCATCAAGATCGAAAGCAATGCTCTGAGGCACTTTTGTTTTGGAAGTCATCGTTTGTCCATCGGGCAGAACGACTTTCAATTCAAGTTCTTTTCCGAATTGCGGTGTAAAATTTTTCAGATAATAATATTTTGCCGGCGTGCCGTATCGTGAATTAATCTTGTCGTTATCAACCGTGTCGTTAAAAAAATATTCTGTTGTTGAACCTGAATACTTCAAAGAAACTTTTGCGCCTTCAACTGCGGGATCGATTTCATTCGAATAGGGATCAAAATTTTCTGCTGCATACAAACGTGAAATGTATGCCGTCTGCAATGTTGTATCGCCTCTCAATACAAGGTTGACCGCATACTTGTCCGGCAGATCTCCAACCGGAGAAATATCGTCTTCGCAAGAAACAAATGCTGTAAACAATACTATTAAAGAAAGATGTGCAAAGATTTTTTTCATAACTCAATCTTAACAGTTCCGGTTAAGAGAAACGGCAGCATGTTAATCCGCTTGCCGGTGTTTTGTTCGAAGTAATAAATATTTTTCCGGTCGTAAACGTTGATTGCACTTAAGTCCAAATTCATTTTTACAAAATCGAGATCCAACTTTTTCGCGATAATGATATCGAGCCGGTGATAATCCGGCAGCCGTGCGGCATTCTTCGTTCCGAAATATTGAACCGGTATCAAAGTTTGGTAAATATTATAATCGTTCAAAAAATTATTGAATGCGAGACGGTCATAATAACCGATCTGTTGAGTGAAGGGGAAACCGGAATGATAAACCCATGACGTGCTGACTTGCCAATCGTCCGGCAAATTCCATGTCAAGGAGAAATTCAAATTATGTCTCGAATCATATCTCGGACTATATTTGAAGCCGTTCACTTCTTTGAAAGCACGGCTCAATGAATATGCAACAGCAACATCAAACGGGTTCCAATCGAACTTCAACTGCATTTCCGCACCGTACGATTCGCCTTTGCTTTCCAGAAGATCGGGTTCGCTAAAACTTGTTTTGTTTTCATTGAGTGCCGGCGCCGTAAATATTTTTTTATAGTATCCTTCGATATCAATTGTAACATCTGCGAACAGTTTTGTTGAAACACCAACAACGTAATGAGTCGATTTGGATTTTTTAAGATACTCCGGAATAATAATCACCGGATCGAAAAGCGAAAGGACTTCGCGTTCATCGGTAATTGTTGTTAACTCTTGCTGATAAATTCCGAATGCGGCTTTAAATGACAAACGCGGCGTGAATAAATAATTGAAACTGATTCTCGGTTCTGCTAAATCCCCTTTTGCGGCAAGATTTTTTATGTTGAATCTTGCGCCGAGATCAATTCCGATATTGGAGAATCTCAAAAATTTATAATTCAGATAAGCGTTTGAACCAATATCACCAAGCCCGACATCCGCCTGAAAATTAAATCTGTTTACGAGAAACAATTTTGATTTTACCGACTTAACATCAACTCCGATTCCAAGTTCGTCTTTGCTGTCGAATACATAAAGGAAATCGGTCGAGATTGTGAAATCGTAAACCTCGTTGAGTTTCGGTTTGATTCCGCTCTCTTTCGGAATGATTTCGTTTTTGAACGAACTCAAGTTCAAACCGAAATCCAAAAAGAAAGGGACATCACCGACCGCAAAAATTTTGAATCCCCAAACATTATTAGACCATTTGTAATCCGGTTTCTTAACATCGGAATATTTAAGGTTATCTTCGCTGAGTAAACTTTGCAGAGTAAATTTGGTGCCGGAGAAAAAATTCGGACTATTATAATTTACTTTGAATGCCGCATCGTAAAAATCAACGGGCAGTTCGTTTTCATTCAAAAACTTTTTCAGGATTTTGTTTGAAACACTTTTTCTTCCCGTAAAATAAAATGAGCCGTTCGGTATCGGTCCTTCAATCATACCTTTTGCAGAAAGCAAACTTCCGCTTGCTTTTGCAGAATATCTATTTTTATTGCCGTCTTTTGTAATAATTTTTAGAACAGATGAAATTGCCCTTCCGTAATTAGCCGGGTAACCACCTCTAAAAAATTCTACGTTATTAATTACATCGGGATCAATCACGCCGAACAAACCGATTGCGTGAAAAGGATAATAAACCGGCATGCCGTCAAGCATAACTAAATTTTGATTCGACTCGCCTCCGCGCACATTAAATTTTGCCGATACATCTCCCGTGCTTTGCACACCCGGCAATGATGCCAATGAACGGAGTATATCCGTTTCAACTCCTTTCGGTATAACTTCGAGTTCCTTCGGCGTCAAAACCGTTTTACCGATATCGGGCACGTTCTCATCTTCGGTGAGGTACTCAATTTTTTCTATTGCTTGCAGTTCAATTGTGGAAGGACTCAATAAAATTTCAAGCTCGGTAATTTTCAACGGTTCGATCGTTACTTCCAAAAATTTTGTTTTGTAACCGATGAAAGAAACAATGACAGTATATTTTTTTGATGAAGGGATCGACGGTATTACAAAATATCCGCGGTTGTTTGTTGATGCCCCGGCGCTCAATTCCTTGATGTAAACATTGCCGAACGGAAGCGCTTCGGAATTTGTAGAATCTTTTACAACTCCTCTTAATGTTCCTTTTTCCTGTGCGTGATTTAAATTAGCGGCTGATAGAATTACAAAAATTATCAGGAACACACATTTTAATTTCTTCATCAACAATCCGAAAAATGATACCGTAAAAGATCACTACGGTCCCAAACTTTTTTTTACGTGAATAGAAAATTTATAAAACCGTTTTTATGCGTTTTTTCTATTTGACAAATTCGATCAATCAAATAATTTTTGTTGTCATAACTATCAACTTTTTTAGCGACTTAGTCTGAACCAATGAGAAAAGTTTGGGGCAGACATATAAAAGAATTAAAAGATAGCATATATAAACGGTGCAAGTGCCGAACCTTTTGTTAAAATTATTAGCCCGCCGAGAAGTATTAAGAAAAAAATTATCGGCATCAGCCAAAATTTTTTGCGGACTCTTAGGAATGTCCAAAGCTGGCTCAATGTTGAAAGTTTACTCATACGATACCTCTGATTGCCTGGACAAAAATTAATCTTTTTTTGATTAATAATCTCATGGATTCTCTTGTTGAACTTGAATGTTTTCACGGCATTCAAGCTCGCTGACAGCACTATCAATCATAAAAATTTTTTGAGTATTTTAACACCCGCAGATTACAAAACAGAGAGGTTTACTTGGCTGTTTCGAATAAACAAATCAGCTACATACTAAAGAACAAAGATAAACTCGGTGCAGAAAAAATCTCATCTAACCTGAATTTGCCGCTCGACGTAGTGAAAAAAATAATTGAAACATCGGACAAAAAAACTCCTCTCTATTTTTATTTTATTCTGATTCTTATTCCCATTCTCTTTTTTGTACTGCTCGAAGGCGGGTTAAGAATTTTCAATTACGGTCACGATCTCACAATGTGGGTTAACGTAACTGAAGACAAACTAATAATTAATCCCGATGTAGCGCGGAGATATTTTTCGAATAACCCGAGCATTCCTTCATCGATAGAAGATATTTTTGATGAAACAAAAGACGCGAACTCATTCCGCGTTTTTGTACTCGGCGAAAGCAGTGCCGCCGGTTATCCGTACATGCCGTTGGGTTCTTTTTCAAGATACATCCGGAAAAGATTGGAACTCTCGTACCCAACAAAAAAAATCGAAGTAATTAATATCAGTCTTTCTGCTACAAATACTTACACGATAAAAGATTTTATCCCCGGTGTAATCGAACAGAAACCCGATCTTGTTTTAATCTACGCCGGGCACAATGAATATTACGGCGCACTCGGTGTCGGTTCGATGGAGACAGCAGGCAATTCAAGAGCGGCTGTAAATCTTGTTCTCTTCCTGAATAAATTTAAAACCACCCAACTTGTCAAAAATTTTGTTCAGTGGGCGGCAACTGTTTTCGCATCGGACAACAATGCGCCGCGCACCGGCACACTAATGTCCCGTATGGCAAAAGAAAAATATATCGAACTAGATTCGGAAAATTATTACGCCGGACTTAATCAGTTCGAAGGAAATTTTTCCGGCATTCTGGAAATGCTGCAAGATGCAAACGTGCCGGTAATTGTTTCAACGATGGCAAGCAATTTAAAAGACCAATATCCTTTCATCTCGATTAATTCAAAAAAGTATCCGCGCGCCGATTCAATTTTTGTGAAAGCACAAAAAGAATATACCAGCGGTAATTACAATGAAGCGTACAAACTTTTCGATTATGCAAAGGAATTGGACGGCTTGCGTTTCCGCGCACCTGAAAAAATTAACGAGATGATAAAACAACTTGCACAAAAATATAACGCAGCATTGATTGATGTTGATTCACTGTTCAAATCCGAAAGCCCGCACGGAATAACCGGCACAAATTTAATGACCGATCATCTGCATCCAACGCTGCATGGTTTCCAGTTAATCGGGAAATTGTATTGCGAAAAAATGATCGAGAGAAATTATCTGCCTGAAAACAATGCACTGCAAATTCCGGTTGAAAAACAAGACAGCACTGCTCTCACTAATTTTGTTTTTTCTGAGTTCGATTCGATAACCGCCGATTACAGAATAAAACTTTTGAGAAACGACTGGCCATTCATCGATCCGAAATTTAAGAGAACTTACGATGAAGTCTGCCAGCCAAAAAATTATATTGATTCGATGTCTGTAAATTATCTTCAAAGCAAGTTAAGCTGGGGTATTGCTGTTGAGCGAACTGCCAATTGGTACTTCACACATAAAAATGTCGATAAATTTCTTGAGCACATGCGCGCGCTGATTTACCAATATCCTGTAATTACCGAATACTATCAAAAACTCGAAGAGATAACAATACGCTTTCTCAAAAAGCAAGATTACGCATCTGCAACAAAGATTTTGGATCTTGAATACGAACTGCGCCCGAATTCTTTTTGCACAAAATGGCTCGGACAGATTGCACTCAACAGCGGCGATACAAAAAACGCGGTTAAATATCTCGAAGAAGCTGTTGGTTACGATGCGGAAGATTTACAAGCGCTTTATAACCTTGCCGGCGCGTATGCATTGAACAAAGATTACAAAAACGGATTTGATGCTGTTGCAAAATTGATGAAGAAAGATCCGAACTACAGCGGCGCAGAAAATTTGTACCGCCAGCTCGCACAGATTTTAGCGGTTAAAAAATAACGTGACATAAAAAAGCCCCGCTTATTCAGCGAGGCTCTTCTCTCTTTCCACCTATATTAATTTTACTTCAAGTAGATCATCTTTCTGGTTGCGGTGTAAGTACCGGCGTTGATTGTGTAGAAATAAATGCCGCTGCTCAAATTCGCTGCATTGAATTTGTATTCGTACGAACCGGCTTTCATTTCTTGATTCAACAATTCGGATACTTGCTGACCGAGAACATTGTAGATCTTCAAGCTTACTTTTTCGTCACCCGAAATTGCAAATCTAATTGTTGTAGATGGGTTAAACGGATTCGGATAATTTTGGTCGAGAGAATATGTAGTCGGAATTCCAGTACCTAACTCTTCAACAGATAAAATTATCGGTATCGGCTCAGCTTGTGAAGATTTATCAGCTTGATTCAACCATGAATCGAGTGGAGCTGTATATGGCTGTTGGAATTGTCTTGCCGCCGGCATCGGGATGTAGCGTGTTCTGCCGGAATATGTAGTACCAAGTGCAGTAGGTTCTCGCTGCCATGTAGCGTCGCTTGCTTTCTGATACATATAAATATATTCGAAAGCATTGAATGCCGGTCCGTTTACTGCAAGTGTACCTTCGTAAATCTTATCGCCGTCCGGATCGAACAATTCAAAATTCTGCTGGGTGTCATTATCAGTCCATCCCAAAACTCTTTGGAATAAAGGTTGTCTCGAGCGCCAGAATAATCTATCTGCAGCTTCCATCGGAACTGCTTGTTTGTTAGGATCATAAGCATCGGTCATGTCAACGCGGAAAGTAATTTGAACAAACTTACCCGATTCAACAACAAGGTAGGGTTGAACATCATCATAATATACTTTTTCTACTACTTGATTCGGATCAGCAAGAAAAGGAGCAGAACGGTCGCCGCCACCGGTTGAAAGTGGTCTTTCCCATGAATCTGTCCAAATGCCGGGATTTGCTAATACTGCATAATATTTGAATGTTTGTTCAGAATTTACTTCAGCTTTCTCAAACGGAATTGTTAGATACCATTCACTCGGGTTAAACACATCTTGATTCATATGAGATTTTGAAGGGTCACTGTCACTCCACCCGTTAAAACCACCTCTTATCTGTAGTAAGTCGGTTACCTGGTCAAAAACTCCAATTTCTTCAAGAACACTCATATCCATAGTAAAAGAAATATTTCCGTCTCCCAATTGAACGTTTGGATCTTGGTTGTTCCAGAATCTTTCAATTGAATTTGCGCCGTCGATAACGCCATAAATTCTATTTTTGTCATTTCCAAATATATCGTCTTCGCCATCCCAGGCACCTTCCCAACTTGTACCGTTTTGGTTATAAATAAATTTGTAGACAAGTAATTCCCCTGATGTTACAGATACAGTCCCTGAATAAATTTTATCTCCATCAGCATCTGTTAATGTAGTTGCTGTTGTATTCCAGCCATTGAAATTACCGGCAACGCCAACAGTAGCTGTAGCCGGGTCCATGCCCATATTGATTGGTAACGTCATATTTACATTAAATGTAACATCAGACGCTACGCTTGTATAATAACCGCCGGTAGAGTAAGAACCACTGTTAAAGAATGCTGCATCAAGAGCTTTATCGGCAGTGATTTCAGCAGTACGGTTACCACCGTTAACATCACTTTCCCAGCCTCCGTTGGTTCCGTTAGCTCCTTTGTGATAAAACTTATAATTCAATTTTGTGCCGACTTCCAGCTTAGATGCATCAACAGCTATTACAGCATCATAAATACCGTCCGTGTCTGCATCTGTTAGTTGACTTTCACCCCAGTCGTTGAAATTACCGCGGGCGTAAACACCATCTGTTGCAGTTAGTCGTCCCTTATTAAGCTCTATGTTCATGTTTACCTTAAAGGTAACATTGTACGTTTGAGCACTAACAAGAGAGACACTAAATAATAGTACTGCAAAAAGTAATAATGCTTTTTTCATTGTGCCTCCATTTGTTGAGTGAAAAATATTTTTTATTAATTAGGTGGAAAACTTTTTATAAATGAACAGCATTGCATCAACTTTCCATTGTTGAATCTCTTACACAATAGTGTAGGAGATTCTTCGCCCCGACTTAAGCCGGGGACTCAGAATTAAAAGCTCAGGGAAACCCCAAAGCTGTGTATGTTATCTAAGAATTCAAATTTCTGGTACGAGTAATCGACGGCTATCTTAAAAAATCCTAACCCGTCGTACTTGATGCCGGCGCCGAGTGTTAGCCCTTCCTGACTATCGTCTAAAAATAATGTTTTATATCCGCCTCTAAAAGAGATCAAATTATTGAACAAAGCAATTTCTCCGCCAACATTCACCCATTGGTTATTATCGTTTGGATGAATAGCATCAACAGCAAGTGTTAACTTATGCTCTTCGAGGAATTGGAACTCTCTCGAAATACCTATCTGCAGTCTTAGCGGCAGTTCGTATTCATCTGTTGAATAAAAAGCATCGATAGTTTGGTTATTGCCCGAACGTTGTTCATCCGGATCGTGACGAACCAATAAATCATCTCCGCTAATCTGCATCTTTGAGCCGTAGTTGGAAATACTGCTCGCAAATTTTAAACCGTAAAACGGAGTATTGAAAACTGTACCGACATCAAAGCCGATTCCCTGTGCACTTGAATTAAAAATATCTTCGCGGATATATTTAACATTAATGCCCACCGAGAAATCTTGTGTGATGTAACGCGAGAACGTTAATCCGAAAGCGTAACTGCCGGCAGAAAAAGTTTCGCCTGTCCCTTCAGGATAATATTCTGTTGTAACATCCATATCGCCGATGTTTAGTGCAGTTACATTCAATCCGAAAGTACCGATTTCACCGGCTGGAAGGATGATTCCGAAGTAATTGACATTAATATCAGCGAACATTTTTGTGTAAGTAAAAACAGCTTGCACTTCCCCGACGTTCGCAATACCTGCCGGGTTCCAGTACATTGCCGTTGCATCATTGGCAATAGAAGTATAAGCACCTCCCATTGCATTAGCGCGGGGACCGATCCCCACGCTCAAGAATTTAGCCGCAGTTGTTCCCGTTTTTGTTACCTGTTGTGCCGTTAACGGTTGAAGAAGAGCTGCCGCTAAAATCATAACAATTATTATTCTTTTATTAAACACGATTAAACTCCTTGAAAATTTTCTCTTCAACTTTGCAGAGCATGTTATAAATCTGCTCTGCTTTTTAAATGTTTATTTAATTACGGCAAACTTACCGGTCTTATCTCCGATGCCCGGCGCTTCAATATGATAAACATAAACACCGTAAGCAATGTTGAGATTATCTTTGGTAAGCATCTTCCATTCTTCTGAACCATCGTTGAACGTACTTTCATGTTCAATCACATCAACCAATTCGCCGTTAACGGTAAAGATTCTTATTGTACACTTATTCGGCAGATGTGTAAAATGCAATGAACGCGGACCTCTTCCGCTTGCATACGGATTTTTCGGCTCCCACTGTGCTGTTGCAACATACGGGTTCGGAACAACTTTAATATTTTCTAATTCTTCTTTCGCTTTATCAGCATCAATTTTTGCACTGCTTGCAGCAAATCTATATTTGTCTGAGGACAAGAAAGGCTTACTGATACTGATTTCTATTTGGTCACCGCTTTGCGGATATCTTTTGCCGTTTTCCTGGCTGGGTGTTTCGAGAAGATAGAACCACCATGTATAAACCAAATTATTATTTGCACCGGGCTCTAAGAAAACTATTCGATCCCTTTTAGCACCGGTTGATGTGAGCTTTCCATCATTGCCGTCAGCTTCAAGGAAACCAAATTCAATATATTTATTCGTACTCTTATTAAAGACTTTAAAATTTACTTGTTTGGATGGGTAAGTTTTGTCAAGAACAATTTCTTTTGAGGTTCCGAAACCAACATCACCGAATTCGATTCTATAATCATTTGGTCTCTCCTCACCTTTAAAGCCGCCTTTGAAAACAAATTTTTCAAATTGATAATTGGCTATTGCCGGATCGCTCCAAACAGATTTGTCTCTGTTGAGGCTAACACTCGCTTCATTTTGGAACTTAAGTCTGAAACCATCAACAATCGGCTGCTCATAATCAGCTGCAAGATGAACACTTTTATCGATAAGAGTAACCCCGGCAGTTGAATCAACCAAAGTAAAATTCTTAGTTGTGAGTGTATCCGGTAGGTCTGTACGCGCGCCAACTTTAGTAGTATCTTCAAAAATTATATTATAAACATGCCCGTCTTTAATCTTATTAAGGTCCAATATATCATAAGTAATAATTCCGGATGAAGTTCCTTCAACACGGGTAATAGAACCAAGAGTAGGTGCAGTAAAACCGGCAGCTGCGGCATCAGGTGTAACACGCGCAACGTTAGGACCAAGTTTTACAGAGCCGTCTGCTTGCAATGAAACTCTAATCGGTGATTCCGAGGGAAGGATTTCACCGGCAGTGTAACCAAAATCGTAAGCAACAACAGCATAATAATAAGTAAACCCGTTTTGAACGGTAGTATCAATAAAGGAATGTTGCAAGCCGGTATCATTTCCCAAATCATATCTCACTCCGTCAATACCAACGGAATCAAAACCCGCGATACCGTCAGCAAGATCGAATTGTGCAATAGGAAGTTTGAACTGAATGTTACCGTAACCGTTTGTAATTTGCTCGGCATCCTGGAAAGCCGGATCTGAAGCGCGGTAAATTTTGTAACCTTCAAAATCGCGACCGTTACCGCCGATTGCATCTATATAAGCATCGAATGAAGATTCGGCAACATCGTCCCAATAAAGAGTAACTCTATTATCGCCTGGTATAGCAGTAAGTGCGGGCGAGAGCGGCGCATTGGCAAATCGGTAATCATTATCATATGTTTCTTGCGCTCTAACTCTCTTTCTTAATATTTCATTTTGTCTATATCTGCCGCCCGGATCCGGAACCGGACCATTTGCAAGAAGAACAACAAGGGAAATCGGCTCTTGTTGACCGGATCTCAACGGGAATAAACTTGAAGAAACAAATAGATCATATTCACCGGCAACAACTTCTTGCGGATCATAAAATTTACCGGGTATCATAAAATCGAACCACATCTGCGCATCGCTCTGCATATTAAGTCCTCCGGCTGGAACATAATCTGCATTCGTAATACCGATCTGGTCTGTTTCCGAAACGTCTGTAACATCAACGCTTGGTTCACCGGGCAATCCGTATTTAGCTCCCGATGTAGGTTTACCATCATTCTCTCCTTCATCGCCTGAATCGGCAACACCGTCCAGACCAACATCATCACGCAAAGGATCCCAATCAAAATCATCATCAATTCCGTTATCGCGTGCTTCATCAATTAAAACATCTATGCCTTCATCAATACCTTCATCAACTGCACCGTTTCCATCGTTATCAATGCCGTCTGCATATTTCATTCCGAGCGTAGATGCTACCACATTATATATAGTAATTTTATTGTTGACTCTATAACGGTAGAAAGGAGCGTCGGAAGCCGCACTGCCAATCATTTCCTGAGTAATAACCGGATTCGAATCCTCGCCGTTATTATTGTTATCTATTCCATCCTTAAACGGCAAACCAATTTTATCTTGTGTAACCATAATCAAATGAACTTGCCCGTTCTGGAAATTATCCGGCGCGGGCCAGAGTTTCCATTTGTTATCTATAGGATCGGAAGCAGCAAGATCGATCATATCTTGTATAACGATAGGACTATTCTCTTCAACTTTAAAACGCGGATGTTTTGAAATCCATTCGGGATCGAGAGCCTGTGCAATTTTATCTGCATAAGTAACACCTCTCTGCACACCAAAAGGAATGTGAGTTTGGTTTTCATCTATTAATCCGTTACCGTTATCATCAACAAGATTATCTGCAACTTCTCCTTCGAGCATTTCCTCTGAAATAAAATTATTTATTTCCGGGCTGTCGCCGTCGTTGTCAATTCTATCAATTGCATTTCCGGGAGTTTCAAGAAAAGCAACTGCAACAATGCCTACCGGGTCGGAGCCAAAATCAGGCGCTTTATGATCAGCATCTCTCGTCCATGCAATATCTTCCAAAAGATCAAATTCGGAAATGTCATCGTTGCTGTCTCCGTTTCCGCCGACAAAATCTGCGTACCAGACAGTTACACCAACTTTGTTAATATCTTTTGTTCCATCATTCTTTACATAATTCAAAATGTATAAAGCATCTTGAACAAGAACCTGAGTCCATGCAAGTGCTCTAACTTCTACAATTATTCCCAAACCTTTTCTTGTTAAGTCGGTGGAATCCGGGAAGTAATTCACATATCTATCATATAAATCATCTGATGATCTATAAAATAATTCCTGATCGGCATTAAAAATATTTTTGCCGAAATATCCGTTCCACGAACCCGCCCAACCCGGATCAACTTCGTCATTCTGACGGTCGGGCCAATACGAGGGCCATGTATCAGGATTAGTGCTCGTCGCAATTTCATTTGCTGTCTCGTTAAAATAGCCCGGCACCGGTTCAAAGTTCCATGTTTTGCCTTCGGGTGATTGGCGGTAATTACATACATCAATTATTCTTTGCCGTGCGCCGGTGTTATCGGTTACTTCGCCGCCCACAAAAATTCCTTGAAGTGCGAGGTAAACTTGCCCGGTGTTTTTGGGCCATTCGTACGGAGTTTGTTCCGATATCGGCGCACTTCCGGTAGTACGCCCGCTTTGAACGTGATTAAAAAATGTAGCTCTAATTCTGTTGCCTTCCATTTGTGTCTTTGCTCTCTTAGCCGGATTTCCTCTTTCTTTACTCGGCACATACTGTCCATACATCACCATGCTCGTAACGAGAAGTAAGGCAAGTATTGTTCTTAATTTTATTATGCTTGTCATTTTAGTGTAATCTCCTTTTTAACTGCCATAATTAGAATGAAAATTCAAAACCGAATTGAACAAGTCTCGGCTCGGCATAATTAGTAGGATATCTTAAATATTCTTCAACAGTGTTTGGTCTATTCGAATCATTGCCGATGTTTTGTCCTTCGGTTGTGTAATCCGGCTTGCCGGTATCTCCGAAAACATTGACGGCAATCTTGCTGTCCAAAAGGTTGAACACTCTTAAAAATGTAGTAACATCTAATCCGGCAATGTTAAATGTTTTATGCAGTCTTAAATCTATATTGAATTGGCTTGGTCTTCTTCTGCTGTTTCTCTGTAAACCGGAAGTAATTCCTCTATCTGCAGTGTACTGTGTAATTGAAGGAGAGTACGGCAAGCCGGTTCCATATCTTGCGATAGTGCTGACACCCCAATCAACATCGCCGACAAACAACGAGAAGTTGAGCAAATGTCTCTGATCCCAATCGAGCGGAATCAAATACAATGTCGGTTCGTTATTTCCAAGCTGTGCATAAAATTCATCTTCGGGACTCGAGTTGCTTCCTTCTGCAACTTGATATGTGTAGTTAAAATCAATCGAGTAGTTGTTCGTAAATCTCTTATTCAAATTGAGTGTAATACCTTTTACGTTGGAGTAATCTTTATTAATGAATGTTGAATAGGTAACAAGGTTGCGTGTTGAGACCAACGGACCGGCTGTAATCCAGTTTCTAATATCGCGGTAGAAGACAGTAAAATCCAAAGCGAAATCCGTGAAGAATTCTTGACGGAAACCAATTTCATACATAACTGTTTTCTGCGGTTTGAGATCGGGATTGCCGTATGGACCATATCCGGTGCCGGTGTTCGGAACGTAGTAAGGTCCTCTGTTAAACAAATATTGGAAAGTAGGTACTTGCAAAAACTGTCCGTATGAAAAATGGAGAACACCCTGATCGCTGATCGGGTAAGCAATTCCGAAGCGCGGACCCCATGAAGATTTTGCCGCCGCATCTTTATAGAAATAGGGTTCTCTTTCTGCAAGTGATAATCCGGCAAGCTCACTTCGCAATGGTAAATTTATATTCGGGTCGGTCGGGTCAACTAAAACTTTTCCCTTTGCATCAAAGTAATCGTAGCGAAGACCGATATTAATAATCACGTTATCGAATTCAATTTTGTCCTGAATGTATGCTGAAAATTCGACCGGCTCGTTATCATACTTAGTTCTGTTCGGAGTATTTGCACTTGGTATCGAAGGGACAAACGGGTCAACCGGAATGCCGTTCACACGAAGCGGCTCGAGATTGTAATCATCGAACTTAAGATTGTGCGAGCGTCCTTCAACTCCAAGTTTTATTAAATGGTTTTCAGTAACCTGACTTGTAAAATCAATCTTACCGATAAGTGTATTTGTCTCTCTAAAAAATCTGTGAAGGTTTGTTCCTTTTGTTACGAATGAGTACCCAATGGTTCTAAGTGAATCGGGATGAAGATAACGCGAATCGGAAGGATCTTCATACAAATATTCATTGAAATCTTTGAAGAAGTTGGAAACTTTTACAGTGTAGAATGATGTACTCGAAAAAGTATGGGTCATCGTAAAAGTTGCGTTATAACTTCTCGAGTGTTTGTTGACGTTACCGTCTGGATTCCATTTATAGAAGTGATCGTAATCTTTGTAATCTTCTTTCGAGTAAAGAACTTCGGCATTAAATTTAAAATCGGAAGAAGCGTAGTAACTTAAGTTTGCCTGACCTATCCAGCGTTTACTCCAATTCATCGGAGTAAGTTCGCCGTCGGCAGAATCACCGGTTGTAGTAAATTTTTTGTAGCCGTAAAGATAGCCGTCGTCATAAACATATCTGCCGTTTGCAAAGAAAGTAATTTTGCTTGCAGTAAAAGGAATCGGTCCGCTCAAGCTTCCCTGAATGTTATAATTCTCAACCGGATTATATTTATCGATACCCTTAAAATAATCGGTAAAGTTAGAAACATAATCACTGCTGTAAAGTTTAACATCGCCTTTGTATTCGCGTCCGCCTTCTTTGGTAACAGTGTTAACAATTCCGGATAATGCTTGTCCGTACTCTGCATTAAAAGTACCGCTGATAACTTGCAATTCTTGCACACTGCTGTTATCGATTTCGATACCGCGGCTGTTATCGTAAGAATCTGTGATAGAAATACCGTTAACCCAGTAAGCAATTTCCGAGGAACGTCCGCCGCGGATGTGGAAACCGCCGGTAGCATCTTTTGTAACGCCCGATTGCAGTTGCAATATATCGTTGATTTCAGCTACGGGTAGGTTTTTGATTTCATCGGATGTAACTCTCGCTTGGCTCGATGTTACATCTTTCTGAATTGTTTCGACTCCGCCCTGAACTGTAATTGTTGCAAGTTCAACTGCGGTTTCTTCAAGACTACCGTCTTGAACTGTGGTTAAGTCAATAGAAACCTGCACATTCTGTACAATGACAGTTTGATAGCCAATGTACTGAAATTTTACATTATACTTTCCCGGAGGGATATTAAGTATAACGTATTTACCGTCGAGATCGGTTGCAGCACCGATCGTTGTCCCTTCCAATGTAATATTTACAAACGGAAGAGGTTCTCCGGTTTTTTTATCAGTCACTTTTCCCGTTAATTTTCCGGTAGTTCCGGCGTAAACTAAACTAGTCAGAAGAGTGAGTGATACAAAGAAGACTGTAAAGAACTTCCTCATGATGCACTCCCATTTAGAAATTTTTTAAGAACAAAAAAAGCAGTAGTCTATTAATTTTTTAATACTGCTGAACCTAATAAGTTATCGTCAACAAATATTTTTACTTGAGACTGTAGTGAGTTCAAGTATTCGCGTATTATTTGTTGCGACCTTTCCTTTTTTAATAATCTTTCCGCCTCACCTTTTACAGATTCAAAGCTTTTGACCTTGCTTTCTGTTTTCTCCAACAACTTAAATATTCCGTAATAACCTTCTATATTAAACGGACCAATTATTTGATTAACGTCCGATGAAGCCAAAGTGTCTTTTAAGAATCCGAACTTGTTAATATCCGATAAACCGATTATGCCTTTATTTTTTGCAGACCACTCTCTCAGAGAATTTTTTTCGGCGAGCATCCCAAAAT
This sequence comes from Ignavibacteriales bacterium, assembly GCA_016177735.1. Lineage (GTDB taxonomy): Bacteria > Bacteroidota > Ignavibacteria > Ignavibacteriales > Melioribacteraceae > DYJK01. Next base: position 52,866 of record JACOUS010000001.1, on the reverse strand, counting down.
CTGCACCGTCGATTATTTTTTTGTGAAGGCTGTCTGCCAAAGATTTTTCTTTAACAATAATTTCCTGAAGATTTACTTGAGGGGATTCCAAGAAATAGATACTGTTATTTTTATAGTATTCAAGTATTTCGTTTTCAGGAAAACTTTTGTTATCGCTTACTTCTCTTCTTTTGTATCTCAGAAAAATATTTGTATGATATTTCCCAATTGTATTTTTGACATATTCATTCTTATCATATCCTTTTGCAACAGCCGCATCAAATAAGATATCCTGAATTACCAGTCCTTTTAAAACAACAGATAAAGTTTCGAGAGAATTTATTTTCTCTTTATGAAAAGTCGGAATGTTTTCAATCCATTTCTCGATTTCTTTCTGCGTATAAACTTTTTTGCCGTACTTAATGAAAGTGCCGGACGAATATACCTTTTTGCTCATTTCGCCCGAACTTTTTAGTGAATATGTCAAATTATTGTAAATATTCCCAAGAATATTTTTATCCATCCAAAATTTATCCTGATCAAAGATTTTATTTAAGAATTCAATTTCAGATGCTCTTTTTTTTCTAATTCTTACAACAGAACTCATGTGATCTTTTTTGCGGAGGAACTCGTCTTCGGTTAACAGCGGCTTGGCAAAACGATCTTCAAGTTTGATAATGCTGTAACCGTATCTTGTTTTAACCGGTCTGGAAATCTCTCCCACTCTGAGAGAGTAAGCCGCATCTTCAAAAGCCGGGTCCATATCACCCCAGGAAAAGTATCCGAGGTAACCGCCGTTTTTAGATAATGTTGTATCTGCAAAAACTTGTTTTGCAAGTTCGTTAAAATCGGCGCCGGTTTGTAAAAGCTGATACAGGTTGTTTGCTTCCTCTTCTGTTTCGGCATAAAGATGACGCGCGGCTATTTGCTCATTAGATTTTGCAAAAGCATCACGCAATTCTTCATCGGTTGCCGTAATCTTTGCGTAAACTTCCTGATCTTTCAAATAAGAAAGAATGGTTTGTTTATCAGCCCATTTTATCTCGCGTTGATATTCATCGTCGTCAAAAATTTTTTTGTTATTATCATAATAGAATAACAAAAGTTCGTTGATCATATTATTGAGAACTGAACGCCGTACCAAAATATTATCTTTAACGCCGGATGATGCAAGATATTCTTCGTATCTGTTTAAAAAATCATTCAACGAAATTTTATGCGTGCCGACCGAAGCAATTACATCTTTAGGTAGCGCTAACTGTAGAGATTTTAGAGATGGGTTGATAAGAAATAATAGAATAAAAGCACGTTTTAATACATTTTTATACTGCAACACCATTTTATTTTTGTCAAGACAATTGATTGCATTTCTTTGTGAAGTGACCTTGTCTTTTGGTTACTAAATTTATCGGCTTCTATATTTTGGGGAATCAATATACAAAATGCTTTTACAAAAAATCAACCTATAAATGAATCCGCAATTAACTTATATCAAATGCTGATCAGTATTTGTTCAACAAGAATGAGGTGATGTGAACAACATGCCGTTTTCTTCTTCCAATCATAATTGTACAAAGTAATTGAAAAAAATATATTTTTGATTTTAGAATATTGTTAATGAAATTCCACATAAAATTTTGAAAAAGAAAATTGATTCTCTTATGCAGCCAAAACAAGTAACATTACATGATATCGCAGAGAAACTGGGTATTTCGATCATCTCTGTTTCAAAAGCATTACGCGGGCATCCCGATATTTCGCAGAAGACAGCAGAGCTTGTTAAAAAAACTGCATCGGAGCTCGGTTACACGCCAAATTTTATGGCGAGAAGTCTTGCCTCGAGAAAGTCCAATACAATCGGTGTTGTCATTCCGCAGATTGCACACCACTTCTTTAGTTCGATAATGGATCATATCTATAATTATGTGCGGTCAAATAACTATTCGATATTTCTAACCGTCTCGCAAGAAAGTGAGGAGATGCAGAAGATACAAATACAAACTCTTCTTTCGATGAGGGTTGACGGGATAATTATTTCTATTACGCAAGACACAACCGATTTTGAAATATTTGACACAGCTCGTAAAAGGCAAATTCCTTTTGTATTCATGGACCGCATTCCGGATATGAATGAATGCAACACTGTAACCGTTGATGACAGAGGCGGCGCGTACAAAGCAATTGAACATGCCATTAAACTCGGTTATAGAAAAATTGCCCACTTCGCCGGTTACACAAATATTAATATCGGACGCGATAGAGTTCTCGGCTTTACACAGGCGATGAAAGATCACGGAGTTGAAATTCACAACGACTGGATTATTGAAAGTGACTTCGGAGAAAAAAGCGGTTACGATTCATTCATGAAATTGTACCGCGAGAAAAATCTTCCCGATTTAATTCTTGCCGTAACATACCCGGTTGCAATTGGAGTTTATATGGCGGCAAAAGAAGTCGGGATGAGAATCCCAGAGGATATTGATATTATTTGTTTTGGCAATTCACATGTTCAGGAATTTTTATCGCCGCCGCTTAGCTGCATTAATCAACCCACAGAAGAACTTGCGAGAAGATCCGTTGATCTTCTCGTTGAAAACATTACCAAGATTGACGGCTTCGATTATAAACATATTGTTATTGATACCGATCTTATTTTGCGCGGCACTTGCATCAAATGCAACAGAAGCTGATCGGCAAAATTCATTTCTTGTTTAAGAAATTCTACATCGGCGAGTTGAAGAGATTTAATTATCTTTCCTCAACAAATTTTTACCCGGTTCCATTAATCATTGATAATTAGTTTCACTTATTAATCACGAAGGACTTTCATCATAATGAATTTGGAAGAACAAGCCCGCCGTGGCGGGCAAGCCAAAAAACAAATCGAGTTGATTCATAAACATTGCAGCAACGCCGGTCTTCATTCATCGCCAATCATTAAAAAAGATTATAATTACGAGTCCACCGTTCAAGACGGAAAAGAAAAAATTAAAATTCAGGTTTACTTCGGAAAAAAAGGTGTCAAAACTATTCTGCAAGGAAATGTGGATTCAGGGCTTTACAAAACAGTAAATAATTTAGTAATCGACGAACCGCGGTTGGATTTAAAACAAAATGCCGTTGATGAGCCGGAAAAATATATCGGCTCGGATGAATGCGGCAAAGGCGATATCTTCGGACCGCTTGTTGTGTGTGCCGTTTACGTTAATAAAACAACAAGCGAAGAGCTTAAAAAAATCGGCGTACGTGACAGTAAAGAAATTTCCGATTTTCAGATTGGAAGCCTCGCAAAAAAAATCAAATCGATCATCGATAGTAATTATGAAATAGTTAACATAAATCCTGAAAAGTACAACAAGCTTTATGATGAGTTCCAAAATTTAAATAAGCTTTTAAACTGGGCACACTCAAAGGCAATCGAAAAATTACTTGAGAAGACGAAATGCACTACGGTAATCACAGATAAATTTAGCAATACGGATTTGTCAATCAGCCGGAGTGCAGAGCATGTTTCAGTTAAATTTATCCAGCTAACAAAAGCAGAAAGTTACACCGCTGTTGCCGCCGCATCAATAATTGCGCGCGATGCATTTAACTACTGGTTCAACACACATAAAAAAAATAATATTGAACTGCCGAAAGGCTCTTCGGAGAAAGCAGAATCATTTCTTAAAAACATGCTCAAAAATTTTAATAAAGATGAAATGAGCAAACTCGCCAAACTCCATTTCAAAACTTTTAAAAAACTAAATGGATTTTGATGTGATATTTAACCGGCGAGAATCTAAATTTGCGGTGTAATTTATTTTAAAGAGGTTGATAATGAGTAGAAAAAGTAAAGTTAAACGTGTGGGAATACTAACCGGCGGCGGCGACTGCCCCGGATTGAATGCAGTAATTAGAGGCGTTACAAAACCGGCGCTCGATCATGGAATTAAAGTCTTCGGCATTCTCGATGGATTCGAAGGACTTGTTGAGGGTAAAGCACAAGAACTTTATAACAAAGATGTTTCAGGAATTCTTGCAACCGGCGGAACAATTCTCGGTTCTTCAAATAAAGGAGATCCATTTCATTGGCCCGAGGAAACCGACGGCAAAATTAAAATTGTTGACCGCTCAAAAGAAGCACTCAAAAATTATGAAGCGTGGGAACTCGATGCATTAATTGCTATCGGCGGCGACGGCACAATGCACATTTCTAAAAAACTTAGCGATATGGGAATGAATATCGTGGGCGTTCCAAAAACAATTGATAACGATCTCGAAGCAACCGATCAAACATTCGGACACGATTCGGCAGTTTATGTTGTTACAGAAGCTCTGGATCGTTTGCACACAACAGCTTCCTCGCATCATCGCGTAATGGTAATTGAAGTAATGGGAAGATATGCCGGGTGGATTGCATTGAACGGCGGATTAGCCGGCGGTGCAGACATTATTCTGCTTCCCGAAATTCCTTTTGAATGGGAAGCAATCTACAATAAAGTTGTTGCGCGGAATATGATGGGCAAAAGATTCAGTATTGTTTGTGTTGCCGAGGGTGCTAAATCAAAAGACGGCAGTTTGGTTATGAAAGCAAAAGACCTTAAACGAACAGACCCGATTCAACTCGGCGGCATCGGTGAATTAGTTGCAAAAAAAATCAGCGATAATACCGGATTGGAAACGCGTTACACTGTACTCGGTCATTTGCAGCGCGGCGGCAGCCCAACTCCGTTTGATAGAATATTATCTACCAAATTCGGAACACAAGCTATCGAGCTTGCTATTAAAGGTCAATTCGGTAGGATGGTTGCATTGAAAGGTAACGAGATAAAAAGCGTTAGGATTATTGATGCGATCTCAAAACAAAAACTTGTAAAGCCGAATGATCAAGCCGTGCTTGCGGCTAATGCAGTTGGTGTTAGTTTTGGAATAGAAAAATTATAAGATGCTTGTTTGGATAAAGTAATATTACTATTTTTGTCCACGATTTTTTGATTTTATGTTGTTGTTTTTAGAACGCCTGATGTGGTTTTTGTATCTTGGTTTATTGGAATTTTTAAAAGGGGTTCCCGATAAAAATCATCGGGATAAACTCTGTTCAGCTTGTCCGCCTACGGCGGATTGGTTAGAACGCCTGATGTGGTTTT
>JACOUS010000001.1:0-47744 GCA_016177735.1 Ignavibacteriales bacterium | reverse complement strand
TATTGGAATTTTTAAAAGGGGTTCCCGATAAAAATCATCGGGATAAACTCTGTTCAGCTTGTCCGCCTACGGCGGATTGGTTAGAACGCCTGATGTGGTTTTTGTATCTTGGTTTATTGGAATTTTTAAAAGGGGTCGTAGTTCAGTTGGTTAGAACGCCTGCCTGTCACGCAGGAGGTCGCGAGTTCGAGTCTCGTCGGCCCCGCCAGAAAAGCTCAGATTCTTATCTGAGCTTTTTTTGTTTATGTACAAATGGTACACTTACATATTGCACTCCCCAAAAATTGATAAATACTATGTCGGAAGTACTGATAATTTATCATGGAGATTAGAACGCCACAATATGGGCTGGGGCAAATATACAAAGCGAGGAATGCCCTGGGAACTTGTTTATTATGAAGTGCACGAAGACAAAAGTAATGCGCTAAGTAGAGAAAAAGAGATTAAGAAAATGAAAAGTAGAAAGTACATCGAACATTTAATTAGCCGCTCAGGAGGTCGTCCCGACTAGTCGGGAAGTCTCGTCGGCCCCGCAAACGAAAAAACTTTATAGTCATAAAACTGTAAGGTTTTTTTTGTTTTTAATATTCAGCACGCAGCCGCCTTCAATTTTCTTGATGAAATGAATGGTTCAACTTGCTTCTCGCTTTGCCGGGCTTAGCATTTCCACTCTACTATGGAATTAATAGAAAATAATGTAAATTAGATTTAGAAAACCAAATGTATTTATAGAGGGTATTTAATAAGCAGCTCTGAATGTCATTTATTATCGATTCAAAAATTCGATAAAGGAAATCTGCCCACAGTTATTTTTCTTATATCAAATTTTATTAACCGTATCATAATTATTCTTTTATTGATTTCTGAGCGGAATTCGGGTCGGTTATTTAACTTCTTTTCAGAGTAAAATAAATAATATAATTAAAGGAGAAATGATGAATATCTATATCGGCAATTTATCTCAACAAGTAAGCGAACAACAGCTTGAAGAACTTTTCAAAGGTTACGGTGCGGTGACAAGCGTTAAAATTATACGCGATATGTTCACCGGCGAATCCAAAGGGTTTGCTTTTGTTGAGATGAAAGAAAAAGCAGCGGCTGAAACCGCCATCAAAGAATTGAACACTAAAGAAGTCGGCGGCAAAAAAATTGTTGTTAACGAAGCACGTCCGAAAACAGACAGCAGACGAAGCGGCGGCAATCGCGGCGGTGGTGGTTCCAGAAGCGGCGGCGGCAAACGCTGGTAAGCAATCATCTCTTAAAAATTTATTGGTCACATATATTTTTTTAAAAAAAGTAATAACCGATTAATGCAGAACAAGAGGTTGTTTCAAAAGTAATTTTCTAAAAAATAAATCAGTGAAAAACCGTTAACCCAGCGTCATCAGCGGTCTATTTCAGATAAATAATTACTTGTGAGACAACCTCTTTTGTAACGACCATCAAATTAAGAAAGCACCTTGATTTCTTCGTGAACCGGCTGCGATTTCAACTTGTATTTTTCTTTGCGAACAAACACAACTGCAAATCGGGTTCCGATTCCTTTCTCTGAATCAATCTCTATTAAAGCTTCGTTTAAGTCTGCGCATTTCTTTATCAAAGCTAAGCCTAATCCATTTCCTTCGTACTTTCTTGAATAGCCGCTGTCTTCTTGAAAGAACGGTTTAAACAAATTCGGGAAAAAATCTTTAGAGATACCGACTCCCGTATCCGAAACTTCAAAAATAATTTCGCTCTCATTTTTGCTTGAAATATTTATTTCAACACTCCCTTTGTGTGTAAACTTTACGGCATTATCAATAATATTCGTTATTACTTGTTGGACGGCATATTTATCTGCTGTTAAAATGTATTCGTCACTGTCTAAGTTAAGATGAACTTCTACCATCTTTAAATGAGCATGTTGTTTGTATTCATTATAAATCGGGTAAACGATTTCCAGTAAATCAAATTCTTCTTCTTTTTTCAGATAAGTACAGGAATGCAGTTCCGCCAAAGTTACTACGCCGTCTATTGTTCTGATAAGTCTGTTAAACTCAAGATCGATCGTATGAAAGAAATAATTCATCTCCGCCGGATTCAGATCGTCATTTTCCATTTTGATGATATCCAGATTGCCTTTGATTACATTGATGGGTGTTCGTACTTCGTGAGAAATTAAGGCGAGAAATTCGGATTTCAATTTATCCAATGATTCAATACTTGCTTTCGCTTTTTCAAGTTCGAGGTTGGCTCCTCTCAGTTCTTTGATAGTATCAAAAATTTTTGTCTGCTGTTCAAGGATTGTGCACCTCAATTGTTCGGTAGATTCAACCAGATTTTTTACTTCTCCGTATGACTTAATTTGCGGAGGCTTGCGGTAATCTCCGTTGGAAATATTGTTGATTGCTTTTATCACGTTATTAATCGGCTTTGTTATCATTCTTGAAAGAACAATACTAAAAAGAATAATGACCGGTAGAAAAACCAGACGGATGTAATTAATATATTGGTCTATTTCATTTATTTGCTGATAAATAAAAGTTGATTCGCGGTCTACTTGAACAGCACCAACTACATTATTTCCGGAATCGAGAATTGGCGCCAACCCGCTTACCCACATTCCGTATTGATCTGAATAAATTTTTGTGTACTGCGGTTTTCTTAAGTTGTAAACCTGGTTCAATGCTTTTTTATTCTTCTTACTTATTAAATGAAGGGTATCGCCGACACATAAAAATTTATCGGACATCACTCCGAATATTGCTTCATCATCGTTTACTTTTGAAAGTGTAAAAATTTCTTCTTTGTCTCCGAGATTCGATTGTAGTTTTTTTATCAGGTTGGATGTATTTATATAATATTCATTTTTTCCCAGCAAGTAAGTTTTCCTAAAGTCTATCATCTTGTAAGTATCGCCGTCGATAAGAGACGATGCAGACACAGCCAGTGTTTTTAACCGCTCGCCGTTTAGCGTTAATACTTGCTCTTCCATTCTACTGCGCACATTGTTAAGTGTAACCTGAAGTATTACAGTAGAAATTAGAATAACAAGCAAGGTAATTTTTAGCCAGATTTTCATACTGCCCTCGTTAATTCATTATTCACAAAAACAATAACTGATATAATTTTTTTGAAATTCGGACATACAGTCTATATAGACGAAATTTCTGTGCGCTCCTTACAATATTATACTTCAATCCAATTAATACTGCTGAACAATTTTGCCTGTATTTTCAATATCAGGCAATCGGTAATATTCTTCAGGCAAATTTGCGGTTCTTAAAAAAAATTAATTCGTTTAATTAAAAGAGTTTAGATATATATAGAAAATGGCATGAGTTCTGTTGCCTTCAAGCACGATAAAATATTTACATCATTCATAAATTCATAAACAAAGATGGAGGCTCCAAAATGAAACGCTTTATACTTCCCTTTTTCTTATTAGCATTGTTCATCGCAACGATGCAAGCACAACCGCATTTTGGCGGTCATCTCGTTCCAAATAAATTGGACAGTGTTACCGTTTCCGGTTCAGTAATTATTGACACTTCCTACCAACACGATATTTACTATTTGGATATAAACGGCGATGCTTCTGCAGACTACTTTCTTAACTTCGGACCTTTTTGGTATCAACCCGATAGCACAACAACACGACCGCAAAACGGCGAGCAAGTAACAATCATCGGCGGAAAGTTTGAAGGCTCTGCAAGTTTACTTCCCGTAATTGTTGTTTATGAAATCAACGGGCAATTTTGGAGAGACCCGTACTTTGCAGATTGGAACGATGCCGGCAGACACGATGGAAATGATTCGTGCAGAGGTTACAATCATCCCTACAAAGGCGGATATGGTTTTGGATGGAATCACGACAGTCTTACTGTTACTACCATTGCCGGAACAGCAATTGTTGATACAACATTTTTTATGAGTCATTATTATCTCGACACCGATTCAGATGGTGAACCAAATTACTATTTAAATTTTGGTCCGTTCTGGTATAAACCTGAAAGCGGTGCAGAACGCCCTGAAGATGGCGACAGCATTACAGTTACCGGCGGTCTTCTCGGCGCCAACCGCAAAATATCGATGATAATTGTTTATGAAATCAACGGTCAAGTTTGGAGAGACACTTCTTCATTCCATTTTGGTTTCGGCGGATGGCTGAGCAACGGCGGCAATTCCCGCATACGTTGTTTTACAAATCCAAACTCATTTATCGAAATTCATCAAGGATGGAATGTCGGAAGCCATATGATGCTTGGAAATATTTACGGACAAATGTTCGAGTCATATCCTGAAAATATGCCCAATCGAAGCGGACAAAATATTTTTGCCGCTTATGAAATCAATATGTTCAATCAATCCGGTATGAATTTTATGTGGAACGGCGGGCGAAACGGCGGATATATGCAATTTGGAAATAATATTGATCTCACACTCGGCTACACACAAGAGCAGTTGGATTTTTACGGATTAACAGAGAATGAAATTAAAGTAAAGTATTGGGATTCTTCTTTGCAAAGCTGGGCAACACTTAACAATAATGTTACTGTTGATAAAACAAATAATACTGTTTCCTTCAGCAGTAATAGTGTAAGTAATTTTTATGTTTTATCGGATGGCAGCGTCACAGATGTAAACGCCGCAACAGAAATTCCGGCAGATTTTACACTGAACCAAAATTACCCGAACCCGTTCAACCCTTCAACAACTATTAGTTATACACTGCCGGTTTCAGGTTACACAACATTGAAAGTTTATGATATTCTTGGAAGAGAAATTGCAACACTTGTAAATGAACTTAAACAAGCCGGTAATTATAGTGTAGAATTCGGAACGCAGCTTGCCCGCCAAGGCGGGAGTTCAGAATTGCCGAGCGGAATTTATTTCTACAAACTTGAATCAGGAAATTATACTTCCACTCGCAAAATGATTTTAATGAAATAACATCCGGAATCTCCGAAGGAGTCCTTCGGACAAGTATCAAGAGAGCGGCACATGCCGCTCTCTTTTTGCTTCAATATTTTTTTGCAATGTCAAATAACAAATAGAATATCCATTCTTTCTTATTAATGACTTGAGTTAATAAACAATTAAAACGTAACAGTAAATTTTGAGCCGGCTCCTTTTTTACTTTCCACTACAATTTCAGCATTGTTCAACTCAACATATTTTTTTACGAGAGCCAAGCCAAGCCCGTTACCTTCGTAAGGTCGTGTGTAACCTTGTTCTTCCTGACTAAAGACGTTGAAAATTTTCGGCAGATATTCTTCCGATATCCCGATTCCGCTGTCGCAAACATCAACACACAAACGCTCGCTTGCATCTCTTCGTATAATTATTTCAACATATCCTTCTTTGGTGTACTTAATAGCGTTATCTACAAGGTTTGATATTATCTGGCTGACCGAATATTCATCCGCAAAAATATCAGCATGTTCTGTTAAACGCTTGACTTTGAAATCGAGGTTCTTTGTTTTGGCAATGTGATGATATTCTGCGTGGATTAATCTTATAACATCATCATCGATATCAAATTTCTTCGGCTTCAATTCATAAACACCTACGTGGATTTCGGACATGTTTAATATCAAGTTTATTGTACGAATAATTCTCTTGCCGGCGTTTTCAATTGCAGTAAAACTTTCTTTCAAAGATTCGTCAAGTTTATCTTCAATTTCGTCTCTTAACAACCCGGCAAAGCTCAATATTATATTTATGGGCGACCGGATTTCGTGAGACATCTGCGCAAGAAATTCCGACTTAAGTTTATCGGATATTTCTGCTTTTTCTTTTGCAATTATAAGTTCCTCTTCTGCACGTTTTTGTTCCGTAATATCTTCAAGCCCTCCTTCATAATAAATATTTTTTTTGGCAGAATCGCAGACAACATGAGAAGTATCTCGCACCCAAACAATTTTTCCATCGTAACGCTTTAGCTGAATCTCGGCACCTTTTATCAAACCTTGCAGCCTCAGTTCTTCTTGAATATTTAAGCGGGCTTCATGATCAACATACATTTCGGAAACATTGATCTGTCTCAATGATTCAATATCGGGATAGCCGAGCAAATCAATCATAGCACGGTTTGCCCTTATAAGTTTTCCTTCCAAACTTGTGTGATATAATCCAATCGGAATTCCTTCAAAAAGATTTCGATACTGTTCCTCGCTTTGTCTCAAAACTACTTCGGTTTGATTTCGTACAAGCGCATTAGCAACAACGTCCGTTACAATTTTCAATATTGATATATCTTCTTCACTCCACGTTCTTTTTGTTTTAACCGAATCAAAACCTACGAACCCCATCAGCATATTGGAGTAAACCATCGGAACTGCAAGAATCGATTGAATATTCTGCATTAATAGAATTTCTTTTTCGGCGGCGGCTTCATCTGGCAAATCCTCAACGGAAGGAATGAGAATATTTTCAAAGCGGTTCATTCTTTCCATCCACCACGGAAATCTCTCTGTAGGGATCCCTTTCATTTTTTCAATCTGTGGCTCAATCCCTTCGGCACACCATTCATGTGTGTTGTCTGCCGTGGTCCGGTCTTGATTAAATTGGAAGACATAGGTTCTATCAATGTGAAGTGCTTCGCCTAAAAATTTTAGAGCATTGTTAATTATGCTGTTTAATGTAAGCGATGAGCTTTTTACAAGATTAGCCGAAAATGTTGATATCAATTGTTCGAGACGGAATCTTTGTTGTAACGCTTCTTCGGCGTGCTTACGTTCGGTAATATCAAATGCGGTTCCAATGGCTGCATTGCCGCCTTTATATTGGATCCGGCTTGCAGAAAAATCAATCCATCTTTCATCTCCGCTTTTTTTCTTAATCTTAAATTCATATCTCGGCGTAACTTTTTCTCCACGCAAACGAGCATTGCCTCTTTCTTTTATCAACTCCTTAAAATCAGGATGGACAACATCCCAGAAATTCATATTCAACAATTCTTCTTGAGTGTAACCGAGCAATTTTTCGCCGCTCGGATTTATGTAGTTAAATTTTTGATCGTAAATAAAAATTGCGGATGAAGTTGATTCTGCAAGAATTTTAAATCTTGCTTCACTTTCTTTGAGAGCCTCTTCAGCCGCACGGCGTTCAGTTATGTCGTTTTCAATACTTAGTATCCCAAACCTACCATCGGGCAATTTTATTCTTGTTTCCTTTAGTTGTATGTACCTCAGTTCACCGTCTTTTCTAAGGCTCAGAGCCTCGTGCTCTAGAAACTGCCCGTTTAATATTTTTTTAATGTTATCAAAAACTGCTTCCCGTCTCTGGAGAGGAACAAGAATCATTACATTTTTTCCTATCAATTCTTCGCGGGTATAACCGTAGTCTTTACAGAATGCTTCGTTAACATCCAGAATATTCCCTTCACTGTCTTCGAGAATAACACCCACCGGCGAAACATTAAACAAGCGGCGGTAACGTTCTTCACTAAGGCGAAAATCCTCTTCTGCTTGTTTGCGCTGAGTAATATCTCTCGTTATTGCAAGCTGTGCATATATTTTTGAATTTTTATCATGCAAAGGTACAGCGTGAGTTTCTACCCATTTTCGCGATCCCTTAATACCCAATATTTCGAATTCTTCAACAACAGACTCTCCTTTAGAAATTTTATCACTCAATTTTCTAAAAACCTCGTGCCATTTAGCCGGAAGAACTCTGTAAACAGATTTACCTTTAATTTCATTCAGGCTTTCGGCTTCAAGCATTCTCAAACCCGCCGGATTCATATCCAGAATAATACCGTCGATGGTAACTATCTTAACACATTCGGGTTCGGATTCAATAATTGTTCTTCTGAAATTTTCACTTTCTCTCAAAGCTTGTTCTGCACGCTTGCGTTCGGTTACATCTTCATGCATCAACACTACTTCAATAATTTCACCATTATCATCAACAACGGGCCACATGTACCCGATGACCCATCTCTTATGCAAATCCGTCGAACTGACCATCTCCGTTTTTTGGGGATCATATTCTACTACAGGTATTTCTGTAAATTCTCCTCCAAACGCTTTTTTGATATACTGCATCAAACCGGCGGCTTCGAGCTGTTCATCTTTCAATACGTTGTAGTTGTTAATTATAAAATTGGCATCCTTTTCATCAGCTCCCCAAAGTTCGCAGTAAGCTTTGTTGATTGTAATTACACTGCCGTCAACTCGAAATACTTGCGTGCTGAAAGGAGACTGCTCAACTAATGTTCGGAATCGAATTTCCGATTCTCTTAATGCTTCTTCAGCTTTTTTTCGTCCGGTTGTTTCTTTTTTAAGTCTGCCGAGAGCAATATGAAAACCTTGCATATTCAGATAAGTCAGAAAGCCGGCGGTAGAGACAAGCATAATAAGTTGAAACGCTACCATCAAAAACTCGCGGCCCTCCGTTCCAAACGAATATATAGGTTCATAAATGTTCAGCCTTGCCAAAACAAACAGCACAAAAAAGTAAAAAACAGAAATCACAATCATTCTTATTGAATAGATCGGCGAGAGTAAAACGCCGGCAATTGCAGTGGGCCAGATAAAAAGTACCCATGCCGGGGAAACTGTGCCGTCAAAAACAAATGCTGCGGCAGCTATAGATAAAAAATTAACTACTACGTAAATAGAAATTGTCGGGTACATCCGCTGTGCTTTTACTTGTACCAAACAGAAGATTGAGAAAAGAATAAACACGAATGGGAAAACCGAAGCCATCAAAATTACTTCTGCAGAAGAAAGCTGAAACGTTTTCATAAACAAAAACATTCCGTGCAGCAGAATACAAATCCCGATGCTCACTTCAATCAGTGTAATAAATAGACGGGAACTGCGCCCCTCTTCTTCATCGGAAGGGTTTAGTGCTATTAAACTTTCCCGTTTCTGCGCCAGGAAAAATTTAATTCTATCTGGCACATTTTTTCTTTTTGTTTCGTACTTCGGCGTTTGTTTGATTTCCTGTTGCATGGCAGACACCTTTTCGACTTAACTTTTTATCTAATCTGATTTGGAAGAAAAGTGCAGTATTATAACTTGATTAAATTAATTGTTCTCTGCTGATTCAAGATGCATACATTTATATACGTTGTCAACTTGAAAAACAAGCCGAGTTTCTTTCAGCGGTTTGTTATTTATATTGTTTGAAGAAGTCAGTCAGATTAATATCAAAATTTTAGAATTGTTTTACGTACTCCGTTAATTCCCCTACTGCAAATTAAGGATTATCAGGTTAACTTATTCAATTTATGATTCACTAAAATTCCGGCTAATTTTTTTCTTTTTGATAAGAATCTTATATTGCCCAAGCCGCTTGGCAATTTCAATAACAATATTGGATTAACAATCACTACTTGCCCTCCCGATTATTCGGGAGGATTTTTTTATGGGGATTCAATGCGCACAATAAAAATTTTACTCTCGATTTTTATTCCGATTTTTTGCTTATCAATAAACGCACAAACCAAAAGTAAAATATCCGGCGATGCTTATAAAACCAAACGCGATTCTCTATTGACGATAAAAAAAGAATTTACAGCAAGCCGTGTTTCGTTAAAAAATGAAATCGACAGTTTGAAAAGATCAATTTCATCTCTCGACGATAAAATTCAAAATGCCGAAGAAGAAATACACGAACTCTACTACAAAAAATTCGGAAAGGAAACCGGGAAAAGAATAATCAACAAACAAGTATGGAAAGGGATGACTGAAAAAATGCTAACGGCAAGCTGGGGCAGACCGGATAAAGTTGATAAGAATGTTGAGAAGTGGGGTGTGTTTACTCAATGGCATTACGGCAATGCAGCTTTCTTTTTCCGTGACGGCAAGCTGACCGATTTTGAAGAGATAAAACAAAGTAAATAGTCCACCGAAATTTCCATCTATTTGCCGCATGGAATTAATGTATCGCCTACGAGCAAATATTTTCTAATATTTCCACAGCAATAATTTGTGTACACAAAAAATCCCGGCTCTCCAATATTTAATTTTATACTGCTCTGTTGTATTTTAAGAACAACAAAACGAGCGCTTATGAAATACATTCTGATTTTTATACTCGCCGCTTTTCCGATTTTTGCACAGCAGTTTCAACTGAACGATCCATATCCAACTGCGACCGTGACGACCGAAATTAATATTCAAGTAGAAAGATATTATCCGCTGTTCGGCTTGAGCGAAAAACCGTTTACAAACGAGCGCGCAATAAAATTAACCGACATGAACGGTAAGTACACAGCATACTTGTATTTTAAAGAACAATACACTCCGCCCAAATACGAAACCGTTACTAAAATATTGAGGCTCTATTTCCCCTTCAGCGATTATGATTACATCATCGGGCGGCTGGAAAATTCTACGGCATTTGTTATTTACCGCGAATACAAAGAAGGGCACAAATGGGGCGAAATTTATTTTGATAAATACCCGTGAAAATTATGACAAACCATGTTAATTACAACAACATCTCGCCGGTTTACAACGAACGATATAAAGTCAGTTCGCTTGAAGGAGTTGAGCAAAAACTTCTTTCAATTGCGGAAAACTGCCAACCGCAAAAAATTCTTGAAGTTGGATGCGGAACGTGTCACTGGCTTAATCTTCTCTCAAAATTTTCTTCGGAACTTTACGGTGCGGATTATTCAACCGGCATGTTGAACATCGCAAAGAATTCGAAGACATATTTAAATCTTGTGAACGCAGATGCCAACAAACTGCCGTTCCATAGAAATAGTTTCGACCTGATTATTTGCATAAACGCAATACATCACTTCAGCAATAAAAAATTATTTATTGATAACGTTTCATCTTTGCTGAAACCAAACGGCATATTAAGCATTATGGGGTTTGATCCATACGATAGAGAGAACGACTGGTATTTATACGATTACTTTGAGAGAACACACCAGCTCGATTTGGAGCGCTTTCCTACTTTTAATGAACTCGAAAAATGGACAAGTGAAAACGGCTTCGGAAAAATTAAAACGGAACTGATCCACATCGTGAAGAACAACAAAACCGGCAGAGATGTTTTGCAAGATCACTTCCTCGATAAACGCGGCGCTTCCCAATTAGCTCTTTTAAGTGATGAAGAATATCAAAGTGGACTTGAGAAAATTAAAGAGGATATCTTAAAAGCAGAGCAATTAAATGAAGAAATTGTATTTCATGTTAAGTTGAATTTCTACGCGCTCACCGCACAGAAATGTTCGAAATCATAACGCACGCATTAAATTATTATGCAAACTTAATTTTCATGTGGGAGATTTTTAAAACAAATAAAAGAAGTCTTCGTCTAATGTTTTAAAATATGCGGACAGAAAAATGAAAATCATTCTTTGGTTTATCCTTCTCGTTTTGTGCTGGCCTCTCGCACTTGCGCTACTAGTACTCTATCCGATTATCTGGCTTATACTTCTTCCGTTCCGGTTAGTCGGCATTGCAGTTGACGGGGTTTTCGATTTACTGCGGGCATTGATAAAACTCCCTTCAAAGATTTTGAGAGGGAGTTAATTACGGATTAAGATTTTTTCATAGTCCACTTTTTCAAAAATTCCATAATCTTATCCGTATCATACGATTTTTCTTTTTCGAGCAGACCGGTATTTTGTGAATGCAGTTCTTTCCCTTTGCTGTCCAACACAAACAAATGCGGGTAGCCTTCAATTTTAGAATAGCGGGACAAAAATTTTTCGTTCTTGTTCTCTTCGCTGTAATTTACTTTTACAAAAATAAAATTTTCGTGCAGATAATTTTTTATCTCTTCGCTGCTTTCGATAAACGCATCGAGACGATGACACCAGATGCACCATTCACCGCCCACATCAAGCATGATTTTTTTGTTTGCTCTTTTTGCTTCCACTTGAGCATTCTTTAAATCCATGAACGGGTCTCTGTTCGGATCAAATTTTTCGCGGTTATTTGATTCAACATTACTTTGTGCAAATGTTGATGAAATCAAAAGTAGGAAAAGCGGCAAGAAATATTTTTTCATTAATCTCCCCTTTTAACAATAGAATTGTTTCGAATCAAGCTGCAGCTAATAATTTATTTCTATATTACCGGCAGAAATATCACTGCTGTCGCAAACTTTTTAAGCATAAATAAAATATTTGCTCTTTTCATACGTTTTATTCTATGGGAAAATTATATCCCCAAAATTTTTTCTTTTAATTACATGGGTTTTCAAACAACCCATTTCAAAGCCATAGAAAAGTTTGCGACTAACACGTGAAATATATATAAATTTGCGCAGTGAAATTAACGCTCAAAGAAGCAATGAAAGATTCGAAACTACAATATCTAATCGAGCTTGTTGATGATGAATCGAGTGAAGTCCGCACCGAGATTCTGAAAGAATTGGAAAAGTACGGCGCTTCGCTCGAAAAGGATATTCTTGATTATGCAGATATTCTCAATCCGGACAAAATGAAAATCCTTCAGCCTGTAATTGAAACAAGCAGAAGAGAGTGGCTTCAAGAACATTGGAATGTTTGGCGCGATTTCGAAAATGATTTTGAGAAAATTGAAGTCGCTTTAAACCTGATCTCAAAATTTCAATACGGAATTCATCTCACTTACAATTTGTCAATTCTGCTCGATGAACTTACCGAAGAATTCAAAAACAGAATCCCTTACGGCGACGAGCTTGATCTTGCAACATTTTTGTTTCAGGAAAAAAGAATTGCCGGCGCAAAAGACGATTACTACAATCCGTTCAACAGCAATCTTATTTATTCAATAAAAGAAAAAAAGGGACTGCCGATTACGCTTGCTCTAATTTATGTTTTGATCGGCTACAGACTCGGCTTCTCGATCAAAGGCTGCAACTTTCCTGGTCATTTTTTGGCAAAGGTAGAAATGGATGATGAAATAATTTTGATTGACTGTTTCAACGGCGGCAAATTTTTTTACGAAAGCGACATCGTAGATTTAGTTGACCTCCCGATAGAAAATATTGAACAGATTATACGCCGCGAAGCTTCTGCTGTTACAATTATCCGCAGAGTATTAAGCAATCTCATTAACTCATATTCTATTCTCAACAACTACGAAAACCAAAAATTCTTTTCCAAACTTCTTCAGCTCACAGTTTAACTTCTTCCTAATTCCCTTCTACCTGTCCCAAACTTTCTTATTAACTCGCGTTACGCAAAAATAATATTATCCGCTGCCACGACTTTTCCCGTGTAAACGGGATCCCGCTCAGCGGTGATAAGTCGTGGCAAATAAACTCCTAAATTTTGGGGCTTCAGCCAAAATTGTACTGAAATTGTGGCTAAAGCCAATGTTTTTGCTGCAAAGTGTCCCACGAACTAAAGTTCGTGGCAATTCAATATAAAATTTTGCGTAAGGTGAGTTATTAACTTGTTTAGCGCTCATGATTATAAGAATAAAAAAAATTTTGGGGATAGACTTTTCTTATAGAAAAAATGCATAAGTGAAAACCAGTTTAGTTTAGTTTAGTTTATTTTTTCATTCATGCAATAAAAGTTTAGGATAGTAGTGAATTCCCGAAAAATTATTTAGGTTCCATTCAACAAAAATTGCGAGAGACTAAAAATATGTCCATCATGGAATTCTTATTTCTGCTTTTGGTAGCCGCAGTCTGCGGGGGCATCGGTCAAATTATTTCCGGTTACTCGCTCGGCGGCTGTTTTGCATCAATCGTTGTTGGATTTATCGGCGCATGGGTCGGTCCGTTAATCGCAAAAGAATTAGACTTGCCGATGTTTTATACAATTACAATCGGCACTAAAAATTTTCCGGTAGTTTGGTCTATTATCGGTTCGGCAATCTTTTCGTTGATTGTTGGACAAATAACAAAAGGGAGAAAAAGAGAAGAGTAAAACTATATCATCAAAAACAAAATCTTATAGCACACGGATTTAACAGATGCAGATGATAAAAACAGATTCAAAAGACCAGTTCAAATCTGTTTAATCAGTTTTATCAGTGTGCCATTTAAAAATCAAGAAAGATAATTATTGATGAATTCGCACAAGCCCAACCGTTTAATAAATGAAAGCAGTCCGTATTTGTTACAGCACGCACACAATCCGGTTGATTGGTATCCGTGGTGCGATGACGCATTCGAAAAAGCGCGCACGGAAGACAAACCGGTTTTTCTTTCGATCGGCTACTCCACTTGTCACTGGTGTCATGTGATGGAGAAAGAATCTTTCGAAGATGATGAAATTGCAGAGATAATGAATCAACATTTTGTCTCGATTAAAGTTGACCGCGAAGAAAGACCCGACATCGACAACATTTACATGATAGTTTGTCAATTGATGAACGGAACAGGCGGCTGGCCTCTTTCAATTTTTATGACTCACGATAAAAAACCTTTCTTTGCCGGCACTTATTTTCCAAAAGAAGATCGATACGGGAGAAGCGGTTTTAAGAATTTACTGCTTGGAATAAATTCATTTTGGCTCAACAGAAGAAATGAATTGCTCGAAAGTTCCGAGCAGATAACATTTTATCTTAATGAAATTTATAAAAAGGAAAGCCCGGCTTTACAGATAAGCCAATCAATAACCAAAGATGCTTTTGAATATTTTCATCAAAGATTCGATAATGAATACGGGGGATTCGGAACCGCACCAAAATTTCCTTCGCCGCACAACTTGATGTTTTTGTTAAGATACGGAAAAACGAGCGGCGATCAATCTGCACTTGGAATAGCCGCCAAAACACTTTTGGAAATGAGAAAAGGCGGAATCTATGACCAAGTTGGTTTCGGCTTCCATCGTTACTCAACCGATAAACATTGGCTTCTGCCTCACTTCGAAAAAATGATTTACGATCAAGCACTGTTGATTACCGCGTATGCCGAAGCATTTCAAGCAGCGGGAGAAATTATTTTTAAGAATACTGCCGAAGAAATTATTGAATATGTTTTGAGAGATATGCGCTCGCCGGAAGGGGGATTTTATTCTGCGGAAGATGCGGACAGCGAAGGCATCGAAGGGAAATTTTATCTTTGGACTCACAAAGAAATTTTTGATCTGCTTGAAACGGATGAAGCAGAGTCGGCTGTAAATTATTTTAAGGTTTCCGTTAACGGAAACTTTGTAGATGAATCAACAAGAAACTTTACCGGGAATAATATTCTCCATATCTCAAACTATGATAAAGATTTATCCGGCAAGCTTGCCCGTAAACTTTTCGAGCATCGCTCGAAAAGAATTTATCCGTTCAAAGATCAAAAAATATTGACCGATTGGAATGCACTCGTGATTTCCGCATTATCTATTGCCGGCAGAATTTTGGGCAGCGAGGATTACATCCAAAAAGCAGTTGAGTGTTATGAATTTATTTCTGCAAAAATGTTTAATGATAAAAATCAGTTGCTGCATAGATATAAAGGCGGCAAAGCCGAAATCGACGCGAAGCTGGATGATTATGCTTTTCTGATTTGCGCACTAATTGAGTTATATCAATCTACATTCTCCGTAAAATATTTATTACGCGCCGTTGAATTGTGCGATTTCACCATCACTCATTTTTCGGATGTAAACGGTGCGTTCTTCTTTACACCGGATTACGGAGAAAAATTAATCGCTCGTTCAAAAGAAATTTATGACGGCGCAATTCCATCGGGCAATTCGGTGATGTTCAACAATCTTATTAAACTTGCGCGGATAACCGCCGAGCCGCGCTATGAAGATTACGCATTCAAACTAATTAATAATTTTTCTGCGGAACTGACAAAAGCACCCGGAGCTTCTTCATTTCTTTTGTCCGGAATTGATTTCCTCTTTGGGAACAGTTATGAAATTATCATCTCGCATAATCACTCTAAAGAAGAAATAAAAACTATTATTGATCAATTCAATAAACTATTTTTGCCGAACATCGTGATTATAATCAACAACATTGCTGATGAAAGTGAACAACTGCCGTTTAATTATCTAAAAGATTACAAAGCGATTAATGAGAAACCGACATTTTACATTTGCAAAAATCATGAATGCAAGCTGCCGACAAACGATTTGTACGAAGCCATTAATTTTATAAAATAAAGAATCATTATTTTTATAACACACGGATTTAACCGACTAAATGGATTAGAACTGATTTATTAAATCTGTTTAAATCAGTTTTATCAGTTCGATCTGTGTACCATTAAAATTTCCACTACAAAAAAAGAGCTGTTATGAAAAAAATTTTCTTCTTCCTATTTTGTGTAAGTACTGTAATCACTGCACAAAACAATTTATCATCAATTACTGCGGCAATAAAAGGCGATGACTTACTCAAAACCGTAGAATATCTCGCATCGCCTGAATTAGCCGGCAGACTGCCGGGACATGAAGGTTTTCAAAAAGCTGCTGATTTTATCAAGCAAGAATTTACAAACATGGATCTCAAACCCGGCGGCGATGGCAATGATTACTTCCAAAAATTAAATGTAGAATACAACAACATCATCTCGGAAGAGCCGTTCACAATAATTAAAGACGGAAAAAAATTCCAATTCTTACTCGGCAAAGATTATTCGTACAGAGGATTTACCGGCTCGGGTAATATAATTTCAAATGTTGTTTTTTGCGGATACGGTTTATCACAGCCTGAAGTTAGTTACGACGATTACACCGGTGTTGATGTTAAAGGAAAAGTTGCGCTTGTATTTAAATACAATCCATCGTGGAAAATTGACGAGAAAATTTTCACAAAAGGAAATCCTCGCGAGAAAGCAATTACAGCGGCACAGCACGGGGCAGTAGGAATTTTGTTTGTCTCTTTCCCGAACGATGAAAAGCCGCAAGTACCGATCGGCAGTGTTATCAACGGTGAAGGCGAACAGATGCTCAACTTCCCGGAACTTCACATTGATTTACCGCTTGCAGATATTCTCTTTGAAGAAAGCGGATACACCCTCAAAGAATTGCAGACAAAAATTGATCAATCAAAAGAACCTTTCTCTGTTCCGCTGAAGCATCAAGTAGAAATAAATGTTACGACCAACTATGAAAAAGAAAAAGAAGTAGTAAACGTTGTAGGAATTTTGGAAGGCACTGACCCGCTATTGAAAAACGAATACTTGGTAATCGGCGCACATCTCGATCACGTCGGTCGGCAAGCCGGCAAAATTTATTACCCCGGTGCAAACGATAATGCGTCCGGTTCTGCCGCAGTTTTGCAAATTGCGCGTACTTTTGCTCAATCTGGAATTAAGCCGAAAAGATCAATTGCATTTCTACTTTTCGCAAGCGAAGAACAAGGTTTGCACGGTTCCAAATTTTATTCCGAACATTTGCCGTGCAGTATCGAAAATGTTGCAGCTATGATTAACATGGATTGCGTTGGTCACGGCGACAGCATTCAAATCGGCGGCGGTGAAAGTGCAAATGAATTATGGAAAATCGCCAAACATTTGGATTCTGCGAACGATAATTTAATGATCAATAAAACTTGGAAAGGCGGCGGTGCCGATGCCGAGCATTTCTTTCAAAAAGGAATTCCAACAATTTATTTTGTTACTAAAAACAGCTACACTCATTTACACATGTTGAGCGATAAACCCGAAACACTGAACAAAATTTTGTTCGAAAAAATTACGCGTCTTGCTTTCTTAACTGCCTATCAAGTAACCGAAGGAAATTATACACGGGAGACAATCAGTAAAGAGGTCCAATAATTTTTGTAGGTCGAAGCGTCGGCTTCGACAGCGGCATTTTTTCCACAACTTCAGCCGCTTTAAAGCTGACCAAAAACCTATTTGGTTAATATCATTTTCTTTGTTTGAGAGAAATAATCGGTTTGCAACGTGTAAAAATATATTCCGCTTTGTAAGGCGAATCGCCGATTCGCCTCTACATTAAATATAACACTATGTTTTCCGGGCATCTGCTCTTCATTCACAAGCACTGCAACTTCTCTTCCAAGAATGTCATAGATTTTTAACGTAACATGATGTAGAGACGGGATATATCCCGTCTCTACGCTGGGTATTGTGTACTCAATTGTTGTTGATGGATTAAACGGATTCGGATAATTCTGATACAACATAAATTCATTCGGCAGATTAGATGATAATTCAACATCGGTGAATGTATCGGCTATTATATTTCCGCCGACAGATACTACCGCGCTTGTTTCCGCGTAATAGACACCATCGGTTACTTTTACTCTAACGACATATTTTTGAAAGGCTTGTGCCTTCTTCACGGTCCACATTAATATGCCATTTGTCGCAACACTCACTCCTTCAATTTTTGTTTCCAAACTAAACAGAACCGGATCGCCGTCCGGATCACTCGCTGTGTAAAGAAATACATAAGTTTCTTCATGATTAGCAAAATATGGAATCTCGGTATCCGGAGGGATTATCGTTGTAAAAGCCGGTGGTCTGTTTACATTGTTCACTGTAATTACTGCGCTTGCCGTATCGTACAATCCGTTTCCATCTGTAACGAAAAATAAAATTTTGCAAGTGCCGGCTTGATTATATCTTGGCTGCCATTTGAATAATCCGATTGTTGGATTAAGCTGTGCACCGCCCGGCAAACCATTGGCTGAATAATATAGCACCTCTTCAGGATCGGGGTCGCTGCCAATCAACTGAATTTGCAGCTCTTCATTTTCGTTAACAACATAAGGACCTTGCGGCGATAAAGAAAGGGTTGGAGGGCTATTTGGAAATACTAACCGATGGTTATTATCCGAAATATTAATATCCGCCGCAAAAGAATTTCTTACCAAAAAAACAGATATCAATACTATTGCAAAGTATTGTACTGAAGCCCTCGTTGTCATTTCAAAATTAGAATCCCCTTGTGAAAAGAATCTAATCTATATTTCAAAACGTAATATTATGTTGGAATTATTTTACCAGCAGCATCTTCTTCATTGAAACAAAATTTTCTGCCTCTATTCTGTAAACATACATTCCGGTAGGCAGACCGGCTGCATCAAAATCAACTGTGTGATTTCCAGCCGGAAGAACTTTATTCACAAGCAATGCTACTTCTTCGCCAAGTATGCTGTAAACTCTCAACTTAACGGATGATCCTTTGGGCAGTGCAAATTTTATGTTCGTTGTCGGGTTAAACGGATTAGGGAAATTCTGGTGCAGCGCATATTCTTTCGGCATACTTGAATAATCACTTCTCACACCAACAACATCATCGCTTCCCTTTACAACTGCTGTGTCTCTCGTTAATTGCGTACCATCGGAAATAGCAACAATCACATTATATGGTTGTCCGGCTTGACTTACTGCCGGCGACCATGTAAATAATCCGCTCGGACTAATTTTACTTCCGCTTGGTCCGGCAATAAATGCATAAGTAATTGCATCGCCGTCCGGGTCAACAGCCTCGTATTGATATGAAAATTCAACCGGAACGTTGTGCACTTGAACCGTTGTATCCGGCAAAGTGCGTGTAAACGTTGGTGCTGCATTTACATTTACAACTGTAATCATAACCGATATTGCTGCAGTTGTGTTGCCGTCACTCGCTGAAAAATCTACAATGTAATTTCCCGATTGCTGATTATTCGGAGTCCAGCTAAAAACTTTTGTGGTAGTATTAAAGTCCGCACCTTCCGGTAAATTGCTTGCAGAGTATGTGATCGGATCATTTTCGGGATCGGTTGCATTAACAGCAAAACTTAACAACACTCCTTCATTAACTGTTTGAGAATTTATCGGATCGAACACCGGTCCAAAATTTTGTGACTGCACTCTCGCACTTCCGTTCACCCATGTTTTTTCCAATGATGAAGAACCAAATTCCATTGGACCGGGTGTTGGTGTTGTCAGTTCGCTAAATGTTAGATTTGTAACGCCGTCATTACTTCTAAATTTTATTCTCAAATTAATTAATGCACCTGAACCGCTTAGTGCTGTTGAAGATGCCCATGCAATTCGAATAAAACCGTTTGCAGTATCAATTTTTGTTGTGGGATTGGAACCGCTGATCAAGCTTCCGGAAGTACTATAATTTGTTATATATACCACAGATTTATCGTAGTTAATCTGGAATTGAAAATTTTTCACATTGAGCCCGGTAATACTTGTTACGGTAATCGGCGCTAAAGTTTCGGTATTCGGCGAACCGGTTACTGTTGGCAAAGAGATAGTAACCTGACCGTAGATTGTGCCCGCCAATAAAAACAACAATACAAACTTACATACTAAATGTTTCATACCATCTCCATTTTTTTGTTGTTCAATTTAAAACAAAAATGCCCCTAATGAAAGGGGCATTTTTTATACATAATCGCGTGTGTCCTATTTAACAAATAACATCTTCTTTACAGATACAAAATCTTCAGCTTCTATTTTATAGATGTACATACCTGTATTTAATTTAGAAGCATCAAATTTTACATCGTGGAATCCGGCATTCATTGTTCCGTTTACAAGCACTGCAACTTCCTGACCGAGAATATTATATACA
Organism: Ignavibacteriales bacterium; assembly: GCA_016177735.1. GTDB lineage: Bacteria > Bacteroidota > Ignavibacteria > Ignavibacteriales > Melioribacteraceae > DYJK01. The sequence goes on along the minus strand of JACOUS010000001.1, from coordinate 27,358 downwards.
GAAAGTTTTACATGACTGTCTTTCGGTAAACCGAAATAAATTGTTGTAGACGGGTTGAATGGATTCGGATAATTCTGAATCAGTTTGTAATCACTCGGAATGCCGGTGTAAAGATCTTCTACACCAACAACATCAGGTTTAACAGAAAGAACTTGTGTCGTTGAAACAACAAATTCGCCGTCGGTTACTTTTATTGTAACAACAAATGAAAATCCTGCTTGACCTGTTTTAACATTCCAAATGAATACACCGTTTGAACTGATACTGCTGCCGTCCGGTCCTTCTTCCATACTGAAGATCAGAGCGTCTCCGTCCGGATCACTTGCAGTATATAAGAACGTATAATATACCGGATTCGGAGCTGTATGAGCTTCAACCTGAGTTCCGGGAGCTGGTACAGTTGTAAACTGCGGTGTTCTGTTAACATTATTTACAGTAATAGTAACTTGTTCGGAAGCAGAAGCTCCGTGGTTATCACTTACTGTAAATGTGATTGTTTTGGTACCGGCTTGATTATATGCCGGAGTCCATGAGAACGATCCGCTTGTTGCATTTAATGTTGCGCCGCTCGGAAGTGTTGTTGATGAATATGAGAGAACATCACCGGCGTTAGCATCGGCACCGGTCAACTGAATCTGAATATTCTGACCTTCGTTAACCGAATATGGACCAGCCGGATCCAATGTGAGTGTAGGTGCAACATTTGCAGCAGTAATTACAACTTGTCCGGCGTCAGCAGAAACTGTAGGTGCACCGGCATTAAATTGGAAAGCACTGAAAGTTAAATCGCTTGTGCCGCTTCCAACTGCAGTTGCTTTCAAATAAACGAGAACTCCGCTGCCAGTAATGCTTGAAGCAGAAGCCCAGGCAAATGCAACCGTTCCGGTTGTATTGTTAGGATTAATACTTGCAGAACCGCCTTCGCTTAATGTACCGGCAGTTTCATAACCGGTAATATTAATTACAGAAGGATCAAAAGAAGCAGAGAAATCAAACGATAAAACGTTATAGGCTGAAGTCAACTCGGTAACGTAGATAGGGATATTAATTTCGTTTCCAGTAACTTCACTAACAGCACCGCCGGTTACTAAAACTTGCGATGCCATTGCCGATCCGTTTACCGTAGTGGCAGCAGGAGTACCGGCATTGAATTGGAATGTACTTCCAAATGTCAATGCTGTTGTTCCAACTGCAAGAAATTTTACTTTTATTTTTACTAAAGTTCCCGCACCTGAAAGTGCTGAGGAATTTGCCCATGCAAATCGTATAACACCATTTGCAATATCGGGGTTAACCGAATAGTTCCCAAAATTATCTATCAGAGTACCATCAGTTTCTATGCCCGTTAATTCAACAACCGTATTATCGTAGCTGATATCGAACTGGTAAGATAATACGTTCATACTGGCTAAGTCTGTTGTAGTAATATCAACAACTTTTTCAGTACCTGGCGCCCCAGAAACTGTTGGTAGTGTCACTGTCGCTTGGCCTAATAACATCGTCGCATTTAGCATAAGCATTGTAATTCCTACTGAAAGAAACTTTACAACACTTATTTTGGATCTAGTCATTATCACCTCATTTTTTTTCTTTTACACCATTTAGATTAAGCAGCCGGGGAAATCCCGACTGCCTAATTTTTTTGTTGAATTACTTCAACAAGTTCATCTTTAATGTAGAAGTAAACTTGCCAGCCGTTAATCTATAGATATAGATACCAGAAGCTACTCTTCCACCGAACTCATTGGTACCGTCCCAGTTAATTGTATAGTATCCAGCTTCTTGCTGAAGGTCAACTAATGTTTTAACCTTCTGACCAAGCATGTTGTAAACTGTTACTGTAACCGAGGCGTCTTGAGCTAATGCATACTTCATGGTTGTTGTCGGGTTAAACGGATTCGGATAGTTTTGGCTAAGAGCAAATTCCGATGGAATTTCTCTTACTTTTGCAAGCAATCCAAAGGTTAATTCATCATTAAGTTGAGCATTACCTGTAATATTCAATGATGATTCTTTATCTTTTAGTTTCAATCCGATAACTACTACATCATTATCAACCAATGAATTTAAGCCAGCCATAGCAATCTTCAATGTGCTGTTGCTATAGTTGTGCGCAACAAACCATCCGTCAGGTGTTGCTTTTTTAACGCTGACAACTTCTGCAGCATTTTCATCAATTGTTAATTCAGTATATAATGATAATGCACCGCTTGTGTTTTTCAATGAAACCGGTAAGTAAATTACGCCGGCATCGCCTGCATAAGCTTTACCCATTTCCATTGTTCCGGCTGCTGCTGCAATCTTTGATGTCGGCCATGTACCTTCTACTGCGTAGAATAATACCCATGCCGCATCGAGAGCGCCTACTTGAGAATCGCCGTTAACATTTGCTGCCCATAATTCTTGAGCATCGAATGTAACCAAACCAACTACATACTGAAGAATTAACGAAGCATCTGCAGATGTTACGCTTCCGCTTGCATCAACGTCACCGAGGTTAACCGGATAATTTACGTTGATTGCTGTTGTTGTTGTTGCAGTAGCCGTGTTAACATCTGTTGCTGTAACTGTGAATGTATATGTATTGCCTGCATCTGCAAATACCGGGCTGAATGTAAATGTACCGAGTGTAGCTGAGATTGAATAGGTACCGCTCGGAGACGGAGTAACTGCAACTGAATAAGCAATTGCATCGCCGTCTGCATCTGTAGCTGCGTATGTAAAGCTGAATGTTTCACCGCTCTTTACAGAACCGGTAGCAACTGTTGAAGTACCTGTACCTGTAAATGAAGGAGCTCTGTTAACATCAGTTACTACTATCGTTACTGCATCTGTTGTTGTTAATGTACCGTCTGTTGCTGTAACAGTAGCTGTATATGTACCGGCTTGTGTATATGTTGGTGTCCATGTCAATGTACCGGTTGTTGTGCTGAATGCTGCGCCAGCCGGTGTTGATGGTGTCCATGTTACGCCGACAAATGTAGGTGTTTGACCGATATCAGGATCTGTAACGTCCCAGTCAACTGTAACTGCATCATTTTCATTTACTGCTACATCAGCCGGAGTGGTAAGTACAGGAGCTTTGTTCAACTGGCTGTATGTGAATCTTGCGCCTTGTGTTGAAATAGCACCTTCTGCGCTTCTTACGATTACAACCGGAGTTGTACCGTTTGTTGAGTTATCATAACCCGAACCGCCTTGTACTATCCACGGGTTAGATGTATTGTTATCGAATCTTCTGATAAATCTTACGTTCTGAATACCGTCTAATTCATAATCTGTGTAACCTGCTGCCGAAGCTTCAATATCATATTTAACTTGCGGCTGCAGTGTTAAGCTTGATTTTATTAACCAATAGAAATTCGGGTAATTGGTAATTGTTAATGTACCGCTTGTCAACGGGAATCCGTTTGTTCCTTCCGGACTTGCATCAACATGGTTAACAGTCAATGTAAAGTTAGATGTTGGAAGAGGTGCATTGAACTGAACTGCCAGCGGACGATAGTATGCCGGTGATGATGGTGCTGTTCCAACCGGGAATTCTACTCTTGTTAGAGCAATTGCCGCTGTACCAACCCATGCAACAGCTGTAGCATCAATCAACTTTTGAACATTACCAACTACGTGGCTTGCGTTTGTGCCGGTAACACCGGTTATATCAAAACCTTGTGTCGGTACACCGCCAGCATCGCTGTGTCTTAAAATTACATTGTTGGAACCCGTAGCCAATACGCCGTTAGCGAAATAAAGAACAGCGTTGTTTGTTGCGAAATCAAGGTTACCACCTGTTAATGTAACTATGCTTGTGTTGCTTGATTTGTTAAGTCTGAATTTAATTGCCAACGGAACTGACCATGAAGCACCAAGTCCGAATGTTGTATTTGAAGAACCTGACATATTCAAGAAAGCAGCAGCGCCGGTATTTGTAAAGTTACCGCCGTTTGCTGTTGTTGCAACGTTACCACCAATATTCAATGCGTTGGCTGCTATATTAAAGCTGCCGCCGTCAAATGTTGTGGTTCCGTTTAATGTCAACACAGAATTCAAAGCAACTGTAAAAGCACCCTTAAATGTAACGCTTCCCGAATAAGCAGCATAAGCACCACTTGTGATCGCACCCAATTCGCGGGTTGTTGTGCTTGTTGCACCGTTATAAACAAGGTTCATTGAACCGGCTTTTGTCAAGTTTTCATCAAGTGCTGATGTACCATCTACTTTTAATTCCAAAGTAGAACCGTCTGCCATTGTGATTGCGGTGCTTGCTGTTGTTGTTGCATCAAGCATATCTGCTAATGATAACGTACCGGTAACAGTAATATTTGCAGCAAGAATGGTTTTCAAAGCACCAGCGTCTGTAGCTACTGTTAAGTTTCTAACTGTTGCCGGAGCTTCTTTACCGGTTGTAATATCTACACCACCATTATATGTTGAATACAAAAGATCTGTATTTGCGCCGAAAGTAGGAATTTTTGATAATGTGAAAGCATTTCCTTGTCTTTCAACTAAACAGCCGTCGCCAAGAGTTAATTTACCGTCTGCACTTGTTGTTAATGCAGCAGCGAGAACGAGATTTTTAACAACTGTAAATGCAGATGTACCAAAGCTGGTTGCTGTTGTGTAAACTTTCAAATTATCTATAGAGAATCCTGTTGCTGCAACTGTAGGAGCCGCAACGTTAAGATTCAAGTAGCCAGTCGATTGTGTAATTGTACCGGCTGTATATGTGAATGCAGTTGCAACATCCAATGTGTGAATGCCAAGGTTAAGTGTACCGGCTGTTAATGTAAATGCTGTACCAACAGTCAATGTTCTTGCTGTAGCGGCTGGATCACCAGCAACTGTTACAGAACCGGTTGAATTAACAACCAATGTTGGGATAGCATAGCTTTGACCCAATGTTAATGTTGCTGCTGATCCTTTCAAGGTCAATGCACCGGTGAAAGCGCCGGCATCACCTGCTACTGTAACAGTGTTGCCAGATACAGTTAAAATACCGGTTTGTGCAAATGTAGCAGCGTTATCAATTAATAATGAGTTTGTAACTTCCATTGCTGCGTTGATTGTAACACCGTTGACAAGAGCGATCGATTCAAGATTCGGAACTGTAAAAGTAGCACCCGGAGTCAAATCAATTGCTGCACCGGTAGAAACGAGAGACAATGTACCGTTTGTAAATGTACCGGCGCCTGTTCTGTTATAATCCGGTGAAGCACCGCTGCCGTTCTGTGTAAATTTGAATCCGCCGGCATTAATGTTACCAGCAGCTTGTGTTGTCTGTCCGTCAACGGCAACATTAGAACCAAGCATCAAAGTACCGGCTGTTAATGTAGCTGTTCCGGCAATATTAGAAGCGTTGCCGCCTCTTGTTAATGTAAGCGTACCGTTTGTCAAAGTTAAGTTAGTGCCGAAAACAGATGTTGTTGAACCGGCAATTGTTACGGAAGCTGTTGGACCAACTGTAGCGTTACCAACTGCGAGGCTGCCGGTTAATGTAGCTGTTGTCGGGTTCATGCTGACTGTAGCAACTGCACCGGTCTTTGTGCTTGTACCGAGCAGTGTTATGCTGCCGCCAACTGTTTTTAAGTTTGTTGATGTAAATGTAGCGCCGTTAGCAGCCGGTTCAAATAATAAGTTATTAACAGTAGCATTATTGCCTGCGTCTGTACTTGTCGTACCGTTAACTGCAGAGCCTGTACCTGATACTGTTAAAGAACCGCCTGTTACCGTACCAAGAATTGAGTGTGTTTTTGAGTCGCCAGATAATGTATAAACAAAAGCGCCTTGAGCTAATGTAGAACCGACGCCTACTGTCAATGTTCCGGCGATTGTAGAAGCACCCGCAAAACCAGTAATTGTATTTGTTGTAGAAATTGTAACATTGTTCAATTTCAACGGTTGAACTGTCCATTCCAAACCACCGGTTTGAGCAGCAGCGTTGAATGTAATTGTATTTACATCGTAAGCACCAGTACCGAAGTATTCAAGGTTGACATTTGATGAATACGTTACAGTACCTGAACCGAGAGTAACCTTTGTTAAACCTGCTGTGTTAGCAGCGGTTGTATTGATCTTTACTGTCGGATTAGCAACTAATGTATTATTGAATGTTACAGTGTGTCCGTCAGCAATGTGGAAACGTCCGGTATTGATATAAAGAATACCTGAGAAATTGATTGACGAACCGGTTGCAACAGCATTAGCTGCAGTTGATAAGTTAACCAAAATATTTCCAAAAGTACCTGTACCTGTTACAGTACCGCTTGCACCCTGGAATACTACATAGCCAACGCCTGTGCTTGAATATGAGTTACCACTATTATCAAAAACGCTTGGACCGCCGGCAAGGTTTAGATTATAGTTGCCTACATCAAGGTTACCTGCAGTAATTGTCAAATTACCATTAACAACAACTGAAGCACCCAATGTAACAACACTGCTTGAACCTTTGTTAACTGTTAAATTATTGAGTGTCAACGAAGCACCAGGGTTGAAAGATTGTGCTGTTGAGCTTGCAAATGTTAAAGTACCCGTAGCTGTATAGTTGCCGGGTGTGTTGTCTGTTCTATTAAATGAACCACCATAAACCGATAAATTAAAACCGCCGGCTGTAATAGCACCGGCTGTTGAAGAGTTCAATGTTAGATCGCCATAAACTGAAGTAGCTGCACCAAGTGTTAATTTACCACCTGAGGCGATAGTAACATTTGGCAATTCCCCAGTACCATTTTTCAATATATTACCTGTAATATTCAACATACCGCTGCCAACAGTTGAAGCCGTGGCTGAAATAATATTACCGGTATTTGTTAATGTTACGGCACCAGATAAGGTTAGTTGGAAACCATTTAATTTAATAACTGCAGTTGCATTACCGTTACTTACCGTAGAAGCAAAAGTAGCTGAAGATAATAAATTAATAGTACCGGCTGCTGTGTTATTTGTTACAGCGCCGCCATACGTACCGGGACCAACGTTAATTGTACCGGCACCGTTTGTCAAACCAAATGTAAAGTTGCTTGTTGTAACACCGCCCGTAAGAGTAAGAGTACCAGCGCCATTCAGAAGAACTGTGCCAGGTGTTCCAGCAGATGCTCTCGAACCTGAGATAGCAAGATCAAAAGTAACAGTACCAGCACCCTGGTTGTCAATTGAATTTGCATTAGGTCCATCAGAGGTAACAGAAACATTACCACTAAATGTAGCATTTCCGGAAACAACTACTATTTGGCCTGAAGTGAGAGCTAAATTTCCACCAACCGTCAATGTAGTAGCACCGGCTGTGATGTTCAAAGAGCCTATTCCTAAACTTGTCGGTAATTCCGGACCGGCAGAGATTGAAGCTGTCGGAGTATAATAAACACTAACATCTGTAGTAGTTGGTGTTTCATTAATTGTACCGGCTGTTCTTGTAATTCTACCGCCGCTTGCAATAACAACATTAGCCTGGGATATATTTAACGTACCGTCGGTTAATGTCAATGCGGTTGCTGTAGAACCTAAATTAAATGCAAGACTTGCGTCTGCCGTTCTACCGAGATTAACGGTTTTACCTGAACCGTTAACGGTAATACCGTTCGTAACCGTAACCGTAGTCGAAGCATTGAATGCCTGAGAAATAAGGGTTACTGATTTTGTAATATTTACTGTGGCTTCATTATAGGTATCGGCATCGATAACAATCGAAGCACCGTCGGATACAACCGACAAAGCTTTAGCGATTGTTGCATACGGTTGCAAAGCAGTACCCGTACCTGTAATGTCGTTACCGTTTGTGTTGCTCACATACGTTTGTGCAAAAGAAGCACTCGCAGCAAACGTAAGCAGCACTAAAACGAGACCGAGTTTGTTAATAAGGTTTTTTAGATTCATTTTTTTCTCCCTATTGGTTGAAAAATAATGTTGATAAATGAAATGAAATAATTGTTACTATTGTTGCACACACAAACAAACTTTGAATTCTTTTTACCGCCCTCAAGTTGGTAAGAGTTTGGTCATTATGTGGGTCCTCCTTTACTGGTTGGTTAATTTTGTTAATTATATTGTTTTCAGTTTTTTGTAATCGCAAACTTAAGTTCATTATTTATATAAAGTTACCGAAATAATATATAGCTTTACTTTAAAATAAAATACAAAAAACAACTTGTCAATAGTTTCAACAAAAATAAATTGTTGAAAAATCAACAAAATTCGCAGCTTTTAACATGAAACGCCCTATGTGTCACTTCGAAAAATATAAATTCACTCATATCTTGTCAATTTATTTTTCTTTTAAATCTTTTTAAAAACACACAAATCACATCAACTCTGTATGCTTGCCCGCCTTCGGCGGACTGGTTTTTAAATTCGTACTTCATACTTATCATTAGTTTCTAGTTTGAATTTCTTTGTTTTTGTTTTTTGAAAATTGCTTGGTTTTTGTTCCGCCGCGGCGGATTGTTATTTGTTGCTTTTAAATTCGTACTTTGTTCCGCCTACGGCGGATCGTACTTCGTAATTATTTTTTTAGAACTTTCACGCCTTCAGCGTCCGCACAAAAAACTTCATCGCATAAATTTACAAACAAACCGTGCGCTGCTATGCCCGCTCTATCGTTCAAAATTTTATTTAACTCTTCCACATTGTTAATCATACCAAAGTTTGCATCGAGAATAAAATTATTTTCATCGGTAATAAAACTTTCGGCGCTCTCATTTTTTCTTATCGTAACTTTTGCACCAAATGATTCCAAAAATTTTTTTTCTGCGTTCACAGAATATTGCAAAACTTCAACCGGCACAAAAAATTTTTCGCCAAGTTTATTTGATAGTTTTGATTCGTCAACAATTATTAAAACTTTTTTGCTGGCTTGTGCAACAACTTTTTCTCGTAACAGTGCGCCGCCGCCGCCTTTAATCAGATTCAAATCATTGTCAACTTCGTCGGCGCCATCAATCGTCAAATCAATTAGCTTCGGATGGTGGATTTTTGTCCGCCTACGGCGGATCGTACTTCGTTCCGCCTTCGGCGGATCGTAACTCCCGTAGAGTTTATTCAGAGTCGTCAACGGAATGCCGAGTCTCTTCGCTTTTTCTTCAGTATGAATTGAAGTTGCAACACACACGATCTCTTTCAATTCTCCGTTTTTGATTTTATTTGATATTTCATCAAGTGCAAAATGAACAGTTGAACCGGTGCCCAACCCTAAAATCATACCTGATTTAATTTCTTCGACTGCTTTTTCTGCGGCAAGTTTCTTCAATTGTTCGGAATTCATAGCCCTTTAATACTTAAAATATTGTGCCAGTTATTTATTTAGAAAACAGCTTGTTTTCAAACAGTAATGGTGAAAATTTTTAAAAACCATGAAAATTTTTCGCACTGTTTAGTGTAGAAGTCAGAAGCCGCAAGGATTTGAATCTTTGTCTCAACCCTCGAACTTTCAAATGGTTTCGACTTTCAAGTTTTTGTTCCGCCGCGGCGGATTGTTTTTTGGACATTGTTTGGTTTTTGTTATTTGGTACTTTTAAATTCGTCCTTCGTTCCGCCTTCGGCGGATCGTAAATCGTATTTCTTTCTTCGTCCTTCGTTCCGCCTACGGCGGATCGTACTTGTCCTCATTTCCTAATTCGTACTATATATATTATTTTTGTGCACGCGAAAATTAATTAAGTCAATTGATGAAAACCAACAATATATATATAGAAACATACGGCTGTCAGATGAACCTTGCCGATACCGAATTGGTGCTCGGCATTTTAACAAACAAAGGCTACTCTGTAACTGATGATATTTCCGATGCAAATGTTATTCTTTTGAATACGTGCAGTGTACGGGATAACGCCGAACAAAAAATTTATAACCGGTTAGATCATTTAAAAGGAATAAAGAGAGAAAATCCCGAAGCTGTAATTGGAATTCTTGGATGTATGGCAGAGCGGTTGAGAAAATCTCTCGTCGAAGAGAAAAAAATTGTTGATGTCGTTGTTGGTCCGGATGAATACAGGAGACTGCCGGAATATCTCGATATTGCTTTCGGCGGCGAGAAAGGAATCGGCGTTAAACTTTCGCGTACCGAAACTTACGATGATATAATTCCATACCGTGAAGACGGCTTGAGCGCGTGGATTTCCGTTATGCGCGGCTGCGATAAATTCTGCACTTTCTGTGTTGTTCCGTTCACACGCGGAAGAGAAAGAAGCAGGGCACTCGAATCAATCGCTGCTGAAATTAAACAGATATCCGGAAGAGGATTCAGAGAAGTTACGTTGCTCGGGCAGAATGTTAATTCATATCTCGATAACGGAAACGACTTTGCCGATCTGCTCGCCGCAAGCGCTGTTGTTGACCGCTCGATTAGAATTAGATTTACAACTTCGCATCCGCAAGATTTATCCGATAAACTTTTGTACACAATTGCCGAGCATCCGAACATCTGCAATTACATTCATCTGCCGGTGCAGTCGGGTTCGAATAGAGTTCTCGAATTGATGAACAGAACATACACTATCGAACACTATCTTAATTTGATCGAGAAAGCCCGCAAGATAATTCCCGGCGTAAGTTTTTCAACGGATATTATTTCAGGATTTCCAACCGAAACATTTGAAGATCATATCCTGACACTCGATGTAATGCAGCAAGTCCGTTACGACGGCGCGTTCATGTTCAAATATTCTCCGCGTGAAGGAACGAAAGCATACAATATGAAAGATGATGTTCCCGAAGAAGTGAAAACAAAACGTCTCAATGAAATCATTGACCTTCAGCATTCAATTTCTTTCGAGATTAATCAAGCGCAGATAGGCACGGAAGAAATTATTCTCGTTGAAGGCTTCAGTAAAAAATCAGACCAATTTTTATCGGGCAGAACCGATACAAATAAAATTGTTATTATTCCGCGCAGCGAAGAAATTAAGAGCGGCGATTACGTGAAAGTAAAAATCAACCGTGCAACTTCCGCTACTTTGTTTGGTGAGCTTGTTGAAAAAATGGAACCGCATTCTTTATCGGCAAACATTGCATAAAACTTTGTTAAACTGATTTTCTCTGCGCACTTTGCGCCTCCCGTAGAAAGTAGGGGACAAGTCTGCAGTTACGACTCCCAAAATATTTTCTCGCAAAGGCGCAGTGAACGCAAAGCTTTGTAAAACTATTATGAAAAAAATATTTTTTTTATTTCTACTGTTAGCCTCAAAAACTTTTTCTCAGGAAATTGACATCACCGATGCGCTAAAACAGATCGAATCGGGCAATATCCGAAACGCGAAAAAAACATTTCAAGATTTCTCAGCAAAGAATCCGGCAGATCCTTCCGTAATTTTTCTTGGTGCGGTACTCACAACAAACGGCGGCGAAGCTCTAAAAAAATATTCCATCGTTTACGAACTGCATCCCAAAAGCAATTATGCCGATGCATCGCTTTATAGAATTTTTTCATATTACTACGCGATGGGTTTGTATAAAAAAGCAGAAACATATTTGAACAAACTAAAAATGGAATATCCCAACTCTCCGTACATAAAATCTGCGGATAGAAACATTCCCGATGAAACAATTGCGGAAAACGTAAGCGAGCCGCAAACCAAGCCGTCTGATAAATTTAATTATACTATTCAAGCCGGCGCTTTTTTGAATGCAGACAATGCCAAAAAACTCTGCGAACAATTAAAAGCCGATGGTTACACTTGCGAGATAACAACAAAAGAAATAGGCGGAAGCATTTTAAATGTTGTTAACATCGGCAAGTTTGCAAACGAAGAAGAAACAAAATCGGTTCTGGATTATCTTTCCGATAAATATAAAATCAACGGCAGAACTGTGTTCGTTGGCAACTGATATTCTACTATCTTGCCAAAGGTATCCTCCATAGGAGTCCTTCGAACCTTCGGGAAAAGATAGTGGCAAGTGCATTTTTATATAACAATTGCCACGAGATTTTCCGTGTAAACGGAATCCCGCAAAGCGGTGATATCTCGTGGGATAATTTACAAAGAAATGAAAAAGGCTTTAGCCACAATTGAGTAACTCCGTACAACTTAGATTTAACTATGGAAATAATTTTTTTAGGAACCGGCTCGGGCAAAACGAGTCTCGCAAGAAATCATTCTTCTTTTATCATCAAACAGAATGAACACTTAATGCTTGTAGATGCCGGCGATGGAATTTGCAGATCATTGCTTCAGCAAAACATAAATTACAATTCGATCAATTCGATTTTGTTTACTCACTATCACGCCGACCACTTTGCCGGAATTGCATCGCTAATTACACAGATGAAATTGCTCAAAAGAAATGAGTCGTTAAAAATTTTCACACAAAAAAATTTGATTTCGCCGCTCGAATCTTTTTTGCAAGCTTCGCAGATATTTATGGAAACTCTCGGATTTCAATTCACAATTTCCGGGTTCGATTTCGATGAACAGATTTCCGTTAAAAATGATTTTAAATTCATCACCAAAAGGAATTCGCACATCGTTCAAAAAGAGATTTTGAAAAATTATCCGCCTGAGATGTTCACATCATACAGTGTTTTTTTCGAAATAGAAAAAAAGAAAATTATTTACACATCGGATATCGGTTCTGAAACCGATCTTTATCTATTTAAAGATGAACATGCTGATTATTTCATAACGGAATCTGCACATGTTACTACCTCAGCAATTTATTCCGCGTACAAACAATTACAACCGGAACATTTGTTAATTACTCACATCAACGATGAAGATGCAGAAGAAATAATTACATGGCAAAAATCTCTTCCGGCAGAAAATAGAAAAAAAATTCAAGTCTGCCATGATGGCTTAAGCATATTCGTTTAGATTTGAGTGTAATATTTTTCTAAAAACCCTTATTTTTACTTCGCAATTTTAAACCGATTAGGATGAGAGCAGAAGAATTTCAAAAGAAATTCGGAATTATTGGCAAATCGAAAGAGATACGCGACCTTGTAGATATAGTTATGCAAGTAGCTCAATCGGATATCTCCGTTTTGTTAACCGGGGAAAGCGGAACGGGCAAAGAAGTATTTGCGCGTGCAATCCACGGATACAGCAAAAGATCATCGCAAGAATTAGTGAGCGTTAACTGCGGTGCAATTCCCGAAGGCTTGCTCGAAAGCGAATTGTTCGGACACAAAAAAGGTTCTTTCACCGGTGCAACAGATGACCGGAAAGGATATTTCGAAATTGCAGACGGCGGAACTCTCTTCCTCGATGAAATTGCCGAAATGCCTTTAACAACACAAGTGAAACTTTTGCGCGTACTCGAAACTCAAGAGTTCATGCGCCTCGGCGCCGAAACAGTAACAAAAGTTGATGTTAGAATTATTGCCGCCACAAATAAAGATCTTCAAAAAGAAGTCGATACAAAAAAATTCAGGAACGATCTCTATTTCAGATTGAAAGCCGTTACGCTCAACATTCCTCCGTTGAGAAGCAGACGCGGCGATATTACCGAACTTGCCGCAACATTTCTAAAAAATTATTCCGTAAACAACAGAATACCCGAACCGAAACTAACGAACGAGGCTGTTGATTTATTAATCAATTATTCGTGGCCCGGAAATATCAGAGAATTAAAAAATGTAATCGAATCTGCGGCAACACTAAGCAGAACGGGCATTCTTGATGTTGATTCTTTAGTACCGTTGATAGATGTACGGCATGATGAAGATTCGAGAAATCTACCCGTGCATCTCAACCGTCCGGCAGATGTGCTTGATAGAGAAATGATTTACAGAGCATTGATCGAAATAAAAAAGGATTTGATCGATTTGAAACAATTTGCTTTGCGCACCGAACCCGAAATTGATCCGCCGGCTGTAAAAACAAATTCGAACGAAATAATTCCTTTGGAAGAATTAGAAAAACAAGCAATTTTAAACGCGCTCGAAATAACAAGACATAACAGAAGAAAGGCGGCGCGGAAACTTCACATCAGCGAACGGACACTTTATAGAAAAATTAAAGAATACGGACTGCTGTAATTTTATGACAAACACGACAAAATATTTTTATGAAATTTCGGACTTAAGCAAATCGGGACTGGAGTTCCTATTGTTTAGTTTATTTGTTGCCCGCTATTTAAGGATAGTTGCAATTGCAACTAAACTTAGACAAAATTGCCACGAGATTTATCTCGTGGGACAATCTCAAAAAACTGGAAGCGGCTTTAGCCGGAATTTGCTTAGTCACAATAAAATTCGTGCACTGCCATTTTTATTGTTTGCATCACTCTTTATTGTAATAAACTTTCAAGCGTGCAGTTATTCATTCACCGGTGCATCTGTTCCACCGCACCTCAAAACAATTGCGGTTCCTTTATTCAATGATAGAAGCGGTACCGGCGAATTTAACGTGAGCGAGAAATTCACGAACAGCCTTGTTCAAAAATTTATTGACGATAATTCTCTGTTGATCGCCGACAGAACAAATGCAGATGCATTACTCGAAGGAACTATTGTTTCATTAACAGACGCGGCTTCGGCAGTTACCGGAAACGAAACAATTTCTAAAAGAAGAATTACGATTAACGTGCGCGTTGTTTACAGAGATTTGATAAAACGGCAGACAATTTTGGAAAGAACATTTTCGAACTACGCAGATTATCCAACCGACGGCGATATTACAAAAGATCGGCAAGATGCAATTGATGACGCAATCGAAAATATTACACAGGATATTTTACTGGCGGTGGTATCTAATTGGTAATTCCCTTTGCGGGAAAATAATCTCTCGCAGAGCCGCACAGAACGCCGGGACAAAAAAATTTTATACAAACTACATATTAATAACGTAGGAAAAACAAAAATGGCAATTGATGAAATAGTGCTTATTGCGTACATCTTTTCTTTAACAATACTCCTCTTCTTCGGAAGCCACGGATTCATTATGATGTACTATCACAGGAAGTACAGAAAGAACAACCCGAAAGCGGCTGATAAACACAACGAAGAGATGGTTACAATCCAGCTTCCACTTTACAATGAAATGTACGTAGTAGATAGATTAATAAATGCCGTCTGCGAAATCGAATACCCGAAAGATAAAATGGAAATTCAGGTGCTCGATGATTCAACCGATGAAACTGTTGATGTTGTCGCAAAACTCGTTCAGGAAAAACAAGCTCTCGGATTCGATATCAAACACGTGCGCAGACCGAACAGAGAAGGCTTCAAAGCCGGTGCACTAAAAGAAGGATTGAAAACTGCAAAAGGAAAATTTGTTGCAATATTCGATGCGGACTTTATTCCCAAAAGCGATTTTATGATCAACACGTTAAAATATTTCACGACTGAAAAAGTAGGAATGGTGCAGACACGCTGGGAACATTTGAACGAAGATTATTCGCTGCTAACAAAAATACAAGCACTCGCACTCGACGGACATTTTGTGATCGAGCAGACAGTTCGCAACAAAGCCGGATTCTTCATCAACTTCAACGGAACCGGCGGCGTTTGGCGCAAAGCATGTATTGAAGACGCCGGCAACTGGCACGCAGACACACTTACCGAAGACCTCGATTTAAGTTACCGCGCTCAATTGAAAGGATGGAAATTTGTTTTCTTGCGAGACTTCACAACTCCGGCTGAACTTCCTTCCGAAATGAACGCATTAAAAGCCCAGCAGTTCAGATGGACAAAAGGCGCAATCGAAACAGCGAAAAAAATTCTTCCGCTCGTTTGGAGATCAAATATTTCGATCAAGCTCAAACTTCATTCAACTTTTCATTTGACAAACAACATCGTATTCCCGTTCATTCTGCTTGCCGGAATTTTAAATGTTCCGCTGATCTTTATTAAAAATGCCGGACCGTACTGGAGCTTCTTCAATTTTATGGCTGTGTTTGTAATTGCATTTATCAGTTCGTTTTTATTTTATATGTTCTCGCAAAAAGATGTGCGTCCGGATTGGAGAAAAAACATTGCGCTCTTCCCTCTTTTCATGGCGGGCAGTATGGGTTTTGCATTGAACAACACGCGTGCTGTTATTGAAGGATTGATGAGCAGAAAAAGCGAATTTGTCCGCACACCGAAATTCAAAATTGTTAATAAAAAAGATGAGCTGGCAAAGAACAAATATTTTAAGCGCACAAAAGTTCAGGTATCAACTTATGTTGAATTGATGCTTGCAATCTACTGCCTCATCGGCGTTGTGGCGTCAATCTATTTTATGGAAATCGCCGCACTGCCGTTCCAGTTGATGTTCTTTATCGGGTTTGCGTGCGTTTCAATTTTATCATTACGACAATCATTTTTAAAAGAGAGCAGATAAGCTAAGTGGAACAAAATGTAAACGATTTTACAGCCGGTAAGATCAAACTTATTTATGAATTCAACAACGGCTCTCCTCTTTTCGCGAGGGTGGCTTCTATATTAATTGAAGAAGGAAATATTCCCGAAGCCGTTTCGATTCTCGGGAAAGGAATTTCAAATTATCCCGATTACCCGGCTGCATATTTTGTTTATGCACTCGCAGAAGCATATTCGGGAAACGAAAAATCTGCGAAAGATTTTGTGAAGAAAGGAGCGGCGTTAATCAACAGTACGGAATCTGAAGAATTTTATTTCAAAAAAATCAATTCAATAATCTCGGAAAGAAATTCATTGAACAATGCAAAACGTCCTTCTTTCATCGAAACGAAAGAAGAGAAACCGGGAACGCAAAACGATTTCGAACTGCATCTCGAAAGCCTTGCCGAAACTTTGAGCAACGCAAAAATAAATTACAACCCGGTGGAGAATCAGCCGGTGCCTGAAAAGTTTGAGGAATTTAAGGGGGAAAAAATCGCTTCGGAAACTTTGGCAAACATTTACATTTCGCAGAGCAAGTATGTTGAAGCGATTTCCGTTTACAAAGAACTTGTTAAAAAAAATCCGGATAGAGCCGATCAGTACGCGGCAAAAGTTGCCGAACTGCAAAATATCATTGATGAAGAGTCCGGCATACAATTATTTTGATCGATGACTACACTCAGCCTTCAAAAAAAATTACCGGAAAAATTTTATCAGCGTGAGCTTCACAAAATTGCCGAAGAACTGCTCGGCAAAATTTTTGTAAGAATTTATGATGAAACAATTCTTGCCGGCAGAATTGTTGAAGTTGAAGCATACGACGGAAGAGTTGATCAAGCATCGCATTCGTTCAATGGAAAGACAAAACGGAACGAAGTTATGTTTGGCGGCGGAGGTTCTCTTTATGTTTATTTCACTTACGGAATGCACTTCTGCGCAAACGTTGTTACCGGCAAAGTGAATGAAGGCACTGCAATTCTGCTGCGTGCTCTCGAACCGCTCGAAGGAATTGAATCGATGGCAATGAACCGATACGGCAAAACAAAAATTTCCGAGAAAGAAAAAATTAATCTCGCCAACGGACCCGGGAAAATCTGCAGTGCATTTGCAATTGCAAGGGAAGAAAACGGAACAGATTTATGCGGCGGTGAAATTTTTATTCTGAACTCAAAAAAAATTAAGCCGGGTGAAATTGCAGAGGTCACGAGAATCGGAATAAAAAAATCGGTAGATTTACCGTGGAGGTATTACATAAAGAATAATCCGTTCGTATCGAAAAAATGAACACACCGAAAAATATTCTGATAGTCCGCACCGATCGAATCGGCGATGTTGTGCTTTCGCTTCCGCTTGCATCAATTATTAAAAAACATTTTCCATCCGCAAAAGTTACTTTCCTTTTACGCAATTACACTGCGCCGCTTGCGGCAAACAATCCCGATATTGATGATGTAATTATTCTAAAAGAGAACGGCGGCAAATCCGGCATCAAAGAAAATGTAAACATGCTGAAAAATAAATTTGATATTTGCGTAACTGCGTTTCCAACTTTCAGGATTGCGTTGATTCTTTTTTTATCGAAAATAAAAACACGTGTCGGTTCCGGCTACAGATGGTATTCGTTTCTCTTCAACAAAAAAGTTTACGAACACAGAAAATTTGCAGAGCATCACGAACTGGAATTTAATGTCCGGCTTCTCAAACAAATCGGCATTGATGAAAATGTGAATCGCGGTAATGTCGAGTTTAAACTCACCCCTTTGCCCGAAAGAATTAAAGTGATCGAAAAAGATTTTAAATCATTAGGAATAGATGAGAAGAAAAAAATAATTATAGTACACCCGGGCAGCGGCGGCAGTTCTGTTGATCTTCCTTCCGATATGCTGAAAGAATTGATTGAGAAAATTTCTTCCGATCCCGGACTTGAGATTCTCATCACCGGCAGCAATGCCGAAGCGGAACTTTGCCAACAGCTTGTTGTAAACGGGAGAACAAAAAATCTTGCCGGCAAATATGAACTGCCGGAATTAATCGCGTTGATTGACAAAGCTGATTTGATGATTGCAAATTCCACCGGACCGGTACACATTGCCGCGGCGCTCGGTAAATATGTTGTAGGATTTTATCCGCACATCGTTTCGTGTTCGGAAGAACGGTGGGGACCATACACAAACAAAAAAAATATTTTTAAACCGGCAGTTCAAAGCAGACAAAAAAACAAAGAAGATTATCGACGTGAAAATTTAATGCGCACAATCAATGTTGATGAAGTTTGGGAATCGGTAAAATCAATTTTGCCGGGAACCGGATCGGAGAAAAAATGAAACGCCGCTCTTTCATAAAATTATTTTTCGTAATTGTGCTTGGCGTAAATACTTTTGCTCAGAAATCCGAATTCAGAATAATTGAGAATAATGCGTTTGTAGTCGGCGAGAAATTAACCTTCGATGTGAAGTACGGATTTGTTACTGCGGGTGTTGCGGAATTTTCTGTTCCTAAAATTACCAGGCTTGCCGGAAGGAATGTTTACAATGTCGAGTTCAAAGTGAACACCGTTCCGGCTTTCGATCCGTTCTACAAAGTGCGCGACCGCTATGAAACGTACATTGATATTGAAGGTTTATTCCCTTGGAGATTTGAACAACACATCCGCGAAGGCGGATACACAAGGGACTTCTCCGCGTTCTTTGATCAACGCAAAGGTAAAGCTAAAACTTCCGAAGGTTCTTACGATATTCCGAAATACGTGAACGATATTGTTTCGGCTTTTTATTACGCGCGCACTCTCGATCTTTCAAAAATCAAACAAGGCGAAACAATCCGTCTCGAAAATTTTTACAAGAATAAAGTGTATCCGCTCGATGTTGTTTACAAAGGAAAAGAAAAAGTTACCGTCTCTGCCGGCACTTTCGACTGCATCATTCTCGAACCAATTGTGAAAGAAGGCGGCTTGTTCAAAAGCGATGGTAATATTGTTATCTGGCTCACCGATGACAATCTAAAAATTCCCGTGAAAGTAAAAACAAAAATTCTGATCGGCTCGATTGATGCTGAGTTGACCGGTTATTCCGGACTCGCCGGCACCCTCAAAGCAAAAGTTGGGAAATAAAATTCATTCGAGTTTTCTCTTACAGCCAATTTCAAAAAGAAAGATCTCATAAATTTTCTTGCTGTTTCAACACACCCTCCCGTTAAAAAACAACGGGATAAACTCTTCGTTTCCCCTCTCGAGAGGAAAAAGAGCCGCATTATTAAAAATATTTATGTAAAAAAAATGATTCACCGGTAGAACTTAATGCTGCTAACAAATTCAATTACAAAAAAAGCGAAAGAGTTTCCCCTCTACAGAGGAGAAAGAGCCGCATTATTAAAAATATTTATGGAAGAAAAATGATTCACAGGTAGAACTTAATGCTGCTAACAAATTCAATTACAAAAAAAAGCGAAAGAGTTTCCCCTCTGCAGAGGAAAAAGAGCCGCATTATTAAAAATATTTATGTAAGAAAAATGATTCACCGGTAGAACTTAATGCTGCTAACAAATTCAATTACAAAAAAAAGCGAAAGAGTTTCCCCTCTACAGAGGAGAAAGAGCCGCATTATTAAAAATATTTATGTAAAAAAAATGATTCACGGGTAGAACTTAATGCTGCTAACAAATTCAATTACAAAAAAAAGCGAAAGAGTTTCCCCTCTACAGAGGGGAACGGAAGGGGTGTGTTACCCATCTCATACTCCAACAAAAAATTTAGTTTAGTATTTCTCTCTGCGATCTATAAATTAGAATTGTTTACCGTGAATTTTCCTTAACGATTTTTCATACTAAACCAAATCCTCTCATTCAGTATCTGATTTTATCACTCCTCCTCATTCAAAAATAATTTTATACCGTAATCTAATTTTAATTAAGTTTGTACGTAAAATTCCAAGATTACACAATTGGGACTAAAGTCCGGTTGTTATGGATTGATAAACCTCCCACTATCTAAAGCTTGCCCGCCGATAAGCGGGATAGTGGCAATTATTTCTAAATTCAGGCGAAATTGCCACGAGATTTTCCGTGTAAACGGAATCCCGCAAAGCGGTGATATCTCGTGGGTTAGTTTAAGAGAAATAAAATCGGCTTTAGCCGCAATTTGTTTAACAGTAGTAAAGATTACGCAGCACCCATTTGCTCAAACAATATTTACGGATAAATGAACGAAGATTTTCAAGATAATCAGGAAGAAAAAACTCCTGAAACGGAAACAAAAAAAATAATTCCAACAATGTCTCCGGTAACAGCGGCGTTTTTTGGATTGGCGGCAGTATTTGTTTTGTACCAATTCGGCGGCGCTATTTTAACGCTCGCAATCTTCGGAATGGATTTTGAGAAAGCAGATGTTAACGCTGTACGTCTTCTAACAATGGGCGGACAAATTTTGTTGATCCTTCTGCCGGCACTTCTATTCACCCGATTTATCTATCACGATGTTTCGGCAATACTCAAAGTAAAATTTCCTTCAATAAAAGAGATCGGCATTTTTACGTTGGGATTAATTCTGCTTACTCCTCTTTTGCAGAGTTACGTTTATATACAAAGTTTTGTAATTACAAAACTTGCAGAAAATTTTTCTTTCATAAAGTCCGCAAAAGTTCTTGTCGATCAACTCGATAAACTTGTAGAATCAACTTACGGAAGTTTGCTCGCTTCGCATTCAATCTTCGAAGCATCGTTCATTGTTGTTGTTGTTGCGGTTGTTCCGGCAATCTGCGAAGAAACTTTTTTCAGAGGTTTCGTTCTCAACAGTTTCCGGCTCAAATACAAACCGTTTTGGAGTGCGCTTGTTACCGGTTTGTTTTTCGGGCTTTATCATTTCAATCCGTATGGACTCGTGCCGTTGATTGCACTCGGTGTGTACTTCGGATTCGCGGCATATACAAGCAATTCAATCTTTGTCCCGATGGCACTTCACTTCCTCAATAATTTTTTTGCAGTCGTAATGTTTCTCGCACTCGGCGATGACGAATTGATTAGTTCGAGCGCTACCGTCGATCAAAGCCCGTTTGCACTGCTTGTCAGCTTTTTAATTTTGGGCGGAATATTCTTTTTGTTCATCACATATCTAAAAAGGAATTATCATAAATTTTTACATAAACCGGAATTAAACGACACGGAGCTTTGATGACAAAACTTAGTAATCTTGCAACACGAGTTATCGTAGCACTATTCGGCGTCCCGTTAATCATCACTTTGTGTATTGTCGGTAAAGTTCCTTTTTTGATCTTCGTACTTGTTATCGGTGTCGTTTCGTTTTTCGAATTTCATAAAATGCTTGCCCGCCGTAGATTTATTCCAAATGTTTTGGTTAGCTCGGCATCCGTAATTACGTTGATACTAAATTCATATTTGTCGTTTACAGATTTTTATACCCTCGCAATAATTATTGTTTCGATACTTCTGCTTGCCGAACTTCAACGCAACCGCGAATCCGCAATTGCAAATGTGGGCACTTCGCTCATTGGAATATTTTACATCGGGTTATTTTCTTCATCGCTTGTTAAACTCCGCGATTTCTACAGCGATTCATTTTTCCTTTATGATCAGGGCGGATATTTAATTGTTTCAATCTTCGCATCGATTTGGATTTGCGATTCGGCTGCATACTTTGTTGGAAGCGCAATCGGCAAACACAAAATTTTGCCGCGTGTTAGTCCGCATAAAAGCTGGGAAGGCGCAATTGCCGGATTAATTTTTTCAATTGCCATTATGATTGCGGCAAAAAATTTAATTGCAGATTTTCTCTCGATGCACGATGCAGTTATAATCGGAATCATCACCGGCACAATCGGGCAAGCCGGAGATTTTGTTGAAAGCATGCTCAAGCGTGATGCAAATGTAAAAGATTCTTCCTCGTTAATTCCCGGTCACGGCGGAATATTAGACCGCTTCGATTCACTCCTCTTCACCGCGCCGGTTGTGTATTTGTATCTTTTATTTACAAACCACATTTTTTAATTGTAGTGCGAAGTACAAAAAAAATTTGCAGTCAATCAATCTTATAATCTGATTCCCACCGTAGAAAAGCGCCATGGCGCGTCTTTACAAACCGATGATGATTTGACAAAAAACCTTGCATCAATTAACTTGCACTCAAGTTTTTTCCGGTTGTCATGAACCACTTTCATGACAGAAGAAAAATTGATGAGGGCATTAATGATTTCTTCTTCCGCTAATCTGAACTACACAAAACTTCTTCCCGCTTTTCCAGCTAATAAATTCATCAAGGGAAAATCAAGCGGACTAATCTTTAGATATCATATTCATGAAAGCACGATTCACAGCGAAGTTAAAGAAGAAATAAGAAAACAAAATTAACGCAGTGCAGGCAAATACTGGGAGTAAAAGAAAGCAATGTAGAAGAAACCGGTGCATCAAAAAATTGGAGAGAAATACTTTACGAATTAACCGGAGTTAATCTAAACCGATGCCCGGAATGTAAAGAAGGAAGAATGATACTTGTAGAGACAATGATGGCAAGATCATCAAGGTCTCCGTAGTAAAAGACGGTTGAAGTAATCTGATTTGTGAAAATGAAAATTTGTGCCATAGGCATGGATTACCATTAAAGGTATTTATGATTACCATCGAACAAGAACATTTAATTATGAACATGTAGAACAAAACTGAGTCCACTTAACACAACAAATCGATAAGAATAAAATGTCTGTTAGCTAACGGACTAAGTAAGACAGTAAATAAAAACACAAATAAATAATAATAAGTGAAGGAGTGAGACGATTAAATACCCATAGTGGTGTAACGACGGCTTCGCATCCCGCCGTGCGGGATATTTTATCCGAAATTGAGGCATTGAGACAATGCAATCAATTAACCGATAATAATATTTTGTGCGAGTGCAATTATATATTTTTTTGTCTCAAGCCTGCTTGCAGCAGGCAAGTTCGGATAAAACACTTAACGTTAGTTGCTTGGTCTTATGAATAAGAATCAATTATTATATGATTTATTAGAGTGGCATATTGAATTCAATTGATTTTAATAAAGTGCGGTCTGACTGCAAATTAATGATTGAAAATCTTGAAATATGGATGAGAAATATTATAGATATTGAATTAAAAAGTAAGTATGGAGATCAGTATTGGGAATATCAAGATTCATTTGGGAATAGATTAATAAGTAATGGAATTATTAAAGAAGCTAAAATAAGATATGATTCTGAAAAAACACGTTATCCACGTTTTGTAGATTCTCTTTTTCTTGATGACATAATCAGAATAAGCTGTAAACCAGATCTTTATAATGCAGTATTTAAAGATTATTTCGTTGTTGCATTTCCGAATGGTAATAATGAAGCGCGTTTATTCTTATCTCGACTTATTCCTATTCGGAATAAGCTGTATCATTCAAACCCAATTTCTTATCACGAAGCTTTACAAGCGCTTTGCTATTCTAATGATATAATCAGTTCTATTAAAATACATTATATAGAAAAGAACATGGAAAAAAAATATAACGCTCCATCAATAATCAAACTTTCTGATTCGTTTGGAAATCAATTTAACGAAACACAAATATCAAGGAATAATACTGGAAGAGGTGTTTGTGATACTAGAAAAAACAACTTAAAAATAAGTGTTGGTGAAAAAATTGTTATTGAAGTTGAAATAGACCCAAGTTTTGAATCAGAGGATTACCAAACGAGTTGGATATTTGATAAAAAAGATTCTTCACAATATGAAGAGTCAAAATATCGGTTAGAATTGAATATTGAGAATAAACATGTTCGAGCTGATTTCGGTATTTACTGTTTAGTTATTTCTAATAAGGAATGGCATAGATGCGGTGATGTAGATGATTCTGTTTCTATCTTATATGAAATTATACCAAATGAATAATGTTATAAAAAATAATTAAACAATAAACGCAACTAACACGCCGTTATACACCTAAATAAAATTGAAGTAATGTCTAAAAAGATGACACTTGTAGTCGGGATTAATCCTGACAAATATGAAATTGATGACCATCGATTAAGAAAACCAGTGTGGCATCAAAAGCATGAAAATGGCCAATTAGTGGGTTCTGGATTATTTCAAGAACTTGACCAATTGAAGGTGGGCAATAAAGAATTAACATATTTCCAACCAAATAACATTTCTATATTACTATCAATATCTAAAAAGCAACTTGAACTATCCAAGGAATTCTTTGCTACACAATTTATAAATAACCATAATGAATTGAGCTATATAAACTACTCTGGCGATAAGAAAAAATTTATCGGAGAAAAGTCAAAAGCAATTTGTGACTACATTGAATTGGTTGAAACAAGTATTGTGTTCGCCTATACGTCAATTGAAGCATTTGCAAATATTAGTATTCATGACAATTATAAGTATACATATAAAAACAAATCTAAAGGAATTGAAGAAATTTACGATAAAGAAGCAATTGAAAGATGGATAACGTTAAAAGATAAAATAAGTATAATTCTACCAGAGATATATAAAGTCATGAAACCAACTCAAAAAAAATGGTGGAGTGATTTTATTAGACTAGAAAACTACCGCCATAATATCATTCATCAGAAAACAATTGATAGTACTGATTTTTATAAAAAATATTTTAATGAAGATATTTTTAGAATATGTAGCACTGCCGAAATTGTTATTCAATATTTTTACGATGAAACTGCAAAACAAAATAGAACACATATTATGTGGCCTTGGTTGAAAAAGGTTAAAAGTGAATTCCCAATAGCTTTTGATTTTGATGAAATGAAAGCTGAAGTAATTGGAAATCTTTATGAAGGAATTAAGAAAAAAGGTGTATAACCAGTTATTCCGATTAAAGTCAACGCCAAGTTGATGATAATAAATTTTATAAAAGAGGCATAAGGATGCCTCCAACCGTCAAAAAAGTTCTTTGACATATTGATAATTTTTGATAACGACGAACTTTGCTGATTTTTATTTTTCTAATTTTAGGTTCACCTCTGCACTGATTTCTCTTATCAATATCCGGGTCAAAGTTTTGTTTGTTTTTTAACATGCCGTAGGCTATTCTGAGTATTTTGTGCATAACTGTATTGGTTCAGCGTGAAATGGAATTTCGAGTTAGTTAAGTAAGGTAAAAAATCAGCTGACATTCTTCACCTCATACCGGGCTTGTCCGCCATCTTCTTGGCGGGTTGATCTTTAACAACTTGTCCCGACTTATCGGGATAACAAGCCGTTATACCTTTTACCATAAAAATGATATTGAATATTTCGATGGATATGAATACATTAGAACGCAAAGAAACGATAAACATTCATTGAGGTTATTTTATGTCCAAAACAATTACTCTTCGATTAAGCGAAGAAAATTATAAAATCTTTAGAAAGTTAGCAGATAGAGATAATAGACCTATTTCTAATTTTATTGAAACAGCTGTCAAAAGATTCATCGAGCACAATGTATTCGTTGATGAATTCGAGATGGAAGAAATACGCAGTAATTCAGATTTAAATAAAAGTCTGAAGCGTGGCTTGGCTGATATGAAATCAAAAAAGGGGCGATTTGTTGAGTAATTATCAGATCTTTGAAACCGACGAATTTCTTAAGAAGATTAAAAAAATCACCAATCGGGATCAAACCTTCATTGAAAGGAAACTTCTTCAACATATTTATCCTCAGTTAAAAGAAGAACCACACTACGGTAACAATATCAAAAAATTGATGGACTACAAACCAGAAACTTGGCGCTATAGAATTGGAAAATATAGATTGTTTTATGTTATCGATGAGATTGAAAAAACTATTTATGTCCTATCAATAGATTTGAGAAAAGACGCTTACTAAATATTTTTATGAAACTAATTCACAAGCTATAACCCGCCGCTCAACACGGACGCCGTTTTTCATTGCGGCTTTGTTCTAATTATTAGGTTTGGTTGCAAAACAAAGTTGCTCTTTAAAGTAGTTTGTTCTAAGAAACATTTTTATCCCGCAAAAAACACGGGACAGGTAAATAAAAAGTAGTTGCAACTATTCGGCATAGCTGCCCGCCAACAAACGGCGGGTAAATTCAGGGCTGCCAGTTAGCAGCGGTTTATACTGAAATTTGCCGTAGCCCAAAAGTGGTGTTGCCGCTTAAAGAGAGCTCAGATAGACGACTAGTAAAACAAACACAGAAATAAGAACGAGCAAAGAAAGATAGAACGAAAGAAATTAAACAGAAGTTGTTCAACAAAACAAATAATCAACATGAGTGTTGTCTGTGAGACCGAAGTCAGAAAATTGGGATAATAAATCCCAAGGGTAAACTGTTTTTACTTGACTTTCTTTTCTATAGACAACTACGTTATATGGCTAAAACATGAAAACATTAATATTATTTTTTTGTTTTATCCCACTCATAAGTTCTTTTAGTCAAGAAATATTGTTGTCACGAGATACTATGAGCATTGGCAATAAAAATTATAGAGATAGCATAACAATCTATAATAAGGGAATTGCCATATTGAGAATCGATTCTATCAAATGTAGAAATACAAATTATGCTTTTGTTTTTATTTCAAATGACCATCAAACTGAGTGGAAACCTCTCGAAGAATATGTGAAGCCAGAAAATGTAATTGAAATACAGTCGTATGATTCTTTGAAAGTCAGAATGAGCATAGCATATGTTTTGACAAAACAAATACAAGCGAATTATGACCAAATAGATACAATGTATTTCTATAACAATTCTATAAACGAACCAATTCAATCAATAGAAATATCTAATAAATTTATAATGGGTGGAGTTGATGACGAAGACATACCAATTGAATATAGTTTATCACAAAATTACCCGAATCCATTTAATCCCAATACAAAGATATTTTTTTCATTGAATAGAGGTTCCCAAATAGTATTGACCGTTTACGATGCAATGGGCAAGGAAATAAAAGAATTAATTCGTGAATATCTAAATGCTGGTAAATATGAAGTAATATTTGATGGGCGTAAATTATCAAGTGGAATATATTTTTATCGTTTATTGGTCGGTTTAAAAAGCTCTACAAGAAAAATGTTACTTTTAAAATAAATGCCATATAA
>JACOUS010000029.1 GCA_016177735.1 Ignavibacteriales bacterium | reverse complement strand
CTAATACATATCTGGGATATTCCATTTAATATGGATAACTCTGTTGTTTAGGAGTATGCCCCATAAGCGGTTTGGTTGTCACTTTTTGACAATCCTTCTGATATGATAGGCAATAATTAATATTTTTGTTCAGCTTTTTCAAAGAACACTTTTTTCAGAACAACTCTTGAGTTGTTCACTTATATTTTATTGCCTATTGACTTAATCCTTTTTTAAGCGGTTATGTGCGATTTTATAAATGATTTAGACATACTGTTCTAATTCTATATTGCTCTTTTGTCCCTTCAATTGTGAAAAGGAACCTATCTCTATCATCCATATCATTCATACTTGATGATTGAACTAAATTTGAAATGAAGTATGAATAAGACAAATCATTTAATCGATAGATATTATAAAAATACTAAGTCAAGGATGAGCCATTAACGACCACGAGCATTAACAAAGTACTTATCATGACTACTCTATTCTGTTAGTATGAATGAATATTGCAAACCATAAATTTGAATGGGGCGAATTCTGTTATGATGAATCAAGAATAATAAAGTACCAAGTTGTACGGGATATTTTTGACCAGGGACAGTACTTCTTACATCTTCAAGATTGGATAAATCTAATTCAAGTATTTTGTTTGAGAAAAATGTTTCAAGAAACAACTCACTTTCTGCAACAGCATCAGTAATATTATGCCTAGCTATTACAGTAGCAATAGATTCAATGTATTTTGGATCAACTTTTAACTCTTTATCTTTAATACGAGGCTTATTCGAAAAGGTTATGAACAATTCATCTCCTTGATAGAAAATGAATGATTCACTAAAGACTAATTTGGAAATAGCTTCAGAAAAATCAGACATTAGCTTTGTAGACAGATGTAAAAAAGGTCTTATGTTTTTTCTAAGATAAGTAACTTTATCAGTTTCATGATGACTAACAATTTTATCATACTCGATATAATAATTATAAAATACTTCCAGATCTTTCTCTTTCCAGACAGAAACGATTGGTTTAATAATGTATTTATAAAAAGTAGAATTTTGAGTGTAGTTAGATAAGAATATTTTACTGAAACTACTCCTTTCTAAATTGCTGAACTCGTTATAACAATCCTCTGAGCCGTAAAAATTAACTCCGTAGTTTTTTATATTAATATGATCAGGATAATAATCGAATCGTTTATTATCAAATATTATTTTGGCTGTAACGAATAAATATTCCTTAAATGAGCTTTCGACATTATGAAGATATTTGCTTACTACATCAAAATATGTTTTATCATCTAACGATTGAGCTTTGATAAAATCTGACAGAGTAAATAAATTATTCAGTAGCTTCTTATTAAAATGATTAAAGGGTATGTTTTCAATTAATTGACGCACATGTAGTGAAGATTCGAACTCATCAAGTATTTCTTCAAAAGCTTTTTGAGTTGAACTAATTATTCTTGCAGCTAAAGCTTCGTCTAATTCAGTACTTGAAGTGAATGTGTTTAGCAAATACATAAAATCAGGGAAATATTCTAAATTCCTAAAACGTGTCCCCCAATTATTAATATTATTTTTCCCATATATACTGGAAATAGATGGAGATTCATACTCAAGCACTAGAGAAGCTAAGTGTGTGATTAAGTAATTAAGGCGTTGAGGCGTAAAATTATTTTGACTCAGAAATGAAACTATACTAGTACAAGATGATTCTTCAAAAGTATAAAGTATTTTGAATTCATGTACTAATGTGTGTAAGGAAGTGTTTTCAGTTGATGGTAAAAGTTCGGCTATATGATTAAGTTTTTTTTGAATTAGTGAAAAGGCATCTTTAAGTTCTAATTGGTCCCTAGTTGTACTTATACCGTAAATTTGTATGAGATAATCCTCTAGTGAAAAGCCATAACTAGCTTTAATTAAATCATTGGCTTCAACAAGCATGGGATGGATTTTCCAAGCACCTTTCTCTACTTTGCTTTTAATTATTAATGATGAATCAACTAATCTTTTTAAAAGCATCATATTATTTTTATTACTAAAGAATGCATCACTTTCAGAAACGTAAGTTTCTAGATAAATATGTCGAATCAAATCAAAACATCTGTTAACAGTATTATTGCTTAATTTACCACCGGAATAAATCAACTTATTTAGAGCTTCTTTGAAAAATCTGCTCTCTTCAAGTCTAGTTTTAATACTTGTAAGAATATTTTGAGGAATCTTTATAGGGGATAACCCTAATACATCGAATTGCTTAGTCTCAAAATGATTTTTTGCAGAATCTATATAAGCTCTAAAACCAACAATCGTTCTTTTCTTTTGTTCTGTAGTAAAAATATAGTTTAAAAACTTTTTACTTATAGTAAAAGAACGATTTTCACCTTTGGAAAAAGCGGACAATCTTTTTTGTAAAGCAGTTGCGGCCTGTTCGGGACTAACTTCCGGCATGCTTATAGACAAAGGTGCATCAAAAAATGATGTAAGTTTTTGATCTAATTTTATTTTCTCACTCCAATCAGGCAAACCAGATACAAAAAAGGCTACATTAATACCGTTTTCGTAAAACTTATTTTTATAAAGTTGAAGTGTAGATAAAAAATCGAAGACGACTTTTTGATTTATATTTTTGTGTAAATCATCTATAAATATTACAAATCCTTCAGTATCTTTTGTAGTTTGTAACTCATACATTAATTCTTCATAGTCATTTGAATCAGTCGTGGAACTATGAGTCAGTAGTATATTTCTTATTTTTTTAGTCACTTGGTTTTCTAAATCAGAATTATAATGAGCGACACTTAATTTATCTGTAATGATAATCCTGAATGGTTCAATTTTTTTCAAGATAAATTTAGGTTTGAAAAAATCATAAAATGTAGTTTTGCCAGTCCCAAGAGCCCCGTCAATTAGGAACCCTTTACCCCAAAAATCAAATGTATTCGTGGACAGTTTCTTTAACATCCATTGAAAGGGAGCTGTGTCAACTAGAATTTTCTCAAATAAATTTTCGTCAATAAGTGAAAAGCCATTTGAACTTGGGAAAGGGTTTTTAATAAGATTTAGTTCCTCCCACCACTCTAATGGAGAAGTACTCAAATCATAAGTAATTGGTTCTTCGAAAACCATCTCTTCAAGAATTGATGATAGTTCTTTATCTAATAGTTCTTTTTCTTTTTTCTTATTCTCAATTTCTGCTATTAGCTCAGGTTCGCGTTCCTTTATTATTTGTTCTTTTAGTATTTCAATTTTCTTGTCTTCGTTGAGATCTCTTATTAATTCATGATCCTTAAATTCTTGATTTTGCTTTTTAAGATATATCTCGAACTCTTCGGCTCTTACATTAGAATACTTAAGAAAAGATTTAGAATTGATACATATTTCTAAATTGAGAATATCAGAAATTGATTGATTCTTGATAATAATCTGGATTAACTTAATTGCAATTTCTTTATCCTTCACTGAACCAGATATTTTGCAATGGTCAACAAAAAAATCATGTTTTACCTTTTTATAAATTTCTCTATCGTATATGGAATTATCGGTAAGAAGTTTGTAATGATTTCTAATAAATGAATTAATTGCTGCTTCTTTATCCATAATGATCTCAATACTATATTGTTATTATACTTTTATAATTACCCATTTGTGTGGCAAACGAATTAGTATTATTTATTCTATTATTTGTACTAATCAATTTTTCTTCTGTCGAGAATGCTGCTCACGGCATCCGTGAAAGTGCTTCAAAAATTTGAAATCAATTTAATTCAAGTTCGGTTTTTTGTCAATTATATTATTCGATTGACATGTGCTAATTTTTGTTTTTTAATTGCGGCTAAAGCCGATAGAATAGGGTTGATATAGTACCGCTACCTAAAGAGGCTGTGTGAAAATAGGGTGTCACGCAAATTTTAGTTTAATTTTTAAAATGAAATCCAAACATTTTTTCTAAAAATCTGAATTATCACACAGCCTCTAAAGGTCGCGGCAATTGAATTTATCCAAAAATAAATTGTGCGCAACTCCAGTTGTAAAACAAAACTACGTGCTGAGACCTTGAAGACTGTTGCAAAACTTTCGAGGTCAAAAACAATCTCGACAAAAATTCTCTGCGGCTCTGCGAGATTTCTTTTAAAGGCGTTGTGTTTGCGTCCTCAGTTCGGCACTCTGCATTAATCACTCAGCACTCAAAAAAACTAACTCCATTTATTATTGCAATAAATTGAGTAAACGAAATGCGAATATATGTTGATACTTCTGTGTTCGGTGGCTGCTTTGATCCGGAATTTGAAAAATGGTCTTTGAAGCTGATTGAAGACTTTTGAGCAAGGAAGGCATACTGCAGTAATTTCCGAGGTCTCCGAATTCGAGTTGAAATATGCACCGGCTGTTGTTAAAAACATAATTAAACGTATTCCCAAAAAGTCATTTAGAAATTATTAAACTTGATACTGAAGTGCTGACTTTATCTGAGCTTTACATAAAAGAAAAAATTGTTACAAAAAAATCGTTGGCTGATACACAACACATAGCTGCTACCACGATTGCAAAGGTTGATGTTTTGATCAGCTGGAATTTCAAACACATAGTCAATTACGAAAAAATTAGATTATACAATTCGGTAAATTTAAAATACGGCTACAAATTAATTGAAATAAGAAATCCGAGAGATATTACTAATGGCATCTAAAAAGAAAATATTTGACTCTGTTCAAATGGTTAGGGAAATAAGGGATGCGTATTATCGAATTAAGTCTGATCCCAATTATGATAGGCGTGAATTTGAAAAGATCAAAAAGAAGTGGGCACATTTATTAGAACAACAAGAAAAAATTAAAGCCAAAAAAACGATTCCGACAAAGCGAACAGAATCTAAATAAAGCCACCACAATTGCAAGTCATTTCTCAATTTCGTTCATCGTAACTAGAGCACGAAAAAATGAAAAAGAATTATATCAAAGCTGATACACTTGATAAAAAATTCGACAGCAAGAAAGATATTCTCAAACATCTTGATATAAACAAAGCAACAAGACCCGGTTTGCGCCCGGAAAAAATTAATGTTTCATTCCCTTCGTGGATGTTGAAATCAATCGATCACGAAGCTAAAAAAACCCGGAGTGACAAAGGAATTTATTATAAAACAACGGATTGCAGAAAGAATCAAACAAATTGCTGCTTGATACTTTTCGTTGCTTTCAGTTTGTCTCTCTCATAGTTTCGCCTCAAAAAAACTAATTCCATTTATCAACACAATCTCATATCTTTGGACAAAAAATTTGACACTGCATGTACGATATCAAAAATTTAGTCCAGCAAGCCATTAACGCAAGATCAAAAGCCCTCCCCACATATTCTAACTTTCACGTAGGTGCAGCACTATTAACAGATGATGGAAAAGTTTACACCGGCGCTAACATCGAGAATTCTTCATACAGCTTAACAATATGTGCTGAAAGAACCGCTGTCTTTCAAGCTGTGCTTGAAGGCGAAAGGAAATTTACCGCAATTGCAATTGCAAGCGATGGCGAAGCACTCTGCTCTCCGTGCGGTGCGTGCAGACAAGTACTTTCCGATCTTTGCGGCGGTAATATTGATGTAATTATGGCAAATCATAAAGGCGAATATAAAATCTTCAAACTAAGCGAATTAATTCCCCACTCATTTGGCGAGGAGTTCTTAAAACCATGATGGATTTTCAACCGCATTCTACACCAAGAGATACCGGATGGATCGAAGTTATTGCCGGATGTATGTTCAGCGGCAAAACAGAAGAACTAATCCGCAGACTCCGCAGAGCAAAAATTGCTAAACAAAACGTAAAAATTTTCAAACCCAAAATTGATATCCGCTATTCAAACGGAGATATTGTTTCGCACAGCGAGCAGTCACTCCCCTCGATTCTTGTAGAAAACGCAAAAGAAATTTTAGACCACGCAGAAACAGCACAAGTCGTTGGCATTGATGAAGCACAATTTTTTAATAACGATATAATTGATGTCTGCAACACGCTCGCAAATCAAGGCAAGCGAGTAATTGTTGCCGGATTGGATCAAGATTACCGCGGCGTTCCATTCGAACCGATGCCGCAATTACTTGCCATTGCAGAATACATCACAAAAACTTTAGCAATCTGTGTTACATGCGGCAACCCAGCAGATAAAACGCAGCGCAAAGTTGTTTCGGCTGAACGTGTTTTGGTCGGCGCATCGGATAGTTACGAAGCGCGCTGCCGCAAGTGTCATTACATTCCAGAATAAACAAAGGTGATACATGGAATTTGCAGTTTCTTTATTCAGAGGAATTATAGGAATAGCATTACTCATTGGAATTGCTTTTCTTCTTTCCAACAATAAGAAAAAAATTAACTGGCGGCTCGTTATTTCCGGATTAGTAATTCAGACTACCTTTGCCATTTTAATTATTAAAGGCGACACACTCGGCAGATTCTTTATGCCGCTTGGCTGGATAAAAGAATTTTTCAGATTCATCAGCGGCTTCTTTGTACTGGTATTAAATTTCACGACTGAAGGCGCCAAATTTGTTTTCGGGAGTTTGGGCTTGGGTCCCGGCTCTGAAGGAAGCATCGGCTCGTTCTTTGCATTTCAAGTTCTACCGACAATCATTTTCTTCGCAAGCTTGATGTCTGTTCTTTATTATTTGGGAGTTATGCAGAAAATTGTTCAAGGCATGGCTTGGTTCATGGCAAGAATAATGGGCACAAGCGGCGCAGAATCTCTTTCGTGTACGGCTAATATTTTTGTTGGTCAAACGGAAGCTCCGTTGATGATTAAACCGTATTTGAAGGGAATGACACGGAGCGAACTCCTCACAATCATGGTTGGCGGAATGGCAACAATTGCCGGCGGAGTAATGGCGGCATATATTCAAATTCTTGGAACAGCTTACTCGCAAATTCATAATGTGCCAATTCAGGAAGGACAACTTCTTTTTGCAACGCATCTTTTGGGCGCAAGCGTAATGGCGGCGCCGGCGGCAATGCTTATTTCAAAAATTATTTTCCCTGAAACAACCGAACCCGAAACGAAAGGAACCGTTAAAGTAAAAGTGGAAAGAACAGCATCAAATATAATTGAAGCCGCTGCAGCCGGTGCATCGGATGGGTTAACGCTTGCATTAAATGTCGGTGCTATGTTGATTGCTTTCATAGCATTAATTGCACTTGTTAATTATTTCCTTGGCTGGATTGGAGGCTTGACCGGTGCGAATCAATATCTAATGCAAAATTTCGGTCAGCCGCTTAGCTTGCAATTAATCTTCGGTTCAGTTTTGCAATTTTTGGCTGTTGGAATCGGCGTACCATGGGACAGCGCTTTTCAATTCGGAAGTTTGATCGGGACTAAAGTTGTTTTGAACGAGTTTGTTTCGTATCTCGAATTAAGCAAAATGATGGAGATGAAATCAATTGCGAGTGAGAAGGCAATTTTAATGGTTACTTATGCAATGTGCGGGTTTGCAAATTTCAGTTCGATAGCAATTCAAATAGGCGGTATTTCTCCAATGGCTCCGGAAAGAAGAAAAGATCTCGCCGCGCTCGGTATAAAAGCAGTTATCGGAGGAACACTCGCAACATTAATGACTGCAACACTTGCTGGGATACTTTTTTAATGATTGATCTCAATGCCAAATATGAAAATGTGTTAGCCGCGTTAAGAACACAAATTCCTTTCGAGCCGGAGATATGTATTGTACTCGGCAGCGGTCTCGGAGATTTTGCCGATAAAGTTGAAACAGTAAAATCTATTCCAACTTCTTCACTCCCCAATTATCCGAAATCAACTGTACAAGGTCACAATGGTTATCTCCACTTTGCAAAATATGCCGGTAAAAAACTTTTAATAGTTCAGGGCAGAATACACTTTTATGAAGGCTACAAACTTTCCGAGTGCTTGATCCCGGTCCACATTGCGGCAAAATTGAGCAGCAAATTAATTTTGTTAACAAACGCCGCCGGCGGAATCAACCCTAATTTTGAACCGGGCAATTTAATGCTGATCAACTCTTTCAACGGTATTCAAATCAAAAAAGAAATTACTGAGGTACTAGGTCTCGCTTCGCTTGATGCGAAAAATAATTTTTTAGATTTCCCTTCTAAGTTATTTAATAATAGGATAAAGCAAGCCGCACTTGAAGAAAAAATAATTCTGAAGGAAGGCGTTTACTTCTTTACGAAAGGTCCGAGTTATGAAACACCGGCTGAAATAAAGATGATGCAAAAATTCGGCGGTGATGCTGTCGGAATGTCAACGTATCATGAAGCGGTTTATGCGTCATACATGAAAATGAAAGTCGGAGCAATTTCTTGCATAACAAATTTTGCCGCCGGTCTTTCGCCAACAAAATTAACCCATTCGGAAGTAATGGAAACAGCAGAACTGGTTAAAAAAGATTTTGAAAGACTCGTAAAAAAAGTTATCGAGTTGGTTTAAATGCAGAATAACTTCTGGCAGAATCTTGATCAACTTATTCTCGATTCGGAAATAATTATTGATAGAACAAAAGGTTCGGCACACCCACGGTTTCCTGAAATGATCTATCCTTGCGATTACGGCTATCTAAATGGAACCACTAGCAATGACGGAAATGAGATTGATGTTTGGCGGGGCTGCCATAGTTCGTCAAATTTAACCGCAATTATCTGCACTGTAGATAATCTTAAAAAGGATTGTGAAATAAAATTACTTATCGGTTGCAGCGAAGAAGAGACAAACACGATTCTATCATTTCATAATAACAGTGAATTCATGTCGGGAATTTTAATCCGGCGTTATGATTAGCCTTTAATTGAAAGAGCCATTTCTGCTGCTGCAGTGACAATTGCAGTCTCACTCCGTAAACGATTATTTGTAAGTCTCATTCTCCACCCAGCGTTCATCACTCTCCACTCTCCTTCCGAAATTCCTCCTTCGGGACCGAAAATGAAAAACAAGTTTTGTGTTTCAGATTTAGAGTTTTGAGTTGAAAACCATTCCGTAAAATTTTGTTCCGAGTTTTGATCAAATAAAATTTTTGTGCCGGATAATTTGGAAAGTTCAGCAACAGATTTAACATAACTTATTTTCGGCAGCCACGCGCACAGTGATTGTTTCATTGCCGATGTGAGAATTTTCTGCCAGCGTTCGATCTTCTCCCCTTTTGCAACAGTTCTCTGCGAATCAAAAACAATAAAGTTTGTGATGCCCAGTTCAACACATTTTTCCAAAGCAAACTCGAAGCGTTCTGCGCTTTTCAAACGAGGGATACAAAAAATAATTTTCGAAAAGTTGTTCGGGTATTCAAATCTTTCCAATAGTCCGCACGAAATGCTTTTTATGGAGACTTCCGTAATTTCTGTTTTGTAGATATGCCCTTCGCCGTCGGTTACAAATATTTCATCGCCGGCTTTATGTCTCATCACATCCTTGATATGATGGCATTCCTCGCCTTCGATAAATATTTTTTGCCCGGCAATTTTAGGCGAAAAGTATAATTCAATATCAGAAAGAGAAACCGGTACCAATTAAAAACTCCCCTTTGTTTTCTTTATTCCCGATTGCATATTCAAATCTAATCGCATTGTACGGAAGAACCAAAAAAGTAATTCCAACACCGTAACCCGAATAAAAATCTCCGAATCTAAAACGCTGGTTATTGTTGAATGCGTGTCCGGCATCCGCAAAAGCCGTAATAAAAATTCCGATACGTGCCGATGTAAGTTTTTCGGGAAGCAGAGGCAGCTTCACGCTGAAATCAAATTCTTTAAGAATGGGATAGCTCAACTCAACCGAAGAGATAATAAAATTATTTCCTTCACGGTTATCGTCGCTGTGTCCGCGTACATATTCATCATATCCGAGATAAGAATAATCATAGAACGGAACCAGATTTCCGAACGAGTGCCGCGCAGCAATTCTCCACTTCGAAATTAAATTTGGAATGAACGAGCGGTACTCTCTGAAATCAACATCAAGAATATTATAATTGATTTCTTGCAGACCCAATCCCTTGTGCTTCAACTGAACGAATGAATAAATACCGTTCTGCGGAAACTGCTTGAGATCGCGCGAATCGTAAATGTAGCCGATGCCGAGTGAAACTGCGCGGTCGATCTTTCCGCCGGATCCACTCATGCCGGTAAAATAATCAGCCGGCACTTGTACGTAATCAAATCCGGTAACTCCGTAAAGAGTGTTGAATTGATCGAGCCTTTTGTTCAAAGTAAAAGCTGTGGAGTAAAATTTATTTTTGAAATTACCGCCGTAATTTCTTTTTGCAAGTGCGGATTTATTATACGCATTCAAATATGAAAGAGCGACTCCGAAACCAAGTCCATTCTCGTAATCGAGCGCCGGATTTTCATATAAAATGGAAAAGAAAGGATCGTAACCAAAACTCAAGATGGCTCGAATATTTTCGTTTCTGCCCCTGAAATTTCTATAAGTAAGATTTATTCCGTACGAATATTTGTTGGATGATTTATCTTGCCGCTTGATAAAAGGAACCGGGTAAATGTACCAGCTCTCTTTTACATCAATGTAAATAAATGTGTGAATGCCGCTGTAAACCGGGTAAACATTCACTCTCGTAAATAAACGCAAACTGAAAATTCTTTCGCGGTTGTAAAGAAGCTGGGATGATGTTACTTTGCTGCCGGGTTTGAAAGTAAGCTCGCGAAGAATAATAAAATCTTCCGTTGTTTCGTTGCCCACAATTTTTATAGAATCGACTTCAAATTCTTCTTCATAAACGTAAGCAGAATCGGGCACAGCGCGGATTGACGATACCTGAAGAACAAAAAAGCCGATTGCCGTGAAAAATATTTTTATAAATTTTTTATTCATCGCAATCGGCTTTCGAATGGAATTATTTTTTTCGATTAACACGGCAGAGGTTATAAAAAACCGCAATACACTTATCTTGAATTGTGTTGATGCCGTTTTCAATTACCGGTTGAACTGCTTCATCGTTCCTGATATCTTGCTGCAGCCATAAAGTTTTCGGTTTTTTATTCAATACATCGGAAATTAGTTCCGGAATATCTTCCGATCTACTGAACACGTCAACGATATCAACATCAAAAGGAATATCGCTAAGATTCCGGTAAACTTTTATATCGCCGGTTGAATCAGGTTCATCAAAATATGGATTCACGCCTACAACATGATATCCTTTATCAACAAGAAATTCAGCAATACTTCTGCTTGTTTTATTCGGGCTTCGCGATATACCGACTACTGCAATTGTTTTGGAGGCTGAAAGTATATCACATATCAATTCCATATCATCTATTTCTTTTTTCAGGCAGATGCTTCCTCATATTCGCTGACCGGCAGACAACTGCAAACAAGATTTCTATCGCCGTAAGCATTGTTAACTCTGCCTACACTGGGCCAGAATTTATTTTCGCGCGCATCTTTATTCGGGAATGCCGCACGTTCTCTCGAATATTTATGCTGCCAATTATCGCCGATAACTTCTTCTGCCGTGTGCGGTGCATTCTTCAACGGATTATCAATTTTATCGAGTGTGCCGTTTTCAATTTCTTCAATTTCTTTTTTGATTGAAAGCAGAGCAACGGCAAATCGATCAAGCTCGTACAACGATTCGCTTTCAGTCGGTTCAACCATCAAAGTACCGGGGACCGGAAACGAAACTGTTGGTGCGTGGAAACCATAGTCCATCAATCTTTTTGCGATATCGTCAACTTCGATGTTGGCGGAAGTTTTAAACCCTCTCGTGTCAAAAATCAATTCGTGCGCAACGAATCCGTTTTTGCCGGCATACAAAACCGGAAATTCTTTTTCCAATTTTGCTTTCAAATAATTTGCATTCAAGATTGCGGCTTTGGTAGCATTTGTTAAACCCTCCGCCCCAAGCATTTTGATGTAAGCATATGAAATAAGTAAAATGCTTGCACTGCCCCACGGCGCGGCAGATACCGCATGAATAGCATTTTCACCGCCGGTTCCAATAACCGGATGACCGGGTAAAAACGGAGACAAATGTTTTGCAACTGCAATCGGTCCCATTCCAGGTCCGCCTCCGCCATGCGGAATTGCAAATGTTTTGTGAAGATTCAAATGACAAACATCTGCACCGATAATCCCGGGACTTGTTAATCCAAGCTGTGCATTTAAGTTTGCGCCGTCCATGTAAACTTGTCCGCCGTATTTGTGAATAATCTCGCAGACTTCAATAATACTTTCTTCAAACACGCCGTGAGTGGAAGGATAAGTTACCATCAATGCAGAAAGAGAATCTTTGTACTGTTCAGCTTTAGCTTTGAGATCAGCAGTATCGATGTTGCCGCGATCATCGCACTTAACAACTACAACTTTGTTGCCGGCGAGTACAGCACTTGCCGGGTTTGTTCCGTGCGCAGACGACGGAATTAAAATTACATTTCTATTTTTTTCACCTCTGCTGTGATGATATGCGCGGATAACCATCAAGCCGGTATATTCGCCTTGAGCGCCGGAATTTGGTTGCAGCGAAACTGAATCGAAGCCGGTAATCTTTGCAAGTGAATCTTCCAATTCTTCGAAAAACTTATGATAACCGGCGGCTTGCACTTCCGGTGCAAACGGATGAAGTTCGGCAAATTCAGGATAAGTAATTCCGAATATTTCCGTTGCTGCATTCAATTTCATTGTGCACGAACCGAGCGGAATCATTGATGTTGTGAGTGAAAGATCTTTCTTCTCCAGCTTTTTTATGTAACGCAGCATTTCAGTTTCGGAATAGTACGAATTGAAAACCGGGTGTGTTAAATATTCCGATTTGCGCTGTAAGTTCTCCTGAATCTTTGTTTTTAATTCTTTGCTGTTCGATTTAGCTGAATATGATTTGTTCAATGCTGCGGCAAAAATTTTAACAATCTCTTCAACATCATTTAGTGTATCTTGTTCGGAAAGTGAAATACCAATTACACTTGAATCGATGTATCTAAAATTTATTTTGTTTTCTATTGCAAGTTGTTTTACACGATCAACTTCGGCAGAATTATTCAATTCAATTTTTATCGTATCGAAATAATGGGTGTTGATTTGTTTGATGCCAAGTACGGCAAGTTTATGTTCAAGCAGTGATGTAAGATTGTGAACTCGACCGGCAATTGCTTTAATTCCTTTTTGTCCGTGATAAACGCCGTACATTGCCGCCATAATTGCAAGCAGAACTTGTGCAGTGCAAATGTTGCTCGTTGCATGTTCGCGTTTGATATGCTGTTCGCGTGTTTGCAGTGCCATGCGAAGCGCGCGTTTGCCGCGTGAATCAATCGATATACCGATTATTCTACCGGGCATTTGGCGTTTGTACTCATCTTTTGTTGCAAAGTAAGCCGCGTGCGGACCTCCGTAACCCATCGGTACGCCGAATCTTTGTGCCGAACCAACAACAACGTCTGCACCGAATTCTCCCGGAGGAGTTAGCAATGCGAGGCTCAATAAATCTGCAGCAGCAGCTTTGTAAATTCCTTTTTCTTCTGCGCGCTTGAAAAGTTCTGTGTAATCGTAAACTTCACCATCGCAAGCCGGATATTGAACAAGCATTCCGAAAATATCATCGCTCAATTCTACATTATTATGATTGCCGATTCTAAGTTCAATTCCAAGTGGAGCGGAACGGGTTTTCAAAACATCAATTGTCTGCGGGAAAACTTCCTCACTTACAAAAAATATGTCCGCATTTTTTTTATTTCCTTTTCGAAGAGCAAATAACATCGTCATCGCTTCAGCGGCGGCTGTAGCCTCATCAAGCAGAGACGCATTGGCAATCTGCATCCCGGTTAAATCCATAATCATTGTTTGAAAGTTTAATAACGCTTCCAATCTTCCTTGGGAAATTTCTGCCTGATACGGAGTGTACTGTGTGTACCAGCCCGGGTTCTCCAAAATATTTCTTCTTATTACTCCGGGTGTAATTGTCGGGTGGTAACCAAGTCCAATATAATTTTTAAAAACTTTGTTTTGCGATGCGAGCACTTGAAGCCGTTTCATAAAATCGAATTCGGTTTCCGGTTCATCGAGATCGAGTTTGGACTTCAATTTGATGGATGAAGGAACTGTCTTCTCAATCAACTCATCGAGATTACTAACACCAATAACGCCGAGCATTTTTTTTATGTCGTCATTATTTGGTCCGATGTGCCGGTCAACAAATTTGTCGTGGAATTCTAAATTATTCATGGTGAACTCATTAATGAAGTATTTTTGGGAAATTTATTTTTATTTGTATTCAAATATATGTAAAACGAATTTATCAGGCAGAGCAAATTTAGAGAAACGAGATATGTTTAGATTACTTTTAATTTTGATAACGCAGTCTTAGAGGCGTTTTGTTCGGCAGTTTTTTTATTCTTCCCTTGTCCGGTTCCCATCAATTCATTGCCGATAAAAACTTCTACTGTAAATTCTTTTTTGTGATCGGGTCCCTCAACATTTTTCAGCACATACCTCGGAGTTTCAATTCTCTTTGCATGTGTGAATTCGAGCAGTTGACCTTTATAGTTAGTATCAATCAAAAAACTTTCATCTTCTTCGTACGGATAAACGAGCCATTTCAAAACAAATTTTTTTGCCTCCCGTAATCCTCTATCGAGATAAATTGCACCGATTAAAGCTTCCACTGAATCGGCAAGAATGGTTTGCAGACCATCTTCCGAATCGCTGAGGTATTTTTGATTGTAAAGAATCATTCCTTTCAGTTGAAGTTTGTCTGCGGCGGCATACAATCTATCACGATTGACAAGCGATGATCTCGCTTTTGTAAGAAATCCTTCTCCTTCATCATCATAATTTTCGAATAGGTAATGCCCGACAATCATATTCAAAACAGAATCGCCGAGGAATTCCAAACGCTCGTTGGATTTCAATAATGCCGGATTAATTTCAAGGTATGAACGGTGTGTTAATGCTTTTACGTAATAGTTGTTGTTAATTATCCTAAAGCCAAGCAAAGCTTGCAAAGACCCTAAATTCTTTAGAATAGGCGTGTTGGAATCGTTGCTTCTATTTTTACGAAGAAAAAGATTTACAAATCTGTCTAATAAATTGTTAAGCAAAATCACCCTACAAATTTTTTAAACAGCAACGAAGCGTTGTGACCTCCAAAACCGAATGTATTACTGAGTGCATAATTGATTTCTTTTTTTACCGGAACTTTAGGAGTATAATTCAAATCACATTCGGGATCCGGGGTATCCAAATTTATTGTTGGCGGAATCGTACTGTTCTTAATTGCTAAAATTGATGCTATCGCTTCAACAGCGCCGGCGGCACCGAGTAAATGTCCGGTCATCGATTTTGTAGAACTTACAGCAAGTTTGTAAGCATGATCACCGAAAACTTTTTTGATTGCTTGTGTTTCATTCAAATCATTTAATTCGGTGGAAGTACCATGCGCATTTATATAATCAACTTCTTCGGGTTTAATTCCGGCATCGCGCAAAGCTTCGCGCATCGAGCGGACAGCTCCTTCTCCGCCGGGAGGCGGTGCGGTGATATGGAAAGCGTCGCCTGTCAAGCCGACACCTACAATTTCACCGTAAATTTTTGCGCCGCGTTTTAATGCATGTTCAAGTTCTTCAAGAACTATTGTGCCCGAACCTTCGCCCATAACAAATCCGTTTCTATCTTTATCGAACGGACGTGATGCAACAGCATATTTATCGTTCCAAGTTGATAACGCACGTGCAGAATTAAAACCGGCAACAGCCATCGGAGTAATCGGGAATTCTGACCCGCCGCTGAACATAACATCTGCCGAACCTCTTTGAACGAGAATGAACGCATCGGCAATTGCGTGAGATGATGTTGCACATGCGGAAGTTGTAGCGTAATTCGGTCCTTTGAGACCATACTTAATCGAAATCTGTCCGGCAGCAATATCGGAAATCATCATAGGTACAAAGAAAGGGCTTACTCTTTTTGCACCCCCGTTCATGTACGCGGTATGTTGTTCTTCAAAAGTAGATATACCGCCGATTCCGCTGCCAAAAACAACGCCGCACATTTCCCGATTGATTTTTGAAAAATCTAATTGAGAATCTTCCAAAGCCATTGCAGAAGTTGCAAGCGCATATTGCGTATAAGGGTCCATTCTCTTTACTTCTTTTTTATCGATGTAAATAAGCGGATCGAAGTTTTTGACTTCGCAAGCAAATTTAGTAGTAAAATTCGATGCATCAAATTTTGTAATCGGATTTGCACCGCTTCTGCCTTCCATCATTCCGTCCCAAAATTCCTGAACATTATTTCCGATGGGGGTTAAAGCTCCAATACCGGTTACTACTACTCTTCTTTTGCTCATTTTATCACCCTTGTACTTGTTGTGTGGAAACGAAGACCGCAGCTATGCCGCGGTCTTTCGGATTATGTCAATACTACTTACCAAGTTTCTCTTTCAGATATTTTGTTGCATCACCAACGGTACCAATTTTCTCAGCATCTTCGTCGGGAATTGAAATATCGAAAGCAGATTCAAAGCCCATAACTAACTCAACTATATCCAAAGAATCTGCACCGAGATCATTTGTAAATGAAGCTTCTGGTGTTATTTGAGATTCTTCAACACCGAGTTTATCAATTATTATTTCTTTTACTTTTGCTTCAACGTCCATTTATTACTCCTTGTGATGTTGATGATTTATGAATTAAAAAACTTACATTACCATTCCGCCGTCAACAGTTAGAACTTGTCCGGTGATATAATCGGAATCGTTGCTGCTCAAAAACAAAACTGCTTTGGCAACGTCTTCCGGTTTACCGAGCCGTTTAATTGGAATGTTTGCGACAATTGCTTCTTTCTGTTGATCGTTAAGTTTATTCGTCATATCTGTTTCAATAAAACCGGGTGCTACTGCATTTACATTTATATTTCTCGATGCCAATTCTTTTGCGTTCGATTTTGTCATTCCAATAACACCGGCTTTCGAGGCAACATAATTAGCCTGACCGGGATTCCCGATAATTCCAACCACAGAACTAATATTAATAATTTTTCCGCTTCGCTGTGCAATCATCGGTTTGAGAATTGCTTTTGTATAATTAAAAACACTTTTCAGATTTGCATTCACAACTTGATCAAAATCTGCTTCGCTCATTCTTAAAAGCAAGTTATCCTTCGTTAGTCCGGCATTATTTACTAAAATATCAACGCCGCCTAATTTTTCCAAGGTGTAATTAACGGTTTCTTGCGCAGAATTGAAAGAAGATGCATCGGCTTTGAAGCCAAAAATTTTCACACTATCGGAATTCAATTCTTGCTCAATTTTTCTTGCCGTTTCATCGGAACTGAAATATGTGAATACAACACTGCATCCTTCTTTGGCAAGTTCGTAAACTATTGCTTTGCCGATACCGCGCGTACCGCCGGTTACAATTGCACGCTTATTTTGTAATCTCAATTTTTATCTCTTTGTTTTTGATGGAAGCCAAATACTCTTCTCTGTACTGGACTAATTCTTCAAAACCTTTTTCGCCGAGCAAATAACGCAATTCATCTTTTGTGCAGTCAAATATTGTCGATACCTGGTTCTCCACTTTGTTGCAGTAATGC
Source organism: Ignavibacteriales bacterium (assembly GCA_016177735.1). Taxonomy (GTDB): domain Bacteria; phylum Bacteroidota; class Ignavibacteria; order Ignavibacteriales; family Melioribacteraceae; genus DYJK01. The sequence goes on along the minus strand of JACOUS010000029.1, from coordinate 110,380 downwards.
ATCCTATCCAAATGTTCGTCATCTATTGTTAATGCCCCTTCAAAAATTACTAACGGAAATAATATACAATACAGAGGTTTATATTTCCACTTGAATTCGTTTTCTTCAATTGCCATCTTCTGCAGAGTGCAATAGCCTTGTTTATCCAAAAAGACACATTTACCGTTGTGTACCTCTGTACCAACCGCTAACCCCGATTCAAAATCGGGATCTTTTTCAGGTTCTTCAAACCATTCATCGGGATTTTTAGTTTGGGAATCATCCATTGCTTTTATAATTCTCTCTTTAACAGAAAGAATTTTTTCGTATTCCTTAAAATCTGTGTACACACCGTAATAACAGCACTCACCCGAGCAGATACAAACATCACAAGCCTTCACAAATTTATGTGTGAAGATTACCGGGTCGATGTAAAGTCCGTTAATTATTTTATCGAACTTTTTTTCCATTAGAGAAACCTTTCAACATCTGCAAATTTATCGATACCGAATATTTTTACATCCGGATTAATTCTTTTAACAAGTCCTTGCAAAACTTTGCCGGGACCAATTTCGTAAAATTCATCGGCTCCGTCGTTAATCATATTTACGATTGTTTCTTCCCAGCGTACCGGATAAGTCAATTGATCATACAACAATTTTTTTATTGAATCTTTTTCATTAACGGCTTGTGCAGTAACATTTGCATAAACCGGAATTTTTGCATCATAAAAAGGTGTTTCATCAAGTTTCTGTTTCAAACTTTCTTTAGCACTTTCCATTAGCGGAGAATGGAATGCGCCGCTCACAATTAATTCCTTTACAAGTTTAGCACCTTGTTTCTTTGCCAAATCCATTGCGGCATGAACACCGGTCACAGAACCCGAAATAACAATCTGCCCCGGTGAATTAAAATTAGCGCATTGAACAATTCCATTCTTCGAAGCTTCTTCGCAAATTTCATTTAACTTTTCCGAAGACAATCCGACAACAGCCGCCATCGTTCCGGGCTGTGCAATCCCGGCACGCAACATTGAAGAACCTCTGTGGTGAACAAGTTTTACGGCATCATAGAATTGAATTGCCTTTACACTATACAATGCCGAATACTCACCGAGCGAGTGACCGGCTGTCATATCCGGCTCGATTGTTCTAATTAAACTTGCAAGCACAACACTGTGAACAAAAATTGAAGTCTGTGTAACATCAGTCTGCTTCAAAGATTCTTCGGGACCGTTAAACATTATTGTTGATAACGGTAAACCCGTAGCCTCTTCGGCAGTTTTAATCATCTCTTTTGCTTCAACGGAATTCTCATAAAGGTCGTGAGCCATTCCAACATATTGCGAACCTTGTCCCGGAAAAATAAAAGCCTTCTTCCCCATTAATCCAAACCCCATGTCAAATAAATAGAACCCCAAGTGTAACCGGCGCCGAATGCGGCAAGTATAAGGTTATCACCTTTTTTAACTTTGCCGGCTCTGTAATATTCGGTTAAGCACAAGGGAATTGTTGCGGCAGTTGTGTTGCCGTATTTATCAATATTGATCATAACTTTTTCTTTTGAGATTCCCATCCGCTCGGCAGTTGCATCGATAATTCTAAGATTTGCCTGATGCGGTACAAGATATGCAACATCTTCGGATTTCAATCCATTCTTTTCCATAATTTCGTACGAAACATCAGCCATTCCCTTTACGGCAACTTTGAAAACAGCTTTTCCGTCCTGATAAATGTAATGCCATTTTTTATCAATTGTATCATGGCTTGCCGGGTTTAAACTTCCGCCGGCTTTCATGTTGAGCGCATCTCTGCCGCTCCCATCAACATAAAGCAATGAATCTTTTATTCCGTAATTCAAATCTTCGGAAGGTTCCAAAAGTACTGCAGATGCAGCATCGCCAAAAAGAATGCAAGTGTTACGGTCCGTGTAATCCGTAATTGCGCTCATTTTATCCGAGCCGACTACAACAACTTTTTTGTAGGAACCGCTTTCAACTAAACTTGCGCCGGTTTGAAGTGCAAATAAAAATCCGGAACAAGCGGCAGAGAGATCAAAACCCCATGCGTTCTTTGCGCCGATTTTTTCTTGAACCAAACATGCTGTTGCCGGGAAGAGCATATCCGGCGTTACCGTAGCAACAATTATTACGTCGATCTCTTCAGGTTTTAATGATGATGTTTTCATCAAATCCTGAATTGCAAAAGCCGCCATATCGCTTGTAGCGCCGTTTTCCATCAATCTGCGTTCTTTAATTCCGGTACGTGTAATAATCCATTCATCGTTAGTATCAACTATCGATTCGAAATATTTATTATCCATTACCTTATCTGGTACATACATACCAACGGCAGTAATAGCCGCGTTTATAGTTTTATTTTTTGACTGCATAATCCTTCAGAGCATTTTCAAATTTGTGAATAAGTTTTTTATCATACATTTCTTTTGCACGGAGTATCATATTTTTGATTGCAAGCGGTGTACTTGAACCGTGCCCTATGATACTAATTCCGTTAACACCGAGCAGCGGAACGCCGCCGTGCGTTTGGTAATCCATATCGCTTAATGATGCTTTTAACACTGATCGAACAACAAGCGCTTTTATTTTATTGATCAAACCTTTTTCGGCATAACCCCGAATTCGTGTTCTCAAAAAAGTCAAAACGCTTTCGCCGAATTTTAAGATGATATTTCCAACAAAACCATCGCAAACAACAACATCAACTTTCCCTTTTAGAATATCTCTGCCTTCTACATTGCCGGTAAAATTCAGCTTTGATTCTTTTAATAATTTGTAAGCGGCAAAAGTAAGTTCGTTCCCCTTCGATTCTTCTTCGCCTACATTTAGAATTCCCACAGTAGGATCCGGTTGATTGTAAATTTCTTTCGCAAAGATAGTACCGAGTACGGAGTATTCGAACAAATGCTGGGGTTTGCTGTCAACACTCGCACCGGCATCAAACACAATGCAGAATTTATTTTTTTCGGTAGGAAAAGATGCGCCTATTGTTGGTCTGCTGACACCTTCAATTCTTCCCATAATTAGAGTAGAAGCCGCCATCATTGCGCCGGTATTACCGGCACTTACAAATGCGTCTGCTTTTTTCTCTCTAACAAGTTTAGCACCAACAACAAGCGAAGAATCTTGTTTTGTTTTGATCGCATCGGTCGGTTTATCATACATGTCGATAACTTGCGATGCATGATGAATAGAAAAAGAAGAAATATCAATATTCTCAGATTGCGCGACTGATTTGATTTTTTGTTGGTCACCAACAAGAATGAGTTCAAAATCCCGGTTTTGATTAAAAGCTTGCACGGCACCCAGAAGTTCATTCTTGGGGGCAAAGTCGCCCCCCATAGCATCAACTGCAATTCTGCATTTAGTGTCGGTTCTATTGTCTATCATCTAAGAGAAAGAATGTTAGGATTCCGGTACGAACATAGATCTGCCGGCATAATACCCACAGTTCGGACAAGCTCTGTGGCTCAATTTCAACTCGCCACAATTTGAGCAGCGGCTTAAGGTAGGAACAGTTGCCTTGTAATGTGTTCTACGTTTATCTCTTCTGCTTTTAGACATCTTGCGTTTCGGATTTGGCATCGTGTTACCTTATTTAGTTATTGAATTTTATTTTTTTTAACGGCTCCCACACATCAAGATTTTTATCTGTGCGGCAGTCACATTGTTTTTCGTTCAAATTTGTTCCGCAGTTCGGGCACAATCCTTTACAATTATCTTTGCAAAGTCTTTTCAACGGAACCGAAAGCTTTGCATACTCAATTACATCTTTGCCGATATCTATTTTATCTTCATCCGGAGTTAAGAATTTGATATTCAACTCTTCGGAATCTTCAGGTTTACTCGTAAAAAGATAACTTAGCTGAAAATGAGAACCCAATTTTTCTTCAAATCCGGTACTGCATCTATCGCACTCGGCTTTTGAAATCACCGTCAAATCGCAATTAATCACAATCTGATGCACCGATTTATCCATTCTGCATTCAACATCAACATTACCGAAGAACAAATTTTCCAAGTCTAATTTTTCAACCGGTTCCGAAAAACTAATGTTATGGATGCCGTTCGAAAAATTTGTATATTTTATTATCATGTTAGCAAAGAGCTAAAAAATTGGGACAAAATATAGCTACGTATTCATTTATAATCAAGAAATGCTTAATCAGCTTAAAATAAGAGATTGCTTGAATTTCTTTTTCTATCCCATTATAAAAAAATGATATGAGGGTTTAATGCCGGTTCTTTATTCCTTTCTTGCCGCTATCTTACCAATGTTTACATACTTATTAATTATTTGGCGGATGGATAAATACGACCGCGAACCTCTTTCTTTTGTACTGTTACATTTTGGATGGGGCGCTTTCGGTGCGATTCTGCTCGGAGTTATCGGAAATTTTATGTTGAGCGACCTTACCGGAATTAAAGACGAAGGAAGCGGTGCTCTAATTCAAACTGTTGTGTTTGCACCCGTCGCCGAGGAAATTGCAAAAGGTGTATTTCTACTTTTTACGATCAACTCAAAGAAATTTGACAACATTACAGACGGACTCGTGTACGGCGGCGCAGTCGGACTCGGTTTCGGCATGACAGAAAATTTCACTTACTTTATTAGTTACGGAACAAATGCATACAATTGGTTCTTTCTTGTAATAATCCGCACGGCATTTTCTGCAGTGATGCATTGTATTTCAACTGCAACATTCGGAGCTTTTCTCGGTATGGCAAAATTTTCTTTGAGCAAAATAAGATTTCTCTTCCCGGCTGCCGGTTTATTAATTGCAATATTTTATCATTTTATGTGGAATATATCTGTCAGCTACGAGAACACTTATTTCTACGGATTTCTGTTCATGATTTTTTTGATCTTACTTTTCTTTGCACTTTTTAAGTATGCAACAGTTCAAGAGAAAAAAATAATTGTGAGCGAACTTGTTCAGGAAAGCGCTCTCGATACACTCCCCAAAGAACATATCCCGATAATCAGTTCACATTTACGTTTCCGTAAAAGCTGGGTTGATGAAGCGATCAGAAAAACTTACTTTCGTGCCGCAATCAAATTAGCTTTCGCAAGAATGCAATGCAGAAGAACGGAAGGTTTTTATCAGCAATATTATTTATCCGAAGTTGGAAGAAATCGCATGATAATTAAATCACTCCTCAATCCCGAAACTGTTGATTTATGAAAGTTGGAATTTTCGGCGGCACATTCGATCCGGTTCATATCGGGCACATTATTACAACTCGTTTTGTTTTGGAAAAACGCGGACTCGATAAAATTATTTTTATTCCTTGTAATATTTCTCCGCTTAAAACTTCAGTTGAGTCGTCCTTCCCTATTCACAGATTGAACATGTTGAAACTTGCGATTGAAGATATTCCACAATTTGAATTCTCCGATTATGAAATCAACAAAGGAGATGTCTCCTACACTTACGATACTTTGCTCGAAATGAAAAAATATTATGAACATCTCGAATTGATTATCGGTTTCGATAACCTTATTGTTTTTGATAAATGGAAGAATCCGGATAAAATTTTTGAGATTGCAAATGTTGTTGCGATGAAAAGAAACACAGAAACTGAAATAAAAATCGCACATAAATATTTTGATAAAGCGATTGTACTCGATACACCAACAATAGAAATTTCATCAACAGAAATACGAGAGCGTGTGACAAAAAAATTACCGGTTGATTACCTTGTTCCCGAAAAAGTAAAAGAATACATTTTGACAAACGGTTTGTACTTCTGAAACTGAACTTTGTTTTATGAAAACTGATTATTAAGTTGGTAGAGACATTTGGGCATGGATTAATATTTCAAAAATTCACAGCATGAAGTTTCCCACTTGAACTTCTTGTATCCATATCATTCATAGATCAAATTACTAACGATGGAAAGTAAAGAATTAGTTGAAAAAATTTTTGCCAATGAAAAACGCTACGTTTCTCGCGCGATAAGTATTATCGAGACCGGTAATTCAATTTCCACAGAACTACTAAAAGAGATTCACAAAAAAACCGGCAAAGCTTATCGAATCGGAATTACAGGCCCTCCCGGCGCCGGCAAATCAACGTTAACAAATCAGATTGCAAAATTTTACCGCAAGCAAAATAAAACAGTTGGAATAATTGCGGTCGATCCGACAAGTCCGTTCTCCGGCGGTGCTCTGCTCGGCGATAGAGTCCGCATGAATGAAATTGGAATGGACAGCGGAGTTTTTATCAGAAGTATGGCAACGCGCGGAAGCCTCGGCGGGCTGAGCAAAAAAACAATTGATGCTGCAGATGTTCTGGATGCAGCCGGCTACGATTACATAATTTTTGAAACAGTTGGCGTCGGGCAATCCGAACTTGATATTGCAAAAGCCGCCGATACAACAATTGTTGTGCTCGTTCCCGAAAGCGGCGATTCAATTCAAGCAATGAAAGCCGGCTTGATGGAGATTGCCGATTTTTTTGTACTCAACAAAAGCGATAGACCCGGTGCAGATACTGCAATCACGGCAGTTAAAACTATTTTGATGCTGAGAGAACATTCAACAAAAAGCTGGCTGCCGAATATTCTAAAAGCCGTTGCTTCGGAAAATAATGGAACAAAAGAAATTGCAGACGAAATAGAAAGACACAAAGAGTTTCTTCAAACAAATAATTTACTTCAGGAAAAACGGGAAGAAAATTTTAGAGCAAGAATCAAAGAAATTGTTGAACTGCTGATACGAAACGAACTCTGGAAAAATCAACGTGAAGAAAAATTAAATGAGCATCTGAAACAAGTTGTTGAAGGCGGTGCTTCCCCGTATCAAGTAGCAGAAACATTGTTCAATGATTACAAACAAGGATCCTAACAAAAAGTAGGGCTCAATGGAAGAAACAAAAACTGCCGCAAACTTTCTCATCGAGTTTGATGAGGATCAGCTCGCCGTAAAAAATACTATCCGCGAATTCGCAGAAGAAGTCATCAAACCCGCAGTGATGCTGTACGATGAATCGCAAGAATTCCCGATCGAAATAATGAAGCAGCTCGGTGAGCTCGGGTTTCTCGGAATTCTCGTTCCGGAAAAATACGGCGGCGCCGGAATGGGTTACGTTGAATACGCAATTGTTGTTGAAGAACTTGCACGTGTAGATCCTTCAATTGCACTTTCTGTAGCCGCACACAACGGGCTTTGCACAAATCATATACTTGCTTTTGCAAATGAAGAGTTGAAACAAAAATATCTGCCCGATCTTGCAAGCGCAAAAAAAATCGGTGCGTGGGGATTGACAGAACCATCTTCGGGAAGTGATGCCGGCGCAATGCAGACAACTGCTGTGAACGAAGGCGGCTATTATATTCTTAACGGAACAAAAAATTTTATCACTCATGGGAAATCCGGAGAGACCGCAGTTGTAATGGCAATTACCGATAAAAGCAAAGGCAAAAAAGGAATCTCTGCTTTTGTTCTGGAAAAAAGTTTTGCCGGATTCACTTCGGGGAAAAAAGAGAACAAACTCGGGATGCGCGCAAGCGAAACGACCCAATTAATTTTTGACAACTGCAAAGTTCCGGCAGAAAATTTAATTGGCTATGAAGGAGAAGGATTTTCACAAGCGATGAAAATTCTTGAAGGAGGAAGAATTTCAATAGCGGCTTTGAGTGCCGGGCTTGCCGCCGGATGCCTCGAAGCTTCCGTCGCATACTCCAAAAACCGCAAGCAATTTGATAAACCGATTTCCGAATTTCAGGGGATCCAATTTAAGTTAGCCGATATGGAAACAGAACTTACTGCGGCTCGCTTGTTGACTTACAAAGCAGCAAAGATGAAAGACGATGGAAAAGATATTGCACTTGCCGCTTCGATGGCAAAATTATTTGCAAGTGAGATAGCAACAAAAGCCGCTAACGAAGCTGTACAAATTTTCGGCGGCTACGGATTTGTAAAAGATTATCCGGTAGAAAAATTTTACCGCGATGTAAAACTTTTAACGATTGGCGAAGGAACTTCCGAAGTACAAAAAATTATTATTGCGAGAAATCAATTACAAGACTAAAAGCCCATCCCAGCCCTTCCCAAAGGGAAGGGCTTTTAATCAATTAAATACTGTAGAAAAAATTATGAAACAAATCGGCGGCGAAATAATTCCTAACGAAATCTTTCTGAAGCGAGAGGATTATCAAAAAAATCTCGTTAGAAAAATTAATGCAACAAAAGAAACTACTGCTCTCGGCGGTGGAAAGAGTGCGATCCAAAAACAACACGAAAAAGGAAAACTTACTGCACGAGAACGGATACAAAAATTAATTGATGATGGAACTTCATTCATTGAAATAAATTCTCTTGCCGCTCATGAAATGTATGCAGAATACGGCGGCGCTCCGGCTTCGGGAACAATATTCGGTGTTGGCAAAATCCACGGGAAAAATTTTGTTATTGTTGCCAACGATGCAACCGTAAAAGCCGGTGCGTGGTTTCCGATTACTGCAAAGAAAAATTTACGCGCTCAAGAAATTGCAATGGAAAACCGTCTGCCGATAATTTATTTGGTTGACAGTGCCGGAGTATTCCTTCCGCTTCAAGAAGATATTTTTCCGGACAAAGAACATTTTGGAAGAATCTTCCGCAACAATGCCGTCATGTCTTCAATGGGCATTCCGCAAATCTCTGCAATAATGGGTCCGTGCGTTGCTGGCGGCGCATATTTACCCATCATGAGTGATGAAGCTTTAATTGTGCAAGGAGAAGGTTCTGTTTTTTTAGCCGGCGCACATCTGGTTAAAGCGGCAATCGGTGAAGAGATTAACAACGAAGCACTCGGCGGTGCGCGTATTCAGTCAAACGTTTCCGGCGTTACAGACTACATAATGAAAAATGATGATGAATGTTTATTGCAGATCAGAAGCCTCGTAGAAAAATTTGGAAATTTTGAGCAAGCCGGTTTCAACAGAATAAAATCAGTTCCTCCAAAATTCAACACAAAAGAAATTTACGGCATACTGCCGGAAGACACAATCAAACCGTACGATACATATGATCTGCTTGCACGCATAGTTGATAATTCCGTGATTGACGAATACAAAGCCGGCTACGGCAAAACGGTTATAACTGCGTATGCACGAATCGACGGCTGGGCAGTTGGCATTGTTGCCAACCAACGCAATATTGTAAAATCCGAAATGGCAAAAGGCGGCGGAGAGATGCAGATCGGCGGTGTGATTTATTCCGACGGCGCAGATAAAGCAACGCGGTTCATTATGAATTGCAATCAGAAAAAAATTCCTCTCTTGTTCTTGCAAGATGTAACCGGATTTATGGTTGGCAGTAAAGCCGAGCATGGCGGCATAATTAAAGACGGCGCAAAAATGGTGAACGCCGTTGCAAATTCTGTTGTACCAAAGGTTACGATAATTATCGGTAATAGTTTCGGCGCGGGCAATTATGCGATGTGCGGCAAAGCTTACGATCCTCGTTTTATTTTTGCATACCCCAATGCAAAAATTGCCGTGATGGGCGGCGCACAAGCCAGCAGTGTTTTGCTCGATATAAAAATCAAACAGATGGAAAAAGAAGGGAAAGTTTTTTCCGATGATCTAAAGGATAAACTTCTTAAAAGTATCACGCAATCATACGATGAAAAAAGCAATCCCCTTTATGCAGCGGCAAGATTGTGGATTGATGAAATTATTGATCCGGCACTGACGCGCGAATACGTTTCACTTGCCATTGAATGCGCGAACAACAACCCGAGCATCGAGCGGTTCAATCCCGGTGTAATTCAAACATAACAAAGTGAAAACAAGCAAGCCCATTTATGCACTGATATTTTTCGTGCTCGTATTTTATAATTCACGGCTTACCGCTCAAGAGCAATATGAAAAAAATTTTTACGGCGGCTTGTTTTATCTATCAAATTATATTGCATCGGACGAATTCGAAGTGTTTAAAAAAGAAAAGAGCGATCTAGAACAAGTTGATTACATCTTTGCAAAGGCTGTGGAATTTTTCGAAGAAGATATTTCCGAAGCTCTTCTATGTTTAACTTTCTCTACACTTCCCTATTATCACATCGAACTTCGTTTTTTATTTGGCACAAGAATTAATATTCCTCTCCCCTCGCCTCCTCAAAAAATTTTTGAACGAAGACTAAAAAATCTTCCCAAAGAATTTTTTTTCGATTCAGCGAAAGATGATTTCGGCGACAAAGATAAACTTGCACATTTTTTCGGGAATGCATTTTTAAGCTACAATTTCGGCTGGTTCAATTTATCTAAATTTATGGGTATCTTTGTCGAGCAAGTTGAAGAAGGACTTTTCGTAAACGGCGGCTATAGCAATAAAGATTTGATCACAAATCATCTCGGCGAATTGTTTGGAACATGCATAAAGAACAATCGTAATTTGAAACCGTCTGATGTGTTAAAAATTTATCAACTACTTTTCTTTAGAATATGAAATCGATTTTAGTTATTGACGACCAGCGAGAAATCTGCGAAAGCATCAAAATGATTCTTGAGTATGAAGATTACTCGGTTGATTACACAACCGATTCATTGAAAGGATTGCAGAAAATTGAATACGGAAATTTTGATGCACTTCTTCTCGATATTCAAATGCCGGGCAAAACCGGTTTTGAAGTTTTAAACTGGCTCAAGGAAAAAGGAATTGATTTAAGAGTGATAATGATTTCGGCTCACGGAAGCATCGAGAATGCGATTAAAGCAACCAAACTCGGCGCTTTTGATTTTCTTGAAAAACCGATTGACAGAGAAAAACTTTTGATAAGTGTGCGCAATGCCGTTGAACAATCTGGACTCTTAAAGGAAAACAAAAAGCTCAAAAAAGAATTAACGGTAACAGAAACAATTATCGGCAACAGCTCTTCCATCCAAAATATTTTAGAAACAATTTCACGGGTTGCCAAAACCGATGCACGCGTTTTGATAACCGGCGAGAACGGAACCGGCAAAGAACTTGTGGCGCAAGAGATTCACAAACAAAGCGGAAGAAATAATAAAGAACTTGTTGAGGTAAATTGTGCCGCAATTCCGCACGAACTGATCGAGTCGGAATTGTTCGGACATGAAAAAGGTTCGTTCACCGGCGCAATAAAACAACGGATCGGAAAATTTGAATCGGCAGACGGCGGGAATCTTTTTCTGGATGAGATCGGCGATATGAGTCTGCAAGCACAAGCAAAAGTACTCCGCGCAATCGAAGAAGGAAAAATCGAACGTGTCGGCGGCACATCAAAAATTGAAGTTGACGTGAGAATTATTTCCGCTACGAACAAGGAACTGCAATCGGAAATCCAGAAAGGAAATTTCCGCGAAGATCTTTTTCACCGGTTAAACGTAATACCCATTCACGTTCCTCCACTCCGCGAACGTAAAGAGGATATTCCTCTGCTTGTAGAGCACTTCTCAAAAATAATCTGCGAGAAAAATAAATTTCCGTTGAAAACTTATTCGGAAGGCGCAATCAAATTATTGCAAAGTTTGCATTGGAAAGGAAACATCCGCGAGCTGCGAAATTTTATCGAACGTATTGTTATTATGGCGCAATCGGTAAACATCACTGAAAAAGAAATTAATGCATTCATCCCGGCTTCCGGCACGCAGATGGATGATATTTTAAGCGTGTCAAATTCATTTCAGGAATTCAAAGAGAAAGCTGAGAAAGCTTTTATACTCAAGCAGCTTCATGCAAACGGATGGAACATCAGCAAAACAGCCGACATACTCGGAATTCAGCGCAGTCATCTCTACAATAAATTAAAGAAATACGAAATCGAAAAAGGATAGCCATGGGAGAAACAATCTTTGCAAAAATTATCCGCAAGGAAATTCCGGCTGATATAGTTTTTGAAAACGAAAAAGTACTTGCGTTCAAAGATATCAAACCGCAAGCACCGGTTCATGTATTAATAATTCCGAAAGATACCGGGATACCAACTGTGAGCGATCTCAGTTCATCAAAACATTCGGAGTTACTCGGCGCAATGATTGATGCCGCAAATCAAATTGCAAAAGATTTTGGGGTGAGTGAAAAAGGTTTCAGATTGGTGATGAATTGCGGAGCGGATGCCGGGCAAGAAGTTTATCACTTGCACATGCATTTATTCGGCGGCAGAAAAATGAACTGGCCTCCGGGATAATCCAAAACAATTTTGATTTACGAAGTTAGATTTACGATCTGAAAATATTTTTGTGATTTTTAATTTGCAGTGTAAATCACCTTGCCATTCTTTAAAATACTCTCAACGAATCCGCTCTTATCATATTTTTCTTCAAGAAAAATTGGTTCGATACGGATATCAATATTACGTACTATCGCAAATAATTTGCTGTTTGCTTTAAGAACATTGCCATTATATTTGTCCACAATTACAGCGATATCGATATCACTATTCTCTGTTTGCGTTCCACTTGCATACGACCCATAAAGAACAATTTTCTTAACAGCAAATTCTTTGCTTACAGCCAGAGCAAATTCTTTTATTGATTTATTAACTTTTTTGTCCATTGTGTGAATTCTTTTGTTCGTTTTATCAGTGATCTACACTTGTTGTAATTAAGAAGTTTATATATCCTTTCTTTATCGTCGGGATACCTAGATTTTATGTTTAACGGGATTAATTCATCAATTAAATTTTGGTGCTGTAACGGTACTTTATCAAGTAATTCAAGCTTATCAAGAATAATATTTATGTTATGCGTGAACGGAGGTTCTTCATTTTTTATTTTCCAAAAACAAGCCTTGATCAATTTCTCGGCTGTTAAATGGCAACAGAAGCCAACATACAAATATCTTTTTTCTTTTAGCATTGATTCAGCCGTCTTTAGATCGTAGTATGCTGATTCAACCCAGTACCCGACTCTATTTTTTATTTTTTCTTTCATTCTATCTTTAATATAACAACAAATTTTATTTGATGAACCAAAGAAAATTTTAAGACACTTTATTTCAGTGCTTTATCCGAAATATCTTTTCTGTAATATATCCCATCAAAATTTATTTTGGAAAGTGCGGTGTAAGATTTCTCTTTCGCAAGTTTTAAATCATTTGTTCTAACTACTGATGTAACACCGAACACACGTCCGCCGTTTGTTAAAAGTCTGCCTTCCGTTTCCATCGTACCGGCATGATAGACAATTATTTCATTCGACTCTGTTTCATTTATTCCGGTAATAACTTTTCCTTTTTCATAAGAATCGGGATAACCTTTAGCGGCAGCAACAACACAAACGGAAGCACCACCGTTATATTTTACCGCATTTTTGTTGATTGATCCGCATGCCGCAGAATAAAAAAGTTCGAGCAAATCACCATCCAAAAGAGGAAGCACAACTTGTGTTTCCGGATCGCCGAACCGGCAGTTGAATTCGACAACTTTTGGACCTTCGTTTGTAAGCATCAATCCGCAGTACAAACATCCGACAAAATTACTTTCACTTTCTCTCAAAGCTTTGAGTACCGGTTCAATAATTTTTTGAGTAGTAATTTTTAGAATCGAATCATCCACAAAAGGAGTTGGCGCATAGGCTCCCATTCCCCCGGTATTCTTGCCGTTATCGCCGTCCAAAATTCTTTTATGATCTTGCGCAGCCGGAAGCAGAATGTATTCTGTCCCATCGGTAATTGCAAAGATTGAAGCTTCTTGCCCGGTCATAAATTCTTCTATAACAACTTTGTTGCCGGAACTTCCAAAAGCAGAGTGAACAAAACAATCCTCAACAGCATTTTTTGCTTGACCAAATGTTTCAGCTACAATAACTCCTTTACCCGCGGCAATACCGTCTGCTTTGATTACAATAGGCAGTTTGGAATTTTTCAGATATTCCAACGAATCGAAGTACTCTTCTTTTAGAAAAGTTTTATAATCTGCAGTTGGAACACCGTATTCCTTCATCAAATTTTTTGCGAATGATTTTTCACCTTCGATTCTTGCGGCATTACGTGAAGGTCCAAATACTTTTATCCCTTCTGCAGAAAATTTATCAGCGATACCTTCTATCAAAGGCTGTTCGGGACCAACTACAACGAGATCTATTTTATTCTCTTTGCAAAAGCCGATTATCGAATCATGATCTTTTATATCGAGCTGAACATTTTCTCCAAAATTTTTTGTGCCGGGATTTCCCGGAATAATAAAAAGCTTCTCAAGTTTTTTACTTTGTGCAATTTTGTATGCAATTGCGTGTTCTCTTCCGCCTGAACCGATTAAAACTACTTTCATTACTAAGCCTTTAAAAAGAATTGGAAATGTTTTACAAGTTGTTCGGTTAAACTGAGCCGGTCATGTTTTAAAACAAATTCTTCATTCGCTGACGGCAAACAGTTTCTCAAATATAGATCGTGTATTTCAATAATTTTGTTCTTGATCTCATTAATATTGTCCGGCTCACAAATAAACGAAGCACCGTACTCTTTTAGAGAAGTAAAAGCGGCGCCTTCGGGCACACATCCGAGAACCGGTTTACGTGCACCAAAATATTCAAAAAGTTTGCTTGTCGAAATCGTATCCGCATTTGTGATGTTACCAATCATCATCCAAAGTACATCGCTGCTTTTCAATCTTTTTACTGTTTCTTTGTGATCAAGATATCCGTAGTTGCGGACAAACTCGGTTAATCCAAGTTCGGTAATCAGTTTTTTATTTTCATCACGGAGATGCCCGATAAACTCGAGTTCAATATTAGCGGCAATATCGGGTCTTTCAACGGAAATTTTTTTAAATGCTTTCAGAAAAAATTCCGGCGTAATATTCTCGTAAAAAATTCCGGCGTAAGTTAATTTCATTTTTGATGAAGCACTTTTGTGCACTTCTCCGGATGGAAAATCTTCCGGATCAAAACCGTGTGGAATTATTACGACTTCATCATAATCCAAAAATTGATACGTTGTTAAAAGTTTCTCTTTTATTTTTCTATTGATTACAACAATTTTATTGCTTTCGCGCAATGCCGCATATTCCATTTTTTTATGTTTGATTCTGTGATACGGAGTCGGATAAAATGCGAAATGATTTCCAAACCAGAGATCCCGGTAATCCACAAAGAGCGGAATATTAAATTCCTTTTTCAATTCTGCGGCATAAACAAAACTTGAATACGGCGGAATTGTTACATAAATAATATCAAACTGTTCTTTCTGTAAAATTTCCCTTGCTTTGTTGTATGCCTTTTTCGCCCATGATTTTTTGTTATCGGGAATAAAAAAAGTTTTGGTGAATTTTGAAAAAAGTTTTCTCAAAAATTCTTTCGGCATATTAACAGTGCCGTACTTTTTCCCGATAATTGAATTCAAATCAAAAGCATCGGTGCGAACAATTTTAACGCCGGCATCTTCAGCTTCTTTTAACAAACTTAGATCGTGTGCAAAGTAAGCAACATCGCCGGCTGTAATTACCGTCGGCTCCCAATTAAATCGGGTCATAAATTTTGTAAACTTGAGCGTCCGCTGAACTCCGCTCAATCCCATTGGAGGATAGTAGTAAGCAATAACAAGAACTTTGAACATACGGAATTGTTTTTAGTGGATAATTTTTTATTTAATTGCTGAAGTACACTTATACAACTACAACCTTACTCTAATTCGCCGCGGCGAACCTCTCCTTAGTAGGGAGAGTGACTTTAAAAAGACTTTTGGTAACTCTATCTTTATAGTTTCTGCCCCATTTGGTAGTTTGGCGATTCTTCAGTTATAATTACATCGTGCGGATGGCTTTCTCTCAAACCGGCTGATGTAACTTTTACAAACTTTGCTTTTGTTTTTAATTCGGAAATCGTTTTTGCACCGCAGTAACCCATTGCCGCACGCAAGCCGCCAATGAATTGATAAATTGTATCGGCAAGCGGACCTTTGTACGGAACGCGTCCTTCAATTCCTTCGGGCACAAGTTTTTTGATATCGTCTTCCATATCCTGAAAATATCGATCACCGCTTCCGTGTTTCATCGCGCCGAGTGAACCCATTCCGCGGTAAACTTTGAAACTTCTTCCTTCGAATAAAACTTTTTCGCCGGGAGTTTCATCACAGCCGGCAAGCATTCCGCCCATCATAACAGTATCCGCACCGGCAGCAATTGCTTTTGGAACATCACCCGTTTGTTTTATTCCACCGTCGGCAATTATTGGAATTCGTTTTCCTTTCAATGCTTCGGCAACTTGAATAACAGAACTTATTTGCGGAACACCGACACCGGCAATTACACGTGTTGTACAAATCGATCCGGCACCAATACCAACCTTAACGGCATCAACTCCGCAAGCAACAAGTTCGAGTGCGGCTTCTTTTGTAACGATGTTGCCGGCAATAAGCTGAATATTTTTATATTTTTTTCTGATTGTTTTCAAAGTTTTTAAAACGCCTTCGGAATGCCCGTGTGCGGTATCAACTACAATTACATCCGCGTGTGAATTTATCAAAGCTTCAACACGCTCCAAAGTATCTTTTGAAACAGTCACCGCTGCACCAACACGCAGTCTTCCAAGATCATCTTTGCAAGCAGTCGGAAATTTCTTTTTCTTCATTATATCTTTATAGGTGATCAGTCCTTTCAATATTCCTCTTTTATCAACGACCGGAAGTTTTTCGATTCGATGCTGATGCAGAATTTTTTGTGCTTCTTCGAGAGTTGTTCCAATCGGTGCTGTAATTAAATTTTCTTTTGTCATCAATTGATTAACCGGCAGTTTTCTGTTCGGTTCGAAACGAAGATCCCGATTCGTTAAAATGCCGATCAGTTTACCGGTTTCATCAACAACCGGAATTCCCGATATATGATACTTTGACATCAGTTCTTCGGCTTCGTAAACACTTTTATCCGGGCTTACAGTAATCGGTTTGTGAATCATTCCGCTTTCGGAGCGTTTAACTTTATCTACTTCATCTGCTTGCCTTTCGATCGACATATTTTTATGGATGATACCGATGCCGCCTTGAGCCGCCATTGCAATTGCCATTTGCGATTCCGTTACAGTATCCATTGCCGCAGAAAGGAACGGAACATTTAATTTAATTTCTCTTGTCAAGAAAGATGTTAAATCTGTTTCGCGCGGCAGTACAGAAGATTTTGCCGGCACTAAAAGAATGTCATCGAATGTTAAGCCTTCGAAATCAATTTTTTTATTTTTCATTATTCCCTCTGAATAATTACAAAAAAGACCACACAAGGTGGTCTCGGTTTTTATTCAAACGCCGAGAAGCCCGTTATATCTTCGCCGATAATCAGTGTGTGCATCTCGTGCGTGCCTTCGTATGTTTTTACGGATTCAAGATTTGCAGAATGGCGCATTACTGGATACTCGTCAAGTATTCCGTTTGCCCCGAGAATTTCGCGCGACATGCGTGCAACCTCGAGTGCTTTTTCGCAATTGTTTCTTTTCGCCATCGAAATTTGTGTGTGTTTAACTTTTCCCAAATCCTTTAATCTGCCCAACTGCAAATTCAACAACTGGGATTTGGTAATTTCATTCAACATGTAAACTAATTTTTCTTGTGTCATTTGATAAGCGGCAATCGGTTTACCGAATTGCACACGCGACTTCGCATAGTTCAATGCAGTGTTGTAACATTCCATCATTGAACCTACAACGCCCCACGCAATTCCGTAACGCGCTTGATTCAAACACATCAACGGTGATTTCAAACCTTTACTGCCGGGTAAAATATTTTTTTCGGGAATTACAACGTCTTGAAAAATTAACTCGGAAGTTACCGAAGCTTTGAGTGAATGTTTCCCTTTCATCTCCGGCGCAGAAAAACCCGGCATCCCTTTCTCAACTAAAAAGCCGTGGATTTCGCCGTCAAGTTTTGCCCACACAACTGCAACATCAGCAAGCGTTCCGTTTGTAATCCACATTTTAGCGCCGTTGAGTTTGTATCCGCCGCTCACTTTTTCAGCACGTGTTACCATTCCACCCGGATTCGAACCGAAATCCGGTTCTGTTAATCCGAAACATCCTATTTTTTCTCCGCTTGCAAGTTTCGGCAGCCAGTAATCTTTTTGTTCATCGCTTCCGAATGTAAAAATCGGGTACATCACAAGCGACGACTGCACCGAAACAAAACTGCGAACACCGCTGTCCCCTCTTTCCAATTCTTGCATCACAAGTCCGTAGGCAACATTATTCATTTCGGCACACCCGTATTTCTGCGGCAGTGTAATTCCGAACAAACCGAGTTCGCCGAGTTTTGGAACGATGTGCATCGGGAAAGAATTTTCGCGGTAGTGTTTTTCAATTATAGGAATGATTTCAACATCAACAAATTCACGGACAGAATTGCGCACCATCTTCTCGTCTTCATTCAACAGACTTTCAATATCAAAATAATCTACGCCCGCAAATCTTTGCATCCAAGCCTTTCAAAATTTTGGGTCTAAAAATAATTAAAACAGTTTAACCTCACAAATCGAAATTCTCGTCTCCGCCGATATTCAATTTATTTAATGCTGATGTGATGATTTCGGAATCAAATCCTTTTGAGTAAAGGAATGAAAATAATTTTTGTTTGATTTTTTTTTCGTCAGATTCCTTCCCTTTCAAGAATTTCATTTTTTTTTCGATCAACAGAACAGCATTCGATTCCATCATCGAACTATCTGCATGAGAAAGTGCGGCATCAATTATTCTGCGGTCAACACCTTTTTTCATCAGCTCAGCTTTCACTTTTATCAAACCCAATTTCTTTTTTGTGAGTTTCTCTTCAGCGAAAGCTTTTGCAAACAAAAGGTCGTCAACAAAACCATCTCTTTTCATTTTTTCCAGAACTGCAGAGATATCTTCTTTCTTATATCCTTTGTTCAGAAGTTTCTTGAAAATTTCTTGAGACGAATGATGACGGCGTGCCAAAAAACGAAAAGCTGAATCTTTTATCTTCAGCTTTTCACTTTGCGAGAGCAAACTATTTACTTTCTCTTCGTCGAGATCATCATTGCGGCGCAGTCCGTTATCAAACACCACTCTGTAATCAAGCTTAATCTTCAGCCCGTCTTCAAAATAAATCTCAACATTATTTCTAAGTTTTTGAATCGAAGAAATTCTCATCTATTTTTTCTTAGATTTAACTTCAGCTTCCTCTTTAACATGTTTCTGAACTTCTTGCTCTGTTTTGTCCAAACCCAAAGTAACGCGCACATCTTTTTCGAGAGAAGTAAACAATGCCGAGTCTTCAATCATTTTTTGTTTTAGTTGTTCGCGTCCCTGAAAACGATCTTCTTTATATGTAAACCAAGCACCGCTCTTCTTCAAAACGTTTGCTTCCGTCGCAAGGTCTATTATATCACCGGCTTTGCTGATTCCTTCGTTGTAAAGAATATCGAACTCAACTTCTTTGAACGGCGGAGCTACTTTGCTTTTTACAATTTTCACCTTCGTTCTATTACCGATAACATTATTGCCGTCTTTAATCGCGGCAACTCTGCGGATATCCAATCTGACCGAAGCATAAAATTTAAGTGCGTTGCCGCCGGTTGTTGTTTCAGGGTTACCAAACATTACACCGATTTTGCTTCTCAATTGGTTTGTGAAGATAACACATGTTTTCGATTTACTGATTGCACCGGTAATCTTGCGCAAAGCTTGCGACATTAAACGCGCTTGCATTGCCATTTGCGGATCGCCCATCTCGCCTTCAATTTCCGCGCGCGGAACGAGAGCCGCCACAGAATCAATTACAATAATATCAAGCGCATTACTGCGTATCAACGTATCTACAATTTCCAAAGCTTGCTCGCCAAAATCCGGCTGTGAAATCAAAAGATTGGAAGCATCAACTTTTAATTTTTTTGCATAATTGAGATCGAGAGCATGCTCTGCATCAATGAAAGCAGCAAGCCCGCCCTTCTTTTGAGCCTCGGCTATAATATGAAGACACACGGTGGTTTTGCCCGATGATTCCGGTCCGTAGATTTCAACAATTCTTCCTCGCGGAACGCCGCCGATTCCTAAAGCATTATCAAGTGATAACGATCCGGTAGAAATTGATTCTACTTCGTTGATAACACCGTCGCCCAATTTCATAATTGTGCCTTTGCCGTATGTTTTTTCGAGGTTCAAAATTGTATCTTCAAGAATTTTCATGCGAGCATCTTTATCAATTGCCATTTCCTTCTCCTTGTTTTAAATAAAAACTTTTCAGCTCGGTATAAACCGAACCACTCTTTTTTAATTCGCTTTTATAAAAAGTGATTTTCTCTGCAGAAAAATTTACCGGCTCAAATTTCAATCTCGATAAATTTTGCAGTGCATTAAAATCTTCGTTTCCTTTTACTCTTAACAATGTAATGTGCGGTTTAAATTCTCTTTTCTCTTTTTGGAAACCGGACTCCAAACACAAATTTTCAATATCAAGAGCAAGTGTTTTCAATTCATCATCCGGTTTCAAACCCACCCAAAATATTTTTGGTTTTCCCTCTCTCTTAAAAATACCAAATTCATTGAAACTAAGCATCAACGAATTATAACTTGAAACGGCAGTTGAAAGTTTGCCTAAAATCTTTTCAATTAACTTCTCTTCGGTATCGCCCAAAAATTTTAATGTGATGTGTAATTTTTCCGCCGGTTCCCATCGCACATTTTCATAACCGTTGTAGTTATCATTTTTTATCTGAATAATTTTTTCGAGTGCAGCTGCCGGTATTTCAAGTGCGATAAATGCCCTAATCGTCATAAGCGATACCGAGTAAATACTTTCTCAGCATTTCGAGTGCCGCTTGTGAAGTTCTATCTTTGTTCAACAGCCTGTCGTCACCGAATCTGAATTCTTTTGCAGTACAGATTTTTTCATCGCAGATACCGATATAAACAAGTCCAATTGGTTTTGCCGGAGTAGCACCGGTCGGTCCCATAATTCCGGTTACCGATAAACCGATATCACTGCCACTGATCGATTTAATTCCTTCCGCCATCTGTCTTGCCACTTCGAGGCTGACCGCACCGTATTTCATAATTGTATCTTCATCAACATGAAGCAATTCAACTTTTGCGGCATTGCTGTATGCAACAATTCCCCTCTCTAAAAATTTACTGCTGCCGCTAAAATTCGTTAACCGGTGGGAGATTAGACCTCCGGTACAAGATTCGGCAACTGATAATTTTAATCCTCTGTCAATTAACAACTTAGCGGCAATGTCTTCGAGTTTATCTTCTTCTTTACCGTAAATAAATTTCCCAACTTTAGTTCGGATTGTTTGTTCAATTTCTTCAAGTCTGCTAAGTGCAGAATCCTCGGATTTATCTTCAACAGTGATTCTCATTTTAACACCGAACTGGCTCGGAAGGAAAGCAAGTTTTGCTCCCTTCAATAGTTCGTCAATGTTTCCAAGCCTGTCAAACAACATCGATTCTGGGATTCCGGTGGTTAATAAATTCTTTACGACTATCGCATTTTTTTTATCGTGGAATTTTTCATCAAGCCTCGGAAGCACAAAATCTTCCATCATAGCTTTCATCTCGTACGGTACGCCGGGCATCGCAGCAAAAATTTTATCCTTCTTCTCTATCCAATAGCCCGGAGCTGTGCCTCTGCTATTTCTTATTGTGTGGGCAATTTTAGGAACAAGTGCCTGATCAGCATTTGTTTCGGTCAATTCTCTTCCCCGCGCTTCAAAAAAATTTTTTATATCGGAAAGAACTTCGTTGTTCACAATCAATTCGGTCTCAAAAAAATCAACGATTGATTTTCTCGTTACATCATCGTGAGTCGGACCCAATCCGCCGGTAACTAAAACTATATCATTCGTAGAATAGACCCTCTTAAATTCAGCAATGATTAATCCTTCATCATCGGGTATAACACTTGAACCGCTTATCTTGATTTGTTTTAACGATAACTTCTCGCCAATAAAGGCGGCATTTGTGTTGAGAGTTTGTCCGATGAGTATTTCATCACCGATGGTTATGATATGTGCATTCATATTAAAGAATGAACCGATTTAGTAAATAAATAATTATTTGTATTGCCATGAAAGAATAAATGCCGGCGGCAACATCATCAAGAATAACTCCCCATCCGCCGTTTATATTTTCAAGTCTTCTTGCCGGAAACGGTTTGAAAATATCGAGTGCCCGCCATATTAAAAATGCAAGGATTAAGTACCAAATTTTTTTTGGCAGAAATAAAAATGTTATCCACGTTCCGATGAATTCATCCAAAGTAAATTGAGGCGGATCTTTGCCGTACTCCTTTTCAAACTTATCTGCAATTGGAACGCCGGCAACAATACAAACGGATATAACAAAAATCATCAAAGTTGGGTTTTCGAAACCGGGAATTAGAAAAATAAAAAGTGCTACCAAACTGCCAAATGTGCCGGAAGCTGTTTTGATGTAGCCGCTATAGAGACCCGAGCCCAATATTTTTTCTAATTGATTCAAATTATTTTCGGAATAGCTGCACTATCAATTTTCTGTTTGAAATTATATACGTAATACCTGTAAACACTGTAAAGATAGTAATAATAAGCATTGTAAAATATATCGCTCGCGGGTCCAACAGACTGTAAAATAGTTTTTCACTGCCGGAATAAATGTAATCCACAGTACGCAAAGTATATATCAAAAGTAAATAATATAGAAAAGCCATCTGCAGAAATGTTTTCCATTTCGCCGAATAGCTGGTAGTGAAAGATACTTTTTTGTAATCGGCATACATTCTTAAAATAGTGATGAAAAGGTCGCGGATAATTATTAATACAACCATCCATCCTTTCAAAACTCCAACAAAAACAAAAGCGATAAATGCAGTGGATGTTAAAATTTTATCGGCAAGCGGATCGAGAAATTTCCCCCACTCGGTGATGTAATTAAATTTTCTTGCAAGCCAGCCGTCGTACCAATCCGTAATAGCCGCAATAATAAATACTACTAATGATATTTGTACCATCACCGGTTCGTCGGAAAGAAAAAGGAAGAAAAAAACCGGCGTAAGAATTATTCTCAATACAGTTAATTGGTTTGGAAGTATCATTAGCAGATTAGAAAGTTAGTTTGATATTTTTTTTAGGTAACCGAACTCGTAAATTCCCGTGTCGTGTCCGTCTTTCCAAATTATTTCAACGGCATAGTTACCGATTATTTTAATTTCTTTTATCGTTAACTCTTCATCGGAATAAATTGGGATATATTTCTCGCCACGTTCTGCTCTTTCCGAGCTGCAAGCCGCACACGGGCACTTCATTCTCAAATTCGCAAGTTTGATTCGAGTCTCAGTATCATCATCCCACTTAACGTCAAGAAATTTTTTATCGGTAACACTAAGTTTAACCGGAATCATTATAACTTCTCACCGGAAAGCTTAAAGAGAGCTTCCTGATATTTTAGGCTGGTATTTTTGATCACTTCATCCGGCAAAGGCGGCGCCGGTGGTTTTTTGTCAAAGTTTATCGATAGCAGATAATCGCGAACGTATTGTTTATCGTAACTGTTTTGTGATTTCCCTTTTTCATATTGATCGAGGGGCCAGAATCTCGACGAATCCGGCGTGAGCAGTTCATCAATTAAAATTACTTTGCCGTCGAAAAATCCGAATTCCATTTTTGTATCGGCAATAATAATTCCTTTTGTGAGCGCATAGTCGGAAGCTTTTTTGTAAACGTTAATTGTGGCTTGTCTGACAATTTCAAAAGTTTCTTTGCCAATAATATTTACTGCGGCGGCTTCGTCAATGTTTTCATCGTGCAGACCTATTTCAGCCTTTGTTGAAGGAGTGAAAGTCGGTTCGGGTAATTTTTCGGAATCAACTAATCCCACCGGCAATTTTATTCCGCAAATGCTGCCGGTCTTTTTATAATCATTCCATCCCGAACCGGTTATGTAGCCCCTTACAATACATTCGATCGGGATTAGTTCGGCTTTTTTGACAAGCATCGAGCGGTCGCGCAAAAATTCTTTGTACTGTTTGCATTCTTCAGGATACTCATCAACATTTATTGTGACAATGTGGCTGTCAATAATATCTTTTGTGTAATTGAACCAGAAAGATGAGATACGGTTTAGCACTGCACCTTTAGAGGGAATGCCTTCGTTCATTATCACATCGAAAGCAGAAATTCTATCTGTTGAAACTATTAAATAATAATCGCCGATTTCATAAACATCGCGTACTTTGCCGCGTTTAAAAAGTTTTAGATTCTCGAAATTTGTTGTGGTAATTACATTGCTTGTCATGTATGTCCGTATTTTTTTATGCGGTAATATAAAGAGAGGCATTCAGGGATTCAACTTGAATTAAATAATAAAACTTAGCTGTTGGTGGAAACACTTAAAAATAGAAAAGAGGTTATCTCAAAAGTAATTATTCAAACTTGTCAGTCGAAAGAGGATAAAAACTTGCTTGCGGCAAGCAAGTCTGTGTAAATCCACGTCAGAGTCGAGCAAGCTGTTTTAATCAGAGCTTGCCCGCCGCTTCTGTGCGGGTTATCCGCGTGCATTCCTTAAAAATTTTACTTTTGAGACAGCCTCTTCTTTTGTAGGCAGAGCCCCGATTTCACTTCGTTCATCGGGACAGAACTACATCAAACCGCCGGTACAAAATCTCTCTTTAAAAAAAGAAAAGCGAGAATCTTTTCTCGCTTTTCTTTGTGGGCAGAGACGGAATCGAACCGCCGACACAAGGATTTTCAGTCCTTTGCTCTACCGACTGAGCTATCTGCCCCTTCAAATTTTGTGGCACAAATCTATAGAAATTGAATATAAAATCAAAATAGATGAATAAGCTTCTACTTAAATTTTTTTTTAGACTAAGTAATGATATGTAAAATGGAAGATGGTAAATGGAAAGAACTACGATCCATTTTAAAAATTACATTTTACATTTGCCATTTTCCCTACCCAGCCATTATTCGTTTCAATGTTTCAATCACTTTATCGCGGAGGAGGGGTTTGGAAATAAAATCCGTGAAGCCGGCGGCAATAAAATTATCGCGTGCACCGGGCTGCATATATGCGGTAGATGCAATCACCGGAATATCTTTATATCCGGGCATCTTCTGCAAAATTCTTAATGCATCAAGCCCGTTGTACTCACCTTGCAGATTTATATCCATCACAATAAAATCAAACTTCTTTGTTTTGAGCAAAGGCAGAGCCGTTTCAAAACTTGGCACCACTTCAATGCTCTTCAATTCTTTCAACTGACTTTTGAACAATATCTGCGAGTCAACTTGATCTTCAAGATACAAACACGATAACAGAGATAAATCAAATTCCTTTGGTTTCGGTAGTGTTGGTTTGTGAATCGATTCTGCTACCGGCGGCTTTTGCTCTTTTAACGGTTTCGAAGTTTCAACCTCTATATTTGATTGGTCTTTGATGCTGAATTTAATCGGCACTACAAGTCCAAACTCTAAAATATCATTATCCTTCATCACCGCTTCTTTACGCACAGATAACAACTCAATCAATTTGTGAACAAGTCTGATTGAAAATCTTGAAAAACCGTAATTTTTTCTGCTCACAGTTTCTTCGTCGGAAAGAACATCATTTAACCCTTTGTATAGATAGGGCGTGATTGCTTCTCTTGCGTCTTTAATAGTGATAATGAAATTCTGTTCATCATAATTTCTTGCAGATAAGTACAAAGAGCTTTCCTTTGAAATCTGTATCGCAAATTTTAAAAATTCAGAGAGCAGTGAAATTAATTTTTGTCTATCGGCAATAACACTTAACGAAGAAGAAATTTTGCCGTAGTTCATTTCTGATTTTTTGGACTCGGCGGTTTTTTTCGTGTTCTCTTTCAGTTCATCAAGTATTTCCACGAATCTAAATTCTTCCGGCTTGAACTTGATAATTTTTTGCTGGAGTGCGGAATACTCAACAGCATTATCCATAATCTGCATCAACAGTTTTTGATTCTCTTTAATAATATCAACGGCTTCCTTCTGTTCGGCAGAAGGCGTTCCCAATCCTTCCCAAAGTTCTTGCGTAAATCCTAATATTACATTTATAGGTGTAAGTATTTCATGGAACATGTTAGATAAAAATGAAGAATCAATTCTTTCGAGAGCTTCTGCTTGCGGCTGATTAATATTTTTCCCTTCTGCTTTTTCTTCTTGAAGTTTGACAATGATTGTGAAACCCTCGATATCTCCGTTAAAATCTTTTATAGGTGCGGCAACAACGAGTGCTTTTTGTACGGCACCGGAAGGTTTCTTAAAATCCGTTTCAAGCGATGTAGTCTTCAGCAAACCTGAATGAAAAATATTTTTATTTATTTTCGCCCTATCATCATCGGAGACCAAGCTTATAAACGGTCTTGTTTCAAGTTCCTTTTTAGAGTAACCGAGTTTTTTAGTAACATGTTCATTAATTTCTTCAATGAAGCCGTCTTTGTCCGTATTAATAATCAAGTCGCTGGAATTCTCAAATGTAGTTTGTAGAATTTGATTCCGTTTCTTCCCGCCCATTTCTTCGGTAACATTTCTAACAAGATTTAAATGAGCTTTCTTTCCTTTGAACTCGATCGAGGTTCTCTGCAATTCAACAAATAAAGAAGAGCCGTCGCTTCTTTTGTGCCGCCACAATCCGGTGTTCAAAGTTTTTTGTTCGCCCGCTTGAATTAGTGTTTGAATATCCTCCGGTGCGTAAAGATCCGTCAAATCCATATTCAGGAAATCATTCCTTTTGTAACCGTACATTTTCAGGGCGGCATCGTTCACCTCAAGAAATTTCAAGTTCTCGAGATCATAAATAAACATTGCCAAAGGATTATCTTGAATCAGCACATCATAGATTTGTGATTTGCTTTCGTGGAGTAATTGCAATTCGTTTTTGAGATTGAAAATTATTTGCGCCCCGCTGTAAGAACCGGATAAATCGTTAAGTTTTTGTACCAAAACTTCTGCCGTCAAATTTCCTTTTTCAACAAAAGTATGCGAAAGACGGAGTTCCGGATTTGCATTCTCATCGCCGAGATGAGCAGCAATCTGCGAAGTTAATTGCTTATCGAGAACAGTGCCGATCTCAGAGTTACGGTAATCAATATTTGCATTTAACAGCATCACTTTTACAAATTCATCGCTGTAAGCAGAAATTTTATTTTCTGAATTAAGCATGATCATTGCGAGGGGAATTTGTTTATAAAATTCCGGCATCGTTTCAACACCATGACTTTTTACAACCGCAGTCGATTTTTGCGAGAACCCTATTATAGCCACAACATTTTTATCGAGATCGCAAATAGGAAATTCAACCAGCTGTTTTTCTTTTTCCATGCCGCTTGCAATCGGCGTTGTGAAGCTTTCAAATATTACGGCATTGGTTGAGCCGATAATATACTGATCGATAGTATTGTAAAGATTGACAAGATATTTCGGAAGGAAATCCAGTACATTTTTATTTTCGAGATGCGCAGTAGTAAAGCCTAATGAGGAAGCATAACTGTCGTTAATCAGGATGAATTTATTGTCTGCACTTTTGAGCCAGAAAAATTCGCTAAGCTCGTTTATCTCTTTTTGGATTTTCGCTTTCTCAATAAAAGTGAACGGATACGATAATTTAATTTTATTAACTATCGTCAGAATTCTTTTATCGTCTGTGATTTTTTCAAGTTCGGAAGCAGCAACAAAAAATTTATTCAAATCGGTTTTCAACTCGCCGTCGAGGACACTCTTAAATGTAATAAGGTAGTAAATATTGTTCTCGCTTCTCAACGGACTTATAGAAACTTCATACTCAAGAGATACGCTGCCAATTTTTATTTCAATTATATCTTTTGATTTGTCATCATACTTTCTTGTATCGATAAAAATTTTCTGCAAGGTGAGCAAATTTTTTTCGTCAAAAAGATCAAAGAAATTTGCTTGCGGTGCAATGCCCGGGATTGCACTCTTCAATTTAGGATCGCACGCAATTATCTTCCCCAATTTGTCGATAATCAGACTATTCTGCTCTATCTTGTTTTGGGTTTCCGGTTTAGTTTTTTTAATCTCTTCCATGGTCATGTAATCTTTTACGGGATAGTTATCGACACAGTATTTGTGTATTCTGTATAAGTTTTGGAACCGAGAATTTGTCTGACTCTGTAATAATAAGTTTTGCCTCTCAACAATCCGTAATCATTCAATGATGTAATATCTTTCTCGTTAATTACAGCATACTGTTCAAATTCGCCGCCGTCAATTTTGCGTTCTATTACAACTCCCTTTTCCAAATCGGTATTGTCTTCCCAATTAAGCTCAATGCGGTTGTCGCTTTGATAATATGAAGCGGTTAAATTTGTCGGTGCGGCAACATCAGTATAGTACGTTGAAATAGAAACTTCGTTCGAGTAACCGCTGACAGACGAACTTGTATAATATGCAACACGGTACCGGTAGCCGGTGCTTGCCGAAACGCTGTTGTCATAATATTCTTCCGTGTTGCGCGGAACAATTGCAATTCTTTCAAACTCGTTTGTAAATGTATTAGTCCTCTCAATTATAAACCCGAGTTCATTCACAGCAAAGTCGATCCATTTAAGCAGTACAGAACTTGAACCGATAGCTTCCGCCTTTAAATTCCACGGACCGCCGGGAATTGTTGATGTGCTCACTTCAGTACTAAAATCTGAGAAACCGGAACTGTTGTATGCTCTCACTTTATAGAAATAATCTACGAACGCTGATAAGCCGGTGTCATCGGTGCTGATTGTGTTTGGCGGAAGTGTTTTAATTTTTCTGTACGTGCCCGAGCCTCCGTCTTTGCGCCACAGTTCAAATCCGGTTTCGTTTGCCGAATTATCATTCCACAACATGTTGACGGAGAAATCATCAATCCGCGTTAGCAGCAAACCGGAAGGCGCGGAAGGTTCTTTATCTTTCACATAAATATTTTCTTGCTTGTCGCTTTCGTCGGTTTTGCCGGATGCATTATAAACTTTTACAAAGTATGAAATACGCTGACCGATCAATGTTGAATCAACTTGCAGATAAATATCCGGATTAGTACCGTTGGAATTTTGTTCAAATCTTTGAACAAACTCATCATTCAAATAAACTTCGTAGAAAGATAAACCGGAACCTCCGGAGCCATCGGAAGCTTGATAAGTAATTGTATTCTTCCCGCTCTTTACCGAATCGCCGCTTGCCGGCTCTTGAACAACAATGGACGGCTTTGCTTGCTGCTGGCTGTCGGTTAAAGATTCAACACAGCTTGTGAGCAAAAGAATTAGTATGAAAAAACCACTTAATCTATAGCAGAATAATTTCAAAGAATCAGCCCTCACAATGCTCATTATTATTCTTTTTTGAAAAACAATTTAACAAATTGTTTGCAGTTTTGATAACCGGGTTAATCAATAAAAATAAAACGGTTTGTTCGCTCAAAAATTCGGCTGGCATTATCATGAAATGATTTTTATTCAACAGCATTGTATAAAGTTACTCTATCATGCATCAATATTTTCAAAATCTACAAGTAATGAACGGGTCTCGTGCGCATCCATTTTTTCGAGATAGAAATAAATCGTTTGTCCGTCATTTCTTAATTCGTAGCGTGGAATTTTTGTGTTAATTATGTCGGAAGAAACATCAACGTTTTTAACTTTTTTATTGAGATTAACCTGAACAACAAGTTCGTCAGTCGGTTTATCATTCGGGTTTGTAAACTCCACGGCAATCCGTCTTTTACTTCTTGTTTCATAACGAACTTCAACGCCTTGTCTTCTGCGCCACCAGGCTTGTAATTCGCGCAGAGAAGTTATCCACATATTTTTATTTTTAGCGTATCTCAAAATATCGCGTATAACCGGCGCGTATTGCGGCTGAAGTTGATACTCGGAATGTATTTTGAAAACATAAAGTCCTCCTTCGAAGAGAACCCGGTCAATATCTTCTTCGTAAGTGTAACGCTGGAAATCTGTGTTTGTTAATCCGTAATTTTTTATAACCTCGTAATCGTCGCGCGCTGTTTTAGTGATAATCATAATCGGTTTATTATTTCTAATTCTTATTTCCGGAACGGAACGGTCGGTCAACGAATCAGTTAAAAGAAAATCGATATCTTCTGCCGCCATTGCCTGAAGCGTGTTATCATCGTAATATCCATTTAACGGCATAATTGCATCAACATCTTCTTTTGTTATTTTGCTTAGAGTATCTTTTGCCAAAGCCAAACTTTTAGATTGTGTTTCTTTGGGAAAAAGTTTGTTAACGGTATCTTCCGGCGATTCAACAAATCCGATATCTATTATTGCACCGATATCACCTTTGCCGGCAATTGATTTTAACAATTCCGGATTATTCACTGCAAAATTCGGATCGACAAAAAATGTTGCTGGCGTCTGTTTGAAATTTATCAGGCTGTACAAAGAATAAACATTAGTAATGTCTTCTTTAAGATATGGAACCAATATCAAAGCACCGTCGTAGGGTGAGGGCCAGTCTTTAATAAATGCAGTCGGCTGATACGTTAACCAATTTATCGAATTGTTAAACAACTTCTCAAAGAATATATAATCTTTTTGCACACCAAGAACGGAGTTCAATTCGAAACCGAACCATACAAATCTACCTTTTCCGTAACTACCGTAAGCGATGCCGGCACTTTTATCAATCTCTTCTCTAACAAGTCCGGCTTCTTTCCTGAAATCATACCAAAAACTTCCTTGCGTTGTTCTCGGTTCAAGAACCTCAGCATAAATCGGTCGATCCCATGTTGCAATTTTTAAAGTGTAGCCGGTTGGTATGCCGGCAGTAAGCGGTAAACTTCCTCTTAGAGTATGAACTTTATATGTTTCTTCTGGTTTGATTTCTTTGTTAAATTTCATACCGAATACTTCGGTAAAAAAATCCCATCCGCGCCATTTCCCTTCATCTGAAAAAGTTGCCGGACCTCCGGTTACAAATAAACTTCCCCCGTTTTCCAAATATCTTTTTAACTGCATTATTTGTTTATCGCTCAAAGACTTTGAGCCGGGAAGAATTATCAACTTATAATCAAAATGTTCACCGAGTTCAATCGTTTGATCGGAGATAACATCATAATCCATCTTGGAATTTTTAATAAACTTTTTCCACGTATCAACATTATCTCTTAACCATGTACTTCCGGAAGGAAGCATATTTTCCGTGTACTTGGAATATAAGATTGCGGCTTTGCCCGATTTCTCTTCTGCAGAAAGAACCTTGAGATTTGCTTTGGTGGGTATAATATCTTTAATCTCATAGCTTCCGTAAATATTTTTCACTATGAGCAAAAAAACAAGAAGACCGGTTATAAGCAAAACTAATCCGCTGAGGAAAATTATAAGATAATTTACCCTCAAGCCGCGAATTTCTTTCATCGCCACTTTAAGTTATCCTCTTGCTTCTTTTCCTGCTTAGAGGGTTCAACATAACCTTCGTTGGTATAACGCATAAATTTTCTTTTAGAAGTATACTTCTCGCCTCCGGTTGCTCTTCCCCCTTCGCCGGTTGGTGTTGGTCGCTGATATTTTGTTTCAGAATATGATGGACCCGAGCCGACAAAAGTAGGCCGTAATTCCGGACCTTTATTTTCTTGCTGAGGCGGGTACGAAGGCTGCCTTTGATACTCATATCCGTATTCTTGCTGGGGTGCAACAACTTCAAAAGTTCTTCTTTCCGGCTGCGCAATTTTTTGCTCGGTAACCAACGGAGCCGGAGTAACTAACTCAGCCGGAATAGCAGCGGGCTGCGGCGCTTGTGAAGCTACACCTTTACGTTCTCTAACTTTGTAAAGTATGTAAGCTCCTACAGCAAGAATAAAAGTAGATATTGTTGCAACAAGAATAATCAAAGATAGAATTGGAATTAATTCCATTTTTTACCTCAAAGAAATTTTTTATTTAACACCGGCAGCACCTGAAACCGGTTTTGGCGAAGCAGTTCTTCCCATTCCAGTACGTTCAAGTTTACCCCACGTCATTCTAAAACCTAAAAATTCTTCAACTGTTGCCATCGCTTTAGTAACATCTATCAAAAGAATAAAGAACAGACGGTAAACAATTGCGTAAGGTACTAATCTAAATTCTTCTTTCTCTGCGGCGATACAATATATTGCCGACATTAAATCGAGCACTGCAATTCCGACCCACCACAGAAAAAGCGTAATATGAATTCCGTAAAAAAGCGCTACAATAATAAAATAAAGATTTACAAAGATATTCATCGCGGGCCAGATCAAAGCTTCATAAAACATAGACCACATTATAAAACTATTGTTAAAGTTAACGGTGGGATTATACAAATATCTTTTATGTTTTCTGATCGCTTGCAATATTCCGCGTGTCCAGCGGTATCTCTGTTTTAACAATTGATAAATTGTACCCGGTGCTTCAGTGTACGCAATTGCATTCGGTTCGTAAACTATTTTCCAGCCCTTTGCTAAAATTTTCAACGTAACATCAGCATCTTCGGCAAATGTATCACTCGAATAAAATCCGGCATCACGGAGTGTTACTTTTCTGAAAACACCAATCGGTCCGGGGATGATGTTAACCATCTGCATAAAACCTTGCGCACTGCGTGCAAGATTCAAACCTTCGAGATATTCTAAAGCTTGCAAATCTGTTAAAACTCTTTTGCGGTTTTGAACTTTAACATTACCGGCAACTGCACCGACTGTCGGGTCATCGAAATGCCGCATTGCCATTCTTAAAGTATTCGGCGTTAATTGCGAATCGCCGTCCATGCACAAAACAAATTGCGCTTCGGAGTATTGAATACCGGCGTTTAGCGCTTTGGATTTTCCGCCATTCGGTTTATTAATCAACGAAACTTTTACGAGTCCGGTTCTCCCTCTATGATACCCGACCAAACTTTCGCCAACTTCGGCAGTATCGTCAGTTGAGCCGTCGTTAACAATTATGATTTCGTAATTCGGATAGTTGATATCCAGAAGTGATTCAATGGACGAATGAAGAACTTTGCCTTCATTATAAACGGGAACAATGATTGAAACAAACGGGTAATAGCCGGGTTTGGAAAGCACAGTGTATCGCGTAGTATAAAAATATGCCATAAATAAAATTGCAAAATATCTTATTAACAGAATGAAAAGAAAAATTACAAGCGATACAATCGATGAGTAAACAAACAGACCGCTCCACGTTAAAACTGTAAGCGGCATAAAAATTACGATGCAGATAATCAGCATAATTGAAAAAATACCGGACACAATTATTGTGCGTAATTTTTCTCTCGCAACATTCCGCGATGGAGGTTTTATCTCGCGGTTATCCAGCGCTATTTGAAATTTTTGATTATCCATTTAAAAAATAAATTTTAGACAAATATATAGCTCAAAATAAATGCCAGCAAAAAGTAATCAAATGAGCCTTTTTCGAACAATTTAACTTAAATAAGTGTACCAATGAAACACAAAACTAAGATATTGGCTCAGAATTGGACAAGACTTACATTAATATAATTTTTTAATTAAATTATTGCAAGAAAGTAAGTTAATCTGAAAACTTAAAGATTAGGTCTAAGAAAAAGTTATAATTGATTTCTATTTAATAAGGACTAATTTGCCGCACGGTACGAATTCATTATAGCTTCAAAAAGCAACTCTGCAACGCGGGAACCGCCGACCGGAGTAAAATGTGCATAATCTTTCAAAGCCATTGGCGGAGCGGAACCAACCCAATCTTTCATTGAGTTATTACCTCCCATCGCTTCCCACAAATTCCAGAAAGCTATTTTTGTTTTTTCAGTAATCTTCTTTTGTGTTTCCAACAGCATAGGAACTTCAGGGTTAGTAATGAACTGTGCGCCTTTCTTCATAGTTTTATCGCCGACACTCACTAAAAGAAAACTGGCACGCGGAAATAATTTTTTGAATTCTTCGATCAAGCTTATCATTTTGTTTTCGTAGAGAGTATAGATGCCTTTATTCGGCGATGAAACATTTGCACCGTAATTAAAAACTATCAAATTGAAATCGGCATATTTGTTAAAATCATTGATAACATTTTTGGGAATCTCCAGCAGAGATGCACCGCTGTTGCCGGGCATGGCAAAATTATCTACGTAAACCCCGCTGCCGGATTCAAGGCTCGCACAATAAAAATACGGCGCTTTGCCGGAAATAAATTTTATTTCAATTGATGCAACATTTCCACGTGCATCTATCAATAACTCTTGAACGTTTTCACCGGTATGAAGATTCACTTTTACCGGCGCTCTGCCGTTTATTTTATATTCGATCACACTCGAATTATCCGCATGACTGTAATACAATTTTGCTTTTTCAAACGAACTTGTTGACTCCAAATAATTTGTTGATTCATATTTCACCCAGCTGCCGGTTTTGGGAACAGCAACAGAGCCGTTGATTCCAAACGGCATTCGATCAGGATTACGCGTGACTATTGAAACTGAATTCCAATCATCCGAGAATGTGTGTTTTGTTGTAGCTTTCATTTTGATGTCGCTCGAAACAATGGAAAGAAAGCCGGCGCCTTTTCCTGAAAAAGTTGATTGAAATTTTTCCCGTAAATATTCCGTAATCACATCGCCATGAATTAACGAATCGCCGTAATAACCGATTCTTACAATTTTGTTTTTGGAATCTTTGAGGGCGTTAAAAAAAATTTTCATTTGTTCGATGTTCCCGGTGAGAGGTATAAACTTGCCGAGCTTAGTTTGGCTTGATACCGAGATATTATCAGCGGCGGCTATCGCGCAATTTAAATTGATGGGAAAAAAATAATTACTTGAACAACAAATGTTCTTTTTTGCAATTGCGAGCGTGGAAGAACAAACCAGTAGTACCAAGAGAAATTTGATTTTCATGATTCATACAAAATATTGTGGAAATGATTTTTTCGAAATGAAAAATATAAAAAATCAGAAAACCGACCAATACACACTTAGAGATACATTCAAAGATTTGTAACTCGAATCATATCTAAAACTATCTGCATAGCCGGCTCTGCCGGTTAAATTAAAATATGGAAACGGCTTGTAGTTCAGTTCGCCGTAAAATTCGCTGACTATAAAATCCGCATTGGGAACGTAACCGATCTTTCCGCCAATTTTTGTTATTGCTGTTGATGTAAGCGAATACTTGTATTCGCCCCAAAGACTGTGAGATGCAAATTTTTGCGGCGAGTAATAATACTGCGATATGAAAGCATAATCTGCAAAATAATATTCGTAACCAAACAAACTGTTCTCAAAAAATTTTTTGCCGAGACGTAATTGAAAATCGTTTCCCTTGTTTGTATCTGAAATTTTGTAGTAACTGTAAAGTAAAGAAATTCTCAAAATATCTTTGTATTGATAATACCC
This sequence comes from Ignavibacteriales bacterium, assembly GCA_016177735.1. Classification (GTDB taxonomy): domain Bacteria; phylum Bacteroidota; class Ignavibacteria; order Ignavibacteriales; family Melioribacteraceae; genus DYJK01. Next base: position 75,166 of record JACOUS010000029.1, on the reverse strand, counting down.
GGAAAACCTGTATAGTTCTGATTTTAGTCTAACAAAAAGCATATTTGGCGAATACAACAAAAGTCGTGCATCGTTATTTTCATAATAACCAGCAATTGAAAAACGTTCCGGTTCTTCGATACGAAAAGTAACATCGCCGATATTTTTGTTTTTCTCGCCGGGAATTGTCAACACGCCGTAACTAAATGCAAGCGAAACAATTTTAGAAAAAAAGATTGAAGCAATGCCTTTGAATGTTGTAAAATTTCTTTCATAATTATTTATAGAAATATTTGTTCTGCTCCACAAAGCGCCGAGTCCTAAAAACCCAATAAAACCGGCGTCAACTCTTCCGCCGTAATTCATCAAAGTAAAATCTTGATTATCCCGATAGCTTGTAAAGAACGGAGCCGCACCAACATTGGTAGGTGTAATAATATTTCCAAAACTCGACAGCCCTTTGGAAAATCCTGAAGGAGGAACCCAGCTCATTCTTTGATTAATTATTCTAATATCTGCAGTATCGGTTGCCGCTTCGAGCAGATCATCATAAATATCTTCTGCATCGCCCCATTCATCAGCCAGCGCGTAAGCATCTCCAAGATATAATCTTTTTTGATTTATGTTCCGTATCAAACTTGTATCTGTTGTACTTTCAAGAAGTTCATCATAAAGTTCATTAGCTTTATCGAGATCGTGATTCATAATAAAATACTCACCGAGCAACGCCATTCTTTCATCAAACTGTTTTACTTCCGAACTATCTTCTGTTTGAGTTTTTAGATATCGGTACAATTCTTCGGCTTTGTACGGCTGAGCTGTAACGGCATACGCATCGGCTAAATATAATTTCGCTTCGTTATCGTCTGGATATAATTTGCTCAAACTTTCGAGTTCGGTTTGTGCTGTTAAGCTGTCTTTGTTGTAATAATAATTTCTCGCACGCTGGAGTGCAATCTTGTAATCAAACTCTTCGTTCAGTAATTGATTATAAATTTCAATTGCTTTCGGATAATCGCCTGTGCAAGTGACTACGTCTGCATACTCAATTAGTTCATCTCTTGTTGGTGCGGTACGCTTCGAAAAATATTCTTCGTACTTTGCTCTCGATTCTTCACAGTTTCCTTCCAGTGCCAAATTACCAGCTTCTTTTCTTATTTCGAACACTTGAACTTCTTCGTAAGCAGAGACGTGTAATGCATAATTGCTTTCAGCACTTTCAACTTCGGGATTAGTCGGATCGAGCCGTTTGGTTTCGTCAAGATATTTTTTTGCTTCGGGAAAATTCTTTTTCCACGAATACATAGATGCAAGTGAAATTAACGCGCTCAAATCATCCGGTCGTTTGGAAATAACATTCAGTAAATATTTTTCAGCGATATCAAAATCTAAAACAGTCCAAACAGCAATTTGTCCGCGCAGAAGCTGGCAATCCAAATTTTCCGGATCTAGTTCGAGAAGTTTATTCAACTGTGCAATAGCATTTTCCCATTCGTAATTCCATGCACAATATTTTGCATATAAAAATCTCACATCCAAATCATGATCATCCGGCACGTTCTGTAAATACTCTGATAAAATTTCAATGGCGCTGTCGTAATAAAGCAGATTCGCATACGCTTCTGAAAGTTTAATCACGGTTTCTTTGTCATTCGGATTATTTTTCAAAACTTCTGTGTACTGTGCAATTTTAGTATTGTACGTGCTGTCGCGGTAATCCGAAACTGTTTTGTACAAACTTTTGAAACGCTCCTCACCGGAATATTTGCTTTGAAGGAATTGTAACTGCTGGTAAGATTCTTCGTATCGATTAGCTGTTATTAATTCGTTTATCAGATTAAATCTCGTTTCGTCGTTTTCAGGATTTTTTTTCAGAGCAGAATAATAGCGGTCAATCGGGTAAACTCTTTCAAATGAGCGCGGCTGATATTTAAGCATGTAAGCTTGATTGCGCACTTGATCAAGCCCGTCTTCGGCTTCTTTGAAAAACGGTTTAAAGTCTAACGCCTTTACAAATGCATCTTCGGCAATTTTATATTTACCAAGCCACAAAGTAAAATATCCGTACCGGCTCCACAAACGCCAATCACCCGGATATCTTTCAACATATTTTTTTAGAATCTTTTCCCCTTTTGTAATTGAACCGGTTTTGGCAAGAATTTCCGTGTAACGAATAATTTCGTCTGGAGAAGCATTATCATCGCGTTTCAAATATTCATCGTACCAAATTTCTGCATCGTTCCATTCTTCAAGCCATCTGTAGCACTTGCCAATTTCCAAATAACTAAAAGCGTAATTCGGATCGATTGCAATATCTCTTTTGTGCCCTTCAATTTTTTGATAAAGTTGTTTATGCCAAATGGCAATAACGCGGTTCAAATCTTTTTGGATTTCCTGACTGCCGGGATCCAATCTGCGCGCTCTTCGAAGATCGAGAACAGAGTATTGATACTCGGTTGTTTTTTCGTAACACAAACCGCGGGTATGGTAACCTTCGGCTAATTGGGGATTTGCAGAAATAAATTTGTTAAGCTGGTCGATGGCTTCTTTGTAACGCCCTTCGCCGATTAAGAATTCGGCTTGACGTTTCAGCCCTTCTGATCTGGTTTGAGGATAAAGAACAGTTGTATAAAAAATAAATATTGCGAATAGTATTTTGACACTGTCTCTCATCACCCAATAAATTTATTTAAAGGCTGATATGCATTTGTTAGAGATGATTCCGCAGTTAAAACATATTCCATCATCGATTCCGCATTTTCTACACGCTCATCAACTTCGAGATTGTATATTGAAATGTAATCTAAGATTGCGTTGATATAATTCGGGTCGTGGCTCGGCATATTAGTCTGAACATTCGACATCAAATCCACAACACTTTTTAAATTCCCTCTAACAAGAAGCACTATTACCTTATTTTCTATAATGCAGATTTTATCTTTCTTACTTGTTGATTGCCGGACAGCATTTTGCAATTGATTAATCGATAACAAACCTTTCACCTGTGCCGCCGGATCGAGCTTGAACGAAATTAAATTAAATGTTTGTCCGGTACTTTTGTAAAGTGCAATTTGATTGTTCAGTATCAACAAAAAATCATTGTAATTGTAGATGTTCGAAAACGCATACGGCTCGGAAGGAACATCAACTTTTGTGGGACGATTAATTGTCCGCGGTCTCGAAAAAGATGTCAGCGTTTCTTCAGTTAATTTCGATTCTCTCGAAAATTCCGTCGTAACTCCTTTGTACGGTTCGATGTGATATTCGGTAGTAAACTCTCCTTCAGTGTGACCAACATTCGGGAAAATTGTTACCATACCGCCGTGATATTTTTCACCGCGTGCACTTCCCTTTTTCAACTGAACAACGCCGGTTACAAACTGTCCCAAACCATCAACAACATTCTGCGCCTTCTGTGTTGCCGGCTCGCTGATTACAAACAAACTTGTAATATCCCTCTCTTCAATAATTTCCAAAGTATGAAGAAACGTATCGCGCAGGTAATCCAAATTTCTGAACCCGACAAAAGGAGTTAACTCATCAAAAATAATTCTTGTGGGATGGTACTGATCAACAACGGTAATAATATCATTAAAGTATTCGACAAGATAGTCATCGGGATTGTACATATCATAAATATCGTTTGGCGGTGCAACTCTAACAACAATGATCAGATTCTGATTCATGTAGGATTGGATATCAAAATTCAGAGAAGCGGCTTGTATCATCAAATCCTTCGGGCGCATAATAGTAAAGTACAAACATACTTCCGAAGATTTTGCCGTCTCCAAAGCAAATTGCAATCCAATTAATGTTCGTCCGGATTTTCGCGGACCGACTAAAAGATAACTTCCACCTCTATAAACTCCGCCCCAGTTTTTATCTATAAAGGAAAATCCAGATGGTATTCTCCGTACTGAACTAACCATTTTTATTCCCATGATACTTTTAACTGATACACAAAAGCCAAATTAATGCCAGCAGAAAAGTAAAAAATTAACCGAAAAATAACGAATGAATTTAATTAACCATCCAATATTGATATTGTGCACCAAATTAGTACAGCAATTTTTAGTTCGATAGATTGCCAAAAACAAAAATCGCAGTTGCATTTCCGGTTATGGTCGGTTCATTTGTAATATAATCCATTCTATCATCCCGGTAATAAACATTATCAGTTTGAAATTTACTGTAGGCATCGGCTTTTTCATATTGAATATTATAGTTTTTCAAAAATTCTTTAGAAGCCGGACCGGCGGCAAAACCTCCCGGCAAGCTGCCTTTAATAGTACCTATTTGATGATGAAAATTCCTCGAATAATTTTTCCCGGCATTAAAAATAAAACTTATTCCCCAAGGATTTCTGCCGAGCACAAAGTCTCTTTGATAAACAGAGAGCGTATCAAATGTCGATTCGTTTGTCAGTCGTTTCAATAAAATACTTTGCAGCGAGATGCCGAGCAAAACATTATTTGTTCCCCACGAAAGTTCTACACCTTTGCCGAATAAGTTGCTCTCTTTTTTCTTGTTGAATTCGATGAGATTTTTTCTGATGTAATCAGCAAACCGAATATCAAACTTCGCGATTCTGTAATGAGCAAGCGAATTAATATCGCCCCAGCTCCACCAGTAATCTGCACCGGCGGAATCAGCGAGAGTCTGTGCTTCTTTGTAGTAATTAATTTTGTTCGTAGCTAAATATAATTCGATTGCACCGAGCGCAAGTTTCCCTTCGTAATATTTATCAATGTACATTCCGCTGCCGCTGCTATCCACATCCGGCGCAGAATTATTAATTGCATACAAACTTTCTGCGGCATCCAAACATTTATCTGCAAAATCCGGGTAGTTCAATTTCTCTTTCCAAATTCTTGATGCGAGCGCCATCGCTGCAGAATAAATACCGATCAAATTTTTTCCGATGCCGGCAAAAGCCGGTCTATCGAAACCGAGCGGATCGTTTTCAGGTAATCTCCAACCGTTATCATGATCTCGTAAATCTTGTACCTGAGTAATTAATTTATTTTTGTTGTAGCGGCACCGCATAAGCCAATCCAAACCAATCTTTGCTTCTTCCAAAATATCCGGCACCTTGTTTTTATTTTTGTCAAAACCAAATTTTATCGGATCGAAATCATAAGCAAACAACAGCATGTACGTTGAAAAAGCTGTTGTATTCAAAAACTTAACATAGTCCCCGGCATCGTGCCATCCGCCGGTTACATCAAACGGCATGCTGTTTATTTTTGCCCCTTCAATAATACTTGTTGCATCTGCAATATGGCAGACATCATGCATTGACGGGTTTGTATATCCACATCTCTGAACTTTAAAAAATTCAAGAAGTTGTTCGGCGAGATTATTATACACTGATTTGCTGATTGTAAACGAAAGCGATTTTTTATCATCAATTACAATTTCATATTCACCACGTTCCGAAACTTTAGAAAAATCAACAACGTAACTGTACTCAAAATTTCCATACGCTCCCAAATTTTTTGAAACTTTGCCGGCAAATACTGTTTTGTTAGTTTTAATGCTTCTGATTTCTACTTTTCTGCCTTCGATATTTCCCGAAGACAATACCACAAAAGATTTGATATCGCCCGGCAGATAACCGGCTTGATTTGCACGAATGAAAATTTCTTGTTCGGCTTGAATGTTAACAGTGCAGTGCGGAAAAAGAAACAGAGCAGCTACCAGCAGAAAAAATATTTTGTTAAATATCATTAATCCTCATTTGGCAGAAGAATTTTTTTAAATATTGCAAAATTTCCTTCGGCTTTAGCCTGAATTAGTTTTATCAATTGCGGTTTGGCTTTGCCATCCCAATGGGAAAAACCGCTCATCTTTTTTATTATTTCTTCCACGATATATCACCGCGAAGCGGGATCCCGCTTACACGGAAAATGTAATGGCTATTTCAAACAACTCTTCTTTTCAAAATTATTTTTCAGTTCAATTGCCACGAGCTTCATCTCGTGGAATAATAAACAAATTAATCACTTGGCTTTAGCCACGATTTACAGAACTCAGATTGTTTGTCAACTAAGCTGACACCCGTCAAACTAATTTCGGGCAAGCTTCGCCCTAAAATACTTAAAATCATTTCAGCAAATATCCTGAAAAGAAAATTATTCGCCGTCTTTTTTTTCGGGAAAAGTTGTACCGAAAACATAATCCCACGTTGGCTGGCTTACTCCGTATCCGTTGCTCGAATCTTGATAATGGTGCTTCATGTGATGATTCTTAATTGCAAGCCAAAATTTATTGTGAATATTAAAATGATGAACTGCATAATGAGTTGTATCATAAAAAATGTAACCGGTTATAAATCCGGCATAAAACGGAAATATATAAACATTTCCGAGCAGCAAAATAAATAACAAATAAAAAAACGATGCGAGAGGAATACTAACCAACGGCGGCATTACAAGTCGTTTAGAATCTTTGGGATAATCATGATGAACACCGTGCATGATAAAATGAAGTCTCTGCCCTATTTTGTTTTTGGGCTGATAATGAAAAACAAACCGGTGTAAAGTGTATTCCGTGAAAGTCCAAATAATTATACCGGCAATATACAATAGGATTATATTGCCCGATGAAAGTTCCGGAACAAATATCGCTCTATATAAAAAGTAGATTACAACCGGACTGAAAAAAATTATCGGTACAGTCCAATGTACACGTGAGAACGCTTCAAGAAAATCGTTTTTGAACATTCTAACTGTTTCATCTTTGTTAGAGACATAATTCTTTGCCATATTTTTTCCTTCCAACCTACTTTTAGCTTTGCTATGAATATAAAAAACAGCCCGATATATTAAAATAGTTCCGGGTTAATAATTTTTATATCAGAACAAAATTTTATTAAGATTTATTCCCAAACCGGGCGTATCCGATAAAAATAATTTTCCTTTGTTCGGTTTGACCGATTCGAAAGGATCGTTGCTTATCAATAGGTTTCCATCGAGGTCTATAAAATCCGCGAGAGGTGCAAACTGCAGAGCCGCAGAAATTCCGCATGAAGTTTCGGTCATACAGCCGAGCATGATTTTGAGATTCAATTCTTCCGCCCTCTTTATCATTCTGAAAGCTTCGCTCATTCCTCCGCATTTCATCAGTTTAATATTTATTCCGGAATAAATTTCCTTGATAAGATCGATGTCTTCAAACTTTTGAACAGCTTCGTCGGCAATAATCGGCAAAGGAGATTTTTCTTTCAACAAGAATATTTCATCCCGATTTTCCACCGGCATCGGTTGTTCAATTAATATTACGTTTTTATCATTCAGCCAGTGTATCATATCGAGTGCATATTGAACATCTTTCCATCCCTGATTAATATCAACGTAAAGAGGCTTGCCCGTACAGCTTCTGATTGTATTTATAATTTCTTTATCGTTCTCTCTGCCCAGTTTTATTTTCAGAATACCAAATTCTTCCGCTTCGGCTATTTTTTGTTTTATCGTTTCTAATGAATCGATACCGATTGTGAACGAAGTTATTATCCCATCTTTGTGTTTGATATTATAAAATTCATGGCAAGATATACCCAATATTTTACAAAAGAGATCGTGCATTGCAATATCAAGAGCCGCAAGTGCGGGATAATTTGCTGCCGGTCCCGACAAAAGTTCTGAATATTTTTTTTGCCAGCCTGAAAGATCATTAACACCGCTTAAATCAATTTTGTTGAGATAATCTCTAACACTCTTTTGAGTTTCTTTCAAATATTGCGGAAGGCTCGCTTCACCGTATCCAATAATTCTATTATGCTCAAGTCTTATTAAAACAACGGGTGTAGTAGTTCTGGTATAACTTGAAATTGCGAAAGCATGTTTGAGTTTTAATTCGTGGTTAATAACCGTTAGTTTCATAACTGAAATATATCGCAAAAAAAAGCCGCCATAAAAGGCGGCTTTCAAAAATTAATTTAATCAGGCTGTTAAATTGAGCTAAGCAAAATAAGCTTGATGGCATGCATACAAAGCCAAGCCAATAACTGCTAAGATCAGCAGTAAAAATATTGAAGCACCTAGTTTTCCCATTTTCAACCCTCTTTAATTTGGACTGCCGCAAAGCAGCAGTCGTTATTAAAATTTATTGTTTACTTTATTAAGACCATCTTCTTAACAGAAACAAAATCTCCGGCAACAACTCTGTAAATGTATGTACCGCTTGCAACTTTATTACCGTAATTATCGGTTCCGTTCCAAACGATTGAATGTGTTCCGGCATTTACTTCGTTGTTGATTAATGTCTTTACTTCCCTTCCGAGAATATCATATATCTTCAAAGCAACAAATGAATTCTGCGGCAAGGAATAAGTGATCTTTGTTGAAGGGTTAAATGGGTTAGGATAATTCTGCCCTAACGAATATTCATTAGGTATAACATTTTCTTCAACATCAGTTACGTTTCCGCCGGTAGAGAAAGAACCAATAGAGGAATAAACCGGCTGCGTAATATTATTTGTTGAAGAATTTACTCTCCAATAATATTTTGAATTTGCTTCTAAGTTGCCAACTTTCACAAACGGTTCGTTAATACCGTTAACTTTTACGGAATTACTGAAGTCTTCTGATTTCGAATACTCAACTTGATATGCAATGTGAGATTCTGGCTGCGACTGCAGTTTCCATGATAATAATGCTGTTGTATTATTTATCGGCTGTCCATGATCAGGACTAACAATGTCTGCTATTTGAGGAACAATTGAAAGAGCACCGGCGGCGGTTGCAAAACTAACTACTGACGACCATGCTGAAACAGTTGCTGGCGTTGCCTGTAGTCTCGATCTAACTTGCCAATAATATGTTGCGCCGGCAGATAAACCGCTTATGCCGAGCGTGCTTGCTGTCTGCCATGTGTATGTTGTAACTGTCGCATGATTCAACATTCCGTTTCCATCTACATTTGAGTAAGGCGCAACCTTAATCTCAAATTCCAATGTAGATGTTGAGTAAGCATACCAGCCAAGTGTTGGTGATAAAGTATAAACCGTTATACCGCCTATCGGATATGTTGGAGTTGGCACTGTTGCACCTGAATACGGATCCGATAATACAAAGCTTTCTGTTGTGGAGTATGCCGATTCAACCAATGTCGATACGAGTCTCGATTTAACTCGCCAGTAATACGTGCCGTCTGATAGACTTGAAACCAATGTATAATACAAATTGGTTATCCATCCTGAATTACCAAGCGGAGTTGCAAAATCTGAAGCATCATCCCACTGTACATAAAATTCTAATCCGGTTGCATATGTACCGAGATACCAATACAACGAAGGCGGATTAATATATGTAGTTACTCCTCCGGTTGGATACGAGAGATAAGGTACAATCGGTGCAGCCGGAACAGTACTGTACATCACGAAACTTTCTATTGAAGACCATGCACCGTAAGTAGTACTTACTGGGTCATAGCCTCTTACTTGCCAATAATAAGTAGTTCCAGCAGTTAAAGTTGCCAATGTAGTATATAAGTTAGATGTTAATGCTGTATTCGTACCTGAATCCATTTCGCCATCTGCCGGAGTTGTATCTGTGCTTGATGTTCCGTATCTAACTTGATACTGCAGACCAGAAAAATATGAACCCGGATAGTAATAAACTGTCGGCGGATTTGAATATGCGGTTGCACCACCCGTTGGATATGAAGGATAAATTGTTGGAATACCTCCGGTAGCGAATGAACTTACTGAAGAGAATGTGTAATAAACATACGGACCCGAACCGGTGTACGATACTATCTGAACATAGTAAGTCGTTCCAGCTGCTAATCCGCTCAATGAATAATATTGACCCGTAGTACCTGAAACTGCTGTTGAGTAGCCGCTCATATTGGAAGCTGTAGAATAATAAACATCATATTTCAAACCGGTTGCATATGGCAACGGATACCAAGTAATATAAGCTGTGGTACCAAGTACAGAGATATTAATTTGCGGTGTCGCTGCACTCACAGTTGTAAATTCTCTTGAAGCCCAGTCGCTTGTACCATTGGCATTTGTCTGCCTAACTCTCCAATAATAAAGAGTACTATTCGAAAGTACTATTGTTGCGGTAGATACATACGGCGTAAAAGCGTATGAAGTTGCAGCACTTGTTTGTGTAGCAACGGGCGAACTGAAATCACTGTTGTTGTCAATTTCAAAATCATATGAAGTACCAACACCACTCCAAGATAAAGTTGGAAGTACAGTTACTCCAACAGCATAGTTCGCTGGTGAACTTAGTGATGGTGCTGGTGGAAGAGTTGAGAATGTAAACGTTGATGATGTTTTATCAGCTTCACCGGCTTTCTTAGCAATTATTCTCCATGAATAAGTTGTATTGTTAGTTAAGCCGCTGAAAGCATACGGAGAAGAAACTCCGGCAACAGTAGTTCCCGGGAATCCGCCTCCGGTATGATACTCAAGATCAAATGTGACACCGCCACTACCGCCGGCTAAAGTCCACGTCAAATTAACCGACGTTGGCTGACCTGTAGCACCATTAGCCGGTGCTGTTAAAACCGGTGTTGCAATTTCTGTTGTAAATGAATAAGCATGCCAGGGTCCATCAGTGCCGCCGCCATCAATGTCTGTATCCCGTACTCTCCAATAATAAGCAGTATTGTATGATAGTGCAGGCAAAGCTAAAAGTGTTGCCGGAGTTGCGGCAGCCGAAGCATCAACACTGCCAAATGCCGGATCGTCATCAAACTCTGCATCGTACGGACCGTTACCAGAACCATCATCAAAATCAGTCCATGTAACAGCTGGAGTAGCTTGAGAAACTCCCGTAGAAGCATCGGGGGGCGTAACCGGTGCTTGCGAGTACGTTATTAAAGGAAACAGCAAGCACACTGCTACAAATGAAAGTAGTTTTCTAAACATAAGCACCCTCTTAATAAAGTTTACAAAACAAAATAAATATGTTCGGCTGTTTTCGGCTGGATGACTTTTTGATAACAAAAAAACTTCTAAATCTAACGGACAAAATATCTAAATAATAAACCACAAACAATAAATAAATCTTTTAAAAAATATTTTTTTGTTAATATCGGCTGGTTCTGGATGGAAAGATAAAATCATTACTCTCCTTTGTCAAGAAATTTTTTATAAATCTTCGAAAAATAATCTATCAAGCAAAAACGATATACCATTTTTAATGTTGCGATTATTAGGCAAATGTTAAATATATTTGTAAAATCATTCACTAATCCAAAGAATCTGGAGAGATCATGCCAAATCACAATTCAGAACGGGAACAATGGGGTAGCCGGATCGGACTTATTCTTGCTGTTGCCGGCAATGCTGTTGGTTTAGGAAATTTCCTACGTTTCCCGGTACAAGCCGCACAAAACGGCGGCGGTGCATTTATGATTCCTTACTTTATCTTTTTTCTAATTCTCGGTATTCCGTTAATGTGGATTGAATGGGGTATCGGCAGACACGGCGGAAAATTTCATCATGGCAGTGCACCGGGCATGTTTGATGTGCTTTGGAAAAGTAAACTTGCAAAATATTTCGGCGCACTCGGCTTAGTCATCTCAAGCATAATATTAATTTACTACACCTATATTGAATCATGGACTTTGGCTTACAGTTTTTTCTCGATTACCAAAAGTTACTTTGGTTTGGGAAGTTTTGAAGAAATGAAAACTTTCCTTTATAATTTTCAAGGAAGAGAAACCGGACCTTACTTTGATGGAATTGGAACTGCTTATTTATTTATGATTATTACCTTCACATTAAATTTCTGGGTTCTGTACAAAGGAGTTTCAAAAGGCATTGAAAAACTTGCAAAGATTGCAATGCCACTTCTCTTTTTGTTTGCAATAATAATTGCAATACGCGTAATTACTTTGGGTACACCGGATCCATCACTTCCAAATAATTCTGTTGCCAACGGATTTGGTTTTATCTGGAATCCCGACTTCTCAAAATTAAGCGATCCAAAAATTTGGCTTGCCGCCGCCGGACAAATTTTCTTCACGCTCTCTGTTGGAATGGGGACAATCCAAGCTTACGCAAGTTATTTGAAACCGAAAGACGATATTGCCCTTTCGGGTTTAACAACTGCGGCTACAAACGAGTTTGCCGAAGTTGTACTTGGCGGTTCAATTGCAATCCCGATTGCAGTTGCATTTTTTGGTGTCACAGCAGCAACTCAAATGGCACTTGGCGGTTCTTTCGATCTCGGTTTTGCCTCTATGCCGCTTGTTTTTGAACGTATCCCCTTCGGAGAAATTTTTGGTTTCTTGTGGTTCTTACTTTTATTCTTTGCCGGTATCACTTCTTCTGTTGCAATGGGGCAGCCGGTTGTTGCATTTCTGCAAGATGAATTTGGCATGGATAAGAAAAAAGCAGTTGCAGCGGTAGCGACTATTGTCCTGATCGCGGTTCAATTTGTTGTATTCTTTTTGAAGTTCGGTTTTCTTGATGAAATGGATTACTGGGCTGGAACATTTGGGCTGGCTGTTTTCGCTTTGATCGAAACAATATTATTCATGTGGGTTTTCGGCGCTGATAAAGCATGGCTCGAAATGAATGAAGGCGGCGATATAAAAATCCCGAAAATATTTTACTACGTGATGAAGTATGTTACTCCGCTCGCATTATTTTTTATTATGGCTTGGTGGTTTGTTAACGATGCAATTCCCATTTTACTTTTAGCGAATGTAACACCGGAAAACGTTCCCTACATTTGGGGCGCAAGAATATTTATGATTGTGATTTTACTTTTAACTTTCTATCTCATCAAATATGCATGGAAAAAGAGAGAGGCAGAAAATGGGAATTAGCACTGAAGGAATTTTATTTATGATTTTAGCTTACGGAAGTATATTTATGCTTCTTGCGGTATGTTTATTCAAACTGTTTGGTAAAAAAAGTGGTATAGAAAAAGAAAGAGCCGCGTAAAGCGGCTCTTTTTTTTCAACCGAAAAATGTTTCGGCAACTTTGTAAAGATCCATGTCGATAGTTTTTAATTCACCGACGGCTTGTTCGAGGCTGACTGCAACAATTTCATTTCCTTTCAATGCAGCCATGTAGCCGAATTTTCCTTTCTCAACTAATTCTGCGGCAAACACACCAAATCTTGTTGCGAGCACTCTATCAAATGCAGTTGGGCTTCCGCCTCTTTGAATGTGACCGAGTACGGTAGCTCTTGTTTCGAAGCCGGTTCTCTTTTCAATTTCTTCTGCCAGAATATTTCCGATACCGCCGAGACGAACGTGACCGAACGAATCTGTTTTCATACTGCTCAATACAAACGATCCGTCTTTATCGGCAATATCATCTGTCTGTAATTTAGCACCTTCGGAAACAACCACTATGCTGAAATTTTTTCCGCTCGAATGTCTTTTAGTTAAAACATCGCAAACTTCTTCGATGTTGAACGGTTTTTCAGGAACAAGAATCATATCTGCGCCGCCAGCCATTCCGGAATGAACAGCAATCCATCCGGCGTGTCTTCCCATTACTTCAACAACAATAACACGGTTGTGGGCTTCCGCTGTTGTGTGCAGTCTGTCGATTGCTTCTGTTGCAACATTAACGGCAGTGTCAAATCCAAAAGTATAATCTGTTGCGTTCAAATCATTATCAATAGTTTTGGGAACACCGACTACTTTAACACCCGCTTTCGAAAGTTTTGAAGCTATGCCGAGTGTATCTTCGCCGCCGATTGCAACAATCGCATCAATTCCGTTTTCAGCCATGTTAGCTTTAACTCTGGCTTCGCCGTCTTTTTCTTTATAAATATTTGTTCTTGATGTGCCAAGGATTGTACCGCCTCTATGTAAGATTCCTGAAATAGAATCGCGATCTAATTTCATGAAATTCTTTTCGAGAATTCCTCTCCAACCCTCACGAATACCAATTACTTCATGTCCGTTCTGAAGAGATTTTCTAACAACAGCTCTGATAACAGCATTCAATCCCGGACAGTCACCGCCACCGGTAAGTACACCTATTTTCATTTTGTTCTCCTAATTTTTAAAAGGGATTAAATCAATTTCAAATTTGCAAACTTGGAAAGGAGTTGTTTCGTGCCGAAATCTTCGAAAGCAATAGTAACTCTTTGCAAATCTCCGGTTCCGGTTATTTGAAGAATTTTTCCCATCCCGAAAACAGAGTGCGTTACTCTGCTGCCAACGCGGAGTGATCTTCTTTCCTGATCAAAGTCGTCATAACTTTGCTGATAAAATTCATTATAAAATTCTTTTTTGCGTCTGCCGGATTTACGAGCGGCAGAGCCGTTTGTTTCCTCAAGTGTGCTTTCATCTATTTCATCAAGAAACCTTGATTTGCTTTGATACGCAACTTCGCCGAAACGATATCTGGAGCGCGCGAATGTTAAAAATACTTTTTGTTCGGCACGAGTAAGTGCAACGTAAAATAATCTTCTCTCTTCTTCAATTTTTGAATCGTTATCAAATCTCGGGCTCAACGGAAAAATATCTTCTTCCAAACCGGTAATAAACACAAGCGGAAATTCCAAACCTTTTGCACTGTGAACAGTCATCATTGTAACAGAATTGGTTTTTTCATCGTATTGATCGACACTGCTTACGAGAGAAACTTCGGCGAGGAAGTCATCAAGTTTTGCATCGGGATTTTCATGGCTGTGTTGCTGAACCGCTGAAAGCAATTCCTGAATATTTTCGTAACGCGCCATCGATTCTGGAGTGTTTTCTTCTTTGTAAATTCTGAGTATTCCAAGTTCATCAACAAGTGCTGAAGTTAATTCACCAATCGAAAGTTTATCTTTTAGATCAATATACTTATCGAGCAAAAGTTTGAACTGCTTTACATTCTTTTGAATTCTTTCTTTCACTTCAATAACTTCGAATACGCGTACCATTGTTGCAAACAAAGTAATGTTCAACTTTCTCGCAAATGAAATCATCTTTGTAATTGAAGTGTTACCGATTCCCCTTTGCGGAAAGTTCATTATGCGCAGTAAACTTTCTTCGTCGTTTTGATTTGTAAGTACACGAAGATATGCAAGAACATCTTTCACTTCTTTTCTTCTATAGAATTCAACTCCGCCTAAAATTTTGTACGGAATTTTTTCTCTGCGTAACGCATCTTCCAACGCGCGTGACTGTGAATTTAATCTGTAGAGAAGTGCAATATCATTCAATGAAATTTTGCGTGCGGCAACTTCCTTTTTTATTCTCTTTGCAATCTGGAATGCTTCGTCTTTTTCATCGGAGGCTTTTAATAAAGAAAGTTCTTCGCCGTCGTTATTTTCAGTCCATAATGTTTTTGCAATCTGCTCGGTATTATTTTTAATAACCGAGTCTGCCGCTGCAAGAATTATTTTTGTAGAACGGTAGTTTTGTTCGAGCCTAAAAATTTTCGCGCCTTTAAAATCTTTTTTAAAGTTGAGCATATTTTTGATTTCTGCACCGCGCCAGCTATAGATACTTTGTGCATCATCTCCAACTACGCATACTTTGTCTTTTAGCGGACTCAGCAACTTCAGTAATTCGTACTGCGATTTATTTGTATCCTGATATTCATCAACAAGTATGTACTTGAACTGTTTTTTGTATTTCCCTAAAATTTTGGGATTGTTCATAAAAAGTTCTATCGGTTTCAACAGCAGATCATCAAAGTCCATTGCGTTATTTTCGAACAATCTTTTGTTGTATTCTGTGTAAATCTCAAGAAATTTTTTATCAGCCAAAGTTGCAGTCATTGTTTTTTCAAAATCTTCAGGATAAATCATCTGGTTTTTGAGATTGCTGATTTTATGCTGAACTCCGTTCGGAGTTAAATTTTCGAGATTTATGTTCAGATTTTGCAAAATATTATTTACAAGCGAAACGGAATCTTCGCGGTCGTAAATAGAAAAATTTGAACGGTATTTAAGATTAGCAGCTTCAACACGAAGAATTCTGGCAAATATAGAATGGAATGTCCCCATCCAGATTTCTTCAGCCTTTTTGCCGACCAAAGATTTAATTCTATCTTTCATCTCTTTAGCGGCTTTGTTGGTAAAAGTTAAAGCTAAAATAGCCTCCGGTTCTAAACCGTTTTCTATTAAATATGCTATTTTATAGGTTAAAACACGAGTTTTCCCTGATCCGGCACCAGCCACAATCATATGCGGACCGGCATTATATTCCACAGCCTTGAGCTGTTCCTGATTTAAATCGTTGAGTATTTTCATGGTATGGTTGAATTTTTAGTCGGCAAAATTACAAAATAATGGCGGGATTTTCAATTTTTGTTGCGGAGATTTGCCGGAAAGTTCTTTAAGCCCTTTTCAAAACATAAATTATCCACGGTGCAATCATATCTTCATTCACCCAATTTATGCCGTCTTCCTCGCTGCCCAAAGGCTTGTAAGTTTTAATCAGATTCAAATTGGCTTTAAGAAATTGTTCGCGGTAATCTTTATCAAACCAGATTACATCATCAACCGGTCTTTTGTCTTCAACATCGAGCATGAGAACTTTTACAATATCGCCGCTACCGGCTTTTTTATTCTCCTCAAAAATTGTTGTTGTAAAAGATGCCCAATCATTTACGTACAATTCCGGTGTTGAATCCAGAAGTACCATCACTCCGTTTTTATTCAGTCTCTTTCCGAGTTCGGAAAATAATTTTATTCTTTCTTCTTTATCCGGAATGTTATCAAAAGTAAACACGGAGAGAATGAGATCAAATTGGCTCTCCGCCATTTCACTTAATTGATTGTTATCGTTCAAAATGTATGTTCCGTCCGGATCTAATTCTTCTGCTTTCTTTATCATGCCGGCAGATATATCAACGCCGAGAGTATCGAAGCCGAGTTTCTTTAAAAATCTTGTTGATCTTCCGGTTCCGCACCCGAAATCAATCGCTTTCCCTTTTGCAACAAACTCGGAAATAATTTCGGGAAGGTCGCGGTAAGCCAAATGATATGTGCCGGGGAATTCTAATTGAGCGTATGAATCTGCTCTAAATTTGTCTTCGTAAACATTACTGAATTGCATATTGAAAGATTTTTTTATTTGATTAAAAGTTTGCCGTTTTTCATTATCATATTGCCGTCAAAAAATACTGTCGGTTTTTTAACTACACCGTCGAGATGAACCGGCACATTTACATTTCCGCCCATTGATTTGTTATCGCCGAGAGCAATGTGAATTGTGCCCATCACTTTTTCGTCTTCCAAAAGTAAGCCGGAAAGTTTTGCTTTGTCGTTTGTACCTATTCCAAACTCTGCAATATTTCTTCCGGGCTCGCCGTATTTTTCCAAAATTGAATTTAGTTTTTTGGCTTGAGCGCTGCCGGAAATATTAACTGCAAGTCCGTCTTTAACTTCGATGCAAATCGGTTTGGTTTTAATCATGCCGATACCAGCCATTGAACCGTCAACAACAAAAACTCCGTTTGATTTCCCTTCAACCGGTGCAATGTACGCTTCGCCGGTTGGAAGATTTCCACTTTCCCCTTTTGCATGAAACAAACCTTTGCTCGCGTGTCCGCTTCTGCCGGAAATATCCATCGTAATGTCCGTTCCGTTAGGTGCAATTACATGAACAATTTTTGTCTTCGTTAAAATGTCAGTCAGTTTAATTGTGAGTGAGGCAATTTTCTTGTAATCGGCATTTAAACCGCGAATCATAATTTCTTCTGTAATTCCCGGAAACGTTGCAATTCTTGCACCGAGTGCAGAAGCTTCTCTACGTGCGTTTGTGTGTGTTAAAGATTTTGCAGTGGGGCACAAAACCACATCAAACATTTTCATTAGTTCAGCAACTTGTTTCTGCGGTTCTTCGCCGTGCATGCTTCGTGATTTCATTTCAACGTACAATGATTCATGACCAAGTTGTTTTGCATTTTTGAACAAGTTGTACCCGATCTTCTTTTTGTATTCATCGGTAATGATCAGAACAGATTCATTAGTTTGTGTGCCCATGCAGTCGCGTATCGCAATGATTGAAGCTTTGTCAAGTTTGGAGAGTTTCATATTGTGCTCGAATTTTTATAGAGGGAAACCGACATTTAATTGAACAGTCGCTGAAAAACCGCCTTTGTTAACGGCTTTGGAAGTTGAACTCAATGCAGGAATTGATAAACCATCTTTGCTCGTGAATCTTTCAATATCTATAAAATTAAAACCGGCGGTTGCTTCAACGCTGATGTAGTCCGGCACGAGATGTAAAATCAATCCCGAACCGACATAGTAGCCCAATTTTGTTTTATCGAGAGAATATTTTTTTTCGGAAACTTGTTCGCCGTTTTCATCAATATTTTCTTCGGTGAAATCGGAGTTATAAAATGTGACCGCCCCTTCGACAACTTTCCAATCCAAAATTGAAAAGAGCGGCACGCCGAAATCCAAGCCTACACCCCAATGATTCATCGAGAGTTCAAATTTGTCTTTGGAATTATCAACCAAATTATTTTCTCTTTCGTGAGTTTCTTTTAGAAACTGGTAGTAACCTTTTGCAGTGAGAAAAAGAAAATCAAACTTGGCGCGGAATAAATTTGCACCTACTCTGTAACCGGTTCCACGTTTGAATTCTATTGTTGATGAACTGTTTGAAAATAATATCGGCGAGTTTAAGTATTCTGTTAATCCGGGAGTATCATAATACTGCTGTGTAACGCCGGCGTAAAATCCGCTTAAGCCGAGACAGCCGAATCCGAATGTCTGCGCACCCGTTTTAATAAAGGGCAGAATCAATATTATTAAAATTATTTTTACAGAATTCTTCAAGTTACACACAGACTTTTGTGACAAGATTCTTAAAACAATTTACAAAAAAAATTTTCTAAGTTCTTAGGCGGATTGTTTTATACCTTTTTCCAAACCATGACCGCCTGAACCGGTTTCACTTTTTCTCAATAAAAACGCGAAGAGCAATCCGAAGAAACCGAGCGATGAAAAAATCCACATACCCATCGTGTAACCGCCGCTTGTATCGTTTGCCCACCCGATCAAAAAATTAAAACCGGCAAGCCCGATGTTTTGTATCATCGTCATCAATCCGTATGCTGTGCCGAGTTTTGCTTCATCAACAATTATTGCAACCGAGGGCCACATCACTGCCGGGATAAGTGAGAATGACAAACCCATCATTGCCATTGGAATATAAAGCGATGCTTGTGTGTATGCCATCAAAAGATAAACCGGAATTAGAATCAACGAACCGAGCATCATCAACAAACTTCTTTTGCCTATGTAATCGGCAAGCAAGCCGAACAACGGTGTTAAAATCATTGCAGATAGTGTTAACATGCTCGAAAGGAAGCCGCCCATTTCGCGCGTTGTTCCGTGAACATCAATAAAAAATTTTACTGCAAATGTTTGAAAAGGAAAAATGCCGGAATAAAAAGTTACACAAAGCAGAACCACAAACCAGTAAGATCTGGAGAAGCTGAAAATTTCTTTGAACTTGATTTCATCTTGTTTGGGAACGGGACGCAGTGAATAATTATTTTCGGCATACAAATCTAATATCCAATAAATGCCAGCCATAACAAATGCAATGAGACCGGCAATAGTAGCTATAAATAATGGATGTTGATAATTATCATAAAATGCTCGTGCCCACGTTGGCGAATTTAATGCGGCAAAAGATCCGAGACGCGCCAATGTTAAGTTCAATCCGAATGCAAATGAAAGCTGCTTCCCTTTGAACCATCTGCCAATCACGGTTGTGATTGCTACAATCATTGATTCTGCGCCGAGACCAAATACAAGCCGCCCAACTGCCATCATTGTGATATCGGTAAATGCTGCCGTTATCATAGCACCGGCAAGACATAACATCGTAAAAACAAATGTTGAAATCCGTGTTCCAATCTTATCGATAATTATTCCGCCGATGAGAACCATAATAATATTCGGCACGCTGTAAATTCCTTGAAGCAATCCGATATCCGAATCGGAAAAGTTTAATTGCTTTACAAGCAAATCCGCAAGCGGGCTGATGCTGTCGTAGATATAATAATTGCCGAACATCGCAAGGCTAATTACAACAAGGATTGCCCAGCGGAAAAATGATGACGGTTCGGGTTTGGATTTAATAGTCTGCTCCATATATACTCGAAACAAACCGCCCCTATCCCCTCCTTACAAAGGAGGGGACTTAAAGGGGAGGTTAGATTTAATTTTTAGTAGGAATGTTTTTTAGTGCAGCAACAAGATTGTCCCAGAATTTTTGAACAGTGCTGATTTGTACTTTTTCATCAGGCGAGTGAGCGCCCATAATTGTTGGACCGAATGAAATCATATCCATATTGGGATAACGTTCTTTGATAATTCCGCATTCGAGACCGGCATGAATCGCTTTTACTTCCGGTTCTTTTCCGTATTTATTTTCAAACACTTTTTTCATAACACCGAGTACCGGGGAACTAATATCTGGCTTCCAGCCGGGATAACCATCGCTCTGTTTTACTTCGGCTTTTGCTAATTTGAAAAGTGCAGTTATCGAATTAGATATATCATGTTTTTCCGATTCAACGGAACTGCGCTGACTCAAAATAACATCAACAGATTTTCCTTTTACCACAGCAACGGCAAGGTTTGTAGATGTTTCAACCAATCCTTCAATATCTGCACTCATTTTTATTACACCGTTCGGAACAGAATAAAGAGAATCAATCAAATTTTTTGCGGAAGCTTTATCCATAACTTTTGATTTTGATTTTGTGCCGGCTGCAGAAATATTCAAATTCGGTTCAACGTTTGAGATCTCTGCTTTCACAATCGAATTATAATTTTCGATGTATGCAGTAACATCATTAACAGATTTTTTTGCAACACGAATTGTAGCAAAGCATTCGCGGGGAATTGCATTGTGTTTGCTTCCGCCGTTGATTGTAACAAGACGCGAACCGAATTTATAACTCAGTTCATGAAGCAAGCGCACCATAATTTTTATTGCATTTCCTTTTCCTTGAATAATATCGAGTCCGCTGTGCCCGCCTTTTAAACCGAGCACTTTGATTTCGAGTGCAGCCGTATTAGCCTGAACATCGTTCTGATTGAATTTGAATTTCACATAGGTATTTTGTCCGCCGGCGCAGCCGATGTAAAGTGCACCATCTTCTTCGGAATCGAGATTCATTAAAATGTCTGCATTCACAAATCCCGGTTTCAAAGCTTGCGCGCCGAAGAGCCCCGTTTCTTCATCGAGAGTAAAGAGCGCTTCAACCGGACCGTGTTGAATATCTTTCGATTCGAGCACAGCAAGTGCTGCGGCAACACCGATACCGTTATCGCTTCCAAGTGTTGTACCTTTTGCTTTTACCCAATCGCCGTCAACATAAATTTTGAGAGGGTCTTTCTCGAAATCATGATTTACATCAGCATTCTTTTCTGCAACCATATCGAGATGCCCTTGCAAAACAACCGGGGTTAAATTTTCTTTGCCGGGATACGCCGGTTTGCGGATTACAACATTTCCAAAACTATCTTTTGCAAATTGGAGATTATTTGCTTTAGCAAAATCGGTAACATACTTCGCAACTTTTTCTTCCTTGCGTGAAGGTCTCGGAATTTGCGTTAATGCTTCAAAATGTTTCCAAAGCAATTCAGGTTTTAAAGCTCCTAATACTTCGCCCATCGGATTACTCCTTTACTTATTTATTTCCTGAAATGTAATTAATCTTTGTTCATATAAACCGGTCAAAAATTTGGTAAGTCTTTCATTAACCGGTTGAATTTTTTCTCCGAATTTTTCGGTTAGAAGAGAAGCAACTGCGGCAACGTTTCTTTTGCCGTCCATTAAAATCCATGCGGCAGAACCAAGTTCATCGAGCTTCAATTTTATATCCGGCGATTTCATTTTCGGTACAAGATATTTTACGAGAAAAGGATTTTTGAATTTTGGAATGAGAACGGTAACGAGACTATCATTATCAATTTCTTCATTGTGAAGACGTACCGGATGGAGTTCAAGGTAATTTGCTTTCTTCAGAATTTTTCTTCTTTCGGTAAAACTAAGAGGCATTTTAATTCCTTCAAATGATTGCCCCCGATGCTTTTACAAACAACATCGGGGACAATTGCATAAAAAATTACATGGAAACTTGTGGTGGTGCCGGGTCTTGGGGTTTGCCCGCATTTTTCAACGGCACACTAACAAGTAAGTAAGCAAGTGCAACAACAACAAGTATGCTTATAATGAACGACGGCTCTTCAAAGAACGAGAATATTTCACTCGGACGTTTTTCTGCAAAGAACATTATCGTTGCAAACAACAATCCTACCAGCGCTTCGCCGGCAATCAATCCGGCAGAAATAAGTATTCCGGTATTTTCCACTCTCGATTTTTGTGCATCGTTAAATTTGCGTTTCTCGTTAAATCTCTCCACAATTCCTTTTATCAAACCACCGACAAAAATTGCAAAGGTTGTTCCGAGCGGAAGATACATTCCAACACTTACAAGCATCGGACTTTTTACGTTCATCAAAATGAATCCTACTCCCATCAACATACCAACGAGAATTAAAATCCATTCCATATCGCCGGCAACAATTCCTTTGGAAAGGATTGCCATCAAACTTGCTTGCGGAGCGGCAAGTGCATCACCGCCAAATCCGGTTCCACCGGCTTTAATATCACCTTCATGAAGAACCATCAAAGGATAAAACATTACAACGGATGAAAGTGCAATTCCGAAAAGATCGCCAATTTGCATTTTCCACGGAGTACCGCCGAGAAAATGTCCGGCTTTCAAATCTTGCAGCATCTCTCCGGCTACTGCGGCAGAAACGCATACAACGGCAGCAACACCGAGCACAGCAGCAACACCGGTGTTTCCGCTCATCCCGAGTGCAACCATTAAAAGTGCGGCAACAACAAGTGTGGAAAGTGTCAATCCGCTTATCGGGTTATTTGATGAACCAATTATTCCTACGAGATAGCCGGAAACAGCGGCGAAGAAAAATCCGGCAATAATCATTACAACTGTTGCAACAAGTGCGGCAAAAATATCTTGTGCGAAATAATTATAAATGAAAAATGTAGCTACGCCGGTTAATCCGATTCCGATTAAAATCCATTTGAACGGAATATCTTTTTCAATTCTTTCAACATGATTTGATTCGCCGGCAGCAGCTTTTTTAACGTCGCCGATTGAGCGCGAAATTCCGGCAATCAAATTTTTTCTCATTTTCCAAAGTGTGAAGCTCGCTCCAACAAGCATTCCGCCGATTGCGATTGGTCTAACATAATCTCTCCAAACTTGTATTATTGTGCCAGCCCAATCTTTTCCTTCCATCGGTGTATCGCCAAATTTAAAATACGCAATCATTGGTGCTAACAATCCCCACGCAATAACGCCACCGCTAAAATTTAATGCGGCAAGCCGCGGACCGATTATATAACCAACGCCCATGTATGCGGGACTAATATCTGGTGATCTGAATAAAATATTTCCTTTGCTCAGCGAGAACAATCCGTCAGCATTCGGTGCAAACAGTTTGAATTGTTTTAAGATTTCTACAACGGCGCCGATGCCCATAGCAGAGAATAAAAATTTGGATCCGGTACCACCGCTTCTTCCCGATTTATGAATTTCTGCCGCGGCAACAGATTCCGGAAACGGAAGATCAACATCTTCAACCATTACCTTTCGTAACAAAGCAACAAACATAATTCCAAGTACGCCGCCGGCAGCCATAATTGCGGCAGAGACCATATAATTTCCGGTTGAGAAAAACGGCACCCAAATTCCGGCAATAAAAAAAGCCGGCAAAGTAAATGTTGCGCCGGCTGCAATTGATTCGCCTATCGAACCGACTGTTCTTGCAAAATTTTCTTCTAATATTGTTCCTTTAAATAATCTGATTAACGCCATACCGATTACTGCCGCCGGGTATGTTGCGGCAATAGTCATTCCAGCTTTTAAACCGAGGTATGCATTTGCGGCACCCAAGATTACCGACATGACCAATCCGATGATCAATGCACGTATTGTGAATTCTGCCATGTTGGTTTCGGATGAGACAAAGGGGACAAACTTTTTTTGTTCCGCCATAAGTTCTCCTGAGAATGGTGTGTGTTTATTTGATTATATGAACAAAAAATTATTTAAATGTGCGGCTAATATAAAGATGTAATGTTAGCTGAGCAACACCTTTTTTAAAGTACGAAATACGAAGTACGAGGGACGAAGATATGTACGAAGTACGAGGGACGAAGATGAACGAAAAATTACAAAGGATGAAATTGGGAATTCGAATTTTGCGTAACATTTTTTTTTGATAAAAAATTTTGGAGAGGCTATGCAAGATTTAAAATCAAGAACAAAAAAATTTGCTCTGGATATTATAAAATTTGTTTTGAGTCTCCCTAAAAATCCAGTTTGCAATACTCTTGGTAATCAATTATTAAGAGCCGGTACATCTGTCGGAGCTAATTACCGCGCAGCATCAAGAGCGAAATCCAAAGCCGATTTCAATTACAAAATAAAAGTGGTCGAAGAAGAATCTGATGAATCAATTTATTGGCTTGAATTAATTATTGAATCAGGATTAGCTGATTCAAATTCATCGGTGGTTTTATTAAAAGAAGCGGACGAGTTGACTGCAATTTTCTCTTCAATCTCGATCAAGAATAAAATTGACAGATAGTTTTTAGAAGAAATTGCAAAATTTTGTAACTCATTATTCATAAATCCCATTTCGAACTTCGTATTTTTTGTTTTTCATTCGTCCTTCTAACTTCGTACTTCGTACTTTTCTCCGTCCTTTCTTTTTCGTACTTCGTTCCGCCTAAGGCGGATCGTACCCCGTACTTTTTACTTACTCGTACCCCGGACCTACAGTGGTATTTTTCTCATCCCGATATGGCAGATTGCAAAATCATATTTCACCGGATCATCGGGGTCAAGTATTTTTAGTTCCTCTGTAATTTCTTCTGCCATTTGCCACGATACATTTTTTCGGTGTGTTAATTTTAGCATGCGGCAAATTTTTGCAACATGCGTATCAACCGGAATAATTAATTGCGAAGTAGGAATTCCATCCCACAACCCGAAATCAAGTTCATCTTTCCGCACCATCCAACGAAGAAACAAATTCATTCTTTTGCATGCACTTCCCTTTTCGGGATCGGGAAACATAAATTTTATTCCGTGCGATACTTCATGTTTATTTGCAATAAGTTCAACCATTAAATTGGAAAATGCGGCAATGGAATTTTTTATGCTTTGTTCTTTCCCATATAATTTTTGGAAAATATTTTTAAGTGTACCTTCTTTATTGTAAACCAAATGAAGTGCACGGAAAAGTTTTGCAATGTCTTCGTGCGTAAAAAATCTGTGTTTGATATTCGTAAATATTTTTTTGCTGTGCACATAATTATAATTCATCACAAACTCGTACGGTTTCCGATTCATTACATTATGAATTTTTTCGAGAGTCGAGATAATTTGTTTTACATTGCCGTATGCAAACAAAGCAGAAAGTATTCCGGCAATCTCGATATCGTGAAAGCCGGAATACTTGTGAAGAAATTCGAGAGGATCGGGCGAGATTTGCGAGCAGTCGAAAAACTTGTAGTGGTAATCCAATTTTTTTTTGAGCGCAGTATTATTTTTTATCAACGGGAACCTTTCTATTTGAGCACTATCATTTTCTTAGCCTCAAAATATTTTTCCGTAAATATTTTGTAAACATAAACGCCGGAAACCAGATTGAAATCTTGTGTATTAAAATCAACATAGTAAGTGCCGGGTTCTTGTTCTTTATTTACAAGCGAAGCTATTTCTTTTCCCGAAATATCGTATATCTTTAATGAAACGAAACTTCTCACCGGTAAATTGTATGCAATTGTTGTTTGCGGATTAAACGGATTCGGATAATTTTGGAACAGTTCGTACCGGGTTATTATTTGACTCTCGCTTTCATCCACTGCGGTAACAAACTCGGAATCGTTAATTGGCACAGTCCAAACACTCATAGTTTGCCCGTCCATTCTCATCCAAATTGGGAAAATTTTACCGTCGAACGCAGCAATATTTATGTAATCTCCAAAAAAAATATAGTTTAGTGGAGAGAATTGCGAATCAGATATTTTGTAATCATTAAAAGTTTCGCCGCCGTCTGTTGAACGGGATAAATAAACATGAGTCTGCACACTATTGGGATCGGCGTTATCTCTTCTATCATAATAAATAATGTAGATGATTCCGGTAATCGGGTCGGTACACATCCAGCAAAAAAATTGATGACGTTTCACTGTATCATTGTTAACTTTTTTAGATGAACTCCATGTTGAACCGCCGTCACTTGATTTGGCAAAGTAAACATCCGTATCACCATCTTTTTGATCGGTCCAATTAATATAAATATAACCCTTATATGGTGAGTTACTTATATCGCAAGCAGTTATCGGCAGACCGTTGCATCTGTAAATACCCGGTATTTCAAAATCCCATCCGGCAGAAAGATCTGCAACGTGAACATCTTTGCCGAATGTAACACCGCCGTCCAAAGATTTATCAAATTGAATTCCTTGGGGACCCGACCAGCTTAAATAAACTTCACCGTTTGGACCGGTACACGGTACGGCACCTTCAACAGTGCTATCGGAATCGATACAATCGCCTTCATTATCACTTACTTTTATTGGAGAAGACCAAATCAGTCCTTTGTTTGTCGAACGAGAAAAAAGTATTCGTGTACGATCACTCTGTTTGGCACTGTTATATTTATCAAATTCTGTCCATGCCATATAAAGATTATTTTTATAGATAGAATTTGTCATATCAACGCCGAGCCATTCTTTATCTTGATTTTTTACCGGCGGAGAGAAACCAACACCAATGCCATCGTTCCATTTTATTCCATAGTTAGTTGATCTCTGCACAACAATTCTATCAATCCAGTAACCCGGGCTGCCGGGATTAGACAAATGGGCATAATATAAATTGCCTTGCGCATCATACACAACACAAGGATCACCCATAACACCGAGAGTTGAAGACATTGAATATGTTTCCCATGTCTGTCCGCCATCGGACGACATATAAAAATAATTCAGGTTAGAACCGGCTGCTACATAGTTTGTGTTTGTTGGATTAACGGCAATTGTAACTTCGTTCGGAAGGAACGTAGTTGAATTGTTCACCATTATATTTTTGAATTGCGGAAAAAGTTGAAAGTAACTTGCAAATAAAATTAATCCAGTAAGAAAAAAATTAAGTTGATTTCTTTTCATAATACTCCCCCCGATGAGTTTATGTTTAAAACCGCAACTTATTTGTTTGGGTAGCGGATAATCTCCTTCATTTCTTTAACAGCTTTTTCGAGTCCGACAAAAATTGAACGTGCAAGCACAGCGTGACCAATACTTACTTCATCTATATCATCGATGGCAACAAATTCTTTCATGTTGATGTAGTTCAATCCGTGTCCAGCATTAACACCAAGTCCAAGTTTCTTTGCATGTTTGGCTGCAACACGAACGCGTTCGAGTTCGTCATAAATATCTTCTTCGCTAACTGCGTTTGCATAATGCCCGGTATGAATTTCAATAAAATCGGCATTAATTTCAGCCGCCGCATCTATTTGATTTAAATCCGGTTCGATAAAAAGTGAGACCGGAACTTCGGCACCGTGAAGAGTTTCAATTGTTTTACGCAGATGACTTATGTTATCGATAACATTTATTCCGCCTTCGGTAGTAAGTTCTTGTCTGCGTTCTGGAACTATGGTTGCAAGTTCGGGTTGAACATCACAAGCGATATCAATAATTTCTTCAACTGCCGCCATTTCGAGATCGAGTTTGGTAGTAATCAATTCTCTCAACAGCCGCACATCTCTTTCATTAATATGCCGTCTGTCTTCTCTCAGGTGAACAACAATTCCATCAACACCGAATTGTTCAGCCATCAAAGCAAAGGCAACCGGATCGGGGGTAACTTCTCCGCGCGCGTTGCGTAATGTAGCGATGTGATCAATATTTAATGAGAAACGCATATTTCCCCTTCATTATTTTTCGTTGCGTGAAATTAGAAAAAAATCATTTCGATGCAAAGGCTATTTACTATGCCGACATTTGTCGTTATTTCAGCAGCACCATTTTTTTAGTTTGCACAAAGAGTGGAGGCGTTCTGCGAATGCCTCTACATTAATTCGTACACAATTTTTAATTGAGAGACGCGCTCGGCGCGTCTCAACATTCAGACCTCGAATTTTATTCCTTGAGCAAGAGGAAGTTTAGTGCCGAAGTTGATTGTGTTTGTTTGTCTGCGCATGTATTGTTTCCAAGCATCGGAACCGGATTCGCGTCCGCCGCCGGTTTCTTTTTCACCGCCGAATGCCCCGCCAATTTCCGCACCCGATGTACCGATATTCACATTTGCAATTCCGCAGTCGCTTCCCCAATGCGAAAGGAATTCTTCCGTTTCGCGCATATCATTTGTGAAAATTGATGACGACAATCCTTGCACAACGTTATTTTGTAGATCAATTGCGTTCTGTACTTCGCCTTTGTATTTGATCAAATATAGTATCGGTGCGAATGTTTCTTCTTGCACTATTTGATAATGATTTTCTGCTTCGGCAATTGCCGGCACAACATAACAACCGGATTCGTAACCGGCACCGTTTAAAACTCCACCGCCGAAAATTATTTTGCCACCTTCTTCCTGAACTTTTTTAACTGCATGCTTGAATTCTTCGACTGAACTTTTATCAATCAACGGACCAACATGATTTTTTTCATCGAGCGGGTTCCCGATTTTCAAACTTTGATACGCTTTCAATAAAGATTCTTTCACTTTTTCGTAAACATCTTCGTGAACAATTAATCGGCGCGTAGTTGTACATCGCTGACCGGCAGTACCGGCTGCACCGAATACAACAGCGGGTACGGCAATTTTTAAATCGGCATTCTTTGTAATTATGATTGCATTATTTCCGCCGAGTTCAAGAATTGTTTTTCCAAATCTTTTTGAAATTACTTCCGCTGCATGTTTGCCGATTGCAGTTGACCCGGTTAACGAAACCAGCGGCACACGTTTATCATTCAACATTATCTCGCCCACTGTAGAACCTTTTCCGATAATCAAAGAGAACAAACCTTCCGGCAGATTATTTTCTTTTATTACATCCGCCAAAATATTTTGCACGGCAATTGCACAAAGCGGAGTTTTTGAAGACGGTTTCCACAAATTCGAATCGCCGCAGACAGTTGCAAGCGCACTATTCCATGCCCACACTGCAACCGGGAAATTGAACGCGGTAATAATTCCAACAACACCGAGCGGATGATACTGATCGTACATTCTATGCTTCTCTCGCTCACTCATCATTGTAGAACCGTAAAGCTGGCGCGAAAGCCCGACTGCAAAATCGCAGATGTCAATCATTTCCTGAACTTCGCCCAAACCTTCTTGCAAAGATTTTCCCATTTCGTAGGATACAAGCGTGCCGAGCGGTTGTTTGTACTCGCGAAGTTTGAGACCGATTTGCCGGACAACTTCTCCGCGCTTCGGTGCCGGAATTGTTCTCCAATATTGATAAGCTTCGTGCGCTTTTGAAACTATATCTTCATAATCTTTTTCGGAACATTGATAAACTTTTGCAATTGCCTTTCCATCGGTTGGAGAAACGACATTAATAACTCCGCAATCTTTTGTTTGATACCATTTCAATCCGCTCGAAGCGCCGAAATTTTCTTCTTTGATGCCGAGTGTTTTTAAAAATTCCATGATAACCTCTTTGTGTTCTGGTTGGATAAATCGAATTGTGTTTTGTAAAATCATACCAATGAAGTAAAAATTTTCATATGCAAGTTAAAGAGATTGAGTTACGATTTGCAATATCGATTTTATGCAGCTGAATATAATCAACAGCCATCGATTACTCTGCGGCTCTCTGTGCTGCCTCTTTGGAACTCTGTGTAATATTTTATTTCACAGAGAGAATTGTTCTCACAAATTTCGGATTGAACCGATTGATGCTTTTATTACAGATTCGGATTTGTCGAAGGAATTTTGGCGGATTGTGTAATCGAACTGAATAATTTCTCTATTTCTATTTTCAAAAATTATTTTGAACGAGAGAAGATTTTCTTTCCTGATTTCAAATTGCGTAAATGCTATCTTTGAATTAATAAACTTGCCGATAGAAAGTTTATCATTTTTATGTTTGGAAGAAATCAGACCTTTGTAATAATTGAGAACAGAACTTTTCGATAAAGTAGAATCATTGGTGATAACTTTTCCAACGCTCAGCAAACTGCCGGTCGTACCGTTGAAAAAAATATAAGTGGGTTTATAAATAAAAGAATCATTTGCAGAGCCGCGCGATTCAATTTTTTTAGATATTGATGCCGGCGTTAAATCCCATCCAGCCGGCGGATTAAATTTTATGCCAAGCTCCTGATCTGCAACTTCAATTCCGATTTTCGATTTATCAAAGCTGAAATAGCTGCTGCTATCTTCAGCATCTTTTTTATCCGAACACGAATTCAGAAAAAAAGAAAACACGAGAAGAGAAAAAATTCTTATGTAAAATTTCTTTTTCAAGCGTGGTAAAATTCCGGTTTGAAACTGAAACAAATATAAGTATCTTTGAGCAGAAAATTTGATGAGCTATGCATAAATTCATAGATTTTCATCGTATCACCGGCAGAAAACATCTGCGCAACTATTTAATCTCGCGCTTCGAGCAAGTATTCTAATACCCATCCCATCCTTTCGCCATACTAATTAATTAACCAGTAAACTCAAATTACCGAGGTGGATAATGGTGGGTACATCATTTATTGAAAACGAAACAATTACAAAATCTCAAATCACAGCAGAAAATGTTCACGATGTTCTGCGCAGAAAAATGCTTGTTGACGGATTTGATTTGGTGCTCGATCTTGAAAACAGTCACGGACTCACAATTGCAGATGCAAAAACCGGCGATAAATATTTGGACTTCTTTTCATTCTTTGCATCATCACCGGTTGGAATGAATCATCCTAAAATGAATACGCCGGAATTCCGTGAAGAATTATTACAAGCCGCAATGAACAAACCCTCCAATTCGGATATCTATACTGTAGAGATGGCAAAGTTTGTTGATACGCTTGTGCGTGTTGCAGTGCCGGAGTATTTCAAACATCTTTTCTTTGTTGACGGTGGAACACTCGCTGTTGAAAACGGTTTGAAGACTGCATTCGATTGGAAAGTAAAAAAAAATTTCATAAAAGGTTATAAAGAAGAACGCGGTCAACAAGTAATTCATTTCCGCGAAGCATTTCACGGACGCTCCGGCTACACAATGTCTTTAACAAACACCGACCCGATGAAGATTGCGCACTACCCCAAATTTAATTGGCCCCGGATTACAAATCCGAAAATGATTTTCCCGATCGAAAAAAATCTTGATGCAGTTATAAAAGCCGAGAACGAAGCGGTCAATCAAATTTATGAAGCGATAAAAAATAACAAAGATGATATTGCCGCAATAATTCTCGAACCGATTCAAGGCGAAGGCGGCGATAATTTTTTTAGAAAAGAATTTTTTATGAAGCTTCGCGAAATTGCCGACGAGAATGAAATTCTGCTGATGCTCGATGAAGTTCAAACCGGACTGGGAATGACTGGCAAAACATGGGCACACGAATATTATGTTCAACCCGATATAATTTCCTTCGGCAAAAAAGTTCAGGTTTGCGGAATAATGGTAAGCAATAGAATTGACGAAGTTGAAGATAATGTGTTCAAAAAATCGAGCCGTATAAATTCTACTTGGGGCGGAAATCTTACCGATATGGTTCGCGCAGCAAAATACCTTGAGATAATCGAAGAAGATGAACTTGTTGAAAATGCAAAAACTGCCGGCGAATATTTGCTTGCCGGAATTAACGAACTCGAACAAGAATTCCCGAAATTAATTTCTCAACCGCGCGGTTTGGGATTGATGTGTTCGTTCAACATGCCCGATCCGGAAATCAGAAAAGAATTTTTAACAAAACTTTATTATAATAAAATGATAATGCTCGGATGTGGAGTCAACACAGTGCGCTTCCGTCCGCCGTTAACAATAAGCAAAGAAGAAGTTGATCTTGGTTTGAAAGTAATAAAAGAAACACTCACACAAATCAATTATTAATTTGTGTGCAAACTTCGTGCACTAATATTTTTATAGAGGCTCCAAAGTGGAGCCTTTATTTTTTATATTGGTTTTATGAATAACGGAAAATTATACATCGTTGCTACTCCAATCGGAAATTTGGGAGATATTACCTACCGCGCAGTTGAAACATTGAAAGCCGTCGATTTCATAATTTGTGAAGACACGCGCGTAACAAAAATTCTGCTCGATCATTATCAAATACAAAAGCCGCTCTTTGTTGTCAACGCACAAAACGAATCGAAGAAGATTGAAACAATTATTGAACGAATTGAATTTGGAGAAACTTGTGCACTGGTTTCAGATGCCGGCACACCGTCAATTTCAGATCCCGGTGTTCGACTGGTTAATCATGCCGTTAAAAAAAATATTGAAGTAATCGGAATCCCCGGACCGAGTGCGGCAATTAATGCTTTGAGCATCAGCGGCGTTGCAACCGACTCATTCGTATTTGAAGGCTTCCTCCCTCAAAAAAAAGGAAGACAAAAATTATTGCAAACTCTCGCCGGCGAAGAAAGAACAATCATCATTTATGAATCGATATACAGAATAAAAAATCTTTTGGAAGAATTAGAAACTTACATGCCGGAACGTTACGTAGCAGTTTGCCGTGAAATGACAAAAAAATTTGAAGAAGTTTGGCGAGGCTTGCCGAAGGAAATATTAACAGAAATGCCGAACAAAATTATCAAAGGCGAGTTTGTTGTTGTGATAGCGCCAATTGGTTTTAAAATGTAGAGACGCATCGAATGCGTCTCAAAACAATTTATCAATTATACTTAAACACGCATCTGCATATTTTATTCCGAATCATAATTGATCAGTGAAAATACTTCGTAGCCTTTCAGTTTATCTCTGCCGTTCAAGAAATCAAGTTCGATCAAAAAAGAAATTTGTTCTACTTTTGCTCCGAGTTGTTCAACAAGTTTACAAGCTGCAAGCATTGTTCCGCCGGTTGCAAGTAAATCATCGTGTAATAAAACTTTATCGCCGGGCTTCAGCGCATCTTTATGAATCTCAATTGAATCGATTCCGTATTCCAGAGTGTAAGATTCTGAAATCTTTTCTGCCGGAAGTTTACCCGGTTTTCTGATCGGGACAAAACCAACGCCAAGTTTTAATGCGAGTCCGGCACCAAGTATAAATCCGCGAGATTCAATTCCAGCTACTTTTGTTATCCCTTTATTTTTAGATAAGTTATATAATTTTTCTAATGCATCGGTAATCCCGTCCGGATTTTTCAACAGCGTAGTAATATCACGAAACATAATTCCCTTTTTCGGAAAATCAGGCACGGTACGAATTAGGTCTTTAAGTTCCATCAATAGTCCCTCTTTTTCTATTTTGAAATTGTACTGAGATTTTCTGTTTCGCTGTATTTATTAATCTCTTCGGCAAAGTTTAATAACAGTTCTTCAATTGGAGCATACTCGGTCAACTTCATCAAGTCTTGCCGAACTTTCGATACATTAAAAAATCCTTTGAGATATCCCGAGTAATATTTTCTAAACGGAATTATTGCACCGCGATCATCTCTGATTTGCAATGAATAGCGCAAATGACGAAGTATAACTTCAACACGTTCATTTATTGAAATGTGCCGGCTGATTTTTTTACCGGCGAGCAATTCTTTCGCATCTTCAAAAATCCACGGATTGCCAATCGCACCGCGCGCAATCATCACTGCATCTGCATTTGTTTCATTGAATGCGCGAGCTGCATCTTCCGAATTCATAACACCGCCGTTGAGTGCAACCGGGATTTTTATAACCTCTTTTACTTTTGCAATCCAGCCCCAATCCGGTTCGCCGCTGTGTCCTTGCTGACGTGTTCTGCAATGAACCGTCAATTCAGCAGCACCGGCATCTTCTACCCGTTTTGCAATTTCCAAAATATTAATTGCGTTTGCATCCCAGCCAATTCTTGTTTTCACCGTTACTGGAACATTCACAGTTTTCACAATTTCTTCAACCATTTTTTGAAAATAATCCGGATCTTTTAACAAACCGGCACCGGCACCACGATTGGCAATTTTTTTAACCCAGCAGCCGGCATTAATATCAATCAAGTTGGGATTTTTTTCTTCTGCAATTCGCGCAGCTTCAATCATCGGTTCAAGATTGCCGCCGTAAATTTGGATTCCGACCGGGCGTTCTTCTTCAGTGATCTCTAATTTTTGATGTGTTTTTTTATTTGCGCGAATCAATCCATCCGAATTAACAAACTCTGTGTAAACTACATCTGCACCAAACTCTTTACAGATTTTTCTGAAAGCAATATCCGTTACATCTTCCATCGGTGCGAGAAGTAACGCATTCTTTATTTCTATTTTACCAATTTTAAACATGCTTATACTTCAACAAGCCTTTCTGATTTTAAAAAATAATACGATAATAAAAATGTTACTATTGTAAAAAACGCACCGGTTAAAAATGGGAATTGGTAGCCGATAAAATCATACGAGAAACCACCCCACAACGGACCGAGCACTCGTGCAAGCGCAGAGAACGATTGATTGATTCCGAGTATCGAACCTTGTTCATCTTCCGGTGAAACTTTTGAAATCATTCCCGGAATTGTCGGCTGTAAAATTCCGGTCCCGATTGCGAGTACCGAGATAACCATCGAGACTCCTGAAAAATTTATTCCGTATGGAATGAATCCGAGTCCCAGCGTCATCAGAATTGTACCGGTCAAAATTAAACTGCGGTCGTTGAATTTGTTCGATAAATATCTCATCAAACCGCCTTGAATAATTGCGCTCACAATTCCGACAATGCCGAAAAGCATCCCGTTCTGTTGATCGGAGAAATGATAAACTTTATAACCGAGTATTGCAAATGTTCCGTAAATATTTGCCATCGAAAAAACAATTATGAAAAAAAGAATAATCAGCAATCCGATTTCCGGATGTGTAAGAATTTTTTTTGTGTACGCCGCATCAAAAATTTTGAGCCGGCGTTTCGCAGTACTCTCCTTTTTAAAATTTGATTCGGGCAGCATAAATAATGCAAAGATGAAAGCCGTAAATGAAAAAGCGGCGCTTGCAAATCCGGCAACATGATATCCGTACTTCGAAAGTAATGCACCGATGATCGGACCGAATACAAAACCGAGTCCGAACGCCGCACCAATCATTCCCATTCCTTTTGCTCTTTCTTCTTTCGTTGTGATATCAGCAATGTAAGCTTGTGCAACTCCGATATTACTTCCGCCCAAACCGGCAAGCATTCTCGATAAAAACAAAATCATGAACGAATTCGAGAAACTGAACATGATGTACGATGCGGCTGTTAATAATTGTGTGACAAGAATAATCGGTCGTCTTCCCAAACGGTCGGATAAATTTCCAAGCATCGGATTGAAAAAAAATTGCATCAAAGAAAAAACGGCAACAATAGCACCGATGCCAAAATCCGAAATGCCGAGACTTTTGCTTGCAAATGTTGGAAGTATCGGAATCAAAATTCCGAAGCCCATCAAATCTATAAAAATTGTTATAAAAATTATTGTGAGCGAGGCTTTCTTTTTCATCATATTAGTTTTTATTTAACGCCACAAAGATAGGAAATCCGAATTGAAATTTAGATACGGAATCTGTTACCGGGAAATTTTAAACATGCTCTTTGTATCGTTGAAACTTTGAATCATTTTTTGTTTGTCTGCCGGAGTCAAATATTCGGGAAGTTTGCCGAACATTGCCGTATCCGAAGGAAGAATCACAAACTCATTCTCTTTTTCTGTTCTGCCTTTATAAACCCATGTTGGAATTATTGAAACATCGTTAATCCACAAAGAATCTTTTTTCGTGTTCTTCATTAAATCCAGATTTAAAATTACACCCGAATCCGTGTAACGGCGTCTTTGATTCGAAATAAAATTTCCGATCGAATAGGCGATCAATCCTTTTTTCAGTTTTCCGTTTTTCTTTTCAAAAAATTCTATTGGTTGAATTACATGCGGATGACTCGCAATAATTATATCTGCGCCCCACTCAAAAGATTTTGCGGCTATTTCTTTTTGGAACGAAGATGGCTTTCTAGAATACTCATCCCCAAAGTGATAATAAACAATAATGGCATCGTAATCGCGCTCTTTAATTTTTGCGATATCTGATTTAATCAAGTTAGTATCAATCACATTTACAATGTACTTCGAATCTTCCGGCAGATAATTCCCGTTCAATCCGTAAGTGTAAGAAAGGATTCCAAGTTTAATTCCTTTAATATCGATTATTCGGATTGAATCTCGATCTCTTTGAGAGTCAAAAGTTCCGGTTGATAACAAATTTTCCGCACGAAGATTTTCGAGAGTCTTTAATACACCATTCACACCTTTATCGATGCTGTGATTATTCGAAGTGAACAAAAGATCGAATCCGGTATCTTTTAACGCACTCAATAATTCTTCCGGCGAACTGAACAAAGGATAACCGGAAAAACCTTTTTCATTTCCAATAATTACGGTTTCCAAATTTCCGAATGTGAAATCCGGAATTGAGAGAAAATTTTTTACTTCGCGGAAAACCGGTTTAAAATCAAAACTATCTCTGCCAACTTTAGCGTAGTCCATTTGTGGAGTGTGACACATTATATCACCCGCAAATGCAAGTCGAATTGCTGAAAGCGAATCTGCTTCCGGCTTGCCTGCTGTTTTAATTGTTGTGGAATTAATTCCGAAAAGGATAAACAAAAGAATGATAGGCATGATCAAAAAATTGAATTTAATTTTCATTATTGCTGCCCCAAACTTTTCTCACTTGTTCAAATCAAATTATTGAATAGTCAAAAGTTAGGATAAGAAAAAATTATTCCGTTGATTCAATTCGAAAATACATGAGGAAAATGTTTTTGTATTTTTTTTATTCATATCAAAAAAGTTTGGGACTACAGTGATTTTCATATAATAAAAAAGGCTGGATTATAAAACCCAGCCTATATACGAGAAAAAATTACAACACTAATTTTCTCCGCCCTCTTTAGTAGGAGTTTTTCTTTGTGTTTTTACGTCCTGAACTTCATTACGAATATCTTGTGCGAGACGTTTTAACTCGCTCAATCCTTTACGCAGTCTTGTACCGGCAGCGGATTGACCTTTTTCATAAAACTTTACTACATCTCCCTCAAGACTTTTAACAAACTCAATAAGTTCTTGATACTTCTGCATGAATACCTCCTTAAAATAGTGTTGCTTAGTTAGTTATTTATTATGGAATTTTCGAGTACAATTTCTGCAACGTCTTTAACATAAACATCATTTTGTTTTTCAAAAGCTTTAACGCCGTCGTTCATCATAGTCATGCAGAAAGGACAAGCAGAAGCAATTGTATCAGCATTTGTCTTTAGTGCTTCTTCTGTTCTGTTGATATTGATTCGCGTACCTTCTTTTTCTTCAAGGAACATTCTTCCGCCGCCGGCACCACAGCAAAAACCTTTGTCTCTGCTTCTTTCCATTTCTACCAAATTAACATTTTTGAGGTTTTGTAAAGATTTGCGTGGTGAGTCATAAATATCGTTATATCTTCCAAGATAACATGAATCATGATAAGTGATTTTTGATTCACTTCCGCTCTCTTTTAATTTTATTTTGCCCTCTTCAAGCAGTCTTTCTATTAACTCGGTATGATGTACAACTTCAAACTTTCCTCCGAATTGAGGATATTCATTTTTTAATGAATTATAGCAATGAGGACATCCGGTTACAATCTTTTTTACGCCGTAATTATTCAGCGTTTGAACGTTTTCTTGAATTAATGTCTGCGCTAAATATTCGTTTCCAAGTCTTCGAGCCGTATCGCCATTGCATTTTTCTTCAATTCCAAGGATTCTAAAATCAATATTAGCATTTTGCATTAATTTTGCAATTGCTTTTGTAACTTTTTGATAGCGTGCATCAAAAGAGCCGGCACAGCCAACCCAGAACAAATATTCGCTGTTTCGGTCATCAGCCATAGTTTTAATGTTCATTCCTTCAGCCCAGTTTGCTCGATCTTGCGCATTAAAAGCCCACGGTGTAAAGTTTGTCTCGATATTTTTAAAAACTACATTTAATTCCGGTGGGAAATTTGATTCCATCAACACCAAATTTCTTCGCATATCAACAATAGAATCAACATGTTCAATTGTTACCGGGCATTCGTAAACGCAAGCCATGCAAGTTGTACAAGCCCAAAGTTCTTCATCGCTGATGTAATTATGAATCAAGGTTTTCTGAACAACTTCGTTATCTTCGCCAACACCGGCAAGCACAAGCGGAGCTTTATCTTCCGTTCGATGCCTGATATTTACAATTATTTCTCGCGGCGATAATTTTTTCCCGGTTATTGAAGCCGGGCATGCCGCCGTACATCTTCCGCATTCGGTACAAGAAAAACCATCAAATATCTGTTTCCATGAAAGATGCTCAAAATCTGCCGCACCGTACTGTGTTACATTTTCATCTTCAAGATTAATTTTTTTCAGTGCGTATTTATCACTGCCAATTTTGGAGAAATAAACATTCGGAATTGATGTAATTACATGCGAATGTTTCGAGAACGGAAGAAAATTCATAAAACCAAATACGATTAGAATATGAAGCCACCAAGAAACTTCAAAAAGAATGATTGATTCACTTCCGCCCTCTTTAAATAATTGCGGAGCTAAAAAAGACGAGATCGGACGTACTTCAAATTCCGATAGCACAAAATTGTTATTGGCAACGTGTGCAATATTCTGCCCGAACATTGAAAGGATAACGCCGAGAATCAGAAATAAAATTAATGACGCATCAAAATTTCCTTCTTTGCCAATATCAAGCCGCGGGACTTTTTGTACGAACCTTCTATACAAAGCCCACAGAACTGCGGCAATTACAAATAGCCCGAAAATATCCTGAACAAATGTAATTGCACCGTAAACTGGACCTAAAAATTGAAGCGTGAATGGCGAATAAAATCCTTGCAGAATCGCTTCAATCACTGCGAAAAGAAAAAGCATAAATCCCCAAAAAATGAGGAAGTGAATTGTTCCGGCGATTGGATCGCGTAATAGTTTTGACTGCCCGAAAGCGATCTTCATTACATTTTTTATTCGTTCTTTTGGGTTATCGAAGCGGTTCTCTTTCTGCCCGAGTTTTATGTATGATAAAATTCTTCGCAGATTATAAAACAGCAGACCGAATGCAGATAAAAAAACTAGAATGAAGATCAGGTTTTTAATTGTCATGACGTAGATTTAACCTTTGCACCAAGTTTACGGAAGTTTCGGATATTTGACAGAGAAAGCTTTGTAAATGCTAACTGCCGCGGCAATTTTAATAACATCCCAAATTGAAAAGATGAATGCGCCGGTAAACAATGCTTGCGAGAAATTTCCGTTGAGGAATAATGCAAGATACGATGCACCGGAAAGAAGAATTACAAGCGAGCCGGCAATCATCGAAAGCGAAATTGTTAATGCGTTACTTTTCTTTTCAATGATTAATCCTACTATGAATGCAGCTACCGGAAACGCCAACAAATATCCGCCGGTCGGTCCGAACAAACGTGCGAAACCAAATGTGAATCCTGAAAAAATAGGAAGACCGAGCGAACCGCCAAGTACGTATGCAATTTGACTGAGTGCGCCGTTTCTCGATCCTAAAAATGCACCCGATAAAAGAACTATCATTGTTTGTAATGTGAAAGGTACCGGCTGTGCCGGTACAGCAACTTGTGCACCAAGAAATGTGAAGACCGCAAATGTTAGTATCCAAAATAATTGTGATGATCTTGCTTTACTCAAAAAATCAATCAGTAAATTCGATTTTACATTTTCTTTTGTTGTCATGATTTCCTCTGTGATTAATTAAAACTGCTTGTGAAAAAATCTGTTGTCTTTTCTAATAATTTTTCAAACTTGTGATTTGTACCGGCAAACGGATGAACAATCCCGAATGTGTGACCCGTTCCGAAAAGTTTATAAAACTCTGTTTTAGATTTGTCCGACCATTCGTACAATTGTTCTGCTTCGGCAATCGGAACAGCCAGATCCTGATCGCCGTGAACAATCAGTAATGGTTTGTTAAAATTTTTTACTGCGTTTTCAATATTCAAAGAACCGGCTGAATTTTTTTCGATATCATCGAGCAGACACAAATTCAATTTCATAATTTGTTTTGTCCGCATATTCATAACATCGAACGAACTTTTTTTGCGCCACTCTTCTTTTTGTCTTTTGGAATAGCGGTCAAGTTTGGAGATTGAAGCCCAAACTGCAGCAGCATCAACATCATTTATTTTTGAAGCGGTCAAAAGCGAAATTGCACCGCCGCGGCTGTGACCAACTAATCCCAACTTCCCTTTCGAACCGAATCCGAAAAAATTATTTCGAAGAGCATCAATTATTTCGTTTAATTCCCGTACTTCCCTCGAAAAAGTGTTCTCCGCAAATTTTTCTAATTCCGTAAACTCAACCGTGTTTTCCCCGATCCCGTTATGCGAAAAATTAAAGGTAACAACTAGAAAGCCCTTTTTCGCAAAATAATCGGCGAGGTACGGACCAAATCCCCAATCTTTAAAACCTTTGAATCCATGAACCAAAATGAGCGAATTGCCGGAAAATAATTCTTCGTTGATAAAAACAGATGTTCTTAGTTCCTCGCCATCGGAAGCAATGAAGGTCAAATTTTTAATCATACGCTGCGAAATATGAGGATTAAGGGCGGGAAAGTCAAGAATTGTTCGCCAATCGAGCAGAGTTATCAAAAATTTTTTGCTGCAGCTGCACCAAACTTTTTTAACATCAATAAAAAACTTGCAAGTAATGGTCTTCAAACAACTTGATGTTGGAATGCCGAAGAAAAGTTTGGGGCAAACATGTTATTGCATGAAATTTTCTGAGCTGCCAAAATTTTTTTTGGAAACCAGATTGGTTATTTTTCATTTATTCATAAAAAAAATTAGACCGAATGCAGATAACATTTACTGAAGATCAGGAACTACTACGCAAAACAATCCGTGATTTCACAGATTCCGAAATCCGCCCGATAGCAAGAAAAATAGATGAAGAAGAAAAAATTCCGCGAGAGCTGATTCAAAAAATTGCCGGTATGGGAATGTTCGGAACTTACTTCCCCGAAAAATACGGCGGAGGCGGCTTCGGAGAAATTGGCTACTGCATTGCTCAGGAAGAAGTTTCGCGTGCTTGCGGCTCAACAGCTACAATGATCGGTGCGCATCAGTCAATTGGAACGAACGCAATCTTCATCGGCGGTTCCGAAGAATTGAAACAAAAATATCTTCCTTCACTTTGCAGCGGAGAGAGATTAGCCGCT
This sequence comes from Ignavibacteriales bacterium, assembly GCA_016177735.1. Taxonomy (GTDB): domain Bacteria; phylum Bacteroidota; class Ignavibacteria; order Ignavibacteriales; family Melioribacteraceae; genus DYJK01. Next base: position 33,796 of record JACOUS010000029.1, on the reverse strand, counting down.
TTCTGTTTAACGGAAGCACAAGCCGGCTCGGATTCGTTCAATCTGAAAACTTCTGCAGCAAAGAAAAACGGCAAATGGATTATCAACGGAGAAAAACTTTGGATAACCAACGGCGAAATTGCAGATGTTTTTTCCGTCTTCGCACGGACAGAAAAAGGAATTACCGGTTTTGTTATCGAAAAAAATTTCCCCGGCGTCTCTGTTGGTCCAAATGAAAAGAAACTCGGCATAAAAGGAAGCGTAACAAATACTATTAGTTTCGATAACGTTGAAGTACCCGAAGAAAATATGATTGGAACTGACGGACGCGGATTTTTAATTGCAATGAACACACTTGATGCCGGAAGATTAACTGTCGGTGCTTGCTCGCTTGGTGCCGCAAAAGAAATGCTCGAACTTTCAGTTCAATATGCAAATCAAAGAATTCAGTTCGATCAGCCGATTGCAAAGTTTCAGGGAATTCAGTTTATGATTTCCGACATGACTTCAAAAATTTACGCGATGGAAAGTATGCTCTACCGCGCGGCAGATAAATATGAAAAGGGGCTCGATATTTCTCAAGATGCGGCAATTGTAAAACTTTATTGTTCCGAAGCTGTTTCCGAAGTTGCCGATACTGCTTTGCAAATACACGGCGGCATGGGTTTCTCGCGCGAACTTCCGATTGAAAGAGTTTACCGCGATGCAAGAATTCTTCGTATCTTTGAAGGGACGAGCGAAATACAAAAATTAATTATCAGTCGAAAAACCATTAAGAATAACGGGAAGTGGAAGTTAGATGGCTAAGCTGTTAGTTATTCCTTCCATCGATATTATTGATGGAAGAACTGTTAGAATAGTTCAAGGTATTCCCGAATTACACTGTGCAGATTACGGGAGCGATCCGGTTGAGATGGCTATGATTTGGAGAGCCGAGAATGCCAAGTGTATTCATGTTGTTGATTTCAACGCCTCGTGGCATCACTCGCACGCAAACGATAATGTTATACACAACATTTGCGAGTCGGTTATAATTCCGGTTGAACTCGGCGGCGGCATCAGCACATTTGAAGATGCAAAACTTGCATTCGAACTGGGCGTTGCGAGAATTGTTATAGGTACACTTGCTTTTATGAATCCGCGTGAGTTCATAAAAATTCTCGAACATTTCACACCGAATAAAGTTGTTGCCGCAATTGATGTAATTGATAAAGAAGTAGTAACGCGCGGCAGAAAAGTCCGTACCGGAATTACTGCAACGGAGTTTGCAAAAAGATTGAAAGAGCTTGGCGCCGAACGCTACATTGTTACCGACGTGCAAACTAACGGAATGTTATCGGGTCCGAATATTGAACTTTCAAAACAAATTGCAGAAGTTACGGAGAGAAAAGTTACACACTCCGGCGGAATCGGCGGCTACCCGGATTTAATAAAGCTTCAACTGGAAGCCGATGGTTATGTTGATTCCGTTATTATCGGTCGCGCTCTTTACGAAAATAAATTTCCTTGCCAAAAAATTTGGCGTGTAGCTGAAGCCGGCATCTTTAATTGAGAGGGCAAAATGGAAAATAATTCTTCCAACACCAAAAGCAGCTTCTGGGCTAATTTATTTAAAACTCCGACAAAGAGAGATGAACTCGAAGAAGTTTTAATTTCGATGCCGCCGTTTAAAAACCTCGGCAACAAACCATTCCGAACACTTATCAAACTAATTCATAACAGAGCTTACGCAGCCAACGAATATGTTTTTTATCAGAACGATCCGGGCATTGCACTTTATGTGATTATCAAAGGAGAAATTTTAATAACTGAAGAAACAGACGGCGACCGGTTTGATCTCGCCACACTTGCACGCGGCGATTTCTTCGGAGAACTTGCTCTGCTCGACCAAGAGAAACGTTCAGCATCGGCAATTGCGATGAAAGATTCACAAATTGCAGTAATCTTCAAACCGGATCTCGATGAATTTGTTGAAACATATCCGAAAGAAGGAATAAAAATTCTCCGCGGTATTTCTCAAATAGTTGCAACGCGTTTAAGAAATCTTAATCAAGATTATTTTATGCTCTACAATAGAACAAGAACTAAATGAGGAGGGTGTATGGACTTGATCAACAACATCTTGGTGCCGATCGATTTTTCCGATTACTCGAAGAATGCGCTAAAATATGCCGTGCAGTTCGCCAAACATTTCCACGCAAAAATTTTTCTTGTTTATGTTGTTGAACCGACTATTTATCCGGCTGATTTCAGCATGGGGCAAGTTGCAATTCCATCGATGGATGCCGACTTGCAGAAACGTGCCGATGAAGAATTAACCAGCCTCGCAAAAAATTTTATGGATCCTTCCGTTGAAGTCGAGACAATGATTAAAACCGGCAAGCCGTTTGTTGAAATTAACGACACTGCTCGCGAAAACGATATCGACTTAATTATAATTGCATCACACGGGCATACCGGCGTTGAACATCTTCTATTTGGCAGTACTGCAGAAAAAGTTGTCCGCAAAGCTCCGTGCCCGGTATTAACTTTACGCGAGCCGGTTAAAGGATTCAAATTCAACAACCGGTAAAAATTTTTGATGAAAAAAGGAAACGCCTCTCCCCTTCGCAAAATTTTTTCGGATAAAACTTCCGGCAGTGCCGATATTTTATCCGAGCTGCACGAACATTTGAAACGAGAACAAAAAATTATCGAAGCTCTCCCCATGCTCGTTTACGATATCAAAGAACAATTCAAATCGTTTCAGAATGTGCAGAATTATATCGGCGAATTGGAACACACGCTTATTAAAGAAAGAAAACTCGATAAATTTTTCAGCAAGTACGATTCATTATTCGAAAATGTTTACGACAAAATTTTCAATAACATTCTCCCCGGTTTGAAAAAGCATGATAAGATCATCACACTTTCAAACAGCAGAACGGTGCTCGAAATATTGTTGCGGCTGAACAAAATAAATAGGAAGCTCTCTGTTATCGTTTGCGAATCGCGCCCAAAGTTTGAGGGGAGGATTCTCGCAAAGAAATTGACGGAGGAAGGAATTCCGACAGAATTGATTACCGAAGCGATGATTTACGAAAAAGTGCAAAGTGTAGATTGTGCGATGATAGGTGCGGATGCTGTTCTAAAAAACGGCGGTGTAATAAATAAAACCGGTAGTTCTCTGCTTGCGCTTGCTTGCAAAAATTTCAGCAAACCTTTTTATGTAATTGCCTCAAAAGAAAAATTCAGGTACAACAATTCAGATTCGCAAAAAGAAATGCCGCCCGAAGAAATTTGGCGGCATCATCACAAAAATATTCTTATCAAAAATTACTACTTCGAAAAAATTGATAAAGAGCTGATCACTCAAATTATTTCTGGTTAACTGCTTCCAATTGTTTTATAGATTCCTCCGCAATGCGAGCAACTTCGCTTTGGGGAAATTTTTTAATAATATCCTGCCAAATTTTTTTTGCCTTTGCGTTATCCCCTTTTGCTTGAGCTACTGCACCAAGATTGAAGAGACCGAGTTGATGATTTTTATCAATCTTCAAAACCATATTTGTGTGCTCTTCTGCTTTATCGAGATCGCCTTTGTTATAAAACAAAAATGTCAATTGAATCATTGCATCGATTCTTTTGGCATCAACCTTCAGAATTTTTTGATAGAGTTCAATTGCTTTGTCGGATCTGTGTGCCATTGTGAGCATGTCCGCATACTCGCGTGCTTTCAAAGTATCGTCGGGATTTTTCTCGTATGCAATTTTTAGTTCCTCAAGTTTCTTTTTTGCAGTTTCCATCACGTTGCTTTTTGAAGGAGACTCACTACCGTCTCCTGAAATTCCTTTGTGAATTTCATCGTTTGGCATCGTTCCGCTTGCCTCTTTTTCACTTCCGCCGGTACTGGAAAAAATAACAACTCCAATTACAAACGCCGCAAAAATTACGAGGTATATGTAAATCGGTTTAACTTTCATTTTAACTCCAAAGCTAAAATTTATTCGGGTGCTAACTTAAGTTTTTTCCGGCAAATAGGCACGACCGCGAGATTAAAAATCATACTCACAAAAAATTTTATGAAACAAAAATTCGACTGCCTCTGTATATAAGCTTGATTTTGGGATTAAACTCAAGAGTGTTTGTTTTCGCAAAAAAGTTTTTTTAAGTTCGTATCAGATATTTGGTCTAACCAAATATTCTGTAACAAATTTTCAAAATTATGTAACGGATAATTTTTCGTAAATACTATTTTTACACGTGTCAATTAACAATATTCAGAAGAAAAAATTGAATAAGAAACGTGAACATATAATCCCGAAGAGTTTGAAAGCTGCCGTACTTCTGATTCAGCTCGTATTTACTTTTGGATTTTCGTTTGCACAAAATTCTTTCGATAAGTGCTGCCACCCGAAACAAGAGATAGTAAAACATCATTGCTGTGCGGAAGCGGAAACACCGCAGATAATTGAAAATTGCAGTTTAGATTACACTTCCCTTTTGCAAAAAATATCGCAGTGCAACTGCATTCATAAAAATTTTACGGTAAATAACGATCAAACTTCCCTCAAAAATTTTGAGTTAACAAAAATTACTGCCGTTGAGTTTGTCGATTATTTCGTTCACGTTAACAACGGAATTATTTATCAAGCTGTAAATGATATTTCATATAAAACTCATAGTCCCCCAATTTATTTAATCGGCTCTACCTTTTTAATCTGATCGCCAAACCTTTCTTAATACATTAGCGTGTAGATGGATTCGTCCAGCCGCGCTTATACCTTTACTCTCAAAAATTATTAACTAACAACAAACAGAGATCAAGAATGATAGAGAAAATTATTGATTGGTCTGCGAACAATCGTTTTTTGGTGATACTTCTTTATCTGATAATAGCTGGATTTGGAATTTACAGTGTAGCAAATCTTCCGGTAGATGCAATACCGGATTTATCGGAAAATCAAGTAATCATCTTTACGGAATGGATGGGCAGATCGCCGGAAATTATAGAAAATCAGGTAACCTTCCCGATTGTATCGGGTCTGCAAGGTTTGCCGAATGTAAAAGCTGTGCGCGCAGCTTCGATGTTCGGAATGTCTTTCGTGTTTGTCATCTTCGAAGATAATGTCGACACATACTTTGCACGCACGCGTGTTCTCGAACGAATGAATACAATACAAGCACAACTTCCTTCCGGCGTTGTTCCTTCGCTGGGACCGGATGGGACTGGTGTTGGACACGTTTACTGGTACACAGTTGAAGGCAAAGGTTACGACCTCGGAACATTAAGAGCAGTTCAGGATTGGTATATTCGTTACAAACTAACTGCCGTTGACGGCGTTGCAGAAGTTGCAAGCATCGGCGGATATGTTAAACAATATCAAGTTGATGTTGACCCGGTTAGTTTGCGCGGTTATAATCTTTCCGTTTCGGACGTTGTGAATGCTGTTCAAAGAAGCAACAATGAAGTCGGCGGAAAAATTTTGGAAGTAAGCGATGCAGAATTATTTGTGCGCGGACAAGGTTACATTACATCAAAAGAAGATGTTGAAAACACAGTAATAAAAACCGGTGCTAACGGAGTGCCGATACTAATTAAAAATGTTGCCGCCGTTCAACTTGGCGGTGATATCCGCAGAGGTGCTCTCGAAAAGAACGGCGAAGGTCAGGTTGTAGGCGGAATTGTTGTGATGCGTACCGGTCAAAATGCACAGCAAGTGATTGACCGTGTTAAAGAAAAAATAAAAGAGATTACACCGGGTCTGCCAGAAGGTGTAAACATTGTTACATCATACGACCGCAGTACGTTAATACGCGAAGCAGTCGGTACACTCGAACGTGCTTTGATTGAAGCTGCAATAACTGTTTCAATAATGGTTATGATTTTCCTTCTCCACTTCAGAAGCATTATCAGAATATTGATCGAAATACCGATGGCTGTTCTGATCGCATTCATACTCATGTACATTTTCAATATTACATCAAACATCATGAGTTTGGGCGGAATAATTCTTGCTATTGGTGTAATTGTGGATTCTTCGATTGTGCTTGTTGAAAACGCGTACAGAAATTTAGCTCGCGCACTCGAAGTGAAAGGACATCTCACAAAACAAGAGTACCAAAAAATTTCGATTGATTCTGCAAAGCAAGTCGGCAGAGCAATCTTCTTTTCAGAATTGATAATTCTTGTTTCGTTCATACCGGTATTTTTATTAACCGGTCAAGAAGGAAAACTTTTCACGCCGCTTGCATTTACAAAATCATTTACGATGCTCGGTGCCGCTATTGTAGTGATCTCTTTAATTCCGGTATTAATGACAATGTTGATGCGCGGTCAATTCAGGCCTGAAGAAAAAAATCCGACTACAAGATTTTTCATCCGCCTCTATGAGCCGCTAATTCATTGGGTACTCAAACATAGAAAGACAACAATTGCAATAAATGTTATCGCACTTGCAATAACAGTTCCGATGATAATGAATACGGGCAGTGAGTTTATGCCGCCGCTGGATGAAGGTTCAATTTTGTACATGCCGGTAACACTTCCCGGTGCATCAATCGGCGAAGTGAACCGCATATTGCAAGAGCAAGATAAAATTATCAGATCGATACCGGAAGTTCATCACGTACTCGGCAAAACCGGAAGAGCGGAGACTGCAACTGATAATGCGCCGCTCAGTATGATCGAAACAATTATACTTCTAAAACCAAAAAGTGAATGGCGCAAAGGAATTACGAAACAAGATATCATTTCCGAACTCGATCAAAAATTGCAGATACCCGGCGTGCGTAACGGATGGACTCAGCCGATCATCAATAGAATTAATATGCTTGCAACCGGTGTGCGTACCGATATCGGTTTCAAAATTTTCGGACCGAATCTCGATACACTCGAAGCATTCGCAATTAAAGCAGAACAATTATTAAAGACCGTTAACGGCGCTGCTGATGTTGTTGCCGAAAGAGTTCAAAACGGTTACTATCTCGATATTCAAATTAAACGTGAAGCCGCTGCTCGTTTCGGAGTTAACATTCGGAATCTTCAGGATATTATTGAAACGGCAATCGGCGGACAAAATCTTGGAATCGTTCTAGAAGGAAGAATGAGATTCCCGATACGGATGCGTTACAACCGCGATTACAGAAATAACGTTGAAGATATGAAAAACTTGTGGGTACCCGTTCCGGCAAGTGGTGGAATGCAGACTGCATCTGCAATGAATACAGCCGGTGGAATGAATTCCTCAACCGGAATGAACAGCGGCTCTTCAATGTCATCGTCTGGAAGCATGCAAGCAAATATTCTTCCGGCTGCGGCTGCAACAACTTCAACAAATTATTCTCTAACATCAACCGGAAATAATTCAACAACATATCTTCCGTTAACAGAATTGGCAGATGTAAAAATTCTTTCCGGTCCGCCGATGATAAGCAGTGAAAACGGAATGCTTCGTTCGATAGTTTTTATGAACACGCGCGGAAGAGATATGGGAAGTGTTATGGAAGATGCTAAAGAAATTATTTCAGATAAATTAAATCTGCCGTCCGGTTATTCATACACATGGAGCGGGCAGTACGAAAGTAAAATCCGCGCACAAAGAACAATTCAAATAATTATGCCGGTTGTTTTTCTGATCATCTTTGTACTTCTTTTCTTCACGTTAAAAGATTATTTGGAATCTGCAGTTGTAATGCTTTCTGTTCCATTTGCGCTCATCGGCGGCATGTATATGATTTACATTCTCGGTTACAATTTTTCCGTTGCGGTGTGGGTCGGCTTCATTGCGCTTTACGGCGTTGCAGTTGAAACCGGCGTAGTGATGGTTGTTTATCTGCACGAAGCACTCGATAAAAGATTGCGGGCATTTCATTCAGGCAAACGCGGACCAATTACAAAGGAAGATATTTATCACGCAACTGTTGAAGGCTCGGTTTTGCGTCTGCGCCCAAAACTTATGACGGTCGGAACTTCGATGGTTGGTTTAATTCCAGTAATGTGGGCAACCGGAACCGGCGCCGATGTTATGAAACCGTTAACAGCGCCGATGATCGGCGGCTTGCTCACTTCAGCAATTCACGTTCTTGTTGTTACACCTATTCTTTTTGCAATTATGAAAGAACATGCTCTCAAAAAAGGCAAACTTGAGTTATCCAAAATGGCTGACTGGATGAAGGAGGGAGAATAAAATGAGTGTAGAATGCAGAATGAAGAATGCAGAATTAAAAAATGGGAAATGGGAAATGGAAAACGGTAAATGGAAAATGAGAGCTGCTCTGTGGAACTCCGTACGCTCGGTGTCCTCTGTGTTATTTCTTTTTCTATCTTTTCAAAACATAAATGCTCAATCCGTGGATTCACTAATCAACGAAGCTTTGCTCAACAATCCGCAGTTGAAATCACAACAGTACAAAATCAGTGCATCGGAATTTAGAGCGGAGTCTGTTAATAATTATCCGGCGCCGAGTCTCTCGTTGGAATTTTCCCAAACGCCGGTGAGCGAGACAAACATTTTCAATGAATCTATTTCGAATAATCTTTCGCTTTCTCAAATGTTTCCACTCGGCGGTAAAATTGGTGCGATGGCAGAAGTAGAAAAGAGAAACATCAATGTTGAAAAAAATACTTTGGAAGTGTACAAAATCAATTTAATTGCACAAATACGGATGACATATTTCACATTGTGGACGATCGAAAAAAAAATTGAAGTACAGAACAAAAATATTTTTCTTCTCAATGATCTAATAAAATCAATTGAGGTTTCCTACGCAGTCAATCGTATCAATCAAGCCGATTTGCTGACAATACAAAGCGAGATAGCCGCTAATGAAACACTACTGTTAATTCTCAACAATCAAAAAGAAGCGGAGATTTATAAACTGAACAAACTTCTCGGCAGAGTGCTGGATTCAAGAAACGTTTACACACTTCAAGATACGCCGGCAGATACAATTAAATACTCTCAGCCGGAATTAGTTGAGCTGCTGCAGAAAACAAATCCATCGCTCAACAGAATGAACAGCATGATAGAAATGAACCGCTCGATGATAACAGCAAACAACAAAGAATTGATTCCCGATTTAATGCTGCAAGGAATGATAATGAGAATGCCCCGTGGAATGATACTAACATCAAAAGCTGATTTAACAATGCTCGATGCAAAAACAGATTACATGTATTCGTTGATGGCATCGATTACACTTCCCTTTGCACCGTGGTCAATCAACAAAATAAAAGCAAAGGAAGAAGAATTGTATGCCGGCATCAGCAGCATCGAATATGAAAGAAACGATATGGCAAGAGATATGACTGCAAAATTCAACGAGGCATATTTAAAATATAACACGGCAAATAATCTTGTCCGTTTGTACACGAATAATGTACTTCCGCTTTACGGTAAAGCTGCAGAAGCACAAGTTTCCGCTTATCAAAACGGAAGGACAAACATCAACACAGTAATAGATTCCTACAGAATGCTGTTGATGCAGCAGATGAATTATTACATGGCAAAAGCCGATATACAAATGGCAGTTGCAGAAATGGAAATGATGGTTGGGCAGCGGCTTGAGAACAAGTAATGGAATATGGTAAATGGGAAATGGGAAAAGGAACAAATTGAAAAACATGTATAAAAAAATCAGAGGTAAAACAATGGATCCCAAAACCGAAGAATTACTTGAAAGAACTTTTCAATTTGGTGTTGATGTTCTCACTTTCTTATCCACACTTCCTAAATCCAAAGTGAATGATGTTTTAACTTATCAATTAGCAAAAGCTGCCACCTCAGTCGGTGCTAATTACGAGGAAGCTCAAGCGGCTGAATCTAAAAATGATTTTGTGCACAAAATATCAATCGTTCTAAAAGAAGCAAGAGAATCGAATTACTGGCTGAGAGTGTTCAAGGCAATCTTAAAAGAAGAGGTTTATCAGAACCCGTTAGATAGACTAACAAATGAAAGCAAAGAACTAAAATCAATTTTTTCAAGAATAAAGATAACAGCAAGTGGTAAATAGAGAATATTTCTTGATGTACATTTTCCATCTTCCATTTTCCATTTACCATTTCGAAGGAGTTAACATGTTAATCAAAAAAATATTTATTGTATTCATGGTTATAGTTATGGCAGTCATATTGCCGGCATGCGGCAGCGACGGTTCACACAACGATGAGCACAAAAATGAGGCATCACAGAAAAAAGAATATTGGACTTGCACGATGCATCCGCAAATTATTTCGGATAAACCCGGTGTCTGCCCTATCTGCCAGATGGAGCTTATCAAAAAAGTTGTCGATGAAACTCCGGCAGAAATTACAGATAAAGACATGGCTGAAATGGTGACGCTCGGCGGCAATAAACAAGTTCTTGCAAATGTTTCTCTTTACGATGTGAAAGAAGAAAAACTTTACAAAGAATTTACCGCTTACAGCTACCTCGAATTTGTTGAACAAAACAGAAAAACAATTTCTGCACGCTTCAACGGAAGAATTGAAAAACTTTTTGTTGATAAAACCGGCGACCATGTTTCGAAAGGCGAACCGCTCTTTGAAATTTACAGTCCGGATATTGTGCAAGCACAAAACGAATATTTAATTGCACTCGATAACAGCTTGCGAGCCGGTAATATCATCGAAGCACAAAATCCCGGCAGCAGTGCAACGCCATTATTGAAAGCCGCTAAAAAGAAATTGGAATTGTTCGGATTGACTCAAAATCAAATTAGTGAACTCGGCAAGAGCCGTGATATTCAATTTACACTTACTTACTATTCACCTATTAACGGAACTGTCATCGAGAAAAAAACACAAGAAGGAATGTATGTAAGCGAAGGGACTGCGATTTATGAAATAGCCGATCTGTCAACACTCTGGAATATCTCCGAAGTGTACGAAGATAATTTGGGTGATGTAAAAATCGGAAGCCCGGTAAAACTTAGTTTAAAGGCATATCCCGGCGAAGAATTCAACGGCAAAGTTACATTCATTTATCCGGTTGTAAATCAACAGACACGAACAGTAAAAGTGCGAAGTGAATTTGCAAGCCGCGGTGGAAAATTAAAACCGCAGATGTACGGAGAAACAACTTATCAAATAAATAAAGGAAGCGGGCTGCTCGTGCCGGCTGATGCAGTTTTGTTTACCGGCAAGCGGACTGTTGTGTGGGCAAAAGCCGGAGACGGAATGTTCGAAGCACGCAATGTTAAAGTGGGCGAAAAGTTCGGCAATAAATATCAAATACTTTCAGGCTTGAACGAAGGCGATCAAATTGCAGCTACCGGCGGATTCTTAATTGATTCAGAAAGCCAATTGAAAAGCGGAATGCCTTCAGGGCATCAGCACGGAGAAAGTTCTGTGCAGTCAAAGTCTAATTCTATGGAACAATCAACCGAACATAAAAATCATTAACAAATTAATAGGAGACGTAAAAATGAAATCAATCAAAGTGTTGCTTGTGGTTTTTTCATTAATCATAATTTCTTCATCAATAACTTTTGCACAAGAACATGATCATAAAGATCATTCCAAAATGGGAATGAAAAAAGATACAACCAAAGTTGATGATATTGTTCGCAAAGGTGTGATTGATCTGCAAGCAATCGATAAAAATAAAGACGGCAAAGTTTTTCAAGATCAAATGGACTGGAATGTAATTTCCGATAAAGCCGGCAAATGCCCGTTGTGCAAAATGGTTTTAAAAGAAGTAACGATTAAAGAAGCCAAAGCAAATCTGGAGAAGCACAACTTCAAAGTAAAATAAGCTATGCTAAAGTTTCTAATAATGGACAAGGGATTACGATATTGTCTCGCTAAAATTCCTTGTTCATTATTGAGTTCCAGTAAATTTCATAGAAAGAGAATAATGAAACTATCAATAACAATTTTGTTTTTCATTTTATCTATGGCAATTTTTGCGCACGGCGATGAAAAGCATAACAAAGATCATAAAACCAAAGCTGATACTTTTACTGTTGTTAATGGGGATACAATCGCTGTTAACGGAATTCCGGTTGAAGCGGCAAAACAAAAGTCTGTTGAAGCAGAAAAAGAAGAACCGTTCGAATTAAATCCGGCCGAACAAATTTTTGTGCACATGCACAATAAACTTGTTCACTTCCCTATTGTAATTGGAATTGTTGCATTTCTGCTCACGCTTGCGAACATCAAAACAAAAAATTACGAGCGTGTAATTCTCGTATTGATAATAGCCGGAATACTTTTCACAATCGGAACAGTTGTTACCGGATTAAATCAAACAGAACCGTTTAACGGAACCGGCAAACAATGGCTTGTTGAGTTTCACCGCAACACCGGAATTGCTTTGCTGGCATCGTACATTTGTTGGTTTGTATTCACATCGGTTCAACGCTTAAAAAAATTCTCGTGGATAATCGGATTGTTAACAATATCATTAATCACTCTTGCCGGTTTTCTTGGTGGAGTAATTGCACATTAAGAATTAGGAAAACACTTTTAATAATCACAAAAAAATAACGGAGTTAAAATGTCATTTGTAAAATCACTATTCTCACTTGCTGCCATTCTCTTTTTCATGCTTATTTTTTCAGAAAATATTTCTGCACAAAGTTGTTGTTCATCAACGGCTGATACAACAAAAACGCACCAGCATAAAATGATGAAATCCAAAATGGAGTCGGCAAAACACGAACACGATTCCGACAGCACCGAATCACATCAACACAAAATGATGAAATGCATGCCAGGATCGATGAAACATGATCACAGTTCCGACAGCACAAAAACTGAAGAAGCTTCACTTATTTGGAATAAATATTGTCCGGTGTTCGGCAACGAAGTTGACCCCGAAACCGATACAGTTAATTACGATGGCAAAAAAATCGGCTTCTGCTGTCCGAGCTGTATCAATAAATTCAAAAAGGATCCGGAGCGGTATCTCAAAAATCTTAGCGATGACGGTACGAAATACATCGCTGAAAAATAATTTGAAACCGGCTCTTGCCGGTTTTTTTATATGCAATTGTTAAAATATTTTTTTGAACTTTATCTCATTCATTATAGTTAAGAAGATATAATAACTTAATATGAAATGAGAAAAAATGAATAAGTCCGATCTTATCAGTGACAGCGAGATAAAGAAAAAATATCATGAATTTGAAAACGAAGCGCTTCCCCACTTGCCGGCTCTTAAATCATTTGCGCTGAAATTAACCAGCGATCCCGAAGAGGCGGATGACTTGGTTCAGGATACAATGTTGAAAGCATTTCGTTTCTTTGATCAATTTGAACGAGGTACAAACAGCAAAGCATGGCTTTTTCAAATCATGAAAAACTCATTCATAAACAATTACAGAAAAAACTCAAAAGAACCGGATAAAATTGATTACGAAGATGTTCAGAATTTCTACGATAACATTCAAGCCGAGGAAATAAAAACTGTTCATTTTGAAACCGACGCTTTCCACGACATACTTGATGACGAGATTGCTAATGCCCTCTCGGCACTGCCGGATGATTTCAGAACCGTGGTTTTTCTTTCTGATATTGAAGGTTATTCATACGAAGAAATTGCTGACTTTATTGATGTGCCGCTTGGTACAGTGAGATCAAGGCTGCATCGAGCTAGGAAGATGCTGTATGCTCTTTTGTACACTTATGCTCAAGAAAGAAGGCTGATCGATCTAACCATTGATGATTGATGTGTATTAAGCGCTATGAACGAATTGGATTCTAATAAAGAACTATATATATGAATAACTTTCCAAGTCAGTTTTGTTAAAAGTACTCTAAATTCTGCTTGAAAATTTATATAGACAATCTATAATCATTTGCATATATTTGGACGATGATTTTTCTAAAAACATATCAGATAACTGCTTATAGACCAAACATTTACCATTTCATTTATAGTTTACTTAAAAGGTAGAGAAAGTTAATATTAGAAAATGATAGTGAGCAAAAATGTCTCGCTAAGGAACATTTTTGTATTAATTAAGTTAAAACAAAGAAAAATAAATCAAGGAGTGATGCAAAGTTGAAGATAACGAAGCAATTCACGAATCGTGAGAGTAAGTCATTAGATCAATATCTTCAAGAAATAGGTAAAGTTGACCTTCTAACACCTGATGAAGAAATAGAACTGGCAATCAGAATCAAGAAAGGCGATAAACATGCACTTGACCGTTTGACAAAAGCCAACTTAAGATTCGTAGTCAGTGTTGCAAAACAATATCAAAATCAGGGACTGCCGTTAGGCGACTTAATCAACGAAGGTAATCTTGGCTTGATTAAAGCCGGTCTTAGATTTGATGAAACTCGTGGATTCAAATTCATCTCTTACGCCGTTTGGTGGATTCGCCAATCAATTATGCAAGCGATTGCAGAACAATCGAGAATGGTACGTCTTCCTCTTAATCGTGTCGGTGCTCTCAACAAAATGGGCAAAGCGCTCAGCCAGTTGGAACAAGAATATGAAAGAAGACCGAGCCCGGAAGAGATTGCCGAACAACTCGATATGGATGTTCAAGATGTTACTTACGCAATGCAGATTGCCGGGCGCCATATTTCGATGGATGCACCGTTCGCACACAGCGAAGACAGTAACAATAGTTTGCTTGATGTTATGCCGAACGAAGATCAGCCCGCACCGGACAATACACTTATGAAAGAATCTCTCAAAGCAGAAATTGAAAGATCACTTTCTACATTAACCGACAGAGAAGCTGAAGTAATTAGGCTATATTTTGGTCTCGGCAAAGAACATTCTTTAACACTCGAAGAGATTGGCGAGAAATTAAATCTTACACGCGAACGTGTCCGCCAGATTAAAGAAAAAGCATTAATAAGACTGCGCCATTCTACACGAAGCAAAAACCTGAAAGCCTATTTAGGTTAACAAATAAAATTATGCAAAGCCGTCTTTTTGACGGCTTTTTTATTCCCTTGACTTTCCCCTTCGGAACAATTGTATATCATTTAATATGAACGAGAAGAAAATTTATTTTATTTTTCTTGCGACAATTCGGATCAATTTATGAGATCATTAGAAAAATATTTCAACAAGTTCAGGGAAAATACAATCGGTATCGATCAATCGTTCGTTAGTCCTTACGGAAAGAAAAAAATTGTGTATGCTGATTGGGTTGCAAGCGGAAGGCTTTATAATCCTATAGAAATGACACTGATAGAAAAGTTTGGTCCTCTTGTCGGTAACACACATTCGGAGTCATCCGTAACCGGAACTTCGATGACAAAAGCATATCAACATGCTAAACAGATAATCAAAAAACATGTTCATGCAAACCAGAATGATGTTTTAATCTTTGCCGGATTCGGAATGACCGCGGCTGTAAATAAATTTCAACGTTTACTCGGTCTGCGAATTTGTGAGCAGCTTCAAAAATATACAAACATACCGAAAGAAGATAAGCCTCTTGTGTTTATCACACACATGGAACATCATTCAAATCAAACTTCGTGGCTTGAAACTATATGCGAAGTAGTGATAATCGAACCGGACGAACAGGGCTTGGTCAACTTAGATCATCTTTCGCATTTGCTTGAATTGTACCAGCACCGTGAAATAAAAATCGGATCATTCACTGCCGCATCAAATGTTACCGGCATAGAGCCTCAATATCATCAGATGGCAAAATTGATACACGAGCACGGCGGAATTTGTTTTGTAGATTTTGCCGCAGCAGCGCCGTATGTTGATATCAATATGCATCCGGTTGACCCGATGGAAAAACTTGATGCAATATTTTTATCGCCGCACAAATTTCTTGGCGGACCCGGTACATCCGGCGTTTTGATATTCGATTCGAAATTATATAAAAGGAAAATACCTGATCATCCCGGCGGAGGTACGGTTGATTGGACTAATCCATGGGGCGGACATAAATACATCGAAGATATTGAAGCGCGTGAAGACGGCGGCACACCCGGTTTCCTTCAGGCAATTAAAACTGCACTTGCGATAAAATTAAAAGAAGAAATGGGCACTGCTAACATTCTTGAACGCGAACACGAATTACTCGAAATTGTTTTCGATAGATTAGATAAAATCCCTTCCGTACATATCTTGGCACAAGAAATTAAAGATCGTCTTGGCATAATTTCTTTCTATGTAGAAGATATTCATTACAATTTGATGGTGAAACTTCTCAACGATCGTTTTGGAATTCAAGTACGCGGCGGATGCTCGTGCGCCGGAACTTACGGACATTATTTGCTGCATGTTGATCCGACACGCTCAAAAAGAATCACGGATAAAATTAATCACGGTGATCTTTCCGAAAAACCGGGATGGGTTAGATTTTCTGTCCACCCGATAATGACTAATGAAGAATTAAATCAAGTTCTTGATGCTATCGAAGCCGTGATTAAAAATATTGACGAATGGAAAAAAGATTATACCTACTCACCCAAAACAAATGAATACTACAACACTATTGCAAACGGCGATCAGTACCAAATAATCGAAGAATGGTTTAACAAATCTTTGGCTGAATAATTTATTTTCTGTGACGTTTGGATAAGTTGGCGGCAATTTCTTTCAGTTCTATGTCTTGCTCGGCAAGCATCACGAACAAATGATAAATGAAATCCGATACTTCATTTATCACATCCGTCCGGTTTCTATTTTTTGCGGCAATAACTGTTTCGATTGCTTCTTCACCAACTTTTTGAATGATGCGATCGGCACCCGATTTAAACAATGAGGTTGTGTACGAACCTTCCGGCAGTTCGGTTTTCCTTTTTTTGATCAACTCAAATAAATCATTTAGAAAAAACAATTCATCTTTTTCATATCCGAAACATGAATAGCTGCCGGTGTGACATGTGTTCCCTTTTGGATTTGCATAAACGAGAACCGAATCATTATCACAATCGGTAACGATATCAACAAGTTCCAAAAAATTTCCGGATGTCTCTCCTTTTACCCAAAGATTATTTCTTGTACGGCTGAAAAAAGTAACAAGTTTTGTTTCGATAGTTTTATCAAGTGCTTCTTTATTCATAAAGCCAATCATAAGCACTTGTTGAGTTGTGTTATCAATAACAACTGCGGGAATCAGTCCGTTTAGTTTTGTGAAATCTATTTTGTTTTGATCAATCACGTCCGCACCAAAATATTATTGTTGAGTAAAAAATTTTTTAAATCTTTTATTGCTAACTCTTGATAGTGGAATAAACTTGCGGCGAGACAAGCATCAACATTTGAGTTTTGGAAAGCATCGAGAAAATCTTCTTTCCTTCCGGCGCCGCCGCTTGCAATTACCGGGATTGAAACAGCAGATACAACTTCTTTCAGAAAATCAACTTCGTAGCCGTCTTTTGTTCCGTCACGGTCCATCGAAGTTAATAAAATTTCTCCGGCTCCGAGTTCGTTTACTTGTTTACACCAATCCAAACCGATTCTTTCCGTTCTTTCCCTTCCACCTTTGATGTAAACAATGTGAGTCCCGTTTTCTTTTTTCACATCGATTGCCGCAACTACTGCTTGACTGCCGAATCTGTGTGCGGCTTCCGTAATCAAGTTTGGATTTCTAACAATAGAACTGTTGAGAGAAACTTTATCCGCACCGGCTTTCAACAACATTTCAATATCATTTAATGCAGA
Organism: Ignavibacteriales bacterium; assembly: GCA_016177735.1. GTDB lineage: Bacteria > Bacteroidota > Ignavibacteria > Ignavibacteriales > Melioribacteraceae > DYJK01. The sequence continues at coordinate 16,237 of JACOUS010000029.1, read as the reverse complement.
AATGCCGCCGCCTACCGTGAACGGAATTCGTAAAACCGAAGCAACATCTTTCACTAATTCAACTAATGTTTTTCGTCTCTCTTCTGTCGCTGTGATATCGAGAAAAACCAATTCGTCCGCGCCTTCTTCGTAGTAGCGCTGCGATAATTCAACTGCAGAACCGGCATCGCGCAGATTAACGAAGTTTGTTCCCTTCACCACTCTTCCGTCTTTCACATCGAGACAAGGAATAATTCTTTTAGCAACCAATTTTTACCAACTCCTCAAGATTGATTTTGTTTTCATAAATAGCTTTGCCGACAACTGCGGCATATAAATTATGCTCATTCAATTTTTTGATATCCTCAATCGAGCTTATTCCACCCGAAGCGATAACATTAATTTTCGGGAAACGAGTCATTATGTTTTTGTACATATCGTTATTCGGACCTTTCAATGTTCCGTCTTTGCTGATATCTGTGCAAAGAAATGTTTTCATCCCGAGTAACGAACAATACTCGATATGCTGATATAAGCCAACGTGGCTATCTTCCGTCCACCCTTTTATAAAAACTTTTTCATTCATAACATCTATTGCCGCGATAAATTTTTCGGGAGAAAATTTAGAGACGACATTTTCAAATAATTTTTTATTTGTGATTGAAAGCGAGCCGACAACGATTCGGTCAACTCCCAACGAAATGAGTTCTTCAATTTGAGTTTCGTTTCTGATTCCGCCGCCGAATTCTATTTTAATATTTACAGACGCTTTTATTTCTCCGAGCAAATTTTGAATGCCGATCTTCCCTTCCTTCGAACCGAGCAAATCTACAATATGAATCCATTCAAAACCGGCCGAGAAATATTTTACCGCAAGTTCGAGAGGGGAAAAATCATAAAAAGTAGATTGATTAAAATCTCCTTTGCTTAATCGAACCACCTTTCCGCCAAGTATATCTATCGCCGGTATAATTAACATTTTTCCACAAAGTTTTTTAACAATCTAATTCCGGCTTCACCGGATTTCTCGGGATGAAACTGCACGCCGTAATAATTTTCTTTTTCTACGGCAGCAGCAAAATTTATATCGTACTGTGCAATTGCTGATGAATAATCATTATCCGGCACATAAAAAGAATGAGCAAAATAAAAAAACGATCCGTCGGGAATATCTTCAAAAAGTTTACTCTCTTTCGTTATCTGCACTTTGTTCCACCCCATGTGCGGCACTTTTATTTTTGAGTCGTTGAACATTTCAGTGTTCACCGGGAAAACACCGAGGCACGATGCATTCCCTTCGGCAGATTTTTCGCAAAGCAGATGCATACCGAGGCAAATTCCGAGCAGAGGTTTTTTCACTACTCGAAGCATCGTGAAAAGATTCAGCATGTGCAATCTTTTTACTGCGTACGATGCTTCACCGACTCCCGGAAAAATAATTTTGTCTGCATCGCACATCTCTTTCTCGCGGCAAGTGATTACATACTCCGCACCGATATCATTAAGTGCGTTGCTCACCGATTGAATGTTGCCCGAACCGTAATCAATAACTGCTATCATATTAATCCTTTTGTTGTTGGCAGTTTGCCTTTTGCTCGCTCATCTATTCTCAACGCTTCGTTCAAAGATTTTGCAAATGCTTTGAACATCGCTTCAATTTTGTGATGATCATTTTTGCCGGTGGCTTTCAGATAAATATTTGCGCCCAATCCCATCGAGAGACCTTTGAAAAATTCTGCGGTCAATTCCGTGGGAAACTCTCCTACTTTTTCTCTTTCAAATTTACAATTAAAGTTGAGATAATTTCTGCCGCCGAGATCAATCGAGCACCGAGCAATCGAATCGTCCATCGGCAAAAAGAAACCGTAACGTTTAATACCGGTTTTTTCGCCCAAAGCTTTTTTGATTGCTTCGCCCAATGCAATGCCGGTGTCTTCAACAGTGTGGTGTTCATCAACGTGAAGATCGCCTTTCGTAATTATTGCCAAATCGATATTGCCGTGACGTGCTATCTGTTCAAGCATGTGATCAAAAAATCCGATGCCGGTTTTGATTTTAGCTTTGCCGGTTCCATCGAGGTTCACTTCAATTTTTATAGCTGTTTCTTTTGTCGTTCTTTTGTGTTCGGCTGTTCTATTTTTTTTAAGAACTAATGAAACAGCTTCTTCAATATTTTTGATTTTGCTTTTCGCATTGATTACTAAATCGCGTTCGCTCCCTTTTCCGTGCATCACGAAACATTTTTCATAATCAACGTCTTTGCCAGATTCCTTAATATCGATTACTTCCACTGATAAAATTTTTTGTAAATCTTTCCCGATAGTCCTCGCATTGCTAGTAAACAAACTGTAACCGCCGTTCGATAAATTTTTCAATGCGGAAATTAGTCCGGCAGATTCTTTTGAACCGTACGAGAAAAATCTGCTGTCGATAAATATTTTTTTCATAACACCTCTTCCAGCTTTGAAAGGAACAGTTCGTTTTCTTCCGTGGTGCCGATTGTAACACGCAGATAGCCGCCAAAGTTTAGCTGGTTACTTCTATCGCGAATAATTATCCCGCTCTTTTCCAAAGATGAAAAAACTTCTTTGGGCTTTTCTACTCTGAAGGAAATGAAATTCGAATCGGATTTTATCACGTTAATTATTTTTTTATAACCGAGCAGTTTGTTGTACACTCTTTCTCTTTCACTCAAAATTATCTGCACATAATCGTTTTTCTTCTCGACGTTTGAGAGTGCTTTCAAAACTGCGTTGGCTGTCAAAGCATTCATATTGTATGGAAATTTCACTTTAAATAGTAATCGAATTATTTCTTCCGAAGAGATGCAGTAACCGCATCTGATTGCAGCCAAGCCCCATGCTTTTGAGAACGTCCGCATCAGCACAATGTTCGGAACATCAGTGATATCATTTATCAAACTTGAGTCGCCGGCAAAATCTGCATAAGCTTCATCAACGGCAACTATTACATTGTTTTCGCGCGCAATTTTTATGATAATATTTTTGTCCAACAAGTTTGATGTTGGATTATTCGGCGAGCAGACAAAAATAATTTTCGTTTTGTTGTTTATCGCAGCCACAATCTTTTCATAATCAAGATTATAACTGCTGTTTAGCGGTACGGATTTCACTTCTACGTTGTTGATATCGCAACAGACTTTGTACATTCCGTAAGTTGGCTCGCAAATTATAACGTTGTCTTCTCGCGGTTCGCAGAAAATTCTTATCAGCAGATCGATAATTTCATCTGAGCCAACACCAAAGAATAATTTATCTAAATGAACATTCAAATATTTGCTCAGTGCTTTTCGTATTTCCGTTTGATACGGATCGGGGTAACGGTTGAGATGTAACCCGCCGTTCTCAATAACTGCTCCAAACGGATTTTCATTTGCATCGAGCAGTATTCCTTCAAAGTGCGAGTGACGCGCTGCAGTGTACGGCTTCAACTCCAAAATATTTTTTCGAACGAGATTTTCTATTTTCATTTGTTCATCCTGATTTTAACTGCGTTTGCATGTGCATCTAATTTTTCAACTTCGGCAAGTTTTGTAATAACCGGAGAAAGTTTTTTCAGACCGCTCTTTGTAAGTTTTTGAAAAGTAGTTGTCTTCATAAAAGATTCAACAGTTACGCCGCCGATTGATTTTGCGTAGCCGTAAGTTGGCAAAGAATGGTTTGTACCCGATGCATAATCTCCGGCACTTTCAGGCGAATATTCGCCAATAAAAACCGATCCGGCATTTCTAATTTTTTTAAGATAACCGGAAGAATTTTTTATGTTCAATATCAAATGTTCCGGAGCGTATTTGTTGCTGAACTCGACAGCATCATTAACGTTTTCGAAAACAAGAATGAAAGAATTTTGGAGCGATTTTTTTGCAAGCTCTTTTCGGGGAAGAACTTTCAATTGTTTATCCACTTCTGCAATAACTTTTTTCGCAAACGTTTCGCTTGTAGTTAATAAAATCGATTGTGAGTCAGTACCATGTTCGGCTTGTGATAACAAATCTGCGGCAGCAAACTCCGGCGAAGCTGTTTCATCAGCGATAATTAACACTTCACTTGGACCGGCAAGCATATCAATCGTACATCCGGCAGAATCCGGATCAGTGCTCACAACGGCTTTAGCGGCTGTAACATATTGATTCCCTGGACCGAAAATTTTATTAACTTTTTCAATTGACCCGGTTCCGTAAGCCATTAACGCAATTGCTTGTGAGCCGCCTACTTTATAAAATTCTTTTATGCCGCAAACTTTTGCCGCGTATAAAAGTTCTGCGCTGATCTCTTCATCTTTTGCCGGCGAGCAAACTACAACTTTTTGACATCCGGCTATCTTTGCTGGGATACCGAGCATCAACATTGTTGAAACAAGTACGGCACTTCCTCCCGGTATGTACAAGCCAACACTATCAATTGGAATATGTTTTCTTGTGCAAACAACACCGGGAAGTGTTTCAATAGAATAACTTTGCGGTTTTTGTTGAAGGTGAAACTTGTAAATATTTTTTGCCGCTTTGTCTATTGCCGATTTAATTTCCGGTGCTAAAAATTTTTCTGAGTTATTAATTTCATCAGCAGTTACTTTTAATGCGCCGGATTTTAGTCCGTCAAATTTTTTAGCATATTTAATCACAGCATGTATGCCGTTCTTTTTAACATCTTCAATTATCGGCTTTACTTGCTTCATTTTACTTTCAAGATCAATTGCCGGGCGTTTCAAAAGCTCATTGATTTTTTGCGCTGATAATTTTTTGTAGTAATAAGTTTTCATACAATCATGTTCTCAATTGGAAGTAATAAAATTCCGGATGCACCGGCATCTTTTAAATCCTTGTAGATTTCCCAAAACTTATCCGATGGAATAACTGCATGAACGGCAACCATACTTTCATCTGCGAGAGATAAAATTGTTGGACTGCTGAGCGAAGGAACAATAGATTCTACTTTTTCGAGATTTGATTTCGGTGCATTCATCATCAGATATTTGGATTTCTTTGCACTGAGCGCTGAATCAATCCGCACGAGCAGTTGTTCCAATATTGCCAGCTTTTCAATATTCTCTTTTAGATTCTTGCTCGTAATCAGTGCTGCTTCCGAAGAAAAAACATCGAACGACTTTTTGAGTTTGTTCAGCTTTAGTGTATTGCCGGTTGAAACGAGATCGCATATAACATCTGCAACTCCAAGCGACGGCGTAATTTCCACCGATCCGCTTATTTCTATTATCGAAGCTTGTATTTTATTCTTATCAAGAAAATTTTTCAGTAAAACTGGAAATGAAGTAGCAACACGCAAACCGTTCAGCTCGGAAATACTTTTCAATTCTCTCCCTTCCGGCACCGCAAGGGAAAGATTACATCTTCCAAATCCGAGTTTCCGAACAATTTCCACATCAGCTTTCTTTTCATAAATTACATCTTCACCAACGATGCCGATGTCTGCAACTCCGTCGTTAACATATTCGGGTATATCATCGTCTCGAAGAAATAAAATATCAAGTTCAAAATTGCGGGCAGAAATAATCAGCCGGTCGGAATAATCTTCGAAATCCAATCCGCAGTTTTTTAACAACTGCAAAGATTTATCAGTCAATCTGCCTTTCTTTTGAACGGCGAGTTTTAAATTACCGTTTAACATAAATACTCCTATAAACAAAAAACCCCGACAAGCGCCGGGGTTAGATTTTTTCAAATATTCTTTTATTTAAAGTATACCGGCGCCTTTGTAAGGAATTATCCAATGATGATTATGATGATGAGCCGTGTACACTATTGTATTCACAGAAATTTCCTAATTTTGATTCCAAATGTAAAAAAGTTTTTCTAATTATCAACAAATTTTTCGATTTAATTATGCACTGTTATTTTGCTTCTGATTTGCACGGTAAAACCGGGCGGTATGAAAAATTATTTTCTGAAATCGTGAGCGGAAAGCCTGAGGTTGTTCTGCTTGGCGGTGATCTTCTGCCTCATTCGTACGGTGAGCAAAATTTTGTACTCGATTTTATCAAGCCCTTACTTGAAGAAATCAAAAATAAGTTGGGGAATAATTTTCCGAGAATCCTTTTAATACTTGGCAATGATGACGCGGCGCGGGACGAAAAATATATTTACGAATTACACGACAGCGGATTAATCCAGTACATTCATTTCAGAAAAACAACAGTAAGCACAACAAATTTTTACGGATATTCTTTTACGCCGCCTTCCCCTTTTCTTTTGAAGGATTGGGAAAAATATGATATCTCTCGTTACGTTGATCCAGGTTCTATTTCACCCGAAGACGGTAAAAGAACAATCGAGATACCGCAGATTCAAAAAAGATTTTCAACAATTAAAGATGATCTCGAAAAGCTTGCCGGTACTGATGATTTGAACAATGCAGTTTTTCTTTTCCACGGTCCGCCGTACAAAACAAATTTGGATAGAGCCGCACTTGACGGTAAAATGATTGATCACGCTCCCCTCGATCCGCATGTTGGCAGTATTGCAATAAAAAAGTTTATCGAAACAAAACAGCCGATGTTAACGCTTCACGGGCATATTCACGAATCGCCTGGATTAACCGGCAGTTGGAAAGATAAAATCGGAAAGACATTTTGTTTCAGCGCCGCACACGACGGAAAAGAATTTGCACTTGTGAAATTTGATCTCGATAATTTGGAAAAAGCCGAACGAATTTTAATTTAGCTTACAAATTTACTCTTTAATTTCAGCGGTCGTGCCGCATCGCTAACTGCACCAATTTTTGCGGCGTAGCTTGTTTTGTTTTTCATGTCTTCATCGGTAACATAATGAACATCGAGCAGACCTTGAGATTTGTAGCCGGTGCGCAAATAATTAATCTCGCTCAAACACAAACTCCATCCTTCGAACCAAATATTCAATTCATTGATATTGCATTTATCGTTATCGATGTGAACAAGCAGATCGATATCACTGCCCGGACCGGAGACAGCATTTTTCGTACTGCCGAAAACATACAAACCGTTTACACCGAATCGTTTGCCGTCAAGTTCACCGGCAATTTTTTCAGCCATCTTCATTCTCCAACGCCAATGATCGCCGCTGTTGTAATCGATAACTTCGCGGACCTCTTTTTCAGAAGCCACTTCCGCCGTAGGCTGTGCGAACATTCCAATTGATTCATCGAGTTCGGCGTTCATCAAAACTTTCAAAATCATTCCGCCGGTCGATTCGGTTACATCAATTACTTTTACCGTATCTTCCAAAGAGACAAAATCGGGCGCAAGTTCTGAAAATATATTTCTCGATCCGGAAAAAAATTCTTCATAAAAATGTATGCCTTTGTCGTCCGGATAAAGCGGCAGATACCTGATGTTTGCTTCAACCAAATCTTGGAAGAAGTGTGTTCCGAAAGAAAGATCGGGCACATAATTTCCTTTCTTCCGTGCAATTTCTATCAATAGCGCAGTGTTGTTGATATCCGAATATGTTACACTGACACCAAGTTTAATATCGCCGCGGCTTCCCCATCTGCCCGGTCCCATCAAAACAAATTTTCTTTTGGGCAGCATCTTATTCAACTTGCTCACAGCTCTTCCCACTTGCAATAATTTATTTCTATCGGAAATCTCAGCATACTTCAGCGGATCGACATAAACAATGTGAGTCAGTTCCGGCACTTTTCCGTTTGAAACATATTTGCCGGCTGTGAAAAGAATTCGATCATCGGGAACATCTTTTGGTATCATATCTGCAACGGATTCGCTTGCAAAACTTTGCGGGCGGCATTGCAATAAATAAAAATCAGTTCCGTCGCAAACGAATTCTATATCAATCGGAGTTTTCATGCGCATCTGCACAACTTTCAAAATCGCATCAATCTTTTTTAGAAAGTTTGTGTTGGAGATTAATCCATCAAACGTAACTATGTAATCTTTATTTTTATCATCAATCTCGAAGCGCGATACCGGTCGAACCATTGTTCCTTGCAGTGCCGAAAAAACCAATTCGAAGCCGGGATAATCATGACCGATATGTTCGAAAAGTTCTTCAATTGAAATTGATTCGAACTCATTCGTTTTCAGATTTATCACATCAACTTTTTTGGGAGAGTATCTGATCATTTCATCGGGCGAAACATTTACTTTTAAATTCGGCTGACCCGGCGAAACAAGCACGGGATAATCATCGCTCAATCGATCTACTGCACGCGTTCCCAATCCGGCAACGAGACGCACAAGTCCGTCTTCCCTTTTAATTCTCGGAGACCACCTGAATTCGTTATTGCTGAATGCGACACCGGCAAATGAAGGGAAGAAATAATCACCGACTTTTTTCCCGATTACTTCTTGAATCATCACACCCATCTCTTCATGAAAATCGAGAAGACCTCTTTCTGCGCGGTATTCAATCGGATCGGGGCTAAATGTTGATGCATAAACTTCTGCAATCGCGTCCATCAGTGCAATCATCCTCTGCTGTTTTGTTCCTTGATTTGCGAGGAACAAACTTTTGTACTTGCCGGAAAATGCGGCACCAATTTGATCTTCGAGCAAGCTTGAACTGCGGACAACAAGCGGATTCTCTCCGAGGTCATCGAGTGCTACGGAAAGTCCTTTTACAATGTCGGGCGGAAATTCGGAATTCTTAAAAAGCTGAACCACATGCGGATACTCAATTCGTACTTCATCAATCTCTTTATATTTTTGTTCGAGTACTTCTTCAAGATTGTTGTGCTGCATGAAATACAAAACACCGTCCGAAGTTAGATACCACGTCTTCGGAATTTTGATGTCTTTAATCAGCTCGTTATGCTCGGCTTCTTTGCTCAAAATATGATAAGCGAGAAACAGTCCGGCACTTTTGCCGCCAAGTTTACCGTGACTGCCGGGAGGAAAAATCATTTTGTCGATTAGTTTGTAAAAATCAGTAAGCTTAACATATTCTTTTGTGATGCTGATGAAATCGAGTTCCTCGGTAAAAAATCTTCGGAGAAGTGAAACGCGCAAACCTTTTACAGTTGAAGGCGGCAGTTCAAATTTCTCCGGTGCGATGTGATAATATTTTCGTATCGCTTCGGCAATATCGGTTAATGATGTGTCCTGACTTTCAACAACTTTAATAAGTGCACTCGATTTATCTTCTTGAATCCATTTCTGTATCCTCGTTAGTATAATATCATCGGGCAGATTTTCATCGGCAAGCTGTTGAATTGTATCGACATAATGGTCATAATCGACAATCTTTTTTACTTTCATCGGTTTGTTTTCATCGGCAGTGCTTTCTTCTTCAAATCCACGCCGCGCACTGCTTGCATGTTTCATCAGCATCTCTGCTTCTTCAACACCTTTCCAGCAAAGCAGATGAAGCATCTTCCGCATCAAACTCATGAAAAGATTCGGATCGGTTTTTCTGATCATGTCCAGCACAATCCGCCACTCGCCTTTATTTTTTCCTTGAACTGTTTCGCGTACGGACTTCAATTCGTTAAAAACATTTTTAAGTTTTTGATGAAGGATAAAATGCCCGAGACGTTCTGCAATTGTATCGAGTAATTTCTTTTCTTCTTTTAAAAATGGACCGAGATCCGCTTGCGGCACTTCTTCCAGATAGAAAACTGAAATAGCACCTACTTTTTTATCCTGTACAACTATATCGGAAGTTAACTGCCATTTTGTTTCTTCAAAATCACTTGTTTGATAAACGATATCTCCGTAAACCAATTTTGCTTTGCAGACATTGGGAAATTGCCACGCCGGAGGAATTGCATTTATAACCGTGTGAAATGCTTGCCGCAAAGAAATATCCGACCGGTTTAAATTGTCTTCAATTGTGTAAAGACAATTTAATTCCTTCGCTCTTTCCTGAAGTTCCAATACAAGATTATCAATCGGTTTGTTTTCGTTTACCATTTTTTGATTACTCCCCTTCCGGTTCTGCCGTCAACTTTTATTTTGAGAGGCTTTGACAAACTAATGTGTTTAACAAAATCTTTTTCAGTTACTGTGTTTTGTTCGTTCAGCCATTGCCAATCTATTTTAAACATCCCGTCATAATTTATAGAAAAATAACAAACGTTAAAACTCGTGAGGTTGTGGAAAAAGTGCGAACCCTGACTGAGTTCAACATTAATTTCAAACAAAGTGGATTCGACAATTACTTTTGCGCCGGAAATTTCTCCCCACTCAACCGGAATGCCAAGCCACGGATCGCTGCTACCCCATCGCCCGAAGCCGATTAATAAATACGGTTTCCGTGCAATTACCAATTTCTTATTTATTAAATCGATTTCACCGGCAATTAGTTTCGTATTCTTTTTATCGAACATTTCAGGTTTAACGAAAACAATATCCGTTATAAAATCCAATGAACCGTTTCCCATTACGTGGTCCGACGAAACTAAAATTTCTTCGCCGCTCATTTCGTTTTCATTTATTTCAACTACTTCATTCGATACAACCATCGGTCGAACTTGCAGAAAACCGAAATGCATTTTGTTTGTTTCTTTATCGATTGTGACTGCAAATTCTATTTCAACCGGATTATTAAAAGCCTCTTCGCAGACTTTCAATATTTTTTTTATCAACAAATTGTAGGTGTAATCATCAAAGCTCAACAGAGGTGAGAAGTTTAGAACACGCGCTCCGTCGGCACCAACTCCAATAATAATTTTGTTTGAATGAGAATCGTACGTTGATGCGACCAATTTTAAAGTGTTATCATACTCAGCATTATTCAGCTGAAACTGTTTCATGTATTCTGTTTCTTTTGTTGGATCGAACTCAACAACCGGATTCAAATCGACAGCCCAAAAATATTTTTGAGTAAGATCGAGCATCGCTTGCGGATCTGCAAACGGCGGCGGCGATTTTGGAAAGAGCGGCGAATAACTCCACACTACTCCACCATCGACAATAGTTTTGCCGAGCCCCAATGCCAAGTTTACAACTCCGTGTTCAGGCTTTGATCTGCCGGTCGGATAATAATTGTACGATTTGGCTACGCCGGAAAAATTCGGATAAAACCTGAAATTGTGATTCTGCCCAACAATTTCCTGAATGATAACAGCCATTTTCTCTTCTTCAATTTTATGAGACGAAGCTTTGAAATAATCTTTTGATGCTTTGAAAAATGTTGATGCATAAATAAACTTAATCGCTTCAATCAATTTATGATAGCGCATCTCAATACTTGGCTGATTATTCGGAATCATTTTGGTTGCGTAGATTCCGGCAAACGGCTCGAACTTTGCGTCTTCAAGCATGCTTGATGAGCGGATTGCCAGCGGCGAATTTATGTTTTCAATTAACGTCCACAAATCACCGAGTATTTCAACCGGAAGATCGGCATTCAGAAATTCATTTATAATTCTGATATCGGAAGTTTCGTTGAGTGCAGATTGATAAAGGTTATTCCGTTCCATGAACGAATCAAAAACTTCCGTGCGAAGAACAATCATTCTCGGAATTTTTATTTCAATATTCGGAAACTCTTCGTGGTTAATTTTATCCCTAATGATATGTTTAATAAAAGCCAAACCGCTTGCTTTGCCGCCAAAAGAACCTTCGCCAATCCAGTAAAAATCTTCCGTGGATTGAAAAAATTTTCTGTCGAATCGAGGGATGAAATTATTTGCTGTCTCAGAATTTTTTATTTGCATAATGCGGTTTGAGGAAGTTGCTCATTTCTTTTCCATATATAAAGAAACCGGAAACTGATTTCAAACCAATTCCCGGTTTAATTTAAAAGAACCATCACAATTGTCAAAGGTAATTTTGTTCTTACTTCGTCTTTTTACCCTCATACTTAGTATTTCCAACTTCGTACTTCGTATCTTTCTTCGTACCTCGTACTTATTTTTTATACCCATCCTCTGTCTTTACAAGCTTGCGCAACACGGCTGACAGAAATAACATAAGCCGCATCTCTCATGTAAAGATTTTTCTTCTTTGCAAGTTCACTTACAGCAAGGAATGCAGATGTCATTTTCACATCGAGTTTGCCCAGCACTTCATCGCGTTCCCAGAAATAATTCATATTGGACTGCACTTGTTCGAAATAACTGCACGTAACACCGCCGGCATTTGCAAGAAAATCAGGTATAACAAAAATTCCTCTCTCCTGAATTACTTTATCGGCTTCCGGTGTTGTTGGACCATTTGCGCCTTCGGCAATAATTTTTACGCGCTTCGAAATTTTTTCAACATTATCTCCGCGAACTTGATTTTCGAGAGCGCACGGAAGAAGAATATCTACGTCTTGTTCAATCCATGCATCGCCGTCAAGAACTTCATAGCCAAGTTCTTTTGCTTTTGTTTTATCGATGCCGCCAAACTTGTCTGTAATTTTCAATAACTCTTCAAGATTAATTCCGCTGTTTCTTTGGAATGTGTACGAGCATTGATCTTTTTGATCCCAGCTCGAAACGCAGATTACTTTTCCGCCGAGTTTCTGATACAACTCGATTGCGTACTGTGCAACGTTGCCAAATCCTTGAACAGCTGCAATTGTATCTTCGGGACGAATGCCCAATTCTTTCAATGCTTCACGCACAGTGAAAATTACACCGTAACCGGTAGCTTCAGTTCTTCCGAGCGAACCGCCCATTCCAACCGGCTTGCCGGTAATGAAGCCGGGATATTTTGCACCGTGAATTGCTTCGTACTCATCAAGCATCCACAACATGTGCTGCGAGTTTGTCATTACATCCGGTGCCGGAACATCGTTTATCGGTCCGACATTTCTTGCCATTTGCCGAACCCATCCGCGGCAGATTTGTTCTTGTTCTTTCATGCTGAGATGATGCGGATCGCAAATAACTCCTCCTTTGCCGCCGCCGAGCGGAATATTAACAACAGAACATTTCCATGTCATCCACATTGAAAGTGCTTTAACGGTATCAACAGTTTCTTGCGGATGGAAGCGGATACCGCCTTTGCACGGTCCGCGTGAATCATTATGTTGAACTCTGAATCCTCTAAATACTTTCGTAGTGCCGTCGTCCATTTTTACGGGAATACTGAAATGATATTCGCGTAATGGATTTCTTAAAAGGTCTCGTGTTGCCTGATCAAGGTTTAATATTTCGGCAACTTTGTCGAATTGTGCTTGTGCCATTTCGAAAGGGTTGAATTCTTTACTAGCCATGTTTCCTCTAAGTGAATTTAGTTTTTCAATTCAACCTGGAGAACCAATCAAAAGAACATTGTGTGTACTTTCTTGGCTCGTTTCCTATCCAAGTCCTAAAATTTGCTTATGAAAAATAGACAGTCTCGCCTTATTACACAAACAACTCAATTGCACATTCATCAGCACATGATTTATGATTATTCTTCGAATCACATTAATTACTAACGCAGCACTTCCGACTTTCTTAATAATGTTAGGCAATAAAACATATGCTCTGATTTATTTAGGAATTTCTCCATTCGAAAAATTTTTATAAAAATATAAATTTTGTTTTAAAACGAACGAGTTCTATTTTAAAAACGACCAAAATTATTAACTACCAATCGGAGGGGGAAATGAAATTCCACGCTTCTACTTTCTTACTTTTATTCTTCATCTACACTTTTATTTCAGCACAAGAAATTAAATATCCGTCGGCAAAAAAAGTCGACCATGTTGACGATTACCAAGGTACAAAAGTAGCAGACCCGTACCGCTGGCTCGAAGACAATAATTCCGAAGAAACAAAAAAATGGGTCGAAGAAGAAAATAAAATCACGAATGATTATTTATCTAAAATTCCTTTCCGGGAAAAAATCAAAGAACGGTTAACTGAACTCTGGAATTACGAACGATACTCTGCCCCATCAAAAAAAGGCGAGTATTACATTTTCTATAAGAATGACGGGCTTCAAGAACAGAGCGTTGTTTATATTCAAAAAGGATTGAACGGCACGCCGGAAGTTCTGCTCGATCCAAATAAATTATCCGAAGACGGCTCTGTGAGTTTGAGCGGATTATATTTTTCCAAAGACAATAAATATTTGAGTTACGGAATTTCACGCGGCGGTTCCGATTGGCAAGAATTTTTTGCAATGGATGTCCAATCAAAAAAACTTTTCGATGATCACATCAAATGGGCAAAGTTTACCGGCAACGCATGGTACAAAGGCGGTTTCTTTTATTCACGTTACGATGAACCTAAAGCCGGCGAAGAATTAAAGCAATCGAACGAATTTCAAAAACTTTATTATCACAAACTGGGCACACTGCAATCCGAAGATAAACTTGTAATTGAAGATAAAGAAAATCCGAAGTACGGCTTCGGCGCCGGAATTACCGACGACCAAAATTATTTGATCATAAATGTGTGGGAAGGCTCTGCAACAAATAATTTGATATGGTACAAAGATTTGCCGGGCGACGGACCGATTGTAAAACTACTCAATGTTTTTGATGCCGAATATACAATAGTTGATAACATCGGCGGTAAATTTTTGATGCTCACAAATCTTGATGCACCGAACAAAAAACTTGTTTTGATCGATCTAAAAAACCCGGCAAACGAAAACTGGGTTACTATTATTCCCGAATCTAAAGAAGTACTTCAAGATGTTTCGCACCTCGGTGGTAAATTGATTGCCGTTTATTTGAAAGATGCCAACAATGTTGTAAAAATTTTTGACGAAGCCGGAAAATATCTGCACGATGTTCAACTTCCGGCACTCGGTACAGTTGGCGGATTTTCAGGAAAGAACGAAGACACAGAAACTTTCTACACGTTCACTTCATTTACATATCCACCCACAATTTATAAGTACGATGCTGCAAACAATAAATCGGAGTTGTTCAGAAAATCGAGCGTAAAATTTGATATGACCGGTTACGAAACCAAACAAATTTTCTACACAAGCAAAGGCGGCACAAAAGTTCCTCTCTTCATTGTTCACAAAAAAGGATTGAAACTCGATGGAAATAATCCCACTCTTCTTTACGCGTACGGAGGATTCAACATTTCGATGCAGCCTTCATTCTCTGTTACACGAATTCCGCTTTTGGAAAACGGTGCTGTTTATGCAATGGCATGTCTGCGCGGCGGCAATGAATATGGCGAAGAATGGCACAAAGCCGGCATGCTCGAAAAAAAGCAAAATGTTTTTGATGATTTTATTTCTGCGGCTGAATGGCTGATCAACAATAAATATACTTCACCGGATAAGCTTGCAATTCAAGGTGGTTCGAACGGTGGTTTATTAATTGGCGCGGTGATGAATCAAAAACCGGAATTATTCAAAGTTGCATTTCCAATGGTCGGCGTAATGGATATGCTGCGCTTTCATAAATTTACAATCGGCTGGGCGTGGGTACCTGAATTTGGTTCGAGCGACAATGCAGATCAGTTCAAATATTTGTACGCATATTCGCCGCTTCACAATTTGAAGAGCGGAATAAATTATCCGGCTACAATGGTAACAACAGCCGATCATGATGACCGTGTTTTTCCGGCACACTCATTTAAATATGCCGCAGCACTTCAAGAAATGAACGGTAAAAAAAATCCGTCTCTTATAAGAATTGAAACAAAGGTCGGTCACGGCGCCGGAACGAGTACTTCTAAATCAATTGAACTTTACACCGATCTCTGGTCTTTCATGTTTTATAACTTGAACGTAAACCCGATTTATTGATTAGGAAAACTTGTTTTGATTTTTGTAGGACGAAGCTTGTGCGGCATCTGTCAGACGGACGCAAGCTTCGCCCATAATTAATCTTCATCAGCATTCTCAACTCTTTTGGGTCGAATCTACGATTCGACCTACAAATTTTCACAACATTAACAAGGTGAAGTTATGCCCGCAATTAATTTAACCGAAGCACTAAAAACAGAGTACAATAATTTGTTCAACGCTTGCATTATCCGCAATGAAAGACTTCATGAAGCAGAAAAAGTAGTTAACCGGATAATCGCCGGCAAAAACAGATACGAATTAGTTTCATCTCAACTGAACATTCCGTGGTATTTCATTGCGGCAATACACAATATGGAATCATCACAAAATTTTAACAGTCATTTGCACAACGGCGATCCGCTTACAACGAGAACAGTTCATGTTCCAGCCGGCAGACCAACAAACGGTAATCCTCCTTTCACATGGGAACAAAGTGCAATCGATTCATTACAATTCCAAAAACTTGATAGTCGTTACTGAATAAGTCGTTTTTTTTGGACAAAGAGAAGAGATTTAGCATTTAGTTCTATCAATAAGAGAAAATATTTTTCTGTAATTCGATTTTCCAACCATTCCAAAATTGGCAATAAGAAAACTGTATAGAGTT